>NZ_JAOSZE010000041.1 GCF_025630775.1 Actinoplanes sp. KI2
CGGCCGGGTTTCGGGGCCGGGCGGGGGGGGGGGGGCGGCGGGGGGCCCGGGGACCGGGGGCCCGCCGCACCGCCGAGGAGCTGGGTCGGGCCTTCCCGGGGGTGCCGGTGCGCACCTCGGGGCGGGACGAGATCCTCGACACCGTGCCGGCCGAGGCGGCCGTGGTGGTGGCCACGCCGGGGGCCGAGCCGCACGCCGAGGGCGGGTACGGCGCGGTGCTGCTGCTCGACACCTGGGCGCTGCTGACCCGCTCCGACCTGCGCGCGGCCGAGGAGACGATGCGGCGCTGGCTGAACGCCGCGGCGCTGGCCCGGTCGGCCCGCGACGGCGGCCGGGTCGTGGTGGTGGCCGACGGGTCGCTGGCCACGGTGCAGGCGCTGATCCGGTGGGAGCCGGGCTGGTTCGCCGAGCGGGAGCTGGCCGAGCGGCGCGAGCTGGGTTTTCCGCCGGCCGCACGGATGGCCGGCCTCACCGGGAAGCCGGAGGCGGTCGCCGAGCTGCTCGCCGCCGCGCGGCTGCCGGCCGGGGCCGAGGTGCTCGGGCCGGTCCCGGCCGGTGACGACGAGGAGCGGATGCTGGTTCGCACCTCCCGCTCGCAGGCCGCCGCGATGGCGCGGGCGCTGCACGAGGCCGCCGCCGTGCGCAGCGCCAAGAAGGCCGCGCTGACCGTCCGGATCGAGGTCGACCCGGCAACGATCTTCTGAGTGGCGGGCCTGAGCAGCAAACGTGGCGAACGGTGCGGACACCATGGAATATCGAACGATGGATGCCAGCGAGGCCGCCAAGACTCTGCTCACCTTCACCGGGGACCTCGATCCGAACGAGGCCTACGCCGCCCTGCACGCGCACGGACAGATCCTGCAGATCGGCGACCGGGCTTTTCTCGTCAACGGGTACGACGCCGTCGATCGGGCCCTGCGGGACAGCGCCATGCAGAAGCTCGACGCCGAGCGGCTCGACGCCGTCCGGCCGGGCTGGCGGGAGTATCGGTCCATCGCGCTGTTCGCCGACTCGATGCTGCGGGCGAACCCGCCCCGGCACACGCGCATGCGCCGGCTCGCCGCGGGTGTCTTCACCGCCCGGCGGGTCGAGGGGCTACGAGCGGTCATCTCCCAGCAGGTCGACGAGCTGCTGGACGAGCTCACCGCGTACGCGAAAGGTCTTGATCTGGTGGCCCGGCTGGCGTACCCGCTGCCGATCGGGGTGATCACCGCGTTGCTGGGTGTTCCGGCCGCGGATCGGGGGCGGTTTCGCGAGCTGGCCACGGCCCTGACCGGCGTGCTGGAGCTGAACTGGAGCGAGGACGACCGGAAGCTGGCGGACGCGGCGGCCGACGAGCTGACCGACTACTTCGCGCACCTGGTGGCGGCGCGCCGGGCCGATCCGCGGGACGACCTGGTCACCGCGCTCGCCGCGGCGCACGAGGCGGACGGCGAGCGACTCACCGGCGACGAGCTGCTGGCCAACCTCGCGCTGCTGCTGGTCGCGGGCTTCGAGACGACCACCAACCTGATCGCCGGCGGGATCGTCCTGGCGCTCGATCATCCCGCGTACGCCGGCAAGCTGCGCGACGATCCGGCGCTGGCTCCGGCGTACGTGGAAGAGGTCTTGCGGATCGACCCGCCGGTGCAGGTCACCTCGCGCCGGGCAGAAGGCGCGAGCGCGATCGCGGGCCTGGCGATCCCGTCCGGCAGCGACCTGCTCCTGCTGCTCGGCGCGGCCAACCGCGATCCGGCTCGGTTCCCGCGGCCGGACGTCTTCGAGCCGGGGCGCGCCGGGCCGCCGCCGCTGTCGTTCGGCGGTGGCGTGCACTACTGCCTCGGCGCCCCGCTGGCCCGGCTGGAGGCGCAGATCGCGCTGCCTGCGCTGCTGCGCCGATTCCCCGGCATGGAGCTGATCGCCCGCCCGCGCCGACGCCCCCGGATGAACCTTCGTGGCTGGCGGGAGGTACCTGTCACGCTGGCGGGATGACCGCCGGCGGCACTCCGTAGACTGGCCGGGTGCCACCCCGGAAAGTCAGGAGTCTCGCCGCGTGACCGTTCAGCCCATCCGTCTCTTCGGTGATCCGGTGCTGCGGACGCCGGCCGACCCCGTCGTGGATTTCGACAAGGAGCTGCGCACCCTCGTGCGCGACCTGGTCGAGACCATGCAGGACGAGGGCGGCGCCGGCCTGGCCGCCCCGCAGCTCGGCGTCGGGCTGCGCGTGTTCAGCTTCGACGTGGACGACGTGGTGGGCCACATCGTGAACCCGGTGCTGTCCTTCCCCGACGAGGAGGAACAGGACGGGCCGGAGGGCTGCCTGTCGATCCCCGGCATCTACATCGACACCAAGCGCCGGCAGAACGTGATCGCCAACGGCTTCAACGAGCACGGCGACCCGATCCAGGTGGTCGGCACCGGACTGATGAGCCGCTGCGTGCAGCACGAGACCGATCACCTCGACGGGGTGCTGTTCCTCGACCGGCTGGACGCCGCCTCGCGCAAGGACGCGATGAAGCAGATCCGCGCCGCCGACTGGTACGACGCCGCCAAGCCGCCGACGATCAAGGACAGCCCGCACGGCCGGGGCATCTTCGGGCTGGGACGGTGACCGGGTTGCGCCTCGTCTTCGCCGGTACGCCGGCCGTCGCCCTGCCCAGCCTCGACGCCATCGCCGCCTCCGGCCACGAGCTGCTCGCCGTGGTGACCCGCCCGGACGCGCCCGCCGGTCGCGGCCGGCACCTGGTGCGCTCGCCCGCGGGCGCCTGGGCCGACGAGCGCGGCATCGAGGTGCTGACCCCGGCCCGGCCGCGCGAGCCGGAGTTCCAGCAGCGGCTGCGCGAGCTGGCGCCCGATTGCGTGCCGGTGGTCGCGTACGGCGCACTGGTACCGCCGAGCGCGCTGGAGATCCCCCGGCACGGCTGGGTGAACCTGCACTTCTCGCTGCTGCCCGCCTGGCGGGGCGCCGCGCCGGTGCAGCACGCGGTGCTGCATGGTGACGAGGTGACCGGGGCGAGCGTCTTCGAGCTGGAGGCGGGACTGGACACCGGCCCGGTCTACGGGACGCTCACCGAGGAGATCCGGCCGACGGACACGTCCGGTGACCTGCTCGATCGGCTGGCGGTCAGCGGAGCGGGCCTGCTGGTGGCGGTGCTTGACGCGATCCAGGCGGGTACTGCCAAGGCCCATCCGCAGCCGGGCTTCGATGTGACGCTGGCCCCCAAGATCACCGTTGAGGACGCCAACGTGCGGTGGAACGATCCAGCCTTCGCCGTCGACCGGCGCGTGCGGGCCTGCACTCCGGCCCCGGGCGCCTGGACGATATTTCGCGGCGAGCGGGTCAAATTGGGGCCGGTGCGTCCGATCGCCAACGGGCCTTCGCTGACCGCGGGCGCCATCCAGGTGGAGCGGACCCAGGTGCTGGTCGGCACGGCGACCACGCCCGTCGCGCTGGGCGAGGTGCGCCCGGCCGGGAAAAAGGCGATGCCGGCCACCGACTGGGCCCGTGGCCTGCGCATCCAGGCGGGGGAGCGGTTCGAGTGAGCGACCATCGCGCCGGGCGGCCGCACGGTTCCGGCCGCCCACGAGGGACCGCCGGTCCCGGCTACTCCCGTGACTCCCGCACCGGGCGGGCGCCGCGCGGCGGCCGGCCGCCGTCCGACCCGGCTCGCCAGGCCGCGTACGAGGCGATCGCCGCGGTGCACCGGGACGACGCGTACGCCAATCTCGCGCTCGCCGAGATCCTTCGCGGCATGGGGCTCAGCGGCCGGGACGCCGCGTTCGCCACCGAGCTCACGTACGGCACGCTGCGCTCGGTCGGCACCCTCGACCTGATCATCGGGGCGGCCGCCGGGCGGGACGTGGCCCGGATCGACCCGCCGGCCCGCGACGCGCTGCGCCTGGGGGCCTACCAGCTGCTGCACACCCGGGTGCCGGCGCACGCCGCGGTCAACCAGACCGTCGACCTGGTGCGCTCGGTCGCGCCGGGTGCGGCCGGCTTCGCCAACGCGGTGCTGCGGACGATCACCGAGACGCCGCTGGAGGGCTGGCTCGAGCGGCTGGCCCCGGCGTACGACGTCGACCCGGTCGGCAACCTCTCGGTGCAGCACAACCACCCGCAGTGGATCGTGCGGGCGTTCGCCGAGGCGCTCGGCGGCGATCTCGAGGAGACCAAGCGGCTGCTGATCGAGGACAACCAGGCCCCGATCGTGCACCTGTGCGCGCGGCCCGGGCGGGCCGACGCGATCGAGCTGGCCGACGAGGTCGACGGGGAGCCGGGGGCGTTCTCGCCGTACACGGTCTATCTGAACGCCGGCGGCTCGCCGGGCGAGCTGGCCGCGATCCGCCAGGGTCGCGCGCACGTCCAGGACGAGGGCTCCCAGCTGGTGGCGGCCGCGCTGCTGGCCGCGCCGATCGAGGGCCGGGACACCCGCTGGCTGGACCTGTGCGCGGGCCCGGGCGGCAAGGCCGGGCTGCTCGGCTCGATCGCCGCGCTGCGCAACGCCGAGGTGACCGCGGTCGAGGTGGCCGAGCACCGGGCCCGCCTGGTCGAGCACGCCACCGAGGGCATGCCGGTGACGGTGCTGCCGATGGACGGGCGCTCGGTGGGCCGCGACCCCGATCTGCCGGAGGAGTCGTTCGACCGGGTGCTGGTCGACGCGCCGTGCACCGGGCTCGGCTCGCTGCGCCGGCGGCCGGAGTCGCGCTGGCGCCGGCAGCCGTCGGATCTGCCGGCGTTGACCAAGTTGCAGCGGGAACTGCTGGTGGCGGCGCTGCGGGCGGTGCGGCCGGGCGGCCTGGTCGCGTACGTGACCTGCTCGCCGCACATGGTCGAGACGCAGGTGACGGTCACCGAGGGCGCGCGGCGCAGCGGGGTCGAGGTCGATTTCGTCGATGCGCGGCTGCTGCTGCCGCCGGGCATGCCGGGTCTGGGGCCCGGGCCGACGGTGCAGTTGTGGCCGCATCGGCACGGTACCGACGCGATGTTCCTGGCGGTTCTGCGCCGGACTTCTTGACCTTTTCGGCCGACTGCATCGACATGGCTCGGGTATAACCAGGCCATGGATGTGATCGGCGTGGGCTTCGGCCGGACCGGGACACTCAGCCTGAAGGTGGCGCTCGAGCAGCTCGGATTCGGTCCGTGCATGCACATGATGCCGCTGCTCGAGGACCCCTGGCGGGCCTCGCTCCTTGGCCGGGCCGCGGATGGGGAAGCGGCCTGCCTCGATGCCGCCTTTGACGGCTATCGATCGACCGTGGATTGGCCCGGCACCTTTTTCTGGCGCGAGCTCACCGCCGCGCATCCGGCCGCGCAGGTCATCCTGACCACGCGCGATCCCGGCGACTGGTACGACAGCGCGTACCGGACCATCTATGCGGCGGCGACCATGGACGGGCCGCTGCCGCAGGTCATGGTGGCCGGGCGGGAGATGGCCGAGAAGACCGTCTGGCAGGGGACCTTCGGCGGCCGTTTCGCCGACCGCGAGGCGGCCCTCCAACTTTTCCAGGAGCACAATGCGGCCGTACGCGCGGAGATCGCCCCCGATCGCCTGCTGGAGTTCACGGTGAGCGAGGGCTGGGGGCCGCTCTGCGATTTCCTCGGCGCGCCCGTGCCGGACGCCCCGTTCCCGCGGCTGAACGACGGCGCCGGCTTCCACCGGGCCCTGCGGGAGCGGCTGACGCTCATCGACTCCCGTAGTGGATCTTGAGCTTGCCGGGACCGGCGCCGTGGTAGGAGCCGGTCACCTTCTCCCCGTTGAGCCACAGGAAACAGCGGATCGACCGGTCGCCCATCTGCCACGCGGTGTCGTCCGGCGGGAAGCCCAGCCAGCCGACCCGGCTCGGTAGCGTGGAGTCGTCGGCGAGGCCGGTGAACGCCGCGATCGCCCGGTCGCAGCCCCTCGCCACCTCGTCGCCGCTGAGGTCGGCCGACCTGGCCTTGGCGGTGGTGAACAGGCCGGCGAACTCGGCGGTGTGCGCCTTCGGGCAGGGCACCGGGTGCATCTCGGTGACCTTGTCGCCCTCGACGGTCGGGTTGGCGCAGCCCATCCGCAGCCGGCCGCCGGTCCGCACGCTGCCCTTCAGACTGCCGGTGCGGTGCACCAGCGAGCCGTCGACCGGGGACGTCTCGGCCACGTCGCAGCGGACCCAGCGGGCGCCGCCGGCCCAGGCCGCCTTGCTCGGCAACACCGGTTGCAACACCACCCATCCGGTACGCCAATCGCCGCCCAGGAACGCGCCGGCGGCCGTCGAGCAGGCCGCGAAGGCCAGCGCCGTGCTCTGCTTGCGGACCGTCGCCACCGCCACGGTCTCGGCCAGGTGCGGCTCGGCGCAGGGCATCGGAGCGTAGCTGTCCACGGTCGTGCTCTGCACCAGGTCGGCGTGGCAGGTGCCGGCCTGCGGGCGGAACGGGGTGGCCGCGGCCATCGGCCGCCAGTCGTCGGTCAGGTCGCCGTCCAGGCCGCCGGGCCGCTCGCCGCACCCGCCGAGCGCCAGCACGCAGAGCACGCCAACCGCCCACCGCCACATGCGCGCCTCCCCAGGCAATCGGACGGTCACTCTATCCCGGTTGTCCACAGCCGCCGGAGAAGCGACCTCCGAACGCCTTAGACTGCCCCGGTGGAAGCTAAGCCGATCATTGCGCCCAGCATCCTTGCCGCCGACTTCGCCCGTCTCGCCGACGAGGTGGGCGCGATCGAGGGTGCGGCCGACTGGGTGCACGTCGACGTCATGGACAACCACTTCGTGCCCAACCTGACCATCGGCCTGCCGGTGGTGCAGAGCCTGCGCAAGTCGACCAGCCTCCCGTTCGACGTGCACCTGATGATCACCGACCCGCAGCGCTGGGCGCCCGGGTACGCGGAGGCCGGGGCGTACAACGTGACCTTCCACGCCGAGGCCTGCGACGACCCGGTGGCCCTGGCCAAGACGCTGCGGGCGGCCGGCTCCAAGGCCGGGCTGGCGATCGACCGGGACACGCCGGTCGAGCCGTACCTGGAGCTCCTGCCGTACTTCGACACGCTGCTGATCATGACGATCAAGGCCGGCTTCGGCGGGCAGAAGTTCCTGCCCGAGATGCTGGCGAAGGTGCGTGACGTGCGCCGCCGGATCGCCGCGAAACAGCTCGAGGTGCGCCTCGAGGTGGACGGCGGCATCGCTGCCGACACCATCGCCGAGGCCGCCGAGGCGGGCGCCGACGCGTTCGTGGCCGGCACCGCGGTGTACGGCGCGGCCGACCCCGCGGAGGCGGTTCGGCATCTTCGCGCACTGGCCGAGAGGGCTGGTCCGTCGCATTATTGAGCTGGTCGGCAGCGGGGAGACAGGATGAGCACCGACATGGTGCGCGATATCGGCGATCTCGGGCCGGAACCGGAGCAGCGGCCCGACCTGATCCTGGTGGTCGACGACGATCAGGACATTGCGGGCTTCGTCGAGTTCAACCTGAAGATGGAGGGCTACGACGTCCTCCGCGCCGCCGACGGCGAGGAGGCGCTGCGCGTGATTCAGGACCGCCGCCCCGACCTGGCGGTGGTCGACTGGATGATGCCGGGGATGAACGGGGTCGAGCTGACCCGCCGGCTGCGCGCCGAGCCGCTCACCTCCACCCTCCCGGTGATCATGCTGACCGCCAAGAGCATGACCGCGGACAAGGTGGTGGGCCTCCGGTCCGGCGTCGACGACTACCTGGTCAAGCCGTTCGACACCTTCGAGCTGCTGGCCCGCGTCACCAACACGTTGCAGCGCAACAAGGAGTTCCGCGAGGTCTCCCCGCTGACCGGGCTGCCCGGCAACTCCCGGGTGCGGCGCGAGATCCACGACCGGATGCGGGCCGGCGGCGAATACTCCGTGGGCTACATCGACATCGACCGGTTCAAGAGCGTCAACGACGTGTACGGGTTCGACCGCGGCGACGAGTTCATCACCGCGCTCGCCCGCTGCCTGCACAAGGCGGTCACCACGATCGGCCCACCGTCGATCTTCCTGGGCCACATCGGCGGCGACGACTTCGTCTTCATCTGCGCCCCCGACCAGGTGCTGCCGCTGACCAAGCGCACGGTCACCGATTTCGAGCAGGCCGCCGACCGGCTGTACGACCCGGGTGACGCCGAGCGCGGCTACATCGAGGTCCCCGACCGGCGCGGCAACAAGAACAAGGCAGCGTTGGTCACCCTCTCCATCGGGGTCGCCCAGGCCACCGTCGAGGGCCGCACGTTCACCGACCCGCGAGTGGTGATCGCGGTGGCCTCCGAGATGAAGAAGGTGGCCAAGTCCCAGCCCGGGTCCTACGTGGCGATCGACCGGCGGCGAGCCGGCGGGGACGGCGACGAGTAGTCCGCTTGGCGGCTTTGTTCATCCACGTCATCGAGATCCGGCCGAATGTGAGATGCCTCGCCGACCTGGTGGCAAATCTGGGTGATCGTGCAAGACTCAGGGGTAACCCACCACGCGCTGGCGGGACTCGGTGAAATTCCGAACCGGCGGTGATCCGATGCGGTGAGCATCGGTAAGCCCGCGACCCGGACGTCGTCATGACGGACGGTGGACCTGGTGAGACTCCGGGGCCGACGGTTGGTCGAGCGGCACTTGCCGCCCGGTCAGACAGTCCGGATGGGAGACAGCGCGCGGGATCGGACCGAGGGCTCGCTTCGCGTGTCGTCGACCGGGGCGCGCGAAGCGTACCCGACTGTTCGATTCCTGGCGTTATTTCCCGTTCCTCGGCGCGTGACCGTACCGCGCCCGAGAGGAACGCCATGGTTACCGAGGACGAGGCGATGCGCCGCGCTATCGCGCTCGCCGCCCGGGGCCTCGGAACGACCAGCCCGAACCCCGTCGTCGGCTGCCTCCTGCTGGACTCCGACGGCGAGGTGGTGGGTGAGGGCTTCCACGCGTACGCCGGCGGGCCGCACGCCGAGATCGTGGCGCTCGCCCAGGCCGGTGAGCGGGCCCGCGGCGGCACCGCCGTGGTCACCCTGGAGCCCTGCAACCACATCGGCCGGACCGGACCGTGCAGCCACGCGCTGATCAATGCGGGTGTGCGCCGCGTGGTGATCGCCGTGGACGACCCGACCCCGGTCGCCGCCGGCGGCTCCACCACGCTGCGGGCGGCCGGCGTGCAGGTGGAGACCGGGGTGCGCCGCAAGGAGGCGGAGCAGGGCAACATCGCATGGCTCACCGCGGTGCGGCGCGCCCGACCGTACGTGACCTGGAAGTTCGCCGCCACCCTCGACGGCCGCTCGGCCGCCGCCGACGACACCAGCCAGTGGATCACCTCGGCGCCGGCCCGCAGCGACGTGCACGTGCTGCGCAGCACGATGGACGCGATCATGGTGGGCGCCGGGACGGTGCTCGCCGACGACCCGCAGCTCACCGTCCGCGACCTGCGGGACGGCACGCTGGCGATCAAGCAGCCGCTGCGGGTGGTGGTCGACTCCGCCGGGCGTACGCCCAAGACGGCGCGCGTCCGCGACGTGGCCGCACCCACCTGGATCGTCACGACCGACGAGGTCGGCGCGGGGCCGGACGGCCGCGTCGACCTGCACTCGATGCTCGCCGCGCTGTTCGGCCGAGGCATCCGCTCGGTGCTGCTGGAGGGCGGCCCGACGCTGGCCGGCTCGTTCCTGGCCGCCGGGCTGGTCGACCAGGTGATCGGGTACGTCGCGCCCAAGCTGCTCGGCGCCGGCAAGCCCGCCCTGGTCGACGCCGGGGTCGGCACGATCGCCGACGCCATCGAGCTCGATCTCACCGACATCGCGCAGATCGGTCCCGACCTGCGCTTCACCGCATCGCTCCAGACAAAGCCCTCCGATCCCCCCACCCACCGCCCTAATTCGGAATGGAAGGACGCCTAAATGTTCACCGGCATCGTCGAGGAACTGGGCGAGGTGGTCCGCCTGGTCGACGGCGGCGGCGACTCCGCCGTCATCGCGGTCCGCGGGCCCGTCGTCACGTCGGACGCTCGGCATGGCGACTCGATCTCGGTCAACGGGGTCTGTCTCACCGTGATCGAGAACGAGGACGGCGTGTTCACCGCCGACGTGATGGGCGAGACGCTGCGGCGCTCCTCGCTCGGCGCGCTGCGCGTGGGCAGCCAGGTCAACCTGGAGCGGGCCGCCACGGTCGGCAGCCGGCTCGGCGGGCATCTCGTGCAGGGGCACGTGGACGGGGTCGCCAAGATCCTCGACCGTACGCCCGAATCCGAGTGGGAGGTGCTCCGCTTCTCCCTGCCGTCGCATCTCGCGAAGTACGTGGTGGAGAAGGGCTCGATCACCGTCGACGGGGTCTCGCTGACCGTCATGGCGGTGGACGACGCATCCTTCAGCGTCGGGCTGATCCCGACCACGCTGAAGCTGACCGTCCTGGGATCCAAGAGCGCGGGCGACCCGGTGAACCTCGAGGTCGACGTGATCGCCAAGTACGTGGAAAAGATGCTGGGGAGCCGATGATGTTCGAAGACATTGAGCGGGCGATCGCCGATATTGCCGCCGGCCGCCCGGTGATCGTGGTCGACGACGAGGACCGGGAGAACGAGGGCGATCTCATCTTCGCGGCCGAGAAGGCCACGCCGGAGCTGGTCGCGTTCATGGTCCGCTACACCTCGGGCTACATCTGCGCGCCGATCACCGAGGAGGAGGCGGACCGCCTCGAGCTGCCGCCGATGTACCACACCAACCAGGACCGGCGGGGCACCGCGTACGCCGTGACCGTCGACGCGAGCGAGGGCGTGTCGACCGGCATCTCGGCCGCCGACCGGGCCCGCACGCTGCGGCTGCTCTCCTCGCCCGACACGCGTCCCACCGACCTGTCCCGCCCCGGCCACGTGGTCCCGTTGCGGGCCAAGGCCGGCGGGGTGCTGCGCCGCCCGGGCCACACCGAGGCGGCGATCGACCTCTCGGTGCTGGCCGGCCTGCGTCCGGCCGGGGTGCTCTGCGAGATGGTCAACGACGACGGCACCATGCAGCGCCGCCCCGACCTGGAGCGGTTCGCGAAGGAGCACGACCTGACGCTGATCACGATCGCCGACCTGGTCGCGTACCGGCGGCTGCAGGAGAAGCAGGTCGAGCTGGTGGTGGAGACCCGGCTGCCGACCGAGCACGGCGACTTCACCGCGGTCGGCTACCGCGCGCAGGTCGACGGCAGCGAGCACGTGGCGCTGGTCTTCGGTGACCTCGGCGACGGCGAGGACGTGCTGGTCCGGGTGCACTCCGAGTGCCTGACCGGGGACGTGTTCGGCTCCAAGCGCTGCGACTGCGGCCCGCAGCTGAACGCGGCGATGCAGCAGGTCGCCGAGGCGGGCCGGGGCGTGGTGCTCTACATGCGCGGGCACGAGGGCCGGGGGATCGGGCTGCTGCACAAGCTGCAGGCGTACCAGCTGCAGGACCGCGGCTTCGACACGGTCGACGCGAACCTGGAGCTGGGCCTGCCGGCCGACGCGCGAGACTACGGGACGGGCGCTCAGATCCTGTACGACCTGGGCGTGCGCTCGATGCGGCTGCTCACCAACAACCCGGCGAAGCGGGCCGGCCTGGAGGGCTACGGGCTGACCGTGACCGGCCGCGAGGCCTTGCCGGTGCGGTTGCACCCGGAGAACGTGCGCTACCTGCGGACGAAGCGAGACCGCATGGGGCACCTTTTCGAAGCCCTCGGCTGATTAGTATGAAATTCTGGGAAAAAGGGGGCAGAGATGGCCGGCTTCGGTGATCCGCACGTGCAGACCGTCGACGCGGCCGGGCTACGGCTCGGCATCGTCGGCTCACGATGGCACGCCGACCTGGTCGATCACATGATCGAGCGGGCCAAGGCCGCGGCCCAGGCCTGCGGCGTCGCGGACGTCACGATCCACCGGGTAGCCGGCGCCGTAGAGCTACCCGTAGTCGCCCAGGCCCTGGCCAAGCAGTGCGACGCGGTCGTCGCCCTGGGCGTCGTGATCAAGGGCGAGACCGAGCATTTCGAGTACGTCTGCGACTCGGTCACCACCGGCCTGACCCGCATAGCCCTCGATGAGCACACCCCCGTAGCCCAGGGCGTGCTGACGGTGCACAGCCTGGGCCAGGCCCGCGACCGAGCCGGCCTGGAAGACTCGATCGAAGACAAGGGCTACCAGAGCACGGTGGCGGCCCTCGACACCGCCTTGGTCCTACGCGAGCTGGCCAAGCCATAAAACCGCACGTGCCGGGCGCGCACACCACCCGCCCGGCACGCCACCGGCCGCATCCGTCACGCCAGAGGCCGCATCCGTCACGCCGCCGGCCGCATCCGTCGCACCAGAGGCCGCATCCGTCACGCCGCCGGCCGCCTCCGTCTCGCC
Source organism: Actinoplanes sp. KI2 (assembly GCF_025630775.1). GTDB lineage: Bacteria > Actinomycetota > Actinomycetes > Mycobacteriales > Micromonosporaceae > Actinoplanes. Next base: position 12,284 of record NZ_JAOSZE010000041.1, read on the forward strand.
AGAGGTCGCATCCGTCGCACCAGAGGCCGCGTCCGTCACGCCGCCGGCCGCGTCCGTCTCGCCAGAGGCCGCATCTGTCGCACCAGAGCGACACCACCCCAGCGGGCCCGCCCGAAGCAGTCCGCCCTGGGGCAACCGCCCACCTCGAGGGCGCCCGTCCGACGCTGTCGTGGCGGGCCCGCTCGTTGGACGTCATGGTGGCGGGCCGGTTTCGAGCTCCCCGAGCGAATGCGCGATCAATTCTTTCGCACGCAGCGAAAATGCGCGAACGACCGACACCGAACGCCCGCCCGAGGAATGGCATGAGCCCTCGACATGACGGCGGTTAAAACTGTCGCACTCGCGTTCACGAATTTCCGCTATAGTTTCCTTGAGCCTGGCGATGCTCTGCTGGGAGGATCGTTTGCGGAGCGTTGTAATACGCGGTATCGAGCTCTGGCGGATGGATTTCAAGGGCCGGCTCGCCCGCCGATTTGTCGAGACCGAACTTGCCCCCATCGGCTCGGCGTGTGACGGTCGTGCGGGCGGTGTGGCGTGTGACGGTCGCGCGGGCGGTGTGGCGTGTGACGGTCGCGCGGGCGGTGTGGCGTGTGACCGCTGCTCTTTCGGCTCCGCTGGTGACGGCTGCTCTTTCGGCTGCCCGCGCGACGGCCGCTGCTCCAGCTCCACGCGCGACGGTCGCAGCTCCACGCGTGACGGTCGCTCCTCCGGCTCCGCTCGTGACGGCTGCTCCTCCAGCTCCGCGGGGGACGACGGCTCCGCATGTCCGGTGTGTGCGGGCGGGTCGGCCGGTTTCGTTTGGGTGGACCCTGTGGTGAATGGCGGCGACGTCTCGTCGGTGTGGGCTGCGTGCAGGCGGCGCAGCTTTAGCGCGTGCCGCTGGGCGAGGCCCCAATCGCGGTGGCGGGCGTGCTCTCGGCGAAATGCGTCCTTCTCGGGTGAATAATTGCGCGCTTTAGTTCGGTCACGCATTTTGGCCAGTTGGGCTGTCGTGAAGAACTGTAGCTGTCGCACCCCTATATTATCGCAGCCGAGGGAATGCGGTGGTAAGCCCGAACAACCGTTCGATCATGCCAACCTGGCGCGGTAGCGACATTAACGTTCCCGAGGAAGGCAATTCCATTCCCACCGCGACCGGCCGCACGGACCGCGAGTGGGCAGGTGTCGGGCCATGGCAAGCAGGCTTGGCCACCCGGATCCGCGCGCGGCCGCACGACCGCGAGTGGGCAGGTGTCGGGCCATGGCAAGCAGGCTTGGCACCCGGATCCGCGACCGGCCGCACGGACCGCGAGTGGGCAGGTGTCGGCCCATGGCGAGCAGGCTTGGCCACCCGGATGCGCGCCCGGCCGCACGGACCGCGAGTGGGCAGGTGTCGGCCCATGGCAAGCAGGCTTGGCCACCCGGATGCGCGCCCGGCCGCACGGACCGCGAGTGGGCGCCCGGTCTACAGACGCCCCGCCTCGATGATGCGGGCCAGGAACTGCCGGGTACGCGCCTCCACCGGATCCTTCAGTACCTGCGCCGGCGGCCCTTCCTCCAGCACCTTCCCGTTGTCCAGGAACGCCACCCGATCGGCCACCTGCCGGGCGAACCCCATCTCGTGGGTGGCCAGGACCATGGTGATCCCGTCCCCCTTGAGGTCGCGGATCATTGTGAGCACCTCGCCGACCAGTTCCGGGTCCAGGGCCGAGGTCACCTCGTCGAGCAGGAGCAGGCGGGGGGAGTTGACCAGGGCTCGGATGATGGCCGCCCGCTGCTGCTGGCCGCCGGAGAGGCGGTCCGGGTAGCTGCCGGCCTTGTCGGCCAGGCCGATTCGGGTCAGCCAGTCCATCGCCTGTTCCTTGGCCTCGGCCGCGGGGCGGCCGTGCACCTTCACCGGGGACAGGGTGATGTTGTCGAGGACGGTCATGTGCGGGAACAGGTTGTACGACTGGAAGACGAGACCGATCTTCCGGCGTACGAGATCGGGATTGACCTTGGGGTTGGTGATGTCCTCGCCGTCGAGCTCGATCGTGCCGTCGTCGACCTCGGCCAGCAGGTTCACGCAGCGCAGCAGGGTGGACTTGCCGGAGCCGGAGGCGCCGATCAGCGCGACCACCTCGTGCTCGTCGACCGACAGGTCGAGACCGTCGAGCACCATCGTGTCGCCGAACGTCTTGCGGATGCCCGTGCAGGTCAGCAGCATCAGGTCCCCGCGTTCTGGCGCCGGGCGGCGCGCAGCGTCATGTAGTCGGTCACGCCGATCAGCGGCAGGGCAAAAAGCACAAAAAGCACACCCGCGACCACGTACGGGGTGAAGTTCGCGCTCTGTGCCGCACCGATCTGTGCGGCCCGGATCGCGTCGATCGGGCCGGCCAGCGAGATGAGCCCCACGTCCTTCTGCATCGAGACGACGTCGTTGAGCAGCGCCGGCGACGCTCGGCGTACCGCCTGCGGTAGCACCACGTAGCGCATCGACTGGCGGTAGCCGAGCCCGAGCGAGCGCGCCGCGGCCATCTGGCTCGGGTGCACCGACTCGATGCCGGCCCGCAGCACCTCGGCGATGTAGGAGCCGTACGTGATGGTGATTGCCGCGCCACCGAGCACGACCACGCTCGGGGTGCCCTGCAGCCGCAGGCCGGGGATGCCGTAGGCGAACAGGTAGATCGTGATGATCAGCGGGAGGCCGCGAAACGTGTACGTGTAGATCGTGGCCAGCGTCCGCACCGGGAAGAAGACCGGCCCGCGCAGCGTGCGCAGCACCGAGGCGATCAGGCCGAGCAGCAGTGCGCCGGCCGCGCAGACGACGAACAGCCGGATGTTGAGCCAGAATCCCTCGAGGATGCTCGGCAGGAACTTCCGGGCGACGGAGGGGTCGAAGAACGACTGCTTGACCCGCGGCCAGCCGGGCGAGCCGGTGACGAGGACCCCGATCAGGGTGCCGAACACCGCGGTGGAGAGAGCGGCGAGCAGCACGGACCGGATCGCCTTCCCGCGGCGGTAGGCGATCCGGCCCAGCTGAATGTCACTCGGGCGGTGGACTTCGGTCGTCACGGGATCACTGGAGCTCGGGCGCCCCGCCGGTCTGAGCCAGCCAGGTCTTCTCCAGGACCGCCAGCGTGCCGTCGTTGCGCAGCTGGTCGACGGCGCCGCTCACGCAGCCGGTCAGGGCCGAGCCCTTGTCCAGCAGCAGGCCGAACTGCTCGGGCACCCCGACCTGCGGCAGCTGGCCGACGATGACGCCGTCCTTGAGCTCGGCGCCGGTCATGTAGAAGGCGGTCGGCAGGTCGACCACGATGCCGTCGACCGTGCCGTTGATCAGGGCGGCCTTGGCGTCGTCGTTGTTGTTGAAGACCGACGGCTGGACCGTGGGCTTGATCACGTCGGTGATGGCCTGGTAGCTCGTGGTGCCGACCTGGGCGCCGAGCTTGGCGTTCTGCAGGTCGGCGATCGACTTGGCGTTCGCGATCTTCGAGCCCTTGACGGTGATCACCGTCTGCCGGACCAGGTAGTACGGCGAGGAGAAATCGACGGCCTTCTTGCGGTCGTCGGTGATCGAGAACTCGTTGATATCGAAGTCGAACGATTTCGGGCCGGGTGCGATCGCGCTGTTGAACGTCACGGAGACCCACGTCACGTTCTCGGCCGGATAGCCGAGACGCTGGGCGACCTGGTACGCCACGGCCGACTCGAAGCCCTTGCCGTTGCTCGGCTTGTTGTCGCTGAACCACGGCTCGTACGCCGGGTTGTCGGTGCCGATGGTGAGCTTTCCGGCGGTCTTCGTCGGCAGCGCTCCGGCCGGGCAGGGGTTCACGGACGCCGAGGCGGACGGTGCGGTGGCGGTGCTCTCGTCGGCGGGGGCGCAGGCCGCGAGCGCGGCGAGCATCAGCGCCGCGCCGCCGACGGTCGTGAGGGTGTTTCGGCTGACCATGACCGGCAAGCCTAGGGCACGTCTCACCTGCTGGGGTCGTTCGTATCGATCCCGTGATGAGTTGTCACAATGGCGGCCGTGAAGACGTTCGAAGAGTTGTTCGCCGAGCTGCGGGAGAAGGCGGAGACGCGCCCGGAGGGTTCGTCCACCGTCGCGGCCCTGGAGCGCGGGGTCCACTTCATCGGCAAGAAGGTCGTCGAGGAGGCGGCCGAGTCCTGGATGGCCGCCGAGCACGAGGGCCCCGAGCGGGCCGCCGAGGAGATTTCCCAGCTGCTCTACCAGGCCCAGGTCCTGATGATCGCGTCTGGTCTCGACCTCGAGGACGTGTACCGACATCTGTGACGTGATTCCGTCCCGTTCTCGTCAGACGAAGGAGCACGTCATGCTGCGCATCGCCATTCCGAACAAGGGCACTCTCTCCCAGCCGGCCTCGCAGATGCTGCGCGACGCCGGATATCGCCAGCGTACCGACCCGAAGGACCTGGTCTGCCGAGACGAGCCGAACAACGTCGAGTTCTTCTACCTGCGACCCCGCGACATCGCCGCCTACGTCGGCACCGGCGACCTCGACCTCGGCATCACCGGCCGGGACCTGCTGCTCGACTCCGGCGTCGCCGCCGAGGAGCTGGTCGACCTCGCGTTCGGCGGGGCCACCTTCCGCTGGGCCGCTCCGGCCGGGACCCTCACCACGACCGCCGAGATCGGCGGCCGGCGCGTCGCCACCGCCTTTCCCGGGCTGGTCGAACGCTACCTCGTCGAGCACGACCTGAAGGCCGACGTGGTACGGCTCGACGGCGCCGTGGAGAACGCGGTCCGCCTCGGCGTGGCCGACCTCATCGCCGACGTGGTGGAGACCGGCGCCACGCTGCGTCAGGCCGGGCTGGTCACGATCGGCGAGCCGCTGCTGCGCTCGTCGGCGATCCTGATCGGCCGTCCGGGCAGCACCGCGGCCGGCACCGCCCAGCTGATCCGCCGGCTGCAGGGCGTGCTGGTGGCCCGCAGCTACGTGATGCTCGCCTACGACGTGCGTGCCGACCTGCTGGAGAACGCGACCGCGCTGACCCCGGGCATCGAGTCGCCGACCGTCTCGCCGCTGCACCGGGAGGGCTGGGTAGCGGTGCAGGCCATGGTGCAGCGCGCCTCGGTGCACCGGACCATGGACGAGCTGTACGAGCTCGGGGCGCGCGCCATCCTGGTCACCGACATCGCCAACTGCCGGCTATGAGTACGCTCTTCAGCGTGGTCGAATACCGCCCGAAGAAGATCCGCTGGGTTGCCGGGAGCACGGCGGCCGGGGTCGTGGTGCTGTTCACCGCGATCAGCTTCGGCCTGCACGGCTCGGCGGGGTTCGACAACTCCGGCAAGTTCGAGCGGGGCGACCAGACCGCGATGATCGGTCTCGGCATCCTGATCGCCCTGGGCATCCTGGCGTTCTGCCGGCCCCGGGTGACCGCCGATGACGACCACATCAAGATCCGGAACGTCGTGGGCGGCTACGACCTGCCCTGGTCGGTGGTCCGGGCGGTGCGCTTCGACCGGAACTCGCCGTGGGCGCAGCTCGAACTGACCAACGACGAGCAGGTGTCGATTCACGCCCTGCAGGCGGCCGACAAGGACTACGCGGTCGACGGTGTCCGGGCTCTCCGGGCCCTGCATTCATCCGCCGTGAAGGCCTGATAGACTTACGGCAGTCGACCACGTCTGTGTCCCGCTTGAGAGAGCTGGGCCGCAGGCGCGAAAGAGGAGCCCGCTGGTTCCCACCCGACGTCCTCGAGGCGGCCGGGTCCGGTCACCCGACCCGAGGGGAATATCTCGGGCTTGGGGAGCGTCCTCATGGGCGCCGATGACCGGTCGAGCGGGCCCTGGCATGCGCCGGGGCCTTCTGCTTTCTCGGCGTCCCGCACCACGAGGGCGCTCGGGGCCGACCGACATTGGCAGCGCCTGCGCGGTTGGGGAACCGCGGGGCGTGAACAGAAACCGTTCTGAGGAGGCCCCATCAGCGTCGAACCACGCATTAACGAGCAGATCCGGGCGCGTGAGGTCCGCCTGGTCGGTCCCGAGGGTGAGCAGGTCGGCATCGTGCCGCTCGAGCGCGCTCTCCAACTGGCCGCGGACGTCGATCTGGATCTGGTCGAGGTTGCTCCGATGGCGCGGCCGCCGGTGTGCAAGCTCATGGACTTCGGCAAGTTCAAGTACGAGAGCGCACTGAAGGCTCGCGAGGCGCGGCGCAACCAGCAGCAGACCGTCATCAAGGAGATGAAGCTCCGCCCGAAGATCGACCCGCACGACTACGAGACCAAGAAGGGTCACGTGGTGCGGTTCCTCAAGGCGGGCGACAAGGTCAAGGTGACGATCATGTTCCGCGGTCGCGAGCAGAGCCGCCCCGAGCTGGGTTTCCGGCTCCTGCGCCGGCTCAGCGAGGAGATCTCGGAGCTGGGCTTCGTGGAGGCCAGTCCGAAGCAGGACGGCCGCAACATGATCATGGTGCTCGCCCCCCACCGGGCGACGAAGGCCGCTGCCGTCGCGGGCAAACCCGCCCGGGAACAGCGCGAGGGCGATGGTGCCGGCACGCCGCCGGCCGAGGCCGCCGCCGACACCACCGCAGAGTAGACAGCTTTTCCGCTCGGCCCACCCGGCCGATCGGAAAGATCAGAAAGAGGCTTCAAGTGCCGAAGTTCAAGCCCCACACCGGGACCGGCAAGCGGGTCAAGGTCACCGGCAAGGGCAAGCTGGTCACCGAGCAGGTGGGCAAGCGCCACCGGCTCGAGGGCAAGTCGTCGCACGTCACCCGCCGGATGACCGGCACGGTCGTCGTGTCGAAGGCCGACACCAAGCGAGTCAAGAAGCTGCTGGGCCGCTGACGCGCGCGCCACACACGTTCCCCTGTTAGGAGTACCGAAATGGCACGCGTCAAGCGTTCTGTCAACGCCCAGAAGAAGCGTCGCACCCTGCTCGAGACCGCGAGCGGCTACCGCGGGCAGCGTTCCCGGCTGTACCGCAAGGCCAAGGAGCAGGTGCTGCACTCGATGCAGTACTCGTACCGCGACCGCCGTGACCGCAAGGGCGACTTCCGCCAGCTGTGGATCACGCGGATCAACGCGGGCGCCCGGGCCAACGGCCTGACCTACAACCGCCTCATCCAGGGCCTCAAGCTCGCCGAGATCGAGGTGGACCGCAAGATCCTGGCCGATCTGGCCGTCAACGACCCGGCGGCGTTCGCCGGGATCGTCGAGATCGCGAAGGCTGCCGTCGCGGCCGAGGGCACCGGCGGCGCGGCCGCTCAGGCTGCCTGATCCACGCGTCACCTGACAGGCGCCTCCCGAGTTGCTCGGGGGGCGCCTGACTCGTTGGAGAGGCCGGACTGTTGACTTTCACGACGCGTACGCCCCGCATTGTCGCGGCCCGGCGTCTGCAGCGCCGCAAGGATCGCGACCAGACCGGCCGATTCCTGGCCGAAGGCCCGCAGGCGGTACGCGAGGCGCTGGCCGCCGGGGTGGTGCTGGAGTTGTTCGGCACCGACGCCGCGCTGACCCGGCACGGCGATCTCGCGTTGCAGGCGCCGCAGGTGTCCCCGGTCGACGAGGAGGCGCTGACCGCGCTCACCGAGACGGTGCAGCCGCAGGGCCTGGTCGCGGTCTGTGAGCAGTTGGACGTCACGCTCCGGGAGGCCCTCGCCAAACAGCCACGCCTGGTGGCGGTGGTCGCCGAGATCCGGGATCCCGGGAACGCCGGCACGGTGCTGCGGACGGCCGACGCGGCCGGGGCGAGCGCCGTGATCTTCGCGGGCGACGCCGTGGACCCGTACAACGGCAAGTGCGTTCGGGCCTCCGCCGGATCGCTCTTCCACGTCGACGTGGTGCGGACCGGGCTGGCCGTCGTCGACGACCTGCGAGCCGCCGGCCTGCAGACGCTGGCGACCAGCGGATACGGCGCGGACGACCTGGACTCGCTGCTGGACGACGGCGCGCTGGCCGGGCCGACCGCGTGGATCTTCGGGTCGGAGGCGCACGGGTTGCCCCGGGACGTGCTCGACGCGGCCGACCGGCGGGTGCGGGTGCCGATCTACGGCGGGGCGGAGAGCCTCAACCTGGCCGCGGCCGCCGCGATCTGCCTCTACGCGTCGGCGCGGGCGCAGCGATGAGGGCTCTGGTCTACGACGCCATCGGCGGCCCAATTTCCTTGAAAGAGATAAAAAACCCGGATTGTCCGGACGGGGGCGCGGTCGTCGAGGTGCGCGCCACCGGGGTGTGCCGTTCGGACTGGCACGCCTGGCGCGGCCACGACCCGGTGCCGCTGCCGCACGTGCCCGGCCACGAGTTCGCCGGCGTGGTGGTCGAATCCGACTCGGCACGCTTCGCGGTCGGTGACCGGGTCACCGCGCCGTTCGTCAACGGGTGCGGGGCGTGTGACTACTGCCGGTCGGGCAACGCGCAGGTCTGCCCCGACCAGACGCAGCCAGGATTCACCCAGCACGGCTCGTTCGCCGAGCGGGTGGTCGTGCGCGCGGCCGACACCAACCTGGTGCACCTGCCCGACGAGATCGATTTCGTCGGCGCGGCGGCGCTCGGCTGCCGGTTTGCCACCGCGTTCCGGGCCCTGCGCGGCGGTCCGTGGGAAACGGTCGCCGTCTTCGGCTGCGGCGGCGTCGGACTCTCGGTGGTGATGATCGCGGTGGCCATGGGCGCCCGGGTGATCGCCGTCGACCCCTCGCCGGCCGCCCGGGCCGCCGCCGTCGATCTCGGGGCCGTCGTGCAGGATCCGGTCGACGTGGACATCGCGATCGACGCCTACGGCTCGGCCGAGACCGCGCTTGCCTCGGTGCGCAGCCTGCGCCGCGGCGGCCGGCACGTCCAGGTCGGGCTGATGCTCGGCCAGGATGCGCACGCGCCGCTGCCGTGGGACCTGGTCGTCGCCCGCGAGCTCACGGTGGTCGGATCGCACGGGATGGCGGCCGCCGACTACCCGCCGATGATCGACCTGGTGGCGAGCGGACGGCTCGACCCGCGCCGGCTGGTCCGGGAGATCGTGCCCCTGGCGGCCGCGGGCGCGGCGCTGACCGCGATGGACGACCCGATCGCGCGGGCCGGAGGCATCGTGGTCGCGATCAACGAGTATTCTGGCGGGCGTGTCGGACCCGATGATGCTGTTTAGCCGGCCCGCTGGTCGCGGGCGCCGGATCTGACATCTGCGCGTTGACTCCCTGACCGGCGGGCCGCGGCTCAGCCGCCTCTCCGTAGACTGCCAAACGGCATTTGCCGGTGTGAGGGAGACCATGTCCTACCGTAATGATCCGTACGATCCCAAGCAGGCGTCGCTGCTGTCGCCCGAGGCCCTTTCCGAGGCTGTCGAGAACGCGGTCGCCGCGTTCTCGACGGCAACAGACCTCGACGCTCTGGGCGCGCTGAAGCCGGCCCACCTGGGCGACCGGTCCCCGATCTCGCTCGCCCGGCGGGAGATCGGCTCGCTGCCGCCGGCCGCGAAGTCCGACGCCGGCAAGCGGGTGAACGAGGCCCGTCAGGCCGTGCAGGCCGCGTTCGACGCGCGCTTCGCCGCGCTCGAGGTCGAGCGGGCGGCGCGCGTGCTGGTCGAGGAGCGCGTCGACGTCACCCTTCCGTGGGACCGCCGGCCGCGCGGCGCCCGGCACCCGATCACCACGCTGATGGAGCACATGGGCGACCTGTTCGCGGGCATGGGCTACGACGTGGTCGAGGGCCCCGAACTGGAGCTCGAGTGGGCGAACTTCGACGCGCTCAACATCGGACCGGACAACCCGGTCCGCGGCTCGATGGACACCTTCTACGTCGACCTGCCCGGCCTCGTGATGCGCACGCACACCTCGCCCGGTCAGGTGCGCACCATGCTCACCCGGCAGCCCCCGATCTACGTCGTCTGCCCGGGCCGCACCTACCGCTCCGACGAGCTGGACGCCACGCACAGCCCGGTTTTCCACCAGATCGAGGGGCTGGTCGTGGACGAGGGCATCACGATGGCCCACCTGCGCGGCACGCTCGACCACTTCGCGAAGGCGATGTTCGGGCCGCAGGCGCGGACCCGCTGGCGCCCGCACTACTTCCCGTTCACCGAGCCGAGCGCCGAGTTCGACGTGTGGTTCGCCGAGCACCGGGACGGGCCGCGCTGGGTCGAGTGGGGCGGCTGCGGCATGGTCAACCCGAAGGTGCTGGTCGCCTGCGGCATCGACCCCGACCGGTACTCGGGCTTCGCGTTCGGCATGGGCGTCGACCGCACCCTGATGTTCCGCAACGGCGTCGGCGACATGCGCGACCTCGTCGAGGGCGACGTGCGTTTCACCGCGAACTTCGGCATGGAGGTCTGAGCCCGATGAAGACGTCACTCTCGTGGCTCCGGGACTACGTGGAGCTGCCCGCGGACCTCACCGCCGCGCAGCTGGACAACGCGCTCACCGAGCTGGGCATGGAGGTCGAGTCGATCGTCGACCAGGCCGCCACGGTGAAGGGCGACCTGGTGGTCGGCCGGGTGCTGACCATCGAGGAGCTGACCGGCTTCAAGAAGCCGATCCGGTTCTGCACCGTGGACGTCGGCAAGGACGTACCACAGGAGATCGTCTGCGGTGCGCGGAACTTCGCCGAGGGCGACCTCGTCGCGGTCATCCTGCCGGGCGGCGAGCTGCCGGGCGGCTTCAAGATCGGTGCCCGCAAGACGTACGGCCGCAACTCGAACGGCATGATCTGCTCGGCCGCCGAGCTGGGGCTCTCCGGCGACCACTCCGGCATCATCGTGCTGCCCGCCGGCTCGGGCACCCCCGGCGAGGACGCCCGGCCGCTGGTGGGGCTGGACGACGTGCTGGTCGAGGTGGAGATCACCCCGGACCGGGGCTACCAGATGAGCCTGCGGGGTCTGGCCCGCGAGCTGTCCTACCCGTTCGAGGCCGCGTACACCGATCCCGCGCACATCCCCGCCCCCGGCGCGACGGCTTCCGCGCCGTACGAGATCAAGGTCGAGGACACGATCGGCTGTGACCGCTTCTCGGCCCGGGTGGTCCGCGGCATCGACCCGAACGCGTCGTCGCCGGAGTGGATGCAGCGCCGCCTGCTGCAGGCCGGCATCCGGGCCATCTCGCTGCCGGTCGACATCACCAACTACCTGATGCTCGAGCTCGGCCAGCCGATGCACGTCTTCGACCTCGGCCGGCTCAACGGCCCGCTGGTGGTGCGGCGGGCCCGCCCCGGCGAGAAGCTGACCACGCTGGACGGCGTGGCCCGGGTGCTCGACGCCGAGGACATGGTGATCTGCGACGACACCGGACCGATCTCGCTCGCCGCGGTGATGGGCGGCGAGACCAGCGAGTGGCAGCCGGAGACGGTGGACGTGCTGCTCGAGGCCGCGCACTGGGACCCGATCATGGTCGGCCGCACCGCGCGCCGGCACAAGCTGTTCAGCGAGGCCGCGAAGCGCTGGGAGCGGTGCGTCGACCCGACCCTGACCCTGCCCGCTCTGGAGCGGGCGGTGCAGATCCTCACCGCGCACGCGGGCGGCGTCGTCGACGAGCGGGTGCTCGACCTCGACCACGTCCGCAAGCCCGGCGTGATCCTGCTCGACCCGGCGCTCCCGGCCCAGCGGATCGGCGTGCCCTACCCGGCCGAGCGGGTCGTCGAGCTGCTCACCCAGGTCGGCTGCACGGTCGCCGGGGTTCAGCCGCTCGAGGTCACCCCGCCGGCCTGGCGCCCCGACCTGGTCGCCCCGATCGACCTGGTCGAGGAGGTCGCCCGGCTCGGCGGGTACAACGACATCCCGAGCCTGCTGCCGCCGGCCCGCGGCGGCACCGGGTTCAGCGCCGCCCAGCTGCGGCGGCGCACGGTCGGGCGGGCGATGGCCGAGAACGGGTACGTCGAGGTCCTGTCCTACCCGTTCGTGGCGCCGGGGCTGGCCGACGCGCTCGGCTACCCCGAGGACGACCCACGGCGCAGCGCGGTCCGGCTGACCAACCCACTGTCCGAGGAGGAGCCGCTGCTGCGTACGTCGCTGCTGGGGCCGCTGCTCGGCACGCTCAAGCGCAACCTCGGCCGGGGCCTGCGCGACCTGGCGCTGTACGAGATCGGCTCGGTGTTCCTGCCGAGCGGCTCGACCACCCCGCCGCCGGCGATGGGCGTCGACCGGCGGCCCAGCGACGCCGACTGGCAGGCGGCCAACGCGTTCGTCCCGAACCAGCCGTGGCACCTGGCCACGGTGGCGACCGGCGAGATCGAGCCCTCCGGCTGGTGGGGTCCGGGCCGCCCGGCGACCTGGGCGGACGCCGTCGAGGCGGCCCGGATCGCGCTGGCCGCCGCGGGCATGGCGGCCGACCGGGTCACGGTGGCGGCGACCGAGCTCGCGCCGTGGCATCCGGGCCGGTGCGCGGCGATCGCCGTGGACGGGGTGGTGATCGGGCACGCGGGTGAGCTGCACCCGGCCGTGCTCTCGGCGCTGGAGCTGCCGAAGCGGACCGTGGCGATGGAGCTCGACCTCACCGCGATCCCGGCCGCGCCGGTGGTCCAGGGCGCGCGGATCTCCTCGTTCCCGCCCGCGCTGATCGACGTGGCGCTGGTGCTCGACCGGGCCGTGCCGGCCGCCGGGGTCGAGGCGGCGCTGGCCGCCGGCGCGGGGGAGCTGCTCGAGTCGGTGGCGCTCTTCGACGTGTACGAGTCGGACCAGCTCGGCGAGGGGAAGCGGTCGCTCGCTTACAAGCTGACGTTCCGCGCCCCGGACCGCACGCTGACCTCCGAGGAGGCCCTCGCCGCCCGGGACGCCGCGGTGGCCTCGGTGTCCGCGAAGTTCGGGGCCACGCTCCGCGGCGCGTAACTCCACAAGATCGCGTACTACCGCCGAAGCTCACTCCGGTAGTACGCGATCTTGTTGCGGATGTGCTCGCGCTGGCGCAGCAGCGTGTCGATCCGCTCCTGCACGTCCCGGTCGTGCTCCTCGAGCAGCGCTATCCGGTCGGCGATCGTCGCCTCGTCCCGGGTGAGCTCGGTGAACTCCAACATCCGGGCGATCGGCATGCCGGTGTCGCGCAGGCAGCGCAGCATCTCCAGCCAGCCGACGTCGTCGTCGCGGTACTGCCGGCGGCCGCCGGAGGTGCGCCCGACGCTCTCCAGCAGGCCGATCTTCTCGTAGTAGCGCAGCGTGTCGAGGCTGAAGCCGGTCTTCTCGACGACCTCTCCGGGGGTGTACATGGTGGACATGACCGTCAGGCTAACCGGGATTTGAGCAGGCGGCGGGCATGGTCTCGCTCACTCGCGCCGACCCGCGCGCAGCCCGACTCGATCAGCCGCCAGTCGCCGCCGGCCAGCGCTTCGTCGATCCGCCGGCGTACCTCGTCGACGCGGTCGGGCTCGGTCGCGAAGAGGATCCGCAGCCGGACGGTGTCGCCGTCGCGCACGACGCCGGTGTGATGCGGGGCGAGCGGGCAGGGCGGCTCGTGCTCCCAGTGCCCGCACAGGGCGGTGGTGATGGCGGCGCCGGGCGCCCCCTCGTCGGCCACCGCTTCGAGAGTCGCGCCGTGCGCGTACGCCTGCCGCATTTCACCTGCCTCTCGTCACCTCGAAGCGTACTATCCGTGCCAGGCTAGATCTTGTGGAGAGACGACAACGGCCCGGCTACGCCGGAACGGGCCCCGGCGAGTTCACCCCCGACGGTTGCGCCGTCGATCTCTACCGGCGGCTCCCGGTGCGGGACGAGCCACAGATCATCGCCGCCGCCGCGCCGCCGCCGGGCACCCTCCTCGAGCTGGGCTGCGGCGCCGGCCGGGTGACCAGGGCGCTGGCCGAGATCGGGTACGAGGTGACCGCCGTCGACGAGAGCGCGGCGATGCTCGGCTTCGTCACCGGCGCGTACACCGTGCAGAGCGCGATCGAGGACCTGGCCCTCGACCGGGTCTTCGACGTCATCCTCCTCAGCTCGTTCCTGGTGCACGCCCCCGACGTCGCGGTCCGCGGGCGAATGCTGCGGGTCTGCCGCCGGCACGTCGAGGACGACGGCACCGTGATCATCCAGCGGGAGGGCGCCGGCTGGCACACCAGGATCCCCCGGCAGAACCCGATCGCCGACGGCCACAGCCGGGTCACCGCCTCCGACGACATCGGCGACGGCGTGCGTGAGGTGCACGTCGAGTACGACTTCCCGGACGCCCACTGGACCCAGACCTTCCGTTCCCGCCCGCTGACCGTCCAGCAGTTCGAGACCGCCCTGCGCGAGGCGGGCCTGTTCGTCGAGCGTTATCTGACCCCGGACGGGACGTGGGTGGCCGCGTCCCCGATCACCTGAAGGGCCCGCACATGTCGCGTCCCCTGCGCAAGCTGGGTTTCCTGACCATCGGCCTGTTCGACGGCGACGACCCCCGCCCCGGACACGAAGCGACCCTGGAGATCATCAAGTTGGGCGAGGACCTGGGCTTCGACAGCGCCTGGGTACGCCACCGCCACCTCCAGTACGGCATCTCGTCCCCGGTCGCGGTGCTCGCCGCGGCCTCCCAGCGCACCTCGACGATCGAGCTGGGCACCGCCGTGATCCCGCTCGGCTGGGAAAATCCGGTGCGCCTGGCCGAGGACCTGGCCACCGTCGACATCCTGTCCGGCGGCCGCCTCAACCCCGGGGTCAGCATCGGCCCGCCGATGCACTACGACAAGGTCAAGGGCGCGCTCTACCCCAACACCGCCGAGGCCGAGGACTTCACCTACCGCCGGGTGCGCAGACTGCTCGATTTCGTACGCGGTGAGCCCGCCACCGACTTCCACGGGACGGAGGGCTTCGAGGTCTTCTCGAACCGGGTCGAGCCGCACTCGCCGGGCCTGGCGAGCCGGATGTGGTACGGCGGGGCCAGTCTCCGCTCGGCGCAGTGGTCCGGCGAGCACGGCATGAACTTCCTGACCAGCAGCGTGGTCAAGGCCGAGGAGGGCGACGACTTCGCCGAGATCCAGCTCTCGCACATCCGCACGTTCCGCGCCCACCACCCCGACGGCGACCGGGCCCGCGTCTCCCAGGGCCTGGTGGTGATCCCCACCGACACCGCGACGCCGGAACAAAAATCCAAATATCTCGCGTACGCCGAGAAGCGCGCGCCCCGCACCAGGTCCCCGCAGGGCCCGGCCCGCATGCTCTTCTCCATCGACTACGTAGGCTCCGCCGCCGAGATCGCCGACCGGCTGCACGCCCACGCCGCCTTCCGGGAGATCGACGAGGTGGCGTTCGCCCTGCCGTTCAGCTTCGACCACGCCGACTACGTCCAGATCCTCACCGATATAGCCACCGAGCTGGGCCCCGCCCTCGGCCGCCGCTAGTGCTGGTCACTCGCGGGCGGCCAGCAGCGTGATCGGTGCATGGCGGGTGGCGGACCACGAGGTGATCAGGCTGGTGGCGCCCGTAACCAGGAGGGCCACCGCGCACACCGCGCCGGCCAGGGGCCACGGGACGGCGAGGGTGGCGTGGCCGGTCACCGCCGCGGTGGAGGCTACGGCGGCCGTGTAGGCGCCGGCGGCCGCCAGTGCGCCCAGCAGCAGGCCGGCGACCGTCACCGCGGACGACTCCAGCAGGGCCGAGCGGATCACCTGGGTGCGGGTGAGGCCGGTGATGCGGGCCTCGGCGAACTCACGGCGGCGAGCGGCGGCGCCGATCACGACCGAGTTGACCACGCCGATCAGGGCGTACAGGCCGCCCAGGCCCATGATGACCAGCATGATTTTGTCGCTGGTCCGGGTGCGGTCCTTGGCGTCGGCGGTCAGCCAGTCGTCCGTGGCGGAGACCGCGCCGATCTTCGCCAGGGCGGCGCGGGTGGCGGCCGGGTCGGCGCCGGGGCGCAGGGTCACGAAGGAGCGGGTGGGTGCCGATCGCAGCAGCGCGGCGGGGGCCACGCCGGGCGGGAGCAGCAGGTCGGCACCGCCGGACATGGTGGTGGGCACGGCCGCGACGATCGGCAGCTCGCCCAGGTCGAGGCCGGGCAGCTTGATCTGGACGGTGCCGTGCGCGGGGACGTCGCCGCCCGGACCGGCCGCGACGGCACTTCCCCGAAGAGGGTCCAAGGTCGAGCCGGCCGAGTGCGCGGCGGCGTAGGCGGCCGGGTCGATCACCAGGACCGAGCCGGTGTCGGTCTCCGCGTCGTCGCCGTGGCCGGTGGTGAAGGTGGCCGGCAGGTAGGACTCGGTGGAGGCCGTGGCGACCCCGGGGACGGCGGCGATGGCCGCGGCCTCCGGGCCGATGGTCTCGACCACCAGGTCCGCGTGGGTCTGGCGGCGCAGCTCCTCGATGCCCGAGGTGGTGAACGACTTGCCGGCCCCGGCCGTGCCGACCACCAGCGCGACCAGGACGATCAGCGGGGCGGCGACCGAGGAGCTGCGGCGGCGGGCGTCCCACAGGTTCGCCCGGGCCAGGACGCCCGCCGCGCCCGAGCCGGTCGGCAGCAGGAGGCCGATCAGCGGGACGACCAGCGGGCTGAGCGCGGCGGCGGCGATCGCCGCGGGCAGCGGCACGTTCATCGCCATCGCCGCGCCGCCGTCCGGTCCGCCGTGCGGGGCGACGATGATCAGGGCGAGCGCGCCGCCGAGGAACAGCAGGCCGGCCAGCCAGCGGGTCACGGTCATCACCCGGGCGGCGTCTCCGGTCTCGCGCAGCGCCTCGAGCGGGCGCACCCGGGCGGCCCGCCGCGCGGCCACCGTCGCACCGGCCACGGCGAGCACGATGCCGGTGCCGAACGAGACCGCCAGGATCCACTCGCGCCACTGCCCCCGGAAGTCGTCGGGCACGAAGCCCATCCGGTGCAGCAGCCAGGTCTGCGCGGCCATCACGACCAGGCCGAGCGGGACGCCGACCGCCGCGCCGAGGGCGCCGAGCAGCACCGCCTCGCCGAGCAGCAGCCGGCGTACCTGGCCGCGGCCGGCGCCGACCAGGCGCAGCAGGGCGAGGTCGCGGCGGCGCTGGGCCACGGTGAACGCGAACGTCGAGCTGATGATGAACCCGGCCAGGAACGTCGCGACGCCGAGGATGATGCCCAGCATGGAGACGACGGCCGCGGTGGCGTCGGTGACCTCCATCCGCTCCGCGGCGCTCAGGCCGGGCGGCGGCTGGTAGGTGGCCGCGGAGATCAGCAGCAGGAGCGAGGACTGCACCAGCGCGACGCCGAGCGTCACCGAGAGGAACGCGCCGGCGAAAAGCTGCCAGCGCTCGATCAGGCCGGTTCGGATCATCCCGATCATCGCGCCGCCTCCCAACCGGCGAGCCGGTCGGCGACCTCGCGGGGGCCGGCACCGGTCAGCCGGTCGACCACGCGGCCGTCGCGCAGGAAGATCACCGCGTCGGCGCGGGCGGCCGCGGCCGGGTCGTGGGTGACCATCACGATGCTCTGGCCGGCGTCGGCCATCTGCCGCATCAGGTCCAGCACCGTACGGGCGGCGGAGGAGTCGAGTGCGCCGGTGGGCTCGTCGGCGAAGAGCACGTCGGGCCGGGTCACCATGGCTCGGGCGATCGCGACCCGCTGCTGCTGACCGCCGGAGAGCTCGCGCGGGCGGTGCCGGGCGCGATCGGCGAGGCCGACGGCGGCCAGGGTCTCGCGCACCTCGGAGCCGCGCGGTCGGCGCCCGGCCAGCCGCAGCGGCAGCGCGACGTTCTGGGCCGCGGTCAGCGAGCCGATCAGGTTGAAGCTCTGGAAGACGAAGCCGATGCGGGTGCGGCGTAGCGCGGTCAGCTCGCGGTCGCGCGCGGCGGTCAGGTCGGTGTCGCCGAGCAGGACCTGGCCGGAGTCGACCCGTTCGAGGCCGGCGGCGCAGTGCAGCAAGGTGGACTTGCCGGAGCCGGAGGGACCCATCACCGCCGTCCATCCGCCGCGCGGAAACTCGACAGTCACGTCGTTCACGGCCCGCACCGCGGCGGCGCCGCGGCCGTAGACCCGGCTCACCCCGCGCAGCGTCACGGCCGCGTCTGCCCTGGTCATGGTCGTTGTCGTCATGACTAAGACGCTAGGGTCAGGATCGACGAGAATCGCTACGGCGAGCAGGCGTTTCGGTGGTGGTGCCAGCACTACCTGAGCACCGCTACTCATGCGCGCCCGACGCCGCTTTCATAGGGTTTCGCCATGGCGAAAAGGCGTAGATGGCCGTGGGTGGCCGGGCTGATCGTGGTGGTCGCGCTGGGTGCGGGCGCGGCGGTTCTCCTCGTACGGGATCCGCTCCGGCTCCCGGGGGAGCACGACGTCGACGTGTACGCCGTGGACGACGCCGTGTCCGAACAGGTCACCGAGCCGCCCGGCTTCGTCGGCCGGGCCCTGGGCATGTGTGACGCGGACACCTACTACGCCGAGGACGGCGACCGGAAGCTGTGCCTGGTGCTGAACGGGCCGCTCGGTCAGGTGCGGGCCACCCGCTCGTCCGGGCAGGTCAAGGTGGCCGCCGACCAGGTCGCCAAGCTCAGGAGCATGGCCGCTCAGGACACCGGCACCCCGCAGCCGACCACCCGGCTGGTGCTGATGTCCGGCGGCCCGGCGGCCCTGGTCGCGGTCGCCGATCTGGCCGGCGACGCGGCGGTCAGTGTGCCCGCCCTCGGCTGATACGTGACACTTGCCGCACTAACCGTGCACAGCACGTCACATTGCGCGGTCGGGGAGGCGGTGGTGATACTTGGGGTCCCGCTATGAGGTGACTCCCATGACGGACGATCTCTCCGGCCGGAAGGCGTTTGCCGACGCCCTGGCCAGGCTCCGGACGAGCCGAGGACTGAACAAGAAGACGCTGGCCAGGATGATGGGCTTCGACCCGTCCTACGTCAGCCACGTGGAGAACGGGCGGCACCGGCCGACGTGCGAGTTCGCCGCCCGCGCCGACGCCGTGCTGCAGACGAACGGCGAGCTCGCGGCGGCCTTCGACGCCTTCCTCGCCGAGACCCAGACGCAGGACGGGCCGTCCCCGCGCACCACCCGCGCCGCCGCGCGGATGCGGGCCGGCCTGGTGGTTCGCCGCGAGGATTCGCAGCTGACCCTGACCGAGGACGGCTACTACCACATCCGCATCCTGCGCGACGTGCACAACGCCGGCGACCAGCCGGTGACCCGCTTCCCGGTGCGCATCGACGCCGACGCGCACCCGGCCGACCCGCACCTGTCCCGCACGTTCTACCGGGACAATCCGATCACGCTCACCGAACTGGACTTCCGGGCCACCTTCGACGGCGAGCCGTCCCGGTGGGAGCTGGTCGAGGATCGCGACGCGTACAAGAAGATCTATATCTGGTTCGAGCCGCGCGGCCTGCCCGCGCCGATCTACCCGGGCCACTCGGCCACGCTCGTCTGCTCCTACCGCGTGCACGCCGCCAAGTGGGGCAACTGGTTCGAGCGCGAGATCCGCTGGCCCACCGAGCGGCTGTCGGTGCACCTGCGCTTCCCGGTGCGCCTCGGGGTCAGCCTGACCGGCCGCGAGGTGACCTGGGGCGGCGACCGCACCCTGCCGTCCCCGCCCACCGCCGCGACCCGCGACGGCGTGACCGACTTCAGCTGGAGCACGACCGTGCCCCCGCTGACGAACCAATACCACTTCGACTGGCAACTGGCCGCATAGGGGCCCAGGTCGTCATTCAGCATCGCCGCGCTGAGCTGGGTAAACGTTGGTGGCAGCAGGTGTTGTTGGTCAACGTTGGTGAACCTCTGACGGCCTGGGGACGGCCTGAGGGGCTTGGAGTGCCCTCGACCACCTCATGCCCGAGGAGTCATCCCGGTCGCCTGGGCTTCGCCATGCTGGACCACTGCCTGGGCGTCAAATAGCCCCACCGTTTGACGCCCAGGCAGTGGTCTGGCATCCCTCGGGCAGGCGGGCGGGATGACTCCGACCGCTACCCCTCACTACCTGACGGCCTCGCCTCCGGCATCCTGGGAGCCTGCCTGTCCGGCGAGGACTGGTGTTCGCGGTGCTCTACAGTGGGCGACCCTAGCTAGAGCCCATACTGCGGCGTTCGCTGCGCGTCTGCCGTTGCCCGCTCCGGGTCTCAATGCCCGAGGGGTGGCACCCCTCCAGGTGTCTCACCTAAACGGCCGGGGTGGGCGACGGCCAAGTAGCAAGTAACGTCTCCGTGTGGCCGTGGAAGTGATTAACGACAGATACGAGGTTTTGCGACGGCTTGGTTCTGGCGGCATGGGGGACGTCTGGCTGGCTGTTGATACTCTGCTGGGTCGAAATGTCGCCATCAAGTTCGTAGGCGAAAGAGAACTGAGGGAAACGCCAGGAGCGCGGGAAGTTCTACGTGACGAGGCCAAGGCGCTGGGCAGTTTGCTCGGAAACCCGCAGGTTGTGAGTTTGGTAGACCTGATAGAGGTTGGCACGCCCTTGCATGACGGGCCGGCCCTTGTGATGGAGTATGTCGAGGGCTGCAACTTGGCGGAATGGATTACTATCTATGCCCCTCGACTGGACGACCGAACTCGGCAGGTCACGGGACTGTACATCGCGCTTGAGGTAATCCAAGCGAATCATGCGGCGCACGGGCGGGGAATTCTTCATCGTGACATCAAGCCGCTTAACGTTCTTATTTCGACGGAAGGCCGGGTTAAGGTCACCGACTTTGGACTGGCGCGAGTGATCGAGGAGATCACACGCACTCACACGATGAGGGCCCGCCAGACTCCGTTATACGCGGCACCTGAGCAGTGGCGGGAAGAAAAATCGGATGCGACGACGGACGTGTACCAGCTGGCTGCAACTCTCTATCATCTCTTAGCGGGGAGGCCAGCTAATGAGGGAAACGGATTGTGGGGTCTATACCGCTGGCTGGAGTCAGGGACACCGGTGCCCCTATCCGAGCGAGACCCCACACTTGATGCTGAGGTCGCCGCTGCTATCACAAAAGGCCTCAACCGCGAGCGGACGGAACGCGGCACCTTGTGGTCGATTTTTGACTCAATTTCAAAGGCATTGATGAAGCCTTATCGGGTGGTTTTCGACGCAAGCAAGTGCACCGAGGAGAAGATTGAGAGAATATTTGCACTGACAGATATCAACATAGAAACACTCAAGCAGCCAGCGGCAGATCGTGCTGGCACGAGGTTCCCAAACCCAACGGAGGCTGCACAAGAGATAATTGCAGCTACCCTTGTCGGTGCGGAATGCTTTCTTCACGACGTTTGATCAGCCCCGTTCGCCCCTCGCCAGGGCGGTCCGGGCTTCTCTGTATTCGTCGCGCCTGCCGTCGGGGCTGAAACCGCCGGTGGCTTCGTTCGCGAGTTTGGGCGCCAGATGTTCGCGACTTTCGGCACCACTCTGCTGGCACCGGTCGCCGCAATGTTTGTGAGAACCGGCACCACTTGCGGATCTTGACGCGCGGGTGGCGCCGACGGTTCCTCAGGAGCCCGCTCACGCTGCGTGCAAGCGATCACGAAGCCGCTCCGAGCGTTCATGCGCGGATCTGCCGAGTTGAGTGCGTTGCGCTGACGGCTGTATCGGCACGGGTGTGACGTTCATTCAAACGTCTGCGACGTCATGGGAGCCCCACTTAGGATTCGACGGAAACCCGACGCATTTGAACCGGCTTCCTTCAATTCGAGGGGAATTTGCCCGTGAGCGAACGGCTGGCGGACATCGCCACCACGACGATCCTCGACCACAAGATGTTTGGACTGGAGGATGTGATCGGGGAGGGTTCCGGCGACTTCGGAAATGGCTGGGTCAACGCCGGGCATCACTCTCTCTGGGTGCGCACCCCATATGACAACTCGGACGCGGTCCTAAGGCTCGAAGAGTGGGACGGTGAGCCAGGCTCGGCGCCGGACGACGATCTCGGGCCGTGGGACGACGTCGTAGCGGTAAGCATGGAGTACGTAGGGCAAAACGAAACCATCGCGATCAACCAGGTCACGGCCGGACCACAGGACAGCGGATTTGCCCTCAGCAGGCCCGGCCGCTACCACGTCCGCGCGGCATGCCGGAACGGCCGCGAAGCCCAACAGGCCTACCTCGACGTGCTGGCTCGGTTCGATGAAGCGGACTGGAACAGCGAAGCCTGCCGGCAAATGATGGATGAAATCGACATCAAGGAGGAGTTCCTCATTCAGTTCTGGCCGGCCGAGAGCGAATGACGGGTCGCCTGTAGTGGCGCAGGAGCATGCGCTCTTCTGCCGCCGATGGTGCGCACCAGGCAGCGGCGAACGGTCACGCACGGTGATCGGCCGACCTGGTGTCCGATGCCCTGAACTGCCGATGTGCGGACGCCGGGCCGGGCCTGGCCGTGTCAGTCACAGCAGGCCGCGCTCGCGTAGTTGGGAGAGCCTGTCCGGCGGCAGGCAGTCGGCTAGGTTCCGCTCCAGGTCGACCAGCTCGAGGTCGACCGGGTAGACCACGAAGTCTTCGGCGACAGGCAGCGTGTCCGACCAGTCGCGGAGATTGAGCTGCGCCGCCACCGCGCACAACAGCCGCCGGCCCACCTCGGATCCGGTGTTGGCATCTAGGTCACCGGCGTTGAGCAGGGCGAGTTCCTGTCGTACCAGCCGCACGGATTCCACGTCGTCGAGGTCGACATCGGTACTGGCCTCGAAGTCGGCCGGCGACCATGCCGCCCGAGTATCGATCGCCGCCAGGGCGGCGCGCTCGTCTTCAGTGGCCCCATGGAGTTCGAAGGACAGCGCGTCCGATCGGTAGTAGCTCAGCGCGACGCAGGCGGCGGGGCCGTCGAGCATCAGGCGCGCCACAGCGTCTGGGATCAGCGACAGGAACGCGTCCTCGATCGTCCGGCACACCGCTTCGAGGTCGAATCCGGGCGGCGGCCGCTCATAGCGCACCTCGGAGCGACGGCCTACGACCTCCACGAGTCGGACGAGACCGCGGTCGTCGTGCTCCGCCGTCAGCACTGAAGGCGCCCGGCCGTTGTGCTCGATCTCGACGCGGCTGATACGTCCACCGGAGTATTCGTACAACTCCCGCCCCCAGCCGCCCCGCGCGACCATGTCGACCGAGCGCATCAACCCGTCCACGAAACGGTACTCGTGCAGGTAGATGGGCCCGTCCGCATCGAAGTGCGCCGCCTCGACAACGTCGCCGTTGTGGCTGACGAACGTCTCGTAGTACAGGCGGCCGTTGAGAAAGCCGCTGTACTCCTCGATAACCACCGCATGGCCGTCGACGTCGAACCCGATGCGCAGAACATCCCGATCCACCGGCGGCCTGGCGGCCAACCGGCGGCCGGCCTTGAGCAGGTCCCGTTCGAAGTGCAACGGACGAAGATCAAGGCCCGGCCAGGTGTACCAGTCCCAGCGCCCGACGAGCGCGGTCGCCGCTTCCTTTCGGGAGTCGTACTCGCCAGCGAGCTGGCCAAACCGCGCAGCAAGATCGGACACGTTCGGGATCCTACTGGTGGCCTCGCCGGATCGTTCGCCGCGCACATCCGGATTTGCCGCCGTCCGTGCGCGCAAGGCAGGCGAGCCCGTGACATGCGGAGGGTTATGCCCGTGCATGCCGTTTCAGGCGCCGACTTGCGAGCCGACCTGCGCGTACGCGGTCAATCAGGCCATTCATCCTCGTAGCTATAACCCTGTGCTGACAGCACTTCTCGCAGCCGCTCATTCCACGCGTCCTCATCGGGGTCGCTCCAGCGATGTTCCTGGGGGCACTGCCAGTTCGGCGGCCGCTCGGGAGCAAGGCAGCCGCCGAGCGCCAGCCGCCCATCTGCAGCAGCCTCGGCTGCCTCTGGAACAGGCAGACCGAAGAGCAGCGGTACACCCGGGGCACCGCACTCGGGACAGACGGGAGTCACCCATCGGACGGTACTCGGCGGCATCCTCATCTGCCGCGGACAAGGCGTGTCGGTCCCAGCCACCCGTCACCGTGCGTGAACGATGGGCCGACCTACGACGCCTGAGCGGGTCTCGCTTGGGTGGAGCCCAAACTCGCGAGCATCGAAATAGTTGAGATCTCGGTGGTGCCGAAACTCAGCGACATCTGGCGCCCAAACTCGCGAACAAAACCACGCCGGGGTGCCGCCCGGGCGCTTGCGCCAAGGGCGGCGGGGCCCCGAGCGGCGGGCGTTTCAGCCCGGCCCTGCACGGCGGCGCGAGCGGCCCGCGAGCGGGCCGCCTTGAACCCGTACAGAAACTTCTCACATGCACTGGCCGACTGTCTTTGTCCCGTCACGGCTGATGCTTGACACTCGTGTCCCACCTGATGCTTGACATGATCACCGTTCGGCTTCTTGATCACGTGCTGTTGCGGCAGCGCGAGGGTCAGGGAGCCGGGATTGGCACTGGTGGGAATGTCGATCGTGGAACAGCGATATCAGGCCGTGTTGGCGGTGCTGGCCGGTGATCCGGTGACCGAGGTCGCGGCCAAGGTCGGGGTGTCGCGGCAGAGCCTGCATGGCTGGCTGCGGCGCTATGCCGATGAAGGGCTGCCGGGTTTGCAGGATCGCTCGCATCGGCCCGATGGGTGCGCTCATCAGGCGTCGCCGCAGGTGGAGGCGTTGGTGTGTGAGCTGCGTCGGCATCATCCGAAGTGGGGATCGCGGCGGATCGCGTTCGAGCTGGGCCGGCATGGCTGTCCCGGGCCGGTGCCCTCACGGATGACGGTGTATCGGATCCTGATCCGGCACGGCCTGGTGACCCCGGCCAAGCGCCGCCGGGGCCGCAAGGACTACATCCGCTGGGAACGTGACCGGCCGATGGAGCTGTGGCAGATGGACATCGTCGGCGGGATCTTCCTGTCTGACGGGTCGGAGGCCAAGGTCGTCACCGGGGTCGACGATCACTCCCGGTATTGCGTGATCGCGTCGGTGGTGCGCCGGGCCACCGGCCGTGCCGTGTGTCTCGCGTTCGCGTCCGCGTTGCTGGAGTTCGGGGTGCCCGAGGAGGTCCTCACGGACAATGGCAAGCAGTTCACGGCCCGGTTCGGCAACGGCGGGGAGGTTATGTTCGACCGGATCTGCCGGGAGAACGGCATCGTGCACCGGCTCACTCAACCGGCGACCCCGACGACGACCGGGAAGGTAGAGAGATTCCATCAGACCCTGCGCCGGGAGTTGCTGGACGACGTGCCGGTCTGGCCCGATATCGACACCGCTCAGGCCGCGATCGACGCGTTTCGCCTGGACTACAACACCGACCGGCCGCACCAGTCGTTGGACATGGCGTTCCCTGCCGACCGGTTTCAGGCCATGGAGCCGCCCGCGGTGCCGGTCAAACTACCCGCGACTTTCACCGTGCCGGCCGAGCCTGCGACACCGCCCGCGCCGATGGCGGTGCTGAGCCTGCCACCGGTGATCGAGTGGTCCGGGGCGGCGGTCGAGTTCGACCGGGTGGTGCCGCCGTCGGGGAATCTGCAGGTCGCGGGGAAACAGTTCTGGCTCGGCCCGGCCCGGTCAGGGGTGACCGTGCGGTTCTGGGCCGATCCCGACGTGATCCATCTGCTCATCGCCGGCGCCCTGGTCAAGACCGTCCGCTCGCATCTGTCGGTCGCGGATCTGTCCGCGCTGCTGCGCCAGGGTGGCCGTCCGGCCGGCCCACCGCCGATGCCGGCACCGCGGCCCGGTGACGTGGTCGAGGTCGACCGCACGGTCAACCGGTTCGGCACCGTCTCGCTCGGTCAACGCCCGATTGTCGCGGCGGACATCCTCAGCGGCCGCCGCGTCAGCATCCGCATCGACACGACCACGCTCAGCTTCTTCGACCCGGAAACCCGGCAGTTGCTACGTACCCGGCCGAACCCGCTCACCCCGGATGAGGTGGCCCGGCTGCGTGGGCTGCGCCGGGCCGGACCGCCACCTTCCGCCTCGCCGGAACCGGTCCGGGTGCAGCGCCGGGCGTCCGCCACCGGCGTCGTCATGGTCGCCCGGCAGACCGTCGCCCTGGGCCGCGTCCATGCCGGTAAAACCGTCACCATCGACGTCAGCGACAGCGAGCTGATCATCGCCTGTGACGACGGGCCTCGTGTCATCCGCCGGACGAATACGCTGCCGATACGGAACCTGAAAGCCAACCGACCCGGCGGACCCGGGCGTGACGACCAGAACGGCCACGTGATCCCATGACCAGCGCGTACGACACCGGCCGCTTCGCCGACGTCCCGGACCAGGACCTCGCCGCGGTACGCACGCACACCGACGTCGCACGAATCGTCGAGCAGATGCTCACCGACCTTCGCACGCACCCGCACGAGTGGGAGAACCCGACCCTGGAGCGTTTCCTCGAGGCCCTGGCCGCCAGCCTCGAGTCCCTCGAACCGCTGCACACCACCCCGAACGAGGCCGTCCCGTCCCAGCCGACCTGGAAGCTGCTCGCCGACGTCCTGGTCAAAGCCAGCGGCTACGAATAGACCACCGGCCCCGCAAGTCCGGTCAACGAAACCTAGACCAACCGTCAAGCAACAGCTGGGACGGGTCCGTCAAGCATCAGCTGGGACTAGACACTGGCCGACTGTCTTGTCTGACTCCGCTTGATGCGTTACGTCGTGGCTTCAGTTGATGCGTGACAGTCCGCCGCGTGCTGGTGGAGTTGACGTGATGGAGCAGCGATAGCAGGCCCTGCCCGAGGTGCGGAGTTCACCGAGGCCCCGGGGAACATCCCGCCGAACGCATCCTGAAGGCTTCCGGTGGTACACGCCGGTGGCAGATCAGATCAGGTGTGCGCGGCCGTCCGGGTGAACCTTGCCAGCCATGCCGAGCCGGACGGCGTCGGCACCAGATCGACACGGGTCGCCCTAACCCCGGCGACCGCGAACGCTTGTACCTCATTGCGGCTCAATGGCCAGGGCGGTCCCTGCTGCAGCGGGATCGGGTCCGGCTCGAGCCGTGCGGACGAGATCACCAGCAAGTCCCCGCCCGGCGCCAGCAGCCCTGCGACAGCGGCGGCCGCCTCCGGCTGCCGCGCCGGCGGCAGCGCCTGCACGGTGATGATCTCGACGACCAGGTCGAACGCATGCCGCCAACCGGCGGGAAGGTCCAGCAGATCAGCGACCACGTAGGTCACCGCCGACTCCGGACGCCGCTCCCGCGCAATCTGCACCGCCGACGGTGACACATCAAAGGCGGTCGTGCGGAAGCCCCGCCGTGCAACCTCCTCGGCGTCCTGGCCCAGCCCGCAGCCGACCACGACCGCGGTCCGGCCCTCGGCCTTCATCTGGGCGAGGGCATCGACAAGCGGCGGACTGGCCGCTCGGCGTTCCCACGGCATCTTGACCGATCCGGAGCGGCCCGCCGCGTAGAGCGGCTCGAACCATCCGGTCGGGTCGTCGGCCGCGAGCGATCGCTTGGCGAGCTCGGCGGTCAGCGGCTGCCAGTCCGGCAGAGCATCCTTCTCGGCCACCACCCCACCCTGCCACGCAGTGGCATAACCGTCGATTGTGTCGGTTGTGTCCATCGGTGGCTCCAAGGTAGCCGAGGGACATGTTCTTCCCTTTACCTGGAAAGCCAAGATCGCCTAGCCGGAGCTGTCACGGCTCATCTGACCCGGATCCGTAACGCATCAACTGAAGCCCGACAACTGGCCGACTGTCTTGTCTGACTCCGCTTGATGCGTTACACCCCGGCTTCAGTTGATGCGTGACACTCCGCCGCGTGCTGGGTTAGATCTGGCGCGGACTAGCCCGGAACGGGCTCTGCCTTTAGGCACTAGTGGGGACGACGCTAGTAACGAGTCGCAGCATTTCGGTTGCGATTCCTGGTGTACAGGCGATCAAACTGGAGGACTTCAGCGTGTAATCGCTGCCGTCTGTGTCCACTACGGCAGCGCCGGCTTCGCGTGCGATGACGGCTCCTGCCAGCATGTCCCACGGATGGTTGGATAGAGTGATAGAGGCGTCGATACGTCCAGTCGCTAGCCACGCCAGATCGGCTGCCGCTGTTCCAACCATCCGAATGCGCTGTACTGTGGCAGCGAGTCTACCGGTGAGAGCGACCCGAACGATGTTTTTCTCCTCGGCACCGGGGCCGACTGCGTAGTCGCCAATAGCTGCGATTGCGTCTTCTACCTTGCTGGTCCGGCTTACGGCTAGCCGTCGTCTACCGGAAAAAGCACCCTGGCCTGTGAGTGCCGAGTACGTTTCGTTTAGAAACGGAAGGCTTATTACTCCCAATGTGGGGCGTGCGTGCTCTATCAACCCAAGCGTTACGCCGCATAGCGGGATTCCCCTTAGGAAGTTCGCGGTCCCGTCGATAGGGTCAAGTACCCATGTGGTCTCGGGATTACCTGATCCGCCTTCTTCCTCTCCCAAGATTCCGATGTGCGGCGTTCGCTCACTAAGCAGGCGCTTGACCTCTCGTTCGATTTCGATGTCAAGCTCCGACGCCATGTCTCGATCACCCTTCGAGGTGACGATGCCCGGGACTCGCCGCCTCATCATGTCGGACGCTACGGCTACGGCGTCGAGCGCAATACGCATAAGTACGGCAAGACCGGAGCCGCCCTTACACGCAGCTACTTCAACACCGGCGTCTGGTGGCCGGCCGCCGATGCGGCCGGCATCACGCACGAGCGTAAGAACGGTATGCACGCACTGCGGCACCACTACGCCTCAGTTCTGCTTGACGCTGGCGAGTCGATCAGGGCCCTTGCCGAATACTTGGGCCACGCGGACGCCGGATTCACCCTCCGGACCTACACCCATCTACTGCCGACCAGCGAAGGCCGGACCCGGCGGGCCATCGACCGGGCACTCGGCGACGGGGGCGCCCGATCAGGCCGGGGACGACTCGCCCGTACACGCCGGACGGCCCGTGGACGGCCTGCACGGCACCTGTGGGCACACACCCGCAGGTCACAGGTCTAGCTCGTTCAGTACCACTTCGACTGGCAACTGGCGGCGTAGCGAGGACCGTCAGCGCGGCAGCAGCACCACGTCGGCGATGACCGCGCCGTCGTCGGTCAGGCGTGCCCGCGCCGGGCTGTCGTAGACCACGAGCACCCGGTCGTCGCCGAGCATGCTGATGCCCTCGGCGTGGTCGTCGCCCTCGCCGTACGCGATCTCCAGCTCCCGGGTGATCAGGTCGTCGCGCACGATGGTGGGGATGTCGGCGGTCGCCGCGCCGTGCCACCGGTAGATCCGCACCGGCCCGTCCAGGTCCATCGTGGGCCCGGCCAGGATCAGCAGGTCGTCGCCGTGCGGGCAGAGGTCGCGGACGCCCAGCCCGTCGAGGTCGAGCACGTGTTTGCGGTACGGCAGCCGCTCCGGGAAGTCGCGCAGGCGCAGCCTCGTGGGGTCGTCGGCGTCGACGTACGGTCGCAGCTCCAGCACGAACGCCCAGCCGCGCAGCACCGGCCCGCGCAGGCCCAGGTAGACCCGGTCGCCACGGACCGCGATCCCCTCGATGTCCAGCCCGTTGTCCTTGCCGGGAATCGGCAGGAACGGCCCGAGGTGCTCGTCGTCGCGCAGCAGCGACCGCAGGTTGTCGCGGCGGCGCAGGGCCGCGGGGCGGTGCCGGACGCCGTCGACCTCCACCTCGCGGACCGGGGTCGGCACGCCGTCCACGTCGGCGATCGGCAGGCGTACGAGAATCTGGCGGTTGTCCTGGCCCTCCACCCGCGCCAGCCGCTTCAGCGCGCCCCGGCCCTCGTGCTGCTCCTTGATCTGCTTGCGGCGCAGGCTGTGCGAGCCGACCGCCCAGAGGAAGTCGCCGGCGCGGGCCAGGCCCTCGACGTCGGCCTCCTCGTTCTCGTCGTCGCCGGGGAGGTCGACGAAGTCGGCGAGCCGGAACGTGGTCTCGTCGCCGAACTCGGCCGCCTTCTCCGGATGGTCGGCGAGCAGCCGCTCGAGGGTCGCCGTCTCGTCGCCGGCGATCCAGAGCACGTGCCCGTCCAGCCGGACCGCGGAGAGGTTGGTGTGCGTGGCGGCGGCCTGGGACGTCTCCCCGAAGCGCAACCGAACCGTGTAGTCGACCGTCATGGTCGTCATCGTGGCAGCCGCACGCACGCCCGCCGATCGGTCAGCTCGACGGCTGAGGGGCGGCGGCCGGCGAGTGGTTGCCGGCCCGGTCCACCGAGCGCACGCCGAAGAACACGTTGTCCTTGGAAAGATCGATGGTGTACGTGGTGACGTTGCCGACGAAGCGCGAGCTCGTCCAGTCCGGTGCGGTCGTCTCGCGCCAGAGCACCTCGTAGCCAGCCAGATCCGGCTCGGGGTTCGCCGTCCAGCGCAGCGTGGTCTGGTTGGTCAGCTGGGTCGTGTCGATCACCACGCCCTTGGGGGTGCCGGGCGCCTGGGCGAGCGTCCACAGTGTGGCGGCGTTCACCCGGGCCACCCGTGCGATGTACGCGAAGTCGCAGAACTCGATCAGGTCGCCGTACTGGACGCCGTTCTCCACGCGTACGTCCTGATGTTCGTGGTTGAAGTTCTCCCGCGGCTCGGTGAAGCGCCCGGCCGGGTAGCCGCGCAGCAGGAACGAGATGTGGTCGCTGCCGCGCAGGTAGCGGTCCCGGCGCCAGATCGTCCGCACGTTCATCCCGGTCTGCGGGTTGCTCGCCACGTCGTCGACGAAGCGGCCGAGCTGCCGGGACGGCCCGTCGTTCTCGCCGCCGACGCTCTGCCGGACGGCGGCCTGGGCCGGGGTCTCCGAGGTCGGCACCCCCTCGACGAAGAGCCGGACGGTGTGCGGGTCGGCGGGCGTGCCGTCGTGGGCGTCGCCGGTGCCGACGATGTCGTTGCTGAACATGCCCTGGATGTCGGTGCCCGCGTCCTTGAACGACTGGGCCAGGTGGTCGGAGCCGTAGAGGCCCTGCTCCTCGCCGGCCACCGCGGCGAACACGATGGTCGCCTCGGGCGAGCGGGTGGCCAGCACCCGGGCCAGCTCCATGATCACGGCGACGCCGGAGCCGTCGTCGTCGGCGCCGGGAGCGTCGCTGGTCGCGTTCAACACGTCGGTCACCCGGGAGTCGTAGTGGCCGGTCACCACGTACGTGCGGGCCGGGGTGACCGCGCCGCGCAGGGTGGCCACGACGTTGGTGATCCGGGTGGGCACCGGGATGCGGTTGGAGACCGGCTGGATGAAGGACTGCAGCTCGACGGTCATCCGGCCGTTCGACGCCGCCGCGTAGCGCTGCAACTCGGCGAAGATCCAGTCGCGGGCGGCGCCGATGCCCCGGGCGGGGTCGTCCTGCACCGACAGGGTGTGCCGGGTGCCGAAGGAGACCAGCTTGCGGATCGTCGCCTCGATCCGCCTCGGGTCGATCTCCCGGAGGATCGCGCGCAGCTCGGGCGCGGGGGAGGGCTTGCGGCGCTCGGCCGCCAGCGCCTCGCCCGAGGTCGAGACGCCGGCGGCGAGGGTCGCCGCGGACACCGTCAGAAACGTTCGCCGAGTCGACTTGGCCATGCCGACCACTCTCGTCCTACGTCGACGACATGTCCACGGGCGTCGATATTTCCGCGAGGGGTACGCCCGGGGCTGTTCCGCCCCGGATCGTTCCGCCCCGGATCGTTCCGCCCCGGGATCGTTCCGCCCCGGGATCGTTCCGCCCCGGGGCCGTCCGCCCGGGCTCGGCCGTCGGGCCCGGGTGGACTCCGTCAGGACGAGGCCGAGGGGGCCGGGGTCGGGGCGCTCGGGGTCGGGGCATTCGGGTTCGGCACCGGGCCGGGCTGGTGGTTGGTGCCGGGCGGGAACTGCCGGAAGCGGCGGCCGTCCTGGCCGGGGCCCATGCCGGGGCCGCCGCGCCGGCCGGGGCCGTTCTCGAAGCGGGAGTGGTGCCTGTCGCCGTGCCCGAAGTGGGTCAGCGCCGCGCCGACCGCGACCACACCGGCACCGGCCACGCAGCCGATCAACAGCAGCGCGATGGCCAGCAGCAGCGGCACCCGGCGGTCGTACCAGCGCGGGCCGCGCGGCGGGCGCTGCTGCCAGGTCTGCGGCCCGGCCGGCTGCCAGGCACCGGGCGCCGGCTGCGTGGGCGGCGGCTGCTCGGCCGCGACAGGCTGCTCGGCCGCGGGCTGCTCGGCGGTCGGCCCCGAAGCGGCGGGCGCTGCGGCGGCGGGCGCTGCGGCGGCCCCTGCGGCGGCGGGTCCCGAAGCGGCGGGCGCTGCGGCGGCGGGCCCCGCGGCGGCCGGCTGGGAAGCGGCCGGCTGGGAAGCGGCCGGCTGGGCGGCGGCGGGCTGCTCCGCCGGGGTGGCGGGCACCGCGGGCTGCGGCTCGGTGGGCTCGTCGGGCGAGGGTGCGGGGTTTCTATCGGTCATCGCTGAACTCCGTAGGTGCGGGCGTTCACCAAGGATCGGCACGCTTCCTGAAAGGTGAGCCCACCGCAGGCTAAGAAACGGCTAAGAACCGCGCGAGCACCACCTATGAATCGCGCAGGGCGTCGTCGATGCCCGGCTCGTGCCGGCCCAGGAAGACCGGGTCGCGATGCGAGATCGTGTCGAACGCCGCCTTCAGGATCGCGCCCTGTTCCCGGACGTACGAGTGTGCCCACGGCTCCGTGTAGATGCGCACCGAGTCGTCGCCCACCCCGGACGCGTCGATGCCCTGGCTGCGACACAGCGTCACGGCCCGGTCGATGTGGTAGCTCTGGGTCACCACGATGGCCTTGCGGACGCCGAAGACGCGTTTGGCCCGCGCGCACGAGTCGTACGTGTCGAAGCCGGCGTAGTCGAGCACCACCTGGGCGGCGGGCACGCCCCGGGCGACCAGGTAGACCTGCATCGAGCCGGGCTCGTCGTACTCCCAGCGGCTGTGGTCGCCGGAGACCAGGATCGCCCGCACCTTCCCCTCGTCGAGCAGGCGCTTCGCGATGTCCAGCCGGGCCGCGAGGAACGGCGACGGCTCGCCGCCCGGGTAGACCTCGGCGCCCAGCACGATCGCCACCGGCGCGGGCGGGACGGAGCTTTCGTCGTACACATGCCCGAAAGCCTCGGCCCGCACCCAGAGGGAGCAGAACGACGCGGCGGTGATCGCGATCGCGGCGGCGATCGCGCCCGGGAAGAGTATGCGGCGCATGATCCGGAGCAGCACGCCGCCGAGAATGCCAGGTCGAGTCAATGCGGCTGGACGATCAGCCGATCCGGAAGGGCGCCCGCAGCAGGTCGGACTCGCGGGACGAGGGGCCGACCAGCAGCTCGAAGTCGCCCGGCTCGACGACCCGGCGGCCGTCGGCGGTGACCAGCGTGCAGGCCGCGGCCGGCAGCTCGATCTCGACCGTGACCGACCGGCCGGCCGGCACGGTGACCTGGCGGTAGGCCTTCAGCTCCCGGACGGCCCAGGTCACGCTGGTGACCAGGTCACTCACGTACGCCTGAATGGTCTCCAAGGACGGCCTTGTCCCGGTGTTGGTCAGGGTGAGGCGGGCCTCGATCATCCCGTCCTGGCCGATTTGCTCGTTGCTGACGGACAAATCTGAATACTCGACCGTTGTGTACGACAAGCCCTCGCCGAAGACGAACAGCGGATCTTGCGTGAGGTCGGCGTATCGCGTCCCGTGCTGGCCGCGGATCTGGTTGTAGTAGACCGGCTGCTGGCCGACGTGGCGCGGCACCGACAGCGGCATCCGCCCGCTCGGCTCGATCAGGCCCAGCACCAGCTCGGCGATCGCCCGGCCGCCCAGCATCCCCGGGTTGAACGCCTGGATGATCGCCGCCGCGTTCAGCGCCGAGGGCGGCAGCACGCACGGCTTCGAGTCGAGCAGCACGACGATCATCGGGGTGCGGGTGGCCGCCACCGCGTCGAGCAGCGCGATCTGCCCGCCCTGCAGCTCCAGCGTCGCGGTCGACTTGTGCTCGCCGGTCAGGTTGACCGTGTCGCCGACCACCACGACCGCATAGTCGGCCCGGATCGCCTCGTCGCGGGCGAGCGAGATCAGGTGGCTGTCGACGGGCGCGGCCTGCGAGATCGGCGGGCGGGGTTGGCCGTCCGGGTAGGTGTCGCCGTCCGGATCGGGCACCAACCGCTCGATGTCGGCGCCGCGCGCGTGGGTGATGTCCCAGTTCTCCGGGGCGACGCGCCGGAAGCCGTCCAGGACCGTCTCGATCATTTCGCGCGGGTGGCCGTCGGGCATCCAGTCGACCTGTCCGGAGTTGCCGGCCCAGTCGCCGAGCTGGGCGCTCGGGTCGTCGGCGTTCGGGCCGATCACCGCTATCCGCCGGAACCGGTCGTCCTCGAGCGGCAGGACGCCGTCGTTGCGGAGCAGGACCAGCGAGCGGCGAGCGACCTCGAGGTTGAGGTCGGCGTGCTCGGCGATGCCGATCACCTCACGCTGCCGCTGGGCGTCGGGGGCCCGGGGATTCTCGAAAAGACCCATTTCGAACTTGAGCCGCAGGATCCGGCGCACCGCGGCGTCGATCTCCGCCTCGGTGAGCAGGCCGCGGGCGACCGCCTCCTGCGCGCCCTCGAAGAAGCCCGGCGTGACCATGACCAGGTCGTTCCCGGCCCGCACGGCGACCGCGGCGGCCTCGGCGTAGTCGGCGCAGACCTTCTGCTCCCAGACCATCCGGCCCACGTTGTCCCAGTCGGTCACCAGCGTGCCGGAAAAACCCCATTCCTCCTTGAGTACGTCGTTGAGCAGCCACCGGTTCGCGGTGATCGGCACGCCGTCCATCGACTGGTACCCGAGCATGAAGACCTGGCAGCCCTCCCGGGCGACCCGCTCGAATGGCGGCAGGAACCACGAGCGCAGCTTGCGGGGGCTGATGTCGGCCTCGCTCGCGTCCCGGCCGCCCTGCGTCTCCGAATAGCCGGCGAAGTGTTTGGCGGTGGCCAGGATCCCGGTCGGGTCGGACAGCCCGCCGCCCTGGTAGCCGCGGATCATCGCGGAGCCCAGCTCGCCGATCAGGAACGGGTCCTCGCCGAACGTCTCGTCGATGCGGCCCCAGCGCAGGTCGCGGGCGATGCACAGGACCGGCGAGAAGGTCTGGTGGATGCCGGTCGCGGCCACCTCCAGGGCGGAGACCCGGGCGACCCGCTCGAGCAGGGCAGGATCCCAGGTCGCCGCCATCGCCAGCTGGGTCGGGAAGATCGTCGCGCCCGGCCAGAACGAGTGGCCGTGGATGCAGTCCTCGGCGACGAGCAGCGGGATCTGCAGCCGGGTCTTGGCGACCAGGTCGATCGCCTCCAGCATCTTCGCCGGGGACGTGTGCAGGATCGAGCCGGCCAGCTTCTCGCTGACGATCTCCTTGACGTCGTTGCGGGCGTCCAGCTGCAGCATCTGCCCGACCTTCTCCGGCAGGGACATGCGCGCGAGCAGGTCGTCGACCCGCCGCTCGACGGGCAGTGCCGGATTCTGGTAGGGCAGCTCAGCGGGCACACGTGCCTCCGGTCATCACGACCGCGGTGGCACGGTCTGTGGAACGCTAACAACCGGCAGTCTTCCAGCCCGGAACCGGTTCCGGCACCCCGGGTCGGTTCCGGAACTGTTCACTTAATTATCCGGATCGCTTTCATCGATGCTCGGCGCTTCGATGCCGGCCGCCTCGATCGCGTCCAGCCTGGCCTCGGCGGCCTCCTTCTCCCGCTCGACGAGCGTGGCGTACTCGACCAGCACCGACGGATCGTCGGTGTCCTCGACGCGATCGAAGAACCGCTGGGTGGCGCGGACGGCCGCGGCATAAGCGCCCGCCGCCTCCCGGAGAGCGATGATCGTCTTGTCAGCCATGCATTCAGTCATATCACCCCGCTCATGACTGCCCGATAAGGCAGAAATGTCCCGCAAGAATGCGCACCCCACCGCCCCGAGGAGCCTCGGGGCGGTGGTGATGCCCGTCAGGCGAGTGTGCAGGCGGCTCCGTTCAGGGTGGCCGAGATCGGCGGGGCGTCGCTCGCGTGCCATCCGCCGAGCAGCCCGACCGTGACGCTGCCGCCGGCCGGGATCGTGCGGTTCCAGGTCGGCGCGGTCATCGTCACGGTCGCGCCGGTCTGGGTGGCGGTGGCGTTCCAGGCCGAGGTGACCCGTTGGTCGCCGCCGAGGGTGACGGTGGCCGTCCAGCCGTTGACGGCCGTGGTGCGCTTGTTGGTGATGGTCACCTCGGCGACGAAGCCGGTGGACCACTCCGAGGTCGTCTTGTACCCGACCTGACACAACTGCGGGGGCGGCGTCGTGGTCGTCGTTGGCGTCTGAACCGTGTTCGTGGCGATCGAGACGTTGCCGGCCGCGTCCCGGGCGCGGGCGTAGTAGTAGTGCATGCCGGTGCTGGGGCTGCTGCCGAACGGGACGGTGATCGACGTACCCGTGGTGGTGCCGAGCAGGGTCGAGGTGTACCAGCCGTCGAAGAGGTAGACGTCGTACCCGGCGACCCCGACGTTGTCGGTGGCGGCGTCCCAGGCGAGCGCCGGGCCGGTCGCGGTGACCTCGGTCAGCCGGAAGTTGGCCGGGGTGGCCGGCGGCGTCGTGTCCCCGGTGGTGGATACCGGGGTGACGACGGTGACCGAGTTGCTGGTGGAGTATCCGCCGCCGGTGGCGTCCCGGGCGCTGACCGAGAACGTGTACTGCCGGCCGCCGAGGATGTAGCCGGTGACCGTCGCGGTGGTGACGTTGCCGGCGGGCTGCGACCAGAGCACGTCGTTGAACGCCTGGTGGTAGTTGATCTGGTAGTCGGTGGCGCCGTCGGCCGCGGTCCAGGCGAGCGTGACCGAGACCGGGGTGATGGCGGTGACATGCAGGTCACCGGGGGCGGGCAGGGCGGCGGCGGCCGGACGGGCCGCCACGGTCAGAAGCGTCGCCGCGAGGAGCGTCGCGGCGAACCAGACACGAGGACGAGACATGCCCTGACCGTCCGTCATATATAGACGACTGTCAACGCCCGAAAGGGCCGGGCCGGTTCGGCGGAACCGGCCCGGCCGGCGGTCACGGGTTGACGACCGTGCCGCCGAAGGTGACCTGCAGCTTGCCGTCCGAGGCGAACGACCAGCCCAGCGCGCCGCTGTAGGTGGCGCACCGCGACCCGTTGGTGCCCGACCAGAACTGGTCGGTGCCGTCCGTGGTGCCGACGGTCTTGTCGTTGGAGCCGCTGACGCCGAATCGGCAGGAGGTGTCGTTGGTGAAGGTCGAGGTGCCCTCGTCGAAGGAGAAGTTGCGTTCGGCGTTGTCGATGCTCACGTCGTTGGCGATGGTCATCGAGCCGGGGTTGCTGTTGTAGGTGAAGCCGTGATGACCGTTGTGGTAGGCGATGTTGTGCCGGATGAGGTGGTTGACCGCGATGTCCTCGCCGCCGAGCTTGTACCCGTTGCGGTCGCCGTTGGCGTTGACCGTGCCGTTGGTCAGCGTGCCGTTGCCGTAGGACAGCGAGTACTCGATCGTGACCGGTCCGATCGCGCCGGTGTCGGTCTTGGTGTAGAGGTCCCAGCCGTCGTCGATGTTGTTGTGCGACACGTCGTAGCGGAACACGTTGCCGGTGCCGGAGGTCAGCTTCGCGGCGAAGCCGTCGGCGTTCTCGCCGCCGGAGTCCATGTTGTCGTGCGACTCGGAGCTGACGATCAGGTTGTTCGCCGGCCACTGGCTGGTCGGGGTGTCCGAGGCGGCCCGCGAGATCTGCAGCCCGGAGTCCCGGTTGAAGGCGGTCACGACCCGCTCGACGACGTTGTTGCTGCCGCCGATGAAGATGCCGTTGTCGCCGGCGTGCTGGACGGTGATGCCGTACACGTGCCAGTAGTTGGCCATCAGCTGCAGGCCGCGGTTGCTCGAGCTCTCGCTCTGGGCGGAGAAGTCGAGGACCGGGGTCTCACCGGGGTACGCCGAGAGCGTCTTGAGCGCGCCGGACGCCCCGTTGTTGCCGGCCGCGATCGTGATCGTGGACGAGAGGCTGTAGGTCCCGCCCCGCATGTAGATCGTCCCGCCGGCCGCGATCCGGGTGATCGCGTCGGCCAGGGTGGTCGGTGCTGACTGCGTGCCCGCCGCGCCGGCCACGCCGTTCGTGGCGACGTAGAGGGCCCCGCTGGTCGGAGGCGTCGTCGGGCTCGTCGGAGGCGTCGTTGGGCTGGTCGTGGGCGAGGTGGTCGGCGACGAGGTGGTCCCGCCACCGCCGCCGTTGTCCACGACGACGTCGTCGAAGCGGCCGGCCGCGTGCTCGGTCAGCAGGCCGATCCGGCCGGCGCTGATCGTGGTGTCGGTGGCGCTCCCGACGCTGGTCCCGTTGATCGTGCCGCTGATCGTGCTGCCGTTGAGGGTGAGCTTGAGCGTGTAGAAGGTGCTGGTCGAGATCGTCTGGGAGAGTGATCCGAGTACGGTGATCGACGAGCCGTTCATGGTCTCCAGCTGCACCTTGTTGCCGCCGGTCAGCGACAGCCGGTACATCTTGGTCGAGCCCGAGGCACGCGCGGTGAGCGCGACGACGCCCGCGGTGGAGGCGAACGAGGTGGCCTTGACCCGGGCCTGCACGGAGTAGTTGGTCCAGCTCGTGTCGCCGGCGAACTCGCGGGCTCGCTCGCTGCCGGAGTCGGACTGCTGGAAGACCTGGCTGCCGTCGCTGACGATCGACCAGGTGCCGCCGGACTTCGACCAGCCGCTGGTGCTGCCGCTCTCGAAGTCCGCGCTGAAGACGGTGGCCGCTTCGGCGTTCGTGACGGTGACGAACAGGCCGGCGGCGACCACGGTGGCCAGGCCGCCGACGACAGCCAGCCGCCGCAGGCGTAGTGCGGTTGCCATCTGCATTTCTCCTTATCGCAATTTCGGAGCCCGCCGGGGGAGAACTGAAATGGGCGCGGAATTGCCAGAAGCGCCGGCGGTTTCCCGAGGACGTTGCTGG
The DNA here is from genome assembly GCF_025630775.1 of Actinoplanes sp. KI2. Classification (GTDB taxonomy): domain Bacteria; phylum Actinomycetota; class Actinomycetes; order Mycobacteriales; family Micromonosporaceae; genus Actinoplanes. The sequence continues at coordinate 50,798 of NZ_JAOSZE010000041.1, forward strand.
AAATCCTCATCCCGCCATATATGGGAGTCAATGCATTCTATTTGCAGGTTTGTTGCATTGATCTTGGCGTGAGGTAACTTGGACATTCCGGGCACTTCTTGCGTGCCGCGGCGAAGGGCTCCTAACATCTGCGCAATACCGCATTGACGTTCATGAAACTTTGGGCCCGGCTGTCGAAGCGCTTCGACAGGCAAAGTCGCAGGTGACGCCCGTGTGGTCAGCGAAGATCGACAAGGAGATGCACCATGCAAAGGCGTAATCTCGCCGTCTGCCTGGCCGCGAGCCTGGGCATCGCGACCGCCGCCGGAGTCGTCCCGGCGCTGCCCGCGTCCGCGGCCGCCGGCTGCACGGTCACCTACCAGGTGAGCAGCAGTTGGCCGGGCGGTTTCGGGGCCAATGTCACCGTCAAGAATCTGGGCGACGCGATCGGCTCGTGGACCCTGGTGTGGTCGTTCGGGGCCGGCCAGACGGTCACCCAGGCATGGAACACGACGCTCACCCAGAGCGGTTCGACCGTGACCGCGAAGAACGCGAGCTACAACGGCTCGATCGCCACCAACGGGACCGCGTCGTTCGGCTTCAACGGCTCGTGGACCGGCACGAATCCGGCGCCGACCGGCTTCACCCTCAACGGCACGGCCTGCACCGGCACCGTGACCAACCCGACCACCTCGCCGACGACCCCGCCCACCACCTCGCCGACCACGTCGCCGAGCAGCGGCGTGCCGTCGGACGCGGTGTGGGTCGCCTCCGGGCAGTGGGACTCGTGGACGAACAACGGCTACACGCTCAACAACGACGTCTGGGGCTCGGGTGCCGGACCGCAGACGATCTGGGCGCGTACCGGAACGAACTGGGGCGTGGTCGCGAACCACCCGCGGACCAGCGGCGTGAAGTCGTACCCGCACACCGGCAAGACGCTCAACCGCACGCTGAGCTCGCTGAGCTCGATCTCCAGCTCGTTCAACGTCGCGGTGCCCGCGGACGGCGACTACGAGACGGCGTACGACATCTGGGCCAACAACAACGCGTACGAGATCATGATCTGGACGAACCAGCACGGCGCGGTCGGCCCGATCGCCTCGTCCTACGACCAGAACGGCGCCGTCCCGTCGGCCGCCAACGTCACCGTCGGCGGTCACACCTGGAACGTCTACCGCGGCTCGAACGGCAGCAACCAGGTCTACTCGTTCGTCCGCACCAGCACGACCAACTCCGGCACGATCAACGTCCTGGCCGTCCTGAACTGGCTGAAGACCCAGGGCTGGTACGGCGACGTGACGGTCGGCGACATCCAGTTCGGCTTCGAGCTGAGCGGCACGGCCGGCCAGTCCAACTTCACCTGCAACAGCTTCGCCATCACGTACGCCTGACTCCCGGGGGCCCGCGGCGCGCGGGCCCCCGCCCCGGTCGGGTAGCCTTGGCCGCGAAATCCGTATCCCCGGCTCGAGAAGTACGTCGCAGATGAGCCCGGGACCCCATGACCGGGGAGGAGGGGGCGACTCAGTTGTCGCTGCCTACCTACGGAGAGATCTCATGGAATTCGGCCTTGGGCTGCCCATCAGCGCGCCCGCACGCCTCCTCGACTGGGCCCGCGCCGCCGAAGCGTGCGGCTTCGACACCCTGGCGCTGCTGGACCGGCTCGCCTTCGACAACCCCGAACCGCTGACCGCCCTCGCCGTGCTGGCCGGCGCGACCGGCCGCATCCGGCTGCAGACCGAGGTGCTGCTCGGCCCGCTCCGGCAGACCGCGCTGCTGGCCAAGCAGGTCGCCACGCTGCACCGGATGTCCGGCGGCAGGTTCGTGCTCGGCATCGGCGTCGGCGGCCGCGAGGACGACCACGCCGCGGCCGGCGTGCCGATCGCCCGGCGCGGGCGGATGCTCGACGAGCAGCTGGTGGCGCTGAAGGAAATCTGGCGCGGCGACCTCATCGGGCCGCGACCGGTCGCCGACCCGCCCATCCTGATCGGCGGGTTCGCCCCGGCGGCGCTGCAGCGGGTCGCCCGGCACGCCGACGGGTTCATCTGCGCGGCGCCCGCCTCCTGGGCCGGCGGTCTGATCCACTCGGTGCGAGAGCAGTGGGCCGAGGCCGGCCGCCCCGGCGCGCCGCGCATCGTCTGCCAGGTCAACGTCGCGGTCGGCGCCCGGGAGACGATCGCCGACGCCCGCCGGGCCGTGGCCGAGTACTACGCCTTCACCGGCCGGGCCGGCTGGGGCGCGCCGCTGACCGAGCCGGCCCAGATCGCCGAAGCGGTGGCCGAGTACGCCGCGCTCGGCGCCGACGAAGTCGTCTTCTACTGCTACGGCGCCGATCCCGCTCAGGTCGAGGCGATCGCCCACCTCCTGAGATCAGGGCCAGGCGCGGGCTGACCCTCCCATCTTGTGGGCGATTGCCGCCTAATCATTTGCCGCCCCGCTGCCCGGCTTGATACGGTCCTCTGCATAGTCATGCGGAGGTTGGTATGGGAATCCGGGTTGCGGTCGCCGGGGCCAGTGGATACGCGGGCGGCGAGCTGCTCCGCCTGCTCGCCGGGCACCCCGAGTTCGACCTGGTCGCGGCCACGGCGCACGCGCAGGCCGGCGCGCACGTCAGCGCCGTGCACCCGCAGCTGACCGGTCTCGACCTGACGCTCGGCGCGACCGACGCGGCCGGCCTGGCCGACGCCGACCTGGTGTTTCTCGCCCTGCCGCACGGGCAGTCGGCGGCACTCGCCGCGCAGCTGCCGGCCGGCACCAAGGTGGTGGACCTCGGGGCGGACTTCCGGCTGCGGGACGGCGAGCTCTGGCGGCAATACTACGGCGGCGAGCACGCCGGCACCTGGACGTACGGGCTGCCCGAGCTGCCCGGCCAGCGGGAGCTGATCGCGGCCGCCGACCGGGTGGCGAACACGGGTTGTTATGCGGCCACCATCACGCTCGCGCTCGCCCCGCTGATCGCCGGTGGGCTCGCCGACCCGGCCGATGTGGTCGTGGTGGCCGCCTCGGGCACCTCCGGCGCGGGGCGCAACGCGAAGGTGAGCCTGCTGGCCAGCGAGGTGATGGGTGACCTCTCGCCGTACAAGGTGGGCGCACACCAGCACGTGCCGGAGATCAAGCAGGCCACCGGCGCGACGTCGCTCTCGATGACCCCGGTGCTGGCCCCGATGCCACGCGGCATCCTGGCGACGGTCACCGCGCGTTTTCGACGGGACGGGGATCCCCGCGAGGTGCTGGCGCAGGCGTACGCGAACGAGGCTTTTGTGCATGTGCTGCCCGAAGGGCAGTGGCCGCACACGGCGGCGACCGCCGGCTCGAACTCCTGCCACCTGCAGGCCACGGTCGACGTCGACTCCGGTCGGATGATCGTGGTCAGCGCGCTCGACAACCTCGGCAAGGGCGCCGCCGGCCAGGCCGTGCAGTGCGCCAACCTCATGTCCGGCCTGCCCGAGACGACGGGCCTGTCCGTGTTCGGAGTCGCACCATGACCGTCACCCACCCCAAGGGCTTCCGGGCCGGCGGCGTCGCCGCCGGGCTCAAGCCCTCCGGCAACCCGGACGTCGCGCTGGTCGTCAACGACGGGCCCGACTTCACCGCGGCCGCCGTCTTCACCGGCAACCGGGTCAAGGCCGCGCCGGTGCTCTGGAGCCAGCAGGTGCTCAAGGGCGGCATCGTGCGCGCCGTCGTGCTCAACTCGGGCGGCGCGAACGCGTGCACCGGCTCGCAGGGCTTCCGGGACACGCACGCGACCGCCGAGCACACCGCGACGGTGCTGCGCGGCGGCGCGCGGCCGCAGATGATCGGCCCGGGCGACGTGGCGGTCTGCTCGACCGGGCTGATCGGCGAGCTGCTGCCGATGGACAAGCTGCTGCCGGGGGTCACCGCGGCGGCCAAGGCGCTCACGGCCGACGGCGGCGCACGGGCCGCCGAAGCGATCATGACGACCGACACGGTCGCCAAGAACGCCGTCGTGCGCAAGGAGGGCTGGTCGGTCGGCGGGATGGCGAAGGGCGCCGGGATGCTGGCGCCGGCCCTGGCCACGATGCTCGTCGTGATCACCACCGACGCCTCGGCGGACAACGAGGTGCTCGACGCGGCGCTGCGCGCGGCCACCAGGGTCACCTTCGACCGGATCGACTCGGACGGCTGCATGTCCACCAACGACACGGTGCTGCTGCTGGCCAGCGGCGCCTCCAACGTGCAGCCCTCGCCGGCGGAACTGACCGAGGCGGTGACGGCCGTGTGCCACGACCTGGCGCAGCAGCTGATCGCGGACGCCGAGGGCGCCACCAAGCACGTCGCGATCACCGTGGAGGGCGCGGCGAGCGAGGCGGACGCGGTCGAGGTCGGGCGGGTCGTGGCGCGCAACAACCTGGTGAAGACGGCGCTGTTCGGCAACGACCCGAACTGGGGGCGGATCCTGGCCGCGGTCGGCACGACCTCGGCCCGCTTCGAGCCGGACCGGGTGGACGTGGCGATCAACGGGGTGTGGATCTGCAAGGGCGGGGCCGCGGCCGAGGACCGGTCCAAGGTCGACCTCAGCGGGCGGGACGTGACGATCACCATCAACCTGCGCGAGGGCGAGATGGCGGCGACGATCTGGACCACCGATCTGTCGCACGCGTACGTGCACGAGAACTCGGCGTACTCGTCGTGACCACCCCGCACGAGAAGGCCGAGGTGCTGATCGAGGCGCTGCCGTGGCTGGAGCGCTTTCATGGCGCCACCGTCGTGATCAAATATGGCGGGAACGCCATGATCAACCCGGAGCTCCAGGCCGCCTTCGCCGCCGATATCGTATTTATGCGGTATGTCGGCATCAAGCCGGTGGTGGTGCACGGGGGCGGGCCGCAGATCAGCAAGATGCTGGACCGGCTGGGGATCGAGAGCGAGTTCCGGGGAGGCCTGCGGGTCACCTCGCCCGAGGCGATGGACGTCGTCCGGATGGTGCTCACCGGACAGGTCGGGCGCGAGCTGGTCGGGTTGATCAACCAGCACGGGCCGTTCGCGGTGGGGCTCTCCGGCGAAGATGCCAAACTCTTCACCGCCGTGCGCCGGACCGCGTTCGTGGACGGTTCGGCGGTCGACATCGGGCAGGTCGGCGACGTGGACAGGGTGGACACCTCGGCGGTCGACGACCTGATCGCCGCCGGTCGCATCCCGGTCATTGCCACCGTCGCGCCCGACATTTCGGGAATCTTGCACAATGTCAATGCGGACACCGCCGCCGCGGCGCTGGCCGAAGCCCTCGGCGCCCGCAAGCTGGTGATCCTCACCGACGTGCCCGGCCTCTACACCGACTGGCCCGACACGAGCTCGCTCACCACCCGCATCGATGCCGACGCCCTCGAGAAGCTGCTGCCCGGCCTCGAGTCCGGCATGGTCCCCAAGATGGAGGCGTGCCTGCGCGCCGTCCGCGGTGGCGTGCCCGCCGCGCATGTCGTCGACGGCCGCGTCGCCCACTCCACGCTGCTCGAAGTCTTCACGTCCGAAGGGATCGGAACCATGGTGGTGCCCTCATCCATCCAACCGCCCCACCCGCCGCCCCTGAACGGAACAGAAGCATGACCGCGCTGGTCGACCGCTGGCAACAGTCGATGATGAACAACTACGGGACCCCGCGGATCGCCTTCGTCCGCGGCGAGGGCGCGGTCCTCACCGACGAGAACGGCAAGCAGTACGTCGACTTCCTCGGCGGCATCGCGGTCAACGCGCTCGGCCACGCCCACCCGGCCGTGGTCCAGGCCGTCACCCAGCAGATCTCCTCCCTCGGGCACGTCTCCAACCTGTACCTGGCCGAGCCGTGCGTCGCCCTCGCCGAGTTGCTGCTGGCGCTGGCCGGCCGGTCGGGCCGGGTCGTCTTCGGCAACTCGGGCGCGGAGGCGAACGAGGCCGCCTTCAAGCTGTCCCGCCTCACCGGACGTACCCGGGTGGTCGCCACGCACGGGGCGTTCCATGGCCGCACGATGGGCGCGCTCGCCCTGACCGGCCAGCCGTCGAAGGCCGACCCGTTCCGGCCGCTTCCCGGCGAGGTGACCCATGTCGACTTCGGTGACCTGTCCGCCTTGAGCCAGGCGGTGTCGGACAAAACGGCAATGGTCATCATCGAGCCGATCCAGGGCGAGAACGGCGTGGTCGTCCCGCCGGCCGGGTACCTGGCCGGCGCCCGGGAGATCTGCACCCGCAACGGCGCCCTGCTCGTGCTCGACGAGGTGCAGACCGGCATCGGCCGCACCGGACACTGGTTCCACCACCAGAGCGAGGGCGTCGAGCCCGACGTGATCACGCTGGCCAAGGGTCTCGGCGGCGGCCTGCCGCTGGGCGCCTGCATCGCGTTCGGCCCGGCCGCCGACCTGTTCACCCCCGGCTCGCACGGCACCACGTTCGGCGGCAACCCGGTCGCCTGCGCGGCCGGCCTCGCGGTGATCCGCACGATCGCCGGCGAGGGCCTGCTCGACCACGTGAAACGGGTCGGCGAGCAGTTGCACCGCGGCCTGGAGAAGAATCCGCTGGTCCGCGAGGTCCGCGGGGCCGGCCTCCTGCTCGGCGTCGTCCTTCACCGGCCGGTCTCCGGAGAAATCAGGGACAAGCTCGAAGAATCGGGCTTCCTGGTCAACGCCCCCAACCCGAACGTCATCCGGCTCGCGCCGCCCCTGATCATCAGCGCCGAGCAAGCCGATGCCCTCATCAATGCCCTGGACGGTCTCAAGTGACTAGGCATTTCCTCCGCGACGACGACCTCACCCCCGCCGAGCAGTCCGCCGTCCTCGACCTCGCGGCCAAGATGAAGGCCCACCGCTTCCAGTTCCGCCCCCTCGAGGGCCCGCGCTCGGTCGCCGTCTTCTTCGACAAGGTCAGCCTGCGCACCCGGCTCTCCTTCGAGGCCGGCATCGCCGAGCTCGGCGGCCAGCCGATCATCGTGGACACCCAGGCCACCCACTTCGGCCGCGGCGAGTCGCTGGCCGACGCCGGCCGGGTCGTCGCCCGCTACGCCGCCGCCCTGGTCTTCCGCACCACCGGCGACGAGCGGCTCACCCAGCTGGCCTCCGGCGTCGACGTCCCGGTGGTCAACGCGCTCACCGACGGCTTCCACCCCTGCCAGCTGCTCGCCGACCTGCAGACCATCCGGGAACGCTTCGGCCGGACCAAGAACCTCAAGCTTGCGTACGTCGGGGACGCGGCCAACAACATGGCGCACTCCTACCTGCTCGCCGGTGCGACCGCGGGCATGCACGTACGGGTCGCGGGCCCCTCCGGTTTCGACCCGTCCCCGGTCGTGGTGGCCCAGGCCGCCGAGATCGCGGCCCGCACCGGCGGCTCGGTCGACGTGCTCCGCGACCCGTTCGAGGCGGCCGACGGCGTGGACGTGCTCGCCACCGACACCTGGACGTCGATGGGGCAGGAGAACGACGGCAAGGACCGGCTCACCCCGTTCCGGCCGTACCAGGTCAACGACCAGCTCCTCGGCGCCGCCGCGCCGGAGGCGATCGTCCTGCACTGCCTGCCCGCGCACCGCGGCGAGGAGATCACCGACGAGGTGCTGGACGGTCCGCGGAGCGCGGTCTTCGACCAGGCCGAGAACCGGCTGCACGCGCAGAAGGCCCTGCTGGCCTGGCTGCTGGCGGTGAATGAGAAATGACCGGACCGGTGACCCGAGCCGGGCGGCACGCCCGGATCGTCGAACTGATCAGGCAGAAGGCGATCCGGTCGCAGACCGAGCTGGCCGAGCTGCTGGCGGCCGAGGGCGTGCAGGTCACCCAGGCCACCCTGTCGCGCGACCTGGAGGAGCTGCGCGCCGTTAAGGTCGGCGGCGCCTACCTCATCCCCGAGGACGGGACCCGGCCGCTGCGCGAGGTCGAGGACGCCCCGGCCCGTCTGCTGCGGCTGCTGCGCGAGCTGCTCACCGGGGTGGACGCCAGCGGCAACATCGCCGTCCTGCGTACCCCGCCGGGAGCCGCGCAGTTCCTGGCGAGCGCGCTGGACCGGTCCGGACTCACCGATGTCGTCGGCACCATCGCCGGCGACGACACCATCCTCGTCGTGGCCCGCGACGTCACCGGGGGCAAGGCACTCGCCGAGAAACTCGCCGACTGGGCCGGACATACCGGTGAACACAGCGAAGGGAGCATCCCGTGATCGAGCGGGTCGTCCATCACCAGCGGCTGGCAGACTGAGCGCCGTGGCGGCGAGGAGCGCAGCGATCGAGCCCATTCGACCCTGCAAATCGGTCTTGGGCCGCCCAGCGCAACTTGTGCACGGAGGGACGAAATGACAAAGACTTCGCTGTGGGGTGGCCGGTTCTCCGGCGGCCCCGCCGACGCCCTGGCGCGCCTGTCGGTGAGCGTCCAGTTCGACTGGCGGCTCGCGCCGTACGACATCGCCGCCTCCCGCGCCCACGCCCGGGTGCTCGCCGCGGCCGGGCTGCTCGACCCGGACGAGTTGGGCCGCATGCTGGCCGCCCTCGACGACCTCGAGGCGGCCTGCGCGTCCGGCGAGTTCCGGCCGACCATCGACGACGAGGACGTGCACACCGCGCTGGAGCGGGGCCTGCTCGAGCGGCTCGGCACGCTCGGCGGCAAGCTGCGGGCCGGCCGGTCCCGCAACGACCAGGTCGCCACCGACCTGCGGCTCTACCTGCGCGACCACGCCCGCGGCCTGGCCGTGGCGCTGGTCGAGCTGGCCGACGCGCTCACCGAGCAGGCGGCGCGGAACGTGGACACGGCCGCGCCCGGCATGACCCACGTGCAGCACGCCCAGCCGGTGACCTTCGGCCACTGGCTGCTCGCCCACGTGCATCCGCTGCTGCGCGACCTCGACCGGCTGCGCGACTGGGACGCCCGGGCGGCCATCTCGCCGCTCGGCTCCGGCGCCCTCGCGGGCTCGTCGCTGCCGCTCGACCCGGCCGCCGTAGCCAAGGAGCTGGGTTTCGCGGCGCCCGCGCCGAACTCCATGGACGCCGTGGCCGACCGCGATTTCGTGGCCGAGTTCCTGTTCGTCACGGCGCTGATCGGGGTGCACCTGTCCCGCCTCGGCGAGGAGGTGGTGCTCTGGACCTCCACCGAGTTCGGCTGGGTGGAGCTGGACGACGCCTTCGCCACCGGATCGTCGATCATGCCGCAGAAGAAGAACGCGGACATCGCCGAGCTGGCCCGGGGCAAGAGCGGGCGGCTGGTGGGCGGGCTGGTGGCGGTGCTCACCATGCTCAAGGGCCTGCCCCTGACGTACGACCGGGACATGCAGGAGGACAAGGAGCCGGCGTTCGACGCGATCGAGACGCTGCAGCTGCTGCTGCCGGCCCTGGCCGGCATGATCTCCACGATGACCGTACGGGTCGACCGCCTGGCCGCGGCCGCCCCGGTCGGCTTCTCGCTGGCCACCGAGGTCGCCGACTGGCTGGTCCGGCGCGGCGTGCCGTTCCGCGACGCGCACGAGATCACCGGCCAGCTGGTGGCGCTGTGCTCGGTGCGCGGCTGCGAGCTCGAGGACCTCACCGACGACGACCTGGCCAAGGTCAGCGAGCACCTCGACCCGTCGGTGCGCGAGGTCATGTCGGTCGAGTCGGCGCTGGCCGCCCGCACCACCCCCGGCTCGACCGGGCCCGGCCCGGTGGCCGAGCAGCTCGCCCTGGTCCAGCACAAGCTGGACAGCTGGCGGCAGTGGGCCGTCGAGAAGGTTGTCCCCCGCTAGACCCGGACCTGCGCCTGCACCGGGTGGCGGGCCGGCTGACCGGCGGGCAGTTCGCGGCGTTCGCCGACGGGCTGCTGATCCGCCGGTCGTTTGGCCTGGCCCGGCTAGTCACGCCCGGCGCCGCGCTGGTGTGCCGGCCGAAGTGCTCCCGATCGCGGTGCTGGGCGCGCGGCTGTCCTCTTCCACCCGGGCGTGTTCGCGGCCGGGCTCGGGCTGATCCGGGTCGGGGTGGCGTTCGTGCTGCGCCCGCGGCTCGGCGGCCGCCACTAGCGGCCGCAACACCCCGGCGTGGCCGGCTCCCGCCGCCACCTGCGTCGTGCGCGCGCCTCGGCTGGCCGTTCCGCGGTCTGCGGTGGCGCGTGGTGTGCCCGGATCGGGTGGTGGATCGCTCGCGGGCGGTACTGACGTGGCGATCGTCGACCGTCTAACGTGGCCGGAAGATCGTTCCCTCGGCGCGGGAGGCAGTTCCCACGATGATCGGTCTCGAGAGTCTGCGATGGGTGCTGACCTGCGCGTTTGCCATCGCCACGCTGTTTCACCTGGTGCGGGTGCTGCGGCCGGCCGGGGCGGGATTCGTCGATGAGGTGCTGCATCTGTTCATGGGCGGGTCGATGATCGCGATGATCTGGCCGTGGGGGTCGGGGGTGCCGGCCAGTGTTTGGGTCACCGGGTTCACGCTGTCGACCGGGTGGTTCGTGAGCCGGGCTCTCGTGGCAACGGGCAGTCGGCTGGCGCCGATCTACTTCGCCAGCGCCACGGCCGCGATGCTGTGGATGGCCGCCACGACATCGACCGCGAAAAGCGAAATGTCGAGCATGCGCGGGATGGGGCACGACCATGCGGCGGCGGCCGGCTTTCCGGCGTGGGTCAGCGCGGCCCTCGGTGCCTACCTCGTGGCGGCGGCTCTGTGGTGGGCGGTCCGGGGCATGCATCTGCGCCCGGCCGCGATCGCGCCGCAGGCCCCGCGCTGGCCCGAGGTCTGCCATGCCACGATGAGCGCCGCGATGGGCCTCGCGCTGCTGGCAATGGCCTGACGGTCTGATCCGGTTAAGTCAGAAAGCCCGACGACCATTCGTGCAAACTCTGAAAGAACTTGCACCGGGAAACAGCTCAGGCGGCGGCGATCTCGCGGCGGGTCGGTGCGATCGCCGTCGACCCGCGGACCACCAGCTCCGGGCGGAACAGGTACTCCGAGTGCGGCGCCCCGTGGCCGTCGATCTCGTCCACCAGGCACCGGACCGCCGCCACCGCCATCGATGACACCGGCTGGCGCAGCGTGGTGAGCGGCGGATCGGTGAAGGCGATCAGCGGCGAGTCGTCAAATCCGATCACCGACACGTCCCGCGGCACCGACAGCCCCCGGCGCCGGGCGGCCCGGATAGCGCCCAGCGCCATCAGGTCCGAGGCGCACACGATCCCGGTCACCCCCTGCTCGAGCAGGCGATCCGCGGCCACCTCGCCGCCCTCGACGCCGAACAGGGTCAGGGCCACGAAGTCGTCCGAGACCTCCGAGGCGCCCAGTTCCCGGGCGAGCGCGGCCCGATATCCGGCCAGCTTCCGCTGGGTGTTGATGAACCGGTTCGGTCCCGAGATCATGCCGATCCGCCGGTGGCCGAGGGCGACCAGGTGCGAGACCGCGAGGTCGCCGGCCAGCCGGTCGTCGCACGACACGAACGGCGCCTCGATCGTCTCGGCGTACCCGTTGACCAGCACGATCGGAAGCGGTCGCTCGATCAGCCGGCGGTAGCGCGACTGGTCGGCGGCGGTGTCCGCGGACAGGCTCGAGACGAAGATGATCCCGCTGACCTGCCGGTCGAGCATCATCTCCACGTACTCGTCCTCGGTGACCCCGCCCGGCGACTGCGTGCACAGCACCGGCGTGTAGCCGTGCTGGGCCAGTGTCGACTCGATGACCTGGGCGAACGCCGGGAAGATCGGGTTGTCCAACTCGGGCACGATCAGGCCGACGAGGCCGGCGGAGCGCTTGCGCAGACGCTCCGGCCGTTCATAACCCAGCACGTCGAGTGCGGTCAGCACCGCCTGCCGGGTTTCATGCGACACGCCGGGCCGGTCATTGATGACGCGCGACACCGTCGCCTCGCTGACCTGCGCCTGCCGGGCGATGTCGGACATCCTCGCTCGCATGCACGGCACTGTACCGATGACGTCTTGCAGCGACGAGAGTGCAAGGGGTTCCAAAATATGCAAGTGCTTGCTAACGTCCCCGCAACACGGCCGACACAAGTCGATCAAGTGGCTGTCGGTCCCTGCAACTTCTTACTCTCAAAACCGACGGGAGACGTATATGCGCATCCGTGCCGCGGGTGTAGCCGGCGCCCTGACCCTCGCGTTGCTTGCCGCCGGCTGCGGCGACAAGACCGACAAATCGACCGCCAGTGACAATCCGAGCGCCAAGGCCCCCACCGGCGAGCTCGTGATCTGGGCCGACGACAAGCGTTCCGCCGCGCTCAAGCCGTTCGCCGACAAGTTCGGCGCCGAGAACGGCGTGACCGTGAAGATCCAGGCGATCTCCAAGGACCAGCAGACCACCTTCGTCACCGCGTCCCAGCAGGGCAGCGGCCCGGACGTGATGGTCGGCGCGCACGACTGGATCGGCAACCTCGTGCAGAACGGCGCGATCGACCCGGTGCAGCTCTCCGACGCGCAGAAGTCCGGCATCGCGGCGAACGCCCTGAAGGCCGTCACCTTCAACGGGCAGACCTACGGCGTCCCGTACGCGACCGAGAACCTCGCCCTGATCCGCAACACCGACCTCGCGCCGCAGGCCCCGGCCACCATCGAGGACCTGGTCACGGCCGGGCAGAAGCTGAAGACCGAGAAGAAGGCGTCGGAGATCCTCTGCCTCCAGGTCGGCCAGACCGGCGACGCCTACCACCTGTACCCGCTGTACTCGTCGGCCGGCGGCTACCTGTTCGGCACCACCGCGAACGGCGACTACAACCCGAAGGACCTCGGCGTCGGCACGCCGGCCTCGGTCGCGGCGTTCAAGAAGATCGCGGCGCTCGGTGAGAAGGGCTCGGGCGCGCTCAAGCGGTCGATCACCTCGGACAACTCGATCTCGACCTTCACCGGCAAGAAGTGCGCGTTCCTGGTCTCCGGCCCGTGGGCGATCACCGACGTGAAGAAGGCCGGCATCAAGTACGACATCACGCCGGTCCCGCCGTTCGCGGGCGGCAAGCCGGCCCAGCCGTTCCTCGGCGTGCAGACGTTCTACGTGGCCGCGAAGGGCAAGAACAAGGCCCTGGCCCAGGAGTTCGTCACCAACTACGTGACCACCCCGGACCTCGCGGTGGCCCTGTACCAGGCCGAGCCCCGGCCGCCGGCGCTGACCGCCGCGTTCGACCAGGTCAAGGGCTCCGACCCGGACCTGGCCAAGTGGCAGGCGGCCGCCAAGGACGGCATCCCGCTGCCCTCCATCCCGGAGATGGCGGCGATCTGGGACCCGTTCGGCAAGGCCGAGGCCGCGGTGGTCGGCGGCGCCGACCCGGCCAAGACCATCGAGGCGGCCGGCAAGACGATCTCCGCGTCCATCAACAAGTAATGACGACGCAGCTTGGTGGGCCCGCGGTCACGCGGGCCCACCCCGCCCCCGACAAGAGCAGCGCGCCGCGGTCGCGGGACACGAGCACGGCCGCCCAACTCGTCAAGATCACCCTCCTCGGGCTGGTCGTGGCGATCGCGATCTGGGCCGCCTTCCCGCTGGTCGAGAACCAGGCGTGGATCGGGCTCGCGATCCTGGTGGCGACCACGGGCGCCCTGCTCTACCTGTACCTGTCCCCGCGGCACATCCCGGCCAAGTACCTCGCGCCGGGCACCCTGCTGCTGATCGCGTTCCAGGTGTTCCCGGTGCTCTACACCGCGAGCACGGCGTTCACCAACTACGGCGACGGCCACCGGGGCTCCAAGCAGGAGGCCATCGTCGCCATTCAGACCGCGTCCGTCACCCAGGTGCCGGGTTCCATCGAGTACGCGTTGAGCGTCGCCACCACCGGCGACCCCGCGACCGGCCCCCTGGTCTTCCTGGTCACCGATCCGGCCACCAAGGCGGTCTCGGCCGGCGACGCGCACGGCCTGAAGAGGCTCGACGCGGCCGACGTGACCGTCACCAGCACCGGCAAGGTCACCGCCGCCGACGGCTACACCGTGCTCACCGCCGGCCAGGCCTCGCTGCGCAGCAAGGAGATCACCGCGCTCGCGGTGCCGGTCGAGGGCGGCGCGATCCGCTCGATCGGGCTGTCCCGGGCGTACGAGGGCAAGGCCGGCCGGGTCTACGTCGCGGGCTGCGACTGCATTCGGGACGCCAAGACCGGCAAGGCCTGGGTCGCGGACGGCAAGACCGGCTCGTTCGTGGCGGGCGACGGCGACCGGCTGGCCCAGGGCTGGAAGGTCAACGTCGGCTTCAGCAACTTTACCCGGGTGGTCACCGACGAGGACATCTCGGGACCCTTCCTGCGTACGCTGATCTGGAACTTCGTCTTCGCGATCGGCTCGACCGGCGGCACGTTCCTGCTCGGCATGTTCGTCGCGGTGGCGCTGCACTCGCAGAAGGTGCGCGGTCGCAACCTGTACCGGGTGCTGCTGGTCCTGCCGTACGCGATGCCGGCCTTTGCCATGTTGCTGGTCTGGCGGGACATGTTCAACAAGGACTTCGGCCTGATCAACAACTTCTTCGGGATCAGCGTGGACTGGCTCGGCCAGCCGATGACGGCCCGGATCGCGGTGCTGCTCGTGCAGTTGTGGCTGGGCTATCCGTACATGTTCCTGGTGACCACCGGCGCGCTGCAGGCGATCCCGAGCGAGCTGTCCGAGGCGTCGCGGATCGACGGTGCGGGCGCCTGGCAGAGCTTCCGGCGGATCGTGCTGCCGCTGCTGATGGTGGCGCTGACCCCGCTGCTGATCTCGTCGTTCGCGTTCAACTTCAACAACTTCAACGCGATCTACCTGACCACCGAGGGCGGCCCGTTCCAGCCGGACAACCCGGCGAACGGCGCGACCGACCTGCTGATCACCTACACCTACCGGCTGGCGTTCGGCGGCTCGGGCGCGCAGTACGGCTACGCGGCCGCGATCTCGATCTTCATCTTCCTGATCGTGGGAACCATCTCGGCGATCGCTTTCCGCCGGACAAGAGCGCAAGAGGAGGTCTACGCGTGAAGTGGCTGAAGAAGGTCGGCTGGCGGCACGCCGTGGGCCTGGTCGCGGTGGCGTTCTCACTCGGGCCGATCCTGTTCGTGATCTCGTCGGCCCTCAACCCGCTCGGCACGCTGTCCTCGAGCCAGCTGGTGCCGACCGGCATCTCCCTGGACAACTTCACCAAGCTGCTGCAGGACACCAACTTCGCGCACTGGTTCCTGAACTCGGTGATCATCGCGGGCTCGGCGTCGGGGGTCGCCGTGTTCGTGTCGGCGCTCGCCGCGTACGTCTTCAGCCGCCGGCGTTTCCGCGGCCGGCGCACCGGCCTGCTGTCGCTGCTGCTGATCCAGATGTTCCCGCAGTTCCTGGCGGTCGTGGCGATCTTCCTGATGTTCGCGACGATCACCGACTACTGGCCGGCGATCGGCTTCAACACCTGGTGGGGCCTCGTGCTGCTCTACCTCGGCGGGGCGCTCGGCGTGGGCACCTGGCTGATGAAGGGCTTCTTCGACACCGTGCCGCGTGAGCTCGACGAGTCGGCCACCGTGGACGGCGCCGGGCACGCGCAGGTCTTCTTCCGGATCCTGCTGCCGCTGGTCGCGCCGGTGCTCGCGGTGACCGGGCTGCTCGCGTTCATCAGCACGATCAACGAGTTCATCTTCGCGAACATCTTCCTCACCGACTCCACCAGCAAGACCCTCTCGGTCGGCCTCTGGGGTCTGGTCGCCGCCGAGCAACGCAACACCAACTTCGGCATGTTCTGCGCCGGCACGCTGCTCACCGCGATCCCGACCGTGCTGGTGTTCCAGTCGCTGCAGCGGTACATCGTCGAGGGGCTGACCTCGGGAGCGGTCAAGGGATGAGAGTCCACCACGACGGCTCCGAGCTGTACGTCTCGTCGCAGAGCCCGGCCCTCGGCGAGACGGTGAGCGTCTTCGTCCGGGTGCCGGCCGGTGTCCGGGCGAGCCGGATCCACCTGCGCCGGATCTCCGACGGCGAGCCGGTGTTCACCTCGGCCGTCGTGGACCGCACCGACCGGCACGGCGACGTCTGGTGGCGGGCGGAGATCCCGGTGCGCAACCCGGTGACGCCGTACCGGTTCCTGGTGCGTACGTCGCAGGGGGTGCGCTGGCTGACCGGGGCCGGCCTGACCCATTACGACGTGCCGGACGCCACCGACTTCAAGCTGGTCGCGCACCCCGGCCCGCCGGACTGGGCGCGCGACGCGGTGGTCTACCAGATCTTCCCGGACCGGTACGCCAAGTCTGGTGAGAAGGATCTGCCGGACTGGGCGACCGGCGCCTCGTGGGGGACGCCGGCCGCGCGCGGGCCGAACGCCACCCGAGTGCTCTACGGCGGTGACCTGGACGGGATCGCCCAGCGGCTCGACCACATCGCCGCGCTCGGCGCGAACACGCTGTACCTCACCCCGTTCTTCCCGGGCCGGTCCAACCACCGCTACGACGCGGCCTCGTTCGACCGGGTCGACCCGCTGCTCGGCGGCGACGAGGCGCTGGTCCGGCTGACCCGGGCGGTGCACGAGCGGGGCTGGCGGATCCTGGGCGATCTGACCACCAACCACACCGGCACCGGGCACGAGTGGTTCACCCGGGAACGGGGCTTCTACTACTTCAAGGAGAGCGGCGGGTACGAGTGCTGGCTCGGTCAGCCCTCCCTGCCCAAGCTCAACTGGGGCTCGGCGGAGCTGCGCCGGCGGTTCCGCGAGGTGACCCAGCGCTGGCTGGCCGACCCGTACGGGCTGGACGGCTGGCGGATCGACGTGGCCAACATGACCGGCCGGCGGGGCGCCGACGACTGGACCCACGAGGTGGCCACGCTGCTGCGCAAGGCCGTGCACGACGCCCGCCCGGACGGCCTGCTGATCGCCGAGCATTCCCACGACGCGACGCCCGACCTGGACCGGGACGGCTGGCACGGGACGATGAACTACGCCGGCTTCACCCGTCCGCTGTGGAGCTGGCTGCGCGCCGACGACCTGCCGTTCGACGACTTCCTCGGGGTGCCGGTCGAGGTACCGCACCGGGACGCGGCCGCGACCGTCGCGGTGATGTCGGCGTTCGCGGCGCAGACGTCCTGGCGGTCCTGGACGACCTCGTGGCAGATGCTCGGCTCGCACGACACCGCCCGGATCCGCACCGTGGTCGGCGACGCGGCCCGGCAGGAGGTCGCGGCCGGCCTGCTGATGACCCTGCCCGGCACGCCGATGATCTTCGCGGGCGACGAGTTCGGGCTGACCGGCTCGACCAACGAGTCGGCCCGCCAGCCGATGCCCTGGGGGAGCGCCCCGGACTCGGTGACCTTTGCCCGCTACCGGGCGCTGGTCGCCCTGCGCCGCGGCAACGCGGCTCTGCGGAGAGGGGGACTGCGATGGGTGCACGCGGAGGGGGACTGCCTGGTCTTCCTGCGGGAGTCGGCGGGGCAGACGTTGCTGGTGCTGGCTCGGCGGCGGGCGGGGGAGCCGCTGCACCTGACCGGGCTCCCGGGCAGCACGAACTGGGAGAACGTGTACGGCGGGGCGAAGCCGCTGTGCACCGAACCCGATGGTTCCACCATCATCGATGGCTACGGCCCGGCCTTCCAGGTCTGGGCAGCTGAGGATATTTAAAGGGGACACCGTGGTCGCAAAGAGGTTGTTGGCCGTCCTGTGCCTGTTCTTACCCTTCCTGATAGCCACCCCCGCGCAGGCGGCCATCCAGCCGCCCGGCGACCGGACGATCGCCCAGTGGGGGAGCGACCGGCTCGGCACGTCCGAGCAGTACTACTTCGTCCTGCCCGACCGGTTCGCCAACGGGAACAAGGCCAACGACAGGGGCGGGCTCACGGGTGACCGGCTGACCACCGGCTACGACCCGACCGACAAGGGCTTCTACCACGGTGGCGACCTGCAGGGCGTGATCGACAAGCTGGACTACATCCGGGGGCTCGGCACGACCGCGATCTGGCTCGCCCCGGTCTTCAAGAACCGGCCCGTGCAGGGCAGCGGCAGCGACATCTCGGCCGGCTACCACGGTTACTGGATCACCGACTTCACCCAGGTCGACCCGCACTTCGGCACCAACGCCGACCTCAAGCGCCTGGTGAAGCTCGCACACCAGCGCGGCATGAAGATCTACCTGGACATCATCGTCAACCACACGGCCGACGTGATCCAGTACGAGCAGAACAAATACGACTACATCGACAAGGCGACCGCCCCCTACCAGGACGCGAAGGGGAACCGCTTCGAGGACCGCAACTACGCGGACGGCAAGAACGGCTTCCCGAAGGTGTCGACGAGCTCCTTCCCGTACACACCCGTTTTTGCCAAAAAATCGGATAAAACGGTTAAGGTGCCCGGCTGGCTGAACGACCCGACGATGTACCACAACCGCGGCAACTCGACGTTCGCCGGGGAGAACTCGGAGTACGGCGACTTCTTCGGCCTCGACGACCTGTGGACCGAGCGTCCCGAGGTGGTCAAGGGCATGACCAAGATCTACTCGGACTGGATCGCCGAGACCGGCATCGACGGCTACCGCCTGGACACCGTCAAGCACGCCGACCTCGCCTTCTGGCCGCAGTTCACGGCCGGCATCAACGCCGCCGCCAAGAAGGCCGGCAAGGGCAACTTCTTCATGTTCGGCGAGGTCTACAGCGCCGACCAGGAGATCGAGTCGACCTACGTGCGCCAGGGCGGCCTGCCGGCCACGCTGGACTTCTCCTTCCAGGACGCGGCCAAGGGCTTCGTGACCGGCGCCGGCTCCGGGCAGGCGCTCGCCGACGTGTACGCCAAGGACGCGCTCTACACCGCCCGCGACACCGACGCCGACCGCCTGCCCACCTTCCTCGGCAACCACGACATGGGCCGGATCGGCTCGTTCCTCGAGTCCAGCGGCGCCGCGGCCGACACCTACCTGCGGCGCGACGAGCTCGCCAACGAGCTGATGTTCCTGACCCGCGGGCAGCCGGTCGTCTACTCCGGCGACGAGCAGGGCTTCACCGGCCCGGGCGGGGACAAGGACGCCCGGCAGGACATGTTCGCGTCGAAGACCGCCGACTACCTGAAGGACGACCTGATCGGCACCGACCGCACGCACGCGGTCGACAACTACGACACCCAGCACCCGCTGTACCGGACGATCGCGTCGCTGGCCGCGCTGCGCAAGGCGAACCCGGCCCTGGCCGGCGGCGAGCAGATCACCCGGTACGCGTCGTCCGGCGCCGGCGTCTTCGCCGTCTCTCGAATCGATCCGACGAGCCGCACCGAATACGTCGTCGCGGCCAACAACGCCACGACCACGCAGACGGTCACGTTCGACGTCTCGTCCACGGGCGCTTTCCACGGCATTTACGGTGGAAGCAACGATATCTCGGTGCAAAGCGGAAAAGTCACGGTAACTGTCCCGCCGCTGTCCACCCTGGTGCTGAAGGCCGGCTCGCCGTTGGCGGTCCCGGGTGCGGCGCCGACCGTCACCATCACCTCGCCGGCGTCCGGCGCGCTCGTGCCCACCCGGGCCGCGGTCACCGCCGCGGTCACCGGCGACCCGCTCGCCACCGTCACGCTGGCCGCGCAGGTCGGCGACGGGCCCTGGAAGCTGGTCGGCACCGCGACCAAGGCGCCGTACACGATCTACCACGACCTCGCCGGACTGGCGGGCGGCACCACCGTGCGGTACAAGGCGGTGGTGCGGGACAGCAAGGGCCGCCTGGGCTCGACCACCAGCGCGATCGCCGTCGGCACGCCGGTCGTCTCGACCAGTCCCGACTACGCCGTGGTGCACTACCAGCGGCCGGCCGGCGGCTACGACAACTACGGCCTGTACGTCTGGGGCGACGTCGACGACTCGATGTCCACCTCCTGGCCCAACGGTCAGCCGTTCGTCGGCGAGGACGCGTACGGGAAGTTCGCGTACGTGAAGCTGAAGCCCGGCGCCAAGAACATGGGCTTCATCGTGGTCAGCAAGGACGGGGTCAAGGACGTGGAGAGCGACCGCTCGCTCGACCCGTCCAAGAACCCGGAGGTGTGGCTCAAGCAGGGCGACCCGGCCGTCTACCCCAGCCAGGACTACCCGCCGCAGGACCAGAACACCGCGATCATCCACTACCACCGGGCCGACGCCGACTACAGCGGCTGGGGCCTGCACGTCTGGGACGGCGCGGCCACCGGCACCGACTGGGGCTCGCCGCTGCAACCGGCCGCGACCGACTCGTACGGGATCACCTTCAAGGTGCCGCTCGCCGCCGGCGCGACCGGGCTCAGCTACATCATCCACTCCGGCGACACCAAGGATCTGCCGAACGACCAGCGGCTCGACTTCGCCACCGCGGGACGCGAGGTGTGGCTGCTCGCCGGGGTCACCGACCGTCTGCTGCCGGTGGTCAAGAAGGCCGGCAACAGCGGCGTGGTCGATCTGACCAAGGAGTCCGCGGTCTGGATCGACCGGGGGACGATCGCCTGGAAGCCGAGCGACTCCACCGACGGCAAGAAATACGCGCTCGTCTACGCGAACGACGGCGGGATCGGCGTCGCGAACGGGGAGCTCACCGGTTCCTACCAGGAGATCCCGATCGCGGCCCGGCATGACGGCCTGACCGAGGCGCAGCGCGCGAAGTTCCCGCACCTGTGGCAATACGACGCGTTCACCATCGCCGACGCCGATGTTCCGGACATCCTGCGCGGGCAGGTGGTCGTCACCGAGCGGGACGCGGCCGGGAAGCTGCTCTCCGCGACCGGGGTGCAGACCGCGGGCGTGCTCGACGACGTCTACTCGGCGGCGACCGGCGCGACGCTCGGGCCGGTCGGCACCAGGCTGTCGGTCTGGGCGCCGACCGCGCACACCGTCGACCTGCAGCTGTACGACACCCCGGCCTCGGCGGCGCAGACCGTGGCGATGCGGCGGGACGACCGGACCGGCGTCTGGTCGGTGCGCGGCCCGGCGAACTGGACGGGGAAGTACTACGCCTACCGGGTCACGGCCTGGCAGCCGGCGGCCCAGAAGATCGTCACGGCGAGCGTCACCGACCCGTACTCGATCGGCCTCTCGACCGACTCGAAGCTGAGCCGGATCGTCGATCTGGCCGATCCGGCGCTCGCGCCGGGAGGCTGGTCGGCCCTGCGGAAACCGGCCGCCACCGCTCCCGCGAAGATCCAGGTCTCGGAGCTGTCGGTGCGCGACTTCTCGATGGCCGACGGCACCGTGCCGGCCGCCGAGCGGGGCACCTACGAGGCGTTCACGAATCCGCAGACCACCGGCATGAAGCATCTCGCGGCGCTGGCCAAGGCCGGCGTCACCCACCTGCACCTGCTGCCGGTCTTCGACTTCGCCACGATCCCGGAGAACCGGGCCGACCAGCAGGTACCGGCCTGCGACCTGGCCTCGCTGCCGGCCGACTCGGACAAGCAGCAGGCGTGCGTCGCCGCGGTGGCCGCCAAGGACGGCTACAACTGGGGGTACGACCCGCTGCACTACACGACGCCCGAGGGCGGGTACGCGGTGAACCCCGACCACCGGACGCTGGAGTTCCGGCAGATGGTTCAGGGCATCAACAAGGCCGGCCTGCGCGTGGTGATGGACGTCGTCTACAACCACACGTCGGCGGCGGGGACCGACCCGAACTCGGTCCTCGACCAGATCGTGCCGGGCTACTACCAGCGGCTGCTCGCCGACGGGACGGTCGCCAACTCGACCTGCTGCGCCAACACCGCGACGGAGAACGCGATGATGGGCAAGCTGGTCGTGGACTCCATCGTGACCTGGGCCAAGGCGTACAAGATCGATGGTTTCCGGTTCGATCTGATGGGTCACCACCCGAAGGCGAACATCCTGGCCGTGCGGGCCGCCCTGGACAAGCTCACGCTCGCCAGCGACGGCGTCGACGGCAAGAACATCTACCTGTACGGCGAGGGCTGGGACTTCGGCGAGGTCGCCGGCAACGCCCGGTTCGTCCAGGCGACTCAGGCGAACATGGCCGGGACCGGGATCGGGACGTTCAACGACCGGCTGCGGGATGCCGTGCGCGGTGGTGGGCCGTTCGACTCGGATCCGCGGCTGCAGGGGTTCGCCTCGGGGCTCTACACCGACCCGAACGGGGACGCGGCGAACGGGACACCGGCCGAGCAGAAGGCACGCCTGCTGCACGACCAGGATCTCATCAAGGTCGGGCTCTCCGGGAATTTGCGAGATTTCCGATTTGTCAACTCGGCCGGGAATGCCGTGACGGGCTCGCAGATCGACTACAACGGGTCGCCGGCGGGGTACACCGAGAAGCCGTCGGACGCGATCACCTATGTGGACGCGCACGACAACGAGATCCTGTACGACGCTCTGGCGTACAAGCTGCCGCAGGCGACGTCCGCGACCGACCGCGCCCGCATGCAGACCGTGGCGCTCGCCACCACGGCGCTCGGGCAGGGCGTCGGATTCGTCGCCTCGGGCAGTGAGCGGCTGCGGTCGAAGTCGCTCGATCGCAACTCGTTCAACTCGGGTGACTGGTTCAACCAGATCATCTGGGATTGCAGCGACGGCAACGGCTTCGGTCGCGGCCTGCCGCCCGCGTCTGACAATGCAGACAAATGGCAGTACGCCCGGCCGTTGCTCGCGGACCCGAAGCTGGTGCCCGGCTGCGCTTCCATCAACCAGGCCGACCAGACCTACCAGGAGCTGCTGCGGATCCGCCGCTCCTCGCCGGTCTTCGGCCTACCGACCGCCGCCGAGGTGCAGAAGCGCCTCACGTTCCCGCTCTCCGGCACGGCCGAGACCCCGGGGGTCATCACGATGACTCTGGACGGACGGGGAATCGACCCGACCTGGAAGTCGGTGACCGTGGTGTTCAACGGCACCCCGGCGGCGACCTCCCAGACCGTGGCCGCGCTGGCCGGGAAGCGGATCACTCTGCATCCCGTCCAGCGGGCCTCGGCCGACCCGGTCGTGCGGACGGCGTCCTACGAGCGGACCTCCGGGACGTTCACGGTGCCCGCCCGTTCGGTCGCGGTGTTCGTCGAAAGTTGATCTGCGGGGCCCGGTCGTCCCAGGTAATAGCCCTGGGCGTACCGGGCCCCCAGCTGGTCGAGCAGCCGGAGCTGGTGCTCGGTCTCCACGCCCTCGGCCACCACCTTCAGGCCGAGGTTGTGCCCGAGCTGGATCACGGCGCTGACCAGCTCCTGCTGCGGCACGTTGGCCTCCATCCCGTCGACGAACGTGCGGTCCACCTTGAGCACGTCCACCGGGATGTCCCGCAGATAGCCCAGCGACGAGTACCCGGTACCGAAGTCGTCGATGGCGATCTTCACGCCCAGATCGCGCAGCTCCTCGAGCTGCGCGCAGGTGGCCGCGAGGTCGCGCATCAGCAACGTCTCGGTCAGCTCCAGCACCAGGGAGTACGGCGAGAGGCCGGTGGTGGCCAGCGCGTACGCCACCCGGTCGATCAGGTCGGGCTCGTCCAGGTTGGCCGCCGACAGGTTGACGCTCACCCAGGCCGGCGCGCCGTCCGGGTCGCGGTCCTGCCACTGCTTGACCACCAGGCAGGCCTCGAACAGCACCCACCGGTCGATCTCGGTGATCAGCCCGGTCTCCTCGGCCAGCGGGATGAACGCGCCCGGCTGCTGCAGCCCGCGCTCCGGGTCCTGCCAGCGCACCAGCGCCTCGACCCCGGCGACCTGCCGGCTGGTCAGGTCGACCACCGGCTGCAGGTGCAGGCGCAGCTCGCCGCGGTGCACGGCGTCGCGCAGCCGGGACTCGATGTCCAGCCGGTCGAGCAGCTGCTCGTGCATCTGACTCTCGAAGACCTGGAAGCAGCCCTTGCCGCGGGCCTTGGCCGCGTACATCGCCACATCCGCGTTGCGCAGCACCTCGTCGGCGTCGCCGTAGCCGGCCAGGCCGGGCACCACGCCGATGCTCACCGACACCACCGCGTTGCGGCCCTGCACCAGGAACGGCTGGTTCAGCGCGTCCAGGCAGGACTGGGCGAGCGCCTCGACGGTCGGGCGGTCGGCGTCCTCCAGCAGCACCGCGAACTCGTCGCCGCCGAGCCGGGCCACCGTGTCCTGCGGGCGCAGCGCCGCGACCAGCCGCTCGGCGGTGGTGCGCAGCAGCTCGTCGCCGGCGTTGTGGCCGAGCGAGTCGTTGACCTTCTTGAAGCCGTCCAGGTCCAGGTAGAGCACCGCCTTCGAGTCCTCGGGCACCCGCGCATGACGCATCGCGTGGTCCAGCCGGTCGAGGAACAGCTTGCGGTTGGGCAGCCCGGTCAGGCCGTCGTGCAGCGCCTGGTGGCGCAGGTCGCGCTCCAGCGCGCGCTGGCGACTGACGTCGCGCAGCACGACCACCGCGCCCAGGCGCACGCCGTCCTTGACGACCCGGGAGATCGTGTACGCGACCCGCACGGTCGATCCGTCCGGGCGCCGCAGGGTGCCCTCGCTCTCGTCGTCCTCGCCGGCCGAGCCGTCGTCGCCGAGGATGCGAAGCGTGGCGCGGGCGTCCTCGCCGAGCAGCCCGTCCACGTCGCGCCCGGCGATCCGGCCGGCCGCCGGGTTGGCGAGGGTGATCCGCCCGTCCGGGTCCACGCCGACGATGCCGTCGCCGGCGTTGGCCAGGATGCTGTCGGTGTACTCCTTGGCGAGGATCTCCCGGGCCGAGGTCTCCAGGCGCTCGGCCATGTCGTCGAAGGCGTTGCCGAGCCGGGCGATGTCGTCGCCGCCCTTGAGCGCCACCCGCCGGGAGTAGTCGCCGTCCCGGATGACCTGGATCGCCCGGGTCAGGCGGGTGATCCGCCGGGTGATCGACAGGGCCATCGCGCTGCCGATCAGCACGACCAGCAGGATGCAGATTCCGCCCGCGATCACCACGGCCTGCCGGGCGGTCCGGCTGGCGTCCATCATCTGGTCGTAGAGCTGGGTGTATTCGAAGATCACCGCGCCCTTGACGACGTCGGTGGCGCCGGTGATCGGCACGACCACCTGCAGCATCGGGTGGCTGTTGTCGGCGGTGCGTTCGACGAAGGTCCGCGCCCGGCCGTCGTCGATCGTCCTGGTGACCTGGTCGCCGGTGTCCCCGGCGTAGACGGAACCGGTGTCCTTCGGGTTGACGTCGGCGAGGATCCGCTTGAACCGGTCCACCACGACGATGTCCCGCTGCTGCGAACCGTGCAGGCGCTGGATGTAGGCGGCGAGAGCTTCCGGGTTGTAGAACAGGGGCGTGCTGGTATCGCGGGCGTGCGCCGGCGGCAGGCCGATCGCGACGTCCTTGGCCGCGCCGTACGCCATCTGCTCGGCCGCGGTGATCGCCGCCCGCTGCGCGGCCTGCGAGTCCGCGTACAGCACGACACCCCCGGTAGCCGCCATCAGTGCCGCAGCCGCCAGGATCGCACCCAGCACCTTGTGCCGTACGTCCATCACGTGTCCCCGTCCATCGCCTCCCTGATTCGGCGGGCGGGGCCCGTTCATGAGGGGCAGTACGGGTGCCAGACGGTCTCCATAATGATTCGGTGAGTGAGACCGGACGTACCGAGGCCTTCAGCGACGGCGTGCTGGCCATCGCGATCACGTTGCTGGTGCTGGATCTGAAGGTGCCGCCGAACACCTCGCCGGACGGGTGGCTGGCGTCGGCGCTGGCGCAGGAGTGGCCGGCCTACGCCGCCTACGTCACCAGTTTTCTGATCATCGGGATCATCTGGGTAAACCATCACGGCGTGTTCGAGCTGGTCAAACGGGTCGACCGGGTGACGTTGTTCCTGAACTTGCTGCTGTTGATGGCGGTGGTGGCGATCCCGTTCACCACCGCGCTGATGTCCGAGTACCTGCGGGCCGGCGGGCGCGACGCGCGGACGGCCGCCCTGGTGTACTCGCTGGTGATGCTGGTGATGTCACTGGCGTTCGCCGCGCTGTACACGTGGGTGGCGCGGCACCCGGCGCTGCTCGCCGACGGCGTCGACCCGGCGGCGGTGCGCGGCTCGATCGTCCGGTTCAGCGCGACCGGCATCGCGCTGTACCTCACGACGATGGCGGTGGCCCTGTTCAGCGCGCCGTTGTGCCTGGTCGCGCACTTCCTGATCGCGCTGTACTACTGCTTCCAGCAGATCCGCCCGGCGGCGGCCTGAGTCGATCGTGGCGCCGGTCACACGGCGTCACATCCGGCCGGGCGCCGGCGTCGGGCCGCCGGCTCGGTGCCGCCGGTCCTGCGGACGCTCACCGAGGCGGCGGCGGGCGGCTCCCCGTTCATCGCGATCCGCTCGGTCGGCGGCGCCGTGGCCCGGGTGGCCGACGACGCGACGGCCTACCCCTACCGCAGGGCCGAGCTGCTGGTGGTCGCCACGACCATCGGCCCCCACCCGGTCGTCGCGGCCGCGGCACCCGGGCTGGACGCGTTCTGGGCGCGGCTCGCGCCGCACGTCATGGGCGCCTGCGCGAACTTCCTCAGCTCGGCCACCGAGGCGGACGTCGCCGCGGTGTACCCACCGGAGACCTACCGGCGGCCGGCGGCGGTCAAGCGCCGCTACGACCCGCAGAATCTGTTCGCCGCCAACCACAACGTCCGCCCGCAGTAGCCTGCACGCCGGTCCCGGGGTCTCCGCGTCGCCGGGTCGGGGTGTTGCCCGTCGCCGTGGTCGCCGGGTCTTTGGTTCGCCGGCTGCCGGGTCTCTGGTTCGCCCGGGTCGCTGGGTCGCCCGGGTCGCTGGGTCGGCGGTCGCCCGGCGCCGGGCGGAGCCGCACGGTGGTGGTCGCGCGGGCTCGCCCGGCGGGCGAGCCCGGCCGGTGGTCGAGAGCCTCGTCCACCGGCCGGGGCGGAACGCCGGCATCGGGGGTTCATCGGCGTGTCGCCACATCACCGATGGCGCCGGCGGCGGTCCGCGAGGGGGCGCCCGTGGCGGTGAATACCAGCCGGGGACGGGTTCAAACCTCGCGCGCCGTCAAGTCTGCGAACGTCAGGGCCGGGGAGGGGAGGCGACGAAGCGCCCGAACGTGTCGGTGGCGTTCAGGACGGTGGGCGCGCCGCAGCTGCCGCCGCTCGCGTTCCAGGCCGCGCGGGACACCGTCCGGCCACCGGGTAAGCGTCCGGTAAGGCCACCATGCGGATCGGGTCAGGCGGCGTGGGTCAGTTCGGGTTCGGCGGGGGCTTCGACGGAGGGCCGGGTGCGGCGCAGCCTGCCGGTCACGCCGAGGGCCACGGCGACCACGACGGCCGCGCCGGAGATGAGGCCGACCGCGGCGGTGGGGACGTTGAACAGCTTCAGGGCGCTGGCCAGCAGGACGATGACCAGGGCCGAGCGGACCAGGCCGGCCGGCGCCCGGGAGGAGATGCGGGAGCCGATCAGGACGCCGGGGATCGAGCCGATCAGCACGGCCGCCGCCAGATCCAGCTTCAGGTCGCCGAACAGGGCGTGGCCGAGCGCGGCCGCGGTGACCAGCGGGATGGCCTGGATCAGGTCGGTGCCGACCAGGTCGTTGGCGCGCAGCTTCGGGTACATGGCGAGCAGCACCACGATGATCAGGGAGCCGGAGCCCACCGAGGTCAGGCCGACGATCAGGCCCCCGACCGCGCCCAGCAGCGCGGTGGGCAGGGGCTTGACCTTGATCTCGGGAGCCGGGCCGCCGGTGGCCGGACGGCGGCGGCCGGTCCAGGCCTTGACCAGCAGGCCGCCGGCGGCCAGCACCAGCGCCACGCCCAGGGCGGCGCGGATCGTCTGCTGCACGGTGTCGTCGTCGCCGATCAGGCGCAACAGCAGCACTCCCAGGAACGCACTGGGCACGCTGCCGGCGCACAGCCAGCCGACCATCCGCCAGTTCACCGTGCCGCGGCGAGCGTGCACGAAACCGCCGAACGGCTTCATCACGGCGCTCGCGGCCAGGTCGCTGGAGACGGCGGCGATCGGCGGGACGCCGAACACCAGCACCAGGATGGGGGTCATCAGGGCGCCGCCGCCCATGCCGGTGAGGCCGACGATGACGCCGACCCCCAGACCGGCGAGCGCCAAGGTGAGATCCATGCGGCGATCCTCGCCGAGGAAGCCCCACCTTGTCCACTAAATCGGTGGAGATTGTCGACTTTCCCGCTCGCTGGGACGACGCCGGCCGGGGCTCAGACCGCGACCGTTTCGACGACCGTGCTCCCGAACCACCGCCGCAGCGCTTCACCGAGGTCGCCGTCGCCCTCGACCCACGCCACGATCCCGTCCGGCCGGACCAGCATGCCGGGCACGTCGCCGGCCACCACCTCGAGCTGCCCGGCCGAAAGCTGCCCGGCCGAGAGCTGCCCGGTCCCGATCAGCACGCCGGCGCCGCCGTGCAGGTGGTCGGCGAGGCGGCTGCCGTCGGCCAGCACGATCTCCGGCGCGCTGCGGCCGACCCGCGGGTCCTCGCCGCCCAGGTCGTAGCGCTGGCGCAGGCCGGCGACGCTGGCGGCCAGGTAGGTGGCGCCGTCCTCGGTGCCGGCCAGGTCGGCGAGCACGCCGCGCAGGGCGCGGGCGTACGGCTCCGGCTTCATGATCGCGATCTGGGCGCGGGTCCAGTCCAGCACCCACGCGCCGATCGGGTGCCGTTCCGTGGTGTACGAGTCGAGCAGCCCGGCCGGCGCCCACCCCTGGATCTCGGCGGCGAGCTTCCATCCGAGGTTCATCGCGTCGCCGATCCCGAGGTTGAGGCCCTGCCCGCCGAACGGCGAGTGCACGTGCGCGGCGTCGCCGGCCAGCAGCACTCGCCCGGCGCGGTAGGTGGTGGCCTGCCGGGCGTTGTCGGTGAACCGGGTCGCGGACAGCACCCGCTGCACCGTCACGTCGACCCCGCTGGTGTGCCGGATGCTCGCCTGCAACTCGGCGGCGGTGATCGGGGCGTCCCGGTCGATCGGCGGCCCGTCGAACTCGACCGTGAGCACCCGGCCGGGGATCGGGCCGTGCACGTAGACGCCGGTGCCGGTCACGTTCCAGCCGCGGCGCAGCGACTCGGCGCCGGACATCTCGACGATCGCCTGATGGCCCGTGATGATCGGGTCGGTGCCGGGGAAGTCGAAGCCGGCCAGCTTGCGGACCAGGCTGCGGCCGCCGTCGCAGCCGACGAGCCAGCCGCACTCGATGGTCTCGTCGCCCAGCTCCACTCGTACGCGATCGGGGTTTTGGGTGAAGCCGGTCAGCGCGGTCCCGCGCCTTATCGCCGCGCCCCGCGCGGTCGCGTGCTCGGCGAGGATGCGCTCGATCTCGGCCTGGCTGAGCATCGCCACCTGGGCGGCCGGCCCGCGGTCGGCGGCGAAGGAGGGGTCGAGGTCGTCGGAGCTCAGCCAGATGCCCCCGAAGTGACCCGCCGGCCGCGGAAGCTGCCGGCCGGCGAAGCCCATCAGCTCGAGCACCGCCTCCTGAGCCGCGCGGAGCTGGGGGAGCAGGCCGCGCCGGTCGAGGGCCTCGGCGGTCGGCACGTTGATCGCGCCCGCCTTGATCGTCAGGTCGGGCTCGGCGAGCCGCTCGACCGCCAGCACCCGCACGCCCCGCAGGGCCAGCTCGCCCGCCACCATGAGCCCGACCGGGCCGGCCCCCGCCACCACCACGTCATAAGTCATGCCACCAGTTTTTACCGGGTCAAAGTTTTTATCAAGTATATGATTTCACCATGACCACGCCGGGGCTCCGTGAGCGCAAGAAACAGCAGGTCCGGGAGCGGATCTCGGGGATCGCCACGATGCTCTTCTTCGAGCGTGGGTTCGAGGCGGTGAGCGTCGCGGAGATCGCCGAGGCGGCCGGCGTGTCCAAGATGACGGTTTTCAACTACTTCCCGCGCAAGGAGGACATGTTCTTCGACCGGGTGCCGGAATTCGCCGAGATGATCACTTCGGCCGTTCGCGGGCGATCGTCGAGGCAGAGTGCGCCCGATGCGTTGCGCGACATGTGGCTCGGGCTGCTCGACCAGCGGCACGCGCTGTCCGGCCTGCCCAGCGACAACATCGTGCATTTCTACCGGGTCGTGCTCGCGTCGCCGGCCCTGCGCGCCCGGGTACGTGAGGCGCTGGAGGAGGTCGAGGCGCTGGTGGCGGGGCTGTTCGCGGAGGCCGGCCAAGCGCGCCCGGAGATGACGGCGGCGCTGGTGGTGGCCGCGGCGCGGGTCTGCTACGTCGCGGCGGCGAGACGGGTCCTGAGCGGCGAGCCGATCGAGTCGTTCGCCGCCGAGCAACGTGCGTCGATCGCGGCGGCCTGGGACGCGGCCGTCGCGGCGGCGTCGCCGTTGGCTGGGTCACAATCTTCCCGGGAGATCGCCATCGGAGGGCAGGAGCGCTAGTGTACGAAACAGTTTCGTTTCGCAAGACAATCGGCGCGGGGGTGTGGCATGCCTGAGCAGACGACCGTCGGCGCGGCCGGCCGGGCCCGCAAGCTCGACGAGGAGCGTGAGCAGGCGATCCTGCGCGCCACCTACGAGCTGCTCGGCGAGACGGGCTACCAGGGGCTTCGCGTCGACGCCGTCGCCGCGCGGGCCCAGGCCAGCAAGGCGACCCTGTACCGGCACTGGCCCACCAAGGCCGGCCTGGTCGTCGACGCGGTCAACTGCTGCAAGGAGATCGAGCCGCCGCCGGGCGACACCGGCAGCCTGCGCAGTGACCTGATGCAGTGGTTCGGGCAGATCGGCGAGACGATCACCGGTCGCGAGGGCCCGATCCTGGCCGGCTTGTTCATGGCCATGCACACCGATCCCGAGCTGGCCGCCGAGCTGCGCGCCATGCGGGATTCCAAGGTGCCGTTCGCGGAAGCCATCTGCGCGCGGGCCGCCGAGCGCGGCGAGCTGAGGCCGGGCTATGACGCCCGGCTGATCGACGAGATCGTGCCCGCCCTGCTGTTCATGCACTGTTTTGCCCACGGCGAGGCGCTCGACGAGCCGTTCATCGCCCATGTTGTCGACGACATCATTCTTCCGCTGCTGACCCGCTGATCCGTTCTCGCTCATGTGCCGGCCATCAGTCGGCGATCCCCTCATGCCCTTTTAGGGAGATTTCTGTGTCTATTTCCACCTCGTCGTCGCGTGACGCCCACGTCACGCCCGATATACCGGAAAAATCGGGTTCGCGGTGGCTGGCGCTCGCGGTCATCGGCGTCTCCCAGCTGCTCATCGTGCTCGACGCCACGATCGTCAACATCGCGCTGCCCACGGCCCAGACGGCGCTGCACATCAGCGACGCGAACCGGCAGTGGATGGTCACCGCGTACACCCTGGCCTTCGGGGGTCTGCTCCTGCTCGGCGGGCGGATCGCCGACTACACCGGCCGCAAGCGGGCCTTCATCATCGGCCTGCTCGGCTTCGCCGCGGCCTCCGCGCTCGGCGGCCTCGCCGGGAACGCCGTCACCCTGTTCGCCGCCCGTGCGTTGCAGGGCGCGTTCGGCGCGCTGATGGCCCCGGCCGCGTTGTCGCTGCTCACAGTCACCTTCACCGAGGCGAAGGAGCGGTCGCGGGCGTTCGGCGTCTACGGCGCCATCGCCGGCGGCGGCGGCGCGATCGGCCTGCTGCTGGGTGGCATTCTCACCGAGTACGCGTCGTGGCGCTGGACGCTGCTGGTCAGCACCCCGATCGCGATCGCCGCGGCGCTGGCCGCCGTCCGGTTCGTCGGCGAGAGCCGTGCCTCGGGCAACACCCGGTACGACCTGCCCGGCGCGCTCACCTCGACCGGCGGCCTGGTCGCCCTGGTCTACGGCTTCACCAAGGCGGCGAGCGACGGCTGGGGCTCGGCCACCACGATCGGCTTCCTGGTCGCCGCGGGGGTGCTGCTGGTCGCCTTCGTCGTGATCGAGCTGCGCTCGTCGCACCCGCTGCTGCCGATGCGCGTCGTCCTCGACCGCAACCGCGGCGGCTCGTACCTCTCCGCGCTGCTGGTCGGCGCCGGCATCTTCGGCGTGTTCCTGTTCCTCACCTACTACCTGCAGCTGACCCTCGGCTACTCGGCGCTGGAGACCGGCGTCGCGTTCCTGCCGTTCACCGTCGGCATCATCCTCGGCGCCGGCTTCTCGGCCCAGATGCTCACCCGGGTCGGCCCGCGCCTGCTGATGTCCGCGGGCCTGCTGCTCGCCGCCGTCGGCATGGTCCTGCTGACCCGGATCGGCCTGGACACCGGCTACTGGAGCCATGTCTTCCCGGCCGAGCTCATCATCAGCTTCGGGATGGGCGTGGTCTTCGGGCCGATGTCCAACACGGCGCTGGTCGGGGTGGCCGACCACGACGCGGGTGTGGCCAGCGCGCTGATCAACACGACCCAGCAGATCGGCGGGTCGCTCGGGACGGCGCTGCTCAACACCATCTTCACCTCGGCGGTGGCGGCCTACCTCGCCGATCACGCCACGTCGCCGGCGCAGATCCCGGCGCTGCAAGGGGCCGCCGTGGTGCACGGATACACGGTGGCGTTCTGGGTGAGCGCGGCGGTGATCGGGGCGGCGGCGGTGATCGCCGCGATCCTGATCAGGGCCAGTCGGGAGCAGGTCGCCTCCACGTCCGCCGACGCCGTGCACGTGGCTGCCTGACCCGCCGCTGGTGGGCGGCGCGACCGTCTCGGTCGCGCCGCCCCCGCCCGCTGTCAGGCGCGCTCGTCGATATCGACGGTCACCTTCGGCTTCGAGACCCAAGCCGGGCCTTTCGCCGCACAGCTCAACTCCGATGGCGCCGTGCAGGTGAACACGTTGGCCGCCCCGGGCGGATCGATCCAGGAAATGACGATGTCGCCGTCATCCGACGAGAACGTGGCGGAACCACTGGTGCCGCCCACGGCGAGCGACCTCGTCTCCATTCGACCGGTGCCGCCGTCCGCGATCGTGTCCGGCGGATCGTCGGTCCATTGGCCCTCGGTGACTTCGAAGTCCGACAGCGTCAGAACCATATCGGTGTGGTTCTTGACGACGACGGAAACCCGGAAGTTGCCGACGGCAGCCGGGGCGGCGGCCGCGATACCCGGCAACCCGGCGGCGAGCACGCCGGTCGCCAGCGCGGTTGCACACGCGGCACGCAGAACAGTGGTACGGGAAAGAGCCAGGCTCATGCGATTTTCCTCCTGAACAGTGGAATTCGATCTCACTGATTTGGGGGCCGACAGAACGCTGTCAAGCTATCGCGCAGAAGGACCTGGGCGTTTGCAAAATTGGTATACTTGTATCAAAGCAACATTTTGATCAACTATTATGTCGGACTCTTGAAAACCTCTGATCAACGCATTGTTCTGGTGCTGCTCGCTCCCATTTGGTCATATTCGAGCTTGCTTATCCGTCGCGGCCGGCGCCCCTTCGGTGATGGCGACGTCGGCCGAGCGCGGAATCAGCAGCGCCAGCGCGATGAGCGCAATCGCGATCAGCGCGATCCCGACGAAGATGCGGTGCACCGCGACGGTCAGGGCGGCCGGGTCGACCGGGCCGCCACCGACCGTGGCGTTCGCGATCGCGCCGAAGACCGCCACCCCGACCGCGCTGCCCAGCGAGCGCAGGAAGAGGTTCCCGGCGGTGACCACGCCCCGATCGGCCCAGCCCACGCTGGACTGCGCCGCGATCAGCGTGGGCGACGCGGTCAGGCCCATGCCCAGGCCGATCACCAGGCAGTCGGTGGCCACCATCGGCACCCCCGAGGTGCGGCCGAGCAGCAGGAGCAGGGCGCAGCCGGCGAGCACCAGCATCGTGCCGATCAGCGCGCACCAGCGGAAGCCCAGCCGCAGGTAGACCCGCCCGGCCTGACTGCCGGCGATCGGCCATCCGAGCGTGAGAGTCGCCAGCGCGAAGCCGGCGACCAGCGGTCCGGTACCCAGCACGTCCTGCGCATAGGTCGGCACGTACGAGGTCAGCCCGAACAGGATCGCGCCGACGCCCACCGAGATCAGCCCGCTGGTGACCAGCAGCCGACGCCGGAAGACCCACAGCGGCAGCACCGGCGAGGCGGCCCGCCGCTCCACGACGGCGAACGCGACCAGCAACGCCGCGCCGAGCGTGAGGACGGCGATGCCGGCCGGGGAGTCCCACGCCCACGCCTGGCCGCCCTCGAGCGCGCCGAGAACGACCAGCGCCAGCCCGGCCGCGAGCAGCGTCGCGCCGGTGTAGTCGATCACCGGGTGGCCGCGCTCGACCCGCTCGTGGAAGCGGCGGACGAACATCGCGGCCGCGAGCAGGCACAGCGGGATGTTGACGAAGAAGATCCACCGCCACGAGAGGTACTCGCTGAACACGCCGCCGAGGGTCGGGCCGACCACCGACGCGATGCCCCAGACGCTGGCGACGTAGCCCTGGACCCGGGCTCGTTCCCGTACCGAGTAGAGGTCGCCGACGATCGTGATGGTGGTCGGCATGATCGCGCCCGCGCCCAGTCCCTGCACCAGCCGGAAGGCGATCAGCGGCCAGATCGCCCAGGCCACCCCGCACATGATCGAACCGACCAGGAAGAGCCCGATCCCCCAGAGGACCACCGGCTTGCGGCCGAACAGGTCGTTGAGCTTGCCGTAGATCGGCACCGACACGGCCTGGGCGAGCAGGTAGATCGAGAACAGCCAGGGAAACTCGGTGAACCCGCCGATGTCCTTGACGATCGAGGGGACCGCGGTCGCGATGATCGTCGCGTCGATCGCGACGAGCGCGGTGGAGAGCATGACGGCGGCGAGCACGGGACCGCGTTCGGACCGCAGGCCGATCGAGTTGGCGGACACTCCGGCCAACCTACCCATGATCCATCGAAACTACCGCAGCAGATCCGAGGCGGAGAGGGCCAGCCACAGTTGCACCCGGTCGGCGGTGCGGGCCAGCGACCGGCCGGTCAGCCGCTCGATCTGTTCGAGCCGGTAGCGCACGGTGTTGCGGTGCACGATCAGCCGGGTCGCCACCGCGGCCACCGAGCCGTCCGCGTCCAGATAGGCGCGCAGCGTCGCGACCAGCGAACCCGCGTGCGCGGCGTCGAAGTCGCGCAGCGGCCGCAGCAGTTCGTGGGCGAGGTCGCGCAGCGGGACGTCCTCGCTGGCCACCAGCAGCCCGGACAGGCTCATCTGCTCGCGGTCGTTGATGCAGGGCCCGCGGTTCATCGCCTCGTGCGCCTCGTAGTAGCTCCAGCGCAGCCCGGTCATGCCGGCGTACCAGCCGCCGATGCCGACGCGCACGTCCGAGCCGTAGCGGCTCAGATAGTCCTGCAGCAGCAGCGCGGCCGCCCGGGCGGAGTGGCCGGGCTCGAGCACGGCGATCAGGCAGTCCTCCAGCACGGCCGTGGTGGCGCCGCTCATCGGCGGGCTCGCCACCAGGCGTCTGCGCAGGTCACCTCGGCTGCCGGCGGTGGCGACCAGCAACGCGTGCTCGTCCGCGGGCCGGATGCCGAACGGGGACAGTCGCCGCTCGGCCTCGGCGCCGCCGATCGTCCCGCGCACCAGGTCCTCCAGCACCTGCCCGGCCAGTCGCCGCTTGCCGGCCAGCTCCGCCTGCCGGCGGGCAAGTTCCAGACCGACGAGACTCACCGCATAGGGCAGCACGTCCGCCGAGCGCCGGGGCCTGCGGCAGCAGAGGTACGCGACGACGCTGTCCTCCACGCTCACCGGTACCGCCATCGGGGTGTCGCCGGCGTGGCCGTTCCGGGCCGCGAACAGGATCTGCTCGACCGGCCAGGCCGCGCTGGCCGGGGCGGTGGCGAGCACCCGGCCGTACACGTCGACGACCATCGCCGGTGCGCCGAGGATCTGGTGCAGCGACCCGATCAGCGCGCCCAGCCCGCGCCCGGAGAGCAGCGCCCGGGCCAGGGTGTCGTGCTCGTCGAGCAGGTCGGCGAACCGGCCGTACTGCTCCTCCAGCACCCGGTCGGCGACGAACCGGTCGACCGCGATGAACGGCGTCGAGTAGGGGATCTCCAGCACCGGCAGCCGGTGCCCGCGGGCCTCGGCGAGGGTGGCCGCCGGGATCCGGTCGTGGGTGAGCCCGATGCCGAAGCCGAGCCCGACCGCCCGCCCGTCGGCGACCCGGGCCACGAACTGCCGCTGGGCCGCCTCGTCCAGCTGGCTCAGCCCGGTGGTCAGGATCAGCTCGCCGCCGGAGAGGAACGGGCGCGGGTCGGCCAGCTCGGTGACCGCGCACCAGCGGACCGTCTGGTTGAGCGCGGCCGGGTCGCCGTCGGCCAGGCGCAGGCTCAGTTCGGGGTCGGCGAGCACATCGGCCAGGCGCAGGGTCACCCGCGGACTGTACGACTGCACAACGGCCGCGGGTAAGGACTGGACGGGCATCCATTTACGTCCATCGGCCAGTGCCCCTACGGTGTCCTGCAACACGCCGTACCCGCCCGGGAGGTCCCGTGATGCAGATACCCGCCCGGATCGGTGGGCGTGCGGTGAGCGCCGACGAGTGGATCGAGGTGCTCAGCCCCTACGACGGGGCGCCCGTGGCGCGCGTACCGGCCCTGGGCGCCGACCACGTCGCCGAGGCGGTGGCGGCCGCCGAGGCGGCGCTGGCTCGCCGGGACTTCCCGCGGCACCGGCGCGCCGAGGTGCTCGAGCGGGCGGCGGAGCTGCTGGCCGAGCGCACCGAGGAGTTCGCGGTGACGATCGCCCGGGAGGCCGGCAAGCCGATCCGGGACGCCCGCGGCGAGGCCGCGCGGTGCCTGGCGACGCTGAAGTACTCCGCGGTGGAGGCTCGCAAGCTGGGCGGCGAGGTGATCCCGATGGACGGGCTCGCCTTCGCGATGCGGCACCCGATCGGCGTGGTCGCCGCGATCAGCCCGTTCAACTTCCCGCTCAACCTGGTCGCGCACAAGCTGGGCCCGGCGATCGCGGCCGGCTGCCCGGTGGTGCTCAAGCCGGCCGAGCTGACCCCGCTGTCCGCGATCCGCCTGGTCGACCTGCTGGTCGAGGCGGGGCTGCCGGCCGACTGGATCTCGGTGGTGACCGGCACCGGCGCGGCGGCCGGCACGCCGCTGGTGCAGCACCCCGGCCCGGCCCTGGTCACCTTCACCGGCAGCGTCGGGGTGGGCCGTCGGATCCAGGACGCCGCGCCGCGCAAGCGGGTGCTGCTCGAGCTCGGCTCGAACGCCCCGGTGATCGTCGAGCCGTCCGCCGACCTCGACCGGGTCATCGCGGCAATCAGGACCGGGGGCTTCTCGTACGCCGGGCAGAGCTGCATCTCCACGCAGCGCGTCCTGGTAAGCCACGAAATTTACGACAAAGTTCTTTATGGGCTGCGGGCCGCGGTCGCGACGCTCCGGGTCGGCGACCCGCTCGCCGAGGAGACCGACGTCGGCCCGCTGATCTCCGAGGAGGCGGCGACCCGGGTCGAGAGCTGGCTGGCGGCCGCGCGTGCCGCCGGCGCCGACGTCACCGGTGGACTGCGCCGGGGCTCGCTGGTGACCCCGGCCGTCGTCGCCGACCCCCCGCACCATCTCGACGTCTACCGCCGGGAGGTGTTCGGCCCGGTGATCACCGTGACGCCGTACGCCGATCTGGACGAGGCGATCGCGCTGGCCAACGACAGCGACTACGGCCTGCAGGCCGGGATCTTCACCGCCGACATCGGGGCCGCGCTGCGGGCCGCGAACGAGCTCGCGTTCGGCGGGGTGCTGATCAATCAGGTGCCGACGTTCCGGGCCGACCAGCAGCCGTACGGCGGCCTCCGGGACGCCGGCAACACCAGGGAGGGGCCGGCCTACGCCGTGCAGGAGATGACCGAACTGCGATTCGTGATGGTGAGCCCATGACCACCCCCGCTATCCGGCTGACCGGGCTGCGCAAGTCGTTCGGGGCGGTCGAGGCCGTCGCCGGGATCGATCTCGAGATCGCCGACGGCGAGTTCTTCTCGATGCTCGGGCCGTCCGGCTCCGGCAAGACCACGGTGCTGCGGATGATCGCCGGCTTCGAGCTGCCCACCGCCGGCACGGTCGAGCTCTCCGGGCGGGACGTCACCCGGCTGGCGCCGTTCGAGCGCGACGTCAACACGGTCTTCCAGGACTATGCCCTGTTCCCGCACATGAGCGTGGTGGAGAACGTCGAGTACGGGCTCAAGGTGCGCAAGGTCGGGCGCAAGGAGCGGCGTTCGCGTGCGCTCGAGGCGCTGTCCTCCGTACGGCTGCAAGGTTTTGAAGCGCGGAAACCCAGCGAGATGTCGGGTGGGCAGCGGCAGCGCGTGGCCCTGGCCCGAGCCCTGGTGAACCGGCCGAAGGTGCTGTTGCTGGACGAGCCGCTCGGCGCGCTCGACCTCAAGCTGCGCGAGCAGATGCAGGTGGAGCTCAAGCAGATCCAGCGGGACGTCGGGATCACGTTCGTCTTCGTGACGCACGACCAGGACGAGGCGCTGACCATGAGCGACCGGGTGGCGGTGTTCGACGGCGGCAGGATCGCCCAGGTCGGCACGCCCGAGCAGGTGTACGAGCAGCCCGCCACCCCGTTCGTCGCCGGATTCGTCGGCACATCCAACCTTTTGACCGGAAATGTCGCCCAGACGCTTGTCGGGAGGGAGGGGACATTTTCCGTACGCCCGGAGAAGATCTCGCTCGCCGAAGCCGGCATCCCGGGGACGGTCGCCGAGGTGATCTATGCGGGGCCGGTCACCCGCTACGTCGTCGATCTCGACGCGGGCGCCCGGATGACGGTCGTCGAGCAGAACCAGCGCACCGGGACCGCTGCGCTGGCCGAACTGCGGGGGAAACCGGTCCATCTGACCTGGCTCGAAGAGCACGTGATCGAGATCCCCGGTTCAAAGGAGAATACGGATGCGCCATAGCGGAAGAGTTCTGACGGCGGCGCTGGCGGCGGGCATTCTCGTGCTCGCCGGCTGCGGTGGCGGCGACAGCGGCACCAGCAAGGGCAGCGGACCGGGCGGCATCTCGGTCCCGAAGATCGACAAGCTGGCGTCGCTCGGCGCCGGCGAGGGCCAGGTCAACATCGTCTCCTGGGCCGGGTACGTCGAGGACGGCTCCAACGACCCCAAGGTCGACTGGGTGCACGACTTCGAGAAGGAGACCGGCTGCAAGGTCAACAACAAGGTGGCGGCCACCTCGGACGAGATGGTCACGCTGATGAAGACCGGCGACTACGACGTGGTCTCCGCGTCCGGCGACGCCTCGCTGCGGCTGATCTACGGCGGCGACGTCGCACCGGTCAACACTTCTTTGATTTCGAACTACCAAGACATCTTCGACGGGCTGAAGATGAAGCAGTGGAACTCGGTCGACGGGGTTGCCTACGGCATCCCGCACGGCCGCGGCGCCAACCTGTTGATGTACCGGACCGACGTGGTCAAGCCGGCGCCGACCTCGTGGGGCGCGGTCTTCGACCCGAACTCGCCGTACCAGGGCAAGATCACCGCGTACGACTCGCCGATCTACATCGCCGACGCGGCCCTCTATCTCATGAAGACCAAGCCGGAACTGGGCATCAAGAACCCGTACGCGCTGGACGACACCCAGTTCAAGGCGGCCACCGACCTGCTCACCGCGCAGAACAAGACGATCGGCGAGTACTGGTCGGACTACACCAAGGAGGTGCAGGCGTTCAAGGCCGGCAACTCCGTGCTCGGCACCACCTGGCAGATCATCACCAACCTGGCCCAGGCGGACAAGGCGCCGGTCGAGGCGATCCTGCCGACCGAGGGCGCGACCGGCTGGTCGGACACCTGGATGATCTCGTCGAAGGCCAAGCACCCGAACTGCGGCTACCTGTGGATGAACCACATCGTCTCGCCGAAGGCCAACGCCGCGGTCGCCGAGTGGTTCGGTGAGGCGCCGGCCAACAAGCTGGCCTGCGACCAGACGGCGGACAAGAACTTCTGCAAGACGTTCCACGCCGACGACGAGGCCTACTTCTCCCAGGTCTGGTACTGGACCACCCCGATCGCGCAGTGCCTCGACGGCCGCAAGGACGTGACCTGCAAGGACTACTCGGCCTGGACCCAGGCCTGGACGACGATCAAGGGATGAGCGCGACCACGGAGGGGGGCGGCCGCCAGGTCGCCTCCTTCCTTCACCGCCACCCCCGGCTGCGCCTGGCCGGGCTCCTCTCGGCGCCGCTGCTCTGGCTCGGCGTTGCGTACCTGGGCGCGCTCGCCGTCCTGCTGATCTCCGCGTTCTGGAGCGTCAACGGCTTCACCGGCGACCTGGTCAAGGTGTTCAGCCTGGACAACTTCCGGACGATCTTCGCGGAGGCGGTCTACCGCAACGTCATGCTGCGCAGCGTCGGGGTGGCCGCGGCGGTGACCGCGATCTGCGTGGTGCTGGCCGTGCCGATGGCCTTCTTCATGGCCAAGGTGGCCTCGCCGAGATCCCGGCACTGGCTGGTGATCGCGATCCTCACCCCACTGTGGGCGAGCTACCTGGTCAAGGCGTACGCCTGGCGGGTGCTGCTGGCCAACGGCGGCCCGATCGACTGGCTGCTGGGCGGGCCCGGGCACGGCCCCGGCTACGGGCTGTTCGCGGTGATCCTGGTGCTGTCCTACCTGTGGCTGCCGTACATGATCCTGCCGATCTACGCGGGCCTGGAGCGGCTGCCCGACTCGATGCTGGAGGCGTCGGCCGATCTCGGCGCCCGCGCGTGGCGCACGTTCCGCGCGATCGTGCTGCCCATCCTCGTACCGTCGATCTTCGCCGGCTCGATCTTCACGTTCTCGCTGTCGCTGGGCGACTACATCACCGTCCAGATCGTCGGCGGCAAGACCCAGATGATCGGCAACGTCGTCTACGCCAACATCGGCGCCGCCAACAACCTGCCGTTCGCCGCCGCCCTCGCCACCCTCCCGGTGGCCATCATGGTCATCTACCTGATCGCGGTCCGCCGCTCCGGCGCCCTGGAGGAGCTGTGACGCTGTCCCCGTGGGCCCGCTGGGCGATGCGCCTGTTCATGGGCGCCGGCCTGGTGTTCATCTACGCACCGCTGATGCTGGTCTTGATCAACAGCTTCAACGGCGACCGTACGTTCGGCTGGCCCCCGCACGACTTCACGATGCGCTGGTGGTCGGCGGCCTGGGACAACTCCGGCGCCCGCGACGCCCTGTGGACCTCGGTCAAGGCGGGCCTCGGCGCCACCGCGATCGCCCTCGTGCTGGGCACGATGGTCTCGTTCGCCGTGCAGCGCTTCAAGTTCTTCGGCCGCGACACCCTGTCCCTGCTGATCATTCTGCCGATCGCGCTGCCCGGCATCGTCACCGGCATCGCGCTGGATTCGGCGTGGCGTTCGGTGGTCGAGCCGCTGGGCATCGGCAAGGGACTGTTCTCGGTGATCGTCGGTCACGCCACCTTCTGCGTGGTGACGGTCTACAACAACGTCCTGGCCCGGCTGCGCCGCACCGGCACCAACCTCGAGGACGCGTCGGCCGACCTGGGCGCCTCGCCCGGCCAGACCTTCCGGTACGTGACGTTCCCGCTGATCCGCTCGGCCCTGCTGGCCGGCGGCCTGCTGGCCTTCGCGCTGTCCTTCGACGAGATCATCGTGACCACGTTCACGGCCGGCCCCGGCATCACCACGCTACCCATCTGGATCTTCAACAACCTGTTCCGCCCCAACCAGGCACCGGTGGTGAACGTGGTGGCCGCGATCCTGATCGTCCTGTCGGTGATCCCGGTCTGGTTCGCCCAGCGCCTGGCCGGCCCCGACGCAGGAACCAGCCGAACCTGACCGCTCGCCGGCCGCCCCGGCCATCAAGATCGGCCAGAGGGCTTCGAGCCGGCGCGGCGCTCCAGGGCGGTGATGACGGTGTCACAGATGTCCATCTCGTACAGCCATTCGACGCTCTGCAGTCCGCCGGGGCTCTCCGCGTTGATCTCGACCACTTTGCCGCCGATGACGTCGATGCCGACGAAGAACATGCCGTCGGCCACGAGCTTGTCGGTCATCGCGGCGATGACGCCGCGTTCCACGTCCCCGATCTCCAGCGGAACCGAGCGGCCGCCCTTGCTGATGTTGGCCCGCAGGTCGTTGCCCGTGGGCATCCGCCGGAAGGCGGCGGCCTTACCGCCTTGCTCGAGGAGCTTGCCCTCGAGCAGGAAGATCCGGGCGTCGCCATCCTCACCGCCGGGCACGAACTCCTGGGCGAGGGCGTAGCCGTCCTGCAGCACGGCCTCGATGATCTGCGTGAGGTTCTGTTCGGTCTCGTCCTCGACCATGAACACGTTCCGGCCCTTGGCCCCGTAGAGCGGCTTGACCACGCAGCGGCCGACCGCCGCGACGAATCGCTCGATCGCCGCGGGGTCGCGGGTCACGAGCGATCGCGGCCGGATCCGCTCGGGAAACTCTTCGAGATAGAGCTTGCTCGTGGCGCGGATGAGGGACATCGGGTCGTTGACCACGGTCACGCCGCGGGCCTTGAGCATCTGGCCGAAGACCGCGCCCAGCGGGCTCGCCCACGGTCGCTGCTGGAGATCGTCGATCGATTCGTTACGCAGGAACAGCGCGTCGAGGTCGTCCAGGACGACCGGTTC
Source organism: Actinoplanes sp. KI2 (assembly GCF_025630775.1). Taxonomy (GTDB): domain Bacteria; phylum Actinomycetota; class Actinomycetes; order Mycobacteriales; family Micromonosporaceae; genus Actinoplanes. The sequence goes on from NZ_JAOSZE010000041.1 coordinate 92,961, forward strand.
GGTGTCGCGTTCCTTGGTGGCCTTCAGGAAACTCTCGAGGGTGTCGCCTTCCTCGAATACCGCGGCGTGAGCGCGGCCGACGAGGCGTCCGTCGCTCTCGCCGAGTTCGACGTCGCCGACCCCGACGTACCAGACCTGGTGGCCGCTGCGGCTCGCTGCCCGCGCCAGCCGCGTGGTGGCGTACTCATCGATTTCGGTGGTTACGTCGTTGACGAAAAATGCGAGCCTCATCGTGCTGCTTCTCCTTCGTAGAGGTCGATGACCGAGGTGCCCGCACGCAGTCCGTCGAAGCGCTCCCGGGCGCCGGGTGCGTCCAGCCAGCGTGGCCGGACCCAGGGTGCCTGGAGTACCCCGCGATCGAGGAGGTCTTGGATCAGCGGAACGTGGTCGAGCGCGAGCTTGCCGACCAGGAGCACGTCGAGGCTGACGCCCTCCGCGAAAGCCTCGAGGAGGCGGCTGACGCCTCGCAGGTAGATCGCGTCCTTGACCGAACCGCCCGCGACAACGACCCGGATGGCGATGATCCACGCGGTCCTCCGTGGTATCTGATACTGCGCCTGCAGCGTCTCGAAGATGTCCAGGAAGCCGGCGCCGTCAAGCATCTTGCCGACGGCTATCACTCGCGCGGCGAGCACGCGGAGCCGTCGCGGGTCCAAGCCTCCGGTCAGGTATTCGGCGAGGACCGCGAGGCCTTCCTGGGTTTCGTCGTAGCCGGGCAGACCGATCGTCAGCAGCCTCAAGGGTTGCCGGGCGCCGTTCTGATAGGTGACGACATGGGTGCCGACCTCGTGCTGCAGCAGGGGCTCGACGCGATCGGCCCGGAATGTCGCGGCCTCGGGGATCAGCAGGCGGCCGAACGACACCATCAGTTCGGAGACGTCGTCGCGGACGTCGATGTGCACGGGAAAATCCGGATACACGGCGCGGTAGCGATGCAGCTCCGCGCGCGCCGCCTCGGCGAACGCGCCGGCGGTGACGCTGGGCGCGGTGGGCGACTGGGCGGGGATGATCGCGAGCAGGTCCTTCGCGGCGGACACGAGTGCCGGGCTGATCCCGCCGTAGAGCTGCAGCGACCCCTGCACGAACCGGGACGTGTCGCGGTCCTCCAAGGCCGTGATCTGACGTGCTATCTCGTCCCGCTTGGTGCGCAGAAGGGTGTGCAGTGCGGGGTCGGCGACGTTTTCGATCTCGAGGTTGTACAGGTCTCGGCGCACCAGGTCGGGCTCGAATTCCAACGGCCGTAGGCGCAGAGTGGGCACGGTGCTGAAGTCGCTTCGCTCGAAGTCGGCCCAGGCCTCCGCCGCGTTGACCGGCGTGACGTTGAGGAGCAGGTCCACGCTGCGTTCGATCTCGGCGAGGCGGACGTCGATGTCCAGTGCAGGCTTGAGCAGCTGCGTCGCGGAGTTCACAGTGGGAGCACATGCCCATTGGCGCCCCCGGCCAACCGCGTGCGCCGGGTTGGACGCATAGCGTAGGCGCATGACCATGATCGGTACCGCTGCCGGCGTCCCGTTCACTGCGCTGCCACCCACCGGTGGTGGACCCGCCCCGCTCGTCGTGACCTGGCACATGATGGACGCGCCCTGCACCGACGCGGCGTTCGCCGCCGCGCTGCCGCTGTCCGGTGTCACGGCATGGCGCGTTCATCTGGGCATGCCCTGGTGCGGCTCCCGCTCGTATCCCGAAGGATACGAGCTGTCACGCCGCGACCCGATGATGCTGTACGTGGATCCGGTGGTGCGCCAAGCCGCCGACGAGTTCCCCGCCGCCCTCGCTGAGCTGCGGGCACGCTTCCCCATCGCCGATGCGCCGATCGGAATCGTCGGCGCTTCGCTGGGCGGCGCGGTCGCCCTCACGGTGGCCGCGAGCGGAGTCGTGCCGGTAGCCGCGCTGGCCGTGGTCAACGCCGCCATCCGCGCCTCGTCCGTCGTCGAGCTCATCTCGGAACTCTCCGAGCGGCCCTACCGGTGGGACGTCTCCTCGCGGGCCGCCGCCGACCGGCTGGACTTCATCACCCGTGCCGCAGACCTCGAGAGCACCGCATTGCTGGTCGTCAGCGGCGACGAGGACTATCCGGCCTTCCGGGCGGACGCCGCAGCCTTGGCGGCAGCGGTGCCGAACGCGCGCCTGACGACAGTGCCCGGACTGGCGCACCCGCTCGCCGAACGGCCCGGCGACCAACCCGCGCCGCAGACACCACAGGCCAGGACGGTCGACGACACGATCACCGCCTGGTTCGCCACCCATCTCGCCACCTGAAAAGGCCACACCAAAGGCGCTGGATTGCCACCCTCACCTATTCCTTTGTTCGGCTGTAACCCCTCCGCGTATTTCATGGCGGCAATTCGAACATGCGGATCAAGGAGGAGACGGATGCGTAGAGCGTTCGTGGCGGGAATGCTGGTGGCCGGCGTGGTCGGCAGCGTTTTGACCTTCGCCGGCCCGGCGTCGGCGAGCGGGCGGCCGTGCGGACCCGAGGTTTCCACCAGCGGAGTGGGCACCCTCGGCAGTTCCTACACATTGAAATCAAAGCATGACGACGACGGGCCGGGCGGCTCGTTGGTGGAGGGCGAGGAATTCGAGATCAACGTGCCGGCCGGTCAGGTGTGGCAAGTGCGGTTCGCCGACAATGGGGTGGTCTTCTTCGACCAGCCCTCGGTATCCGGGCCGCACGGAACCCCGCCGGTCATCGGCATTCGGGAAGTGCACGCCGCGCCGAACCAGCCCGGTACCCAGCACATGACGGTCCACGCGGTCAGTCAGTCGACCGGCGAGACCATCGACGCGTTCGTGGACGTGCCGCCGGCGCCGAACTGCGGGAAGTAACGAACGAGAATTGCGCTTGGGCCGGGCCCACCCGGCGGCCGGGGTCGGGGCTGTTGTTGCAGTTGCGGCCCTGGCACGCCGGGGACTCGGCTGACGCTCGTACGGTAGAAGCAGCGGAAGGGAAACGCTCAGCGGTAGCTACGCGAGCGGCATGCCCGCCGACTGGGTGTGGGTGGGCTCGGGGGCCGCGTGGTGGGTGAGCACCGCCCAGGTCATGAACGTGCCGCCGACCGCGATCGCGCCCAGGACGCCGAGGGAGATCTGCTGCTCCAGGGCCAGTTGGCGCTCATAGCCGGACTGGTCGATCACCGTGATCCGGCCGTTGTGCGAGATGACGTACTGGCCGTTGAGCATCTCGGCGTTGCCGTCCAGGCCGGCGAAGGCGACCACCACCGCCAGCCAGAAGCCGAAGAACACCACCCCGGCCAGCATCGACACCCAGTGCGGCACGTGCGGTGGCACCCAGGAGGTCAGGCTCCACGCGCGGCGGGGCCGGGTGGTCCGGTAGTACCAGCGGTTGCCGATCACGCCGGCGATCGCGCCGGGGACGGTGAGGAAGGCCGCCACGCCGACCGCGAGGGCGCTGGGCAGCATGCGCACGCCCGCGAGCAGGCCGGCGATCAGCACCGCCGACCACACCATCCCGGCGCAGCACATCACGCTGCAGACCAGCAGCAACCGTCGCGGCATCATCATCTCTGACGCTAACCGCCCACGGCCCTCGGCGTGGACACTTTCCGGGGGGTGTGCCGCCGGTAGGCGCTGACCGCCGGGTCCCCGGCGATCCAGAAGCGCCAGGGCACGTCGTGCGCCGAGGTGACACCCACCCGCGGGCCCGCGGCGATGGCGCCGACCGGACCGGCCGGCGGCGCGAGGGTGGCCGGTCCGGTCCCGTCGATCAGCGAGGTGTCGTTGGCCGCCCGGTCCAGGGCCAGGACCTGCATCAACTTCGCCGGGCCGGCCGCGAGATCGTGGCTCGTGCGGGCCGCCGGCCGGCGCTGACGCGCGGTTTCGAGGCCGTCGACGACCTCGCCGGCCCGCAGCAGAACCGCCGCCGCCCGGCCCGGTTCGCCGCAGACCACGTTCGCGCAGAAATGCATTCCGTAGATCTGATAGACGTACAGCCGGCCGGCCGGCCCGAACATCACCGCATTCCGGGCGGTCAGCCCGCGATGCGCGTGACTGGCCGGATCCTCGCCGAGTCCGCTGTACGCCTCCACCTCGGTGAGACGCACGGTGACCCCGTTCGCTGTCAACCGCCAGCCCAGCAGAAGCCGGGCGGCGGATTCCACCTCCGTCGCGGGCAGATCCAACCAGGAATAATCCACCGATCAAGCCAAGCACACCCGGGAAAAGCCCTCGACCGGATCATGCCCGTTTTGGCATTCACGAGGAGCGATCAAGCGCCTACTCTATGTCCCACTGGGAATCCGGGACAGGAATTCTCGGAGAGGACCAGACATGCCGGACACCGGGTCGACAGTTCCGCGCCGCCAGGTGGGCCGGCTCATGCGGCAGCTGCGCGAACAGGCCGGCATCTCGCTGATGGCCGCCGCCGAGGAGCTCGAATTCTCCCGGGCCCGGATGTACCGGATCGAGAACGGCGAGGTCCCCGTCCGCAAGCATGACGTGATCGCGATGTGCGGTGTCTACCGGGCCGGCCCGGAGATGACCGAGGTGCTGATCGCGCTGGCACAGGAGTCGAAGGCCAAGGGGTGGTGGCACGCGTACGGCGACGTGGTGCCCGACTGGTTCGAGCTGTACGTCGGTATGGAGCAGGCGGCCAGCCGGCTCCGCGCGTACGCGCCCAGCGTGGTCCCCGGCCTGGTGCAGTGCCGGGAGTACGCCGAGTATGTCTTCGAGAGCTGGTTCGGCAAGGACGCGACCCGGGTGCACAACGCGGTCGCCGTCCGGCTGGAACGGCAGTCCCTGCTCACCCGCCGGCTGCCCGAGGCGCCGCAGGTCGAGGTCGTGATCGACGAGGGGGCGCTACGCCGCGGCATCCCGGACCGGCTCGGCATGCGCAAGCAACTGGCCCACCTGGTCAACGTGTCCACCCGGCCCAACGTCCGGGTCCGGGTGATCCCGTTCGCGGCCGGCCCGCACCGCGCGGCCGGCTCGGGCCAGTTCACCATCCTCGACTTCCCGGCCGTGGCGGCCGCCTCGCCGGAGCCCACCACGGTCTACTGCGAGTACCTCACCGGCGCTCTCTACCTCGACAAGGTGGCGGAGGTGAACGCGTACGAGTCGATCTGGGCGGACCTCGCGGACACCGCCCTGAGCCAGAGCGAGTCGGACGAGCTGATCCACACGATCCTCCAGGAGGACGACCAGGACGACGACGACGGCTTCGTTAGCTCTCCCTGATCGTTTTCTTAAGGGCTCTTTAGCAGTCAGGCCCGGCGCCGGGCAGCCACGCATAGTGATGGGGCGCTGTCCCCCTGCCCGCGAGCCGAAGGTGCCCACCCGTGTCGATGTCCGCTGCCGCTCGTCTCCGCTACACGATGGTGGCCGGCGTCACCGCAGTGGTGATCGGGACGGGGTTCACGGTCATCGGCCTGAACCGGCACGCCGCCGAGGCGTCGATCCCCACCGCCGCCGAGGCCACGACGGCGCCGGCCGTCGCGGATTCGCTCCCGGCGACCGAGGAGGCCACGCCGGCGCCGAGTCCCACGCCGACCCCCACGAAGACGCCGGCCCCGCGCAGGACGACAACCGCTCCGAAGAAGACGACGAAGCCGCCCACCAGGGCCGCGGCCGCCCTCACGGTCCCGAGGACCGGCGACGCGATCCTCGACGCGGTCCTCGAGCACATCAACGCCGCCCGGACCGACGCCGGCCTCTCGCCGCTGACCCTCGACAGCGGCCTCTCCCGGGCCTCCGCCAAGCACAACCAGCTGATGATCAACAGCTGCGGCCTCGAACACCAGTGCCCCGGCGAGAGCGGCCTCGGCGACCGCTTCACCGCCCAGGGCGTCGAGTGGACCCGCGCCGGCGAGAACATCGGCTTCGGCTCCAGCGGCTCCAGCGACGCCGCCATCATCAAGGCCGCGAACGGCCTCACCGACAGCATGCTCGCCGAGCGGCCGCCGAACGACGGGCACCGCAAGAACCTGCTGAACACCAGCTTCAAGCGGATCGGCCTGAGCGTCGTCCGCGACGCCAAGGGCATCACCTGGATGACCCAGGACTTCGTGAACTGACATCGTAAAGTCCCTCCGTGGCCAACTTTCTCAGCACCCTGCTCAGCAAGTTCCGGGAACGGGGCACCCCGCGACCGCCCAAGCACCTGCCCAAGCCACGGCGGGGCCGGCACCTGGAGTACGACCCGAAGCTGGACGGCGACGCCGACCCCGGCGAGATCGTCTGGACCTGGGTGCCGTTCGAGGACGATCCGTCCCAGGGCAAGGACCGCCCGGTGCTGGTGGTCGGCCGGCACGGCCGGGACGTCTACGGCCTGATGCTCTCCAGCAAGAGCCAGCGCAACGGCCAGCGCAACTGGATGTCGCTCGGCCCCGGCACCTGGGACCGCGAGCAGCGGCCCAGCTGGGTCCGCCTCGACCGGGTGCTGGACATCGACGGCAACGGCATCCGCCGGGAGGGCGCGATCCTCGACCGGGCGCGCTTCGACCGGGTCGCGGCGAAGCTGCGCCAGGACTATGGATGGGCCTGACCGCCGCCGGATAATTCGGGTCTGAGGAGAGGTGGTCCATCGATGCGCAAGTACGTGATCATGGGAGTCCAGGGCAGCGGCAAGGGCACCCAGAGCGATCGGCTCTGCGACGATCTCGACCTGGTACACATCGCGGTCGGCGACATCTTCCGCTGGCACGTGCAGAACCACACCAAGTTGGGCGCCCAGGTCCGCCGCATCATGAAGGCCGGCGAACTGGTCGGCGACGACATGGTCGAGTCGGTCGTCCGCGAGCGCATGCAGCAGCACGACTGGAACTACGGCTTCATCATCGACGGCTTTCCCCGCAACGGCCGCCAGGCCGAGTTCTTCATGGAGAGCTACGACATCGACGGCGTCATCCACCTGGAGCTCCCCGAGGAGGAGGTACGCCGCCGCGTACTGAGCCGCCGCCTGTGCCCCAACTGCGGCATGGACTACAACCTGATCGCCCACCGCCCGAAGGAGGAGGGCCGCTGCGACATCTGCGGCCACGAGCTGATCACCCGCGAGGACGACACCCCCGGTGCCCTCGACGCCCGCCTGCGCGACTACAACGAAAAGACCCGCCCGGTCCTGGAGCTGTTCCGCCGCAAGGAGTTCGTCCACGACATCGACGCCCGCCCACCGGCCGACGAGGTCCAGGCGAAGATCCGGGCCGCCCTCAACCTGCCGCCCTACCCATCCCGGAAAGCCGTAGGATGAGCGTATGAGCTCAGAAGCGGTCGGCAGGTACATGCCTGCGGTCGTGACGCTCGATGACCTGACGGCGATGATGACCGCCGACGAGCATCACCGCTATGAGATGAGCCCCGAGGGAGTGCTCTCGATCATGCCGCCCCCGGGGTACGCCCATGCCATCATCGCGACGCGGCTGATGGCCTGGCTGCTAGCGGCGGGCGTCCCCGCCGAGCGGGTCGCGCAGGCAGTCGGCCTGCGCATCCCCGGCCCTGACGGCGTCGGTGGTCGCATTCCGGATCTGATCATCTGGAGCAAGGTTCAGGCGGATGCCGTGTGGCTCCCCGTCACCGATGTGCTTCTCGCGGTCGAGATCGTCTCACCGGGCTCCGAGGGCGTGGACACGGTCACCAAGCGCAAGGAATATGCCACCGCCGGCATCCCGCAGTATTGGGTGATCGATCAAGACTCGGCCCAGACCGTCACCATGCATCGCCTGGACGGCGACACGTACACCGTTCAGGCGACCATGCCGCTGGCGTGGGTCCTCAACACCGACCCGGCCGAGCACGACCTGGGCTGAGTTTGACTCAGAGGTGGAAGCCGCGCTTGGTCAGCTCGTCCTCGACGGCGTCGCAGACCGCCTCGACCACGGCGAAGCGGGCGTAGTGCTTGTCGTCGCCGGGGATGACGTGCCACGGCGCCCAGGTCGGGTCGCAGCGCTCCAGCATCTCCTCGACCGCGGCCTCGTACTGCGGGCGCTTGTCCCGGTTGCGCCAGTCCTCGTCGGTCAGCTTCCAGGTGCGCAGCGGGTCGTGGGCGCGGTCCTCGAAGCGGCGCAGCTGCTCCTCCGGTGACACGTGCATCCAGAACTTGACCATGATCATGCCCTCGGCGACCAGGGTCCGCTCGAACTCGACGATCTCGCTGTACGCGCGTTTCCACTGCTCCGCGGTGGCGAAGCCCTCGACTCGCTCGACCAGCACCCGGCCGTACCAGGAGCGGTCGAACACCGACATGCCGCCCCAGCCGGGCAGCTTCGGCCAGAACCGCCAGAGGAAATGGTGCCGCTTCTCGTCGTAGGTGGGCGCCGCGAACTGGGAGACCCGCACGTGCCGGGGGTCGAGCGGGGCGACCAGCCGCTTGATCGCCCCTCCCTTGCCGGACGCGTCCCAGCCCTCGAAGACACAGGTGAGCGGCGGGCCGATCCGCTTCTCGCCGATCTGGCCGCCGAGAATCAGGCGCAGTCGCAGCAGGCGCTTCTGCGCCTCGTCGAGGCGGGCCTCGGCCTTCTTCTTCGAGATCTCGACCGGTGATGCGGCGCTACCCAGGCGGCTCATCAGTACAGCATGGCGAAACCCGGTGTGAACCGCACCGGCGGGTGCGGGAGAATTGCTGATGTGACTTTCGTAGACGATCTGCAGTGGCGTGGCCTGATCCAGGACTCGACCTCGTTGGAGGAGCTGCGTGAGCAGCTGAACGGCCCTGGAATCACGTTCTATGTGGGTTTCGACCCCACCGCCGCCTCGCTGCATGTCGGGCACCTCATGCAGGTGATGACCGCTCGCCGGCTCCAGCTGGCGGGCCACAAGCCCCTGCTGCTGGTCGGTGGCGCCACGGGCCAGATCGGTGATCCGCGCGAGTCGAGCGAGCGGAGCCTGAATCCGCCGGAGGTGATCGAGGGGTGGGTGTCGCGCATTCGCGACCAGCTTTCCCCGTTCGTCACCTACGACGGAAGCAACGGCGCCGAGCTGGTCAACAACCTGGACTGGACCGGCCCGACCTCGGTGATCGAGTTCCTCCGGGACGTCGGCAAGCATTTCCCGGTGAACAAGATGCTGGCCCGCGACGTGGTGCGCAACCGGCTCGAGACCGGGATCAGCTTCACCGAGTTCAGCTACCAGCTGCTCCAGTCGAACGACTTCTACCAGCTGCACGTACGCCACGGCTGCGCGCTGCAGTTCGGCGGTTCCGACCAGTGGGGCAACATCACCGCCGGCGTCGACTTCGTGCGGCGCCGCGGGGCCGGCCCGGTGCACGCGTTCGTCACCCCGCTGGTGCTCAAGGCCGACGGCACCAAGTTCGGCAAGAGCGAGGGCGGCGCGGTCTGGCTCGACCCGGCGATGACCTCGCCGTACGCGTTCTACCAGTTCTGGATCAACTCGGACGACCGTGACGTCGCACAGTACCTGCGCTACTTCAGCTTCAAGCCGCGCGAGGAGCTGGAGGAGCTGGAGAAGGCGACGGCCGAGCGGCCGCAGGCCCGGCTCGCCCAGCGGGCGCTGGCCGAGGAGATCACCACGCTGGTGCACGGCGCCGAGGAGGCGCAGCAGGCGATCACGGCGAGCCAGGCTCTCTTCGGGCGAGGTTCGCTGGACTCACTCTCGGCGGCCACGTTGCGCTCCGCGTTGGCCGAGGCAGGCTTGCTTGCCGTACGGGGTGAGCTGCCGACCGTGGCGGCCCTGTTGAAGGAGACCGGTCTCGTGGCGAGCGCGAACGAGGCCCGGCGAACGATCGCCGAGGGCGGCGCCTACCTGAACAACGAGCGGATCACCGACGGTGAGGCCGTGCCGCCGGCGTCGGCGCTGCTGCAGGACCGATTCCTGGTGCTGCGACGCGGCAAGAAGTCCTTCGCCGGCGTGGAACTAGAGCGCTGACCTGGCGTTTTTCTTGATCGGCCCGCTGTGATCCGACTCGCAGCGGGCCGATTTGGTTCTTGGGCGTGCGGCCTGTAATGTTTTCCGAGCCGCCAGGGAGACGGGCGAGCGCGAGCGGCCCTTCGGGGTCACCGCAACGGCCGTCCTGACGGAAACCCCAAGAAATCGCTCGGTGGATCATCATGTATGGTTCGCGGGGTCGTTTCGCGGGACTTGAGCTTTTTTGCTTGGCAATTCCGGGAAATTCCGGAATTTGACGAGGCGATAGAGCGAGAGTAAAGTTGAGCGAGTGCTCCGGGGGTGGGATTACCCCGGGTGCGGTTGTTCTTTGAGAACTCAACAGGGTGCTTGTAAAGCCAGTGCCAAGAATGTTTTACCCTGGCCGGTTTGATCCGGCTTGGATTCCTTTGGCAACTTTTTGTTGCT
>NZ_JAOSZE010000042.1 GCF_025630775.1 Actinoplanes sp. KI2
CGACATCTCCCAGGCGGTCTCGCTGGGCTTCCAGGCCGACGGCGGCGCGCCGGAGCGGATGGCGGCCAAGGTGCACGACGCGCTGAAGCAGCACTTCCGCCCGGAGTTCCTCAACCGCATCGACGACACCGTCGTGTTCCCCCGGCTGACCGAGGCCGACGTGCTGGCCATTGTCGACGTGCTGCTGGCCCGCGTCGACCTGCGGCTGCGCGATCGGGAGATGGGCGTCGAGGTCACCGGCGCGGCCCGCCGGCGCCTCGCCGCGCTGGGCTTCGACCCGTCGCTGGGCGCCCGGCCGCTGCGCCGCGTCATCCAGCGCGAGGTCGAGGACGTGCTGGCCGAGCGCATCCTGGTCGGCGACCTGCGCCCCGGTCAGGTGACGGTGGTCGACTGCGCGGACGGCGCGCTGGTCTTCCACGAGCGGACGGAGGCCGCCGCCGCGGTGCCGCTCTAGCCGGCGATCTGGCGGCTGAACTCGGCGTGGGCGGCCCGGACGACCTCGTTGAACTTGGCCAGCTCCTCGTCGCCCGGCTCCCGCTGGAACTCGACGTCGACCACGAAGTTGTTGCCGACCACCCGTACGCCGAACCGGGCCAGCAGGTCGGCCGGCACGCGGGACACCACGAACTCGCGGAACGCCTCCTCGACGGCGGCCTGCAACGCGGTGCAGCCGCAGTCCCGGCCGTCGAGGAGCGCGACCAGGTGGCCGCGCGCCGGCTGGGCGGCCGCATCGGTCGGGTCGAGGACGGACAGGCCCTCCTCGAGCGCCTCGCGAGCCTCGGCCGCTCGTCCCAGGTGCTGGAGGGCTATCCCGTACGCGGCGATGACCTGCCCCCGCAGCTCCCGGTCGTCGCCGCCACGGGCGGCCACCACGGCCTCGCCGAACCGCTCGACGGCGTCCTCCGGCCGACCGGCGTTCCGCAGGGCCAGCCCCCAGTCGAACAGCGCCTGGCTGAGCCGGTCGACGCGGCCGGTCCGCCGGGCTCGGTCGGCCACCTCCTCGTACGCAAGCAGGCATTTGTCGGTTTCGCGGGCGTCGCTGAGCGCTTCGGCGACGTCGGTAGCCGCGGCAAGCCCGTCCTCCGCGCGGTCCTGGCGGTCGTAGGAGGCGAGGATCTGCTCCAGCGCCGCGATGCGATGGGCGTGCTGGCCGCGGTCGGCGGCCTCGGTGGCCAGGCTGCGGAGGGCCTCGATCGTGGCCGGATGGTCCGGCCCGAGGCGATCGGCCAGCGCGCCGGCGAGCTGGCCGATCATGCGGTACGCGGCGGCCGGATCGATGTCCCGCTGGATCCGGGCGGCGACGAACGTGCCGACCCGCTCGACGAGCGGGTCGGGGAGATCCTTGAGGGCCGGGAAGAGCGGCCCGGTGTGCCCGTTCGCCACCATGATCACGCCGCGTAGCGCCACCGAGCTGGCGGCCCGCTCGTGCCCGGCGCGCTTGAAGATCCAGACCGCCTCGTCGATCGCCTCGAGCGCGCCCGCGTGGTCGCCCAGGCGCAGCAGCACGTCGGCGAGCGGCTCCAGGCCGGTCGCGTACCCGACGTGCTTGCGGCCGAAGAAAGCGGCCCGGCCGGCCCGCGACTCCCGCAGCGCCTCCGCACCCTCCTCGAGCCGCCCGCAGAGCGCGAGCGCGATCCCCAGGTTGAGCTGGTAGCCGAGGCGGCGCTGCGGGTCCGCGCCCGGCGGCACCGGCACCGACACCGCCGCCCGGAAGCACTCGGCCGCCCACGCCGGCTGGTCGGCCCGCAGCAACACGTTGCCCATGTCGGACTGCGCGGCCGCCCATCCGGCGGTGTGCTCGCCGTGCAGCTCGGTGGCCTGGCGCAGGGCTTGCTTCATCCGCTCCTCTGCGTCTGCGACCCGGCCCTCCGCCAGCAGCGTCAATGCCTGGTCGAGGGGGCTCATGAATGCGGGTGCAGCGCTCATGGCCGCGCAGTGTAGCGGCTTTCTTGGTTTTTTCTTAGAGCCTGGTAAGTAACCGGTTCGGGGTGCGCGGAGTGGTTGCGGGATGACTCGTCCGGCGGCTTGGTGCCGGCGTAGCCGCTGTCGGCCCAGAGCAGCCGGATCGTGGGGAACACGGTGCAGATGATCCAGGCCAGCACGTGTCCGGCGTCGCGGTCTTGCATGTGGGCGCCGGTGACCAGTACGGCCAGCAGCCATCCGCAGGTGTCGGTGACGATGTGCCGTTTACGGCCGTTGACCCGTTTACCGGCGTCGAGTCCGCGGCTGGTGCGGGTGACGGTCTCGGCCGCGCGTATCGACTGGGAGTCGATCAGCGCCGCGGTCGGGTCCGGGGTGCGGCCCTCGATCTGGCGGACCTGTTCGCGCAGGATGTTGTGTAGGCGGGTCAGGGTGCCGTCCCGGGTCCACACGCTGAAGTAGTGCTTGACCAGCGAGGCGGGTGGGAAGTCGACGGGCAGCGCGTCCCACTGGCAGCCGGTGCGGGTCACGTAGCGGATCGCATCCACAACGTCACGGCGTGGGTATGTCACCGGCTGGCCGCCGACACTGGGTCGGGTGCCGCCGACCGGTATCAGTGGGGCGAACAGCTGCAATTCGGCGTCGATGATGTCCGAGGGGTAGGTGCGCGGACGCTGGGTGGGCAGATGAGCGGCGGCGTCGGGGACCGCCGGTGCACCCCGCCCGGTCAGGACGTGGATACTCCACGGTGGGCCTTCGGGTACAGGGCAGAGGTATCGTCACCAGTGCTCGTACTCGAAGGCCCCCTTTGTGGGCGGCTCGACACGCCGGACCTGAACCGGATGCATCGATGATCACGCCTGTCCGGCAACCCAGAACCGGCTATTTACCAGGCTCTAAGACGTTCCGCAGCCTCGGGCTCCGTTCAGCAGGCGTTGATCATCACCTTCCAGCCGGTGCTGGCGGAGTAGTCCGCCTTGAAGGAAATGCCGTTGATGGTGCCATCGAAGCCTCCCGCGTGCGTCCACACGATCGGCGGGAGAGTGGTGAGCACGCCGCCGCCGCTGCTGTCGCAGCCGCCGTTGAGCATGTCGATGTACAACGTCCGGAGCAGAACCTCGGCCGTACTCCGGGAGCTGCGCGGGGCAACACGGACGGGCGCGGACGTGGCGGCCTGGTGGCGCAGCGCGGCCAGGTCGCCGTTGAAGCGCCGTGCCGCCGGAGCGCCGTTGCCCAAACTGGCGACGAGTTCGGTCGCCATCGTGCCCTCGCGCGGCAGCGGTGCATATTCCGCGTACTCGGTGACACGCCTCATGGCCAGCCGTCGTGACACCACGTCGCTGTAGACCAGCATCACCGCGCGCTGCAGCGAGGGTGACATACCGCTGGGAATGTGCGGGACGAGAGTGCGAGGGTTGATGTCGTCGACGGCGGCGACGGTCGCCGGAGCGAGGACGATGACGTCCTTGTGGACACCGCCGTTGATGAGCGTCGCCGCTCGTCGCAGCCGTGAGTCCAGGACGCGCGCTTGGCTGATGAAGCCGGCCAGCTGCGTGGTGGCGGTGCCGGTGGCGGTGGCGCCGCCACCGCCTTGGCCGCCGCCGGCGCTCGGCGATCGCGTCACCGACGGCGTCGGCGGCGGGGATGCGGGCGAAGCGCTGGTGGGGCCGGTCGGACCGGGCGACGTGTCCCGGGCCGAACAGGCTGTTGCGGGCAGAATCAACGTCAGCAGCAAGGCGGCGAAACCGGTGAGACGTCCCCAACGGGTCCGCCTCTTCGTAGACATGACGACCTCCAGACCGCCTGCGGAGTGGGCCTGGCACGTCGGAGACTTCGATCCCGCGCGAGACGCGACGGCGCTGCCGCAGAGCCTCAGAGTCCAGTGTTGCGTGAGCGAGCCGGACCGGGCAGAGGCGAAAGTCCAGTGATGTGGAGGACGCGGCCACTCGACTGTAGTCCGGTGGCGTGGTCGTCATCCTCGGCCTGGTGGTCGCCATCGTGGCCGTCGCGCTGGGAGGACGGGACTCCGGCGGCACCCAGGACGCGGCGGCGGTGCCCGCGGGTGCCACGGCAGGCGGGGCACTGGTCGTCGGGCCGGCCGCGGCGCCCCCGAGCGGGTGCTGGCGTTCAACGCAGCACTTTTCGACGCGCAGCCGGTGGAGGGCACCGCGGGTCTGTCGGACGACCAGATCGCCGCTCTGGCCCGGCGCGTGGGCGTCGGCGCGAAGGCTGTTCGCCCGCCACCACTCCGCGCACCCTGAACCGGTTATTTACCAGGCTCTTAGACAGCGATGACCGGACTGCGGCGGTTACGCCTGCGCCGGTGGGTCAGCGCGGCGGAGTGAGCAGGGTGTCGATGAGGTAGATGGTGGCGTTCGCGGTCTGCACGTTGCCGCACACCACCGTCGACCGGCCGTTGACCTTGTACTTGGCGCCCTGCCGGGTCACGGAGATGGTGCCGCCCTGGCGGGTCTTGTGCTGGCCGGCGAGGTGGTCGGGCGTGACCTTGCCCGGCACCACGTGGTAGTTCAGGATGCCGGCCAGGCCCTTCTTGTCCGCCAGGAGCTTGCGCAGGTCGTCCTTGGGCAGCTTGCTGAAGGCGACGTTCGCCGGGGCGAAGACGGTGATGCCCGGCGCGGCGTTCAGGGCGTTCGTCAGGCCGGCCCGCTTCGCCGCGTCGGCCAGCGAGGACATCGCGGGGTTGGCGGCGACCGCGGCGGCGACCGGCCGCTTGGCCATCGACTCGAAGCTGCCCGGGTTTGCCGGGTCGGTGGGGAACGTGGCGCAGGCCGCCCCGAACTGTGTCTTCCCCGGGGGCGGGTTGCTGTTCGGGTCGGCGACGGCCGGGGCCTGGCTGGCGGCCGCCTTGCTGGTGGCATGGTCGCCGCACGCCGACATCGTCAGCGTGAGGAGGACGGCCGCGGCGGCGGCGAAGGCACTGGTACGCATCGTCGCTTCCATCGACACGAAGGGTGGCCGCTTCAGCGGTTTTCGCAGGCCAGAGCCGTTCGGGGGGCGGCAGCCATCGTCCGTTCGGCTCGGATTGCGAGGCCGCCGATCGACGGATGCCACTGTAGGGAAACTTGGCGTGACTTCGACCTCACGGTGCGGCATATTGTCGGCTCCGGGCCTGTCCGAAAGGCGTATTTCCTGGTGAAGCCGGTGATCGCATCGGCGAACCGCCGGCTCCGCCGCGATCCCAGTCGCCCCAATGATCACAGTGGTGACGGATGGCATCGACGGATATCAAAGCCACCGACTTGAAACCGTCACGCACCGTCGGCCGGCCTGTACTTTGCGTCCTTGCAGATGGATGGGCGGGCCCGGCTACCTTCCAACCTCCTGTTCGTTCAGGAGCGAGGAAACGGTCGGAGGTTTGCGTGCGTGCTCGCACTTTGACATCGGTAGCGAAGCCGGAACGGTGGCGCCACAGCGCCCCCGGCCGGTCGTTGACCGCGGTGTTCGCGGTCGGCCTGGCAGCAGTGGCGGCGCCACTGCCGTTCGCGGCGTCGGCTCAGGCCGCCGCCCCGGCGACGAGCCAGCAGCTGGAGCAGCCCACCGAGGCCGCGGCGTTGGCCGCCGCCGGGTCGGCCGGCCAGCGGGTGAAGATCACCGGGCTGACCACCGAGACCGACGAGGCATGGGCCAACCCCGACGGTTCGGTGCTCTGGGAGCACCGGTACCGCCCGGTGCGGGTCAAGCGCGCCGGCCAGTGGGTGTCGGTGGACACCACGCTGCAGCTGCGCTCGGACGGCATGGTCGCGCCCAGGGCCGCGGCGATCGACGTGGCGTTCTCCGGCGGCGGCACCCGTCCGCTCGTGGAGCTGGCCGACGGCAAGGACCGCATCGCGCTGGGCTCGCCGGTGGGCACGCTGCCCAGGCCGCGACTGGCCGGCGACACCGCCACCTACTCCGAGGTGCTGCCCGGCGTGGACCTGCGCCTGCAGGCCGACGTCGACGGTTACACCCAGACGCTGGTGGTCAAGACCCGCAAGGCGGCGGCCAACACCAAGCTGGACAAGCTGGCCTACGCCGTGACCGGGAGCGGGCTGGCCCTCAAGGTGGACAAGGCGGGCAACCTCTCCGTCGTGGGCACCGCCGACGGCGCCTCGCGCTTCACCGGCACCGCCCCGCGGATGTGGGACGCCAACGCCGAGGCGGCGTCCGACGAGCAGCCGCAGGCACCCTCCGACGAGGTCGCGGTGCCGGCGACGGCGACCGCCACGTCGCTGGTGCTGACCCCCAGCCGGACGATGCTGAACGACGCGCGCGCGGTCTTCCCGATCTCGATCGTGCCGGGGTTCAGCGCGGCCCGCGGCGCGTGGACGAAGGTCAACTCGAAGCAGCCCGACACGTCGTACTGGAACTCGGCCACCGCCGCGCTGGTCGGCACCGGCGTGCTCGGCGGCACCTACCGGTCGTACTTCACCACCGACACCACCGCGGCCCCGTTCGCCGGCCGCCGGGTGACCGCCGCCGCGCTGAACCTGACCAAGCCGGGTACGGCCCTCTGCAAGCCCCGCAAGGTGGACCTGTACGCGGTGACCGGGGCGGTCACCGCGGCCACCACCTGGGCCGGCCAGCCGGCGTGGGGTCAGCGGCAGGGTTCGGCGACGGTCGACGCGGGTCGCTTCCTGCTGTGCCCGGCCGGTTCCGTGGCCCTGGACGCCACCGCGGCCGTCCAGGCGGCGGCCACCAGCGGTGGCCCCCTGGCCCTGGGCGTGCGCGCGACCGACGAGAACGACCGGTTCCTTCCGGTGCGGTTCGACAACGCCGCCGTCCTGGCGGTCACCTACGTGCCGGGCCCGCGGCTGACCGACCGGTCCACCGCGCCGGCCACCGAGTGCGCCACCGGCGCCGACCGGCCGTCCGTAGACACCACCACCCCGCAGCTGCGGGCCACCTACACCGGTGGTAGCACGCCGACCGTCGCGGCCACGTTCGAGTGGTGGGCGGTGGACGGCACCGCGCCGATCGGCAGCGCGACCAGCGACCCGGTGAAGCCGGGCACGACGGCCGCCGTCGACGTCCCGGCCAAGCAGCTGGCCGGCGACAACGCCTACAAGTGGCGGGTCCGGGCCGGCCAGGGCAACGACGCCACCTCGTGGTCGTCGTGGTGCGAGTTCACCGTGAAGGTGGCCGCGGCCGTGCCGCCCGCGCTCACCCTGAACGAGCCGGGCGCGCAGCGCGCCACCGCCGGCTCGCCGGTCTCGCTTCTTCCGGAGGCGACCGGCGGCACCGCGCCGTACACCTGGACGGCCACCGGCCTCCCGGCCGGCCTGTCCATCGCCGCCGCGACCGGTGAGATCAGCGGCGTGCCCACCGGCGCGGGCACCGCCACGGCCACGATCGTGGTCACCGACGCGGCCGCCCGCACCACCAGCACCACGGTCGGCTGGACCGTGGTCGTGCCGGTGCCCGCCGGTTTGACGGCTGAGGCGGTGGATGCGCAGACGGTGCGGTTGTCGTGGGCGGATGTTCCGCAGGCGGTTGGCTATCAGGTGTTCCGTGATGGTGAGCTGGTGGCGAAGATCGGTACGTGGCCGGTGTTCATGGACTGGCAGCTGGAGTCGGGCCGTTCGTACCGGTACGAGGTGCGGTCGGTGGACGCGAACGGGGTGGCTTCGGCGGTCAGTGCGCCGGCCGAGGTCGGCCTGGATGCTGCGCCGGCGGCGCCGGTGAACTATGCGCGGTGTGGTGCGGCGGCTGGTGAGTCCGGTTGTGGGTACACGGTGAGTGTGCGGGCGGACGAGTCGATGCCGGACAAGGCTGGTGCGTTGACCGACGGTGTGCATGGCGTGGTCGGTGACCGTGCGGCGTGGCAGGGCCGGACCGGGGTGAGTGTGTACTCGCAGACGGTGGACCTGGGTTCGGCGCGGCGGATCACGGAGATCGATTCTTCGTGGCTGCAGGCGAAGTCGGACTTCGTGGTGTTGCCGCCGAGTGTCTCGTACTTCACGTCGGTGGATGGCAAGACCTGGGACCGGGTGTCGTACATCTACCGGCCGTTCGTGTCGGATAAGGACCAGGTCAAGGCGTACAAGGCGATCGGGTTGGACGCGACCGCGCGGTACGTGCGGGTCGAGCTGGACGGCAGCGACGTCTGGACGATGGCCGACGAGATCGAGGTCCGCGGCACCGACCCGGCGACCCTGCCGGTGCCCGCCGGTTTGACGGCTGAGGCGGTGGATGCGCAGACGGTGCGGTTGTCGTGGGCGGATGTTCCGCAGGCGGTTGGCTATCAGGTGTTCCGTGATGGTGAGCTGGTGGCGAAGATCGGTACGTGGCCGGTGTTCATGGACTGGCAGCTGGAGTCGGGCCGTTCGTACCGGTACGAGGTGCGGTCGGTGGACGCGAACGGGGTGGCTTCGGCGGTCAGTGCGCCGGCCGAGGTCGGCCTGGATGCTGCGCCGGCGGCGCCGGTGAACTATGCGCGGTGTGGTGCGGCGGCTGGTGAGTCCGGTTGTGGGTACACGGTGAGTGTGCGGGCGGACGAGTCGATGCCGGACAAGGCTGGTGCGTTGACCGACGGTGTGCATGGCGTGGTCGGTGACCGTGCGGCGTGGCAGGGCCGGACCGGGGTGAGTGTGTACTCGCAGACGGTGGACCTGGGTTCGGCGCGGCGGATCACGGAGATCGATTCTTCGTGGCTGCAGGCGAAGTCGGACTTCGTGGTGTTGCCGCCGAGTGTCTCGTACTTCACGTCGGTGGATGGCAAGACCTGGGACCGGGTGTCGTACATCTACCGGCCGTTCGTGTCGGATAAGGACCAGGTCAAGGCGTACAAGGCGATCGGGTTGGACGCGACCGCGCGGTACGTGCGGGTCGAGCTGGACGGCAGCGACGTCTGGACGATGGCCGACGAGATCGAGGTCCGCGGCACCGAGTAGCCCGAACGGCCGATGGCCCGTCGCACCCCTCCCGGGGCGCGGCGGGCCATCGCCGTTGCCGGGGGCTTGCCGCTGGTTGTCTACCTATATAGAGTTCCCGCATGGTTCGACCCAGGCGCCCCTCGGCGCAAACCGTTCTGGTCCTCGACGCGCTGGCCGGCGACCCGGCCGAGTGGCGGTATGGCTACGAGCTCGGGCGGCAGGTCGGCCTCAAGGCCGGCTCGCTGTACCCGATCCTCATCCGGCTGTGCGACCGTGGTCTGCTCGACGCGACCTGGGAGGCGGATCCCGCGCCCGGCCGCCCGCCGCGGCACCTGTACCGGCTGACCGACGAGGGCGTCCGCTGGGCGGCCGAGGTCGCCGCCCGGCCCGCACCGGCCCGCCCGGCCGTCCGCCCGCACCTGCGGGAGGCATGGTGACCACGCTCGACCGGGACCGGCCCGCCCGGCTGTTGTCCGCCGCCGCCCGGGTCCTGCCCGCCGGTCGCCGCGACTGGGCCCGGGCGATGCAGGCCGAACTGGCCGCCATCGACGAGCCGGCGGAGCGGTGGAGCTTCGCCTGGGGGTGCCTGCGCGCGTCGCGCCCGCTCCGCGGTTTGCTGCACCTGCTCGCGGTGCTGGGCACCCTCGGGGCGCTGCTGGCCTGGACCGCTTCGGTGGACTACCCGCCGCTGGCCTGGATCCTCTCCGTGATGGCCTCCGTGCTGGCCGCGGTGTGCTGGCAGGCGCGGCGATCCGGGATGTTCGGCCCGACCGGCGACGGCGTCGTCGCCAGGCTGCTGCGCGGCGCCGGCTACCTGACGGCAGTCGCCCTGGCCGCGGTCGCCCTCGCTCACGCCCACCCCGCGACACTGGAGGCGGCGGATGCCGGCGCCGGGCTGCTCGCGCTCGGCGCGGTGACGGGCAGCTTCCTGATCGGACTGACCGCGGCGAGCGCGCGGCGGTCGGCGGCGACCAGGCGGGTGCTGGTCACCGGGGCCGGCAGTGCCCTGGGCGCGACCGTGTTGTGGCTGGTCGTCGTACTGGTGGCACCGCCGATCCCGGCCTCGGTGGGCTGGGCGCTCGCGGTCACCGCGGTCGCCGCCGCCACGGCCGTCCTGGCCAACGCCGGCGGCTCCGGCACCACCGAGGGCAGCCTGCTCGCCGGGTTGCTCGCCACGGCGGGGACCATGGTGCTGGTCTTCGTGGCCGTGCTGCTGCTGGCGCGCTTCGGCCCGGACCGCCTCATCCCGGACATCACCCCGGCGGCCCTGCCCGGCCAGCACATCAGCGAGAGCCGCATCGAGATCGTCGACCCGTACGTGCTGATCCTGTTCCTGAGCGCGATCGCGGCGACCGCCCTGGCACTCGCGGCGGTGCTCACCCGCCGCCCCGCCGCGGCGCCGATCCCGGGTTCCCGGCGTGTCGATCACTGACCACGCGCTGGCCATCGAGGCCGCGGAAGCCGGCGCCGCGGTCGTCCGCGCGCACTTCGGGTCCTCGCTCACCCGCTTCGAGAAGGGCGGCGGCGACTTTGCGACGGTCGCCGACGTCGAGGCGGAGAAGGCGGTTCTCGGCGTCCTGCGGGCAGGGCGGCCGGACGACGTCGTGGTGGGGGAGGAGAGCGGGCGTGCGGGCGGTGTCGGCAACGGCCGGACGTGGCTGGTCGATCCGCTGTGCGGAACGCTGAACTTCGCCGCGAACACCATGCTCGCGTCGGTCAACGTGGCGCTGCGGGCGGGAACCGAGGTCACCGCGGCCGCGTCGGCGGACCCGTTCGCCGGCGAGGTGTTCTGGACCGACGGGACCGCCGCGTACCGCCGCCACGGCGGCACCGACGAACTGCTCGCCCCGTCCGGCGAGTCGAACCTGGTCGACGTCAACCTGGATCCACCGTTTCCGAACCAGGACAGTTTCCTGGCCGCCCGGATGCTCGCCGACGGGGACTTCATCGAGCGGTTCCGGCCGCGCGTCGTCTCCACCACGCTGGCCGTGGCGTGGGTCGCGGCCGGCCGGCGAGCCGCCTACGTCACGGATGGACACCTCGCCGAGAGCGTTCACTTCGCGGCGGGGATCGCGCTCTGCCGCTCAGCCGGCTGCGTCGTCACCGGCCTCGACGGTCAGCCCCTGCACCGCGGCTCGGGCGGCCTCGTCGCGGCCGCCGACGAGCCGACCCACGCCGCGCTGCTGGCCATCGTCGGCAAGCAGCGTCCGGCCTGAAAAAGAGGGCAGCGCTGCGCGTCGCCGGGTGCAACAATCTGCGGCCGTGAGTGAGATCAACCCCGCGGACGCGCCCCCGGTGGCGAAGCCGCCGCACGAGTGGGAAATCCAGACCTTCGCCCTGATGGTGGCGGCTGGTTGCGCCGCCGGGCTGGGCATACTGCTGCTGGTCAGCGACCTGGCGGTGCGTGCCTACCTGCTCACCGGCGGGGCCGACGGGGTGTCCGCGCTGGTGGCGTGGATCCTGGACAACGGCGACGCGATCAGCGCTCTCTACCTGATGCTGGGCTTCGGCTACCTGATCGGGTTCTTCATCTGGCGGCGGCGCACCCGGGCGCTGCTCGACTCGGTCGGCGAGGCGAACTCGCCAGCGCTCTGGCACTGGACCGTCGGGGCCTGGTACCTCGGGCTCTTCACGTCCTTCATGATTCGCGCCAACAATCCGGCCGGCACCCCGGCGCAGACCCCCTTGACCTTCGGGCACGACACCTCGAGCCAGGCGGAGCAGTTCGCGTCCTGGCTGGCCTGGGACGCCGCGCAGATCGGGGCCCGGCTGATCGGGCTGACGTTCCTGCTGATCGCCGTCTGGCAGATTCGGACGCAGGTCCGCGAGCGGGTGGCTGCCTCGGGTGTGATCTTCCGAATCCGGGACATCGCGCCGCGGCCCTCGGCGGTGCCGTTGCCGGCGGCCGCGCGCCCCGTTCCGGTCGGGGCGCAGCCGTCCGGCCTCCCGATGGCCGACGAGGACTTCTGGGGCCGGGTCGCCGCCCTGGCCACCGGCCGGCGTGCCGAGGTCGCGATGCTGGAGACCACCGACGGGCTGGCGCGCCGCTGGCTGGTGGTCCCGGAGAGCGGTGACCTCGGCGTGGTGCGCTCGACGGTCGCGCCCGGCGCCGTGGTGACGGCGTTTCCCGAATCGCCCGACGCCGGCGAGACGAAGGGCTTCAGCCCGCGTCCCGCCGAGGAGTACCACGGATTTCTGGAGGACACCGAGTCCGGCGCGGTCTGGTACCAGTCGGTCAAGCCGAACCGGGTCGGCGCGTTCCTGGCGCGGGCGCGCCGGGCCCGCCGGTGGGCGCTGTATCCGGCGGACAGCCCGGAGGCGCTGACGGCCGTGGTCCCGTGGAGTCACTGACCGGCGTTGACGGTGTCCTGCGGCGCTGAATCCGGCGGACGGCCCGGAGGCTCTGACGGCCGTGGTCCCGTGGAGTCACTGACCGGCGTTGACCGGGCCCGGGGGCGCTGACTCGGGGCCGGTCGGCGAGACGGGCTCGGCGAAGCGGGACAGCGCCAACGCCCCCGCCAGCGCGACGACGAAGCCGAGCACCGCCGGGACGGCCCAGCCGGGGCGGGTCTGGTCACCCCACAGGGCGATGCCGACCGCGGCCGGCAGGGCCGTCTCGCCGAGGATGGTCAGGGCGGCGACGGTGGCGACCTGCCCGCGCTGCAGGCCGGCCGCGAACGAGACGAAGGCGCAGCCGCCGCTGATCACCGCGGCGTAGGCGGCCGGGTCGCGCAGCAGATCTCCGGGCGCGAAGCTCGGCAGGCTGCGTACGGCCAGCGCGGTCAGCCCGAACCCGAGGCCGGCCACCACGCCCTGCACGATCGGGCCGGCCGGCGGGGCGAGCCGGGCGGCGATCAGGGCGGTCGCGCCCAGCACGAGCGCGGCGCCGAGCAGGACCAGCCGGGTGGTCGGGCCGGCCTCGGTGGTGCCCTCCCGGCCGCTGGACGCGCCGAGCACGGCGAGCCCGGCGCTGACGGCGAGCACCGCGGCCCAGTGCCGGGGCGCCAGGCGGACGCCGAGCAGCGGCACGCAGGCGACGGCCGTCACGGCCAGGTTGCCGGCCTGGGCCGCCTGCACGACGAACAGCGGCCGGACGCGCAGCGCGACCAGTTGCGCGCCGAAACCGGCGACGTCCAGCAGCAGACCGAGCACGAACGGCCACCGGCGCAGCAGACCGATCAGCGGTCCGGCGACCGCCGCCCGGGCCTGCAGCGCGGTCGCCACGCCGTAGCAGACGGCGCACAGCACTGCGAAGATCAATCCGGATCAGGCTTCCGGGTCGAGGCGGTAGCCGGCGCCGCGGACCGTGCGGATGGTGTCCCGGTCGAAGGGCCGGTCGACCTTGCCGCGCAGATAGCGGACGTACACGTCCACGACGTTCGAGCCGCCGTCATAGGCGAAATCCCAGACGTGCTCGATCAGGTAGCCGCGGCTCAGCGTCTCGCCGGCTCGCCGCATCAGCTCGTGCAGCAGCGCGAATTCCTTGGCCGACAGGGCGATCGGGGTGTCGCCCCGGCGCACCTTCCGCTCGGCGGGGTCCAGGACCAGGTCGCTCACCCGCAGCACCGCGGGCCGTTGCCGCGGCTCCCGCCGGACCAGCGCCCGGACCCGGGCCAGCAGCTCATCGAAGGCGAACGGCTTGGTCAGGTAGTCGTCGGCCCCGGCGTCCAGGCCGCGGATCTTGTCGGTCGTGCCGTCCCGGGCGGTGAGCATCAGCACCGGCACCCAGCGCTCGTTCGCGCGGATCCGGCGGCAGACCTCGAACCCGTCCGGCCCGGGAATCATCGCGTCCAGCACCACGAGGTCGTAGTCGGACTCGGAGATGGTCCACACGGCGTCGGTGCCGTTGTCGACGCTGTCCACGGCGTAGCCCGCGCGGCGCAGGCCGCGGCAGAGCATGCTCGACATCGCCGGATCGTCCTCGACGACCAACAAACGCATGAGCAAAGAATAGGTAGGCCGGGCGACTCAAGGCCGACGCGCCGGGTAGCCGGCGATGTCCGCGTGCGCGGCCAGCCGGGCGACGTCGTCGCGCAGCCGCTGCATCTCGGCGCGCAGGTCCTCGGCGACGGCGGCCGCCCGCCGGCCCTGGTCGAGCTGGTAGAGGGCCAGCTCCCGGGCGAGCCGTTCGGACCGGCGGGCGGCGAGCAGGACGGCCGGCACCTCGAGCGCCGCGACGGCGGCGAGCCCGGCCGCCAGCCAGATCGCCGGGCCGGCGCTACGGTTCTGGAGCGACACCACGGCCGCGCCGGCCAGGACGGCGACGGTGAGCACGATCAGGTAGGTCCACGAACCGCCGGCCCGGCAGAGCAGGTCACCGGCGCGCTCACCCGGCCGCAGCCGGCGTCCGGTGCGTACCCCGGGGTGCTGGTCCCAGCCGGACGGGCCGGGGACGGCAGGCGGACGTGCCGCGCCGAGGCGAGGGTGAGCCGTGGTCATGCCGCCATCGTGGACCGGTGAGGATGAGAGGATCGTGAAAACGGCGGAGGTGACGGTGCGGCTCAGCCCGGCCTCGATTCGGACCCGGCTGGTCCTGTTGTTCGGGGCCGGCACCTCGGTGGTCCTGCTGCTGTCGCTGGCGCTGCTCTACGTGGCGCTGCACCGGCAGCTGGGCAAGGCCGTCGACGCCGACCTGACCGCGCGCAGCGATGACCTGGTGGCCAGCGTACGCGCAGATGATCTTAATGCGGTGAAGAGCGATCCGATGGCCCAGCTGTACGACTCGGACGGGACCCCGCTGGCCACCGCCGACTCGATCAGGGGCCGGACGCTGCTCACCCCGGCGCAGGTCCGTGCGGTCCGGCGCACGTCCGCGACCAGCACGACCCTG
Source organism: Actinoplanes sp. KI2 (assembly GCF_025630775.1). Taxonomy (GTDB): domain Bacteria; phylum Actinomycetota; class Actinomycetes; order Mycobacteriales; family Micromonosporaceae; genus Actinoplanes. The sequence continues at coordinate 14,623 of NZ_JAOSZE010000042.1, forward strand.
CCGCTGGGCGCCGACGACGAACCGTTGCGGGTACGCCTGCTGTCGCGCCCGGTCGACCGCTCCGGGTGGGTGCTGACCGTCGCGTTGCCCTCGGCCGGCATCGAGCGCGCCGGCGACCAGCAGCTGAACGTGCTCCTGGTGGCGGCGCCGCTGATGATCGCGGCGCTGGCCATGCTGTGCTGGCTGCTGCTGCGCGCGGCGCTGCGGCCGGTCGACGCGCTGACCCGGCAGGCCGCGGCCATCTCGACGCTCGACTCCGAGCGGCGGCTGCCGGTGGTGCCGGGCGACGACGAGATCGCCCGGCTGTCGGCCACCCTGAACGGCATGCTCGCCCGGCTCTCGGTCGCCTTCGACCGCGAGCGGGCGTTCGTCGACGACGCGAGCCACGAGCTGCGCACCCCGATCGCCGTGTTGCGCGGGGAGATCGACCTCGCGCTGGCCGCGCTCGACAACCCCGAGGAGGTACGCCAGTCGCTGCTGGCCGCGCAGGGTCAGGTGGCGAGGCTGAGCCGGCTGGCCGAGGACCTGCTGCTGCTGGCCCGGGAGCGGGACGGCTCGCTGGTGGTGCACCGCGAGCCGGTCGACCTGACCGACCTGGTCAAGGCCGAGGCCGGCGTGCTCGGGCGGGTCACCGGTCTGCGGATCGACGTGCGGGGCGATCCGGTGATCGTCGAGGCGGACGCCGACCGGCTGCGTCAGGTGCTGACCAATCTGGCCGCGAACAGCGCGGCGGCCGGCGCCGGCACGGCCCGCGTGACGGTGGTCCGGGAGCCGATGGTCGCCCGGATCGAGTGGGCCGACGACGGGCCGGGCATCCCGCCGGACCTGCTCGACTCGGCGTTCGAGCGGTTCGTCCGCGGTGGCCCGTCGCGGACCCCGAGCACCGGCGCCGGGCTGGGCCTGTCCATCGTCCGGGCGGTGGTGACCGCCCACGCCGGCACCGCCGACCTGCACAACGGCCCGCCGCTGGGCGGCGCCGTGGTCACCGTCCGGCTGCCCGCGGTCACCTAGCCGGTTTGCCGGTGGCCGCCGGGCTGCCGGCCAGCAGGGTGCCCTTCGGGGGCAGGGGCGTCGACGGCGTGGGCGAGACGGCCGGCACGGTGGTGGGCCGGCCCAGCGAGTTCGACAGCCAGTCGAAGGCCGGCGCCTCCATCGCGTGCCAGGTCCCCGAGTTGTGCCCGCCGCCGGCGATGTAGGCGAGGGTGACCGACAGCGGCGCGTGTGCGGCCTTGGCCAGCTCCTCGGCGGCGCGCATCGCTCCCCGGTCGGTCTTCGCGCAGGTCAGGTACAGCGAGACGGCCGGGATGGGCAGATGCTTGAGCCGCCACACGTCGTCGTAAGCGGTGTGCTCGAGGTTGTCGCCGATCACGATGCCCGGCGTGGTGTAGCCGGACAGGCTGGCGGCGGCGGCGTACTCGGTGGGGTGGCGCAGGGCGAGGTCGGTCGCGCAGTAGCCGCCGGCCGAGTAGCCGATCAGGCCCCAGGCCGCGGCGTCGGTGCGGACGGCCAGATGGGTCCGGGCGAACGCGGGCACGTCGGCGGTCAGGAACGTCTCCGCCTGCGGGCCGCCGACCAGGTTCGCGCACTCGGTGTCGACCATCGGCTGGGGCGTCTGGTAGGGGAACAGCACGACCGTGGGCGCCATCCGCCCGGCGTCGATCTCACGATCGAGCACGGCGGCCACCCCGAAACCCTTGAGCCACTGTACGGGTGAGCTGGGATAGCCGTGCAGCGCCTCGATGACCGGGTACCGGGTGGTCGGCGACGCCCCGTACCCGGGCGGCAGGTAGGCCCACATCGGAACGGTGATGCCGCTGGTCCGGCCGGCCACGGTGAACTTGACGATCTGCCCCGCGGTTTTCGCGCTCGCGGTCTTCGCCGGTGCGGCCGGCGCGGCCGCGTCGGCCGGCGAGCCGAACAGGCTGGCCCAGGTCGGGTAGCTGTCGACCTGCCGGTTGACCCAGACGAGGGTGGTCGCGGTCACGGCGAGCAGGCAGGCGGCGATGACCACGGCGCGCAGCCAGTGGCGCATGGCGGACCAGAAGACGCTCAGCGCGACGGCGGCGACCACGGTCGCAACCAGGGCGATCAGCTCGACGGCGAGGCTATCGGGCGACACGTTGTCCTCCCCGGGGCTTCGAGACGCCCCCGCCGGGCGGGACCGCGCCGGAGCTGCCCGGCGACGGGTGCTTGGCGCCGTGGTGGGGGTGGTAGACCGGCAGCGACGTGGCCGCGGGCGTCGAGGCGGCCAGCGGGGGAGGAGTCTGACCGCAGGCCCAGTCGAGGGCCGAGGCGAGCGCGGTCTCGGCGGGCGGCACGGCCGGGCCGGTGCTGGTGAGGGCGGTCTCGACGATCGTCGTGGTGGTGATGCCGGCCGGCAGCCCCGCCACGGTGGTCCGGGGCTTGCCGCCCTTCGCCGCGGTCTTCGGCTTCGCCACCCTCTTCGGCTTCGTCACGGTCTTCAGCTTTGCCGCGGTCTTCGGTTTGCTGGCCGGCTTGGTGGCCGGCTTCTTGCCGGTGGCGGGTTTCGCCTGAACCAGGGCGAGCGCCGGATAGCGCCCCGGCGCCGCGGCGACGATCTTGTCGGCGAGGCCGGTGTCCGCGGCCGGCGCGACCAGCGCCCAGCGCCGGTCGGTGACCCGCAGGTCGTGGGCGAGCGCGGCCGGCATGGCGGTGGTGAGCGTCTCGATGCTGGTCGCCGGGGTGGTCCGGGCGAACACCACGACCGCCGGCCCGGCCGCGGTGTCGGCGCTGCGGGCGGCCGCGGTCTCGCCGTCGGGAGTCCAGCCGTTCTTGCCGTCGTCCAGGACCAGCAACGTCGGATACCGCCAGCCGGTGTGCTTCAGATAGCCGGCGGGCGTGAACACCAGCGGCGCGCCGGCCAGATGCCAGCTGGTCCAGTCGGCCGGCTGCCAGGGGAAGGCGGAGCCCTGGTCGGCGAGGTCGCCGGACTGGCCGCGCAGCCACCCGTCGAGCCCGCCCGGATGCACCGCGTACGTGGTGCCGGCGGAGTTGTTCGACTGCATCAGCGCCGCCCAGTCGGGGTAGAACTCCTCCGACCGGTTGACCATCAGCCCCACGGACACCACCAGCAGCGCCTCGGTGAGCAGCACCCCGGCCGGGCGCAGCACCAACCGCAGCCGCCGCCAACGATTCCAGATCAGAATCGTGGCCGCCAGCGCGGCGGCCGTGGCGAGGACCGCGCAGGCGATCAGCGGTATACCGGTCAGCGACATCGGGCTGTCTTCTCCCACCGGGTCGAGGGCATCTTCGGGTCAACCATGCGTCGCCGAAAATGACAGTGGGATGAGAGCACGCCGTCGCGCGCCCTTTTCACAACGCACTCACAGGAACGTGAAGTCGGCATCGTTGATCATCGATGTTACCGATTGTCGGTCGCTGGTTCGCTCTTCGTCGAAATGCCGCGTACGGCCGGCGACGGCGATCGTACGGTCGGTTCATGGGCCGCTGGCTTCGCAGTCTCCCGTGCATTCTGCTCGGGGTGTCGGCCGTCGTGTGCGGCGATCCCGCGTCGGCGGCCGAGCCCCGGCCGGCCGGCTCGGCGGCCGTCACCGCGGACGCCGCGTACTGGACGGCCGCTCGTCTCGACGCCGCGGCGCCGATCGCGAAGGGGCCGGAGGCGGCGCACCGCAGTGCCCTCCGCCCGCCGCCGCCCGGTATACCGCAGGGCCGGTACTTCGCCGGGATCCCGCAGGTGGGTACGTTCTTCGTGGCGTCGCCGAACGGGAACACCAGCTGCACCGGCAGCGTCGTGCACAGCCCGGCCCACGATCTGGTGCTGACCGCGGGACATTGCGCGTACGAGTGGCAACGCTCCACGACGCACCGGATCTTCGTGCCGGCCTACGCGTACGGCAAGGATGCCACCCATCAGCCGTACGGGTTCTATCCGGTGCAGCGGTTCGTCCTCGACGCGCGATACCGGCCCAGGCCGCCGACCGCCGCGGTCACCGACCTGGACTTCGCGTTCGCCCGGCTCGGCGCCGACGCCGACCACCGCCGGGTCGAGGACGTCACGAGGGCGCTCACCCTCCGCACCACGCCGAGCTACCGCAACACGGTCACGGTGATCGGCTACCCGGAGAGCCGGCACAACCCGGGCCGCCGGGCCATCATCTGCACCGTGCCGACCACCCGGCTGGCCGGCTACCGGCAGATGAGCATGGTGTGCGGCGGCTACTTCGACGGCGTCTCGGGCAGCCCGTGGATCGCGCACTACGACGCCGTCCGGCACACCGGTCAGGTCATCGGCGAGGTGGGCGGCCGCGGTGGCGGTGGCGACGACTACGACGACGACTGGATCAGCTATTCGCCGGTGTACGGCAGCGAGCTGGTCTCCCTCTACCGCCGGGCGATCGGGGGATGAGCCCGCGTTCACGCTCCGGGTGAGGGTGGGACCTCGCGCAGCCGGCCGGTCTCGACCTCGTAGACGAAGCCGCGTACCGAGTCCTTCACCGGGATGAACGGGTCGTCGAGCACCCGCCGGAGCGACTGGCGTACGTCCTCCTCGAGGTCGGCGAACGCCTCGGCGGCCCAGGACGGCTTGATGCCGACCTCGGCCTGGATGCTCGCCTTGAAACCGTCGTCGGTGAAAGTCAGCATGCCGCACCCGGTGTGGTGGATCAGGATGATCTCGGTGGTGCCGAGCAGTCGCTGGCTGATCGCCAGGCTGCGCAGCGCGTCGGCGGTGACGACCCCGCCGGCGTTGCGGATGACGTGCGCGTCGCCCTCGGCGAGCCCGAGCAGCCCGTACGGGTTGAGCCGCGCATCCATGCAGGCGAGGACGGCGACGTGCTTGGCCGGTGGCAGCGGCAGGTCGCCCCGGTCGAACGAGGCGGCGTAGCGCTCGGCGTTCTGGAGCAGTTCGTCGGTCACGCTCACGGTGACATCTCCTTGGCCGTGGGTGGGGTGGTCAGCTGGAGCGTATCTCTACCTGATACGCCCGACTTAGTCCGTAATGTAACCTTCGTAGGCAATCTATTGTGGATCGCCTTCGATGCAGCCCCCATAATCTATGGGTGATGTAGGAAACACGTGAAGAGGGTGGCAGTGGTTCGCTATGTGGCCCGCAAGACGATCGGGTGGTTGGCGATGATCGTGGTGGCGACCAACGCGACCTTCTTCCTGGCCAGTTGGTTCCTCGATCCACGGTCGAACTACCGTGAGCTGCGCCCGGTGCGCACCGACGAGCAGATCGCCCACGCCCTCGCCCCGTACGGCCTGTCACCGCAGTGGTCGGTGGTCCACCGCTGGTGGTACTGGTTCGCCGACGTCACGCTGCGCTTCGACTGGGGCCACTCGCCGACCGGGGTGCCGGTCAACTCCGAGATCCCCGAGCGCGTGCTGGTGAGCGGCGAACTGATCCTGCTGGGCACGGTGGTGTCGGTCGTCCTCGGCGTCGCGCTGGGCGTCTACACCGCCGCCCGGCAGTACCGCGCGGTCGACCGGCTCAGTCAGGCGGTGTCGGTGGTGCTGTACAACATCCCGACCGCGGTCAGCGCGCTCGTGCTCGTGCTGTGCGCGATCTGGCTCAACCAGCTCGCCGGACGGACGGTGCTGCATGTCGCCGGCGCCGGCACTCCCGGCGTGACCGGCGGATGGCCGACCGTCCTGGACCGCGCCGACCACCTCGTCCTGCCGACGCTCAGTCTCATCGTGACCGGGTACGTCGGCTGGCACCTGACCCAGCGGGCGCTGCTGCTCGACACGCTCAACGCCGACTTCGTCCGCACCGCCCGGGCGACCGGGCTGACGCGGAACCAGGCCATCCGGCGGCACGCCCTGCGGGCCTCGCTGATCCCGACCGCTGCCGCGGTCGCCTTCTACATCCCGTGGGTGTTCACCGGCGCGATCATCACCGAGACGATCTTCGGCTGGGAGGGGATGGGCCGCTACTTCACCAAGACCATCGGGCAGAACAACGTGGACGGCGTGGTCGCCGTGGCCGCCTTCGGCGCCGTCCTGACGGCGATCGGCGCGATCCTGTCGGACATCGCCACGGTCGCCCTCGACCCGCGGGTGCGAGCGAGCTGAGTTGACCGCGACGCTTCCGCACACCTCGCCGTCCGACGCCCCGCCGGCTCCGCTGCGCCTGGGGCGCTCCCGCCTGTACGCCCGGCGGTTCGCCCGCAACCGCTCGGCCCTGGCCGGCGTGATGATCTTCCTGCTGCTGGTGGGATACGCCGTGCTCGGCCGGTACCTGACCCCCCGGGACTGGTCCGAGCAGGACTTCCTGGCCCTGACCCAGCCGCCCGGCGCCGGCCACTGGTTCGGCACCAACCAGGGTGGCAACGACGTCCTCGCCCAATCCGTGCACGGCCTGCAGCGGTCGCTGGTGATCGCGCTGAGCGTCTCGGTGCTGACCACGGTCGTCTCGGCGATCGTCGGCGCGGGCGCCGCCTATCTGGGCGGCCGGGTCGAGCGGTGGACGCTCGCCGTGCTCCACTTCCTGCTGGTCGTCCCGTCGTTCCTGATCCTCGCCCTGGTGTCCAACCGGGTGAGCGGCGACTGGCGCGTCCTGATCCTGCTGCTGACCTTCGTCACCGTGGTGCTGCCCGCCCGCGTCATCTGGTCGGTCTCCACGTCGCTGCGCGAACGCGACTACGTCCGGCTGGCCGAGTTCATGGGGGTCGGCCGCGCCCGGATCGTGACCCGTCACCTCATCCCGCACCTCGGCGCCCTGCTCATCGTCAACCTCATGCTCGGCGTGGTGAGCACGGTGGTGCTCGAGACCTCGCTGAGCTTCCTCGGCTTCGGCGTCAAGACGCCCGACGTCTCGCTGGGCTCGCTGCTGGCCGACGGCTCCGCGACGATCAGCTCGGCGCCCTGGCTGTTCGCCGTCCCGGCCGGGCTGCTGGTCCTGCTGACCGTCTCGCTCACGCTGATCGGTGACGGCCTGCGCGACGCGCTCGACCCCACGTCGAACGCCGGCGGCCGGGGATGACCAAGCAGATCCTTTCGGTACGCGACCTGACCGTCACGTTCCCGTCCGAGCAGGGCCCGGTCGAGGCCGTCCGCGGCGTCGACCTCGACCTGTTCGCCGGCCGCACACTCGCCCTGGTGGGCGAGTCGGGCTCGGGCAAGTCCGCCACCGCCACGAGCGTCATGGGCCTGCTCCCGCCGGACGCCCGGGCGCGCGGCGAGGTCCTGCTCGACGGGCAGAACCTGCTCGCCCTCGACGACCGGCGCATGTCGGCGGTCCGCGGCAAACGGATCGGGATGATCTTCCAGGACCCGCTCTCCGCGCTCACCCCGATCTTCTCGGTCGGCCGCCAGGTCGCCGACGCGGTCCGCGTGCACACCCGGCTGCCGAAGCGGACGGCCTGGGAACGGGCGATCGAGCTGCTCGACCTGGTGGGCATCCCGCAGCCGCGGCGACGCGCCCGGGACTTCCCGCACCAGTTCTCCGGCGGCATGCGCCAGCGGGTGGTCATCGCGCTGGCCATCGCCAACGATCCCGACCTCATCATCGCCGACGAGCCGACCACCGCCCTGGACGTGACCGTGCAGGCGCAGATCCTCGAGGTGCTGGCGACGGCGAAGGCCGAGACCGGCGCCGGGGTCCTGCTCATCACCCACGACCTGGGCGTCGTGGCCGGCCATGCCGACGAGGTCGCCGTCATGTACGCCGGTCGCGTCGTCGAGCGCGCCGGGGTGCGCGAGTTGTTCGCGTCCCCGGCGATGCCGTACACCCTGGGCCTGCTCGGCTCGGTGCCGTCGCCCGAGGCCACCCGGCGGCTGCCGCTGGTTCCGATCGAGGGCGAGCCGCCCTCGCCGACCGACCGGCCGGCCGGCTGCCCGTTCGCGCCACGCTGCCCGCTGGCCCGCGACGACTGCCGGGCGAGGGAGCCCGTGCTGGCCGAGCTCCGGACGCGGCACGAGGTGGCGTGCCTGCACGCCGCGGCGGTTGCCGGGCGCCGGCCCGGTGACGTCTTCCCCGCGGCCGCGGAGCCGCCGCCCGCCGTGGCCACGCCCGCCGGGCCGGTCCTGCGGCTGGACGGCCTCTCCCGCACCTACCCGATCACGAGCGGCTCGTTCCCGCGGCGCCGGGTCGGGACCCTGCACGCGGTCCGCGACGTGAGCTTCGAGGTCCGGGCGGGCGAGACCTTCTGCCTGGTCGGCGAGTCCGGCAGCGGCAAGACCACGACGCTGATGGAGATCCTGCGGCTGCAGGCGCCGGAGGCGGGCTCGGTGGAGGTCCTCGGTACCGACGTGGCCGGCCCGCTTCCGGCGCCGCAACGGCGCCGGCTGCGCCAGTCCGTGCAGATCGTCATGCAGGACCCGCAGGGCGCCCTGGACCCGCGGCTGCCGGTCTTCGAACTGCTCGCCGAGCCGCTGCGCGCCGCCGGATGGGCCGCCGGCCCCACCCGGGACCGCGTCTTCGAGCTGCTCGACCTGGTGGGGCTGCCGCCCGGCGTCCTCGACCGGTTCCCGGCCGCCTTCTCCGGCGGGCAGCGGCAGCGGCTGACGATCGCCCGGGCGCTCGCCACCCGGCCCCGGCTGCTCGTGCTCGACGAGCCGGTCTCCGCGCTCGACGTGTCCGTGCAGGCCGGCATCCTGAACCTGCTGGCTCGCCTGAAGGCACAGCTCGGCCTGGCCTACCTGGTGGTCGCGCACGACCTGGCCGTGGTACGCCACATCGCCGACCGGATCGCGGTGATGTACCTGGGCCAGATCGTCGAGCTCGGCGCCGCCGAGGAACTGTTCGCGCGACCCCGGCACCCGTACACGCAGGCGCTGCTCTCGGCGGTCCCGGTCCCGGATCCGGAACGCGAACGCTCGCGCGCGCGGATCGTGCTGCACGGCGAGCAGCCCAGCGCGGCCGACCTTCCGCCGGGCTGTGTCTTCGCCGACCGATGCCCGCTACGCCCCACCCTCGACGCGCCGGTGCGGGAGCTCTGCGCCGGGACGAGACCGCGCCTCGAACCGGCCTCGGGTGGCGCCCTGGCCGCCTGCCACGCCGCCTGACCGGATCCGATCGGAAGGAAGACCATCATGAAGCGACTGGGTGCGGCGGCCGCCGTCCTCCTGCTCACCGCCCTGCCGGCCGGCTGCGGCACGTCGGCGGAGAAGACGCCCTACACGCCCACCACCGGCGCGGCGTCGGCCACCACCGACTACAACCCGCAGCCGTACGAGAACGTCCGGGACGGCGGCACGCTCCGCCTCGCCGGGCAGGTGATCGAGCAGGGAAACCCGTTCCAGGCGGACGCGAACCTGGCCGCCAACCGGCTGTGGTTCTGGTACAACGCGGACACGATCACCTACTCGCCGACCGGCGAGGTGCTGTACAACCCCGACTACTTCAGCGATGTGAAGACCGAGGTGGTGGGCGGCAACCAGCGGGTCACGATCACCATCAACCCGAAGGCCACCTTCAACGACGGCACCCCGATCGACTACCGGGCGGTCGAGGCGACCTGGAAGGCCAACAACGGTACGAACAAGGACTACTACGCCGGCGACACCATTCCGTACGCCCGGATCTCCTCGGTGCACGCCGGGGTGAACGACAAGCAGGCCGTCATCGAGTTCACCGGCGTCGACGCCTGGTGGTCGGCGCTGTTCACCACCCTGCTGAACCCCGAGGCGGCCGCGGACGCGAAGACGTTCAACACGGCGTACCTCAAGAAGGTCCAGCCGCAGTGGGGCGCCGGACCGTACACCGTGACGAAGTACGACGCCGCGACCGGCGGGGTCACCTTCGAGCGCAATCCGAAGTGGTGGGGCCGGAAGGGCAAGCTGGACAAGCGGATCATCATCGGCCTGGACACACAGGCCGCCATCAACGCGTTCCGCAACGGCGAGCTCGACTACATCGGGACCGGGGACGCCGACGGCCTGAAGCAGATCTCCGGCGTGGCCAACACCGAGATCCGCCGGGGCGGCAGCCCGTTCGAGTACATCCTGCTCCTCAACGCCAAGGCACCGCTGCTCGGCGACCTCGCCGTACGCAAGGCGATCCTGGAAGGCATCGACCGCGAGCAGATCGCCGCGATCAACCTGCAGGGCCTGGACTACCGCGAGCCGCTGCCCGGCTCCGCGATCTTCTACTCCTTCCAGAAGGGCTACCACGACAACGTCGCCGACGTGCTCACGGCCGACCCGGCGGCGGCCAGGAAGGAGCTCGACGCGGCCGGCTGGGTGACCGGCAGCGACGGCATCCGCGCCAAGGACGGCAAGAAGCTGGCGCTGAGCTACACCCTGACCGGCAGCGTCCCGCTCGAGAAGGCGACCGCGACCGCGTTCGCCGCGCAGCTCAAACGGCTCGGCGTCAAGGTCGACATCAGAACCGTCTCGGAGAACGACTTCGACTCCGTCGTCAGCGGCCGCAAGTTCGACCTGTTCTTCGCCGGCAACCGGTCCCTCGACCCGTTCGGCGCGCGGTCGCTCGACGGCTTCTTCGGCAGCACGAACAACGAGAACATCACCGGTACGGGCACTCCCGAGCTGGACCGGAAGATCAAGGCAGCCGCCGAGATCGCCGACCCCGACCGGCAGATCGCCCGGGCCAACGAGCTGGAACGCGAGGGACTGGCGCAGTACGGCCTGATCCCGCTCTTCAGCGGTCCATCGATCTACGGGTGTCCAAGGGCCTGGCCAACATCGGCGCGACCATCTTCGGCTCCCCGTTGCCGGAGACCATCGGCTGGCAGAAGTAACGTCCGTAACAGATCTAGGATGCCCGGGTGCGGATCGAGTTCACCTACACCCGGGGGCCGGACCACTTCGCCGGGTTTGCGTCGCCGGCCGAGCGGAGCGCGTCACCGATCCCGAGCTACCTGATCGCGGCAGTGCTCGGCCTGGCCGGGGCCGCGATCGCGGTCGCGGCGGTGGTCGACGACGCCCCGCAGGCCGCGACCTGCGGCGTCGGCGGCCTGCTGCTCGGCGTGGGGATCGCGGTCGCCGCCCGGCAGCGCGGCCGTGGCCGGTTCGTCATGCCGGCCACCGCGATGGAGCCCCGGCGCTGGGTGATCAGCGACGAGGGTGTCGAGATCGCGCACGCCGACAACTCGGTGACCGTGGCCTGGCCGGCCTTCCGGACGATGATGGCGCTCTCCCACGCGTACGTCTTCGTGTTGAAAGACCCGGCGGACCGGCGCACGATCGACATCCCGCGCCGGCCGCTGACCGAGGCCGACGACGCGGCCGTGCGCGAGCTCGTCGCCCGGCACGGCATCACCTTCTACTCCCGGCCCGTGGGTGCCTGACGTGCTCCTCGAGTTCAGCTCTGCCCGGCCGCCCGGTCCGCCCGCCGCGGGCCGTCGGTGGCCGCGCTCGTACTGGCCGGGCGGCGCGACCGTCGCGATCGGCGTCGCCCTGGTTCTCGGGGGCGGCTCGGGTGCCAACTTGCTCGGCCAGCTCGTGGGCGTGCTCGGCTGCTGCTTGCTGGCAAACACGGCAGTCACCCGCCGCCTCGTCGCGGCGGACGCCAACCGCGAACCCCGCCGATGGGCGATCGACGACGACGGGCTGCGGTCGGGCAATCGGCTCGGTTCCGTGCACTGGACCTGGGCCCAGGTACACCGGGCGGTCGAGTACCCGGACCGCTACCTGCTCTACCAGAGCGACAACCCGCACACGGCGACTTTCGACGTCCCCCGAGAGCCCCTGACCCCGGATCAGGACGATGAGTTCCGCGCCTTCCTGACCGATCGCGGGCTGCTCCCGGCTACCTGAGCCGGCTCGGCGGCCGGCGCGTCAGGCGGTGACGTCGGCGGTGACCGTCCACGGGATCTGCGGTGACGGGCAGGGCGTCGGCTCGTGGTTGCAGGCGATGTCGGTACGCGTGGACACCTTGACCGTGCCGGCCGCGGCCGCGAGGTAGCGGGTCACGAGGGGCTGGCCGGTGGGGTAGCCGCCGGTCGTGTCGCGCAGCACCAGGACACCGGTGCCGGACAGCGTAGGTGGCAGGTAGTTGACGGCGAGGCTGACCACGAGCGTGTCGCCCACGTGCAGGCGTACGGTCGACTCGTTGTCGGCGGTGGAGACGGTGACGGTCTGCCCGGTGGCCGCGACGACGGTGACGTGCACGGTCCAGAGGCTGACCGGGATCGTGCACGGCGGCGTGGTGTGCAGGCACGGCGCGTCCGACTGCGTCCTGAGATCGGCCTGCCCGGCCGCCACGGCTCGATAGCGGGCGTCGAGCGGTTGCCCGCTCGGATAGCCGCCGCTCGCCGAGACCTGGGTCAGGGCGGCCCCGACGATGGCCGGCGTGCGGTATTCGGCGCCGAGCGAGACGCCGAGCGTCTGCCCGACCACCAGGGTGATGCTGCGCTGGCTGTCGCCCGGCCCGACGGTGACGTCCGGTCCGCCCGGCGGCGGGGAGCTGGACGGTGGCGGGGAGCTGGCCGGCGGCGTCGCGCCGTTGTCGCAGCCGAGCACCGGAGCCGGGCCGGTGCCGGCGAGCTGCATCCCGAACGTGGTCGAGCCGCCCGGCGCCAGGCTCCCGTTGTACGCCGCGTTGACCGCGGTCGCCGAGCTGCCCGAGGCGCTCACCGCGGCGTTCCACCCGGACACGACCTGCTGGCCGGCCCCGAGGGTCCAGGTCACGGTCCACTTGGTGGTGGTCGTCGCGGAGGTGTTGGTGACGGTGGCGGTGACGATCTGGCCGCCACCGGTGCCGCTGCCCCACTGCGAATCGATGTGCGCGGTCGCCGTACATCCGCCGGCCGAGAGCGCGGCGGCCGGCGACATGGCGAGCGTGGCGAGGACGACGGTGCCGCCGAGGCCCGCGCACAGGGCCAGGATCGAACGTCGGGACAGTGCCATGACGCCAGAGTGCCATAGATGCGCGTCGATTTAAATCGCTCCCTCGAAATGCGGCCTAAGCTGTGATCATGACTTCCAGGCCCGTCCGCGTCGGTGTCCAACTCCAGCCGCAGCACGCCGACTACGGCGACATCCGTCGTGCCGTCGCCGAGGCCGAGGACCTCGGCACGGACATCCTGTTCAACTGGGACCACTTCTTCCCGCTCTCGGGCGACCCGGACGGCCTGCACTACGAGTGCTGGACGATGCTCGCCGCCTGGGCCGAGCAGACCTCCCGGGTGGAGATCGGCGCGCTGGTCACCTGCAACAGCTACCGCAACCCCGACCTGCTCGCCGACATGGCGCGCACCGTCGACCGGATCGGCGACGGCCGGCTGATCCTCGGCATCGGCTCCGGCTGGGCCGAGCGGGACTACCGGGAGTACGGGTACGAGTTCGGGACGCCGGGCAGCCGGCTCGACGACCTCGCCGAGGCGTTGCCCCGGATCGAGGCGCGGCTCGGCAAGCTGAACCCGGCGCCGACCCGCAAGATCCCTGTGCTCATCGGCGGTGGTGGCGAGAAGAAGACGCTGCGCCTGGTCGCCAAGCATGCCGACATCTGGCACAGCTTCGGCGACGCCGAGACGATCGCTCGCAAGACCGAAATCCTCCGGCGGCACTGCGCCGAGGTCGGCCGCGACCCCGCCGAGATCGAGGTGTCGGCGGCGGTGTTCGGCAAGCCGTCCGACAGCGGCCCGGCCCTGTTGGCTGCCGGTGTCACGCTGTTCACCGCGGAGGCGGGCGGCCCCGACTACGACCTCGCCGAGTTGCGGGAGTGGCTCGCCTGGCGCGACGAGGTCAACGCCTGACCCGCCCTACTGGAGGCCGGCGCGGACCGAGGTGATGCGCTGGGTGTTGAAGCCGAGCCAGTGCATCCGGCCGACGTACCGGGCGTGCTCGACCTTCAGGCAGCGGTCCACGATCACGGTGAGGCCGGCGTCCGCCGCGATCCGGGCGCCCTCCTCGTTGATCACGCCGAACTGGCACCACAGGGTGCTCGCCTTGACCGCCACCGCGTCCTCGGCGATGGCCGGCAGCGCGCTCGGGGCCCGGAAGACATTCACCACGTCGACGTGCGAAGGCACGTCGCGCAGGCTCGGGTAGCTGGTCTCGCCGAGGATCTCGCTCTCCCTCGGGTTGACCGGGATCACCCGATAGCCGTGCCGCTGCAGGTAATAGCCGACGAAGTAGCTCGCCCGCAGCGGGTTGTTCGAGAGGCCGACGATCGCGATGGTCTTCGCGCTGTGCAGCACCCGCTGGATGTCCGTCACGTCCTGGTACTGCGAGATCATCCCGCCGCCACCTTTCCCAGCGCCTGCTCCAGGTCCCAGATCAGATCCTGCACCGACTCGGTGCCGACCGACAGCCGTACGGTGCCCGGCCCGACGCCGGCCGCCTGCAGTTCCTCGTCGCTCAGCTGGCGGTGGGTGGTGCTGGCCGGGTGGATGATCAGGCTCTTGGCGTCGCCGACGTTGGCCAGGTGGGACCAGAGCGTGACGTTGCGGATCAGGTCCTGGCCGCCGTCCCGGCCCCCGGCGCAGTCGAAGGAGAACACCGCGCCCGCGCCGAGCGGAAGGTACTTGTCCACCAGCGGCCGGTACCCGCTCGACGGCAGGCCCGGATAGCTGACCCGGGACGCCAACGGGTGCGCCTCCAGGAACGCCGCCACCTGCTGGGCGTTCGCGACGTGCCGCTCCATCCGCAGCGACAGCGTCTCCATCCCCTGCAGGAACAGGAACGCGTTGAACGGCGACAGCGCACCGCCGAGGTCGCGCAGCGTCTCGGCGCGCAGCTTCATCAGATAGCCGTACGTTCCGAAGGTCTCGTGGAACTGCAGGCCGTGGTAGGCGGGGGAGGGGTCGGCGACCACCGGGAAACGCCCGTTCGACCAGTCGAAGGTGCCGGCCTCGGTCACCACGCCGCCGATGCTGGTGCCGTGCCCGCCGAGGAACTTGGTCGCCGAGTGCACCACGATGTCGGCGCCCCACTCGATCGGCCGGCACAGGTACGGGGTCGCGAAGGTGTTGTCCACGATCAGCGGCAACCGGTGTTCGTGCGCGATGCCCGCGACCGTCTCGATGTCCAGCACGTTGCCGCCCGGGTTGCCGATCGTCTCGGCGAAGAACGCCTTCGTGTTCGCGCCCACCGCCTTGCGCCAGGCGTCGGCGTCGTCCGGGTCGACCCAGGTGAGCTCGACGTTCATCTTGCGCAGCAGGTGCTTGAACTGGTTGACGGTGCCGCCGTAGAGCGCCGCCGACGCGACCACGTGGTCGCCCGGTTCGAGCAGGGTGAACAGGGCGGCCGCCTGGGCCGCGATCCCGCTGGCGAAGGCGACCGCGCCGGAGCCGCCCTCCAGGTTCGCCACCCGTTCCTCGAACACGGCCACGGTCGGATTCATGATCCGGGAGTACGTGTTGCCGTACTCCTGCAGGTTGAAGTAGGCGGCCGCCGACTCCGGGTCCTCGAACACGTAGCTGGTGGTCTGGAAGATCGGCACGGCGCGGGCGCCGGTGTTCGGGTCCGGCCGCTGGCCGGCGTGCAACTGCCGGGTCTCGAAGCCGAACTCGTGGGCCTGCTCGATGAATTCCGTCATGACCGGCTTTCGCTCAGGAATCGTTGGACGATCGGGGTCTGACGGGCTTCCTCGAGCAGGAAGCAGTCGTGCCCGTAGGGCGCCTCGATCAGGTGGTACTCGACCGGCTTGTCCGTCTCGGTCAACGCCGCCTCGATCTCCATCGAGGCCGACGGCGGATACAACCAATCCGAACTGAAAGCAATCAACAGCGTACGGGCGGAGACTCCGGAAAGTGCCCGGGCGAGTGATCCGTCGCCGTGCTCGCGGGCCAGGTCGAAGTAGGTCAGCGCCCGCGACATGCGCAGGTAGGTGTTGGCGTCGAAGCGGCGGACGAACGAGCCGGCCTGATGGTCGAGGTAGCTCTCGATCTCGAACTCCGGCTCGCCGATCGTGTAGCCGATGTCGTCGGCGGACTGCAACCGCCGCCCGAACCGCTCCTCGAGCGCCGGCGCCGACAGGTAGGTGATGTGCCCGACCATCCGGGCCACGCCCATCCCGGCGTCCGGCTGCCGGCCCGTCCCGTAGTAGTCGCCGCCCTGCCAGGCCGGGTCCCGGGTGATCGCCTCCCGGGCGATCGCGTTCCAGGCCATCCCCTGCGGGTGCAGCGCGTGCGTGGAGGCGATCACCACGATCGCGTCGACCTGGCCGGGGTACGTCACCGCCCACTGCAGCGCCTGCATCCCGCCGAGCGATCCGCCGGCCACCGCGGCGAGGCGCTCGACGCCGAGCTCGTCCAGGAAGGCCCGTTCACAGCGGACCATGTCGGCGACCGTGACGACCGGGAAGTCCGATCCGTACGGCCGGCCGGTCGCCGGGTCGATCGACGACGGACCGGTCGTGCCGCGGCAGCCGCCGAGCAGGTTCGTGGAGATGACGAAGAAGCGGTCGGTGTCGAACGCCTTGCCCGGCCCGATCATGCCGTCCCACCAGCCCAGGGCCTTGCCGGCGGCGCCGTCGCGGCGCTCCGCCGCGAACCCGTCGCGGGTGCTCGCGGCCGGCGTACTCGCCGAGAACCCGGCCGCGTGGGCATCGCCGCTGAGCGCGTGACAGACCAGGATGGCGTTGTCGCACGCCGGGGAGAGGACGCCGTACGTCTCGTAGGCCACCCGGACCGAGCGCAACTCGCGGCCGCAGTCGAGCGGCAACGGCGCCGGCAGGTCGAGGAACCGGGTCTCGACGCTGCCGACCGAACCGGCCGGAAGGGTCGAGGGTGCCGCCATACGGGCGATGATAGCTATCCGGCGTCTGCGCAGGCCAGTATCGTTGTCGTGATTACCGATGTGGTTCGTAGGAGAACGGGAGAATCGGCACATGACGACGGTGGACAACGGGGTCAACGTGCAGGCACTGCTGGACGCGCGCGAGGCGCTCAAGGCCGCGCCCGAGGCAGCTCAGTTCACCTGGCGCGCGGCGTCCAAGTGGGAGAACGGCGTGCACAGCACCACGAGTGTGCAGAAGTTCTTCGGGCTCGGCCAGGAGCAGCAGCACCGGGCCGAGACGGTGTTCTCGGCCGATCACCCCGAGGTGTTCGCCGCCGAGGACCAGGGCATCACCCCGATCGAATACCTGCTGGTCGGACTGGCCGGCTGCCTGACCGCGGGGGTGGCCTCGGTGGCCCAGAACCGGGGCATTCAGCTGCGCTCGGTCGAGGCGACGGTCGAGGGCAACCACGACATCCGCGGCATCCTCGGCGTCGACAGCGACGTCCGCAACGGCTACAACGACATCAAGGTGACCTTCACCATCGACGCCGACGCCTCCAAGGAGGAGATCGAGGCGCTGGTGGCCCAGTCGCAGAAGCGCTCGGCGGTTTACGACGCCCTCACCAACCCGACCGACGTCACCGTCGAAGTCGCCTGAGAAAGGCCCGAGTCATCGAGAGCGTCTCCACGGTGGTCGTCGGCGCCGGCCACGCCGGCCTGGCGGCCAGTCGTTTCCTCACCGAGCGGTCGATCGATCACGTCGTTCTGGAGCGCGGCGAGGTGGCCAACTCGTGGCGGCGCGAGCGCTGGGACTCGCTGCGGCTGCTCACCCCGAACTGGCTGAGCCGGCTGCCGGGCCAGCACTACGACGGCCCGGACCCGGACGGCTACATGGCGATGGGCGAGGTGGTCGAGTTCATCGAGCGCTTCGCCCACGCGGTCCGGGCACCGGTTCGCACCGGCACCGACGTCACCTCGGTACGCCCGGCCGCCGGCGGCTACCACGTCCGCACCAGCCGCGGCGAGCTGCACTGCCGGTCGGTGGTCCTGGCCGGCGGCGCCTGCAATCTGGCGACCGTGCCCGCGTTCGCCGCCGCGGTCCCCTCGTCCGTGGCGCAGCTGACACCGCTGACCTATCGCGGGCCGGCCCAGCTTCCCGACGGCGGCGCGCTGGTCGTGGGCGCCTCGGCGACCGGCGTGCAGCTCGCGGCCGAGCTGCGCCGCTCCGGCCGGCCGGTCATCCTCGCGGTGGGCGAGCACGTACGGCTGCCACGCGTGTACCGCGGCCGCGACGTACTGTGGTGGATGCACGAATCGGGCGTGTGGGACCAGCGGCACGACGAGGTCGACGACCTTGACCGGGCCCGCCGGCTGCCCTCGCCGCAGCTGGTCGGCACCCCCGGGCGCGAGACGCTCGACCTCAACGCGCTCACCGCACTGGGCGTCGAGCTGGTCGGCCGGTGGGCGGCCGTACGGGAGACGAGCGCGCTGTTCTCCGGCGGCCTGCGCAACGTGTGCGCGCTGGCCGACCTGAAGATGAACCGGCTGCTGGCCGCGTTCGACGAGTGGGCCCGCGAGAGCGGCCGCGAGGCCGAGGCCGGGCCGCCCGAGCGGTTCCCGCCCACCGTGCCGCCCGCGTCGACGCGCCTGCGGCTGGACCTCGCGGGCGGCGAGATCGGCTCGATCGTCTGGGCGACCGGCTTCCGCCCCGACTACCGCTGGCTCGACGTGCCGGTGCTCGACGCGAAGGGCCGGCTGCGCCACGACGGCGGCGTGGTGGACGCCCCCGGCATGTACGCGCTGGGCCTGCCGATGATGCGCCGGCGCCGGTCGTCGTTCATCAACGGCATCGAGGACGACGCCCGCGCGGTGATCGGCCACCTGGTCGCCGGCCTGCGCTGAATCGTCCATTGATCAGCCGGGTGGGAGCAGGGTGCCCACCCTGTCGCGGACCTCGTCCACGGTGTCCCAGTCGCTGCCGCTGAGGCTGGTGAGCGCGGCCGGGAACATGCCGTCCTGCTCCTTGAGGATGTGCTCGCGCAGCAGGTCCAGCGCCTCGATCAGCCGGTCCGGCCAGCCCGGGTCGGCGGGCGTGCCGTCGGCCGCGGCGCCGAGCACCGCCTCGATCCGGCGGTGCTCGGCCTCGAGCGCGGCCACCTGGCCGGGGAAGTCGCCGGCCAGCAGCGGGAAGAGGCCGTGCTCCTCGACCGCGGTGTGCGGAACCAGCACCGCGGCGATACCGCGGGCCAGGTCCGCCATCCGCTTGACGTTGCCGTCGGCGTGGGCGGCGCGAACCGAGCTGATCATGTCGACGACCATGTCGTGTTCCCGGGTCAACTCGTCGATCGCGGTGACGGCCTGGCAGCCGCAGTATTCGCACATGGCCGGGTCAGGCGGCGACGGCGTTGCGGCGCCGGCCCGCCGAGAGCACGTTCAGCACCAGGGCGCCGAGGGCCACCACGGCGAGCAGCGCCAGGCCCAGCGCGTACGAGTGGTAGCTGCCGTAGATGGAGCCCATCACCAGCGGCGGGACGAAGCCGCCGAGGCCGCCGGCCGCGCCGACCACGCCGGTGACCGAGCCGACCTGGCTGGCCGGGGCCCGCTGCGCGACCAGGGCGAAGATGGCGCCGCTGGCGGTGCCCAGCGCGGCCGCCATGCCGAGGAACGCGACGGTGCCCACCGGGGCGAGGCCGGGGGTGAAGGCCTGCACGACGGCGCCGGTGATCACGAGGGCGAAGGTGACGGCGAGCACCCGGCTCGGGGCGATCCGGTCGGCGAGCCAGCCGCCGATCGGGCGCATCACGACCGCCAGCAGCACGAAACCGGCCATCCGGTTCGCGGCGTCGGCCTGGGCCAGCCCGTACGCGTTCTTCAGGTAGGCCGGCAGGTAGACGGAGAAGGCGACGTAGCCGCCGAACGCGACCGCGTACAGGGCGGCGGCCTGCCAGGTGATCGGCAGCCGGAGGGTGGCGCGCAGCCGCTGTGCCAGCGGGGTGGACGGCACGACCCGGTTCGGCGCGTCGCGCAGCACCAGCCAGGCGACGACGGCGTAGACGGCCAGCACGGTCGCGGTGATCAGGAACGGGGTCTGCATGCTGTGCGCCTTGACCAGCTTGACCGTGGTCAGGGCGCTGATCGCGGTGCCGCCCATGCCCATGCCGAAGATGCCGACCGCGAAGCCGCGCCGCTCCGGCGGGAACCAGGCGTTGACGAACGGCACGCCGACCGCGAACGCGGTGCCGCCGATGCCGAGGAAGAACCCGCCGACCAGGATCGCCGGCAGCGAGGTGTGGCCGACCAGGCCGAGGTAGAGCACCGGCACGATGGTGGCCAGCGAGACCAGCGGGAACATGATCCGCCCACCGAACCGGTCGGTCAGCGCGCCGATCGGGATGCGCCCGAGCGAGCCGACCACGACCGGCACCGCGACCAGCAGCGACTGCTGGAACGAGCTCAGGTGCAGGGTGGTGGTGAACTTCGTGGCCAGCGGGCTGAGCAGCGCCCAGGCCCAGAAGTTGACGGCGAAGCCGATCGTCGCCAGCGCGAGCATCACGCCGGGGCGAACCCCGGTACGCACCGGCTGGGCCTGGGTTGTGCTCATGTCGCTCTCCACCGTTCGAGGGGTCGGGTGTTCCGTCACCAGGATTGATCGGTGCAACGGCGGGCGACAGGGACCTTGGTCCCGGCCTGATCGGGACCCATGGCGGGTCTTGCGGGCGGCGCCGCTCAGGTAAGGACCAAAGGCCCGGGTGCGCCGCCGGGCCCGAGGTTAGCCTCCCCTTGCCTGAGGAGGTGTCGATGACCGAAACGCTCGCTGACGTGCCACCGGGCGGCCGGGCCCGGGTGCTCGCCGTGGTGGCGGAGGACGCCGGGGCCGCGGCCCGGCTGGCGGATCTCGGGTTCACCGCGGGGACCGTGGTGGGCGTGGTGCGGCGGGCGCCGCTGCGTGACCCGGTGCTCTATCGGGTCAAGGACTACGAGGTGTGTCTGCGCCGGGCGCAGGCGGCGTGCGTACGGGTCGTCGAGGTCGAGCGGTGACCACGGGCTGCCACGGCGGGGGCACCGGGACGGTCGTGGGCCGGGACGCGCGGATCGCCCTGGTCGGCGCGCCGAACGCGGGCAAGACCAGCATCTTCAACGCGCTGACCGGTCTGCGCGGCCGGACCGGCAACTATCCCGGCGTGACGGTCGCCCGCTTCGTCGGCGGTTTCCGGCTGGGTGCGGACCGGTTCGTCGTCGAGGACCTGCCCGGCACGTACGGGCTGCGCCCGGTCAGCCCGGACGAGCAGATCCTGGTCGACGTCCTGGACGGCCGGAGCGACGGCGTGGACCGGCCCGACGCGCTGCTGGTGGTGGTCGACGCGACCACGTTGCGCCGGTCGCTCGGCTTCGTGTGCCAGGTGCTCGGCAAGGGACTGCCGGCCGCTCTGGTGGTCACCTTCACCGACGAGCTGGCCCGCCGCCAGGGCAGCCTGGACGTCGACGCGCTGGCCGAGGCGCTCGGGATCCCGGTGCTGCCGGTGATCGGGCACCGCCGGCACGGGATGGCGAGGCTGGGCGAGGCGCTGGCCGGCTGGCAGCGGTGGCCCAGGCCGGTCCTGGCGCCACCGGACGATCCGGCGGAGCGGGACGCCTGGGCCGAGTCGGTGCTCGGCTACGCCGGCTACCGCGCGCCGCAGCAGCATCGGATGACCCGGCGGGTCGACGCCGTCCTGCTCCACCCGGTGTGCGGCACCCTGGTGTTCTTCGCGGTGATGGTGCTGTTCTTCCAGACGCTGTTCACGCTGGCCGCTCCGCTGCAGGGCGCGGTGGAGGCCGGCTTCGGCCGGCTCGCGGCCCTGACCGCCGAGCACGTCGGGAACCCCTGGGCGGCGTCCCTGCTGGGCGACGCGCTGATCGGCGGCGTGGGCGGCGTGCTGGCCTTCGTCCCGCAGATCATGCTGCTGTTCCTGCTGATCTCCCTGCTGGAAGGGGTCGGCTACCTGTCGCGGGCGGCGTTCCTGATGGACCGGGTGATGGCCGCCGCCGGGCTGGAGGGCCGCGCCTTCGTCGCCCTGCTGTCGTCGTTCGCCTGCGCGATCCCCGGCATCATGGCCACCCGCACGCTGCCGTCGGCGCGGGACCGGCTCGCCACCATGATGGCCGCCCCACTGATCACCTGTTCCGCGCGGCTGCCGGTCTACACCCTGCTGATCGGGCTGCTGGTCGACCCGTCCGCGCGGATCGGGCCGTTCGGCACGCAGGGACTGGTCGTGTTCGGCATGTACCTGCTCGGCGCGGTCTCGGCGATGCTCGCGGCCTGGGCATTCAAGAAGATCGGCCACCGGCGGGACCCGCTGATGCCGTTCTCCATGGAGATGCCGCCGTACCGGATGCCCGGGATCCGATCGGTCCTGATCGCGGTGTGGGGCTCGGCCAAGTCGTTCCTGACCAAGTGCTCGACCATCATCGTGGCCACCACGATCGGGCTGTGGCTGCTGCTGAACCTGCCGGTGCACTCGGCCGCCGAGCTGCACGCGGCGTCCGTGGCGACCGGCGACCCGGCCGCGGTGGCCGCGTACACCGCCGACCACAGCTACGCGGCCGGCCTCGGCCGGCTCGTCGAGCCGGTGTTCGAGCCGCTGGGCTTCGACTGGCGCATCAACGTCGGCGTCCTGTCGGCCCAGTCGGCCCGGGAGACGTTCGTGGCGACCCTCGGCCAGGTCGCCGCCACCCAGGATCCCGCCGACCCGGCCGCGGCGCTGCACGCCATGACCTATGCGGACGGCCCGCGCGCCGGGCAGCGGGTGTTCACCCCGCCCACGGTCGCCGCGCTGCTGGTGTACTTCGCCTTCGCCCTGCAGTGCATGGCCACCGTCGGCGTGCTGCGGCGCGAGACCGGCGGCTGGCGGTGGCCGGCGATCGCGTTCGGCTATCTCACCCTCACCGCCTGGGTCATGGCCCTGCTGGCACACACCCTCACCGGCCTGCTGACCGGGTGATCCGATGACCGTTGCGCTGCATCCCCAGGCCTGTCCGGGCGAACCGGACCGGCTGCGCTGGATCGTTCCGGCCGGCACGCTGACCGTGACCGGCGTGGCCGTCGCCGTGCCGGACCCGCTGGCGGCGCTGCTGGCCGACGGCACGCTCGCCGAGATCGCGGTGGAGCCGTCCGCGGTGCTGACCCGGCTGGGCCCCGGACGCGGCTGGGCGGTGGACGGCCCCCGCGTCCGCACCGCCCTGCACGCCGCGCTCGAACGCTCCGACGCCTGGGCGGTCGCGCCGACGCTCGACCGTGGCTTCGACGCACTGCTCGCCGCCGAGGTGCGCAAGCTGCTCGACGGTGCAGCCGGAGAGTTCGCCCGTTCGCACGGGGGCGGGATCGAGCTGCTCGACGTGCACGACGGCGTGGTGACCGTGCGCCTGGCCGGCGCATGCCACGGCTGCCCGGCCGCCCGCATCACCCTGCACCAGCGGCTGGAACGCGAGCTACGGCGACGCTGCCCAGCGGTGCGGGCAGTCGTCGCCGGGCCTCATCGCGACCGCTCGGAGGGCGCCGGGTGGCGGGCGGCGTCGCGGACGGCCACCGGGGCCGGTGGCGGGGTCGGCGCCGGGGCGCGGCGGGCGCGGTAGAGCACGTACGGACGCCACAGGTAGGCCAGCGGCGCCGACCAGACGTGCACCAGCCGGGTGAACGGCCACAGTGCCAGGAAGAGGAAGCCGCCGATCGCGTGCAGCCGGTAGACCAGCGGCGCGCCGGTCATCAGCTCGGTGTGCGGCCGGAACCAGAAGATGCCGCGGAACCAGACGGCGATCGTCTCGCGGTAGTCGTATCCGCCGCCCAGCAGGTTCTTGCCGACGGTGGCGGCCATGCCCAGCACCACCATGGCCGCCAGGAACACGTACAGGATCCGGTCCATCGTGGTGGTGGCCCGGCGCACCCGGCCGCTGACGAAGCGGCGCGCGATGAGCAGCGCCAGCCCGGCGACCAGCATGACCCCGGTGACCGTGCCGGCCGACACCG
Organism: Actinoplanes sp. KI2; assembly: GCF_025630775.1. GTDB lineage: Bacteria > Actinomycetota > Actinomycetes > Mycobacteriales > Micromonosporaceae > Actinoplanes. The sequence goes on from NZ_JAOSZE010000042.1 coordinate 38,234, forward strand.
AGACGAAGTGGTAGAGGCCCTCGGGGACGCCGGCCTTCTCGGTGAGCCACGCGGGGATCAGCAGACCCATCGCGTGCCCGCCGATGACGCCGAAGGCGCCCAGGTGGAACAGCGGCGAGCCGAGCCGCAGCAGCCGGTTCTCCAGCAGCTGGCTGGTGTGGGTGGTCCAGCCGAACTGGTCGTGCCGCCACCGCCAGATGTGCCCGGCCACGAAGACCGTCAGGCAGGCGTACGGCAGCACGACCCAGAGCAGGATGTTCATCGTCCGGCCTCCACGACCGAGCAGGTGGGATAGGGAGCGAGGCCGATGCTCTCCAGGCCGACCGTCTCCACCGGCGGCCCGTCGGCGGCGAGCGCGGCGACGGCGGCCCGGTCGTCGTCGCCGAGGTCGGGCAGCACCGCGCAGACCGCGTCGAGCAGCAGCCGGTACGGCGTGCCCGACTCGGCTAGCGCCGCCCGGAGCAGCTCGAGGCCCTGCCGATGCTGGCGCAGGGGCGCCTCGCCGTCGCCCGGTCCGGCCGTGGCCGCGAACTCGAGGACCACCGGCAGCAGGTCGGGCAGTTCGCCGCCGGTGATTCGCAGCCCGTGCGCGCGGTACCGCTGCTTGAGGATCAGCAGTGCCATCCCGCGTTTGCGGGTGTCGCCGTGCAGGTAGTAGGTGAGGTAGAGGCCGGATCGGCGGCGCAGGTCGAAGGTCCGCACGTACTCGCGCTGGACCTCGATGGCCGGCGTGGCGAGCAGCCAGTCGAGAAAGGCGACGACCTGTTCGCGTACGCCGTCCGGCTCGATCTCCGCCGCGGCGGCCCGCAGTTCGGGGGCCGCTGCCAGCAACTCGTCGTCGGGGTAGGTGAGCAGCAGCGAGGCGAGCCGGAACAGTCGCGCCCTCATGACGGGCTGCCCACCCGCTCCACCGGGCAGGCGTCGTGCCCGGCGGCCTGCGAGTCGAGGATGGCGGCGTCCCGGGCGTGCGCGGCCGGGATCACGTACCGCTCGTCGTACTTGGCGATCGCCAGCAGCCGGTACATCGCCTCGACCTGCTCGGCGGTCATCCCGACCCGGTCGAGCAGGTCCTGCGCGACGGTGCCGTCCAGGGTGCGGGCCCGCATGTACGAGCGCATCGCGGCCAGTTTCATCAGCACCCCGGCGACCGCGTCCACATCGCCCGCGGTGAACAGCTCGGCCAGGTACTCGACCGGGATGCGCAGCTCCCGGATGGTGTGGAAGACCTCGTCCGCGTCGGTGTCGTCGCGCCCGGCGGCCCCCGCGGCGTCGAGCACCGGGGACAGCGGCGGCACGTACCAGACCATCGGCAGCGTGCGGTACTCCGGGTGCAGCGGCAGCGCGATCTTGTACTCGCTGATCAGCTTGCGGATCGGGGAGCGTTGCGCCGCCGAGATCCACTCGTCCGGCATGCCGGCGTCGCGGGCCGCGCGCTCGACCGCCGGGTCGTGCGGGTCGAGGAAGACGGCGCGCTGGGCGTCCAGCAGATCGTGCTCGTCCTCGACCGACGCGGCGGCCAGCACGGCGTCCTCGTCGTACAGGATCAGGCCCAGATAGCGCAGGCGGCCGACGCAGGTCTCCGCGCAGATGGTCGGCAGCCCGGCCTCGATCCGCGGGAAGCAGAGCGTGCACTTCTCGGCCTTGCCGGTGGCGTGGTTGACGTAGACCTTCTTGTACGGGCACGCCGACACGCACATCCGCCAGCCCCGACAGCGATCCTGGTCGACCAGGACGATGCCGTCCTCGGCGCGCTTGTACATGGCGCCGGACGGGCAGGCCGAGACGCAGGCCGGGTTGAGGCAGTGCTCGCAGATGCGCGGCAGGTGGAACATGAACGTCTTCTCGAACTCGAACTTCACCTTGGTGGCCATCTTGGTGAGGTTCGGGTCGTCCAGGCCGGACTGTCCGCCGAGCGAGTCCTCCCAGTTCGCGCCCCAGGTGACGGCCATCGGCTCGCCGGTCAGCGCCGAGCGGGGCCGCTTGACCGGCGTGTCGGTGAGCCCGGCCGGCGCGTTGACCAGGATGTCCTTGTCGAAGGTGGCCGGCTCGTAGTAGTCGTCGAGCGAGGGCAGGTCGGGGTTCGCGAAGATCCGGCTGAGCCGTTTCGCGCGGCCGCCCGAGCGCAGCGTCAGGCGCCCCTTGCGGTCCAGGACCCAGCCGCCCTTCCAGCGCTCCTGGTCCTCGTAGTGCTTCGGGTAGCCGATGCCGGGCTTGGTCTCGACGTTGTTGAACCAGACGTACTCGGTGCCCTCCCGGTTGGTCCAGGTCTGCTTGCAGGTCACCGAGCAGGTGTGGCAACCGATGCACTTGTCGAGGTTCATCACCATCGCCATCTGCGCGCGGATGCGCATCAGTACTCCACCTCCTGGGTGCGGCGGCGGATCACGGTGATCTCGTCGCGCTGGCTGCCGATCGGGCCGTAGTAGTTGAAGGCGTACGTGAACTGCGCGTGCCCACCGGCCAGGTGGGTCGGCTTGATCAGCAGCCGGGTCATCGAGTTGTGGTAGCCGCCTCGTTTACCGGACTTCTCGGCCTTGGGGACGTTCACCGTGCGCTCGGGGGAGTGGTACTGGAACACCGTGCCCTCCGGCATCCGGTGGCTGACCACGGCGCGGGCCACCACGACCCCGTTGCGGTTGTGCGCCTCGATCCAGTCGTTGTCCCGTACGCCGATCTTGGCGGCGTCCTCGATGCTCATCCAGATCACCGGCCCGCCCCGGGACAGCGCGAGCATCAGCTCGTTGTCGTGGTACATCGAGTGGATCGACCACTTCGCGTGCGGGGTCAGGAACCGGACGGTCACGCCGCCGTCGACCGCGTCGCCCGGCCGGCCGAAGTGCCGCGCCATGTTCAGCGGCGGCCGGAACGCCGGCAGCTGCTCGCCCAGCTCGGCCACCCAGTCGTGCTCGACGAAGAAGTGCTGCCGGCCGCTGATCGTGTGCCACGGCTTGAGCCGCTCCACATTGAGCGTGAACGGCGAGTACCGCCGGCCGCCCTTCTCCGAGCCGGACCATTCCGGGCTGGTGAACACCGGCTGCGGCGCATCCTGGGTCGCCGAGTAGGTGATCCGGTCGTCCTCGTGCCCGGCGATCAGGTCGGCGAACGGCTGCCCGGTCCGCTTCTCCAGCGCGGCGAAACCGGCCGCGGCGACCCGCCCGTTGGTCGTGCCGGACAGCGCGAGGATCGCCTCGCACATCCGGTCGGCGGTCGCCAGCGAGGGCCGGCCGTCGATCACCCCGTTCTGGTGCCGCAGGTACTCGATCTCACGCGTGACGTCGACGGTGATCGCCTTGGTCGTGGTGCCCAGGGTGTCGAGCAGCGGCCCGACCGTACGCATCTTCTTACCGATCAGGGTGTAGTCCCGCTCGATCTCGACCAGCTTCGGCATGGTCCGGCCGGGCACCGGCTCGCACTCGCCGAACCGCCAGTCCCGGACCCGTCCGCTCGGCGTCGCCAGCTCGTCCGGGGTGTCGTGCTGCAGCGGGACGGCGAGCACGTCGCGGCGTACGCCGAGGTGCTCCACCGCCAGCTCGCTGACCTTGTCGGCGAGGGCGAGGAACGCGTCGTAGTCGGTGTGCGCGTCGCCGGGCGGCGGCACGGCCGGGCTGAACGCGTGCACGAACGGGTGCATGTCGGTGGTGGAGATGTCGTTCTTCTCGTACCAGGTGGCCGCCGGCAGCACGACGTCGGAGTGCAGACCGGTGTTGGTCATCCGGAAGTCGATCGTGGTGAGCAGGTCGAGCTTGCCGGTCGGGGCCTCGTCGCGCCACGCCACGTCGCGCGGCCGGTGGTCCGGGTCGCACTCGCCGGCGGTGGCGCTGCCCTCGACGCCGAGCAGGTGGCGCATGAAGTACTCGTTGCCCTTGCCGGACGAGCCCAGCAGGTTGCACCGCCACAGGGTCAGGCAGCGCGGGAACGCGGCCGGGTCGTCCGGGTCCTCGGCGACCGACCGGAGCGTGCCGTCACGCAGGCCGGCGACGATGTAGTCGGCCACCGGCACCCCGGCCGCGGCGGCCTCGTCGGTCAGGTCGAGCGGGTTGCGGTTGAAGAACGGGTGGCCCGGGGTCCAGCCCATGCGCTGCGCGGCGGCGACGGTGTCGGCGAACGCCATGCCGGCGAACCGGCCGGTGCCCAGCGGCGAGGACAGCTCATCGGCCGGCACCCGCTCGTAGCGCCACTGGTCGGTGTGCAGGTACCAGAACGGGGTGCTCGCCTGGTGGCGCATCGGCCGCTGCCAGTCGAACGCGAACGACATGTGCTGTTGGCCGGTCACCGGGCGGGCCTTCTCCTGCCCGACGTAGTGCGCCCAGCCGCCGCCGTTGACGCCCTGGCAGCCGGTGAGCGTCACCAGCGCGATGAAGGCGCGGTAGGTCATGTCGGAGTGGAACCACTGGTTCGCGCCGGCGCCCAGCACGATCATCGAGCGGCCCCGGCTGCGCTCGGCGTTGCGGGCGAACTCGCGGCCGATCCGGGCGGCGAGCGCGGCCGGCACCCCGGTGATCCGCTCCTGCCAGGCGGGTGTGTTGAGGTCGTCGTCGTAGCCGGGCAGGTCGCCGCGCCGCACCCCGTACTGCGCCATGACCAGGTCGAAGACCGTGGTGACCAGATGCTCGCCGATCCGCCGCACGCGCACGCCACGCCGGACGGTGGAGCCGCCCTCGGTCTCGCCGACGTCGAAGCGCGCCAGCTCCACCTCGGCGGTCTCGTCCGACTCGATCCCCAGGGCCGGGACGACGTCGCCGAGGTCCAGATTCCAGCGGCCCGGCTCGCCGTACCGGAAGCCCAGCGAGCCGTTCGGGACCACCGGCTCGCCCGTGCGCTCGTCGATCAGGACCGTCTTGTGCGCACCGTCCTGCGCCCCGAGATCCGCGGCGGTGAGGAAGCGGTCGGCCTTGCCGTCGACCAGTGTCACCAGGAACGGCAGATCCGTGTATTGCCGGGCGTAGTCCAGAAAATAGGGCACCTGGCGGTCGCGGAAGAACTCGGTCAGGATCACGTGGCCCATCGCCATCGCCAGCGCGCCGTCGGTGCCCGGGTGCGGCGCGAGCCAGTCGTCGGCGAACTTGACGTTGTCGGCATAGTCCGGGCTGACCGCCACCACCTTCGTGCCCTTGTAGCGGGCCTCGGCCAGGAAGTGCGCGTCCGGGGTGCGGGTCACCGGGATGTTCGAGCCCCACATCATCAGGTACGTGGCGTTCCACCAGTCGCCCGCCTCCGGTACGTCGGTCTGGTCGCCCCAGACCTGCGGGGAGGCGATCGGCAGGTCCGCGTACCAGTCGTAGAAGCTCAGCAGCGTGCCGCCGAGCAGCGCGTGGTAGCGGGTGCCGGCGGCGAACGACGCCATCGACATCGCCGGGATCGGGGAGAAGCCGACAACCCGGTCCGGCCCGTACGTCTTGGTGGTGTAGACGTGCGCCGCCGCGATCATCTCGATCGCCTCGTCCCAGCTCGACCGGACGAAGCCACCGCGGCCGCGCTGCGCCTTGTACGCCTGCGCCTTCAGCGGCGTCTCGACGATCTCGGCCCACGCGAGCACCGGGTCGTTCAGGCGCTGCCGCGCCTCGCGGTACATCTCGGCCAGAACACCGCGCACGTACGGGTGCCGCACCCGCGACGGCGAGTACTCGTACCAGGAGAAGGACGCGCCGCGCGGGCAGCCCCGCGGCTCGTAGTCCGGCGAGTCCGGGCCGGTGGTCGGGTAGTCGGTGGCCTGGTGCTCCCAGGTGATCAGGTCGTCCTTGACGAACACGTTCCACGAGCACGAGCCGGTGCAGTTGACCCCGTGCGTGGACCGGACCACCCGGTCGTAGCGCCAGCGGTCCCGGTAGAACGCGTCCCAGTCGCCGGAGTCCACCTGATGCAGGGTGCGGCCGTGGTCACCGACGGTCTCCCGGGTCAGGAATCGGCGGGCCGCGAGAAGCGGCGCGGTGCCGGGGACGTGGTCGGTGGCGGGCCCCGTGGGGTGGTGTGTTGGCACGATCCCAAGGCTTGCCGATCAAAGGGCGAGTTTCAGGTGGCCGTGGTCCCCCATCGCGCGGGACCAAGGTCCCGAATCGGGGCGGGGACTTCGACCCTGGCCGCACCCGGTAACGCGTCGGCAGGATGCGGGCATGACGCTGGCCGCGCAGGAACACCCCACGTCCACATCGCTCGACTGGGCCGCGGCCCGGCTGCTGGCGTACACGCTGGCGACGCCCGGCCCGGCCGAGGTGGTGCCGTTGGCCGAGGCCGCCGGGCGGACGCTCGCCGCGCCGCTGGCCGCGGTGGTGCCGCTGCCCGGCTTCGACAACGCGGCGATGGACGGCTACGCCGTGCGCGGGCCGGCGCCGTGGCGGGTCGCCGGCCGGATCCTGGCCGGCCACGCTGTGCTGCCCGAACCGCTCGCTGACGGCGCCGCCGTCGAGATCGCCACCGGGGCGCCGGTGCCGCCCGGAACCGACCGGGTGGTGCCCTATGAGGACGCCGGGCGCGACGGCGACCGGGTGTGGGGCGCGGACGGTCCCCGCCGCCACATCCGGTGGCAGGGCGAGTACGCCCGGCCGGGTCAGCAGCTGCTGCCGGCCGGGGCGATCGTCACGCCGCCGGTGCTCGGCCTCGCGGCGAGCGTGGGCCTCGACGCGGTCGCGGCCTGTCCCCGGCCGCGGGTGCGGCTGCTGGTCAGCGGCAGCGAACTGGTCGTGTCCGGCCCGCCGCCGTGGGGCCGGGTCCGGGACGCGATCGGCCCGATGCTGGTGCCGCTGCTCACCTCGTGGGGTGCGGACCTGCCGGCCACCCGGATGGTCGACGACGACGCCGACGAGTTCGCCGACGCCGTGGCCGCGTGCGCCGGCGACGCGGAGCTGACCGTGGTGTGCGGTGCCTCGTCCGTCGGTCCGGCCGACGGGTTGCACCGGGCGCTCGACCGGCTCGGCGCCGTGGTGCACGTGGACGGCGTCGCCTGCCGGCCCGGGCATCCGCAGGTGCTGGCCCGGCACGGCGAGGGCTGGATCGTGGGCCTGCCGGGCAACCCGTACGCCGCGCTGGTCGCCGCGTTCACCCTGGTGGAGCCGCTGCTGGCCGGGCTGGCCGGGCGAGCGCCGGCGACACCGGTCCGTGCACCGCTGGTCGAGCCGGTGCCGCCGGACGCGCGGCGCACCCGGATCCTGCCGGTGCGCCGTGCCGGCGACGGATTCCGGCCGGTCGGCGGCGGGCAGCCGGGCTACCTTGGCGGGGCCGCCGGCGCGGACGGTTTCGCGGTGCTGCCGCCCGGCCCGGTCGCGGGCCCCGTCGAGATCCTGCGCCTGCCGTGGCCGACGGCTACGGCCGATCCGTGGCAGTGAACAGCGGTGTGCTCAGGTAGCGCTCGCCGGTGTCGGGCAGGATGACGACCACGGTCTGCCGGGCGTGCTCCGGCCGGGCCGCGATCGCCGCGGCCGCGTGCAGGGCGGCGCCGCCGGAGACCCCGGCGAGGATGCCCTCGGTGCGGGCCAGTCGGCGGGCCGCCGCCCGGGCCTGCTCGACATCGACGCGCACGACCTCGTCGTACACAGTTGGGTCGAGCACCTCCGGGACGAAGCCCGCGCCGATGCCCTGGATCCCGTGCGGGCCGGGCGCACCGCCGGACAGGACCGGTGACTCGGCCGGCTCGACCGCGTAGACCCGCAGGCCCGGCTTCTTCTCCCGGAGCACCTGCCCGACGCCGGTCAGGGTGCCGCCGGTGCCGACCCCGCCGACCAGCACGTCGACCGCGCCGTCGGTGTCGTTCCAGATCTCGCACGCGGTCGTGCGGCGGTGCGCGTCCGGGTTGGCCGGGTTGTCGAACTGCCGGGGCATGAACGCCCGGCGCTCGTCGGCGATCTCGAGGGCGCGGTCGAGGGCGCCGCGCATGCCCTCGGCCGCGGGCGTCAGGACCACTTCGACGCCGTACGCGGCGAGCAGCGCCCGTCGCTCGGCGCTCATGCTCTCCGGCATGGTCAGCGTCAGCCGGTAGCCGCGGGCGGCCGCGACCATGGCCAGGCCGATGCCGGTGTTGCCGCTGGTCGCCTCCACGATGGGCACGCCCGGCCGCAGCTGTTCGGTGGCCTCGGCGGCCTCGATCATGGCGAGCGCGATGCGGTCCTTCACGCTGCCGCCGGGGTTGGCGGACTCCAGCTTGGCCAGCAGCAGGGCCGGCAGGCCGGGCTCGAAGCGGGCGAGCCGCACCAGCGGCGTACGTCCGATCAGTTCGGTGATGTCGAGGTAGACCATGCGAATCTCCCAGGTACAGGCAGGGCTGCGGGCGCGCGCAGCCGCGTGCCCGCCGGGACGTCGGAAAGGACGAGGCACAGCGCGCCGATCTCGGCGTCGTCGCCGATCCGCACCGGACCCAGCACGGTGGCGCCGACGCCGAGCACGACCCGGTCGCCCACGGTGGGGTGCCGCCGGCTGCCCTTCGGATCGCGGCGCCAGCCCCGGCCGCCGAGCGTGACCTGGTGGTACATGGTCACGTCGTCGCCGATCCGGGCGGTCTCGCCGATGACGACCCCGGCGCCGTGGTCGATGAACAGTCGTCGGCCGACGACGGCGCCGGGGTGGATCTCGATGCCGGTCACCTGCCGGATCGCCTGCGAGAGGAGTCGCGGCAGCAGCGGCACACCCCAGCGGTGCAGCCGATGGGCGATCCGGTGGCCCCACACCGCCCAGAGGCCCGGGTAGAGCAGGACCTCGACGCGGTGGATGCCGTACAGGGCGGGGTCGCGCCGCAGGGCGGCGCGGATGTCGTCCATGATCGGGAACGCTAGGCGAGCACAGGCGGCGCGATCAGGGTCGAACGGCCCCTAGTTTTGACGTCAATTGACGTCGTAACGTCGGAGACGTGGAAACGGGTAGTGGGCCGAGCGGCGAGACGATCGACACCCCGCGGTATCGGGCTCTCGGGTCGGCGAGCCGCGTGACGATCCTGCGACTGGTGCGCGACGCGGCCGGCGGGCTGACGGCCGCCGACGTGGCCGAGGCCACCGGGCAGCATCTGTCCACGACCCGCGCCCACCTGGAGCGTCTGGTCGAGGCCGGCCTGCTGGTCAAGGCGCGCGCCAGCGGCGGGCAGCCCGGCCGGCCCGCGTGGCGGTACCGGGCGACCGCCACCGATCCGGCGCCCGCGCCGTACCGGGCGCTCGCCGCCGCCCTGCTCGAGCACCTGCCCCGCCGGGGCGGCGACGTCCGGGCCGCGGCGATCCGCGTCGGCCGCGACTGGGGACGGCAGCTCGCGGCGACCGCACCGGCCGACGACGATCCCCTCACCACGGTGACCGCCGTCCTGAGCGGACTGGGCTTCAACCCGGAGCGCCGGCCGGCCCGGCCGGACGCCGCCGACGTCGAGGTGCACCTGCGGACCTGCCCGTTCCTCGACCTGGTCGGGCAGAACCCGGACGCGATGTGTGGCCTGCACGCCGGCGTCGTGCGGGGCGTCCTGGAGAGCCGCGGCGCCACCGGCGAGGGCGCCGTGCTGGAGCCGTTCGGCGCGCCGCACGCCTGTGTCGTCCGCCTGCCGGCGTTCCGGGGACGTCCGAGGTGACCGCGCGATGAGCGCTCCCGCCGCGGTGGCCCGCCGCCGTGCCGTCCGGCAGTTCGTGCCCCCGCAGCACGGTGCCTGGGCGATGCTGCTGCTGCCGTACCTGGCCGGGGTGCTCGCGGCCGGGTTCCGATGGCCGGACCTGCCGCTGCTCGGCGCCTGGCTGAGCGGGTACCTGCTGTCCTACTTCGCCCTGCAGGCGGTCAAGACCCGTCGCCCGCAACGCTTCCGCGAGCCGTTGTTCTGGTACGCCCCGATCACCGCCGCGCTCAGCCTCGCCGTCGTCGTGGCTCGCCCCCGGGTGCTGCTGTTCGCGCCGGTGTTCGCCGTGTTGCTGGCGGTCAACGCCTGGTACGCCGCGCGCCGCCGGGACCGCGCCCTGGTCAACGACCTGGCCCTGGTCGTGCAGAGCTGCCTGATGGTGTTCGTGGTGGCCGTCGTGGCGGGGCAGCCGCCGGGCCGGGTCCTCACCCCGTTCCTGGTCGTCCTGCTCTACTTCGCCGGCACGGTGCTCTACGTCAAGACGATGATCCGGGAGCGGGGGAGCCGGGCGTACCGGCGTGCGTCGATGGCCTTCCACCTGTTCGCGTTGGTCGTGGCGGCCGCGCTGGGTCCGGTCCCGGCGGTGGTGTTCGCCCTGCTGCTGGCGCGGGCGTGGCTGGCGCCGGGGCGCGGGCTCACCCCGAAGCAGGTGGGCCTCGCGGAGATCGTGGCGAGCGCGCTCGTGCTGATCGCCGCGGTCGTCTGACCGGCGACCCGGGCCGGGAAGCGCTTCCCCGGATCACTTGACTGCCGCCCGGCGAAGGCGTTACATGCTGTGGGAGAGCGCTCTCTTTTCATCCCCAGCGTCGCCGGCGCACCCCGGTGCCGGCGGCGAACGACGCATCGGGCCAGTTCCCCGGCCCGGGCACTGCCGTCCGTACGTGCCCTCGGCCCTGGCTCGGCGCATCCCTCACCCCAGGGAGTTTCCGCATGCCACGAATCACCGGATCACCAGGGCGTCGACTGTGGATCGCGGCGGCGACCGCGGCCACCACCGCCGGGCTGCTCGCGGTCACCGCCACCGCGCACGCCGCCGACCTCAGCACCGCCCCGGCCGCGCCCGTCGCCGCCGCGGCGCCGGCCGCGCTTCCCGCGCCACCGGCCGGCTTCACCCAGACCTGGGCGGACGACTTCACCGGCGCGTCCGGCACCGGCGTGAACACCGGCACCTGGAAGTACGACACCGGGCCGGGCAGCAGCTTCGGCACCGGCGAGATCGAGACGATGACCAACAGCACGGCCAACGTCTTCCAGGACGGCGCCGGCCACCTCGTGCTGCGGGCCCTGCACAGCGGCTCCGCCCCGCGCTCGGGCTGGACGTCCGGCCGCATCGAGACCCAGGCGGCCACCTTCGGCGCGGCGCCCGGCGGTGTCGTGCGGATGGAGTCGCGCCTGCAGCAGCCCAACGTGACCACCGCGAACGGGGCCGGTTACTGGCCCGCCTTCTGGATGCTCGGCAGCACGCTGCGGACCGGCACGTCGTGGCCGACCAGCGGCGAGGTCGACATCCTCGAGGACATCAACGGCCGCAGTTCGGTCTTCGGCACGCTGCACTGTGGCACCAACCCGGGCGGCCCGTGCAACGAGTCCACCGGGCTCGGCAGCGGCGAGCGCGCCTGCTCCGGCTGCCAGACCGGCTATCACAACTACGCGGTCGAGATCGACCGGTCGAAGTCGCCGGAGGAGATCCGCTGGTACCTCGACGGCGCCAACTACTTCACCCTGCCCGCCACCCGGGTCGACGCGACGACCTGGGCGAACGCGGTCGACCACCCGTTCTTCATCATCTACGACCTGGCGATGGGCGGCGGGTTCCCGGACGCGTTCGGCGGCGGCCCCACCGCCGCGACGGTCTCCGGCGGCCAGATGAACGTCGACTGGGTCGCCGTCTACAACAAGGGTCCGGGCAGCACCACGCCCCCGCCCGGCGGCACGAACCTCGCGCAGGGCAGGCCGACCACCGCGTCGTCGACCGAGAACGGCTCGTTCCCGGCGTCGGCGGCCACCGACGGCAACACCGGCACCCGCTGGTCCAGCGCCTTCAGCGACCCGCAGTGGCTGCGCGTCGACCTGGGCGCGACGCACACCATCACGCAGGTGGGGCTGAACTGGGAAGCGGCGTACGGGAAAGCCTTCCAGATCCAGACGTCCACCGACGGAAACAATTGGACGACGATCTACTCCACCACCACCGGGACGGGCGGCAACCAGACGCTCAACGTCTCAGGCTCCGGCCGCTACGTGCGGATGAACGGCACGCAGCGGGGCACGCAGTACGGCTACTCGCTCTGGGAGTTCCAGGTCTACGGGTCCTGACCCGGTGAAACCTTGCTGCTGCGTGGTTCAGCGCGAGCGCAGTTCCACGCAGCAGCGCCCCGGTCGCGGGGCCGGCACCGGCGCCGAGTCGGTCGCGCCGAGCCCGTCGACCAGCCCGGAGAGAAACGCGTGGTTCAGCCCGCAGACCAGCGAGGTGTGCCGGGCGGCGAGGGCGTGGAACGGGCAGTTGTGCAGGGTGACCGCCTCGGGGTCGCGCCGCGGTTCGAAGCCGAGGTCGGCCAGCGCGCCGACCACGTCCTGCCCGGGTGGCAGCACCGCCGACAGGTCTCGTCCCCGGCGGTAGGACAGTCGCGTGGCGGCCTCGGTGGCCGGCTGCTCGCCGCCGGCCACCGCCTCGGCGAGGATGTCGGCGATCAACTCGTACCGCCGCTCGGGAATGGTCACCGCGAAGCCGTCGCCGGTCGCCTCGTAGACCTTCGGCGCGCGGCCCCGGCCGCGTGGCCGGCCGGCGGGCGCGGCGTAGCGGGCCGAAAGCAGGCCCGCGTCGACCAGCTTGTCCAGGTGGAACGCGGCCAGCCCGCGGGACATCGCGGTGGCGGTCGCCGCCTCGTCCCGGCCGACCGGGTGGTCCTGGCGGCGGACGTAGTCGTACAGCGCGCGGCGCGACGGGTCGGACAGGGTCGTCACGGCGTTCCACGGGTCCATGTTCTGCAGATTATCATCAACATTGGCTATTGAAATTCTCCGCGACTCCAGGCAGGCTCGTCTTTAAAGCAAACGAACGCTGGTAAAATTGGAGGACGCGGATGACGATCGCGCCGGAACGCGTGCAGCCCGCCCGGACCGAACCCGACCTGCCGGCCGCCGAGCGCGCGGCCGAGGCGTTCCTGGGCGCGATCGGCGTGGACCTGACGGCGCCCGGCCTGGCCGAGACCCCGATGCGGATGGCCAGGGCGTACGCCGAGCTGCTCACCCCGCGGGAGTTCGCGTTCACCACGTTCGACAACGACGAGGCCTACGACGAGCTCGTCCTGGTCCGGTCGATCCCGGTGCGCTCGCTCTGCGAGCACCATCTGCTGCCGTTCACCGGCGTCGCGCACGTCGGCTACCTGCCCGGCGACCGCATCCTCGGCCTGTCCAAGCTGGCCCGGGTCGTCGAGCTGTTCGCCTGCCGCGCTCAGGTGCAGGAACGCCTGACCAAGCAGGTGGCCGACTGGCTGGACCTCCACCTGCGCCCGCGCGGCGTCGGCGTGCTGATCGAGGCCGAGCACCTGTGCATGAGCCTACGGGGCGTGCAGGCCATCGGCGCGCGGACGGTCACCTCCACCCTGCTCGGCACGCTCCGCACGGACGCCCGCTCGCGTGCCGAGTTCCTCGCCGTGGCCGGCCTGGCATCCACCGGAAAGGGATGACGATGATCGACGACCGTACCTTTGTGATCGTGGGCGCCGGCCTGGCCGGCGCCAAAGCCGCCGAGACCTTGCGCGCCGAGGGATTCTCCGGGCGCGTCGTGCTGCTGGGGGAGGAGACCGAGCGGCCGTACGAGCGGCCGCCGCTCTCCAAGGGCCTGCTGCTCGGCACGGCGGAGCGGGACAACGTGTACGTCCACGCGGCCGACTGGTATCGCCGGCACGATGTCGAGCTGCGCACGGCCACCCCGGTGCGCGCGATCGAGCGGGCCGGGCACCGGGTGCGGCTGGCCGACGACAGCACGGTCGGCTACGACCGGCTGCTGCTGGCCACCGGCGCCGAGCCCCGCCGCCTGCCCCTCCCCGGCGACGTCGCCTACCTGCGTACCCTGGCCGACAGCCAGCACCTGGCCGGCGGCCTGCGGGACGGCGCCCGCCTGGTGATCGTCGGCGCCGGCTGGATCGGTCTCGAGATCGCGGCCGCGGCCCGGGAACGCGGCGCGGCGGTCACCGTGGTCGAGACCGCTCCGCTGCCGCTGCACCGGGTGCTCGGCGACCGGCTCGCCGCGTCCTTCGCCGCGATGCACGCGGCGCACGGCGTGGTGTTCCACTTCGGACGGCAGGCCGCCGAGTTCCGGGCGGACGGCGTCGTGCTCGACGACGGCACGCTCTGCCCGGCCGACACCGTGCTGGTCGCGGTCGGCGTGCGGCCGCGCACCGAGCTGGCCCGGGCGGCCGGTCTCGCGGTGGACGACGGCATCCTCGTCGACCACGGGCTGCGCACCGACGACCCGGACGTCTTCGCCGCGGGCGACGTCGCCGCCGTCGACCACGCCCTGTTCGGCCACCGGATCCGGGTGGAACACTGGGCGACCGCGATCGACACCGGCGCGGCGGCCGCCCGGTCGATGCTGGGCCAGGAGGTGGCGTACGACCGGGTGCCGTACTTCTTCACCGACCAGTACGACCTGGGCATGGAGTACGCCGGCTGGATCCCGCCCGGCGCCGAGCCCGACCTGGTGATCCGCGGCGACCTCGACGGCCGCGAGTACGTCGCGTTCTGGCACGACAAGGGCCAGGTGCTGGCCGGCATGAACGTCAACGTCTGGGACGTCAACGAGTCGATCCAGGAGCTGGTTCGCGCGCGCGTCCCGGTCGACCCGGCCCGGCTGGCCGACCCCTCCGTCCCGCTGGCCGACCTGGCGAACGCCTGACGACCTTTTCCTGGGCGGTCGGCGAGCTCAGCCCTGGGCCGGATCTGCGAGATAGGCGGCCAGCTGCTCGCGGCGGCGCCGGGCCAGCCGTGCGCCGCGGCGGTGCCCGGCCGGCCACGCCACGGCCGCGAGGACCGCGGTCAGCAGCACGCCGGCGGCGAACTGGCCGTCGGTGACCCGGCCGCCGTGTCCCGCCCACCACCACACCAGCAGGCCCGGCACGGTCAGCACGGCGGTCAGGAACGGCACCACCAGGAACGGCGCGAGGATCAGCACCGTCCACCGCAGCAGCATCGGCCGCCACCGCCGCCTGCCCGCCCATCGCTCGCGCAGCGGCAGCGGGTGGTAGGGCCAGCGGATGCCGACCCACGCGGCGGCGCCGAGCGCGCCCAGCGGCACCAGGACGATCCAGGAGGCGGTCACCAGGAAGGTGACCGGCCGCCGCTCGGTGACCCCGATGGCCGCCGCCACGAGCACGCACAGCGGGGTGGCCAGCAGCCACATCGCGATGTTCTTGGCGTACAGCAGGCGCCGCAGCGCCGCCGGGTCGTCGAGGGCGGCGATGCTGTGCCCGGCATCGCCGCAGAGCGGGTTGGTCACCGGCACGTCCGAGTAGATCCAGAGCGCGAGGACCATGGCGAACGCGAACGGCCCCTGGAAACGGAACAGCGCGTCGACCGCGCGGGCCGGCAGCAGCGTCCAGCAGATCACCAGCAGCACGCCGTTGCCGAGGATGCCCAGCGGCAGGTCGTACGGCGGGTGCAGCGCCCGCCGCAACTCCTCGCGGACGGCCTGCGGAAGCGTCGCCGGAACGCGCACATCATCATCGTGTGGGCCGCCCCGCCCGGCCGGCCTCATTCCCTTCGGATGAGTCACCGCCACCCGGCGAGCCGATCCTCGTTGATCCCCTCAACCACTTCCAGCGATGGGGGACCGATCGATGCGCCGTCGTTTGCTTGCTGCTGCCCTGCTCGTGGTCGTCGCCGTCACCTCCGGTACCCCGTCGCCGGCCGTCGCGGACTCCTGGCAGCCGGCGGTGGTCTCGGTGCATCCGGCCGCCGCGGACTCCTGGCAGCCGGCGGTGGTCTCCGAGCATCCGGTCGCCTACACCCCGCACGTGCTGGACGGCGAGGTCCGGGCGATCGCCGTGGTCGATCGCACGGTGGTCGTCGGCGGCGAGTTCAAGAAGGTCGCCGACAGCTCCCGCCGGCACCTCTACGCCCGGCGGAACATCTTCGCCTTCGACCTGCTCACCGGCGCGGTCCTGCCGTTCGCGCCGCGGGTCGACGGCGGCGTGCACGCGCTGGCCACCGGCCCCGGCGGCACGGTCTACGCGGGCGGCACGTTCACCACGGTCAACGGCTTCGGGCAGCGCGGCCTGGCCCGGCTCTCGCTCAACGGAAAGCGGGTGAGCGGCTTCCGGGCCGCGATCAACTACGGCGACGTCCGAACCTTGGCCGTTCGCGGCGACAACGTCTACGCCGGCGGCACCTTCACCGGGATCAACCGGATCCGGCGGGCCGGCCTCGCCCGGCTCGACGCCTTCACCGGCGCGGTCGACCCCGGCTTCGACGCCCAGCTCACCGCGCTCGGCCTGCCGGATACCTTCGTCACCAGCCTCGACCTGTCGCCGGACGGGCAGCGGCTGGTGGCGGTCGGTGCGATGCGGCGGGTCGGCGCGATCTACCGCTCCCAGATCGCGATGTTCGACGTGTCCGGGCCGCGGGCGGCGCTGACCGACTGGTACACCGACGCGTTCATACCCCCGTGCGCACCCGATTTCCAGGCGTACCTGCGGCAGGTGAAGTTCTCCCCGGACGGCACCTACATCGTGGTCACCACGAGCGGCGGCACCTCGGGACGGGACAAGGTCTGCGATGCCGCGGTCCGCTTCCAGACCGCCGGTCCGGGCCGGCACGAGCCGGTCTGGGTGCAGCACACCGGCGGCAACTCGCTGTCCGCGGTGGCGATCACCGGGGTCGCCGTCTACCTGGGCGGCCACCAGCTGTACATGGACAACCCGGACGGTCACAAGGTCAAGAACCCGGGCGAGAAGCCGTTCTACACGGTCGGGCCGGGCGCCGTCGAGCGGCCCGGCATCGGCGCGGTCGACCCGGCCACCGGCAAGACGCTGCCCTGGAACCCGACCCGGGCCCGCGGCGTCGGCGTCTACGCCTTGGTGGTCGTCCCGCAGGGCCTGCTGGTCGGCTCGGACACCGACGAGCTCGGCCACGAGTACCACGGCCGGATCGGCATGTTCCCGTTGCCGGGCGCGGCGCCTTTTCGGCATAGCGCCTCAACGAGATAGACCCGGCCCCAGCGACGCGCTCAGCGAGCCACACCTGAGCCTCGCCACCTCTCGTGCGGGCGCCGAGCGCCGGCCCGGCGACCACCGCGATCGCCTACGAGCCGGCCGCCGGGCGGTGGAACGGGAACGCCAGGGTGGCCCGGATCGTGGTGCCGGTCAGCAGCATCACCAGCCGGTCGACGCCGAGGCCGAGCCCGCCGGTCGGCGGCATCGCGTACTCCAGGGCGGTAAGGAAGGCCTCGTCGAGCTGCATCGCCTCCAGATCGCCGGCGGCCGCCTTCAGCGACTGCGCGGTGAGCCGTTCCCGCTGCTCCACCGGGTCGACCAGCTCCGAGTACGCGGTGCCCAGCTCCATGCCGAACGCGACCAGGTCCCAGCGTTCGGCCAGCCGCGGGTCGGCGCGGTGAGTGCGGGTCAGCGGCGAGGTCTCGATCGGGAAGTCGGTGTAGAACGTCGGGTAGGTGGTCTGCTTCTCGACCAGCGCGTCGTACAGCTCGACGACCAGCTCGCCCGCGGTGGCATCGGCCGGGGCGTGCACGCCGTGCCGCTCGCAGACCTCGCGTACCCGCTCGACCGGGGTGCCCGAGGTCAGCTCGGCGCCGGCCGCCCGGCTCACCGCCTCGTGCACGGTCACCTCCGGCCACGGCGCGCTCAGGTCGACCGGCCCGTCGGGTCGCATGGCGACCGGCTTGCCGTGCACGGCGATGGCCACCTCGAGGACGATCTCCCGGGTCAGGTCGCGCATCGAGTGGTAGTCGCCGTACGCCTCGTACGCCTCCAGCGAGGTGAACTCCGGGTTGTGGGTGGCGTCCACGCCCTCGTTGCGGAAGTTCCGGTTGAGCTCGAAGACCTTCTTCATCCCGGCCACGCAGAGCCGCTTGAGGTAAAGCTCGGGCGCGATCCGCAGATACAGGCCCATGTCGTACGCGTTGATGTGGGTGCGGAACGGGCGGGCCGCCGCGCCACCGTGCACCGCTTGCAGCATCGGGGTCTCGACCTCGGCGTATCCCCGGGCGGCGAACGCGTCCCGCAGCGCCTTCACCGCGGCACTGCGGTCGCGCAGCACCTGCATCGCGTCCGGGTTGATCAGCAGGTCGAGGTGGCGCTGGCTGAGCCGGGCCTCGGGATCGGTGAAGCCGGCGTGCGTGTCGGGCAGCGGGCGCAGACACTTGGCGGCCATGGTCCAGTCGTCCACCAGGATCGACAGCTCACCGCGGCGGGAGGTGACCACCTCGCCGGTGACGCTCACGTGGTCGCCGAGGTCGACGGTCTGCCGCCACCGGTGACCGGCCGGCGCGGGCGTGGTGTCGTCGGTGAGCATGGCCTGCAGCGTGACGGCGCCGTCCTGCAGCACCGCGAACAGCACGCCGCCCAGGTCGCGCAGCGCCCGCACCCGGCCGGTGACCGAGACCCGCTCGCCGGTCCGCGCGTCCGGCGCCAGTCCCGGATGGGTGGCCCGGACCTCGGCGATGGTGGAGGTGTGCGGGACTGACACGGGATAGGGTTCGTGGCCGAGCTTGACCAGCCGATCGGTCTTCTCCAGGCGGGCGCGCTGCTGCTGGCTGAGCCGGCGCGGCGGGCGGACCGGGCGCAGCAGCTCCTGCTCCTGGGCGCGTACGACGTCCACGATCTCGTCGGCCCGGTCCGGCGCCGGCGGGGCCAGCGACGGCAGGAAGCCCTCGGCGATGCCGGCGGCCAGCGCGGCCCGGCTGAGCGTGAGCGACGAGTCGTAGCAGAGGAACCGGGGATACCAGGCGGGTAGGTACTTGGCGTTCGCCCGGTACAGCGACTCCAGCTGCCAGAACCGGGACGCCACCGACAGCACCGCGTCGCTGAGCCGGGTGACCGGGCCGGCGCCGACGCTCTCGGCCGAGCTGAACACCGAGCGGAACATCGCGAAGTTCAGCGAGATCCGGCGGATGCCCAGGTCGGCGCAGGCCTCCATGAGCGACGCGACCATGAACTCGGTCAGGCCGTTCTCGGCCTGCCGGTCGGCGCGCATCAGGTCGAGCGACAGGCCGCGCACGCCCCATGGGACGAAGGTGAGCAGCCCGCGCACCGCGCCGCCCGGATCGTGCGCGGTCACCACCACGCAGCGCGCGTCGGCCGGGTCGCCGAGCCGGCCGAGCGCCATCGAGAAGCCCCGCTCGGTCTCGTCCCCGCGCCAGGCGGCGGCGAGCTGGTCCAGCTCGGCCAGCTCGGTCGCGCCGATGGCGCCCTGCCGGCGGACCTGAGCGGTGTAGCCGGCCTCGCGGACCCGGGTGACCGCCCGGCGGACCGGGCGCATCGTGCGGCCCTGCAGGGTGAACGTCGCCGCCTCGAGGATCGCCTCGTCGCCGATGGTGAGGGCCTTCAAACCGCTTTCCACGTACGCGCGGGCGCCGTCCTCGCCGGCCGAGAGCGCCGCCGGGAACCAGCCGTGCCGGCGTGCCTCGTCCCGCCACGCGTCGATCGCCGCCCGCCACGAGGCGGGGTGGCCGATCGGGTCGCCGCTGGCCATGCTCACCGCGGCGACCACCCGGTA
The DNA here is from genome assembly GCF_025630775.1 of Actinoplanes sp. KI2. Lineage (GTDB taxonomy): Bacteria > Actinomycetota > Actinomycetes > Mycobacteriales > Micromonosporaceae > Actinoplanes. Next base: position 57,537 of record NZ_JAOSZE010000042.1, read on the forward strand.
GGTGACCGCGGCCCGGCCGTCCGGCGAGAAGATCGCCGACTTGTCCCGCCGGGTGGCGAAGTAGCCCAGCGAGTCGCGTTCGCCGTCGGTCAGGATCAGCCGGCGCAGGTGCACCTCGGACTCGGCGCTCATGTACTGCGCGGCGCGCGCCGACCGCAGGAAGACGCTGACCGCGGCCAGCAGCACAAGCGCGGAGACGGTCGAGGCGACGATCGCCTCCCAGTGATGACCGTGGTGGTGGTGCAGGCCCACGGTGCCGCCGGCCGTGTCCAGGCCGAGCGAGGTGCGGTTGGCCCAGATCGCGTGTTCCCCCGGCCCGTGCAGGGTGCTCGGGAACACCCAGGACAGGCTGAAGGCGAGCGCCCAGGACACGGCGAGGCCGGCGACCAGCACGGCCAGCGCGGCACGGCGGGAGCCGGCCGCCAGCCGGGCCGGGAAGGCCGCCCGGGACCGCCACAGCAGGACGGTGACGGTCGCGCCGATCGGGACGGCCACCACGGTGAAGACCAGCTCGGCGCGGGAGATGTCGAGGTCGGCCTTGCCCGGATCGGTCCAGAACACCAGGCCGACCGCGGCCGTGATGGCGTCCACGATCGTGGCGCACACCTGGTAGACCAGCAGCAGCAGATACGCGGCCCGCAGCCGGCGGCGCAGCGCGCTGCCCAGGACCAGCAGCGCGGCCGCGATGAACAGGTTCGGCTCGGCCGGGATGTTGAACAGGCCGAACGCGTAGTCCACCCACCAGGTGAAGTGGAACGTACGCAGCGGGAAGCTGATCAGCACCCAGATGCCGGCCAGGGTGACCAGCCGCCCGGGCCAGGCTGCGAATCGGTCCTGCCACCCCTGCGGACCATCGTCTGTGCTCACCACGACGATGACGTTAGTCAGCCGCGTCGACCGCCGCGCCGGGCGCCACGATCGGCGCGACCGTCGCGCGTCTTCAGCGGTCCTTCGGGACCGCCGTGCCGGTGTCGCGGCCGGGGTGGCGGGGGAAGAACCAGCCGACGGTGACCAGCAGCCCGGTCAGGGACAGCACGATGAACACGACCTGATGAACGTGGTCCTTGCCCGGTGGCAGCCGGCCGATCAGGTGCACGGCCCAGAAGACCGGATAGAACCAGAACGCATACCAGGCCCACCGCTCCCCGCGCCGGAACGGAATGGCGGCCATCAGCACCCCGAACAGCCCCAGCCCCACCGAGGCGAGCCCGTCGGCCCGCATGAGCGCCCGATCCCCACCTCCCGGCGCCACCACCGCAACCAGACCGAACAGGAGGATGCCGGCCCCGACCACCAGCAGACAGATCCACCCCACCCGGACGGAGACACTCTCACGCCGCATGCCCAGAACGTATCGCTGCGCCGTTCAGTGGGTCCACTTGATGAAGCGGTCGAAGAGCTCGGCCGGCGGACCGTCCGGTATGTCCGAGCAGGCGTCCTCGAGGTTCGCCCACATGGAGATCGCGAGTTCGATCCGGTCCATCGTGGTGACCAGACGCTTCCGTGCATGATCGCAGGGCCAGGGATCGCCACAGGATCGGCAGTCCCAGGACGGTCGCTCGGCGGTGTGGGTCATCGACGCCTCGCTCCTTCCGCGGAGGACGCGGCGGCAAGTTATGGGGAGACAACGCAGCCACCGCGCCATCGCCACCGTCGCACGGAGATATTGAAATCCGCAACATGCGTACTACATGATCCCGAATGACACTTGCGAATGCCGCTCATGTTGTCTGCAACGGATCTAGGCGGGAGGATGAGCCGTGACCCAGCGCCAGAGCCCGACGGTCCGAAGGCGACGCCTCGCCCTCACGCTGCGGCAGCTCAGAGACTCCGCGGGGCTGTCGGCCGCGGAGGCGGCCCGGCGCGTGGACCACGATGCGAGCTGGCTGTCCCGGATCGAGAGCGCGGAGGTCCGGCCTCACCCGAACGACGTACGGGCGCTGCTGTCCCTCTACGGAGTGGCGGGCGACCAGGCCGAGGCGGTCATCGCCGTCGCTCGGCAGGCGAAGCAGCGCGGCTGGTGGCAGCGGTACAGCGACGTCCTGCCGGACTGGTTCACGACCTACGTCGGCATGGAGTCCGAGGCGTCGGTCATCCGCACGTATGAGTGCCAGATGATCCCGGGCCTGTTGCAGACCGAGGACTACGCGCGGGCGGCATTCCGTGGCGCGCCGGTGCTGACGCGCGAGGAAGAGGTCGAGAAACAGGTCTCGCTCCGGATGGAGCGGCAGGCCATTCTCGCGCAGGACGAGCCGCCGCTGCTCCGGGTCGTGATCGACGAGGGTGCCGCACGCCGGCTGGTCGGCGGCCGGGCGGTCATGCGGGAGCAGATCGTGCGACTGATCGAGGCGAGCGAGCGGTCCAACGTCCAGATTCTCCTGCTGCCCTATGCGGCCGGCGTGGGCTTCGACGGGAGCTTCGTCATCCTCAGCTTCCCGCCGCTGCCCGAGCCCTACCCGGACGCCGCCGAGGACCAGATGGTGTACGTGGACACGCTCACCGGCGCCCTCTATCTCGAGCGGCCGGCGGAGGTCTCCACATACTCCGCGGCCTACGAACAACTCCAGGCAACGGCGCTTGGGCCGACGGTGACCCGGGATACTCTCAGTAAGATCGCTGCCGATCTGGCGACATAGAGCGATCGGGCGACATGGAGAAGGAGGCGCGATATGGATCTGTCTCACGCACGATGGCGCAAGAGCACGCGGTCCGGGTCCTCCGGCAACTGCGTCGAAGTGGCTGACAACCTCCCCGGCGTAGTTGCAGTTCGGGACTCGAAGGACAGGACCGGCCCGGTGCTCACCTTCACGCCGGACGAGTGGAAGGCATTCGTCGGCGCGGTGAAGGACGGAGAGTTCGACCGCTGACCCCGTGGTGGGGTGTTGGTGACCATCTGTGACCACACCCCACTACAGTTCGGCGATATACCAGGCCGCGGTGTCCGGCGGCAGGACGCCGTTGCCGCCGAGCGGATCGCTGGAGAGCAACAGCCGGGCCCCGCGTACGCGGTCGGGCGCCGCGGCCGGCCGGTCGCCGGCGTTGACCACGCAGACGAACCCCGGGCCGCGGTCGAAGGCCAGCACGTCCCCGTCGGCCGGCAGCCAGCCGAGCGGCCCCTCGGTCAGGGCCGGGACGGTCGCCCGGTGGCGCAACGCCGATCGGTAGAGCGACAGCATCGACGCCGGATCGCCGGCCTGCCGGTCCACGGTCAGCCGGGCCCACTCGGCCGGCTGCGGCAGCCACGCCGTGCCCGGTCCGAAGCCGAACGGCGGCGCCGTGCCGGACCAGGGGAGTGGCACCCGGCAGCCGTCGCGGCCGGGATCCGCGCCCCGCGTACGCAGAAAGGTCGGGTCCTGGCGCAGCTCGGCGGGCAGGTCGGTGACCTCCGGCAGCCCCAGTTCCTCGCCCTGATAGACATACGCCCCGCCGGGCAGGGCCAGCATGAGCAACGCCGCGGCCCGGGCCCGCCGGACGCCGGTGGCGCCGCCGCCGTAGCGGGTGACGTGCCGGATCACGTCGTGGTTGGACAGCACCCACGTCGCCGGCGCGCCGACCGCGGTCAGCGCCTGCATGCTCTCGTCGACCGCCCGGCGCAGCGCCCCGGCCTCCCACGGCGCGAGCAGGAAGGTGAAGTTGAACGCGGTGTGCAGCTCGTCGGGGCGCAGGTAGCGGGCGAGCCGGGCCGGGTCGGCCACCCAGATCTCGCCGACGAAGGTGCGGTCGCCCGGGTAGCCGTCGCTGATCCGGCGCCAGGACCGGTAGACGTCGTGCACCTCGTCGAGGTCCCAGTGCGGGTGCCCGGCGACGGCCGGGCCGGAGGTGGCCTGCCCGGCGCCGAGGTCGGGCATCTCCGGGTCCTTCGCCAGCCCGTGTGCGACGTCGACGCGGAAGCCGTCGACCCCGCGGTCGAGCCAGAACCGCAGGATGGACCGGAACTCCTCGCGTACCTCGTCGTTGGTCCAGTCCAGGTCGGGCTGTTGCGGCGCGAACAGGTGCAGGTACCACTGCCCGTCGGCGACCTGGGTCCAGGCACGGCCGCCGAACGCGCTCGCCCAGTTGTTGGGCGGGAGCGACCCGCGGCCGTCGCGGAACAGGTACCGGGCACGCTCGCGGCTGCCCGGCGGCGCAGCCAGAGCGGCCCGGAACCAGGGGTGCTCGTCGGAGGTGTGGTTGGGAACCAGATCGAAGATCACCCGCAGGCCGTACGCGTGCGCGTCGGCGATCAGCGCCTCGGCGTCGGCCAGGGCGCCGAAGCGCGGGTCGACGTCGCGGTAGTCCGACACGTCGTAGCCCGCGTCGGCCTGCGGTGACGGGTAGAACGGGTTGAGCCAGAGGGCGTCGACGCCCAGGTCGCGCAGGTACGGCAGGCGGGACCGGACGCCCGGCAGGTCGCCGATCCCGTCGCCGTCCGAGTCGGCGAAGCTGCGCACGTAGACCTGGTAGATCACCGCGTGGCGCCACCAGGGGCTCATCCTAAAGATCCCTTCAGTCGGTGGTCAGCAGGTTCTTGCCGGATGCCGCGTCGAACAGGTGCAGCTTCGCCGTGTCGTACCAGAGCCGGGCGTTGCTGCCGCGCCGGACGCCGGAGGACGCGTCCAGCCGGGCGGTGATCGAGGTGCCGGCGCCGTGCAGGTCGTTGCCGGTGTCCTTGGCCAGGTCGTCGAGGTCGGCCGAGTGTGCGCTCTCGCCCTTGACGGTGAAGTACGCGAAGACGTCCGACCCCATCGCCTCGACGATGTCGATCGGCGCCTCGAAGGCCGCCCCCGGCTTGTCCCCGACGACCGACGCGTCCTCGAAGTGCTCGGGCCGGATGCCGACGATCACGTCGCGGTCGGTGACCGCGCCGTCCAGTGCCCGCCGGGTCTGCTCCGGCAGCTGGGCCTCGCCGAGGGCGGTCACCACCGTACCGCCGCGCAGCTGCCCGGGCAGGAAATTCATCGACGGGCTGCCGATGAAGCCGGCCACGAACAGGTTCGCCGGGTGGGCGTACAGGTGCGCGGGGGTGCCCACCTGCTGCACCACGCCGGCGCGCATGACCACGACCCGATCGCCGAGGGTCATCGCCTCGGTCTGGTCGTGCGTCACGTAGAGCGTCGTGGTGCCCAGCGATTTCTGGATGCGGGAGATTTGGGTACGCATCTGCACCCGCAGCTTGGCGTCCAGGTTCGACAACGGCTCGTCCATCAGGAAGGCCTTGGGGGACCGGACGATGGCGCGTCCCATGGCGACGCGCTGACGCTGGCCCCCGGACAGGTTCGCCGGCTTGCGGTCCAGGTGCTGGGTCAGCTCCAGCAGCTCGGCGGCGTCGTCCACCTTCTTCCGGATGGTCAGCTTGTCCATCCCGGCCAGCCGCAGCGGGAAGCCCATGTTCTCCCGGACGGTCATGTGCGGGTACAGCGCGTAGGACTGGAACACCATGGCGATGTCGCGGTCCTTGGGCGCCTTGTCGTTGACCACCTGACCGTCGATGATCAGCTTGCCGGCGGTGATGTCCTCGAGGCCGGCCACCATGTTGAGGGTGGTCGACTTCCCGCAGCCGGACGGGCCGACCAGGATGATGAACTCGCCGTCGGCGATGTCGAGGTTGAAGTCGTCAACCGCCAGCGATCCGTCGGGGTAGCGCTTGACGACGTGCTCCAGAACGATCTCGGCCACTTTCGGCTCCTCTCGAATGTCAGCCCTTGACCGCGCCGGAGGTCAGGCCGGCGACGATGCGCCGCTGGAAGACCAGCACGAACAGCACGAGGGGGATGGTGATGACGATGGCGGCCGCGGCGATCGGCCCGGTGGGCTTCTCGAACGTGGTGGCGCCGGTGAAGTAGCTCATCGCGGCCGGCACGGTGCGTGCCGCCGAGGTCGAGGTCAGCGACAGGGCGAACAGGAAGTCGTTCCAGCACGCGATGAAGCACAGGATCGCCGTGGTGAAGATGCCGGGCATCGCGAGCGGGGTGATGACCTGCCGGAAGGCCTGGTACGGCGTGGCGCCGTCCATCTTCGCCGCCTTCTCCAGGTCCCACGGGATCTCCCGGAAGAACGCCGACAGCGTGTAGATCGCCAGCGGCAGCGCGAAGGTGATGTACGGGATGATCAGGCCGGGCCACGTGTCGAACAGCCCGATCGCCGTCTCGATCTTGAACAGCGGAGTGACCAGCGCGATCTGCGGGAACATCGAGACCAGCAGCGCCATCGCCAGGATCGCCGCCTTGCCCGGGAACTGCAGCCGGGCGATCGCGTACGCGCACATGGTGCCCACCACGATGGCCACCAGCGTGGAGATCAGGCAGATGCCGATCGAGTTGATCAGGGAGCGGACGAAGTCCTCGTTCTGGAAGATGGCCTTGTAGCTGGCGCCGGTCGGGTGGGTCGGGAAGTACTTGCCGTCGTTGAGTGTCTCGGCGTTCTTGAGCGAGAGCGAGAGCAGCCAGAACACCGGGACGAACGCGTACAGCAGCACCAGGATGTTGATCCCCCACCAGATCAGCTTGCGGTTGGTCGTCGCGGGTTGCACAGCTACCGCCTCCCACCGGGGTCGACGCCCGGCGCGGCCGCGCCGAACAGCTTGATGAACGCGAACGCGATGATCCCGGTGGTGATGAAGATCAGCACCGACATGGCCGAGCCGATGCCGAGGTTCAGCCCGCGGATCAGGTTGCTGTAGGTCACCATGGACACCGAGCTGGTCTGGTTGGCGCCGCTGGTGAGAATGAAGATGTTGTCGAAGATCCGGAACGCGTCGAGCGTGCGGAACAGCAACGCCACCAGGATGGCCGGCTTGATCAGCGGCACCGTGACCATCCAGAAGCGTTTCCAGGCGGACGCACCGTCCATCGAGGCCGCCTTGAGCAGGTCCTCCGGGACCAGGGCGAGGCCGGCCATGAGCAGCAGCGCCATGAAGGGGACGGTCTTCCAGACCTCGGCCAGGATGATGATCCCGATCGAGGACCAGAACTGGGTCAGCGGCGCCGAGCCCTTCGGCGCCAGCCAGCCCAGGTCCTGGGTCCAGGCGAAGCGCCAGGAGAACGCGGCGACGACGGTCACGATCGCGTACGGGACCAGGGCCGAGGTGCGCACCAGCCCGCGGCCGACGATCGTGCGGTGCATGACGACCGCCAGCGCCATGCCCAGGGCCAGCTCGAGAGCCGCGCTGACCACGGTGATCAGGGTGGTGACGCCGAAGGCGGTCCACCAGATCGGGCTGGACAGCACGGTGATGTAGTTGCTGAACCAGATGAACTGGTTGTCGTTGGGCTTACGCAGGTCGGCCTTGTTGAGCGAGAGCCAGATCGCGTACAGCACGGGATAGGCGGTCACGGCGAGCATGATGATCACCGCGGGCGCCACCAGCAGCAGGCCCAGCTTGCGTTCGGCCCGCTTGGCCTCGTTGAACCGTTTGCGGGCGATCGCGGTGGTTTCTTCTTCGATTTCGAGGTCGGCCGCCTCCGCGGCCGCCGGGGTCGGCGTAGCGGTCACGGGAGGATCCCCTTGCCATCGATCGCAGCCTGGATCGCGCTGCGAAGCTTGTCGGCGGACTTCTGCGGGTTGATCTGGTTCGGTGGCGACAGCGTGGTGGAGACGATCGTGGAGATGTTCTGGTAGACCGGCGACACCGGGCGCGGCACGGCGTTCTTCAGCTCGGTGAGCATGACGTCCTTCATCGGGTACGCCTTGATGAAGTCCGGCTCGTCGAAGACGGTGGCCAGGGCCGGCACGTCACCGCCGTCCAGCGCGGCGCTGAGCGCGTTCTTCTCGTCGCGCATGCACATACCGGCCTCGAACGACTCGGCCGGGTGCTTGCTGTAGGTGCTGATCGCGTAGTTCATCCCGCCCAAGGTCACCTTCGGCGTCCCGCCGTCGATCGACGGGTAGGGGGCGAAGCCGAGGTCGTCGACGATGGCCGGATTCGCCGTACGCATGGCGCTGAGTACGTACGGCCAGTTGAGGGAGAAGGCCGAGCGGCCGGCCTGCAGGTCGGCGAACACCTCGGGCTCCTGGGCGTTGGACAGCGACTGGCTGGTCACGCCGGTGCTGGCGAGCCGGCGCATCATGGCGAGAGCCTGCACGGTCTTGTCGTCGACCGTGGGCTTCGTGCTGTCGGCGTTGACCAGCGTCCCGCCGTACGCGGTCACCAGGTTGTTGATGTTGACGACGTAGCCCTCGTACTGGGCGGCGGTCAGGCCGATCTCGTACGGTTTGCCCTGCGCCTTGAGCTGCTGGGCCATCGTGAGCATCTCGTCGAAGGTCTTGGGCGGCGTCGGCACCAGGGACTTGCGGTACCAGAGAAGTTGGACATTGGTGGTGCGGGGGATGCCGTAGAGCTTCCCCTTCCAGGTGGCCGTGTCGATCGGCGGCTGCAGGGTGTCCTTGGTGGCCTGCGCCTTCTCGTCGCCGGTCAGCTCCCGGATCCAGCCGGCCTCGGCGAACTCGGCCGTCCAGGTCACGTCCATGCCGAGCAGGTCCATGCCGTCGTCGTGGGCGGCGAGCCGGCGTACGAACTGGTCGCGCTGGCCGTCGGCGTCGCTGGGCAGCAGGTTGCCGACGATCGTGTAGCGGCCGCCGGCCGCCTGGTTGCAGTTGGCGATGATTTTGTCGAAGCCGGTGCCGCTCGCTCCGCCGTACAGGTTGACCACGATCCCCTTCGGGCCGCCGTAGCAGGCTGCCGTGAGAGATGCCGTCAGGGCCAGTACGCCGAGGGTTGCGATGCGTCGTGATGGGCGCCCCTTCGCCTCTGTCGGATGATGAAGCCTCATTGATCCTCCGTCCGCCATACGCTGCGTTATGACGTAGATCACAACTGATTTCAGGCTGCCACTTCCCGGTCAGAAGCGCGAGTGGAGAGCTAACACGATTTTGCAAAGGGCGTTGACTTGTCCGGTCCGAGGTTCGAGGCTCGGCCCATGGCGGGAATGATCCAAATGGAGAGTCGTCCCGGCATTTTGGATCTGAGCTGGGGGCATCCGCGCCCTGGCCTGCTGCCGGTGGGGGAGTGGGGGAAGGCGTCGGCCGCGGCGGCCCGGGAGTTCGGCTGGCGGCAACTGACGTACGGGCAGGCCACCGGTCCCACGCCCCTGCTGGACTGGCTGACCGCGCACCTGTGCGACACCGAAGGCGGCGGCACCGCCCCCGAGCAGCTGTTCGTCACCGGGGGCGCCTCGCACGGCCTGGCGCTGGTGGCATCGCTGCTGGCCGGCCCCGGCGACGTGATCCTGGTCGACTCGCCCTCGTACCACCTGGCGTTCCGGATCCTCGCCGACACCGGCGCCACGGTGGTGCGGGCTCCCGCCGACGCGGACGGCGTGGACCCGGCCGCCCTGGCCGAGCAACTCGCCGCCCTGCGCGCCGGCGGCCGGCGCGTCCCGCTGCTCTACCTGGTGCCGACGTTCGCGAACCCGACCGGCCGGAGCCTCCCGGCCGAACGGCGCCGCGACCTGGTGGCCCTGGCCCGCCGGACCGGCCTGACGCTGCTCGAGGACGACACCTACCGCGAGCTGTGCTACGAGGGCGTGGCCCCGCCGTCGCTGTGGCGACTGTCCGGCGGCGACCGTGTCGTCCGGCTGGGCACGTTCGCCAAGACGGTCGCGCCCGGCCTGCGCCTCGGCTGGATCAATGCCGACCCCGCGCTGATCACCCGCCTGGCCACGCTGGGCTATGTGCACAGCGGCGGTGGCGTCAACCATTCCGTCGCCACCACCATGTACTGCTTCGCCGCGTCCGGGGCGTACCGGCGCCATGTCGCCGCGGTGCGCGCCGAGTACCGTGCGCAGCGCGATGCCCTGGTCTCGGCCGTGCGCGCGTACCTGCCGGTCGAGGCGCCGGCCGGCGGCTGGTTCTTGTGGGTCGCGCTGCCGCCCGGGGTCGGAGCGACCGGATTGCTTGCCCGGGCCGAGCGGAACGGCACGTCGTTCGTTCCCGGCCCGCGGTTCTATGTCGACGGCGCCGGCGGCGACGACCGCATCCGGCTCAGCTTCTCCCATCTGGCGCCGGCCGACCTGGCGGGCGCCGCCGCCCGGCTCGGCTCGGCCCTGACCGGCCTCGGGTAAAGGGTTTGGGAGCGCTCCCGGTTTCCCTTCGCGGGTGCTAGCTTCTCCATTGGCCCCGGTCGATGCGATCGGGCATCGACCGTCGAGGAGACCGTGGCATGCGGAGAGGCTTCGTCGCCGTCCTTGCGGCCCTGGCCGGCGCTCTCGTCGCCGCCGGCCCCGCCGCCGCAGCACCCGCGACCCACCCGGTACCGTCCGCGGGTTTCGTCACCCGGGCCGGCAGCACGCTCAAGCTGGACGGCAAGCCGTTCCGCTTCGGCGGCACGAACAACTATTACCTGTTCTACTCCAGCCGGGCGATGGTCGACGACGTCTTCGCCGACGCACAAGCGGCCGGCTTCGACGTCATGCGGACCTGGGCGTTCGCCCTGATCGGCAACGCCGACGGCAGCAACTCGGTCGCCCCGGCGCCGGACGGCGTGTACTTCCAGTACTTCGACGGGACCAAGCCGGCCTTCAACGACGGCGCCAACGGCCTGGAGCGCCTCGACTACGTCGTCGACGCCGCCCGGCGGTCCGGGCAGAAGCTGGTGCTGGCGCTGACCAACAACTGGTCCGACTTCGGCGGCATCGACCAGTACGTCCGCTGGCGCGGCGACGCGTACCACGACGACTTCTACACCGACCCGGTGATCAAGGGCTGGTACAAGGACTACCTGAACCACGTCCTCAACCGGGTCAACACGATCACCGGCGTCAGGTACAAGGACGACCCGACGATCATGACCTGGGAGCTCGGCAACGAGCCGCGCTGCAAGGGCTCCGGTATCTACCCGCCGAGCACTGCATGTAGCACGTCCACGCTGACCGGCTGGGCCGGCGAGATGACCGCGTACCTCAAGTCGCTCGACCACAGGCACCTGGTCAGCGTCGGCGACGAGGGCTTCTTCTGCGACGGCCCGGACGCCCCGGACTGGATCGACAACTGTGGCGAGGGCGTGGACAGCATCGCGCTGGCCTCGCTGCCGGACGTCGACGTGATGTCGTACCACCTCTATCCGGACAGCTGGGGCAACCGCACCGCGCAGTGGGCCGACGACTACATCACCCGGCACAACACCGCGGCCCGGAAACTGGGCAAGGCCGTGATGCTCGGCGAGTTCGGCTGGAAGGACAAGGCCACCCGCAATCCGGTCTATCAGGAATGGACGAGTACCTTCGCGCGGACCGGCGGGAACGGCTTCCTGTACTGGATCCTCTCCGGCTCGCAGGACGACGGCACGCTCTACCCGGACTACGACGGGTTCACCGTCTACTGCCCGAGCCCGGTATGCACCACGATCTCCAACGCCACCACCGAGATCGCGTACGGGCAGCGGTCCCTCCCGCCGGTCGCCGACAACGACACCGCGACCACCGCGGCGAACACCCCGGTGACCGTGCAGGCGGCCGCCAACGACATCGGGTACCGCACGAAGATCCGCCCGGCCTCGCTGGATCTCGACCCGGCCGCCGCCGGACGGCAGACCAGCGCCACCGTCACCGGCGGCGTCTTCACGGCCGACAGCGCCGGCGCGGTCACCTTCACGCCGCAGGCCGGGTTCGCCGGAAAGGCGGTCGCCTCGTACGTGATCCAGGACCAGGCCGGCCGGTGGTCGAACGCGGCCACCGTGACGGTCACGGTCAAGCCGGACCCGGCTGCGACGCAGGTGCTCTACTCCTTCGAGGACGGTGTCCAGGGCTGGGCGTCCGCGTCCTGGCAGACCAACGCCGGCACGGTCGCGCAGACCACCGACTTCGCCACCGACGGCACGCACGGCCTGCAGATCGCGGCGGCCGACGGCGGCTGGTTCGGCGTCACCTTCGGCGAGCCGGTCGACATGTCCCACCGTTCGGCGCTGAAATACGACGTGCGCACCAGCCCGGCCGCCGGCACCAACGCCGCCATCGCGGTGCAGACCGGCGACGGGTACGCCTGGTGCCAGTCCGGCTTCACCTGGATCAACCAGGACACCACCACGACCGCGTCGATCGACCTGCAGACCGAGATGTCCTGCGACAGCGCGGCGCTCAGCGACGTACGCGTGCTCTGGGTCTACATCAACCCGGGCACCGTCGACCTCGACACCGTGCGCCTCGAGTAGCTCCGTGGCCCGGCACATCGCGACGCTGCACCTGCCCGGATCGGGCCGGCTCCTGCAATGGCGCAGCGACGGCTGCTGGCGGGAGCTGAACGACGCGCAGCACCGCGCCGAGCTCGACGGCTCGCATCTGCCGGCCGCCGAGGAGTGGGTGCGCTGGAGCGGGCTTTCCCGGCCGCAGGCCCGCGGCGGCGGCTGGGACGGTGGCCCGGCCTGGTGGCTCGTCCACGGCGAGCTCCCCGGCCGCGCCACCCCGAGCGTCGTGCTCGCGGACGGGAGTCGTCCGCCGGTGCGATCGCTGGGACGGGTGTGGGCCTGCGAATGGTTCTCCCCGGCCCAGGCGGCGACGGTACGGGTGGCGGGCGAACAGTTCACCCTGCCGTTCGCCGAGCCGTATTACCGGCGGTGACTTGCCGGCGGTTACGGGCGGAAGCGTTGCTGCATGTCGGCGTACGAGATCGCGCCGTCGAGGAAGCCGAGGGTTCCGGAGTCGAGCAGTTCGCGGCCGGCCCGCTCCAGCATGCTGAACACGGCTCGGGCGAGGCTGCCGCCCAGGCTGACCCGCTTCACGCCGAGGGAGAACAGCGTGCGGGCGTCGATGGTGCTCGCCAGCCCGGCCACCACGTTGAGCGGGCCCGGGATGGCCGCGGCGAGCCGGCGGATCGACTCCTCGTCGACGACGCCGGGCACGAAGACACAGTCGGCCCCGGCCGCCAGGTATCGGGTCGCCCGCTCGACGGTCTCGGCGAACACGTCGCCGGCGGTCCCGGCGAGGTAGGTGTCCGTGCGGGCGTTCAGGACGAAGGTGCCGGCGGGCGCCGCGGCCCGGGCGGCCGCCACCCGGTCGACCGCCTCGTCGATGCCGAACAGTCCGCCCTGGCCGGCATCCTCGAGGTTGCCGCCCACCGCGCCGAGCCGCACCGCCCGGGCCACGGTGCGGCCGACCTCGTCGGGGGTGTCGCCGTACCCGGCTTCGAGGTCGGCGGTGACCGGCACGCCCACCGCGGCCACGATCCGGCCGATGTGCTCGAGCATCGTGTCGCGGTCCAGCGCCCCGCCGTCCGGGACTCCGCCGGACCAGGCGATGCCCGCGCTGGTGGTGGCGATGGCCGGGAAGCCGACCCGTTCGAGGATCCGGGCGGACCCGGCGTCCCAGGCGTTGGGGAGGACGAAGCCGGGGCCCTGGTGCAGGCCGAGGAGAGCGGTTGCCTGGTCGGCCGAGGACACTGTGGTAGGCACGACCCATCATCGGCGATCTCGGCCCCGGGCGATACCCGTGCCGCCCGCGCCGCAGTTGTCAGCGACAAATCATCATAATAACCCTTTGAGTGACATAACCTGCGATTTATGGCAGAGGAGCTGCTGTATCGCAGCTATCGAACGAACGTCCTCCGCCAGAGCGCACCCGATGGCACCGGCCCGCTGATCTGCAAACGCGCCCTGGGACCGGGAGCGGTCCGGCGGATCGACCATGAACGTTCCGTCCTGCGCCACCTCGCCGGCATCGCCGGGATCCCGCGGCTGGCAGCCCGGCAGGGTCGCCAGTTCCTGACCCTCGACGACCACGGCGGGCCCACCCCGCCCGGCCTCCGGCTGCCGGTCCGTCGCCTGGTCGAGGTCGCCCGCCGGCTCGCCGACACCGTCGCCGCCGTGCACCGGGCCGGGGTCCTGCACCGCGACATCACGCCGGCCAACCTTGTGATTCCCGAGTCGGGCCGGCCGCTGCTGATCGACTTCGACCTGGCCGTGGTCGTCGGGGACGGGCCGGGCGGGTCCGCGCCGCCCGACGAGCCACTGGGCACCCTGGGCTACCTGCCACCGGAGCAGACCGGCCGGCTGCGGCGGCCGGTCGACCGGCGCTCCGACCTGTACGGCCTCGGCGCCACCCTGTACGCGCTGGCCACCGGTGCCGCGCCGTTTCCCGGCGACGACCCGCTCGAAGTCGTCCGCGACACCCTGGTCCGGGTTCCGCCGGTCCCCGCCGACCGCGACCCGCGGATTCCCCGGCGCCTCAGCGAGATCATCACGCGGCTGCTGGCGAAGGATCCGGACCTCCGGTACCAGAGCGCCGAGGCCCTCGCCCACGACCTGCGCCGCTTCGACGCCGGGCCGGGCATCCCGTGGCGTCTCGGCGAACGCGACTTCCCGGCGGTCCTGTCCGGCCCGGACCATCTGATCGGCCGGGACGACGAGATTCGCCGGCTGACCGCGGCGCTGGACCAGGCGCAGGCCGGCGGCGGCCCCGCCGTGCTGATCGCCGGGCCGCCCGGGGTGGGCAAGAGCACTCTGGTGGCCGGCCTGCGCCCGGTGGTCACCGCGCGCGGCGGCTGGTTCGCCACCGGCAAGTACGACCAGTTCCGCACCGGTACCGGCAGCGGCGGCGTCCGCCGCGCGATGGCCACCGTCGCCGGCCTGCTGCTGGTCGAGCCGGAACCGGAGATGGCCGTCGACCGTGACCGGATCACCGCCGCGCTCGGCCCGAACACCGCCGCCCTCGCCGTCGCCGTCCCCGAGATGACCTCCCTGCTCGACTCGGCGGACGGCTCGTTCCCCGACGACCCGGGCACCGCATCCGGCCGGATCAGTACCGCACTCGTCGGCCTGCTGCGCGCCGTCGGGATCGGCCGCCCGGTCGTCCTTGTCATCGACGATCTGCAATGGGCCAGCGACTCCTCCTTGCGGCTTCTGGACGCGATCATCTCGTCCGGCCCGATCCCCGGCCTGCTCGTCGTGGCCACCTATCGCGACCAGGAGGCGGACGCCGGCCACCCGCTGACCCCGCTGGCCGCACGCTGGGAACGCGACGGCCGGGCCGCCCCGACGGTACGGCTCGGCGGGCTCACCCCGGCCGGCCTCGCCGAACTGGTCGGCGCGGTCCTGCGGATCGAGCAGGCCGCGGCCCGCGACCTCGCCGAGCTGATCCACCACGGCAGCGAGGGCAACCCGTACGCGTCGGTGGAACTGCTCAACGCGCTGCGTGCCGAGGGGCTGCTCGCGCTGACCGACGACGGCTGGCACTGGGAACCGGACGCGGTCCGCACGTTCGCCGCCCGGCACCGCGTCCCGCAGCTGGTGGCGGCCGGCATCGAGCAGCTGCCGGCGGAGACCCGGCGCACGCTCACGGCGCTGGCCTGCCTCGGCGGTGACACCCGGCCGGCGCTACTCGCCACGGCCCTGGGCATGCCGGAACGAGCCCTCGTCGAGCACCTCGCCCCGGCGGTGGCAGGTCGCATGGTCCTCGTTGACCGGCCCGGCACCCCGACGGGGACGATCCGATTCCGGCACGACCTCATCCAGGGCGCCGCGCACGACGACCTTGCCGGCGCCGAGCGGGACCGGCTCCAACTCGCCATGGCCCGGCGCCTGGCGGTCGACGAGGACAGTCGGCAAGTGGCCGCCGCGCAGTACCTTGCCGCGGCCGGCCTGCTGGTGGAGCCGCACGAGCAGCGGGTCGCGGCAACGCTGCTGCACACGGCCGGGCGCTGCGCGGCCCAGCTGACCAATTTCCAGGTCGCCGACGAGCTGTTCAGCCGCGCCGCCATGCTCGCGGCGGCGGGTCGGCTCGGCGAGCAGGCCGAAGACGCCATTGCCGTGGACCGGCACGCCGCGCTTTACTGCCTGGGCCGCCTCACCGAGGCCGACCATGTCTACCAGGACCTGGTCGGCCGCTCCCCGGACCTGCTGACGCTCGCCGGCGCAACGGCCACTCAGATCAACAGCCTGACCCAGCGCGGCAGCACCATGGCCGCCATCGACCTCGGCCTGGCGGTGCTGCGCCGGCTGGACATCGTCCCGCCCCGGGACCTGGCCCGTTCCATCGAGGCGCGCATCGAGCGGCTGTACCGGTGGTTCGCCCAACTCGGTGCCGGCCCGCGCGCCGATGCCGACGCGGAGACCACCGACCCGCGTATCGTGGCGGCCGGCCGGCTGATCTACCGGCTGCTCGCACCCACCCGGCAGCTCGACCGCCTGGACCTGTACGACTGGCTCGTCCTCAAGGTGCAGGAGCTGTGGGAACGGCACGGCGTCTGCGCGCCGTTCGTCGGCGGGTTGAGCTCCGTGATGTGCGTGACCGTCGGGCTGCGGGAGGACTACCGCACCGGCTGCCTGCTGACCAAGTACATTGTCGGCGTCGGGCAGCAGCACGGCTATCAGGCCGAAACAGCCGTCGCCCGATACATCTACCTCTGCGAGGCAGCGCACTGGTTCGAGCCGCTCGAGGACATTTTCGACGCGGCCCGCCAGGCCCGCGACGATCTGCTGGCGGTCGGCGACGTCCAGGTCGCCGGGATGCTGTCGTACCGGCTGATCGCGGCGCTGCTGGACGGCGCCGAAACCCTGGAGGCGGTCAGTGACGAGCTGACCCCGCACCTGGCGTTCGCCGAGCGGACCGGCGGCCACCTCGCCGCCCTCGTCATGACCGGCTACCGGCAGCTCGTTCTCGCCCTGCAGGGACGAACCGCCGGCCCCGGATCGTTCATCTCCGGCGACTTCGACGAGGCCGAGTACCGGTCGGCGATCAGCTCACTGGGGACTTCGCGGGCCACCTACCACGCCAATCGTGCCTTCGCCGCGCTGCTCTTCGACGATCCCGTCACGCTCGACGAATACTCCGCCGCCGCGATGGCGGGCGTGCCGTCGATGCGCGGCTACTACGTGTCGATGCTGGCCCGGCTGACCCGCGCGTTCAGCCTCACCGCCCGGATCCGCGCCGGGCAGGACGACCCGGCGGTGGTCGCCGAGCTGGACCGCGCCCGGCAATGGCTGGCCAGGCGCGCCGACGATTGCCCCCGCAACTTCCGGCCCCTGTTACGACTCGTCGACGCCGAGCGGGCCTGGGCGTGCGGCGACCCGGCGACCGCGGCCCAGGAGTTCGACGCCGCCCTGACCGAGGTGTCCGGGCGACCGTGGCATCGCGCGCTGATCGCCGAGCGGGCCGGCCTGTTCCACCTCGGCCAGGGACTCCAGTACATCGGTCGCCACCTGCTCGGCGAGGCCCGCGACGGCTATCGCCGGTGGGGCGCCGACGGCAAGGTCGACGGGTTGGAGGCGGCGCACCCGTTCCTGCGCAATGCCGCCACGCCGCCCGCCGGGCGGGGCAGCGCCGAGGCCGACCGGTCACCTCAGATCGACCTGATGGCGATCCTGCGTGCCTCCCAGGTGCTCAGCTCGCAGACCACCGTGGCCGGGCTGCAGGCGCAGGTCGGTGATCTGCTCAGCTCGATGACCGGCGCCACCGACGCGCACCTGGTGCTGCAGCAGCGGGAGACGTCGAGCTGGTACGTCTCGTCGATCGCGGGCGAGAACCGCGGCGACCATGCCACCCTGCTCACCGGCCCGGCCGACGGCGACCCGGCCCGCCGCGAACGGCGCTTCCCGATGTCCGCCGTCCGGTACGCACTGCGTACCGGGAAACCGCTGCTGGCGGCGGACGCCACCCGGGACGACCGGTTCGCCGGCGATCCCTACCTGGCCGGGCTGGAGATGTGCGCGCTGCTGGTCGTGCCGGTGCCCAGCCACAATGTGGCCCGCGCCGTGCTGGTCCTGGAGAACCGCCGGCAGCGCGGCGTGTTCTCGACCGACCGGCTGGAGACCGTGCGGCTGATCGCCGCCCAGCTCGCCGTCTCCCTGGACAACGCGATCCTCTACGACTCGCTGGAGAGCACGGTGAAGGCCCGCACCGCCGACCTCGCGGCCACCAACCGCCGACTGGCCGACAGCGAGCGGCGGATCCGGTCGCACTTCGAACACGCGGCCGTCGGCCAGGTCATCCACGGCACCGACGACCGGATCGAGACGGCCAACCCGGCGTTCCTCGCGATGATCGGTTCGACCGCCCAGGATCTCGCCGGAACCAAGCTGACCGACCTGTTCGGCCGCTCCTACCGGGCCACCCACCGGCGGGAGCTGGGCGCGGTCATCTCGGACCGGCGGCCGATGATCAGTCGAGAGCTGACCCTGATGCGTGCCGACGGCAGCCGGCTCGACGCGCACGTCACCGTCTCCGCGGTCCGCGACGCCGAGGGCCGGCCCGACCACCTGGTCAGCATCTTCCAGGACATCAGTGCCCGGAAGGCGGCCGAGGCCGCGCGCGACGACGCCAATCTGAAGCTGGCCGGTCGCAACCGGGAGCTGGAGGCGGCGAACCAGCTCAAGGCCGACCTGATCGGCATGCTCGGGCACGAGATCAACAACCCGCTCGCGACGATTCTCGGGTACGTCGACCTGGCCCTCGACGAGGACGACCCGTCCGGGCCGATCGAGGAGAAGCTCGTGAAGATTCGCGGGAGCACGCGTCGCCTGGACAACCTCGTGCACGAGGTGCTCGCCCTGGTCCGGATCGACGCCGGCCGGCTTGTCGCGATGCCCCGCCCGATCCGGGTCGCCGAGCACATCGACGCGGCACTGGCCGCCACCGCCACCCCCGACGTCCGGGTCAGCTGCCCGCCGGACCTGGTCGCCGCCGTGCAACCCAGCCATTTCGACCACATCCTGACCAACCTGATCAGCAATGCGGACAAGTACGGCGGCGGCGTCACGGCCATCGTCGCGGCCCCGGCGGCGGCCGGGTCGGCGGCCGGGTCGGCGGTCACCGTCCAGGTGCACGACGAGGGGCCCGGCGTGCCCCCGGACTTCCGGGGGCGGCTCTTCGACCGGTTCGCCCGAGCCGGGTCCACCGCCGGTTCGGTGCCGGGCACCGGTCTGGGCCTCTACATCGTCCGGGAGCTGGCGCGGGCCAACGGCGGGGAGGTCGCCTACCACCCCGCGCCCGGAGGCGGCTCGATCTTCGAGCTGACGCTCCGGGCCCCGGCCGCCGTACCGTCCTGACTTCCGCGGATTTCCTTGCTCAGCCCCGGCTGCGGCGGCGCCGCACGAGCTCGTGCAACGCCTCCAGCTCCGCGGTCAGCGCCGCGCGTCCCCGCTCCGAGATGGAGACCCAGGTCTTGGGCCAGCGACCCTGATAGCCCTTCTCCACGGTGATCAGCCCGGCCTCCTCGAGGACCGCGAGATGGCGCGACAGGTTGCCGCCGGTGAGCCCGAGCGTCTCGCGCAGGTAGGTGAACTCGACCCGCTCCGCCTCGTCGGCGATCGTCAGGATGCCGAGCCGATGCCGCTGATGCACCACCTCGTCGAGGCCGCTGGTCGGGTGCGCGGGCCGTTCCTTGTCCACGGTCACTTCCGGCCCTGCCGCGCGAGCCCGGCGACGCCGCCGGCCAGCAGGACCAGTCCCGGCACGATCACGACCGGAAGGTAGCCGTACGCGGAGCCGATGAAGACGGTGTTGACGTAGACCGGTCCCAGCAGCAGCGTCACCAGCACCGCACCGGCCACCACGGCCAGCAACCGGCTGCGCTCCAGTCGCGCGAGGACCAGGAAGCCGATCCCGGCCACGGCCAGCGGCGCGAGACCCAGTCCGAGAAGCACCGATACCGGCCACAGCACCGACCGGGACGCGTCGGAGAGCGGGCTCCACGCGTTGGTCCCGAGCCATCCCAGCGCCGGGCCCAGGCCCAGCCCGACGACCACCCCGGCGATGCCGGCCTTGGCGTACGACCGGGTGGGCGTCTGCACGCCGGCCCGCAGGGCGTGTCGCCGGTACCACCAGAGCGAGACCAGGAACCCGCCGATCAGCGCCGCCAGCCAGAACCAGCCGATGCCGGTCGAGTGTCGTAGAAGGTCGCCGCCGAGCCCGGTCAGCGCGGGGCCCTGCCGGGGCGCCCGGAGCACATCCGGCCCGGCCGGGTCCACATAGAACGGCGCCGAGGCCAGCGCCAGCACGCCGAACACCAGCAGCGGCAACCAGTAGGCATGCCGGTCCCGCCGGACCGTACGGCGCAGCGCGGCGATGTCGGCCAACAGCGATTCCGGCTCGGACGAGGACTGTGCAGCAGTGGACATCCCGATTCCCCTCTGGCCATGGGTTCAACGCGACGGCGTCGAACACCCGGTCGTGTACTAGGCCAACATGTTTGCATAGCAAACCGGTGTGCGCAAATATCCGAGTGGCGTCGGTTGTGGATACTGCGACCATGCAACACCGGCAGCAGCGTGCCATCGCCCACGTCACGACGCTGGCCACCGGCGTACCGGCAGACCCGTCCTGCCGGGTGACGCTGCATTTCCATCCCGATCGGCTGGTGTCCGGAACACCGATCCTGCGGCTGATGGCCCGCGACGGGGTGTACCGCTCGCAGTTCGAAACCGGCACCAGCAACGGCGGTCTGACCGCATACCCCGGTGGCGACCGATGGCGGTGGGAGAGCCGCATCTTCGCCGGCGCGTACGACCACGGCCCGGCAGCGGACCGGCCCAAATACGGATCGCTGAATTTCCGTCGACGCCGGGTCGGCGGCTCACCGCGATTCGGCTCCGCCTACCTGCGCCTCACCCCGCTCACGCTGTCCCGCACCACGTTCTGCTATCCGGACAGCGCGTCCGAACCCGCCGACTTCGGCGTCGCGTCCCGGCTGTCGACACTGATCGCGATGGCCGAAACGGACAACCGGGACCCGCTCGACGACTACGTCGAGGCACACGTGCACGGCGCGGTTGATCTGGCCCGCGACGTCGAAGCCCTGGTCCTCGACCCCTGTTACCGGGCGACTCCCATCGAGGCCGCCGCCGCACGGCTGCCCTGCCCGATCGAATGGCACGACGGCTTCGCCCTGACCACGACCGAGTTGCGCCGCCACCCCCACTACCGAGGCTCCGAGTTCGTCGACCTCGGTGTCTCGCTCGCCCACGCCGGCCGGCTCGATGCACGCATCCTCGGCGACGCCTCCCGCACCGGCCAGTTCGACGAGCAAGCCGTCAAACGCGTCTGGCACTACGTGGCCAGATTCGGCAACCCCGAAATGCGCGGGAGGGTCATTCAAAACCCGGTGCGGCGGTTCTGAAGATCTCCAGGGCCGTGACGGTGCGTAACACGTCGGGGAAGTCGGTCATGATCCGGTGGTAGCCGGTCTTGAGGATCTCCCAGTTCTTCAGATGAGAGATGGCGCGTTCCACGGCGGCGCGTAGCCGGTTGACGCTGTAGTTGTACGCCTTCTGTTTGGCGGTCAGCTCGCCGCCGGGTGGTTTCTTGTGCGGGGTGATCGGGCCGGTGCCCTGGTAGCCGCCGTCGCCGATCATGCCGGGTCCGCCGTCGGTGAGGTGGCCTGCCCAGCGTTCGGCGATGCCGGAGATGAAGAATGCCGCCGCGTCGTGGCGGGCGCCGTTGACGGGCTCGCCCACGTCGGCGACCCGGCCGTCGAGATCCGCGACGACCTGCACGTTCTGCCCGCACACGTGTTTCTTGCCGGAGAACAGGCCGTGATAGGACTCGCGTTCGCCTACCGGGGCGACGAACCCGTCGACCAGCACACCGGCGCGGCGGGTCCGCTCCAGGCGCTGGTCGGCCTCGGGCCGAGTCACCCAGCGCAGGATCGGCTGCAGGATCTCGTGATAGCGGGTGATCGTCGCCTGCGAACAGCCGAACACCTCGGCCACGGTCTCGTCGCCCATGTTGTGCCGCAGCCCGAACAGCACCGCGATCACCGCCGTGGGCAGCGGCAACACGTGCGGACGCCCGACCGGCGGATTCTCCCACTCATCGCCCACGATCTCGCGGACCCGGCCGATCAGGTCAGCGAGCCGGTCCGTCTGGAGCCCTGTCATACTTTTACAGCGCAGCGGCTGGCCCTCGATCAACTTCCTCACAAAAGATGATCTATCGGATCCCGGCCGCTGCGTCTACTCCGGACAGTCGTCTCCGGATCGCGGCCACCCTAGAATCTCACTCACTGTAACATCCATGAGTGTCGACTTAGCTTGAATGGCCCTCCTGGAGCTGCGATGCGGCTCCAGCCCTTACCACGGCTGAACCCGATCGGTCAGAATCTGAGTTCTTGTCGATCTTCAGGAACGAACATGGGACAGAAAAGAACATGAGCGGAGTATCGGTGAGCCGAAGAGCTGCGGGCGTGACCGCCGCCGGGCTCGTCCTGGCCGTTGTCACCGTCACCGGCTGCACGTACAACGCGCCGACCGAAGCGGGGGCCGATGCGCCGAGCCCGGCGGTGACCGGCCCACCAAGCGTAGCCACGTCCGGGGCGGCCGAGCCGGCGTCGAGCGGACCCGTGGCGACGGCCGGGCCAGCATTGTCAGAGATGCCGAAGGCGCTGGCGCCTATCCCCGGGGTTACGCTCCTTGCGGCGACGGGCGCCCTGACGACCCGGTGGCATACCAAGGCGAAGGAAACCACGGTCGGCGCGCCCCAGGTGTACCTCACCGCCCCCTATCCCGGCGACGGCAAGGCGACGCTCGACGTCTGGATCGGCAAGGGTGACGGCGCGGTGCTGAGCATCGCCTGCCACCGCTTCCGGAAAGGCGGCAGTCCGGCCGGCCCGAAGACCCCCGGCGAGCTCAGTGGATACTGCCTGCGCGGCGTGGTCAGCACGGCTATGCTCGCCGACATCACCGCTTGGGCCCGCCAGGCTGAGCCGCGTCCGGAGAAGGGCCGGCCGTGGAAAGTGGCGCGTCACCGGTTTATCGGCTACACCGTGTCCATGGTGGAGGACAGCACCGACGTGGGCCTCTTCCTCAAGGGCGGAGTGACCTTCGGCGCCTGACCGCGGCTGAGAGGCTTGAGAGCGGCGGGCGACGGCATCGAGGTCTGCGTCGTGCACCGGCCCTACCGCGCCGACTGGAGCCTGCCGAAGGGCAAGCTCGAGCACCAGATGGCGGAATCGCCGCGTCAAGAAGTCCGGGTGCAGCGGCGCCCCTTCCTCGACGGTGAACACATAGCCGCTGTCCGTTGCTCGGCGCGTTGCCGACGGCGATGCTCGCGCAGCAGCCGCACCGTGTGCCGGTCCAACGCGACCAAACGCCGACTCGCGGCGGTCTCGGGTGGTCCGACCGTGACGAGGTGGCCGTTGGCGATGCGCTGCTGCTCGATCATCGCGACCCCGGCGCCTAGATCAACATCGGCCCACCGGAGACCGGCGGCCTCGCCCCGGCGCAGACCACGCAGGGCAATCAGTCACCACATAACCGAAAGCCGGTCCTGGGCGACGAAACGCAGGAAGGCGGCGGTCTGCTGCGTGGTCCACACCGCGACCGCCAGCCGTTCACCGTTCTGCTGCCACGGTTACCAGGGCACCGGCCCGACCGCGCCCCTACCGCAGGCCACCCGGCGGGGAGTTGACCGCCAAACAGAAGGCGTACAACTACAGCGTCAACCGGCTACGCGCCGCAGTGGAACGCGCCATCTCTCATCTGAAGAACTGGGAGATCCTCAAGACCGGCTACCACCGGATCATGACCGACTTCCCCGAGGTGTTACGCACCGTCACCGCCCTGGAGATCTTCAGAGCCACCACACCGGGTTTTGAATGACCCTCCGGATAAATTGAGCTTGGTCAATTGATTCCCTCGACGTTCATCTGATTGTGCCGCACCGCCGGTATAGCCGTGTTCTTCTGGTCGGGGGATCACCCGTCATTGTCCCGGGAGTTCGCATGCGCCATACCGCTCGCCATACCTTGCTGTGCGCGGGAGTTGCCGCGCTGCTCGCACCGGCCTCGGCCGGCGCGGTCACCGTCGCGGCGAGCACCTACACCCTGCTCACCCAGCCCGGCAGCGGGCACAGCGCGCTGTACCGCCTGATCAACAACGCCACGACCAGCATCAACCTCACGATGTACGAGCTGAACGACGCCACCGCGACGGCCGACCTCGCGGCGGCGCAGGCCCGGGGCGTCACCGTCCGGGTGATCCTGGACGGCAAGCAGACCTCGGTGAACTCGACGGCGTACACC
Organism: Actinoplanes sp. KI2; assembly: GCF_025630775.1. GTDB lineage: Bacteria > Actinomycetota > Actinomycetes > Mycobacteriales > Micromonosporaceae > Actinoplanes. Next base: position 81,453 of record NZ_JAOSZE010000042.1, read on the forward strand.
TACCTGAAGAACCACGGGGTCGGCGTCGTCCATTCGTCGTCGGCCTATTACTACACGCATGAGAAGTCGATGGTCGTCGACGGCGCCACCGCGGTCGTCATGTCGGAGAACTGGACGCCCGCCTACTATTCGGCGGACCGCAACTTCGACCTGATCGAGAACGATGCGGCGGACGTCGCGGCGATGCAGGCCGTGTTCAACGCCGACTACGCCAAGTCGTCGATCACCCCGTCCGACGGCGACGATCTGGTGTGGAGCCCGACCGACGCCCAGTCCCGGCTGCTGGCCCTGATCAACGGCGCGACCACCTCGCTGAGCCTCTACGCGCTCGAGATGGACTCGACCCCGATCGTCAACGCGCTGGTGAGCGCCGCCGGCCGGGGCGTCACCGTGAAGATCGTCGCGGAGTACAACTCCGCCTACGCCGCGGCGTACCACAGGCTCAAGGCCGCCGGCGCCGGCATCGTGACGTACGGGACGAGCGACGCGCTCTACATCCACGCGAAGGCGATCGTCGCCGACTATGGCACCAGCGCCGCGAAGGTCTACGTCGGCTCGCAGAACTTCACCGGCACGTCGCTCAACGCCAACCGCGAGCTCGGCCTGATCATCAGCAACGGCGCCGTCCTCGCGTCGGTCAACTCCACCCTCGCCACCGACTTCGCCGACGGCACCGCCTGGTAGCAACGGGACCAGCCCCGGCCCGGCCGTTCAGCCGGCCGGGGCGGGCTTTTGGGACGCCTGTGCGTGCGGGGAGAGATCGGCCAGGGTCAGCCGGTGCGCGGGCGGCTCCGGCAGCGCGATCTCGTGCCGCACCCGCCCACCCGGGCCGACGTGCAGGAGCTCGCCGGGCTCCAGAGCTCGCCAGCCGGGATCCTCGTCCATCCGCTCGGAGGCGACGACCACCGCCGGCGTGACGGCCAGGTCGGCCGAGCGCACCCGTACGGTGCCGGCCGCGCTGGCGTGGTCGAGGTGCCGGTTGCCGCTCGGCCCGCCGGCCCCGCGGGGCAGGACGTACAGCTCGTGGGTCTCCGGGTAGCGCAGCGCCCAGAGGTCGGTGGCGGTCGTGAGGATCAGGTTGACCGCGTACACCGGCAGGTTCGCCGCGGTCCAGCGAACCGCCCGGGTGATCGCCTCGGCGACGTCGCCGGTCCGCTCCGCGTACGTGGTGATCAGGGCGAAGAGCCGTTCCGAGTCGGTGTCGCCGTGCACCAGGCTCATCGCCGGGCCGAGATGGTCCTCCAGCCGGGGCAGGCCGCCGATGACGCCGTTGTGCGCCAGCAGGCGATCGTGCTGGTCGAACGGGTGGGTGTTGGCGGGCGTGAGGCCGCCGGTGGAGGCGTACCGGATGTGCGCGACGAAGGTGGCGGCCCGCTCCTCGCGCGCCTCGCGGGCGAAGTCGGGATCCTGGTAGGCCGCGATCGGCGCCTTGTGCACCTCGGGCGTGCCGTCCGGGCCGAAGACGCCCAGGCCGACGCCGTCGGGTTCGCGGCGGCTCTGCACCGCAAGGCTGTCGGAGGCGTCGAGGAGCCAGAACGTCGCCGCCACCCGCCGGGGCGCCGCGGTCAGGCCGAAGAGCCGGCACATAGGAGGGACCATAACCCGAAAACGTTTCGGCGACGCTGGTAAGCCCTTGCCGAAAAGGTTTTCGTCCCTCATGCTGGCGATTCAATGATGACCGTCGATGAGTGGGACATCGCGGCCCTCCACCGAGCCGCAAGGAGAGGACGATGCGGAAAGGATTCCGCCGGATGCTCGTCTCGGCGAGCACCGCCACGGCGGTCGCGCTGGCGGTGACCAGCGCGGTCGTCGCCCACGCCGCCGCCGCAGGCTGCCAGGTGACCTACGCGGTCAGCTCGCAGTGGAGCGGCGGGTTCGGCGCCAACGTCACGATCACCAACCTGGGCGACCCGATCACGTCCTGGACCCTGAGGTGGTCGTACGGCGCCGGCCAGACGGTGACGCAGGCCTGGAACGCCACGGTGACCCAGACCGGCGCCGCAGTCACCGCCACCAACGTCGGCTACAACGGCACGATCGCCACCAACGGCACCGCGAGCTTCGGCTTCAACGGTTCCTGGACCGGCTCGAACCCGTCGCCGACCGCCTTCACCGTCAATGGAGTGACGTGTACCGGCGCGGTAACGCCGACGACCTCCCCGCCGACCACCGCGCCGACGAGTGCTCCTCCGTCCAGCGGGCCACCGGCCGTCCCCGGCACCCCGGGCACCTGGACCGCGGTGCCGGTCAACCCGTACAACGGCGCCGCCGGCACGTTCCTGTGGCTGCTCACCGACGGCAGCATCCTGTCCAACGGCAGCGACCTGCACCAGTGGGTGAAGCTCGTGCCCGACCAGTTCGGCGACTACACCAAGGGCACCTGGAAGCAGCTGGCGACCAGCCCGTACGGCGTCGGCGCCGCCCAGGAGCAGATCCTCCCGGACGGCCGGTTCTACCAGGCCGGCGGCGAGTACGTCTACCAGTGGCCGTCCGGCAGCTCGTCGAACGACCACAACGGCGTCCAGCTGTACGACCCGGTCGCCAACACGTGGACCCTCGGCCAGTCCGGCCTCTACGGCAACCTCTGGGACACCGGCACCGCCCACCTCAAGGACGGCCGGATCCTGGCGAGCGACCAGCGCCAGGCCCGTACCCAGATCTTCGACGGCAGGACCAACGCGTGGACCGCCGGGCCGAACCGTCCCGCGCCGGCTGCCGAGGACGGCTGGGTGCCGCTGCCGGACGGCTCGATCGTCTCGATCAGCAACGGCGGCGCCTACCGCTTCGACCCGGCCGCCAACGCCTGGTACACCGTGGCCCGCCCGCCCTCCACGTACGCCAGCGGCAGTGTCGACACCTCGACCGTGACGCTGATGTACGACGGCCGGATCCTCGCCATGGGCCACAACACCTCGGTCGTCTACACGCCCGGCGCGCGACCCGGCGACCCCGGTTCCTGGGAGCAGGGCCCGGGCATCCCGCAGGGCTCGTTCACCGACGACGTGTACGCGACGCCCGAGGTCAACGGCAAGGTGATCTTCGATTCGGTGCAGTGCAGCTGGCTGACCAACGAGTGCGGGTCCGCCTCCGGCGCGAACGTCAACGAGTTCGACCCGGCCACCAACACGATCGCGGTGATCAGCAAGCCGAACGACCCCAGCGGCGCCCCGGTCAACTTCATCAACCTGCCCAACGGCCAGGTGCTGGCCGCCGCGGGCAGCCGCAACTGGGTCTACACCCCGATCGGCGGCCCCCGGGACGCCTGGCGGCCGACCGTCACCTCGATCACCGGCAGCGGCACCTACCACCTGTCCGGCACGCAGCTCAGCGGCCTGGTGAGCCTCGGTGAGGACGACTACCAGAACCCGCAGAACTACCCGATCGTCTCGCTGCGGGACAGCGCCGGGCACGTCTACTACGCCCGTACCTTCAACTTCAGCTCGATGGGCACCAGTCGGGCGGGCGAGGCCCAGTCGACCGACTTCACCCTGCCCTCCGGCCTGCCGCGTGGCACCTACACGCTGTACGTCTCGGCGTGCGGTGTCTCGTCGGCCGGATACTCCTTCACCTACTGACATGACGCGTTTCCGAGTTGTCCTGCTCGCCGCCACGACAGCCGTCGTGGCGGCGGCGGGGGCCCTCGTCCTGGCCCGTTCCGAAGCCGCGACTCCCGTGCCGACCGAGCCCGAGGCCCGGGCCCTGATCGACAACTATCGCACCGACTCCACAACGAACATTTCCGAGACCATCCGGTACGCCGAGGCGGTCAGCACGACCGGCGCCTGCACCGACCCGCCGGGCACCTACACGATCTCCGCGCGGTACAGCATGATGCCGCCCTCGGCCGCGGCCGGCGCGACGGCCGTCGACGCCCTGCGAACGCACTGGGCCGACCTCGGCTACCGCGTCGTCACCGACGTGCCGGGCCAGAACTCGCAGCTGCTCGCCGAGGACCCGGCCACCGGCTTCCGCGTCGGGATCAGCCGGCGCACGGCCGGCTACCTGCGCCTGGCCGTCTCGTCGCCGTGCCTGACGCTGCCGTACCCGCCCGCGCCCCCGGTTCTTCCCCAAGAGCAGGCTTCCGTACGCGAGGCCTACCAGCAGTACGTGGGCGGCGTGCTGGACCGGCTCACCGGGGACGTGGCCGCGCTGCGGGCCGCGGTCGCCGGGTCCGACCGGGCGAAGGCCCGTTCCGCCTGGCTCACCGCGCAGTTGACCTGGGACCGGGTCGGCGCCGCGTACGGCAGCTTCGGCGAGTACGCGGACGCCGTCGACGGCCTGCCGCAGGGCCTGCCCGGCGGGGTCCGCGACCCGCACTTCACCGGCCTGCGCCGGATCGAGTACGGGCTCTGGCACGGCGCACCGCTCGGCACCCTGCTCCCGCTGGTCGACGCGGTTGCCGGGCAGGTCACCCGACTCCGCGGCGACCTGGCCGCCGCCACCCCGGACGCGATCGACCTGCCGCCGCGCGTACCCGAAATTCTGGAGGACGCCCTGCGCTTCCATCGCACCGGGCTGACCGACATGGGCGCCGGCAGCGGCCTGGCGGAGACGGCAGCGGCCGTCGACGCCACGGCGGCCCTGCTCGACCTGTTCGGCCCGCTGCTCGACGAACGCCGCCCGGCGTTGCGCCCGGCCGCCTACGCCAGGCTGGAAAACCTTCGACATGCGATTGCCGTACGCCGGGATGTCGACGCCGCTCTCGGCGGTGTGCTGGAAACCCTCGCCCAGGCTCCCGGGCTGCTGGAGGTGACTGGATCTTGACCGTCAACCGTCGCGACGCGCTCAAGCGGCTGACCGCCGGCGTGGTCGGCGTCGCCACCGTGGCGGCGCTGCCCGGCGCGTCCTCGGTGAAAGCCGCCGACGCAGCGCCCTCGTTCCACGGCCCGCACCAGGCCGGGATCTTCACGCCGCCGCAACGCAGCGCGATCTTCGCCGCCTTCGACATCGCCGTGTCGTCGGTCGCGGAGCTTCGGCAGACGATGCGGACGCTGACCGTCCGGGCCCGCATCCTCACCACCGGGGGAGAGCCGGCGGCCGGCCCGATCACCGCCCCACCGGCCGACAGCGGCGTGCTCGGGCCGGTCGTCCCCGCGGACCGGCTGACGATCACCGTCTCGGTCGGCGCCGCGCTGTTCGACGGGCGATTCGGCCTGACCGGGCGCAAGCCGCGCACGCTCACCACGATGAGGGTCTTCCCGGGTGACGCGCTCGAGCCCGCCTGGTGCCACGGCGACCTGCTGCTGCAGATCTGCGCGGACAACCCGGACACCGTCCACCACGCGCTGCGGGACATCGCCCGCAACACCCGGGGCAGCCTGGTGCTGCGCTACCGCCGCGCCGGTTTCCTCAGCCCGCCCCGGCCGTCCGGGACGCCGCGCAACCTGATGGGGTTCAAGGACGGCACCAGCAACCCGGTCGAGGCCGAGGGCGCCGGGCTGGTCTGGGCCGGGGCCGGCGAGCCGGACTGGGCGGCCGGCGGCAGCTACCAGGCGCTGCGGTTCATCCGGATGCACACCGAATTCTGGGACCGGGTGTCGCTCGCCGAGCAGGAGGCGATCATCGGCCGGCGGCGGGACAGCGGGGCGCCGCTGGACGGGGTCCACGAGCGGGACCGGCCCGACTACGAGCGGGACCCGGCGGGCGTGCTGATCCCGCTCGACGCGCACATCCGGCTGGCCAACCCGCGGACCGCGGAGACGGCGGGCAGCCGCATCCTCCGCCGCCCGTACAACTACGACGACGGGCTGGTACCCGGCGGCGGCCTGGACGCGGGCCTGATCTTCTGCGGGTACCAGCGGGACCTGCGGCGCGGGTTCGAGGCGGTGCAGAACCGGCTCGCCGGGGACCCGCTCAACGACTACATCCGGCCGTTCGGCGGCGGCTACTTCTTCGCGCTGCCCGGCGTGACGTCCGAGAACGACTGGTACGGCCGCGGCCTGCTCGGTTAGGTCGCGGGCGGCAAGGTCACTCGCGCCGGGTGAGGCGCCGGGGGGCGGACACCGCGATGCTGTTCGAGCGTGGGCACCCTGCTGATCGTCGGGATCATCCTGATCGCGTACGCCGCGACGTCCGCCCTGCTCGACCGGTGGGGCGTCACCTCGGCGATCGCATTCGTGACCGCCGGCCTGCTCGTCGGCGGGGCCGGCTGGTTCCACGCCGGGGCGGCGGGCGAGCCGGCCCGGCTGGTCACCGAGCTCGCCCTGGTGCTCCTGCTGTTCAGCGACTCGGCCCGGCTCGACCTGCGAGCGCTGCGGAGCCACCTGGCCTGGCCGAGCCGGCTGCTGCTGATCGGGTTGCCGCTGACCATTCTCCTCGGTACCGGCGCCGGCCTGCTGCTCTTCCCCGGCATCGGGCTCGCCGGCGCCTTCCTGCTCTCGACGATGCTCTGCCCGACCGACGCCGCGCTCGGCCAGCGGGTGGTGGAGGACCCGGCGGTGCCCGCCCGGGTGCGGCAGGCGCTGGACGTGGAGAGCGGTCTCAACGACGGCCTGGCGGTCCCGTTCTTCCTGGTGGCCCTGGACATCTCGCTGGCCACCCTGCACGACAGCCTGCCGTCGGCCGTGGTCCACAACGCCGCCGAGCAGATCGGCTGGGGGCTGGTCGCCGGAATCGGCAGCGGTGTCGTCGCCGGCCTGCTCTTCCGCCGCTCCGAGCAGCTGGGCCGGCTGCACGGTCAGTGGGTGCAGCTGTTCACCATCGCCGCGGCGCTGACCGGGTACGCCGGCGCGGTCACGCTCGGCGGCAGCGGCTTCATCGCCGCGTTCGTCGGCGGCGGGGCGTTCGGGCTGGTGTCCCGCGAACACGGCCTGCGGGCCACGTACTTCACCGAGGAGACGGGGAACCTGCTGGCCGCCGTGACCTGGATCGGCTTCGGCGCGGTGGCCTTCCGCACCGTCTGGCCGGAGATCTCCTGGCGGGTCCTGGCGTACGCGATCCTCAGCCTGACGGTCGTGCGGATGCTCCCGGTGGCGGTCGCCTTCATCGGCACCCGGGCCCGCTGGCAGACCGCCGTCTTCATCGGATGGTTCGGCCCGCGCGGTCTCGCCACGGTGGTGTTCGGCCTGATCGCGCTGGAGCACGGCATTCCGAACGCGAACCCGGTGCTGACCACCGTCGTCGTGACGGTGGCGCTCAGCGTGGTGCTGCACGGGCTGACCGCGGTGCCGCTGATCGCCGCGTACCGGCGCTGGTACGACCGCGCCCGCGCGGCGGGGCCGACCGGAGCCGAGGCTCAGGAGACCCCGCTGCCGCGCACCCGCCGGCGGCCCGCCTCCGCGGCGTGAGAAGCCCGCCGGCGGCCTGCCTCGGCAGCGTGAGAAGCCGGCGGCGGCTCGCCTTGGCAGCGTGCGGACGCGCTCAGGCCAACGCGAGCGCCGACTCCACCGCGTCGGCGATCTCGCGGTGCCCGGCGGCGTCGGGGTGGTCGCCGTCGCCGGCCAGCAGGGCGGTGTCGTTCTTCGTTCCGTCGGCGCCCTTGAACGCGGTGTAGAGGTCGACGTACGTGGCGCCCCCACCCCGGGCGGCCGCGGCGATCTGGTCGTTCTCCGCCCGGGTGAGGGCGACGCTGTTGCGCACGTAGGCGTCGCCGCGGGCGGCGGCCACGTCGCCGTCGAGGAAGACGTTCCAGTACCCGGTCACCAGGACGGCCGCGGACCGGTCGCCGAGCAGCGCGTCGACCCGGTCGAGCACGGCGTCGAGCCGGGCCGCCTGCCGCTGGAGGGTGGACCGGAAACAGTCGAGGCCGGGCGCGCCGCACGAGTCGTCGGCGACCGAGCCGGTGTCGAAGTCGTTCGCCCCGACGGTGATGATGACCAGGTCGGCGGCGGCGACCCGGCGGCGTACGGCGGCATCCGCGAGCTGGTCGAGCAGGCCGGCGGTGGTCAGGCCGCCCTCGGCGAGGTTCGACACGACGGCGTCGCGGCCCATCCGGCGAGCCTCGTGCCGGCCGACCAGCGAGACGTACGAGGCGCAGTCGCAGGCGCTGCCCGCCGGCACCGAGTCGCCCAGCCCCACCACCCGGTACGGCGACTTCGTCTCTGCGGCCGAGGCCGGCGACGGTGTAGCCACCGGCGCGGCGGCCGGCGACGCGGACCGGCTCAGCGCCCGCGCCGCCTGCGGCCCGGCGACCAGCAGCAGCGTCGCGGCGACCAGGACGCCGGCGATCGCGTACCCGCCGGCGCGGCGACCCCGGGCGGCGTGCGCGCTCATGCCGGCAAGGCTGCCCGGTCTTCCTAGGGATCACCCCAGGGTGTGCTGTGACCGCGCTGAATCTTCCGCGCCGGCCTGGACCGGCTTTCGCGCCATCGGACCAAGCTATCGGCATCGGCGTCGGCCGATCAGCGCCGAGGTACGCGCCCTGGCCCGGCCGGGGCCGGCTCGGTTAGCGTGCGCGGTATGACGAGACGGGCTCTGGTTCTGGGCGGCGGCGGGGTGACCGGCGTGGCCTGGGAGATCGGGATGCTGACCGGCCTGGCCGCGGCCGGGGTCGACCTGTCCGGCGCCGACGTCGTGATCGGCACGTCCGCCGGTTCGGTGGTGGGCGCGCTGGTGGCCGGCGGCCTCGACCCGCAGACCATGTACGCCGGCCAGCTCGCCCCGCCGGTCGCGGAGATTCCCGCCCGGCTGGCACTGCCGACGATCCTGCGCTGGGCGTGGGTGGCGGCCGGCCGGCGCGACGAGCAACGGGCCCGGGCCCGGATCGGGGCCATGGCTCTGGCCGCGCAGACCGTGCCGGAGGCCGACCGCCGGAAGGTCATCGCCGCCCGGCTGAACGACGCGGACTGGCCCGAGCGGCGGCTGCTGATCACCGCGGTCGACGCGCGGACCGGCGAGTTCGTGGTCTTCGACCGCGAGCACGGCGCCGGCCTGGTGGACGCGGTGGGCGCCAGTTGTGCGGTGCCTGGCGTGTGGCCGCCGGTCACCATCGGCGATCGCCGCTATGTCGACGGCGGCGTGCGATCGCCGGTGAACGCCGACCTCGCCGCCGGCTACGACCGCGTCGTGATCCTCGCGCCGGTGACCGCGAGCTTCGGCCCCAGCACCCGCATCGGCCGGCAGATGGACGGGCTCGGCGCCCGGGTCGTCCTGGTCCGGCCGGACCGGGCGGCCAAGCGCGCCTTCGGCCGGAACGTGCTCGATCCGGCTCGCCGCGCGCCGGCGGCACGGGCCGGTCACGCCCAGGCCGACCGGGAAGCGGCCGGGGTGGCCGCGGTGTGGTCCTGAGGGTTACAGCCATCCGGCGCGGCGCAGCAGCAGATAGAGGGTCGTGGCGCTGACCAGGATGAGGAGCATCACGCTCGGGTAGCCGTAGCGCCAGGTCAACTCGGGCATGTGCGCGAAGTTCATGCCGTAGATGCCGGCGATCGCGGTCGGCACCGCGGCGATGGCCGCCCACGAGGCGATCTTGCGCATGTCGTTGTTCTGGTCCACGCTCACCTGGGTGAGGCGTGCCTGGAGAAGGGCGTTGACCACATCGTCCAGGGCAACCACCTGCTCCACGGCGGCGGCGTTGTGGTCCGCGACGTCGCCGAAATAGCGCCGGATCTCCTTGGGCGGGTCGGCGAACTGCTTGCCGATCAGGTCGGCCAGCGCGCGCTGCAGCGGAAGCACCGCCGCCTTGAACTTCATCAGCTGGCGTTTGAGCTGGTAGATCTGCTCGACGGTGACCGGCGTCCCGGGCGCGAACAGGGCCGCCTCGGTCAGGTCGAGGTCGGTCTGCATCGCCGCCGCGATGTCGACGTAGCCGTCGACGAGACGGTCCAGAATGGCGTGCGCCACCGACCACGGGCCGTGCGCCAGCATCTCCGGGTGGGAGCTCAGGTCGGCCTGCAGCGAGCCGAACTCCATCACGGTGCCCTGCCGCACGGTGATGACGAAGTGCGGGCCGACGAAGAGCCGGACGAAACCGGTGCTGACGATCTCGCTGGTGGCGGTGACCCGTTCGTGCTCGACGTACCGGGCGGCGCGGACGACCAGGAACACCACGTCCTCGTACCGCTCGAGCTTCACCCGCTGCTCGCGCTGCAGGATGTCCTCGACCGCCAGCGGGTGCAGGCCGAAGACCTCGGCTACGCGGGCGAGCGCGGCCTCGGTGGGCTCGTGCAGACCGAGCCAGACGAAGGCGCCGTCCCGCTCTTGTGCCGTCTCGTACAGCCGCGTCAGGTCGGCGGCCGAGCCGGGGCTCTCCACCGCGATGCCGTCGACGAACAGGTCACAGCCCACTATGGCGGTGTGGTCGGCGCGTCGCTGGCCGACCGGCCGGAGCGGTTGCCAGTCGCGTCGGGCATCCAAGACTCTCGTCACCCCCGGTCGAAGCGTACGTCGAGGGTGGGCGGCGGTGGCATGCTTGACCGATGGCCACGCTGAAGGAGCCCGGCGCGGATTCGGTACGGCTGGAACCCGCCCCACGCTGGGTCGCGCCACTGTTCGCGGTGCTCGGCGCGGCCACCCTGCCGTGGACCGTCTACCTTGCGATGACGCTTCCGGCGCACGCGCACACCCGGCACTACCGGCTGGCGTGGGTCGGGTTCGACGCGATGCTGGTCGTGGTCCTGCTGGCGACCGCATTCCTCGCCGCGCGAGGCAACCGGCTCGTCGGGCTGCTGGCCACGGTCACCGCGACGATGCTCGTGGTGGACGCCTGGTTCGACGTGACCACGTCGGGCCACGCCGACCAGCCGGCGGCGATCCTGTCCGCGATCTTCATCGAGCTGCCGCTGGCCGCGGTGTGCGGCTGGATAGCGCTGCACGTCGATCAGGTCATCGAGCGCCGCATGCGCCGGCTCGCCCGGCGCGCCGCGCGCGGCGACCATCCGGGCCACGAGCCCGGACGCGCCGGGCACGACCTCACCCCGGGCTCCGATCGCGCGGCCGCCGGGGGCGCCGGCGGGCGATGACGGTCACGGCCGCGGCCACGGCGATCGCCAGGGGCTCGATGGTCAGACGTTGGTAACCGTCGATTCTGCGGTCTGTCGCGGTGGGCGGGGTCCATCCTCGGACAGAAGGGCTTGTCCATCGGCTCAGGCCCGCGGCGAGCGGTCACACCCGCACGATCCGGGAGTCGACCGGCGAAAGCGGATACCCGGGCCCATCGCAACGACCGTCGAGGTGACCGAAACCATGACCGCGAACCAGCCGACCGCCCTGGCACCCTCCGACGTCACCATCATGATCGACAGCCTGGTGTCCGCCGGATTGAAGGCGCTCGCCGACTACGACGCCTTCGACCAGGAGCAGATCGATCACATCGTGAAGAAGGCGTCGGTGGCGGCGCTCGACCAGCACGCCGCGCTGGCGAAGCTCGCCGTCGAGGAGACCGGCCGGGGCATCTTCGAGGACAAGGCGGTCAAGAACATCTTCGCCTGCGAGCACGTCACGCACGGCATGGCGAAGCTGCGCACGGTCGGTGTGATCAGCGAGGACGACATCAGCGGGATCACCGAGATCGCGGATCCGGTCGGGGTCATCGCCGGGATCACCCCGACCACCAACCCGACCTCGACGGCGATCTTCAAGGCCCTGCTCGCGCTCAAGACCCGCAACCCGATCGTGTTCGCGTTCCACCCGGCCGCGCAGCGGTGCAGCGCCGCGGCGGCGAAGGTCGTCCGGGACGCCGCGATCGCCGCCGGGGCGCCGGAGAACTGCATCCAGTGGATCGAGCAGCCCTCCGTCCAGGCCACCACCGCCCTCATGCACCACGACGGCATCGCCACGATCCTGGCCACCGGCGGCAACAGCATGGTGCGGGCGGCGTACTCGGCGGGCAAACCCGCGCTCGGTGTCGGCGCCGGCAACGTGCCGGCCTGGATCGAGGCGAGCGCGAAACTCCCGCGGGCGGTCAACGACATCGTGTTGTCGAAGTCGTTCGACAACGGCATGGTCTGCGCCTCCGAACAGGCGGCGATCCTCGACGATGTGATCTACGACGCGGCGCTGGAGGAGTTTCGCGGGTTGCACGCGCACCTCGCCTCCGCCGACGAGAAACGGCAGCTGGAGGAGTTCATCTTCGGCGCCGCGGCGTACGGGACCGCGTGCAGCGGCGCGAAGCTCAACCCGGACGTGGTGGGGCAGTCCCCGGCCTGGATCGCCGAGCACGCCGGGTTCAGCGTCCCGCCGGACACCTCGGTGATCCTGGTCGAGGTCGGCGAGGTAGGCCCGAACGAGCCGTTGACCCGGGAGAAGCTGTGCCCGGTCCTGGCCGTGCTGCGGGTCCATTCGCGGGAGGAAGGGCTGCGGGCCGCCACCGAGATGGTGGAGTTCCACGGCCTCGGGCACAGCGCGGTGATCCACACCGAGGACCCGGATCTCGTCGTCGAGTTCGGGCAGCGGGTCAAGGCGGTCCGGGTGATCTGGAACTCGCCGTCGTCGCAGGGCGGCATCGGCGACATGTACAACGCGTTCCTGCCGTCGCTGACGCTGGGCTGTGGCAGCTACGGGCGCAACTCGGTGTCGGACAACGTGTCGGCGGTCAACCTCATCAACATCAAGCGGATCGGGCGGCGCACCAACAACATGCAGTGGTTCAAGGTGCCGTCGAAGATCTACTTCGAGCCGAACGCCATCCGCTACCTGAGCGACATGCCCGACGTGCGCCGGGTCACCGTCGTCACCGACGCGACGATGACCAGGCTCGGGTTCGTCGACCGGATCAGCCGGGTCCTGCAGAGCCACCCGAACCACGTGGTGCTCCAGATCATCGACGACGTGGAGCCGGAACCGCGGATGACCACCGTCGACCGCGGCGCCGAGCTGATGCGCTCGTTCCGCCCGGACACGATCGTCGCGCTCGGCGGCGGCTCGGCGATGGACGCGGCCAAGGTGATGTGGCTCAAGTACGAGCACCCGGAGGTCGACTTCGAGGACATGCGGCAGAAGTTCTTCGACATCCGCAAGCGGGCGTTCGCCTTCCCGACCCTCGGCGAGCGGGCGCGCCTCGTCTGCGTGCCGACGACCTCGGGCACCGGCGCGGAGGTGACGCCGTTCGCGGTCATCAGCGACCACCGCACCGGCAAGAAGTATCCGCTGGCCGACTACGCGCTGACCCCGACGGTCGCGATCGTCGACCCGGCGCTGACCGCGAGCATGCCGCAGGCGATCGCCGCCGACAGCGGTTTCGACGCGCTCACCCACGCGATCGAGGCGTACGTCTCGGTCTACGCCAACGACTTCACCGACGGTCTCGCCCTGCACGCCATCCGGCTGATCTTCGCCAACATCGAGCAGTCGGTGACGAAGGGCGACCCCGACGCCCGGGAGCGGATGCACAACGCGGGCACGATCGCCGGGATGGCGTTCGGCAGCGCGTTCCTCGGCATCGTGCACGCCATGTCGCACACGCTCGGCGCGACCTTCCACATCGCGCACGGCCGCACCAACGCGGTGCTGTTGCCGCACGTGATCCGCTACAACGGCGGCGCCCCGTCGAAGCTGTCCGGCTGGCCGAAGTACGAGAGCTACCGGGCGCCGCAGCGGTTCGCCGAGATCGCCGGCATGCTCGGCCTGCCCGCCGACAGCCCCGCCGAGGCGGTGGAGGCGCTCGCCACCGCGATCGAGCGGCTGCGGACCGCGGTCGGCATCGAGTCGTCGTTCGCCCAGCTCGGCGTCGACGAGAAGGCGTTCCTCGCCGCCCTGCCGCAGCAGGCGCTGAACGCGTACGAGGACCAGTGCGCGCCGGCCAACCCGCGGGCGCCGATGCTCGAGGACATGCAGCAGATCATGGTCGCCGCGTTCCACGGCACGGGCCGGGAGCTGCCGGGGCGCCGGCCCGAGACGGGCCTCACGCGCAAGCTCACCGCCGAGCCGTCCGGTGTTCGGCGGTGATGTCTGACCGATGCCGTTCGTCGGAAATCCCGCGGCGACCGGACCACCATGGGAAGGGACACGACCGGGGGGATCGACATGACCGCGACCGTTCTCGACACCACCACCGCCGGCCTGGACGCGTGGCGCGGATTCGCCGGCGAGGACTGGCGGACCAGTATCGCCGTACGCGACTTCATCCAGGCCAACTACGAGCCGTACGCCGGGGACGCGTCGTTCCTGGCCGGCCCGACCGACCGCACCCGCGACATCTGGCGGCAGCTGTCGGCGATGTTCCCGGTCGAGCGGGAACGCGGCATCTACGACGTCGATGCGGTCACCCCCTCGACGATCATCAGCCATCAGCCGGGCTACATCGACCAGGACAAGGAGCTGATCGTCGGGCTGCAGACCGACGCGCCGCTGCGCCGCGCGATCATCCCGAACGGCGGCTGGCGGATGGTCGAGGGCGGGCTCAAGGCGTACGGATACGCACCCGACCCGGCCGTCGCGGAGATCTTCACGAAGTACCGCAAGACCCACAACGCCGGCGTGTTCGACGCCTACACCCCGGACATCCTCGCCGCCCGCAAGTCGCACATCATCACCGGCCTGCCCGACGCGTACGGTCGCGGCCGGATCATCGGCGACTACCGGCGCGTCGCCCTGTACGGCGTCGACCAGCTGATCACCGCGAAGCAGGCCGACAAGGACGCCTGCGCGACGGATGCCATGACCGAGGACAGGATCCGCCGCCGCGAGGAGCTGTCCGAGCAGATCCGTGCCCTGGCCGAGCTCAAGCAGATGGCGGCCGGCTACGGATATGACATCGCCGGACCGGCCCGCACCGGCCGGGAGGCCATCCAGTGGCTGTACTTCGCCTACCTGGCCGCGGTGAAGGAGCAGAACGGCGCCGCGATGTCGCTCGGCCGCACGTCCACCTTCATCGACATCTATCTGCAGCGTGACCTCGCCGAGCACCGGCTCACCGAGTCCGAGGCGCAGGAGCTGGTCGACGACTTTGTGATCAAGCTGCGGATCGTGCGGTTCCTGCGCACCCCGGAGTACGACGAGTTGTTCTCCGGCGACCCGACCTGGGTCACCGAGGCGATCGGCGGGATCGGCGCCGACGGCCGCCCGCTGGTCACCCGCAGCAGCTTCCGGTACCTGCAGACCCTCTACAACCTGGGCCCGGCGCCGGAGCCGAACCTGACCGTGCTCTGGTCGGCCGGGCTGCCGCAGGGCTTCAAGGAGTTCTGCGCGCAGGTGTCGATCGACACCAGCGCCATCCAGTACGAGTCCGACGAGCTGATGCGTCCCCGCTTCGGCGACGACACCGCGATCGCCTGCTGCGTGTCGGCGATGGCCGTCGGCAAGCAGATGCAGTTCTTCGGCGCCCGGATCAACCTCGCCAAGACCCTGCTGTACGGGATCAACGGTGGCCGCGACGAGATCAGCGGCGCCCAGGTCGGCCCGGCCCTGCCTCCGCTGGAGGGCGACGTGCTGGACTACGCGCTGGTCGACGCGCGGTTCGACACGATGATGGACTGGCTGGCCGCCACCTACGTCAACGCTCTCAACATCATCCACTACATGCACGACAAGTACGCGTACGAGCGCATCGAGATGGCCCTGCACGACACCGACATCCTGCGCACCCTGGCCTGCGGCATCGCCGGTCTGTCGGTGGCCGCCGACTCGCTGTCGGCGATCAAGTACGCCACCGTGCGGCCGGTGCGCGACGACCGCGGCCTGATCGTCGACTACCTGGTCGAGGGCGACTTCCCGACCTACGGCAACAACGACGACCGCGTCGACGGCATCGCCGTCCGGCTGGTCGAGAGGTTCATGGCCAAGATCCGCACGCACCCGACGTACCGGCAGGCGGTGCACACCCAGTCGGTGCTGACCATCACCTCGAACGTCGTCTACGGCAAGCACACCGGCAGCACGCCGGACGGCCGGCGGGCCGGGCAGCCGTTCGCGCCGGGGGCGAACCCGATGAACGGCCGCGACAAGCACGGGATGGTCGCCGCGGCGCTGTCGGTCGCGAAGCTGCCGTACGAGCAGGCCCTGGACGGGATCTCGCTGACCACCACGGTCACCCCGAACGGTCTGGGCAACTCCCGCGACGAGCAGGTCCGCAACCTGGTCGGTGTCCTCGACGGCTACACCACGCAGTACGGGTTCCACATGAACATCAACGTGCTCAACCGCGCCACCCTGGAGGACGCGATGGCGCACCCGGAGAACTATCCGCAGCTGACCATCCGGGTCTCCGGGTACGCGGTGAACTTCGTGCGCCTGACCGCCGAGCAGCAGCGGGACGTCATCTCCCGCACCTTCCACGGCGCGCTGTGAACGCCGTCGTCCAGCGCCCCGACCTGGGAATCGCCCCGGCCGGGACGCGCACGCCCGGTGAGCTCGTCGCGCTGGTGCACTCGTGGGACGTGGTGACCGCCTCCGACGGGCCCGGCACCCGGTTCGTCACCTTCCTGGCCGGCTGTCCGCTGCGCTGCCTGTACTGCCAGAACCCGGACACCTGGGAGGGCCGCAACGGCCAGCGGATCACCCTCGACGACCTGGTCGCCAAGATGCTCACCTTCTCCGGTTTCATCCGGGCGTCCGGGGGAGGGGTGACCGTCTCCGGCGGCGAGCCGCTGCTGCAGAGCGACTTCGTCGAGGCGTACCTGCACCGCTGCAAGCAGGAAGGGCTGCACACCGCCCTGGACACCGCCGGGTACCTCGGCGCCCGGGCCAGCGACCAGCTGCTCGACGACACCGACCTGGTCCTGCTCGATGTCAAATCCAGCAACACGGAGACGTACCGGAAGCTGACCAGCGTCGATCTGTATCCGACCATCGTCTTCGGCGACCGGCTCGCCGCCCGGGGCAACCGCATCCGCATCCGGTTCGTGCTCGTGCCCGGCCTGACCGACGCCCCGGACAACGTCGCGGGCGTCGCCGAGGTCGCCGCCGACTGGGGTCCGGTCGAGCAGGGTGGCGTGGTCGAGCAGGTCGACATCCTCGGCTACCACCGGCTCGGCGTGGCCAAGTACGAGGCGCTCGGGCTGGAGTATCCGCTGGCGGACATCGCGCCGCCGACCGCGGAGCAACTCGCCGCGGCCGCCGAGCACTTCACCAGCCGCGGCCTGCGCGTCACCACGCAATGACCCGAACCTCGGCCGGGGCGGTGCTTGCCGGGGCATCGGCCGTGCGGGAGAGTCGCCGTATGACGAACGAACGAGCCGGCGTCGCACAGACCCTTGCCTGGCAGGGGCTGGCGAACCGGATCGTACGAGGACTGTTGCGGGCGCCGCTGGTGTCCCGCGGCATCGGGAAACGACTGATCACGCTGTATGTGGTGGGGCGCAAGTCCGGGAAGCACTACGCCGTTCCGGTTGCGTACACCCCGCACGAGGGGGCCCTGCTGATCGGGTCGCCGTTCGGATGGGGCCGCAACCTGCGGACCGGTGATCCGATCGAGGTCCGGTACAAGGGCCGACGACGTACGGCGGATGTTGTCGTACACGCCGACGAGGACGCGGTGGTCGAGGATTACGCCGTGATCGCGCGCGACAACCGCAACTTCGCCCAGTTCAACCGGATCGGGTTCGACGAGCGTGGCAATCCCGATCCGGCGGATCTGCGAGCGGCTTGGGTCGCGGGCGCCCGGTCCTTCCGGTTGACCCTGCGCTGACCGGGGTCAGGTGGCGCGGTTCCAGCGGGCGCCCAGCTCGGCCTGGGTGGGTGCGGTGCCGGTCAGGGCGCCGTACGAGCTCGCCGCGGTGCGCAGGCCGGCGAGGTGCATGTCGAGGTAGCGCCGGCGCAGTTCGCGGATCCGCTCGGCATCGCCGAGACGGATCGCGGCGAGTTGCTCGTAGACCATCGTCAGGTCGGTGTTCCGGAGGTCAGGGCGGACCGCGCCGTTCTGCTGGGCGCGGTGCAGGATGGCGTCGGCGAGCACACCCGCCCGGGCGGCGAGCTCGCGGTGCTCCGGCGTGGGCGTGAACCGGCCGGCGAGATGCACCGTGAGGGAGTGGACGTCGGCGTCGACGATCCCGCGCAGGAACTGGACGAACCCCTCCCACGGGTCGGCGAGCTCGCCCGCCTGCTGCGCGATCGTGACGAACTCCTGCAGCCCGTCCAGGCAGAGCGTCGCCAGCAGGGCCTCTTTGCTGGGGTAGCGCCGGTACAGCGCGCTGATCCCGACGCCTGCCACCCGGGCGACCTCGCCGATCGGGGCGTCCGGTTCCGCGATGAAGACCGTCCGCGCGGAGGCGAGGATCGCGTCGTCGTTGCGGGCGGCCTGGGCCCGTCGGCCGTTGAGGACCCTCCGCTCGGTGTGCTCGCTCATGGTCACCCTCCGCCTGGTCAAGGAGCGTCGTCAGATTAGCACTTGTGCGGAACGGAGCGTTCCGTTACGCTGCAGGAACGGAACGATTCGTTCCGTTCCGAAGTTGCCAGACCGCACTGCCGAGGAGAAATGATGACCACCTCCACCTGGACGATCCTGGACCACGCCCACACGGCGCTGCGCGCCGCGACCGCCGCGCTGACCACCGCCGACCTCGGCCGGGCGACCCCCTGCGCCGAGTGGACCGTCGCCCAGGTGCTCCAGCACGCGGCCGGCGACCAGCTCGCCTACGTCTCGGCGATCACCGGGGAGGGCGGCCCGGCGGAAAATCCGTTCGCGCCCTCCGGCGTCCTGGCCGGCACCCCGGCCGAGCTGGTCGAGCCCGCCCTCACCGCGTCGGCCGTCGCCTTCGCCTCGGTCGACCCGGCCGCGTCGACGCCGACCCCGCTGCCGCAGGGTGCCCTGCCCGCCGCCACCGCGGCCGGTGCCGCCGCCCTCGACGCCGGCGTCCATGCCTGGGACGTCGCGGTCGCGACCGGTCAGCGCTCGCCGCTCGACGACGAGCTCGCCGCGCGGTTGCTGTCCGTGGCCCGGGCGATCGTCGAGCCGTTGCGCCCGTACGGCGCCTACGCCCCCGCGCTGGAGTCCCACGAGGACGACGGCGCCGCGGCGGAGCTGCTGCGCTACCTCGGCCGCGACCCGCACTGGTCGCCGGCTCGCTGAGGCGTCGTCGTCGCCCGATGAAAGGTGGTCAGCCGGAAACCGCGGTGGGCACCGGCCACCGCGTGCAAAATATCCTCAGAAATCCGGTGCGAAGCATCGCGTTCGGTCAATGGGATTGTCAACCATCGGCTGACCTGCATCGATGTCCACTTCGGAACGTCTCGGAATCGCGGTGTGGACCGACTTGCGGCAAATGCCCGCCATGACAGGCGATCCGCACCTGCCCTACGATCTCGTCCGAACACCGGCCGGACGTATCGGCGTTCATCGACCCGGCGAGCACGAAGCCATTTCCGCCGCCGGATGGCGGCTCAGGAGGCCATTGATGATCAGACGTTCTCGTGCGCTGGCGGCGGTACTGCTGACCGCAGTGCTCGTGACCACGAGCGCCTGCTCGGGCTCGGACAAGAAGGACAGCAGCGCCGCGGCGGCCAACGGAAAGAGCGGCGAGCCCACGAAGGTCAGCTACGTGACCGGGTTCGGCGCGGTGGGCCGGGACGCCTTCGCCTGGGTGGCGAAGGAGAAGGGCTACTTCCAGGCCGCCGGCTTGGACGTCGACATCCAGAAGGGCGCCGGCAACACCCAGAACCTGACGCTGCTCAAGTCCGGGCAGGTTCAGTTCGCGGCCATGGACTTCTCCGGCGCCACGGTGCTGTCCGGCCAGGGCAAGTTCACCAACTGGCGCGCGGTCGCCGCGATCCACCAGCAGACGCTGGTTTCGATCATGACGACGAAGGACACCGGCATCACCAAGCCGACCGACCTGGCGGGCAAGAAGATCGCGACCGGCAGCGGAACGGTCAGCGAGCTGCTGTTCCCCGCGTACGCGAAGCTCGCCGGCCTGGATCCCAAGACGGTGACCATGCAGGGCGTGCAGCCCACCGCGCTGAACGGTCTGATGGCGCAGCGCAAGGTGGACGCGCTGAGCACCTTCCTGCTCAGCAAGAAGGCGCTCGAGACGACCTCCAAGAAGGAGGTCGTGGTCATGCCGTACAGCGACTACCTCGGCGACCTGTTCGGCAACGTCATCGTCGCCCGCGACGACGTCATCAACTCCGACAAGGAACTGGTCAAGAAGTTCGTCGGCGCGATGCTGCAGGGCCTGCAGTACACCCTGGACCACCCGGACGAGGCGGCCGCGATCCTCAACAAGGCCGAGCCGTCCGCCAAGATCCCGGCCGCGATCGGCGAGATCACCGCGATGAAGCCGTACACGTCGCCGCCGAACGGCGCCCCGCTCGGCTACCTCGACCAGCAGCGGGTGGCCCGGAGCATCGCCGTCCTGCAGGGCAACGGCCTGATGCCGGCCGGACTGACGCCCGACAAGGTTGCCGACTTCAGCTTCGTGACGCAGAGCTGAC
>NZ_JAOSZE010000043.1 GCF_025630775.1 Actinoplanes sp. KI2
CCCCGTACGCGACGGACGGCAACCAACCACGCACGGAATGCTAAACCGCCGACGCCAGCAGCCGATCGGCCACCTCCGATCTGCGGTAGAGCACCGAGCGGCCGTGCCGGGCGCTGACCAGCAGCCCGCCGGCCCGCAGCGCCCGCAGGTGCTGGTTGACCGCGGTCGTGGTGACCCCGAGCCGGGCGGCCAGCTCGGTCGACGACGCCGGTGTGCCCAGCTGCACCAGCAGGCCGGCGCGCACGGTGCCGAGCAGCGCCGCGAGCGCTCCCGGCGACGGCAGCGGCTGCGGTTCCCAGAGCGTGCCCACCCCGCGAGCGGCGTAAATGATCAGCGGCGGCTCCTCGGGGGAGATGGGTGTCGAGGCGTTCCGCGACCAGACGCTGGGCGTCAGGGTGAGCTCGCCCGCGGTTGGCCGGGTCCAGGTGACCTCCGTCGTTCGCAGCCGCACCTCGACCACGTCGCCGACCAGGCTGACCCGCCCGGCAAGACCGGCGAACATGGCGGCCAGCCCGCGCTGGGCGATCTCCCGCCCGCGGTAGGTCACATCCGCCTCGAGCAGCGCCCGCATCCGCGGCCAGTGCGGAGCGAAACACCGCTCCCAGTAGCCCTCGAGCGCGGACAGGATGCGCGACAGCGGGGGCGGCCGATAGCCCGGGCCGTGCAGGCTCCGCAGGTCGCGCTCGACCACCGACGGCGGGGTGGCGGCGACGACCGCGAACTCGTCCTCGAGCCGGGCCACCGGCGAGGTCGGCAGGGGGTTGAGGAAGTCGGGGGTCCACAGGTCCCCGTTGACCATCTGATCCAGGGTCTCGGTGTCCAGATGGGAGCGCGCCCGGGTCAACTCGTGCAGCCATGGCAGGTACAGCGGATAGCGCCCCGGGTCGCGCCAGGCCCGCAGCGACAACGACAACTCGTTGAGCGGCGAGATCGCGAACCGGACGCCGGCAAGATCCTGGCCGACCAGCACGTACCGAACAACCATGAAGCAGAACGCTACATCGTTAGCCCTGATGAACATAGGCTGCGACAACTAGCGCGTGACCTTGGTGATGACGCGGCCCGGCCGCAGCCCGATCGAGCAGGCCCTGACCTGGGGCACCGCGACCTCGTCCTTGGCCAAGGGGCTGCTGTTCGGGGTCAGCGCGCTCTTCTTCACCCGGGTGATCGGGCTGTCCGCGCCCACCGTCGGGCTCGGACTGACCATCGCCGGCGGGGTGGGCCTGGCCGGCGCGTTCGGCTCGGGGTACCTCGCCGACCGGCTGGGCGCGCGGCGGGTGCTGCTGGCCACGACCGTCGCCCAGGGTGCGGCGCTCGGCGCGTACACGATCGCGCGCAGCGCCTGGGTCTTCGTTCTGATCGCCGGTGTCGCGGTGGGCTCGGAAGCCGCCCAGCGGACGGCCCGCACGACCCTGCTCGCGCGGCAGTTCACCGGCGGCGACCGGGTCGAGGTGCGCGCCCGGCTGCGGGTGGTCACGAACGTCTTCATCGGCATCGGGTCGCTGGCCGCCGCGGGAGCGCTCACGGTCGACACCGCCGCCGCCTACGCCGCCACGATGGCGGTGGCCGCGGTGCTCGTGCTGTCCGCGACGATCCCGCTGCGCCGGCTGCCCGAGCCGCCGCGGGCCCACGAGGACCGGCATCGGACGCCGCTGCGCGACTACCGGTACATCGGCATCGCGGCGCTGAACGGCCTGCTCACCATCCAGTTCGGACTGCTCACGGT
Organism: Actinoplanes sp. KI2; assembly: GCF_025630775.1. Classification (GTDB taxonomy): domain Bacteria; phylum Actinomycetota; class Actinomycetes; order Mycobacteriales; family Micromonosporaceae; genus Actinoplanes. The sequence goes on from NZ_JAOSZE010000043.1 coordinate 1,727, forward strand.
GGGCGTCCCGCTGTGGGTGACCGGCCACACCCGGGCCCCGGCGGCCACCGTCGCGGCGCTACTGGTGATCAACACGGCGTTCGTGGCGCTGTTCCAGGTGCGGGCCGCGCGGCTGGCCACCGACGTCCGCACGGCCGGCCGGGTGGTGTTCGCCGCCGCGGGAGCGCTCACGGTCGCCTGCCTGCTGTACGCGGCCGCCGCGGACGGACCGGTCGCCGTGGCCACCGTCCTGCTCGTGCTGGGCGTGCTCGCGCACAGCACCGGCGAGGTCCTGGCCGAGGCGGGCGGCTGGGAGCTGGCGTTCGAGCTGGCCGACCCGCGCAACGCCGGCGCCTACCAGGGCGTCAGCCAGACCGGCCCGGCGGTCGGCGCGATGCTCGCCCCGGCCATGGTGACCAGCACCGCGATCGAGCACGGTGGACCGGGCTGGGCGGTGCTGGCCGGCACGTTCCTGGTCGCCGGCGCCGGCACCGCTGTTCTCGCGGCCACCGCGGTGAGAAGATCCGGTGAGTGAGCTGGTTGCGGCGGCACGACCCACAGCTGATGGCGGTCCGCCGGTCCGCCCGGGTCACGCTGGTCGCCTGCCTCGGCTTCTACCTCTGCCGGTATGTGCTCGACGCGCCCGCGATGGCCCCGTACGCGCTGTTCGGCGCGGTCGCGCTCGGTGCCCTCTCGCAGATCCCCGGCACCCCGTGGCAGCGCGCCCGCACGCTGCTGCTGGTACTGCCGGTCGCCTGGGTGCTCGTCTCGCTCGGCACGCTGCTGTCGGTCAGCACCGTCGCGGCGACGGCCGGCATGTTCCTGCTCGGCTTCACGGTCAGCTATGTCGGCGTGGGCGGCCCGCGGCTCGCCGGGCTGGCCGCGGGCATGCAGCTGCTGTACATCCTGCCCTGCTTCCCGCCCTACGACCCGGGCTCGCTGCCGGCCCGGCTGACCGGCGTGACGATCGCGATCGGCCTGCTCGCGGTGGCCGAGGTGACGCTCTGGCCGGACCCGGCGCCGACCCCGTACCGGGTGCGGCTGGCCGACGCGCTCGGCGCGCTGGCCGGTTGCCTCCAGGCGGTCGCGGACACCTGGGGCGGCGACGCGACCGGGCGGGACCGGCTGGCCGCGCTGCTTCCCGAGGCCACCGACGCCGCCGAGGCGCTGCGCCCGTCCCGGCTGCCGCCGCTGCAACGCCCGGCCTCGGCCGGCCGGCGCGACCGGGCGCTCAGCTCGGCGGCCGGCACCGCGCGGCTGCTGCTCGGCCGGGCCGTCGACCTGTACTTCACCGAGGAGCGCGGCTCGATCACCCGGCCGGCCGCGACCCATCTGGTGCGCCAGACCGCCGGCTGCACCGCCGCGGCCGCGGCCTGGCTGCGCGGCGAGGGGCCGCTGCCCGACACCGGACGGGTCGTCCAGGCGCTCGGCGAGTTCCGGATCGCCCGGATGAACACCGACCCGAACGGCGTCCCGCCGGAGCGATTGCGGTTGGGCGCACTCGCCCTCGCGCTGGGGGAGTGGACCAAATCGCTCGTCTTCGCGATCCGGATCGCCGCCGGCGAGAAGCCGGGCCATCCGGATCCGACGCTGCCGTCCGCGCGGCCGGGACCGTTCTGGTACGCGTACCGGAAGGCTCCGGCTCTCTATTGGCACCGCCTGCGCGAGAATCTCACGCCGCGCTCGGTCGCGTTCCAGGGCGCTCTCCGCCTGGCCGCCGCCCTGGCGGTGGCCCGGCTGCTGGCCGGCGAGCTGGATCTGTCGCACGGCTTCTGGGTGCTGCTGACCATCCTGACCGTGCTGCGCACCTCGGCCGCCGAGACGCGCTCGGCGTTGCGCCCGGCCCTGGTCGGCACGGTGGCCGGCTCGCTGGTCGCGGCGCTGCTGCTGATCGGCGGCATCGACCCGACCGTGTTCGCGATCGCGCTGCCGATCGTCATGCTGGTCGGTTTCGCGGCCGGCCCGCTGCTCGGCCTCGGCTGGTCGCAGGCCCTGTTCACGCTGGTCATCACGTTCGTGTTCGCGCAGGTCACGCCGGTCGACTGGCGGCTCGCCGAGGCGCGCGTGCTGGACGTGCTGCTGGGCGCCGCGATCGGGGTGCTGATCGGGCTGTTCGCGTGGCCGCGCGGGGGCGGCGGTGAGCTGCACCGGGCGGCGAGCACGTTCCTGTCCACGGCCGCCGAGGTCGTGCGTGAGACGGTCGCGGTGATGGCCGACGGGCGGCAACCGGGCGTGGCGCTGCCCACGGCCCGGCTGAGCGGGCAGCTCGCGGACGCGTCGTTCGCCCTGTACCAGAGCGAACGGCACTCGCCGGCGTCGGTGGACTGGCAGGCGACCCTGCTGGCCGGGCACCATGCGGTCCGCGGGGCGGAGGCGCTCGTCCGCTCGTGCCCGGCCGGTGGCCTGCTCCCGTGCGTCGAGCCGCTGACCGCGCTGGCCGCGGACGTCGCCGCACGCTACGAGGACGCTTCGGCGGTGCTGGCCGCGCACGCGACGGTGCCCGCCGCCGCGCCGGCGCCGGCCGGCCTGGTCTGGCCCACCGACCTCGGCCAGGACCTGTACGTCATCGCCGACCTGCGGACCTGGCTGGACGGGCTGCGCGAGGACCTCGCCGCGATCGGCGGCCGGCCCGAGGGGGCCGGCGGGCTGCGCGACCGGGTGACGCAGCTGGCGGACGGGGCAAGCTGAACTTCTGCCGTTTTGTCCGTATTGTCCGCTTGACTGCGCGATCCTGCGCTGATGGCACAGTTGACTCGGTCCTCGGCGATCCGCGGCGTGCAGGACCGCCTCGACGCGACCGTGCAGGCGTACCCCGGCCTGCGCCTCGAACCGGTCCCGGCGCAGTTCCTCCGGGTACCGCAGACGACGGCCGGCCGGCGGGTGACCCGCGGCGGCCGGCTGCCCGAGGCCGACGACGAGGTGTTCGAGGTGGTCGGCGAACTGTGGCGGGAGGCCGGCAGCCTGGTCACCGACGTCGCCACGCCGGACGGGCGGCAGTTCGAGGCCACCGACCCGGCCGGGTACGTGATCTCGCTGGCCCGCTACGGGATCGACGAGCCGGTGCTGAGCGTGGCGTCACCGCCGTTCCCGGCGCCGCTGCTGGACCGGGGACTGACCGCGGGCCTGATCGCGGGGGCCGGGGTCGGCTGTCTGGGGCCGTGCGTGGCGCGGATCGGGCCGTCCAGGGCGGTTCCGGCGCTCGCGTCGTACTGGGGGTGGGTGCCGCTGTTCGTGCTGGTCGCCGGCGGGAGCCTGTGGCTGCCGGAGACCCGCCGCTTCGGCTTCGGCCTCGCGGTGACCGGCACGATCATCGGCCTCACCGTGGCGCTGGTCCTGTCGAGCTGACCGCGGCCGGCCAGTAACAACCGACCTGCGACCCACCTTCTTCTGCCCGGGGCGCGCCTTCCGCCGAACGAGGGGGGCATGCGAATTCGCCTCGCGCTCGCCGCCCTGATGGCCGTGCTGTCCGTACCGGCCGGCGTGCCGGTGGCGGCCTCGGCCACGCCGGCGGCGGTCCGGGTGGTGACCTTCAACGTGTGCGGGAACGTGTGCCGGCACGGGGAGGTCTCCGCCACCTCGAGCAACGTCGCGTACCGGATCCGCAAGGCCGGCGCCTCGATGGTCATGCTGCAGGAGCTCTGCTACTCGCAGTTCCTCGGCATCCAGGGCCTGCTCGCGCGCTACGGCTACACGGCCGAGTTCGCGGCCGCGACCCGCGGCGGCCACTGCGACGACGACGACCGCAAGCACGGCCGGGCGTTCGGGATCGCCCTGCTCACCCGCGGCACGGTCACCGGGTGGCTCTTCCATCGGTTGCCCAACCCGGAGGGCGATGCGGAGGAGCGGGTGGTGCTCGCCGCCCGGGTGCGGCTGCCGGGGCGGTGGATCCTGGCGGCGACCACGCACACCTCCCGCGGGGGTAGCCTGCCGGCGCAACTGGACGCGATCCGGCGCTGGCTGGTGCCGCTCGCGGCCAACCGGCCCCTGGTGTTCGGCGGCGATCTGAACATCTCGCCGGAGGACCCCGCGATGGATGCCTTCTACGCGGCGTTCCACGAGGCCAACGTCGACCGCGAGAATCCGATGCCCACCTTCATCGAACCGGCCCGGAAGATCGACTATCTGTTCGGCAGCAAGGGATACCTGACGCCGGTCGGGGTGGGACGGTCCGACACCGGGTACTCGGACCACGACATGTACATAGGTGCGTTCCGGTAGGTCTGCGGGATCATGGCCGGATGGATCAGACGTTACGGAGCTGGATCGAACAGGCCCTCCCGGGGCGGCGGGTCGTCGCCGAACGGGACCTCACCGGCGGGTACAGCAACCAGAACACCGCGATCACCATGGACGACGGCGGACAGTTCGTGCTCCGCCGGTATCGGGGCGCCAACGCCTGCGCCGTCGAGGCCGCACTGGCCCGGCGGCTGACCGGCGTCGTCCCGATTCCCGGTGTCGTGGCCGCCGACGACACCGGCAAGACGGCCGGGGAGCCCGTCCTGCTCTCGGCGTTCGTCCACGGCCGGCAGCTCGGCGAGGTCCTCACCGGCGAGACGGCCGCCGAACTGGGCCGGGAGGTGGGCGCCACGCTGGCCGCGATCGGCTCGGTGACGTTCGCGGCGCCCGGGTTCTTCGCCGACGCGCGCCTCGAGCCCGGGCCGGCCGGCGCCGAGCCGACCGCCGGTCTCGACGCCTGGGTGGATCGCTGCCTGCGCGAGGGCAACGCCGCCGGCCATCTCACCGACGCCGAGCAGCGACAGCTGCGCCGCTACGCCGAACAGGCCACCCCGCCGCTGACCGCCCTGGCCGGCAGCAGCCGGCTCGTGCACGCCGACTTCAACCCCAAGAACCTGCTGGCTGCGCGGGACGGTGCCGGCTGGCGGGTGGTTGCGGCGCTCGATTGGGAGTACGCGTTCAGCAGCTCCCCGCTCTACGACGTCGGCAACATGCTCCGCTTCCCGCGGCCGCCCGGCTTCGAGGACGCGTTCCTGACCGGCTTCCGCGACCACGGCGGTGAGCTGCCCCCGGACTGGCGGCAGCTGAGCCGTGCTCTCGACCTGTACTCGCTGGCGGACTTCCTGACCCGCCCGGTCGAGCACCGCTACTTCGGCCGCGCGATCACCCGGATCCGGGCCCTGCTCACCGGTGACTGACCAGCCCGGTCGAGCACAGTCACTTCGGCCGCGCGATCACCCGGGCCCTGCTCACCGGTGACTGACCAGCGGCCCGGGACGGAAGTCCACAAAGGCCGGCGCGTCACCCAACCCGGTCGCCAGCGCCGCCTTCTGTAGGCCGCGGGTGGTGGCCGTGTGATCCCAGCGACCGGTCACCGCCCGGTGCTCGGCGGCCTGCACGGCGGCCACGAGCTCCGAGGCGGTGAACGCGCAGTGTCCGCGCCGGGCCACGAACGCCTGCCGCAGCAGCGGGCCGGACACCTGCTGGGCGTACCGGTTCTCGTACTCGACCGGCGCCAGCTGGTCGTACAGCGTGTGCACGGTCAGCGTGGGCACCTGCAAGCGGCCGGTCAGCGTCGAGGTGCGGGCGAGCGAGACGAGCGCCGGCCGATCGGCGCGCACCGAGGCATGCCGGGTCAGGTCGGCCAGGTCGGCGCGCAGGTCGAGGCCGGCCGCCCGGTAGAGGGCGGTCACCGTCGACCGGTACGGCGACCGGGCGAGCAGCGAGCCGTAGTCCACGCCGGTGTTCCAGGACGCGTTGCCGCCGGCGCTGAGCTCGATGAAGTACCGGGACGGCACGATGAACGGCAGCGTCGCGACCAGCCACTCGTACTGGGCCTGCGCGATCCCGGCGGCCCCGGTCGGCGGCGTGGCCTGCGACGCCGACCAGGTGGGCATGTTCAGCAGCGCGGTGCCGAGCGCGACCCGGGCCCGCCCGGCCGCGGTCGACTGAGCGGCGGTGGCGAGCGACGCGAGCTGTGCGGCCACGGCAGCACCGTCGGCCGGCGACGCGTAGCCCTCGAGCGCAATGGACTGCGCCGGGGCGAGCAGGCGGGCGATCGCGTACTCGCCGTCGAGCTGGTAGTTGTTCAGATCGATGCCGCCGCCGAGCAGGCCGCAGGTGGAGACCGCGGCGTCGAGCCGGCCGTGGGACCGTTCGGCCTCCTGGGTGCTGATCAGCCCACCCATCGAGGTGCCGAGGGCGATCGTGGTCCGCGGTGGCCCGATCAGATCGGTCACGGCCGCAAGGGCGCCGAACTGATCGCGGGTGGCGCCGGCCAGGGCCCACAGCGATCCGGCGGGGTCGTAGGACGAGCCGGCCAGCGCGTACCCCCGGTCGAGCAGGGCCTGCCGGTCGGCGTCGGAGGGCGCGTCGGCCGCGGTCAGCGTGCCGAAACCGTGGCTGTAGAGAAGGAGGGTGCCGCGCCAGTCCGCGGGGACGTCGGCGACCCAGGTGGCGCCGTCGGCGAGCGTTCCGGTGTAGTGCGTGACGACGGCGGTGTCGGCGTGGGCCGGGGCGGCGACGAGTGCGACAGCGAGCGGAACGGCGGCCAGCGCCGCCACGATGCGAGCCATCCGGCAAAGTTAGGCGTCAATATGACGTTCGTCAATATTTTGCCCGACGTCGCGGCACATGCCGCCAACATCGCCCGGGTAGGGTGCGGACGTGCCTCCCGTATCGGCCTCGGCGATCATGCTGACCTTCCTCGGCGACCACGTGCTCGACCGGCACATCTGCGTCTACTCGGGGAGCGTCATCGACGTGCTCGGCCGGGCGGGTGTCTCCGCGGAGGCGACCCGCTCCACGCTGACCCGGATGACCGGGCGCGGGCTGCTGCGCCGGCAGCGCAGCGGCCGGCGGATGTACTTCGGGCTCACCGAGCGGTCGGCCCGCATCCTGCACGACGGCTCGGTGCGTCTCTGGCAGACCGGCGCGGTCAACCGGGACTGGGACGGCACCTGGACGCTGCTCGCCTTCTCGCTGCCCGGCGAGCGCCAGCGGGAGCGGCACGACCTGCGTGCGGCGCTCGCGTGGGCCGGCTTCGGCCCGGTACAGGGCGGGTTGTGGATCGCACCGGGCGCCCCGGACGTCTCCGATCTGCTGTCCGAGCACATCCGGGTCTTCCGCGGCCGCACCGACCCGTCCACCGACATCGCCGAGATGATCGCCGGGGCGTACGACCTGGCCGCGCTCGCCGACCGCTACGAGGACTTCCGCACCCGCTGGGCCGGCGTCCGTCCGACCGACCCCCTGGCCACCAAGCTGCTGTTGATCACGGATTGGCTGCAGATCATCCGCCGCGACCCGCGCCTGCCGGCCGAACACCTGCCCGCCGACTGGCCCGCGGCCGGAGCCCAGGAGCTGTTCCGGGCCCTCAACGACCGGCTGACCGGACCGGCCGCCGAGATCGCGGCCGGCCTGCTGGACACCCTGCCCGACGAGGGCTGATCAGGCCGCCGTTCCGCGTTCGCGCTGGGCGCGCCGGGAGCCGCCGCCGAGGCGCTTGGTGTCCCGCTTCGCCACGTACATCGCCGTGTCGGCGCTGCGCATCAGGTCCTCGTAGGCGTCGGCGTCCTCGGGGAACATCGCGATCCCCACGCTGCCGCCGATCCGCACCTCTTTGCCCTCGATGGTGAACGGCTCGCGGAGGCGCTCCACGATCCGGCCGGCCACCGCGGCCGCCACCTCCTCGTCCGGGTCGCGGGTGAGCAGGATGGCGAACTCGTCGCCGCCCAGCCGGGAGACCACGTCGACCTCGCGGACCGCGCCGAGCAGCCGCTTGGACACCTGCTGCAGGAGGGCGTCGCCGGCGTGGTGCCCGGCGGTGTCGTTGACCTCCTTGAAGCCGTTCAGATCAAGAAGCATCAGCGCCGTACGGGTCCCGGTCGCCGCGGCCAGCTCGACGGCCTGTTCGGCCCGCTCGAGCAGGTACGAGCGGTTCGGCAGCCCGGTCAGCGAGTCGTGGAACGCCTGGTGGGACAGCTGCGCCACGTGTGCCTGGGCGGCCTGCCGCATGCCGGCGCTGTCCACGATCAGGCCGCCTTCGACCGACAGCTGCTCGGCGAGGATGCGGTCGCGGCTGGTCCATTCCCGGCGCGTGCTCTCGCCGCACACGATGGTGCCGACGGGGCCGTGGGCCGACCGGATCGGAATCGCCACGTACGACTTGAGGCCCATCAGCTTGACCGGCCCGTTGGGCATCGACGCGGCGCTTGCGGCGTCGGCGATCAGGGCGGGCTTGCCGTCGGCGGTGGCCTTCCACACCGGCACCTCGGTGGCCGGCATGCCGAGCAGGTGGGCGAGCTGCTCGTCGCCGTCCTCCAGCCCGACGCTGTGCATGTGCCGGATCCGCCCCTCGGGGTCGATGAGCCCGACCACGGCATATTCGGTGCGGAACGCCTCGGCGAACGAGGCGACCAGGATGCGGGAGGCCTCCTCGACGGTGTTGGCCTCCATGCCCTGCTCGAACAGGCGCCGGATGATCGTCGAGGTGTGCGCGAGGAACTGCCGCTGCTTCTCCGCGGCCAGGCCCTGCAGGGTGGTCGCGAAGTGCAGGGCGAGCGGGTAGAGGGTGTCCAGCCGGAGCAGGTCGAGGTTCGGGCCGGTCAGCAGCAGCACGCCGACGGTCTGCCCGCCGATGCGCAGGCGCACCGCCATCTTCTCGCCGTCGACCAGCGGCTTCGCGCCGGCGGCCATCCGGAACACCTTGCCCGCCGTGATCATGTCGCGGCTGCCCGGCTCACCGAGGCGGGCGACCGGGTTGAGCAGGCCGGTCTCCGAGTCGAGCTCGAAGACGGTGGCGGCGGTCATCCCGGAGGCGGCCTGGAGATAGGGCGCCGCGAGATCGAGCACGTGTTGTACCGACGGGGTGTCCTTGGTCATGAACCCGACCAGGTCGGCCAGCAGCGCGTCCTGTGGATCGCTCGGATTGTCCGGCGAATCCAGGACGGCGCCCCCCGGTCGCATTTCGCTGCTCACGCTCACGGCACTATGAGTCGGCAGGCACGACGTGAGATTAAGGGAACCACCCACCATCGCTTCGTGGCCGTTCGGTTGCGCTCAGTTACATCGTGCCCTCGTGTACATAGATCGGGATGAAACCTTGACGTAACCTGAGAAATATTGTTGGACTGTGTTGGCTCATGGCGAAACACGAGCGCACTCTTCCGCTCCGAAGGGAATTTCGCGCGTGAAAACACATGTTCGGGGCCGCTGGCTGCTCGCCGCCGGGTCCGCAACCGTCCTCCTCCTCAGCGTCGCCTCGTCCGCATCCGCCTCGGCCTTCGACTCCTTGCAGGCGGCCGTCACCCCGCAGCCCGCGCCGGTGATCCAGGCCGCCGACGGCTGGCACGCCGGTATCCCGCCGCTGGCCACGCCGTGGACAAGTAAGGTGGGGCCGGACAACGCCCTGCCCGAGTACCCTCGCCCGCAGCTGACCCGGGCCCGCTGGCAGAACCTCAACGGCGTCTGGGAGTTCGGCAAGGCCGCGGTCGGCGAGGCGGTGCCGACCGGCAAGACCCTCGGCGAGCGCGTGCTCGTCCCGTACCCGATCGAAAGCGCACTCTCCGGCATCCAGCGGCACGAGGACCGGATGTGGTACCGCCGCGCCTTCACCGTGCCGGCCGGGTGGAAGGTGGGCAGCGGCAACCGCCTGCAGCTGCACTTCGGTGCGGTCGACTACGACGCCAAGGTGTTCGTCAACGGCACCCAGGTCACCACCCACCGCGGCGGGTACGACGGCTTCGACGTCGACGTCACCGACGCGCTGACCGCGAGCGGGCCGCAGGAGCTGATCGTCTGGGCCGAGGACCTGACCGACGCGACCGGGCAGCCGATCGGCAAGCAGCGCCGCAGCAGCGACCACGGCATCTTCTACCAGGGCAGCTCCGGCATCTGGCGGACGGTCTGGATGGAGCCGGTGCCGGCGGCGAGCATCTCCTCGCTGTCGCTGACGCCCTCGGTCACGGATGGCGTTCTCAAGATCAAAGTCAACACCTCCGGCGGTACGGGGCTTCGCGTGCGTGCGGTCGCCCGTGGCGGCGGATCGATCACCGGCGCGGCCGACACCGAGTTGACCCTGCCGATGCCGCGCGCCCGGCTGTGGTCGCCGGACAATCCAAATTTGTACGACTTGTCGGTCGAGCTACTCAACGGGAACAAAACGGTCGACGCGGTCGGCTCGTACTTCGGGATGCGCGAGATCGGCACCGCGCTCGGCGCCGACGGCAAGCGACGGATCACGCTGAACGGCAAGATCCTGTTCAACATGGCCAACCTCGACCAGGGCTTCTGGCCGGACGGCCTGTACACCGCGCCCACCGACGACGCCCTCAAGTGGGACCTGCAGCAGGACAAGGCGATGGGCTTCAACGCCGTCCGCAAGCACATCAAGGTCGAACCCGACCGCTGGTACTACTGGGCCGACCGGCTCGGCCTGCTCGTCTGGCAGGACATGCCGGCCGCCAACACCGGCCCGATCCCGGCCGACTGGCGGGCGCAGTTCGAGTCCGAGCTGCACGAGATGGTCCGCGAACACCAGTCCTGGACCTCCATCGTCGCCTGGATCCCGTTCAACGAGGGCTGGGGCGAATGGAGCCGGGACGACACCGGCCGGATCGCCTCCGCCGTCAAGGAGCAGGATCCGTCCCGGCTCGTCAACGCCCACAGCGGCGTCAACTGCTGCAACTCGCACGGCGACTCCGGCGCCGGCGACGTGATCGACTTCCACCAGTACCTCGGCCCGGCGTCACCGGCGCCGTCCGGCAACCGGGTCGCCATCGACGGCGAGCACGGCGGGTTCGGCCTCAAGACGTCCAACCACATGTGGTTCGGCGACGGTCAGGCGTACGAGATGGAGCCCGACTCGGCCACCCTGACGTCCAAGTACGTCGCCAACCAGGAGGGCGTGATCACCTCGGCCCGGTACTGCGGGATCAGCGCGGCGATCTACACCCAGATCACGGACGTGGAGGCGGAGCTCAACGGCTTCTTCACCTACGACCGGCAGCTCGCGAAGATGGATCTCAAGCAGGTCCGGGCCATCAACCAGAAGATCATCAGGACGGCGGACGGCAGCGGGGCCAATGTGCCGCAGCCGCCGGCGGGGACGCCGGGGTTGACCGGGATCGCGTTCTGGCCGCTCGACGGGGACTATGGGTCGTTGACCGCGGTCGGCGACGCGCCCTTCGCCGACGGGCACACGGGTCAGGGCGTACACCTCAACGGTGGTTATCTGGACGCCGGCAAGCCGGTGCTGGACACGGGGTCGGACTATTCGGCGGCGGCGTGGGTCAAGCTCGACAAGGCCGACGGCGCGTTCCAGACGGTGGTCAGCCAGGACGGCGCCACGAACAGCGACTTCTATCTGCAGTACTCGGGGGCCGATCAGCGGTTCGCGATGAGCTTCGCGGGGGTGCGCGCGCTGGCGCCGGTGAAGCCGGAGGTCGGGCGTTGGTATCACCTGGTCGGTGTCCGGGACACGGTGAAGGGGGAGCTGCGTCTCTATGTGGACGGGCAGTTGGCGGGGACGGCCAGTGCGTGTATGCCGCAGGCGGCGCCGAGCGGGAACACGGTGATCGGGCGCGGGAAGTATGGGGGTAACAAGGTCGACTTCCTGGATGGGACGGTTGATCAGGTGCATCTGTATGACCGGGCGCTCAGCGCGGACGAGATCAGTCAGCTGTATTCGTCAGGTCAGTAGTGGTTGTGGCGAGGGGCGGTCCGGTGGTGGGCGCCCCTCGCTCGTTCGGCTCGATCAACCCTGGGGCGCTGCCCCAGACCCCGGCCATCGCTGCGGAGATCTCCCTGGCGTGTTTCTTGCGGTGGGGAGTGGGTGATCTCCTTGCGGCGGCTGCCATAGGGAATCTGAAGGTGGGAGGTGGCGCAACCAAACCCCGGTTGCGCCACCTCCCACCTTCAGATGGCGTTCGGCTGCCGTCGCAAGGAGATCACCCACCAACCGGTCAGTCGTTGGGGTCGCCTATCTGGTTGGCTCGGTCCAGGGCCAGGTCCATGGCCAGGACGCTGGCGATGATCAGCAGGGGGTCCGTGCCGGGGGAGACCCGGACGGCGTAGGTGTCGCGCATGGTCAGCCAGCGTTTTGAGACCGCTGCTACCTCTTGGCCGTCTTGTTCGATCACGTATTCGTGGTCGGTCAGGTCGCCCTTCATCTCCAGGTCGTGGGGGCCGGGGACGTCGATGGTGAACTTGTCGCGGAACGGGGTGAAGAGCTTCTTGCGGAGTTCGGCCGCCTTCTCGCCGCCGATGCGGATCTCGTAGGTCTGGCGTAGGGCGATCAGCTGGCGGTGGACGGAGGCCACCTCGTCGCCGTTCAGGTCTTCGATGACCAGTTTGTCGCGGACGGTGAAGACCTTGCCGTCCACGTGCAGGACCTTGGCGCCGTGTTCGTCCAGCACGTCGAAGTCGTCGCCGAGCGAGAAGAAGCGCTCCCTGATCACGAACATGTCAACCTCGTACGTTGTCGGTGGTTTGTGCCCTTGCCTCGGCCACGTCGGCCAGCAGCTGGTCCCAGACCGGGTCTCGCTGCAGCGGGATGGTCTCGCGGGTGCGCGAGTTCGTGTACGCCCACCAGGCGGCCACCCGGACCGGCCACAGGCCGACCCGGATCGCGCCGCGCAGGAAGCAGCGGTGGGCGACCAGGGTGGCGGCCAGCATCAGCGGGTCCAGGTCGTCGTCGGAGTCGATGGCCTTGCCCAGGGCTCGGACGTCGCGGTGCATCTCGGAGTAGGCGATCAGCGACGGCATCGCGGGGACGATCAGCTCGGTGTCCTCGGCGATGACGTCGTCCGCGTAGGACGGGGTGAAGACCAGGTCGTCGGGGGTGACGATGAGGGGGAGGATCTCGCGGTTGCGGCGGATGTCGAGCTGGACGGCCGGCTGCTGGGAGGGCACCCAGACGTCGGCGGTCTCCACCACGTCGTCGGGGTCGAGGGACGCGGTGTCGCCCAGGGCCGGCACGTGGATGTGCAGAGCACCCCGGCGGATCGAGACGTCGATGCCGGGGACCTCGGACAGCGCCTCGGTCAACTCAAAGCTCCGCATGCGTCCCTTATACGGCACTGACGCAAGATCAATGTGGGGCGGTTAAACAAATGTTTCTCGGGGGTATCTCAGTGATTGCGGTGGGAGCGCTCCCATGCGATGCTGTCCGAACAGCCGGGAGCGATGCCCCTCGATACGCCTCCGGCTGATCCCCCCGGCGCGAGGGTGCGCCATACGCAGCATGTCTCGAGGAGCCACCACATGAGACCTGTCCTCATCCGCGGACTGACCGCGGCAGCCGCGACCACACTCGTCGCCGGTCTTGGCATCTTTGCCGCGACCAGCGCGAGTGCCGCCGCCGGCTGTCGGGTCGACTACTCGGTGAACCAGTGGAACGTCGGGTTCACCGCCAACGTCACCGTCACCAACCTGGGCGATCCGATCTCCGGCGGCTGGAACGTCACCTGGACGTTCCCGGGCAACCAGCAGGTCACCCAGGGCTGGAGCGCGACCATCACCCAGTCGGGTGCGAACGTGACCGCGGCCAACCCCTCCTGGTCGACCACGATCGCCACCAACGGGACCGCCAACTTCGGCTTCAACGCCAGCTACTCGGGCACGAACACCGCCCCGGCGACGTTCAAGCTGAACGGTACGGCCTGCACGGGCACGGTGCCGACCACGCCGCCGACGACGGGTCCGACCACCCCGCCGACGACGCCGCCGACCACCCCACCGACCACCCCGCCGACGACGCCGCCGACCTCCACGCCGCCGGGCACCAAGGCCGACAACCCGTACGCCGGGGTCAAGGGCTACGTGAACCCGGAGTGGAAGGCCAAGGCCGACGCCGAGACCGGCGGCAGCCGGGTCTCCAACAACCCGACCGCGGTCTGGCTGGACCGGATCGCCGCGATCAACGGCACCACCGACTCGAGCTCCAACGGGTCGATGGGCGTGGCGGCCCACCTGGACGCCGCGCTCGCCCAGGGCGCCGGCTACATCCAGTTCGTGATCTACGACCTGCCCGGCCGGGACTGCTCGGCGCTCGCCTCCAACGGTGAGCTCGGCCCGAACGACCTGCCGCGCTACAAGTCGGAGTACATCGACCCGATCGCCGCGATCGAGGGCAACGCCAAGTACAAGAACCTGCGGATCATCAACATCGTCGAGATCGACTCGCTTCCCAACATCGTCACCAACACCGGTGGCCAGGCCGGCGCGACCGCGATGTGCGACACGATGAAGGCCAACGGCGGATACCAGCAGGGCATCGCGTACGCCCTGAACAAGTTCGGCGCGATCGGCAACGTCTACAACTACGTCGACGCGGCCCACCACGGCTGGATCGGCTGGGACTCCAACTTCGGTCCCGTCGCCGACATCATGTACCAGACCGCGGTCCTGTCCGGGAGCGTCAACAACGTCACCGGCTTCATCACCAACACCGCCAACTACTCCGCCCTGCAGGAGCCGTACTTCACCATCAACACTTCGGTGAACGGCACCAGCGTCCGGCAGAGCAAGTGGGTCGACTGGAACCAGTACGTCGACGAGCTCTCGTTCGCCCAGGCGTTCCGCACCAAGCTGATCTCGGAGGGCTTCAACTCGAACATCGGCATGCTGATCGACACGTCCCGCAACGGCTGGGGCGGCTCGTCCCGCCCGACCAAGGCGAGCACGTCGACCAACGTGGACACCTTCGTGAACGAGTCGCGCATCGACCGCCGGATCCACGCCGGCAACTGGTGCAACCAGTCCGGCGCCGGCCTCGGCGAGCGCCCGAAGGCGGCCCCGGCCGCCGGCATCGACGCCTACGTCTGGGTCAAGCCCCCGGGCGAGTCGGACGGGTCGAGCTCCCTCATCCCCAACAACGAGGGCAAGGGCTTCGACCAGATGTGCGACCCGACCTACAAGGGCAACGCCCGTAACGGCAACAACCTGACCGGCGCGCTTCCCAACGCTCCGATCTCGGGTGCCTGGTTCTCCGCTCAGTTCCAGCAGCTGATGGCGAACGCGTACCCGCCGCTCTCGTAACCCGCCCCCATAACCGCCGCCCCCCGCTCTCTTCCCACGAGGAGCGGGGGGCGGTGCATTTCCTGCTAACGGTGCAGTTCAAAACCCCCAAAAATCCTAAAACATATAATACGGGGTTTTCGACAAGTCCCGTTTTGACGAGCCCGGCTCCGTCGCTGGTCACCCTCCTCGCGCGGCTGCCGGGTTGTCTTGCGTGGTGATAGTGAGCTACGCTCACTGTGATGGACGCTCACGATACTGCCTTCGCGGCCGCGCTCGATCGGCTGCTGTTGCTGACGGTGCTGCTCAACGACGACATGGAGCGTGAGCTGCGAAAGATGGGGCTGACGCCGTCGCGCACGTCGCTGCTCTGGATGTTGCGGCGGCTCGGGCCGGCGCCGCAGAAGGCCCTCGCGGAGGCGATGCACATCGCGCCGCGGACGGTTACCGGGCTGGTCGACGGGCTGGTCGCTACCGGGTTCGTCACCCGGGAAGCGCATCCCGAGGATCGCCGGGCGTTTCTGGTCACCTGCACCGCGAAGGGGACCGCGGCGATCGAGAAGCTGGAGGCCGACCAGCGCGAGTTCGGCCGGCAGCTGTTCGGGCGGATGCCCGCCGAGCGGCTGGACGGGCTCGTCGCCGGGCTCGACGACGTACTCGCCACGTTGCACGGCCTGGGATTGAGGAGCCCGTACTGATGAGATCGCTGATGCGGTACGAGATGATGCTGTGGATCGCGCTGTACCGGTGGGTGTTCCGCCGGCCGGAGCCGGTGCCGCCGGGGAGCGTGCCGTTCTCCTACTCCGGCGCCGGTACCACGCTGCTCATGGCCTTCATCGTGGTGTCGGCGATCGAGATCCCGGTGCTCCACCTGCTGCTGCCGTGGACGGTGGTGCGCATCATCGCGTGGATCGTCGGCGTCTACGGTCTGCTCTGGATGATCGGGCTGCTGGCCACCCTGCGCGTCTACCCGCACCTGGTCGGCGAGCCGGGCATCCGGATCCGCAAGTCGATGTCGACCGACCTGACCGTGCCGTGGGAGAACGTCCGGGCCGTTCGGTCGCGGGGCCGTTCCCTGCCGCCCGGCGGCCAGACCCAGTTCGAGAACGGCGTGCTCTCCTTCGGCGTGGCCGGCGGCACCACGGTCGACCTCGTTCTCTCCGAGCCGATCACGCTGCCCGAGAAGAAGACCGGCGGCGAGCCGGTCACCGAGATCCGCTTCCACGCCGACCGGCCCGACGAGTTGGTCGCCGCCGCGCAGACGAGGCTGACCGCACGCACCTGACGCTCCCGCCGATGCACTAGAAAGGGTGGGTGGAGATTGAGAAGGTCGCCTGGAACGAGGCGAACCGGCGGCTGACCGCGGCCGCCGGGTCGGTGGTCGGCAACCGGTACGACGACAACTACGACGTCGTGCACCTCGACCCCGGGCGGGCCTTGGCGGTGGTGGCCGACGGCATGGGTGAGGGCGCCGGCAGCGCCGCCGCCGGCCGGACGACCGTCGACGTCTTCGTGCGGGACGTGCCGAAGGGGTGCGTCGCGGCCGCGCTGCGGGTCGCGGTCGACCAGGCCCAGCAGGAGGTCCGCCGGGCCGCCCGCACCCTCGACGAGCTGACCGGCTGCACGATGACCGCGTTCGTGGCCGACGCCCATGCGGCCGCCTGGATCGTGCAGATCGGCGACTCCCGGGCGTACCGCCTGCGGGGCGGCCTGCTCGAACTGCTCACCACCGATCACACGATCGCCTGGCTCGGCCTGCTGAACGGATGGTTCACGCCGGACTCGCCGGAGGGGCAGACGGCCCGGTACCGCCTCACCCGGTACGTGGGTCACCCGGACAGTCCCGAGCCGGACGTGCTGAACGTGAGCCTGCAGCCCGGCGACGTCTACCTGCTCTGCACCGACGGGGTGACCGACCAGCTCTCCTACGAGCGGTTGAACCAGTTGCTCGGCACGACTCCGGACCCGGCCGAGGTCGTGCACCACCTGCTGACCGACACCATCGAGGCGGGCGGCGCCGACAACGCCACCGCGGTGGTGATCAGAGTCGAGCCGACGATCTGAGCTACCTCGTCGCGGCGAAGTTGCCGTAGACGTGGATGCGTTTGCGATCGACCGAGAAGGCGTACGCCTCGTAGGTGTCGTCGGCGGCGTCCCGCGCGCCGCCGCCGTACCGCGCGGTGAGCTCGTACGTGCCGGCGGTCAGCGTCGATCCCGGGCGCAGCACGAAGTGGTAGAGCAGCGCGTCCGGCTGCTTCTCGACCGTCGCCGTGACGGTGTCCACCGAGGACTCGAAGCCGCCGGGGGTCAGTCCCGGCGTCGTGGTCACCCGGATGGTCAGGTCGAGCTCGGTCAGGTCGGCGCCGGCCTGGAGCGTGACCCGGCTGCGGCCGGTGGCGACCAGCGAGCCGTCCGACCGGAGGGTGCCCTTGGTCACCTGGGTGTCGCCGGGGTGGCCGCGCACCGGGCTCGCCGGCGGCGGGGCCGGCGTGGTCGTGGTGGGCGCGGCCGGGCGCGTCCGGCCGGTCGCACCGTGGCTCGGGGACGCGGTGGCGGTGGCGACCTCGCCGAGCGACGACGACGGCGCCGGGGCGGGGGTGGTGACCGCGGGCGGGGCGGCGGGCGTGGCCGGGGACTGGCCGGCGATCGCCCACTTCGCGACGCCGCCGAGCCCGAGCACCGTGAGCACGGCCAGGGCCGAGCCGGCCAGCCGGAGGAACCTCCCCCGAGGGCCGGTCGGCTCTGCGTGGTTGGCGGCGATCCGGTTGAGCATCGCGGTGCGGTCCGGCGTGTGCTCGTCCAGCGCCGATCGCAGCTGATCGCGGAGGAAGTCGTCGTTCATCGGGCCACCTCCGGGTCGAACTCCAGGTCCGCGAGCAGCTCGGCGAGCTGTTTCGCGCCGCGCGAGGTCTGACTCTTCACGGCGCCGACCGAGATGCCGAGGATGTCGGCGACCTCGCGTTCGGGCAGGTCGAACGCGTACCGCAGGACGACGCAGGCACGCCGCCGGTAGGGCAGGCGCTTGAGCGCGGTGCGCACGTCGAGCACGGCTGGCACGTCGGGGGCGGCGGCGCGCTCCCCGCGCAGGCCGAGCAGCGCCAGGCCGCGCCGGGCGCGACCCTGGCGGCGGATCCAGTTGCGGGTGAGATTGGCGACGATTCCCCGGGCGTACGCGGCGGGATCGCCGGCCGCCGAGACCCGGTCCCAGTGCTTCCACACCTCGGTCAGGGCGTCCGCCGCGAGGTCGTCGGCGACCGCCGGATCGCCGCTGAGCAGGAACGCGAGCCCGGCGAGCGAGGCGTGGTGCTGCTCGAAGAACCGGTGGAAGGCCTGCTCGCGCACCGGCGTCGCCCTCCACGAGATCGGACAGATCAGCCCGACGACGATAGCGGAAGCCGGTCCAGCAAGCCATCGGCGACCGTCAGTGCCGGTTCCCGGTACGCCTCGGCCAGGTCGCGGAAGACCTTCTGCGCCCGGGCGGCGGGCCAGTCGGCCGGCAGATGCTCGACCGGCAGCCTGGGGTCGCGCCGGATCGCGTCGAGCCATTCCGCGGTCAGCCGCAGCCGGATGGCGAGGGGATCGTCGCCGGCGGCCGAGCCGTCCCATCGCGACAGGAACCCCGCGTACCGACCGGACAGCTCGGGTAGGTCATAGGTGTCGCTGATCAATGACGAGATGTCGCTGTCGGTGGTGGCGTGGAAGACTCGGGCGTGTGCCGCCAGCCCGAGCGAGGCGACGATGCCGGCCGCGTCGACCCGGCCGGGCGCGATCCACAGGCCGCCCTGCACCGGCCCGAAGCCCGACCACGCCAGACGGGAGCGCAGATCGTGCCGCTCCCGCTGCATCGACTCGGGCAGGGAGAAGCTCAGCAGTGTCCACGTACCGTCCCAGCGGTCGTTGACCGCGCCGTCCTGCCAGATCCGGGCGCGCCCGTCGCGCAGGATCGCCGCCGAACGCTCGGTGAGACCGAAGTACATCCTCCGGCCGACCGGCCGCCGGTGCAGCAGCTCGCGCCCGACCATCCGGCTGAGCGTCGAGCGGGTGGCGTGGGTGGAGACGCCGGCCCGCCCGAGCGCCTCGATGATCCCGCCGGCGCCGAGGCAGACGCCCTGGTCGAGCGCGTACGTGCCGAACAGCATGAGCATCAGGTCCTGCGGTTGCATGTCCCAATGTTAGGCACATTCTTGACGGCCGTGAAGGACACGCCTAACTTCGAGGGCGTGGACATCACTCTCAACGGGAAGGTCGCGATCGTCACCGGCAGCGGTCGGGGCCTGGGACTCGCGTACGCCAAAGCTCTGGCCGCCGCCGGCGCGAAGGTGGTGGTCAACGACGTCGATCAGGCCACGGTCGACGCCGCCGTCGCCGAGATCAAGGGCGACGTGGCCGGCGTGACCGCCGCGGTCGGCGACACCGAGAGCGCCGAGCGCCTGGTGCAGGCCGCGGTCGACGCCTTCGGCCGGCTCGACGTCCTGGTCACCAACGCCGGCATCCTGCGCGACCGGGTGCTCTGGAAGATGAGCGACGACGACTTCGACGAGGTCGTGCGGGTGCACCTGCGCGGCACCTTCACCTGCGCCCGGGCCGCCGCCGTCCGGATGCGTGAGCAGGGCGAGGGCGGGCGGATCCTGCTGATCAGTTCGCCGGCCGGCCAGCGGGGCAACTTCGGGCAGACCAACTACGCCGCGGCCAAGGCCGGCATCGCCGCGATGGCCCGCACCTGGGCGATGGAGCTGGCCCGCAACGAGATCACGGTGAACGCCGTGGTGCCGGTCGCCGCCACCGCGATGACCCGGACCATCCCGGCGTTCGCGCCGCTGATCGACGAGTCCGAGCGCACCGGCGAGCCGTTGCCCGCCTGGGTGCGCCGCGACGAGGGTCTGGGCACCGTCGAGGACGTGACCGGCCTGATCGTCTTTCTCGCCAGCGACGCCTCGGCGGGCATCACCGGCCAGGCGATCGGCGTCGGCGGCGACCGGCTGGCGCTCTGGGCGCATCCCCAGGAGAGGACCGTCGCCTTCAGCGACGGCGGGTGGAGCGCTTCCGACATCGCCGCCGGCTGGTCGTCGACCTTCGAAGACCTCGAGTCGTACGGGATTCCCGCCCCGAAACCACCGGCGGCCTGAGATGGATCTGGACTCGCTCGTCGCCATCGACGTCCACACGCATGCCGAGGTGAGCAAGGACGGCCACACGTCGCTCAGCCCGCAACTGCTGGCGGCTTCCGGTGCGTACTTCAAGGCGCAGGGCCACCGGCAGCCGAGCATCGACGAGATGGCCGCCTACTACCGGGAACGCCGGATGGCCGCGGTGGTCTTCACGGTCGACGCCGAGCACCTGACCGGGCAGGCCCGGATCGCGAACGAGGAGGTCGCCGAGAGCTGCGCGGCCCACCCCGACGTGCTGATCCCGTTCGCCAGCGTCGACCCGCACCGGGGCGCCGCCGGCGTGCGCGAGGCCCGGCGGCTGGTGCGCGAGCACGGCGTCCGCGGCTTCAAGTTCCACCCGAGCCTGCAAGGGTTCTCGCCGGACGACCGGATGGCGTACCCGCTCTACGCGGCGATCGAGGAGCTGGGCGTGCCGGCGCTGTTCCACACCGGGCAGACCGGGATCGGGGCGGGTGTGCCCGGCGGTGGCGGGATCCGGCTGCGCTACTCCAACCCGATCCTGGTCGACGACGTGGCCGTGGACTTCCCGGAGCTGCGGATCATCCTGGCCCACCCGTCGTTCCCCTGGCAGGACGAGGCCCTTGCGGTCGCGACCCACAAACCGTACGTATATATCGACCTCTCTGGATGGTCGCCCAAGTACTTCCCGCCCCAGCTCGTCCGGTACGCCAACACGCTGCTGCGGGACAAGGTGCTGTTCGGCTCCGACTATCCGGTGCTCACCCCCGACCGCTGGCTCGCCGACTTCGACCAGCTGGACATCAAGCCCGAGGTCCGGCCCCGGATCCTCAAGGACAACGCCGCCCGGCTCTTGAACCTCACGAAGGAGACCCCCGCATGATCACCGTGAACGGCATCGACGAGCTCAAGGGCCTGGCCGGGCAGGACCTCGGCCACAGCGAGTGGCTGGAGATCACCCAGGAGCGGGTGAACACGTTCGCCGACGCGACCGGCGACCACCAGTGGATCCACGTCGACGTCGAGAAGGCGAAGGCCGGGCCGTTCGGCGCGCCGATCGCCCACGGTTACCTGACGCTGTCGCTGGTCATCCCGCTCTTCGGCGAGCTGTTGAGGGTGGACGGGGTGAAGATGGGCGTGAACTACGGCCTGGAGAAGGTGCGCTTCCCGCACCCGGTGCCGGTCGGCTCGAAGATCCGGCTGCACGCCACGGTGGTCTCGGTCGAGGACGTTCCCGGCGGCACGCAGAGCACGTTCGACTTCACCGTCGAGATCGACGGCGTGGCCAAGCCGGCCTGCGTGGCCCGCACGGTCTACCGGCAATACGTCTAGCCATGCGCAACGCAGGCTTGGGGGCCTGGCCCGCACGGCGAGCGCTGATCTCGCCGGACCGGGTGGCGCTGGTCTTCGGCGACCGGCCGACCACGTACGCGCAGCTGCACGACCGGGTCGCCCGGCTCGCCGGCCGCCTGCGGGTGGCCGGGGTCGGGCCGGGGGACCGGGTCGCGTACCTCGGCCCGAACCATCCGGCGTTCGTGGAGACGATGTTCGCCACGTACACGATCGGCGGGGTGTTCGTGCCGCTGAACTTCCGGCTGACCGCGTCCGAGATCGACTACCAGCTGGCGGACAGCGGCGCGAAGCTGCTCGTCTACGGGCCGGAGTGCGCTTCGACGGTGGCGGCGTCGAGCGCCGAGGTGGTCCGGGTGCCGCTCTCGGCGTACGAGGAAATGGTCCTGGACGGTGAGCCGGCGGCGGACGACGTGGCCGTCACCCTCGACGACCCGGCCTGCATCCTCTACACCTCCGGGACCACCGGGCGGCCGAAGGGCGCGGTGCTCACCCACGGCAACGTGATCTGGAACAGCTACAACGTGCTGGTCTGTGTGGACGTCACCGGCGACACGGTGACCCTGACCAGCGCGCCGCTGTTCCACGTGGCGGCGCTCAACCAGTGCCTGCTGCCGACGTTCCTCAAGGGCGGGTGCTCGGTGATCATGCCGGCCTGGGACGTCGGCGAGTGCTTCGACCTGATCGAACGGCATCGGGTGACCTGGATGTTCGGGGTGACCACGATGTTCGCCGGGCTGGCCCAGTCGCCGCGGTTCGCCGCGGCCGACCTTTCCTCGGTACGCAACATGATGGTCGGCGGTGCGGCGGTGCCGAGCGCGTTGATCCGCACGTATCAGCAGCGCGGCCTGACGTTCTGCCAGGGCTACGGAATGACCGAGACGGCGCCGGGGGCGACCTTCCTGGAGGCGCCGGAGAGCGCGGCGCACGTGGGGTCGGCCGGGGTGCCGGTGATGTTCGCCGACGTGCGGTGTGCGGGGCCGGACCTGTCGCCGGTGGCGGCCGGAGAGCCGGGGGAGGTGCAGGTCCGGGGGCCCAACGTGTCGCCGGGATATTGGCGCGATCCGCGGGCGACGGCGCAGGCGTTCACCCCCGACGGCTGGCTGCGGACCGGCGACCTCGCGGTGGTCGACGCGTCGGGCCACTACTTCATCGTCGACCGTTTGAAGGACATGTTCGTCTCCGGCGGGGAAAATGTGTATCCGGCCGAGGTGGAGGCGGCCATCTTCGAGCATCCTTCGGTCCTGGAGGCCGCGGTGGTGGGGGTGCCCGACGCGAAGTGGGGTGAGGTCGGGCGGGCGTTCGTGGTGCTGGCGCCGTCCGCCTCCCTCGACATATCTGACTTGTCCGACTTCCTTGCTTCGCGGCTTGCTCGGTACAAAATCCCGAAATATCTGGATGTCATGGAAGCGCTGCCGCGCACCGGGTCGAACAAGGTCCGGAAGGCGCCGTTGCGGGAGTTGCCGCTGCCGTCCTGATCAGCCCGGGGACGGGTCGTCGCGGAGCCGGCTGTACAGGTAGCCGTCCCGCCACCGGCCGGCCCGGAACTCGCAGGCCCGGATCACGCCCTCCAGTGTGAAGCCGGCCTTCACGAGCGAGCGCTGCTCGGCGAGGTTCTCCGGGTGGGTGCCGGCCTGGATGCGCTGCACCGGGGTGTGCGCGAAGAGGTAGTCGCAGAGCATCGCCTGCGCCCGCCAGCCGATGCCGCGGCCGCGCCACTCCGGCAGCAGCGCGATCCCGATCTCGTAGTGCGGCCCGGCCGCCCCGAACTGGCCCTTCCGGTAGCTGACGAACCCGGCGGCGGTTCCGTCGTCGTCCACCGACACCATCAGCCACGTGTCGTCGGCGTCCAGAAACCCGTCGGTGGCGAAACGGCGGGAGATCTTCCCGGCGTCGCGGAAACCGGCCCAGTCCAACCCGATCAGGCCGGGCTCGGTCAGGAACCGCCGGAGCAGCGGCAGATCGTCCTCGGTGACCGGCCGCAGCGCGACCGACGGCTCAGCCACGGGACGGCGGGGTCAGGTCGAGCGACACCACCCGGCACCGCTGGGCGAGCGGGAACCGGGCCAGCACGTCGGCGATCAGCTCGCGGGTGCGCTCCCCGGACGGGCCATAGTGGTAGCGCTCGCCGCGGTCCAGCGGTTGCAGCCGGGCATTGAGCGTCACGAACATTCGGCTGGGCACCGCGGCATGCTACCCGCTACCCCCGTGTGCCGGCCGCCCGCCCGCGGAAGCGTCGCGAGTGGAAGGATCTACGGCGTGGATGCCAGCACCCAGGAACTGCGAGACGCGCACGACGTGCTTTCGGACTGGTACGCGAAGAACCTGGTCGGTGTGCTCGAGAGCATGCCGGTCGAACGGGCGATGCTCGACCTGTTCGCCGAGCTGACGCTGGCCGTGGGCACCGAGGTCGCCGACGTCGGCTGCGGCACCGGACGACTGCTTCCGTACCTGGCCGGCCGGGGTCTGGCGCCGCGCGGAGTGGACCTGTCGCCCGGGATGGTCGAGGTCGCCCGGCGGGAGCACCCCGGATTCGCTTACGAGGTCGCCGACCTGCGGGAGCTGCCGTTCGCGGACGGGTCGCTGGCCGGGGTGGTGTGCTGGTTCTCGTTGATCTTCCTGGCGCCGGACGCGAGGGCGGTCGCGTTCGCCGAACTCGGCCGAGTCGTGCAGCCCGGCGGCTACCTGGTGACCGCCTTCAAGCACGGCGACGGCACGTTGCGCCGTAACGGCCGAAGCACCGATCTCGGTGTCGACTTCGATCGGTACTGGCTCTCGCCTCAGGAGATGCTGGACCGCTTCGCCGAAGCCGGCTTCGCTCCGATCTTCCAGGGCAGCACGCCGCCCGAGGAGGGCGAGCCGCCGTACGGTTACCTGCTGGTCCGCAGGACCGGCTCCGGCAGCGCCGGCTGATCGCTTTGGATCGGGACCGGTCCGTCAACGCCACCAGCCGTCGAGCGGCGTCACCGGCTGGGCCCGCTTGTGGCGGGTCGCGCGGAACAGCGCCTCCACCCGGGCGGTCACCTCGGGCGTGACGTCGGCGCCCTCGAGGTAGTCGTCGAGCTCGCGGTAGGTCAGGCCCAGCGCCACCTCGTCGGGCAGGGCCGGGCGGTCGTCCTCGAGGTCGGCGGTCGGCACCTTCTCCCAGACGCTCGGCGGCGCGCCCAGCTCGCGCAGCAGGGCGGCACCCTGGCGCTTGGTGAGCCCGGTCAGCGGGGTGACGTCGACGCCGCCGTCGCCGTACTTGGTGAAGAAGCCGGTGACCGCCTCGGCGGCGTGGTCGGTGCCGGCGACCAGCATGTTCAGCTGGCCCGCGATCGCGTACTGGATGACCATGCGCTCGCGGGCCTTGATGTTGCCGCGAACGAAGTCGCGCAGGCGCGGTTCCTCGCCGAGCAGCTCGCGCAGGCCCAGCGCCGCCTCGGCCGCGACGGCGTCGGCGCTGGGCTTGACGTTCACCGCGATCGACCGGTCGGGACGGATGAACTCCAGGGCGATCTGCGCGTCGTGCTCGTCGGCCTGCACCCCGTACGGCAGCCGGACGGCGACGAAAGTCGCGGCGCGACCCTCCGCGCGCAGCTGTTCGACGGCGAGCTGGCAGAGCCGGCCGGCGAGCGTGCTGTCCTGGCCGCCGCTGATCCCGAGCACGAAGCCCGCGGCCGCGGTGGAGAGCAGGTACTCCTTGAGGAAGTCGACGCGCCGGCCGATCTCCGCGCCGGGGTCGATCTCCGGCCGGACGCCGAGCTCGGTCAGGATCTCCTGCCTCAGGTCTGCCATGCCCGCACTGTACCCGGGATGATCACGTCAGCTCGCCGTCGGACGGACAGGTCAGCTTGATCGCCAGGCGTCCCTCAGCCGCACCCGGGCGCCGCTGCGCAGCACCGCGTTGCGGTAGATGCGGGCCGCGACCCAGAGCAGCACCGGGATCACCACGATCATGCCGGCCAGCGACACCACCGCCTGCCAGGCCGGCACCACGCCGAGCGCCAGGCGGACCGGCATCAGCGTCGGCGCGAAGATCGGGATCATCGAGAGCACCGCGGCGATCGGCGAGCCGGGGTTGCTCGGCAGGATCGAGATGCCGATCACGTAGCCGACCACCAGCAGCATCAGCACGGGGGTGGTCGCGGCGGCCACCTCCTCCTGCCGGGAGACCAGCGACGCGACCGCGGCGAACGCGAGCGAGTAGGCGGCGTAGCCGAGCAGGAACCACACGATCAGCCAGACGATCGCGCTGACCGTCGAGATCGAGTGCAGGTGCAGCACCCCGGTGGCGACGGCGGCCGCGACTCCGGAGAGCGCGATCGCCGAGACCTGGACCAGCCCCACCGTGCCGAGGCCCAGGACTTTTCCGATCATCAACTGCCATGGGCGTACGGTGCCCAGCAGGATCTCGACGACGCGACTGGTCTTCTCCTCGACCACGCCCTGGGCCACCGCCTGGCCGTTCAGCAGCAGCGCCATGTAGATCAGGATGCTGGTCAGGATGCCGATCGCGAGCTGTTCGCTGTTGGCCTTCTTCGGCGGTTCCAGAGCGGTCACGGTCACCGCCGCGGCGGAGATCGCGGTGGCCACCTTGGCCGGGTCGCCGCCGAGCGCGGTCACCTGCTGGTCGAGGGCGGCGCGCTGGGCGACCAGTTGCAGGACCGAGCGCAGATCGTCGCCGAGGGTGGTCTTGACCACGACCCGGATCGAACCCGGCGCGCCGACCAGCAGCGCGTCCAGCTTGCCGTCGGCCACCTGTTGACGGCCGGCCTCCTCGGCGACGTCCCGGGTGTGGATGTCGACGTGGATCGCCTGCGCGGTCGAGGTGAGCGCGGCGGTCAGCGGGGCGGTGCCGGGGGTGAGGCCGACGTCTTGATAGGACGGTCCGCCGCCGGCGAGCTTGGTGGCCACCGCGATGCCGACCAGGATGAGGACGCTGACCAGGGTCGCGATCCGGAAGGCCTTGGAGCGCAGCCGGGTGGTGATCTCGCGGTTCGCGATCAGCCGTACGGTGCCGAGACTGGTCATGACTGGTCCTCGATGCTCGCGATGGGCTTTTCGCCGGCGCTGACTGTGGGCTTTTCGCCGGCGCTCACGGTGGACTCCTCATCGGCGCTCACGGTGGGCTCTTCGCCGGCGCTCACGATGTGCCGGAACAGGTCGGTCAGCGACGGGCGGGCGCGGGTGAACTCGTGCACCGGGCCGGTCGCCAGGGCCGCATGCAGGATCGCCTGGTCGTCGGCGCCGTCGTGCAGGGCCAGCCGGGTGCCGCCGGCGGACTCGGCGAGCACCGTCACGCCGGTGAGCGCGGCGGCCCAGCCCGGCGGGGCGGCGGGCGCCCGTACGATCAGCTCCTCCGGCCCGCCGGCCCGGAGCTCGTCGACCGTGCCCACGGCGACCATGCGACCCTGCCGGACGATGCCGACCCGGTCGCACAGGCGCTGCACGAGGTCGAGCTGGTGGCTGGAGAACATCACCGGCACGCCGGCGTCGGCCTTGTCGCGCAGCACGCCGCTCATCACGTCGACCGCCACCGGGTCGAGGCCGGAGAACGGCTCGTCGAGCACCAGGATCTCCGGGTCGTGCACCAGCGCGGCGGCCAGCTGCACGCGCTGCTGGTTGCCGAGCGACAGCTTGATCACGTCGTCGTCCCGGCGGCCGGCGACGCCCAGCCGCTCGACCCAGCGATCCACCGAGGCGTGCGCCTCCGCCGGCGACATGCCGTGCAGGCGCGCCAGGTAGACCAACTGCTCGGCGACCCGCATGCGCGGGTAGAGGCCGCGCTCCTCGGGCATGTAGCCGATGCGCCGGCGGGTCTCCAGCCCGATATGGCGGCCCTCCCATCGGATGGCGCCCTCGTCGGCCTCCAGCACGCCCAGCACGATGCGCATGGCGGTGGTCTTGCCGGCGCCGTTGCTGCCGACGAGGCCGAAGATCTCGCCGGAGCGCACCTCGAACGTGATGCCCTGCAGCGCGACCACGTCCCCGTAGCGCTTGCTGACCCGATCGATTTCCAACTGGCGGTTCATGGGAAATGTGATATCACTATGATAGGCACCGGAGCAAGGAGGATTCCATGACCACCTACCAGGAGCGCCCCGCGAACGGGGTGCCCGGCATTCCCGTGTTGTTCGGCGGCCTCGCCGCGGTGGTGGTGGGGGTTGCCCTGATCGTGGTGGCCGCCCCGGTCACCGTGACGATCGGTGTCGTGCTGCTCGTCGCCGACGTGATCGTGCTGCTCGGGCTGACCCCGGTCCGGCCCGGCCAGGCCCGGGTCGTCCTGCTGCTCGGCAAGTACACCGGTACCGTCCGGGAGACCGGGCTGCGCTGGGTCAACCCGTTCACCACGAGGCAGGCGATCTCCACCCGGATCCGTAACCATCAGACCGAGGTCACCAAGGTCAACGACGCGGACGGCAACCCGATCGAGATCGCGGCGGTCGTGGTGTGGCAGGTCAGCGACACCGCGAAGGCGGTCTTCGACGTGGACTCCTTCGAGCAGTTCGTCGCGATCCAGGCCGAGACCGCGGTGCGGCACATCGCGAACAGCTACCCGTACGACGCGCACAGCGAGGGCGAGATCTCGCTGCGGGACAGCGCCGACGAGATCACCCGGCGGCTGGCCGAGGAGATCGGCGACCGGGTGGCGTCGGCGGGGGTGTCCATCGTGGAGGCGCGGCTGTCGCATCTCGCGTACGCCCCGGAGATCGCCCAGGCCATGCTGCGCCGGCAGCAGGCCAACGCGGTCGTGGCGGCCCGGCAGCGGATCGTCGAGGGCGCGGTCGGGATGGTCGACCTGGCGCTGACCCGGCTCTCCGAGCAGTCGATCGTCGAACTGGACGAGGAGCGCAAGGCGGCCATGGTGTCCAACCTGCTGGTCGTGCTCTGCGCCGATCGGGACACCCAGCCCGTGGTCAACACCGGCACCCTCTACCACTGATCCGGCGCGATGGCAGAGCGCAAGAGCATCCTGCTGCGCCTCGACCCGGCGGTGCACGATGCGCTGGCCCGCTGGGCGGCTGCCGAGTTGCGCAGCACGAACGCCCAGATCGAGTTCCTGCTGCGGGAGGCGCTTCGCGAGGCGGGAAGGCTGCCCACCGAGGCGGGGAAGATGCGCCGGCCGGGCCGCCCGCGCCGCGCCGACCCGGACGAGCCCGAGGCCTCGGACAACCCCCAGTAGACCAGCAGAGGCGCCGCCGCCCAGCCGATCACCAGTACCGCGACGAGGGAAAGCGCTCGGAGCATCGGTTACCTCCCGGGCGGCGTCGGACTCCACAAGCGACGGTGCTGGACCGAAACGTAGATACGCGACCCTAGCCTGCAGGTACCGTCTCGCGCCGACCCTTCGGGGCAGCGCTATGCGGGTGGGTGTTCGGCTTCGGCGGCCAGCGCGCCCTTGGCGTGCCGGTACCAGACGGCCGGCACCGCGCCCGCCAGGAACGCCTGCTCGACGAGCCGTTCGCGGCGCTCGGCGTCGGTCTCGGCCGCTGCCCCAGTGTTCTCGCCGGGCCGCGGCAGTCGCGACGGGGTCGTGATCAGGGACCGGGCGGCGCGCCGGCGGCGCAGCACGAGCCGGACGAGGGCGATCGTCGCGAACGGCGCGACGACGATGGCCAGGAGCAGCGACGCATTGCCCATCCTCGATCGCCTCCCCGCTGCGAAGGATGTCGCCATCGATTGTGATCCCACTTCCCATGCGACGCGAGCGGTCTGTCCCGTACCGGAAAATTGCGGTACCGATCGCCCTCGGAGTGACCAGCCGCCTTGACGTTGGCGGCGCGACGGCGGAAGATTTCTCCGGGAGAAACCTACTTTCGGAGAGTGAGAACTCGATGCGGCTGATCACCTTCGACGACGGGCGCGTGGGGCGGATCGACGGGGAGACCGTGATCGAGCTCGGCTGCGGGTCGATGCGGGAGTATTTCGAGCGCGGCGGGAGCGTGCCGGAGACCGGTGCGCGGCCGGCGCTCGCGGATGTGACGCTGCGTGCGCCGATCCAGCCGAAGAAGTTCTTCCACACGGCGGGCAACTTCGCCGTGCATCACGAGGAGTTGCAGAAGGTCAACTGGTCGCACCCGGTGCACAAGGGGATCGTGTTCTTCCAGAACGTGGACGCGATCATCGGGCCGGAGGACGCGATCGTCTACCCCGAGGGGCTGACCAGGGAACTGGACTACGAGCTCGAGCTCGCGGTGATCATCGGGAAGAGCGGGCGCTGGTTCGGGCCGGAGGAGGCGGTCGACCACATCGCCGGTTACACGGTGTTCAACGACATCACCGCCCGGGACATCCAGCGGCGCGAGATGAAGTCGGGCGTGTTCTCGTTCTCGAAGGGGATCGACACGTTCTGCCCGATCGGGCCGTGGATCGTGACCGCCGACGAGGTTCCGGACGCGCAGAAGCTGGCGATGGAGCTGCGGGTCAACGGCGAGGTCCGGCAGTCCGGCAACACCGACCAGATGGTGCTGTCGATCCCGCACCTGGTCGCGTTCCACTCGCCGCAGGGCTACACGGCCGGCGACATCATCACCACCGGCACGATCTCCGGGGTCGCCGCGGTGCAGCCGAACCCGTTCGACTTCTACCTCAAGCCGGGCGACGTCGTCGAGGCCGAAATCGCCGGCGTCGGCACGCTGCGCAACCACGTGGTGCCGTGGAGCGCCGCGCACGACACGCCTCCCTACTCCGGGTCGCTGTACTCCGAGGACCTCTGATCATGCGATTCGGCACGATCGACGGGCGGCTCGTTCTCGTTCGCGACGGGCTGGCTCTGGACGTGGCGCGGCACGGCCCATTTTCGAGCGATCCACTCGACGTCCTGGCCAACTTTGCCGCGTTCGTCACCTGGGCGCGGGAAACCGACTATGCGGGCGCGGTGCCGGCGGAGAAGCTCGGGCCGCCGGTGCCCAACCCGCGGCAGGTCTTCGCGGTTGCGCTCAACTACCGCCCGCACGCCGCCGAGGCCGGCTTCCAGCCCCCGGACGAGCCGCTGGTCTTCACCAAGTTTCCGTCCTGCATCACCGGACCGGACACCGAGGTGACGCTGCCGCCGGGCAAGCCGGACTGGGAGATCGAGGTGGTCGCCGTGATCGGTCGTGGCGGCTACCGGATCGCCCGCGATCGGGCGTGGGACGCGATCGCCGGGCTCACCGTCGGGCAGGACCTCTCCGAGCGGGTGGTCCAGTCGCGCGGCGCCCCGGCGCAGTTCTCGCTGGGCAAGTCGTTCCCGGGGTTCGGCCCGATCGGCCCGGTCGCGGTCACGCCGGACGAACTGCCCGACCGCGACGACCTGGCCTTCGAGTGCCGCCTCGACGGCGAGGTCGTGCAGCACGGCCGCACCGGCCAGATGATCTTCCCGATCGACGACCTGGTGGCGCGCATCTCGGCGATCTGCCCGCTGCTGCCCGGCGACCTGATCTTCACCGGTACGCCGGCCGGGGTCGGCAACCGCCGGACTCCGCCCCGCTATCTGCGGCCGGGCGAGACACTGGTCAGCACGGTCGACGGGATCGGCGAGATCCGCCAGCGGTTCGTCCAGGCGGCGCTTGGGGATTGACGGCCGGTGCGGCGTCGGAAACTAGAGCAGGAACGAAACCGATCGGCGGACCACCTCCCGGGCCGCCGGCTGGTCCAGCTCGGGGAACATGTGCGTGGCGCCGGGGATCAGCTCGACGATGGCGGCGGCGCCCACCCGGGTGAGGGCCGACGCCAGCCGCGCGCTCTGCCGGGGTGGGACGGCCCGGTCGGCGGTGCCGTGCAGCAGCAGGAACGGCGGCGCCCCGGCGTGCGCGAAATTGACCGGGCTCGCCGCCGCGGCCAGGTCCGGGCGATCGTCGAGACCGGCGCCGATCAGTTGACCCTCCCGCGACGCGGCACTGCGATCGCCGGTCCCGCCGGCCTCCTCGATGTCCTTGGCGAGCGCGTCGAAATCGGTCGGCGGATACCAGCAGACGGCCGCCGCGATCGGCGAGCCGGGCGCGAGGGCGGCCAGCGCCGCCAGCTGACCACCGGCCGACGTCCCCCAGCACACGATCCGATCAGAAGCGATCCCGTACGCCCGATGTGACTCCCTGAGGAAGCGCAGCGCCGCCTGCACGTCGTCGAGCTGGGCCGGGAAGACCGCCTCGCCGCTCAGGCGGTAGTCGACGGCGGCGACGGCCAGCCCGAGCGACGCGACCTCCTCGAAGAACCAGGACGCGGCCGGCCCGGGGCCCTCTCGCCGGCTGCCCGTCCGCCATCCGCCGCCGTGCAGGTAGACGCAGAGCGTGCCGGCGCCGGGCGGCACGTACAGATCGAGCGCGAGCGGCCGGAACCCGTTGTGCCGCGCGTACACGACGTCCCGGTGCACGGAAATGGTCATGCGGCTGCGGGAGCCTTGTGGAACCGGCCGGCCTGCATGATGACCCGCAGGTTGTCGGCGTCCTGCAGGATGCGTACGTCCTCGGCGGGGTTGCCCTTGACCACGAGCAGATCCGCGACCCAGCCCGGCTTGAGCATGCCGATGTCGCCGAGGCCGAGCAATTGACCGCCGTATTGGGTGACGGCGGTGAGCACTTCCAGCGGCGAGTAGCCGAGAACGTCCACGAACAGCTCGAGGTCGCGGGCGTTGCGGCCGATCGGGTTGTTCGGGAAGCCGTAGTCGCCGCCCGGCAGCGCGCGGATGCCCCGGCGCCGGATCTCGGGGTACACGGCGGCCATGCCCTCCAGCGCGGCGACCGATCCCATCTTCTCGGCGACCTCGCGGGTGATGCCGAACTCCTCGCCTTCGTAGACGTTCGCGTAGATGATGCCCGGCGCGGGGGAGACGAAGACCGAGTCCTTCACCGATTCGAGCAGATCGAGCGCCTCCTCGTCCGCGTACGTGCAGTGGTAGATCGATCGGAAACCGGCCTTGACCGCGATTTTGACCGACTCGGCCGACTGGGCGTGGCAGTTCAGCCAGACGCCCGACTCGCGGGCCTGCGCGCCGGCCGCCATCGCCTCCTCGAGCGTGTACTGGGTGAGGTGCGAGCCGCCCTCGATGAACACGTCGTCGTTGCTGAGCAGGAACTTCACGCTGTCGTAGCCCTGGGCCGCCATGTCGCGGACCCAGCGCGCACAGGCTTGCGGCCCCTGCCAGTCCGGCTCCACGTGCCCGTCCGGGCGTACCGGATGATTGTCCCGCTCCATGCTCGCCGCGCGCATGCGCGGACCCGGCACCGCACCCGCCTTGATCTTGTCGCGCAGGATCACCTCGACCGGCATGGGCAGGATCGATCCCGCCGAGTACGCCGAGGTGAAGCCGGCGTCGAGCAGGATCGACGCGTTCCGCTCGGCGCGCGCGAGCTCGCTCGGGAGGCCCTCGATGTGGTGGAAGAACGACACGTCCAGCGGCGGGTTGAACGACGGGTCGAGGTGACCGACCGCCGAGGGGAAGGTCAGGTGCGCGTGCGACTCCACCATGCCGGGCATGACCGTGCAGCCGGTGGCGTCGAACACCTGGTCGTCGCCATGATCGTCCTGCCAGGCCGCACGCACCTCGACCACCCGGTCACCCTCGACGACCACCTCGCCCGGCGCGGGCGCGCTGCCGCTGCCGTCGAAGACGAGTCCGTTGGTGAAGACCGTGCGCGTCATGACCTATCACTTTCACCAGGTGATAACGGCTTTCCGGAGCGTTGCCACCCGAGTGTTTCCGGTTCCGACTCGAGTGTCAATGGTCGTACGGAAGCTTGTTTTTCTCACTCTCCGAAAGTAACTTCCGCCGCATGACCGAGTCACGAAGATCCGGCACGCCCGGATGAGCCCGCGCGACCCGGCCGGCGAACAGCGGGTCGGGAAACCCCGGCTGCCCCGCATGCGGCCGTCGTCGTTGTCGGACGACCAGCGCGCCCTGTACGAGGCGATCGCCGGCGGCCCGCGCGCGTCCGGGCCGTTCCCCCTCGTCGGCGAGGACGGCGCGCTGGAGGGGCCGTTCAACGCGATGTTGCTGCAGCCCGCGCTGGGTGCGGCGCTGCAGGGCCTCGGCGCCGCGGTTCGCTACCGTACGGGGTTGACCGCCCGGGCCCGGGAGATCGCCGTCCTGACCGTGGCCCGGGTCTGGGACAGCGCCTTCGAACGGCACGCGCACGAGGCCGTCGGCCGGGCCGCCGGCATGTCGGACGCCGAGCTGGCCGCCCTCCGCGAGGGCGACCCGAGCGCTTTCCCCGACCCGTACGAACGAATGGTCCTTTCGATCGCCACCGCCCTCGCGTCCCGCTCCGACCTCACCGATCACGAATACGCGGAAGCGGTCGGCGTGCTCGGCCGCCCGATCGTGTTCGAGCTGACCACACTGGTCGGCTACTACGCCACGCTCGCCCTGCAGCTGCGGGTCTTCCGAGTCTAGGATCGACGCCTATGAGCGTCATGGACTACGACGAGGTCTACCGCTCGAGCCGGCCGCCCTGGCAGATCGGCGGCCCGCAGCCCGCGCTCGTACCGGTGCTGGAGGATGAGGTCCGCGGCCCGCGGGTCCTCGACGCCGGCTGCGGCCAGGGCGATCTGGCGATCGAGCTGGCCCGCCGCGGTTTCGAGGTGACCGGCTTCGACATCTCCGCCGTGGCGATCGACCAGGCGCGTGCCAAGGCGGCCGCGGCCGGCGTCTCGATCACCTTCGGCGTTCAGGACGCGACCCGGCTGTCGCTGCCCGCCGCGTCCTTCAACTCGATCTTCGACTCGGGCCTGCTGCACAGCCTGCATCGGATCGGTCCCGACCAGGTCGACGCCTACCTGGCCCAACTCCCCGTCGTGGCCGCCCCGGGCGGCGCGCTTTTCATCGTCGCCGTGTCGGTGGAGGCGGGCGAGGGATGGGGCATCACCGAGGACTTCCTGCGCGAAGCCTTCGGACCGCCGTGGTGGACGGACACGACCGTCGAGCCCGTCCGAGTGACGGCGATGCCGGAGGGAGAGTCGCCGCTCTCGTTGCACGCCCACCTCTTGCGAACGGTCCGAACCTAGGCCATCGCAGGGGTGTGCTTGGCCCGGACGCGGATGCGGGTCGGGCCGCTCAGGACGGTGAGGTCGACGGCCAGGTGGACGGTCGCGTCGGTGGGCTGGATGGGGATGTCGAAGGTCCAGCCGGGGCCGGCCTCGACCTCGGGCGGCCCCGCGGCCGCGCCGGACCAGTCGCCGGCCGGTTCGTAGTAGCCGCGCCAGGCGGTTTCCCGCCAGTCGACGGTGCTCAGATCGAGCCTGATCGGGTCGGTGCCGCGGTGGGACAGCCTCGCGATGGTGGGCTCGGGGTGGGACACCGCGACGGCGGCGTGCGGGAAGTCGGTGAGGCGGCTCAGCAGGTGGCGGGCGGCGGTGGCCAGCGGCGACGACACGCCGGCGATCGCGGTCGGCTCCGCGCCGGGCAGTTCGAGCGTCTCCTGGCCGGAGACGGGCGGCGGGGGAGCGGACGGTGGCGCCGGCCGATCCGAGTCGATCAGCGCCCGGAGCTCGGCCAGTTCACCGGACGGGAGCACACCGGCGAACCAGCCCACGCCGCCCTCGCTCACGCTGCGCCAGCCCGAGATGGCGCCGTCCTCGGACACCTCGACGCTTTCCGCGACGGCCGGTGTCTGGCTGCCGTCCGTGACCACCAGTCGCAGGATCATCGACGCTTCGCCTCCCAGGTGCCGCCGAGTGCCTGGCCGAGGATAGCCATGAACTCGGCCACGTGGCGCGGTTGCGCGCCGTGGTCGTGCGGGTCGAACTCACGGCCGGGATCGCCCAACAGCGAGGCGCTCGAATAGCTGAACACCTGGATGGTGGCGTAGCGGTCGTTGTCGTCGGGCAGCGCGGCGTTGAGGTCGAAGATCAGATCGCCGGTCAGCGCCACGGCCGGCTGGGCCGGGACCGGCGGCGGGCCGGGTGCGGCGGCGACCGCGGGCACCGTCGTGGTCGCCAGCTTCGCGTACGCGGCCACGACCTGCTGGGCGAAGGCGCCCTCCCGCACGCCCGCCCCGGTGCTGGCGGCCCGGGCGTTGGCCGAGTTGCGGGCGACCATCGCGTTCTGCAGGTTGGTGGCGATCGTCGCGGGCGGGATGCCGGGGCCGGTCGCGTCGCCCACCGGCGGTTCGTGACCGGTCGCCCGCACGTAGTCGCCGGGGTGCAGTTGGTACTCGTCCTGCAGGCCGATCAGGTGGCCGAACTCGTGCGGGACGGTCGAGGACGCGTTCGGGTCGGCGGCATACCACGTGCCGGCGTTGGCCCGGCCGGTGCCGGCCACCACATTGACCGTGCTGGCGTCGCCGCCGGCGCCGCGGACCATGCGGAAGTCGACCGGCATCTGTTTGCCCGAGGCCGGCTCGACGCCCATGTACTGGTTCCACGCCGTCTGGACGTGCGAGAACCAGGCGGCGGGGGCGGGCAGACCGGTGAAGTTGACCTTCACCGTGACCAGCATGCGCTTCGCCTGAATCTCCCAGGAGTACCGGGACGCGCTCGCGCCGGTCATGCCGTAGGTGGCGCCGCCGACCACCTCCGTCCACTGCCGCTCGACCGCGCCCACGGTCGAGCCGGGCGCGACCGCGTCGAGCGCGTCCCAGGTCGCCTTGTCCGCGGTGCCGGTGACCGGCACCTTTCCGGTCTGGAACGCCTGCAGCGCGGCGGTCGTCTTCGGTCCGAAAACGCCGTCGACGACCAGCGGCGGCGCGGCGCCCGCCTTGTTCAGCTTCTGCTGCAGCTCCTGGACCGCCGGGCCCTGGGTCAGCCCGCCGACGCCGGTGACCGGATGCAGCGAGGTGCCGGCCACCTGCGTGCCCAGCGAGTTCGCGGTGTCGCTCGGGGTGTCCTGCTCGACGTTGCGGGCGACCGCCCCCTCCGGCGCGACGAACCCGCCCTTCACCTTCGCGTCCAGATCCGCCCACATCGCTGCGTCGACCGTACCGGTGGGAAACCTTTTCAAAGCGGCGATTTCGTACGCGATGACGGCGACCAGCATGCTCCCGTCGAAGACCGCGTTGACGGCCAGCCGGGGACTGGCGCCGAGCGCGTTCAGCTTCTGCTGCGCGAACGCGACGTCGGCGCCGGTCGAGCCCATCGTGAGCACCGCGCGCACCGGGGGTGGCAGGGCGGCGAACGCCGCGTCCAGCCGGGCCTGGGTGACCGGGTCGAGCACGCCGGTCACCGGCGTGATGCCCGCGGTGGTCTGGAAGGTCCGCACCGCCGCCTCGGTGAGCGGCCCGAACCGGCCGTCCTCGGTGAGCGGCAGCGCCGAGGCCTGCACCCGGCTGAGCTTGACCTGCGCGTCCCGCACCGCCTCGCCGTGCGCGCCGAACCGGACGCCCGCCGCGGCGGGAGCGCCCACCGGCGGGGCGGGCGGCGCGCCGGCCCCGTCGCCCTGCTCGGCGAGGCGGGCGATCTGTGCGTTGCCGGCGAACGGGGACAGCTCGGCGAGGGCCGGCGCGGCCGGCGTGCCCGAGAGCATCCGGGCGATCGCGGCGTTGCCCGCTCCGGGCAGCACGTCCGGACCGGGCCGGCGGGTGGTGATCGGATCTGGCGGTTTTCGCTCGGGCGGGAGGCGATCCAGCGCTTCCGAGGCGTCTGTCATGGCACGCCTCCGATCATTTCTGCTCGACGGCCGACAAGGAGAGGGTCGACCGCCGCGCGGCATCTGCCAAGGGCAGTCGGGGCGTCCTTTCGAGCATTCATCCGCGGGAGAACGTGTCCGGCGTCACGGACGCGCCGCTCTGTCCGTGCGGTCCTGGTTTGTGACGTTCATTGCTAATGGATCAGCGGCTCAGTTTGCGCCGTGGCCGGTCGAACCCACGGGGGACGAATTTCTATCCTCCGTCCGTTCGGGAAAGGCGCTTGATGACTAGCACCACCACGGAACTACGCCGCCCGGCACCGCCCCCGGCCGACCCCGCCGCCGGGCACACAGGCCGCTGGTGGGCACTGGTCGTGCTGGCGATGGCCCAGCTCATGGTGGTGCTGGACGCCACGATCGTGAACATCGCGCTGCCCACCGCGCAGCGTGACCTGGGCTTCGACGACGCCTCCCGGCAATGGGTGGTCACCGGCTACGCGCTCGCGTTCGGCAGTCTGCTGCTGCTCGGCGGGCGGCTGTCGGACTTCTTCGGCCGTAAGCGGATGTTCCTGATCGGCCTGATCGGTTTCGCGCTCGCGTCCGCGCTCGGCGGCGCCGCGAACGGTCTGGAGATGCTCATCGTCGCTCGTGCCCTGCAGGGCGCGTTCGGCGCGGCCCTCGCCCCGGCCGCCCTGTCGCTGCTGTCCACCACGTTCACCGAGCCGGCCGACCGGGGCAAGGCGTTCGGCATCTTCGGCGCGATCTCGGGCGCCGGCGGCGCGGTCGGCCTGCTGCTGGGCGGTGTCCTGACCGAGTACGCGTCGTGGCGCTGGTGCCTCTACGTGAACCTGGCCATCGCCGCGATCGCGGTGGCGGGAGCGCTCACGAAGCTCCAGGACGAGCCGGTCACCAGCCGCAACAAGCTCGACATCCCCGGCGTGATCACCGCCGTCGGCGGCCTGGTCGGGCTGGTCTTCGGTCTCGGCAAGGTGGAGACCGACGGCTGGAGCGCCGCGATCACGCTGATCCCGATCATCGTGGGCGTCGCCCTGCTGATCGCTTTCGTCGTGATCGAGACCCGGGTGGAGCACCCGCTGCTGCCGCTGCGCGTCGTTCTCGACCGCAACCGCGGCGGCTCATACGCCTCGATCGGCATCGCCGGCGCCGGCATGTTCGGCATCTTCCTGTTCCTCACCTACTTCCTGACCGTGTTCCTCAAGTTCTCGCCGATCCAGACCGGTCTCGCCTTCCTGCCGATGCTCGGCGCGATCATGCTCTCGGCGACCACGGCCGGCTCGATCCTCACCCCGAAGATCGGCCCGCGCCCGCTCGTCCCGGTCGGCGCGCTGATCGCGGCCGGCGGCATGGCCTTCCTGACCCGGCTCGACCTGACCTCGACGTACGCGGCGAACGTCCTGCCCGGCCTGCTGATCATCGGCTTCGGGCTGGGCCTGGTCTTCGCCCCCACGCAGAACGCCGCCACCAGCGGCGTCGAGCACCGTGACGCGGGCGTCGCCTCGGCAATGATCAACACGGTCCAGCAGATCGGCGGCTCGATCGGCACCGCGCTGCTCAGCTCGTTCGCGACCAGCGCGGCGACGCACTACGCGAGCAGCCACAAGCCGTCCGCCCTGCTCGCGGCGCAGGCTCAGCTGGCCAGCTACCACACGGTGTTCTGGTGGTCGGCCGGCTTCTTCGTGCTGGCGGCGATCGTCGCCACGCTGCTGTTCCGCACCGGACCGCTGGACGTGGACCCGGACGCCCCGCCGGCCATGGCCCACTGATCCGACACACCACCCATCGCCCCGGTCGCGCTCACCGCGCGGCCGGGGCGATCGGCGTTCGGGCCGTGTGCGCTCACGGCGCGGGCGGGGTGGTGGGGGCTTGGGCCGTGCGCGCTCACAGCGCGGGCGGGGTGGTGAGGGCTTGGGCCGTGCGCGCTCACGGCCCGGGGCGCTGTGGTGGGGGTTCGGGACGTGCGCGCTCACGGCCCGGGCGGTGTCGGGTTGGGACGTGTGCGCTCGCGGCTGCGGTGCGGCGCTATCGGCGGCCGTGCGGCACGTGGCGGCCCGTCCGTGGGTGGAAGACCCGGCGCAGCAGATGCCAGGTGCCGGTCACGCCCCAGCCGGTCGTGGTGATCAGGCGGTCGCCGACGATGGCGAACTCGGCGACCAGCGACGCCGCCCGATCCATTGCCCGCCGGGCCTGCTCGAAGTCTTCCGGGTCGTCGCGCAGCGCCCACAGCCGGCGGGCCTGGTCCCAGGCGTGCGCGCGGGTCACGGTGACCAGCATGCGCTGACTCCAGTCGTCGAGCGGGCCGACGAACTCGTCGATCTCCAGCTGCCACCGGGTGGAGAAGCCGCGCCGCAGCGGCGGGATCTCCTCGTAGAAGATCTGGTTGACCAGCAGGTAGTCCGGGTGGATCAGATCGTCGGTGGGTGCGCCCAGGTCGGCCCAGGTGCCGATCAGCGCGAGCGACAGGTCGTGGTTGATGTGCGCGTTGACGCCGAGCATGGCCGCGGTCAGCTTGCTCATCTTGAGGTCCTTGCCGCGCTTGAACAGCACCTCCCACACGTCGGGGGTGTCCTCGTCGTCCTGGTTCCACAGCTCGAGCGCGTCGAAGTAGCGCTTGGCGAACTGGACGTCGAGCAACTCGAGGAAGTTGGGCTGGTTGACGCCGTCGCCGCGCAGGGCGCCGTCCACCCGGCGGGTGATCCGGTTGTAGAGCGAGTTGAACGCGGCCACCCGGTTGGCGGCCGGGCTCGGCGGCAGATCGTCCAGGATCGCTTGGATGGTGTCCAGCTTCTTGATGACGTCGGTGATGCCGGCCGGCTGGGTGGCCAGCACCTCGGCCATCCGGTCCCGGCACGGATCCCACCCGCGGCCCGCCGGGATCGCGAGCGCGGACAGCTCGAGGCGCTTGTCCTTGAGCGTCTCGGCGCTGCCGCGAACGCTCTCCCGGTCGAACGTTGTCGTCATGCCAACAGGGTGCTGACCTCGGGCCGATACCGCCAGCACCCTGTCGGCTACACGTCGCGCGCGATCGGCCACTGTGGTGCGTCGCATCGACGGGAAAATCGGCTGACGACCGCACCGGCGACCGATACGGTGGCCGGATGTCGGTGACCTACCTGGTTCTCGCGCCCTCGCGGGGACCGCTGCACTCGTTCCGCACGCGCGCCCGGGGCCTGGCCCTGGCGATCGCCGCGTAGCCGAACCGTTCCTCGCCGGGGCCCACGAGTCCATTCCGGATCGGACGGGCCTTTCCGCACCTGTCGCGTCGCACCATCGGACCGACGGGTTCGTGCCGGGCTCGCCCGTGTCTCTCAGACGGGACCCACGGCCTCATGGCAACACCGACCCGGCGCGAGCATGCCCGCGCCCGGCGCACTCTGGGACAGAACTTTCTCGCCGACCCCGCGCAGGCCCGCCGCCTGGCGGCGCTCGCCGTGCCGGGGCCCGGCACGCTCGTCTACGAGGTGGGGGCCGGCCGGGGCCACCTCACCCGGCCGTTACTGGCGATGTGTGAGCGGCTGGTCGCGTACGAGATCGATGTGAGCATGACCCGGCACCTGCCGGACGATCCGCGGCTGAGCGTGCGGACGGAGGATTTTCTGGCGGCGCAGCCGCCCGGCGAGAGCTTCGTCGTGGCCGGCAACATTCCGTACGCGTTGACCGCGGCGGTCGTGCGCTGGTGCCTGGCCGCGCCGACGCTGCGCCGGGCGACGCTGCTCACCCAGCTCGAATACGCTCGGAAACGATCGGGCGACTACGGCCGGTGGAGCCGGATGACCGTGCTGACCTGGCCGGAGTTCTCCTGGCGGCTGGCCGGGCGGGTGCCGCGCACGGCGTTTCGCCCGGCGCCCCGCGTCGATGGCGGCATTCTGCAGGTCGAGCGGCGGCCGGTGCCGCTGGTGCGACCCGAGCTGATGCCCGCGTGGCACCGGCTGGTCGCGGACGGTTTCAGCGGTGCGGGTGGGTCGCTGCACGCCACCCTCGTGCGCCGCTACGGCCGGCGGGCCTACGGCGTGACGAGGGCGGCGCGACTGGACCCCGACGCGCCGGTCGGCGAGGTGTGGCCGGAGCAGTGGCTCACCCTGTTCCGGCTGCTGGGGCCACGATGAGCGGGCCGAGGCCGGAGCGGTGGCTCACCCTGTTCCGGCTGCTGGGGCCACGATGAGGGTGCCGAGGCCGGAGACCGCGTCGATGGTCAGGCCGCCCGAGTCGTTGTCGCCCCCGCCGGCGCGCAGCGTCGTGTTGCGATCGATGCCGTCGGTCTCGTCGCCGTTGAGGATCACCCGGCCGCCGCCGTCGCGCAGCAGCGCCTTGACCGGCACGCGCACCGGCGTGGTGATCCGCCAGGTGTTCACACCGCCGACCATCCGGATCGGCAGCGTCTCGTCCGGCGTCGGCAGCGCCATACTGATCCGGGCCACGCCGCCGATCAGGTCGATCCGCCGGATCCAGCCCTTGGCCAGCGCGAAGTTCTCCTCGCGAGCGCCGCCGGTCATCCGCACCGACCAGGTGACCTTGCTGTTCAACCGCACGTCGAGCCGGCCGGAGCCGTTCTTGTCGACGGCCTGCGCGGTCAGCTGCATGCTGCTGCCGTCGCGGGTCAGACGCGTCTTGAGTCCGCTGCCGGCGGGCGTGCTGACCCGTACCGGATCGGTTCCGATCGCGGCGACCGTGACGTTGATGACGGCCACATCGGACGCCAGCTCGAACGTGCCGGAGGTGAACGGCAGCGTCGCGGGCGGTGCGGTCGTGCCGGTCGACGGCGCGGCGCTCCCGGTGGCCGTCGCCGAGGCGGATGCCGGGGCCGGCGCGATCGACACCGGCGGGCTGGGCGCCGGCTCGGAGGCCGCGGCCGAGGGCTGGGGGGCGCCGGCCACCGGGGTGGCGGTGTCGCGCTGCACCAGCCGGGTCAGCACCACCACGCTGCCGCCCAGGAACACCATCGTGGCCAGGGCGCCGAGCAGCAGCCGCAGGCCCTTGCGGGCCGGCGGGGGCGGCGGGCTGATCAGGCGTTGCGGTTGCGGATCTTGCGGGTACGCCGGGGGAGCGGCCGTCGCTCGGTTGTCGGTGTCGGGGTAGTAGTCGGCCTGCGGGCTCATCCGATGTGGAGCGTCTGGCCAGTAATCGGAGATGCGCGGCCACTCGGCGGTGTTGGGTAGGTCGGAGGCGTCCACGCGATCGTCTCCTCGAGTGCGGCTACGGATGGCGTCGACTGGCAATACGCAGCGCACCCGGCCGGGAGTTCATTTTCTCGCCACGGACTCGGGAAGACGGCCAAAGAAGGGCTTAAATCTCACTCTTGCCCTTCGTGCCCTTCGCCGCAAGAATGCCTTTTCGAGAGTTTAAGAGTGCCTTAGGCGACGGCCGTAGGAGCGGATGCTACATGCGTCACGACAGCTATCGGAGCGTCGCCTATCGCGCCCTTCCGTCCGGTCCCGCCGCGGCTCAGGCCGCCCGGGCGCGGCGGGTGCTCGTGGCGTGCGCGCTCGCCGTGGCGTCCGGGGTGGCCGCCCTGCTGACGTTTCTCTACCCGCCCGGCGATCCCGCCGGGCCGGAGCAGGTGGTGCAACAGCTCATCAACCCGCCGGTGGACTGGATCCCGTCCCCGCCGGTGTCGGTGCTCCCGGCGCCGAGCAGCAGTTTCACCACGGCTCCGGTGGACGCCGGTCCGACCCGAAGCCGCGCCACGCCGCGGACGACGTCGGCGTCGACGTCCCCGAAGCCGTCCGCACAGCCGGCCCCGGCGGCCGAGCTGAAGGTGGGCGCGACGGTCGGCCTGGCGGTCGCGGCGGCACCGGACTACCGGGTGCGGCACCGCGACTTCATCGG
Source organism: Actinoplanes sp. KI2 (assembly GCF_025630775.1). Taxonomy (GTDB): domain Bacteria; phylum Actinomycetota; class Actinomycetes; order Mycobacteriales; family Micromonosporaceae; genus Actinoplanes. Next base: position 44,519 of record NZ_JAOSZE010000043.1, read on the forward strand.
CCGGGTGGACCGGTTCGGATCGGGCACCGACGCTCGGGAACGCGCGGATTCCCAATTCGTGGTCCGAAACGGACTCGGCCGGGACGGCTGCATTTCGCTCGAATCAGTAAACCTTCCGGGCTATTTCCTGCGGCACCGGGACTTCGTTCTCCGGCTCGACCGGCGCGACCGATCGGAATTGTTCGCCCAGGACGCCACCTTCTGCACGGCGCCGGCCCGCGGCGGGACCGCCTTCGTTCTGGAATCGATCAATTATCCGGGGCGGGCGCTGGTCGTGCACCGGGACTACGTCATCTACCTCGACACGGGCCAGGGTACGGCGTTCGTTGTGCGCTCGCCGGTCTAGATTTACCGGTCATGACTGACCTTCTGCTGGCCGTCGTGGTGGAGATGCGGGACGGCGCCGTCGCGGCCGGGCAGCGGTACGAGGACGAGGTGCTCGGGCTGCTCGGCCGGCACGGCGGGACGCTGGAGCGGCGCCTGCGCAGCGGTGACGGTGCCACCGAGGTGCAGCTCATACGGTTCGGCGCGGCGGCCGGGCTGGAGGACTTTCTGGCCGATCCGGATCGGCTTGCGCTGCGGGCCGCGGTCGGCGAGGACGCGCCGGCCGCGCGCGTCGTCGAGGTGCGCGACGTGTAGCGCGACCGGCGATGCGTACCGTCTAGGCTCCTGCCTGCTCCAGGCGGTTCAGCTGCTCCTCGGTCAGCTTGACGTCCAGCGCGGGCAGGGCGTTCTCGAACTGCTCCGGCGTGCGCGGGCCGATCAGCGGGATGACACGGGGGCCGGTCTGGTGCAGCAGCCAGGCCAGGACCAGCTGGTTCGGGGTGACGCCGGCCTCGGCGGCCACCTCGGTGACCGCGGCCAGGCGGGCGTCGGCGTCGGGCCCGGCGTAGCTGTCCATCATCCAGTGGCTCGCACGCTTCTCGGGGCTGTCGTAGATGCCCTTCACGATCGGCGAGTAGGCGACCAGCGTCTGATCGTCGTTGTCCCGCAGGTAGTCCAGCTGCTCGGCGTCCACGATGGAAGCCGAGGCCAGGCCGGCCCGCGGGCGCAGGTAGCTGTGCTGCTGCTGGACGGCGACCGGGAGCGGCCAGCCGTTGCGCGCGCACAGTCCGCGGATGCGCTCCAGGCGCCAGGTGCGCACGTTCGACCAGCCCAGGTAGCGAACCTTGCCCTGCTGGACGAAACCGGCCAGCGCCTCGAGCGTCTCCTCGGGCGGGGTGGCCCGGTCGTCGACGTGAATGTAGTAGAGGTCGACGTGGTCGGTGCCGAGCCGGCGCAGGCTGCCGTCGAGGGCGTCGCGCAGGGTCTTCGCACCGGCGCCGGCGAAGGTGCGACGGGCCAGCTCCCAGTTGGCGGTGCCGTCCTCGGCCCACAGGTCGGGGGAGTAGTGCGGCAGCGCGCTGCCCTTGGTGGCGAGGAAGACCCGGTCCCGCTTGCCGCCGTCGCGCATCCAGCGGCCGAGCAGTTCCTCGCTGTCGCCGCCGCGGCCGCCCTTGCGGGCCCACCATTCGTAGCAGTCGGCGGTGTCGATGAACGAGCCACCCACCTCCAGGTACCGGTCGAGGATCCGGATCGAGTCCGATTCGCCGGTGGCGTTCCCCATCTGCATAGCGCCCAGGGCGAGCTGGCTGACCTGCCGGCCGGTGCGGCCGAGTTCGATCGTCTGCATGACGACGACGCTATTTCCTGGAGTGCGCTCCAGGTCAAGCGCCAGTGTGCGTGGGTCCGGACGGTTCGGGGTATGTCGATGGCATGACCACCGCCGGGCCGGGACTGGTGGCCGGGCGGTATCGGGTGACCGAATCGCTCGGCGAGGGCGGCATGGGCCGGGTCTGGCGGGCCCGGGACGTGGTGCTGGACCGCGACGTGGCGGTCAAGGAGGTCGTGCTCCCCGCCGAGCTGCTCGCGCGCGAACGGGATGCGCTGCGCCGGCGGACGCTGCGCGAGGCGCGGGCGGCGGCGCGGCTGACGCATCCGAACGTGGCGCGGGTGTTCGACGTCTTCGAGGTCGACGAGCACCCATGGATCGTTCTCGAGCACGTCCCGTCGCGGTCGCTGCAGGAGGTGCTGGACGCGGAGGGGTCGCTCGAACCGCGGCGGGTGGCGCAGATCGGGCTGGCGCTGCTCGATGCGCTGCGGGCGGCGCACCGGGCCGGGGTGCTGCACCGGGACGTGAAACCGTCCAATGTGCTGCTGGCCGCGGACGGCCGGGTGGTGCTGACCGACTTCGGGATCGCGACGATCGAGGAGGACGGCGGCACCACCAGCTCCGATCTGCTGCTCGGGTCGCCGCAGTACATGGCGCCGGAGCGGGCGCTGCGCGGAGAGTCGGTGGCGGCCTCGGATCTGTGGTCACTCGGGGCGACGTTGTACGCGGCGGTGGAGGGGCGGCCGCCATATCAGCGGCCATCGGCGGTGGGGACGTTGATGGCGCTGGCGGCGGAGGAGCCGGAGGCGCCGCGGCAGGCCGGTGTGCTGGGAGCAGTGCTGGCGGGGCTGCTGCGCAAGGATCCGGAGCGCCGCATCGATGCGGACGAGGCGGGGCGACTGCTGCGGGCCGCCGCGGCGCCGGTCGAGGAATCGTCCGCCGTCGTCCGCTCGTGGCTGCGGCGCTGGCGGTGGGTGCTCGCGCTGTCGGTGACGCTTCTGATCGTCGCCGGCACGGTCGTCGTCCTGGCGGCCACCGCGGAGCGCGCGGGGAACGGCGAGCGCGCGGGGAACGGTGAGCAAGCGGGGAACGGTGAGCGAGCGGGGACCGGGCTGGCACCGTCCGCCGGGCCGACCGAAGCGACGTCCCCGAGCCCATCGGTCACCCCGTCGGTCCCCTCCTCGGCCGCGGCGCGTCCGGATGCGAGCTCGGGCAGCCGGGTGACCCTGCCCGCCGTGCCGAGCGGATGGACCGACTACCGCGATCCGACCGGGTTCTCGGTGTACGTGCCGAAGGGGTGGACCAGATCGCGGGAGGGGTCGATCGTGTACTTCCGCGGCGCGGGCCGGGTCCTCGGCATCGATCAGACCACGCACCCGAACATGAACCCGGTCGCGGACTGGCGGGGCAAGGCGGACTACCGCGTCGCGCACGGTGACTTCCCGGGATACCACGAGGTCCACATCGTGGCGGTCAACTACTTCGTCAAGGCCGCGGACTGGGAGTTCACCTTCGACGGGTCGCACGCCCGGCAGCACGTCAACAACCGCGGCGTGGTGGTGAACGATCATCAGGCGTACGGAATCTATTGGCAGACGCCGGATTCGTCGTGGGGCGACGCGTACCCGGACCTGCAGTTGGTCTTCCGTAGTTTCCGGCCCCGGCCCTGACCAGGCAGAATAGCCGAGCGGCTAGGTGCCCGCATTACCCGGTAGCATCCCGGAATGCACGAGAACCGGCCCGGCACGGCCCGCGAGCGGTTGCTCGCCGCGGCGCTCGACCTGTTTGCCGAGCACGGGGTGAGCGGCACGTCGCTGCAGATGATCGCCGACCGGCTCGGCGTCACCAAGGCGGCCGTCTACCACCAGTTCCAGTCCAAGGACGACATCGTGCTCGCAGTGATCCATCCGGCGCTCGAGCGGCTCGGGCCGCTCGCCGACCACGCCGAGGCGCAGCGGGGGCAGACCGCCCGCCGGGAGACGGTGCTGGCCGGGATCGTCGACCTGGTCGTGGACGAGCGCAAGGTGACGACCACGCTCAGCTTCGATCCGGTCGTGAAACGCCTCGTCAGCGCGCATCCGGCGCTGCGCTCGCTGCACCGCATCCGGCAGCTGCTCGGCGGCAGCGCGCCCGACCCGGGCAGCCGGGTGCGGATAGCGGTGCTGAGCGGCGGGCTGATCATGGCGGGGGCCGACCCGGCGGTGAAGGGCCTCGACGACGAGGACTTCCGCGACCACCTGCTGGCGGCGGCCCGCCGCATCCTGAAAGGCTGACCGGGGCGCGATCCTGAAAGGCTGACCGGGGCGCGATCCTGAAAGGCTGACCGGGGCGCGATCCTGAAAGGCTGACCGGGGCGCGATCCTCAAAGGCTGACCGCGGCGCGATCCTCAAAGGCTGACCGCGGCGCGCCGAGCCGCTGATCGGGAAGTGCGCGGGCCGAGTGCAGCACCCCGCCCACCCGGTCATTTTCGCGCTCTTAGCCAACTCTTAGGGAAGCGTGCGGCACCTTTAACCTGCGCCGTCGATGGTAGGAGCATGTCCATCGCGTCGCCGCCGATCGTCCGCCGTGCTCCGGCGGCTCCACGGTGGTGGGCGGATCTGGGTGGCCTGGCGGCCGGGACGTCGTTGCTGGTCGTGACGGCGCTCTGGGTGTCGGATGGCGGCGTGCAGGCGCTGTCGGACGGCAGCTTCGCGCTCGCCGCCGGCCAGATCACCGGGCTGTGGGCGGCCGACCTGCTGTTGCTGCAGGTGCTGCTGATGGCCCGGGTGCCGATCGTGGAGCGCGCGTTCGGTCAGGATCGGCTGGCCCGGTGGCACCGGTGGGTCGGTTTCAGCTCGTTCTGGCTGATGGTGACGCATATTGTGCTCATCACGATCGGGTATGGCAGCCTCGTCCGGTTCGTCCAGACCTTCTGGGAGCTGACCGTCGACTATCCGGGCATGCTGCTCGCGGTGGCCGGCAGCGCGCTGCTCGTCCTGGTCGTGGTGACCTCGCTGCGCGCGGCCCGTCGCAGGTTGCGCTACGAGTCGTGGCATCTGCTGCACCTGTACGCGTACCTGGGCGTCGGTCTGGCACTTCCGCATCAGCTCTGGACCGGTCAGGACTTTCTCGCCTCGCCGGCCGCCACGGTCTACTGGTGGACGCTCTACGCGGTGTCGGCGGGGGCGGTCGTCGCATACCGGATCGGCCTGCCCGCCTGGCGCAACTGGCGGCACCGCCTGGTCGTCTCCCATGTGGCCGTGGAGGGGCCGGGTCTCACCTCGGTCTACCTGAGCGGGCGGGAGCTCGATCGGCTGCCGGTGCGGGCCGGACAGTTCTTCCAGTGGCGGTTCCTGGACGGTCCTGGTTGGTCGCGATCGCATCCGTACTCGCTGAGCGCCACGCCGCACGGCGGCCTCCTGCGGATCACCGTGAAGGATCTGGGCGACGGCAGCGCCCGGGTGGCGAGGCTGTCACCGGGGACGAAGGCGCTGGTCGAGGGGCCGTACGGAAAGCTCACCAGCGAGACGTACGCCGGCGGCCCGGTCACCATGCTCGCCTGCGGGATCGGCGTGACCCCGCTGCTGTCGCTGCTCGGCGAGCTGCCGTACGGGCCCGGCGAGGCGACGCTGATCTACCGGGCCCGCAGCGAGGCGGAGATCGCGTTCCGGTACGAGCTGGAGTGGTTCGCGGCGCGGCGCGGCGTCCGGGTGGTCTACCTGCTCGGCCGGCGCGCGCAGCGGGAGTCGTGGTTGCCGGCGCAGTACGCGGACCACGCGGACGCGGCGGCGCTGACCGAGATCGCGCCGTACGTGGCGCGGTCGGACGTGTACATCTGCGGGCCCGAGGTGTGGGCGGAGGCGGCCCGGGCGGCGGCGCGGCAGGCGGGGACGCCGGCCGAGCGGGTGCACACCGAACTGTTCTCGTGGTGAAGACGGAAGGGACGAGATGCGGCGGATAACACTGTGGCTGTTCTCCACGGTGGCGGCGGTGGTGTTGCTGTTCAGCTATCGGACCAGCTTGGCAGGGCCGTCCTCCGCCCCGGCTGTCGCCTCGGCGCCGCTGAACGCCGGTTCCGGCGGGGAGAGCGACGACGACGGGCCGGCGACCGGCGGCGCCTCGACGAGCGGCGGCAAGACGTACGCCGGGTCGGTCGCGCAGACCCGCTGGGGGCCGCTGCAGGTCAGCATCACCGTCTCGGGCGGAAAGATCACCGACGTGGCGGTGCCGACCTACCCGAGCAACAACGGCCGCGACGTGGAGATCAACTCGCAGGCGCTGCCGATCCTGCGCCAGGAGACCCTCGACCGGCAGAGCGCCGACATCGACGCGGTCTCCGGCGCTACCGTCACCAGCGACGGCTACAAGGAGTCGCTGCAGTCCGCGCTGGACGCCGCGAACCTGAGGTGAGAGGGGACCCGTGCGGATCCTGGTGGTGGAGGACGACGCGGCGGTGCGTGACTCGCTCGCTCGTACCCTGCGGTTCGAGGGCCACCGGGTGGACACGGCCGCCGACGGGGTCGAGGCGCTCGACGCGGTGCGGGAGGCCGAGCCGGACGCGATGATCCTCGACGTCAGCATGCCGCGGCTCGACGGCCTGCAGACGTGCCGCCTGCTACGCGCCGACGGCGTCGTCCTGCCGATCCTGATGCTCACCGCCCGCGACAGCGTGGGCGACCGGGTGGCCGGGCTGGACGCGGGCGCCGACGACTACCTGGTCAAACCGTTCGCGTTGCAGGAGTTGCTGGCCCGGCTGCGGGCGCTGCTGCGGCGCTCGGTGCTGACCGCGCCGCCGGGTCCGTCGGAGCCGGCCGGCGACGACTGGCTGACCTTCGCCGACGTACGCCTCGACCCGACCACCCGGGAGGTGTGGCGCGGGGCGCGGGCGCTGCGGCTGACCCGCACCGAGTTCGCGATTCTCGAGGCGTTCCTGCGGCACCCGCGGCAGGTGCTGACCCGGGCGGCGCTGTTCGAGCAGGTGTGGGGGTACGACTTCGGCGAGTCCTCCAACAGCATCCACGTCTACCTGGGATATCTGCGGCGCAAGCTGGAGGCGGAGGGCGAGCCGCGGCTGTTGCACACCGTTCGCGGGGTGGGTTTCGCGCTGCGGGAGGAGCCGCTGTGACTACCCCGTCGGCCCCCGCGGCCTGGTGGAACCGGCGCAGCCTGCATTCGCGGCTGGCGCTGCTGGTCGCCGGGACGGTCGCGCTGGCCCTCGTGGCGTTCGCGGCGGCGTCCTGGATCGCCGTGCGGGAGCTGCAGGAGCATCGGATCAAGGCCCAGCTCAGCGCCGACGCGCAGGCCATCGCCCAGGCGCCCGGCCAGTGGGCGGCCGCCCGCCCGGAGCGGCCCGCCCCGGGCTTTCCCGGCGCCGGGCGGCCGGGCCGGGGCCCCCATCGCGGGGAGCTGGGGCCGCGCTGGCAGATCGTCGACGGGTCGGGCACCGTGATCAGCTCGCCGGACAACCCGCTGCCGGTGACCGCGCGGGGCCGGGCGGCGGCCTCGGGGCAGACCCGCCGGCACCCGGTGCAGGAGCGGGTGTCCATCGGCGGCAGCCACTACCAGATGCTGACGTTCCCGCTGAACGGCGGCGGCGCGGTGCAGGTGGCGATCAGCGAGGACGATTCCCGGCGTACGCTCACGGTTCTGGCGTTGCTGCTGGCCGCCGGTTGCGTGATCGGCATCGCGGCTGCGGCCCTCGCCGGCCGGGCGGTGGCCCGCACCGGCCTGCTCCCGGTGGAGCGGCTCACCTCCGCGGTCGAGGACGTCGCGGCCACCACCGATCTGACCCGGCCGATCGAGGTCACCGGCGAGGACGAGGTCGCCCGGCTGGGCCGCTCGGTGAACACGATGCTCGCCGCGATCGACAGCTCCCGCCAGGCTCAGCGGGCGCTGGTCGAGGACGCCGGGCACGAGCTGCGCACGCCGCTGACCAGCATCCGCACCAACGTGGAGCTGCTGCTCGCGGTCGAGCGGCAGCCCGAGCTGGCGCATCGGCTGCCGCCGGAGGACCGCGCGAAACTGCTCTCCGATCTCGACGCGCAGGTGCGCGAGCTGGCTACGCTGACCACCGAGCTGGTCGAGCTCGCTCGCGAGGAGACCACCCGGGAGGAGCCGGAGCCGGTCGAGCTGAGCGATGTGGTGACAGCCGCGATCAATCGCGTACGGATCAGAGCGCCCGGCCTCACCTTCGACGCGGACCTGTCCCCGGTGACGGTGACCGGGCGCCCGGGCGAGCTCGAGCGCATGGTCGTGAACGTTCTCGACAACGCGGCCAAGTGGAGCCCGCCCGGCGGCGCGGTGACCACGACGCTCACCGGCGACGGGACGCTGACCGTCTCGGACACCGGGCCGGGCATCGCCGAGGACGACCTGCCGCACGTCTTCGATCGGTTCTACCGGGCCACCGCGGCGCGCTCGATGCCCGGATCGGGCCTGGGCCTGGCGATCGTGGCGCAGACCGCCGCCCAGCACGGCGGAACGGTCACGGCCGGTCCGAACCGGCCCCGGGGCACCACCGTGACGATCAGCCTGCCGGCGGACTCCTGATCGGAGCGTCAGGCCGGCCCGCCCAGCTGGTCGATCGAGCGCAGCGCCTCGATCACGCTGGAGATGTGCTCGCGCATCGACTCCTCGGCGACCTTCGGGTCGCCGGCGCGGATCGCCGCGATGATCCGCTCGTGCTGGGGCAGCGACTGCCGCGGCCGGCCGGGCAGCAGGGAGAGCACGAACTGGTGGCGGACCAGCTGGCCGCGCAGCGTGCCGACGATCCGATCGGCCGTGCGATGGCCGGCGATCTCGCGGATCAGCGCGTGCAGCCGGCCGTTCAGGTCGTGGTAGCGCCGATGCTCGCCGGCCTCGACCGCGCGCCGCATGAGCAGGCCGATCTCGTCGAGCTCGGAGGCGCGCCGGTCGTCGATCCGCTCGGCGGCCCGGGCGGCGATCAGGCCCTCGACCACCATGCGTACCTCGGTGATCTCGACCGCCTCGTCGAGTGACACCTTGCGCACCAGGGCGCCCCGGTTGCGCTGGGTCTCCACCAGGCCCTCGGCGGTCAGATCCTGCAGGGCGGCGCGCACGGTGAACCGGCTCGCCGTGAACCTGGTCATCAGCTGGGCCTCGACCAGCCGCTCACCGGGCAGGAACTCGCCCTTGAGGATCGCGTCGCGCAGGGCGTCGCTCACCTGCCGACGGTCACCGTCGCGCTCTGCCGCCATCGATATTCGTCGTCCTTGTAGTCGCCGCCGGACCGGGTGCGGGCAAGAATACCGCCCACCTGCGGCAACGCGCTGTCAGGCCGGGGACGGCGGGTCGTGTTCCGGGAACGCCAAAGGTACGACCAGTATCGGCCGTATTCTGCCGATATCCGGTCCGGGTAACCGGCACCAGTTTCGCGGGAAGGCCGCCCGACGATGGAGGTCATCAAGCCGGCACTAGGCCGGAGCGCTGTGCCGCGGCCCCGGTACGCGCTGATCGCGGTGATCGCGGTGACCGTGCTGGCGGTGGTGGCCGCCGTGGCGCCGGCGCACATGCTCATGTTTGGCTGGGTGGCGCTGGGTCCCGCGCTCGCCGCCGCCTCGGCGAAGCCGAAGGTGGTGCTGGCCGTGGGCGGCTACTCGCTGGTCGCCGGATTCGCCATCTCCACCTGGCAGGGCCTGCTGGGCACGGCCGACCAGATCCTGCGGCTGCTGGTGCTGTTGTGCGTCACGGCGATCGGCTGGGCGATGGCCCGCCACCAGCTACGGCTGGAGCTGTCCGCCGCCAGCGCCGCCGAGGAGCGGGAGATGCTGGCCGCCCTGACCGAACAGTCCGCCGACGCGATCATCGGGAGCACGCTCGACGGCAACATCACCACGTGGAACGGCGGCGCCGAGCGGATGTACGGCTACCGGGCGGACGAGGTGGTCGGCCACAAGCTGGCGACGTTTCTGTCACCATGGCACGCGGCGCGGGTGCCGGAAGCTCTGGAGCTGCTCCGGAAGGGCGAGCAGGTCCGCATCCCGGAGACGGAAGGCCGGCGCAGCGACGGCACTGTCTTCCCCTTGTCGATGGTCGTGTCGCCGATCCGGGACCGGCACGGCCGGGTGGTCGCGGCGGCCGCCACCGAGCGTGACCTCACCGAGGTGAAGCGGCGGGAGGCCGAGGAGAAGGCGGCCAAGGAGCGGCTGGAGCGGGCCACCCGGCTGGAGAGCCTCGGCCAGCTCGCCGGCGGCGTCGCTCACGACTTCAACAACCTGCTCGCGATCATCCTCAACTACACCGACTTCCTCGCCGAGCAGGTCACCGGGGACGGCGCCGGCGACCTCGCGCGGATCCGGGACGCGGCCGAGCGCGGCCGGACCCTGACCGGCGAGCTGCTGCTGTTCGCCAAGCGGGAGCCGACCCAGACGGAGATCGTCGACCTCAATGTGGTCGTCACCGACGCCGGCGACCTGCTGAGCCGCACCATCGGCTCCGGCGTCCGGCTCGAGTGCCGGCCGGGCCCGGACCGGGTACCGGTGCGCGCGAACCGCGGCCGGCTCGACCAGATCCTGCTCAACCTCGTCGTCAACGCCCGGGACGCGATGCCCGACGGCGGCGTGGTGACGATCGGCACCGAGGCCGCCGAGCCGGCCGGCGACGCGGCCGAGTCGTTGCCGCCGGGGCGGTACGCGACGCTGACCGTCCGCGACACCGGCACCGGCATGACGGACGAGGTGAAGAACCGGTTGTTCGAGCCGTTCTTCACGACCAAGCCGGCGGACCGGGGCACCGGACTGGGGCTCGCGACCGTCTACGGCATCGTCGGCGACGCCGGCGGGCACATCGGCGTGGAGTCCGAACTGGGCGTGGGCACGACGTTCCGGATCCTGTTGCCGCTGGCCGAAGAGCCGGGCGAGTCGTCGGCGGAACCGGCCCGGACCCCGCCGGCGCAGGGCCACGGCGAACGGGTCGCGGTGCTCGACGACGACCCCAGCGTGCGCGACCTCGTCGTCCGCATCCTGCGGGACAACGGATATCAAACCGTCGAGCTGACCGAGAATGCGCTCGCGGAGGCGGACCTGAGTGGCGTCGCGCTGCTGGTCACGGAGGCCGTGGGGCCCGCTGCCGCCGAGCACCTGCGCAGCCGGTTCCCGGGACTGCGCGTGCTGTACCTGTCCGGCCGGAGCGAGGCCGACCCGGCCCTGGTGGGCAAGCCGTTCACGTCGGCCGAGCTGCTCGCCGCCGTGGGCGACGCGCTGACCGCGCTCAGTCCCGCCCCATCCGGTCCCGCGGAGACAGGTGCTCCACGGTGATCCGGCCCCCTGCGTAATGTCCGATCCGCCACTCGCACCTGGCGCCCGGAACGATCTTTGTGCAGCATGGCGGGGTGCCGCCGTCATCTCCGTTCTCGCAAGCCCGTCAGCAGGCCCAGGCCCTCGCCGAGGGCGGGAATCCCGACGGGGCGCGGGACGTGCTCGAGCGGGCGATCGAGCTCGGGCGGGCCGATCTCGCCGCGGGGGACCGGGAGCTGCTGACCACCATGCAGCAGCTGGCCGCCCTCCATCGGCGGGCGGGGGATCCGGCCGCGGCGCGCCGGTTGCTCGAGGAGGCCTACGAGGCGGGCCGGCGGGTCGGCGAGGCGGATCCGGTGCTGGTGACCGTCGCGTACGACCTGGCGGTGGTGGCCGGCGAGCTCGGTAACCGGTACGAGGCCGGCAAGAACTACGGTCGGGTGGCGCAGTTCGGGCCGGGCGTGCTCGGTGCGGACCACCCGATGGTCGACCAGGCGCGCGCCTACCTCGCCGCGGAACCAGAGGCGGCACCCGCGGCACCCGCGTCGTCGCCTCCTGCCTCGCCGCCGGCGTCTGCCTCGTCAGCTCCTGCGTCGGCGCCGTCGTTCCCGGTGACGGCACCGCCGATGCCGCTGTCGCCGGTCGTCTCGGCCGCGCCGGCGCCCGTGCCGGTCGAGTGGACGGCGCCCGCCCGGCGCTCGCGGACGCCGTGGGTGCTGGGCGGTCTGGGCGCCGTCGTCCTGATCGTTCTCGCCGTGGTGGGTGTCGTGGTCCTCCGGCCGGGCGGCTCGTCCGGCGACGGCACCGCGCTGGGCCGGCCGGCCGGTCCGGGAGCGGCCACCACCGCGCCCACGAGCGCCGCCATCACGCCGGCGCCCACGAGCGCCGCCACCACGGGTCCGGCATCGGCGCCCGGGACGACCCGCATCGTCACGCCGGCCGACCGCAGCAAGGTGTCCTGGCCGTTCGACGCGCGTTTCACCGTCTCCGCCGCGGACCTGGCAGCCACCTCGTCCGACACCGTGCTGGCGGTGTCGGTCTGCGTGGCCGGGATCTGCTACCTCGACGGGAACATCAAGTTCACCGACGGGGTCCCGGACCCGTACACGATCTATCTGGGCGACCGGAAGGGCGGCAACCACCAGGCGTGGGTGCTGCGCGTCGACCGGATCTCCAAGGTGACCTACGCCAAGCTCGTCAAGGATCGGGAGGCCGCGTTCGCGGACGGCACCTGGGGCGCCCGGGGCACCTCGATGTCCGACCTGAACGACCACCCGGTCAGCAGGGTCACGGTCATCAAGTCGGCGTGAGTCGGGGCCCGGCATGGCCCGCGCGGGCTGCAACCAGGGCATGCCGCCGGGCGCGTGGTCGATCACGATTAGGGTTCCTACTATCCGGCCTTGCCCACGCGGACCCGAGGAGTGGTGATGTTCGTACGTACCGACGAAATGCTTGCCGGAGGGGAGCGGACCGGCGCGGGCACCTGGGCCGACGTGCGACAGCCGGTTCCCGCGCTCGCGATCCACTTCGGGCGGTGACCGGGATGTCGGACGAGACGATCGGGATCATCGGGGCCGGCATCGTGGGCCTGGCCATCGGCCGCGAGCTCACCAAACGCCGTCCGGGCGCGCGGGTCGTGGTGGTGGAGAAGGAGAGCCGCGTCGCGGTGCACCAGACCGGGCACAACTCCGGGGTCGTGCACGCGGGCATCTACTATCAGCCGGGCAGCCTCAAGGCCCGGCTCTGCACCCGCGGCGCGGCGATGCTGCGCGAGTACTGCGCGGACCGCCAGTTGCCGTACGACGAATGCGGGAAGTTGGTCGTCGCGGTGACGGCGGACGACGTGACCCGGCTGGACGCCCTCGCCGCCCGTGCCGGGGTGAACCTGGTACCGGGGCTGCGGCGGGTCGGGCCGGAGGAGATCCGGGAGATCGAGCCGCACGGGACCGGGCTGGCCGCGCTGTACTCGCCGAAGACCGCGATCACCGACTACGTGCGGATCGCCCAGTCGTTCGCCGACGACATCGTGGCGGCCGGCGGCGAGGTGCGGTTCGCCTTCCCGGTCACCGCCGTGCGGCAGGATACCGGCGGCCTGTCCGTTTCCTCCCCGGCCGGCGAGGTGCGGGTCGACGAGCTGATCGTCTGCGCCGGCATCCAGAGCGACCTGGTGGCGGGGCTGGCGGGCGACACCGCGGCGCCCCGGATCATTCCGTTCCGCGGCGAGTACATGAAGGTCAAGCCCGAAAAATCCGATATGGTACGCGGGCTGATCTACCCGGTGCCCGACCCGCGGTACCCGTTCCTCGGCGTGCACTACACCCGTCGCGTGGACGGCACGCTCGAGGTGGGCCCGAACGCGGTGCTCGCCACCGCCCGCGAGGGCTACCGGCTGGCCGACTTCTCGGCGCACGACCTGTGGGGGATCGCGTCCTGGCCGGGGGCCTGGCGGATGGCGGCCAAGCACTGGCGGACCGGCATCAAGGAGATGTACGGCTCGGTGTCCAAACGCGCCTACATGAAGGCGGCGCGCCGGTACGTCCCGGAGATCGGCGTGCAGGACGTCGTGCGGGCCGGCGCCGGCGTCCGGGCGCAGGCCCTGGACCGCGACGGCAGCCTGGTCGACGACTTCCGCATCCACCGGCTGGGGCGGGTCACGGCGATCCGCAACGCGCCCTCGCCGGCCGCGACGTCCAGCATGGCCATCGCCGAGCACGTCCTCGACGTGATCGAGGGGAGGGCCGGATAGGGCACGTTCCTGCCACCACTGCGTTAACGTGACCTTTATTCACGTATGAGTTTTAGCGGGCGCATTCCATCGACGACCGTGAAAACCTACTGTCCGGTACATGTCTCGGATCGCGGCCGGTCTGGCCGCCGTCGTCACGGTGGGCGCCGTCCTCGTCCTGCCGCCCCACCCCGCCCTCGCCGCGAGCGGTTCCTTCACCGCCCTCACCTACAACGTCGCCGGGCTCCCCGAGGGCCTGTCCAGCGCGCCGACCCCGCGCGACACGGCGACCACGGCCGTCGGGCAGCGCCTCGAGCCGTACGACATCGTGCACGTCCAGGAGGACTTCAACTACCACGCCAACCTGTACGCCGCCGACACGCACCCGTACCGGACGCCGACCAGCGGCGGGGCCGGGATCGGCAGCGGGCTCAACACGCTGTCGGACCTCGCCTACGACGCCGACGACTTCGAGCGGGTGCACTGGAACTCGTGCCAGCTCGACTCCGGCGACTGCCTGACCCCGAAGGGCTTCACCTTCATGCGGGAGCGGCTCGCCGAGGGCGTGTACGTGGACTTCTACAACATCCACACCAACGCGGGCACCAACGCCGGCGACCAGTCCTCGCGGGCGGACAACCTCAGCCAGCTCACCTCGTTCATCGCGTCCCACTCGGCCGGGAACGCGGTGGTGGTCATGGGCGACTCCAATGCCCGCTACACCCGTACGGGTGACACGATCTTGAATTTCGCCCGGAGCAACGGCCTCACCGATGCGTGGGTGCAGCTGGAGCGCGGCGGCGTGCCGCCGGCGATCGGCACCGACGCGCTGCTCTGCGACGAAAACGCGATCACCGACACCTGCGAGGTGGTCGACAAGGTCCTCTACCGGAGCAGCAGGTTCGTCACCCTCGACGCCACCGCCTACCACAACGAGCACGCCGGTTTCCTCGAGACGTCGTCCGGGCTGATGCTCAGCGACCACGACCCGATCAGCGTGCGGTTCACCTGGTCGACCACCGCGGCGTTCCAGATGAGCGAGCAGTTCGGCGGCCCGCACGGCGACTACTACACCGACATCGACCGCGTGCCGGCGGCCGGCCGGGCCGGCGTGCTCTCGATGCGCGCGGGCAGCCGGGTCGACCAGGTCGCGCTCACCCTGAGCACCGGCACCGTGCTCGCACACGGCGGGACCGGCGGCACCGCCAGGTCGCTCACGCTGGGCAGCGGCGAGTACGTGACCTCGGCGAAGCTGTGCGAGGGCAAGTACAACGGCACCACCCGCATCTTCTACGCCCAGTTCACCACCAGCACCGGCAACACCCTGGCCGGCGGCACCACGACCTCGGACTGCGTCACCCGCACGGCGCCCGGCGGCTGGCAGGTGGCCGGCTTCCAGGGCCGCTCCGGTGCCGAGGTCGACAAGCTCGGCTTCATCTACACCCAACGCTGAGCCGACTGACTGATCACAGACAGTTATCTACCGGCGCCGCCCGGGCCGGGTCTACCGTGCGGAGGGGCGGTGTCGCCCCGACGCTGCGCTGCTGGGGAGACGCCGCCGGGAGGTCAGGGTGCTCGCTGATGCCAGAAAAGAAAAGGCACTCGGCCCTTCCGTGCCGGTCGGGCTGGAGATTCCGGCGATCGGCGTACGGACCGACGTGGTGCCGATCGGGTCGCGGCCGGAGCGGGCACTCGACGTGCCGGCCGCGAGCGCGGACGCGCCGGTCGGCTGGGACCGCCGGACGCCCGCGCCGGGGGAGGCCGGGTCGTCGGTGATCGTCGGGCAGGCCGACGCGGTGGCGGACGGGCCGGCCGCGTTCGCCCGGCTGCGGCTGCTGCGGCCGGGCGACGAGATCCTGGTGGACCGGGCCGACGGGGTCCGCGTCCGGTTCGTGGTGACCGGCGTCGGCCTCTACCCGCGCAAGGCCTTCCCGAACGAGCGGGTCTACGGCCACCGCGACCACCCGGAGCTGACCCTGGTGACCCGCGGCGGCACGATCGACAACACCAACCTTGTCGTGTACGCCCGGAGCGTGCCGGACTGAGCCTCGGGCGGCGCTCGGAGTCCCTCGGGCGGCGCTCGGAGTCCCTCAGGCGGCGCTCGGAGTCCCTCAGGAGGCGCTCGGAGTCTCTCAGGAGGCGCTGGGAGTCCCTCAGGCGGCGGCCGGGCCGACCGATGCTGCGGACGTGGAACTGGTGCGCCGGATCCCGCCGCGGGCCGGTGGGCTGCTGATCGTCCTGGTCGCCGCGATCTTCGTCGGGCTCGGGGTCAACGACGTGCTCGGCGGCTGGGTCGCGATCGGGATCGACTACCTGCCGATGCGCAACGCGGCCCAGGCGCTGCTGGCCGGCCACTCCGTCTTCACCGATCCGCTCTTCGTCTACCCGCCGACGGCGGCCGTCGTGCTGCTGCCGACCGCGCTCGGCTCGCTGACCGCCGGCTTCGTCGCCTGGGTGCTGGCCGGACTCGCCGCGCTGGTGCTGACGGCGGCGATCGTGACCCGCCAGGCGCCGCCCGGTCGCCGCCCGGCCGTCTTCGGCGTCGCGATCATGGGCCTGCTCGGCGGCGTGATCGCGACCCGGTCGATCTTCCTGGGCAACCTCAGCGAGCTGCTGGTGCCGATCGCGGTCGGCGCACTGCTCGCGTTCCGCCGCGGTCGCTGGCTGCTCGGCTGCGCCTTGCTGGCCGCCTCGCTGCTGGTGAAGCCGCTGCTCGCGCCCCTGGTGCTGGTGCCGGTGCTGCACCGGCAGTGGGGGTCGCTGGTCAAGACGATGGTGCCGGGCGGCGCGCTGCTGCTGCTCGCGATGGCCCTGGTGCCCGGCGGCGCGACCTTCCCGAGCGTGCTGCGCTACTGCCTGACCGGCACCAATTTGCACGGCGAAAACGCGGTCAACAACCTGTCGCTGCGCGGCTGGGCCGAGGGGCAGCACGCGCCGCACCTGCTCGGCGTGGCGGCGGCCGCGGTGACCCTGGTGGTGGTCGCGGCTTTGGTGTGGCGGCGGTCGCGCACGGGCGACCCGCCGTCGCCGATCTGGCTGGGCGCGGTGCTGCTGTTCGGCACGTTCCTGGCCGGCGGCATCTCCGAGGTGCACTTCCTGCTCATCGGGTACGCGATCGTCCTGCTGCACATCGTGGTGGACCGGCCGCCGGCGCTGCTGTTCGTGCCGGGCCTGGCGCTGCTCGGGATGCCGGACGCCTACCTGACCGTGCTGCTCGGCCAGCGGGCGGACGCGCAGAGCTGGCTGGTCGGCGCCGAGATCCTGCTGCTGGCGGCACTGCTCGCCGCGCCGACGGTCAAGCGGACGGCGCCGGCCCCCACCCTGATCCCGGCGGCGGCGTGACGCCGACCCGGGACGGTGGACGCCCCGGCCGGGGCTGTGCTGCTGCCGGCGCGTGGTCCTCCGGACGGCGCGGAGAACCCGGGCCCCTCCGGGGCTGTGCTGCTGCCGGCGCGTGGTCCTCCGGACGGCGCGGAGAACCCCGGCCCCTCCGGGCCGTGGCGCTGCTCGTCCGGTGTCGGCGGGCGGTCGCGGCCGCGCTTGCCGCGGTGCTCGGACTGCTCACGCTGACCACGACGCCGGATCTCGCGGACTTCGCGCGCGCCGCCGACCTGCTGCTGCACGGGCGGTTCGGCGAGGTCTACGCGCAGCCGTGGAACCAGGCCGGGCCGGCCCAGCTGCTGATCAGCCGCGTGCTGATGATCGGTGCGTCGCCGGACGGCACGCTCTGGCCGCCGCTCGTGGCGCTCTGGTCGGCGGCCCTCGTCGCGGGCGTGATGTGGCTCTGCCGCGGGGACGTGCGGCGGGAAGCGGTGGCCGGCCTGCTCGGCCTGCTCTGGGTGGCGGTGCCGATGCCGTGGAACGGTCACCCCGCGGAGTTGGCGGTGCCCGTGCTCTGGGCGTACGCGATCGTCTGTCAACGACGCGGCCGTGATCTCGCCGCAGCGGCCCTGCTCGCGCTCGGCGTCGCGATCGCCCCCTGGGCGGTCATCGCCGTGCCCGGGCTGCTCGCCGCCGCGCGGCCGCTGCGAGCGCTGCGGGCCGGAGCGCTCGCGGTCGTCATGAGCGTCGCCTGCTATCTGCCGTTCGTGCTCACCGGGCAGTTCGCGATGTTCCGGTATCGGTGGGGGGTCGCGCCCGGGACGGTGGCGTCGCTGCTCGGCCTGACCGAGGCCGGCTGGTGGCTGCGCCCGGTCCAGGGCCTGGTCATGGTGGCTGGCGTGGCGATGATCGCGTGGCGGATGCGGGGCGCGCGCCTGGCGATCGCCGCGGTCCCGCTGGCCGCCGCGCTGCTGCGGGTGGCGACCGACCCGGTGGCCCAACCGTACTACTGGTATCCGGCCGCGGTGGCGTCGCTGCTGCTCCTGGCCATGATGCGGCGATGGGTGCTCGCGGCGGTGCTGGCCTATGGGGTGCTGCTCGGCGAGTCGGTGTCCTGGCCGCTGGCCACCGGGCTGGCCTGCCTCGGGCTGCTGGTCGCGGTGACACCGCTCCGGTGGCCCGCTTTCCGGCGGGTGCCCGCCGCGAGCTGAGCAGGTCCGTCTCCGGCGGAACGACCCGGCCAAAGGAGGCCCGACTCAGGCGGAACGACCCGGCCGAAGGAGCCCCAGTCCCCGGCGGAACGACCGGGCCGAAGGAGGCCCCGTCTCAGGCCGGGTCGATCAGCTCGCCGCCCCAGTCCTCGGGGGCCATGTCGGCCAGCGTCTCGGAGAAGATCCAGACGTGGCCGGCCGGGTCCTCCGCCTGGTACTGGCGCTCGCCGTACTCGAAGTCGGTCGGCTCCATCGTGATCTGTGCGCCGTTCGCGCGGGCCCGCTCGCAGTGCGCCCGCGCGTCCTCGACCCGGACCAGCACGGTGTGCGTGACGACGCCGGGCGTGGGCGGGCGGCGCTGGTTGCCGGTGTCCGCCACGATCAGCGCGCCGTCGCCGAAGCGCAGCTGCGCCCGATGGTCCTCGCCGATCCGCACCCGCTCGGTGAAGCCGTAGGCGGCGGTGAGCCAGGCGACCGCCGCCCGCACGTCCGGATAGGTGAGCACGGGAACCACGGTCGGGGCGGGAATGGATCGATTGGTCTTCATGAGGTCCACTCAGACCGGTGTCGGCGCCGGGTAGTCGCCGGTCATGCAAGCCGTGCAGAAGCCGCCGGGCTCGGGGGTGATGGCCGTGAGCATGCGGTCGAGCTCGAGGTAGGCCAGGGAGTCGGCGCCGAGGTGGTCGCGGATCTCGTCGACGGTCATCGTGGCGGCGACCAGCCGACTGCGATCGGAGGTGTCCAGGCCGTAGAAGCAGGACCACCGATAGGGTGCCGACAGCACCCGCAGGTGGATCTCGGCGGCGCCGGCGTCGCGCAGCAACCGCATCGTGGCGCGCAGCGTGGTGGCCCGCACGATCGAGTCCTCGACGACGACCAGCCGCTTGCCGGCCACGTTGTCCTCGATCGCGTTGAACTTGATCCGTACGGCGTTGTCCCGCAGCGCCTGGGTCGGCGCGATGAACGTGCGGCCGATGTACCGGTTCTTGATCAGGCCGTCGCCGTACTCGATGCCGGACTCGGCGGCGTATCCCTGCGCTCCCGGAACCGACGAGTCCGGAATCGGCATGACCATGTCGGCGTCGACCGGCGCCTGCCGGGCGAGGGCCTGGCCCATCCGGCGGCGGGCCGCGTGGACGCCGACCCCGGCGAGCCTTCCGTCCGGGCGGGCGATGTAGACGAACTCGAACGAGCACAGCGCCCGGCGCCGCGGCGCGGCGAACCGGAAGCTGCGGACGCCGTCGTCGTCGATGACGACCGCCTCGCCCGGATCGACCTCGCGGATGACGCGGGCGCCGACCACGTCGAGAGCGGGCGTCTCGGAGGCGAGCACCCAGCCGCCGGTGTCGCACCGGCCGAGGAACAGCGGCCGGAAGCCGTGCGGATCCCGCGCGCCGATGAGCCGGGTCTCGTCCATCATGACGAACGAGTAGGCGCCCTCCAGCCGGGGCAGGACGGCGGTCAGCGCGGCGGTCAGGTCGCCCCCGGCGTCGCCGGTCAGCGCGTCGGCGAGCAGCGCGGCAACGACATCGCTGTCGCTGGCGTCGGGCCGGCCGGCGGCGAGCTCGGCGGTGTTGACCAGGTTGCCGTTGTGGCCGAGGGCGAAGAACACGTCGCCGGCCTGGCGGGCGACCGGCTGGGCGTTGTGCCAGGCGCTGGCGCCGGTGGTGGCGTAGCGGGTGTGTCCGATGGCCATGGTGCCGGACAGGGCCTGCAACCGGTGCTGGTTGAAGATCGCGGAGACCAGCCCCATGTCCTTGTCGACGAGGATCTTCGTGCCGTCGCTGACCGCGATCCCGGCGGACTCCTGGCCGCGGTGCTGCAGGGCGAACAGGCCGAGGTAGGTGAGATGAGCTACGGGTTGCCGCGGGTCGCGTACGCCGAAGACGCCGCAGGCCTCCTTGGGACTGTCGCTGCCGTCTGCCACCGGCCGAACTATACGGTCGTGGCAGGCGCGAATGTCCGGCACCGCCCCCGCGTCAGGGTGCCGGGCGGGTGTAGAACGGCTCGGTGTGCTCGAGCAGCCACCGGGTGATCGGGTCGGCCGGGTCGTCGAGGAACACGGTGTCGACGCCGTAGGGGAGTGGCGCGTCGGCGACGGCCGCATCCACCGCGTCCAGGATGTGCCGCTGCCCGGCCTCGTCGTGGTGGTCGGCGCGGATGCCGATCAACAGGGTCGGCGGCTGGTCGCCGGCCTGGGCCAGCGCCCGCCGGGCCTCGATCACCGCCGGCACCGGGGCAAACCGCGCGGCCAGGGCGGCGAGCAGGCCCTGCGGCTCGGTCTCCGGCGTGCCCAGCCGCAGCCGGCCGCCGGCCCGGACGGTGGTGCGGCCGCCGCGCAGCGCCCGCACCCCGTCCGGGTTCACCGGCAGGCCGTGCTCGGCGCCCGGGTTGACGGCCAGCCCCAGGTCGCCGGCGAGCAGCGCGGCCAGCTGTTTGCCGGTCAGCTCCAGGTGCCCGGCCGGGCCCGCGCCCACGGCGAACTGCTCCGCGGAGGTGTACGCGGCGACGTACGGCCGGCCGTCCAGGACCAGGACCGGGAGCTGGGCGTTGCCCTGGGCGTCGGCGCCGGCCGGCAGCGGCACCCACAGCGGGTTGTCGGCCAGCGCCTGCAGCAGCCGGTCCGGCGACATGCTGCCGGCCCGCGCACTGGCCAGGGCCTGCTCGAGCTCGTTGGCCGGGAACGCCATCGTCTCCCCACATCGTCGAGGTTCTTCACCGCAAACCGTAGATCACGTGTCGTGCAGCAGCCGCCGCAGCTCGCCGGTCAACGCGGCCAGCCGCTCGTTCGCCGCGACACGTTCCTGCGGGTCGGCCCGGTAGATGATGAAGTCGCCGAAGTTGCGGCCGCCCGAGTACAGCTGGTCGAAGGTGAGCGCCGCGTACTTGAGGACCTCGTCCGGGTCGTCGTCGGTCTCGAGGATGTCCAGCAGCCGGCGCAGCCGGTCGTACCAGCCCAGCCGGAACCCGGGGTCGGCCTCCCGCAGCGCCAGGTCGCGCAACTGCGCCGCGATCGGTACGGCGGCGGCGATCCGCTGCCGGGGATCGGTCGGTGTCATGGCAGTGGTGTCTCCCCGACCACGGTGCCGCCCTTCCACGGCTCGGGAATGTAGATCTGCTGGCCGCCGCCGACGTAGACGCCGCCCATCGACCCTACCGGGCCCGGATACACCTTGGTCCCGGCCGGAATGTTGATCGCATACACGGCGTCGACGTTGGAGGTCCCGATCCAGCCGCCGTCGGCGTCGAGCCAGACCGGCTTGACCGCCGAGTCGATCCGCACGCTCGCGACGCTCTGCGGCGGCTCGGTGGTGAACCACCGGCCGAACGGGTTGCCGCCGCTCTCCCCGCCGCGGTAGAGCACCCGGTCGTCGGCCAGTTCGACCTCGTCGTAGCGGCCGCCGGCGAAGTTCGCGGCCGGCGGTGTGGCACCCTCGGCGAGCGGCCCCGGGTTCTCCACCATGTTGTACGTGTAGTCCTCGGGAGCCTTCGGCGCGAGCGGGTCGTGCGGTGCCCCGCGACCGGCCGGGGCGCCGTCGGGGGCGGACCTGGACAGCCGGGCGAGCAGGTTCTTCAGCCCGGTCAGCGTCTCGCCCAGCTTGTCGATCATCGGGTGCAGTCTGCGGAGGCTGTTGAGCAGCGCCCGTACGAAATGCTGAATCTTGTTGACCCAGGTGGCGACCAGCGTCGACACCTGCCCGATCACCACCGGGGTGGCGATGCCCAGGGTGAGACCCTCCTCGGCCAGCCACTGCGGCAGCCGGGCCGCGAGGGTGCCGACGAACTGGGCGATCAGGTCCCGGACGATGCCGCGGACCAGCCCGACCAGCAGCCCGGCGCCCTCCACCGCGTAGGAGATGCCCTGCGCGGCGACCGCGATGCCCTCCAGCGCGGACGCGTGCGCGGCCGCGTGGTCGCGGTAGGCGTCGCCGGACGAGCCGAACCAGCCGGCGACCTCCTGCCGCACCCTGGCCACGAAGTCCTGCCGGGCCGCGTCGGTGAACGCGGCGACGTTCTTCCAGGTGGCGGCGTGGGCGGCCACCTCGTCGGCGTTACCGGCCAGCCAGTCGAGCGCCTCCTTGAGCGGCCGGACGTGTTCCATCAGCCAGGACACGCCCCACGACACCAGCGACCCCAGCGGGTCGATCGCCAGGGACAGAATGTCGAGGCTGGTGCCGACCCCGCCGAGGGTGCCGTCCACCCAGCTGTGGTTCTGGATGCCGCTGTTTATCTGGTAGGCGTCCTCGACCAGGCCCAGCCCGGTGTTCCACTGGGTGGAGTCGTGCGCCTGCACGACCAGCGGGCTGCTCACAGCGGCAGCTCCGGCAGGGTCGACGCCGGACCGGCGGCGGCGATCCGCCGTCCGTTGGCGGCGTCGGTGGTCTCGGTGCCGTCGGCCACCGCCCGCAGTCCGAGGGCGGTCTCCTGCAGTCCGTCGACGCTCTCGCCCAATGCCTGCACGGCGAGCGTGAAGGCCGGTTCGAGGATGGCCGGCAGGAACTGGCACAGCCGGCCGTAGGCGCCGGTGTCCATGGTGACTTCCCGCACGGCCGACCGGGCCTGCTCGACCGCGTCCGCGACCGCCTCGACGCTGCCGGCGTGCCGGCGCACCGCGGCGGCCGGGAACTGCACGATGTCACCGCTCATCGGACGGCTCCGGCGGCGCGGGGAAACGCCGGGCGAACCCATCGACGACGGCCCGGCCGGTCTCGGTGTCCGCGCCGACGGTGCGGTCCACCTCGGCGGTGACCTGCTCGCTCAGCCGCCGCTGCGCGGCCCGCATGACGGCGAGAATCTCCCGGCTGAGCTCGCGGCCGGAGCGCCCGTGCACCTCGTCGGTGAGGTCGAGGTCCTCGACCTGGCCGGTCGACCCGACCGTCACCGTGATGGCACCGTCGGCACTGCGGGCCTGCCCGGTCAATGCCGACACCTGCCGGGCCAGGTCCGCCGTCCGCGCGGCCTGCTGACTAACGCCGGCCACCCAGGCGTCGAGCCAGTCCTCCGCGGCATCGATATCAGAGGTCATCGGCGGTGGATCATGCCATCGGCCGGCGGGGTCGCGCAAGGACGCTGTCAGGTGTAGCCTGACGGTGTCAGGGCTTACCTGACAGACTGCGACCGCCGGAGGGAAGAAATGACCAGCGAGACGCCCGCCGCCGCCACGGCCAGCCCGTTGTGCTGCTCCTTTTGCGCCAAGCCGAGCTCGGCCGTCGAGAAGGTGATCGCCGGCCCCGGCGTGTACATCTGCAACGAATGTGTCGAGCTGTGCAACGACGTCCTCCGGTCCGAGGGGCAGGACCCCATCGATTCGGCGGCCCGGCTGTCCGCCTGGGAGGACGAGATGACCGACGAGCAGATCCTCGATCAGCTTCCGCGCGTCGCGGCGGCCGGGGCGCAGACCGAGGCCAGCCTCCAGCGACTGGTCACCATCCTGCGGGAACGGAGAGTGACCTGGGCGCGCATCGGCGCGGCCCTGCGGATCACCCGGCAATCCGCGTGGGAGCGGTTCTCCGGCGAGGAATAGCCCGGGCTCACGGTGCGGCGTTCAGGAGGTCCACCGCGCTGTGCTGGCAGCCGTGGTTGGTGCCCCGGAACGGGCCCGCCCAGTGCGAGCCGTAGCTGTCGAGGCTGTCGCGGTCGTTGGCGTACGCGCTGTCGGCGTTGCGCTGAAGATAGGTGTTGTAGGCGCCGCCGGTCGTGGCGTTCAGGACGCCGAGTCCGCGGATCGCGGCTCCCTTGAACGACACCCCGTCGCCGCTGCAGGCATCCGGCTCGTTGGGCTCCCGGAGGATCCCGCCGGGCGACAGGTAGCCGCTGGTCGTCAGGGCGTCGCCGATCCGGCGCGCGGTGGCCAGGGCGCCGGCGTCACCGGTCAGGCGATTCAGCTCGACGAGCGCATTGATCAAAACCCCTTGGTTGTACGTCCAGGTCACGTCGCCGTTGTTTTTGCAGGTGGACAGGTTGACGCCGTCGTTGACCAGGTTGTTGCCGTTGAGCATGCCGGTGCTCTGGAACCAGGTCCAGCCCGCCTGCGCCCGCTGCCGGTAGGTGGTGTCCCCGGCGATGCGGCGGCTGAGCGCGGCGTCGAGCTGGATGTAGAGGCTGTTCGTGATGGCGTTCTTGGCGCTGCGGCCGGTGTTCCAGTAGACGCCGCCACCGCAGCGTGAGTCCCAGTAGCCGTACATCCAGTCGGCGTCGGAGCGGGCGGTGTTCAGGTAGCGGCTGTCGCCGGTCAGGTCGTAGGCGGCCACCCAGGCCAGCCCCCACCAGCCGGTGTCGTCGAGGTACGTGCTGCGGAACTGGCCCGAGGCCGCGTTGACCTGCTTGTCGTACGTGCTCGCGATCGCGTACCGGTAGCTGTTCATGCCGCTGCGCTGAATGTTGTTGATGATCGCGGTCAGCGCGTTGGCGCCGGTCCACCAGCCGTTCGTGTCGAACAGGCCGGTGCCGCGGTCGAAGCGCATCATCAGTGCGGTGGCCGCCGCGGTGCGCCGGTCCCAGGCGTTCCACGTGCTGCGCGCCCATGCGGTGCAGACGATCTCCGGCCGGTCGCCGGCCTTTCCGCAGGCCCGTAGTGCGCCGACGCCGTTGCTGCCCCAGTCGTCGACGTTGAACTGGCCGGTGCGCCGGGCGGTCGCGCCGGCGGCGATCGTGGCGTCGCCGAGCCTCGAGCCGTCGGGCCACGTACGGCCGCCGTCGAACGACCGGTCCAGCCAGACCTCGTCGCCCGGCGAGCCGTTCTCGACCGAGCCGGAGGCCATCGCGTCGGTGTCGTTGACGTGCAGCTTGACGACGCGGCCGTACAGGCCGGCGGTCACCGGGACGCGGTCGACGGGCGCGAGCGCCGGGTCGCGGCCGTCGCAGTAACGGTTGCAGATGGCGGCCGCCCGCGCTGCCGAGACGGTCCCGGCCTGCAGAAGAACGGTCGCCGCCACCGCCAGGACAGCCCCGGCGGCCGGGAGCGAACGCCACGTTGTCATATAGTTAACAAAGCTGTGACATCGGCAGTTGTCAATTAACACTGCCCGGACGGGCAACCGAGACCGCGGTCAGCGCGGCAGGTCGCGCTTGACCACCTTGCCGGTGGCGTTGCGGGGGAGGGCGTCGAGGAACACGATGTCGCGCGGCACGCAGAAGCGGGCCCGATGGGCGCGCACGTAGGAGCGGATCGCGTCCGCCTCCAGGGTGGCGGGGGAGCGGAGGACCACGTACGCGGCGAGCCGTTGGCCGTACTCCTGGTCGGGGACGCCGACCACGGCGCACTCCAGCACCTCGGGCAGGTCGGCGAGCAGGCCCTCGACCTCGGAGGGGAAGACGTTCTCGCCGCCGGAGACGATCATGTCGTCCTCGCGGCCGTCGACGAAGATGCGGCCGTCGGCGTCCACGTGGCCCAGGTCGCCGGTGGCGAGCAGGCCGTCGCGCAGCTCCCGGGAGCTGCCGTTGGTGTAGCCCTCGAAGAGCATCTCGTTGCCGACGAACAGCCGGCCGGTCGTGCCCTGCGGAACCGGCTCGCCGGACGGGGAGAGCACCGCCACCGCCGTCCCGTGCGGCGGCCGCCCGGCGGTGTCCGGCGCGGCCCGCAGGTCGGCCGGGGTGGCGATCGACGCCCACGACGCCTCGGTCGAGCCGTACAGGTTGTACAGGATGTCGCCGTACCGGTCCATGAACCGGGTCGCCAGCCCGCCCGGCAGCGCCGACCCGCTGACCGCGGCGATCTCCAGCGGCGGCAGCGGCAGGTCCGGCGCCAGCTCCATCAGGCTCTGCAGCATGACCGGTACGGCGATCAGGGCCGTGCACTGCTGCGCCCGCATCAGCTCCACGACCGGCGCCGGCTCGAACCGCCGGCGCAGCACGACCGTGGCGCGCAGCGCGAGCGCGATCTGCAGGCCGGCGAAGCCCCAGGTGTGGAAGAGCGGAGCCGCGATCATCATCCGCACCCCGGCCCGCAGCGGGATCCGGTCGATGATCGAGCACAGTGGGCGGAACCCGCCGGGGGTGGGCCGCTGCGCCCCCTTCGGCATGCCGGTGGTCCCCGAGGTCAGCACGATGGTGCGCCCGGGCCGGGCCGGCGGCGACAGGACGGTCGCGTGCGTGGCGGAGATGAGCTCGGCGGTCCGGCCGACGTCCAAGGCCCCGGAGAACCCGGGCAGGAGCCCGGCGAAATCCGCGTCGTGCACGACGGACGTGAGCTCCTGCGCGGAGATCACCGCGGCGAGCTGCGACGACGACAACCCGGTATTGATCAGGACCGGGTCGGCGCCGACCGAGGCCACCGCGATCAGCACTACGATCATGTCGGCCGAGTTGCGGCACAGCACGCCGACCCGATCGCCGGCCGAAATGGGCAACGCCGCACCGAGCCGGCCAGATCGATCAAGCATTTCCGCGTACGTCCAGGAAGCGCCCGAGGCGTCCACCACGGCCACCCGGGAAGGGGACCGGGCGGCGGCCTGCCGCAGTTCCCCGGCGAGCCCGTAGCCCCATTTTCCGAGTTCCCGGAATTGTTGCAGGACCCGATGCGGCGGCCCGGGCCGCAACAGCCCGCGGCGCGCCATCGTGGCAACCACGAAGGGCGCGTCCATCACCGGATGGGCATTCCGGAGATGGCCCGGGAGATCACCAGCCGCTGGATCTCGCTGGTTCCCTCGAAAATGGTATAGATCTTGGCGTCCCGGAACATCCGCTCGACCGGATGTTCGCGCAGATACCCGGCCCCGCCGAGAATTTGCACCGCCTTCTCGGTGACCGCGACCGCGACCTCGCCGGCCTTCAGCTTGGACATCGACCCTTCACCGGCCTCGAACGGCCGGTCGTTGCGGCCCATCCACGCCGCCCGCCACACCAGCAGCCGGGCCGCGTCGATCTCCGTTCGCATGTCGGCGAGGGCGAAGGCGATCGCCTGGTTCTCGATGATCGGCCGCCCGAACTGCACCCGGCTCTTCGCGTACCCCAGCGCGTACTCGTAGGCCGCCCGGGCGATGCCGATGGCCTGCGCGCCGACGGCCGGCCGGGACAGCTCGAACGTCCGCATCGCCGCCTGCCGCGAGGCCCGCTGCCCCGAGCGCGCCCGGGCCAGCCGCTCGTCGAGCGCCTCCTTGCCGCCGAGCAGGCAACTTCCGGGCACGCGTACGTCGTCGAGAAAGACGTCCGCGGTGTGCGAGGCCCGCAGCCCCAGCTTCTTCAGCTTCCTCGTGCCGACCAGCCCCGGCGTGCCCGGCGGCACGATGAACGCCGCCTGCCCGCGGGACCCCAGCGACGGGTCCACCGACGCGGTGACGACGTGCACCTTCGCGATCCCGCCGTTGGTCGCGTACGCCTTCTGCCCGTTGAGCACCCACTCGTCCTTGGCGGCGTCGTACACCGCCCGGGATCTCATCGACCCGACGTCCGATCCCGCCTCCGGCTCGGTAGAGCAGAACGCGCCCACGGCCGGCTCCGCGGCGTCGCCGAAGCATTGCGGCACCCATTCCACCAATTGGTCCGGGGTGCCCGAGCCATAGATCGCCGCCACTGCCAGCGACGTACCGGAAATCGCCATCGCGATCCCGCCGTCGCCCCAGAACAGCTCCTCGTTCACCAGGGGGAGGCTCAGGCCGGACATGTCCGACCAGGTGTTCACGAGAAACTCGAAACCATAGAGGCCGATCTTTGCGGCTTCCTGCAGGATCGGCCAGGGCGTCTCCTCGCGCTCGTCCCATTCGGCAGCGGCCGGCCGGATCACGCCCTCGGCGAATCCGTGCACCCAATCGCGCAGGTCCGTTTGCTCCTCATTGAGATCGAGCCAGAATTCCATGCGCGCGGACACCTCTCCGGGCCGAGACGATCGTACTCGTCGGTAACGTTACGGTGGCGTAACCTGGCCCGCAAGATGCGGACGCTTTCCGTCCACCCGGAAATCCCATCCGTCCGCGCGTTCGACCGCGGTGAATCCGACCGTCGACGGCAGCGTGATCGGCTGCTTGAACGCCACGTCCACGGTGTACGCCGCGGGCAGCCGTCCCTCGAGGGCCGCGACCGCCCGCGCCTTGGTCCACATGCCGTGCGCGATCGGCCGGGCGAACCCGAACAGCCTCGCCCCGATCCGCGACGTATGGATCGGATTGTGATCGCCGGAGACGGCGGCATAGTCGCGCCCGACCCGGCCCGGCACGCCCCAGATCGCTGTCGGCGCGGGCGCCGGCGGGTAGTCGCGCTTCCCGCGCCCCGCGCTCTTCCCCGCGTTCTTCGAGAGGTACGTCGAGACGCCGGTCCACACCGTCTCGCCGTCGACGGCCGCGGTCGCCACCATGTCGAACACCCGTCCCCGGTCGTGGGAGCGCAGGTTCTCCGCATGGACGAGCAGATCGAGCCGCTCCGCGGTGGCCACCGGCCGGTGCACCGTGATCCGGTTGGCGACGTGCACGATCCCGACCGCGGGGAACGGAAAGTCCGACGCCGTCATGAGCGCCATCGCCAGCGGGAACGCGAGCACGTGCGGATACGTGGCGGGCAGCGGGTTGCCGAGCCGGAACCCGCAGACGCGGTTGTAGCGGGCGAGCCGGGCGAGGTCGACCGCGACCGCCCGCCGCACGATCTCCCGGGCCGGGAGGGACGAGCCGCGCCGGGTGGGCAGCAGCCCGAGCGCCGCCTTCAGATAGATGCCGGCCGGATCCGCGGAGAGCTCGACGACGTCCATCGGCTCACGCTCCCAGCAGGCTCTGCCCGCAGACCCGCACCACGTTCCCGGTGACGGTGGCCGAGCCCGGCGACGCGAACCAGGCGATCGTCTCGGCCACGTCGACCGGCAGGCCGCCCTGGGACATGCTGTTCATCCGCCGCCCCGCCTCGCGGAGGAAGAGCGGCATCTTCGCGGTCATCGCGGTCTCGATGAACCCGGGTGCCACCGCGTTGATCGTGATGTGCCGCTCGGCCAGCACCGGCGCCATCGACTCGACCAGCCCGATCACGCCGGCCTTGCTGGTGGCGTAGTTCGTCTGCCCGCGGTTGCCGGCGATCCCGGCGATCGAGGCCACGCCGATGAGCCGGCCGCCCGAGTTGATCAGGTCGCGGGACAGCAGCAGGTCGTTGATCCGCTCCTGGCTGGACAGGTTGACCTCGAGCACCGAGTCCCACCTGCTCTCGTCCATCCGGGCGATCGTCTTGTCCCGGGTGATGCCCGCGTTGTGCACCAGGATGTCGAGCCCGGTGAGGTGCCCGGCGAGCCGCTCGGCCGCGTCCGGCGCGGTGAGGTCGAGCTGGACCGCCCGGCCGCGCACGTCGTTGGCGACCCCGGCGAGCGCGTCCCCGGCGGCCGGCACGTCCAGCGCGATCACGTCGGCGCCGTCCCGGGCGAGCACCCGGGCGATGGCCGCGCCGATGCCCCGGGCGGCGCCGGTGACCAGCGCGGTCTTCCCGGCGAGCGGGTGGTCCCAGTCGGCCGGGGCCGGCGCGCTGCCGGCGCCGACGTGGATGACCTGGCCCGACACGTACGCGGATCGGCCGCTGAGCAGGAAGCGCACCGTGGATTCGATCGCGGGTTCGCCGCCGGGCGAAACGTAGACGAGCTGGGCGGTGATGCCCCGCCCGAACTCCTTGCCGATGCTGCGGGTCAGCCCCTCCAGGGCGCGCTGCGCGGTCGCCTCCCGCGGGGTGGCCGCCGACGAGGGCGGGGTGCCCAGCACGATGACCCGCCCCGACCCGCGCAGCGAGCGCGCGGCCGGATGGAAGTAGTCGTACAGCGCGCGCAGCCCGGTCGAGTCGGTGATCCCGGTGGCGTCGAAGACGAGAGCGCCGTACCTGGTCTGCTCATCGAAGGCCGTGGTGGTGTCGAAGAGCTTGCCGACGACGTCGGCCAGCCGGCCGCCGGGGGCCGCGCCGAGCAGCACCGGGCCGTTCGTCAGCGGGTCGCCGACCTGGTACCGCCGCAGGCGGGGCGGATCGGGCAGCCCGAGCCGCTTGACGACGCCGCGGCCCATGCCAAAGTTCGCGAAGTTCGCGTACCTGTCTCCCATGCGCGTAGCCTACTCGTCAGTAGGCTTTGGAAGTGAAGGAGATTGCCGTGCAGAGCGTGCGTCGCGTCGCCGTGCTGGGTGGAAACCGGATCCCGTTCGCCCGCTCGAACAGCAAGTACGCCGAGGCCTCGAACCAGGACATGCTGACCGCCGCGCTGGACGGCCTGGTCGCCCGGTTCGGCCTGGCCGGTGAGCGGCTCGGCGAGGTGGTGGCCGGCGCCGTGCTCAAGCACTCCCGCGACTTCAACCTCACCCGCGAGACCGTGCTCGGCTCCCGGCTCGACCCGCGCACCCCGGCGTACGACATCCAGCAGGCCTGCGGGACCGGCCTGGAGGCGGCCATCCTGGTCGCCAACAAGATCGCGCTGGGCCAGATCGACGCGGGCGTGGCCGGCGGCGTGGACACCACCTCGGACGCGCCGCTGCAGCTCAACGAGGACA
The DNA here is from genome assembly GCF_025630775.1 of Actinoplanes sp. KI2. Taxonomy (GTDB): domain Bacteria; phylum Actinomycetota; class Actinomycetes; order Mycobacteriales; family Micromonosporaceae; genus Actinoplanes. The sequence goes on from NZ_JAOSZE010000043.1 coordinate 75,092, forward strand.
TGCGCCGCGCGCTGCTGGCGCTCAACCGGGCGCGGACACTGCCCGACCGGCTGAAGGCGATCGCCCGCCTCCGGCCGCAGCAGGCGTTCCAGCCGGCGGTGCCGCGCAATGCCGAGCCGCGCACCGGGCTGTCCATGGGGGACCACGCGGCGATCACCGCGCTGAAGTGGGGCGTCACCCGGGAGGACCAGGACGCGCTCGCACTCGCCTCACACCAGCGCCTGGCCGCGGCGTACGAAAGCGGCTTTTTCGATGATCTTGTGACGCCCTATCTGGGGCTCACCCGGGATCAGAACCTGCGCGGCGACACGACGATCGAGAAGCTCGCCAAGCTCAAGCCGGTCTTCGGCAAACAGGACGCGACGATGACCGCGGGCAACTCGTCGCCGCTGACCGACGGCGCCTCGACCGTGCTGCTGGCCGGCGAACAGTGGGCCGAGCAGCACAAACTGCCGGTGCAGGCGTGGTTCGTGGACGCCGAGGACGCCGCCGTCGACTTCGTGCACGGCGAGGAGGGGCTGCTGATGGCCCCGGCGTACGCGGTGCCCCGGCTTCTGGCTCGCAACGGGCTCACCCTGCAGGACTTCGACTTCTACGAGATCCACGAGGCGTTCGCGTCGCAGGTCCTCGCCACCCTCGCGGCCTGGGAGTCGCCGTCGTTCTGCAAGGAGAAGCTGGGCCTGGACGCGCCGCTCGGCTCGATCGACCGGGCCAAGCTCAACGTCAACGGCTCCTCGCTGGCCGCCGGCCACCCGTTCGCGGCCACCGGCGGCCGGATCGTCGCGACCCTCGCCAAGCTGCTGGCCGAGAAGGGCTCCGGCCGCGGCCTGATCTCGATCTGCGCGGCCGGCGGTCAGGGCGTGGTGGCCATCCTGGAGCGCTGAAGGCGGGCCGCGAAGTCGGCCGGCGGCATCGGCTTGCCGAACAGATAACCCTGCAGCAGCGGGCAGCCGGCCTCGCGCAACGTGTGCACGTCGGCCTCGTCCTCGACGCCCTCGGCCACCGCCGACATGCCCAGCGCGCGGGCCAGCCAGAGCACGGCCTGGATGATCGAGGTCTTGCGCGGATCGGCGGACAGGCCGGCCACGAACGAGCGGTCCAGCTTCACCACGTCCGCGGGGACCGACTGCAGCCAGGTCAGCGAGCTGTAGCCGGTGCCGAAGTCGTCGAGCGCGATCCGTACGCCCAGGCCCTTGATCGCCTCCAGGCGTTCCTCGACGTCGACCGAGGCGACCAGCAGCGCGGTCTCGGTGATCTCCAGGACCAGCCGCTGCGGATCCAGCTCGGGGTTGTCCGCCAGCAGGCCGGCGAGCAGCGGCACGAAGTCCGGCTCGGCCAGCTGCCGCGGGCTCACGTTGACCGTCACGTAGCGCAGCCGGTCGCGCCATTCCACGAGGTGGCGCAGCGCCTCGACCAGCACGTGCTCGCCGAGCGGCACGATCAGGCCGGTCTCCTCGGCGGCCGGCACGAACCTGTTCGGGCCGTGGATCTCGCCGTCCGGCGTCCGCATCCGGACCAGCGTCTCGGCGCCGAGGATCTCGCCGGTCTCCGTCGCCACGATCGGCTGGAACCAGACCGGCAACGTCTCCCGCCGGTCGCCGTTGAGCGCCTCGCGCAGCAGCTTCTCGGCCACGATCCGGTCCTGCACGGCGACCCGCATCTGGTCGCTGAAGACCTGGATCCGGTTGCCGCCGCCGCGCTTGGCCGCATACATGGCGGTGTCCGCGGAAAGCACCGCGTCCTCCGCGCAGCCGGGCTCGGTGGCCACGGCCAGGCCCACGCTCGCCGACAGGGCCAGCACGTGCCCGGCCACCGGCGTCGGCTCGGCGAGCTCCTTGACGATCGCGTGACCCAGCGGCGCACCCGCGTCGAGTCCGCCCGGCAGCGCCACCACGAACTCGTCGCCGCCGAAGCGGGCCAGCAGGGCGCCGCGCGGCACGAGCCCGTGCAGCCGGGCCGCGATCGAGCGCAGCACCAGGTCGCCGGCCGCGTGCCCGGAGCCGTCGTTGACCGACTTGAACCGGTCCACGTCCAGATAGAGGATGCTCGCCGGGCCGGGCGTGTCCGCCATCATCGCGGCCAGGTCCTGTTCGAAGCCCTGCCGGGAGAGCAACCCGGTCAGCGGGTCGTGCCGCACCTGCCGGCGCAGCTCGTCGTTGTGCTGGTGGGTCGCCGTCACGTCCATCAGATGCACCACGATCAGCTTGAGCCGGCCGTGCTTGTCGTGCATCGCCGAGCTGTGCACCTCGACCCAGGTGGTGGAGCCGTCGTTCCGGCGGTAGGCGCGGGTCGCGTTGACCGAGTCGTGCCGGAGCAACTCGTCGAACAGCGGCGGCACGTCCCCGATCGGGGTGATCGGCAGGTCCGCGACCGAGAAGCCGTCCGGAAGCACGTCCGGCAGACGCAACCATTTCCGGTACGCCGAGTTGGTCCGCAGCAGGCGACCGTCCACGGCGAGCATCGCCATCGGCACCGGGGTCTCGTCGAACGCGATCGCCAGCTGGGCCTGGCTGTCGTCCAGGTTGTCCTGGGCCCGGCGCTCCTCGGCCGAGGCCAGGTACCAGCCGACCACCAGGAACGACGCGCAGAAGAGCACGGCCACGCCGTGCAGCAGTGCCCACAGCATCGGGTGCAACCCGGCGTCGGCGTGGCCGTGGTCGAAGGTGCTGCCGTTGAGCAGCGAGCCGAGGATCCCGTGGTGCAGGGTGGTGGCGACCAGGAACACCCCGAACGGCGCCCAGTCCCGGTAGAGGGCGAGCGCGGCCACCGCGATGAAGAAGGTGAAATGGGCCTCGGTGAGGCCGTGGCACATGGCCACGAACCCGCCGCAGGCCGCGGTGAGACCGAGCGCGACCGCGACCGAGGGCAACCGGCGTCCGGGGAGCCGGGCCGCGGCGACCACGCAGGGCAGCACCACCAGGACGGTCACGAGCCAGGACCGGGTCAGCCCCTCGTCGCTGAGCACGCCGAAAATGGTTAGACCGACGACCGTGCCGGCGAGCAACATGGTCAGCAGCCGATGTCGGCGCACCCAGTCGTCGCGACGGAGCCGGCCCGCGTTGCGCAGCCAGCCGAATCTCCCGGTGGACATACGTCACTGATCGGCTTGTCCCCGATCCGGAACAGGTCCGCTCGGTTGCGGGTGGGTTGCCTCACATTCCGATACGGAGACGTTCCGTTTCGCTTCCTCGAGGACTAGCGTTCCCTTCGGATACGGAACCGTCTCGTTTCGAAATTGCGGGGAACCCACATGGACACTCCTGCCGCTGTGCAAACCGGCCACCCGAGGCGCTGGGTCATCCTCGGCGTCCTGGTCATCAGTCTGCTCGTGGTCGTGCTCGACAACACGGTGCTCAACGTCGCCTTGCGCACGATCGCCGACCCGGTGCGCGGGCTCGGCGCCACCCAGAGCCAGCTCGAGTGGGCCATCAACTCGTACACGCTGGTCTTCGCCGGTCTGCTGTTCACCGCCGGCATCCTGGCCGACCGGCTCGGCCGCCGGATCACCCTGATCACCGGCCTCGCGCTGTTCGGCATCGCCTCGCTGACCTCCGCGTACGCGGACTCCGCCGGCCAGTTGATCGCCGCCCGCGCCCTGATGGGCCTCGGCGCGGCGGCCGTCATGCCGGCCACGCTGTCGATCATCGCGAACGTCTTCGCGCCGCACGAGCGCGGCCGGGCCATCGGCGTCTGGGCCGGCGCGGTCGGCCTCGGCGTCGCGATCGGCCCGATCGTCGGCGGCCTGCTCCTCGAGCACTTCTGGTGGGGCTCGGTCTTCCTGATCAACGTGCCGATCGTGGCCGCCGGCATCGTCCTGGGCCTGGTCATCATCCCGGAGTCGCGCGACCCGAAGCCGGGGCGCATCGACGTGGTCGGCGTGCTCCTGTCGATCGTCGGCATCGGCCTGCTCACCTACGGCGTGATCAAGGGCGGCGAGGACGGCTTCGGCTACACGCTCGCCTGGTCCACGCTGGCCGCCTCGGTCGTGGTGCTGATCGGCTTCGTCCTCTGGGAGCGCCGCATCGCGTACCCGTCGCTGGACGTGCGGCTGTTCACGAACAAGACCTTCGCGGCCTCGACCGGCATGATCGGCCTGATCTTCTTCGCCGCCATGGGCGCGATGTTCTTCGGCGCCTTCTACCTGCAGCTGGTCCGCGGCTACGGCCCGCTCGCCTCCGGCGCGCTGTTCGTCCCGTTCGCGGTCGCCCAGATGGTGTTCGCCCCGCGCAGCGCCGCGATGGTCAAGCGGTTCGGGCCCAAGGCGGTCAGCACCACCGGCCTGCTGCTGGTGGCGGCCGGGCTCACGGCGTGGCTGTTCATCGACGCGACCACGCCGATCTGGATCGTCGGCGCGGCGTTCTTCGTGATGGGCGTCGGCATGGCCAACGTGATGCCGCCGGCCACCGAGACGATCATGGCAGCGCTGCCCCGGGAGAAGGCCGGCGTCGGCTCCGCGGTCAGCAACACCATCCGCCAGCTCGGCGGCGCGCTCGGCGTGGCGACGCTCGGCGCGGTCCTGTCCTCGGTCTACCGCGACCAGCTCGGCTCCGCCACCGACGGCCTGCCGGCGGCAGCAGCGGGCGCGGCCCGCGAGTCCATCTCCGGGGCGTACGCGGTCGCCGAGAAGGCCGGCGCCGCCGGTCCGGCCCTGATCCACGGCGCCAACGACTCGTTCGTCACCGCCATGCACTACGCGTCGATCGGCAGCGTCATCGTCGCCCTGCTCGGCGCGGTCGTCGCGGTGCTCTGGCTGCCGGGCAAGCGCCCGGCCGCGGCGCCCGCCGCGTCCTCGGCCGAGGGTCTGGCCGAGGAGCAGGGCGTGGAACTGGTCGAGGCGTGACCCGTAAGTAAGAATGAACGCCATGACCACCGCTGTGAACGAGACCGGTCAGGACCGCAAGGCTCCTGGCCGGCCTCGCAGTGCGCAGGCCGACGAGGCCATCCTCGACGCGGTGCTCGAGCTGCTCAGCGGCGGGCACAGCGTCGCCGCCATCTCGATCGAGGCGGTCGCGTCGAAGGCCGGGGTCGGCAAGGCGACGATCTACCGCCGCTGGCCGAACAAGGAAGCGCTGATCATCGACGCGGTCGCCTCGATGAAGGGGCCGCTGCCGGTCCCGGCCGGCGAGTCGGTCCGCGACGACCTGGTGATGCTGCTGAAGGCGTCACGCACCGGCCGGTCGCTGCGGTTCGGCCAGGCCGCGGTGTGCCTGATGCCGGAATTCCTGAGGGACGACAGCCTGCACGACATGTGGCGGGCGGTGATGGAGCCGCGCCGCGAGGTGACACGGCAGGTGCTGCGGCGCGGGGTGGCCACCGGCGAGCTGCGGGCCGACCTCGATGTCGAGCTCGCGCTGCTGATGCTCAACGGCCCGTCGATGATGCAGAACATGTTCCGCTGGAACCCGGCGGTGCCGGCGGAGGGGTTCGCCGAGGCGCTGGTGGACGCGTTCCTGCGGGGCGCGGCCGCCTAGCGTCGGTAGGCAAGTCGGGCCGCCGTGTTGCGGACGGCGATGCCCGGGCGGGTGCTGGGCACGATCATCGCGGCGGCAAGGCGGGCACGACGCCCCTTCGGGTCGGTGCGGCGGCGGTGTTCCGTCTCGTAGCGCTTGAGTGCCGTGGCTGGGCCGCTGTTTTTCAGCGCGTTCGCGAGCGTCAGCGCGCCGGCCATCGCCATGCTCGACCCGTCGCCGAACAACGAGACCGACGCGGCCGCGTCCCCGAGCAGCGTGACCCGCCCGTTGCTCCAGCTCGGCAGCACCACCTTGCTGACGCTGTCGAAATAGAGGTCCTCCGCCGCACGGACGCGCTCCAGGTAGGTCGGGACAAGCCAATTCCGATCATTTGCGTACGCGTGAAGCAGCACCCGCTTGTGCAGTGCGACATCCCGATGGTCGAACCCCGGGATGGCCGGGCCCCGGAAGATGAACGCCAGGAGCGCGTGGTCCCGGGACGGATGCACGGAGATCAACCGGCCGGGCGTGTTGTACATCAGCGCCTCGCCGGGATGGTCGACCGGCTCGCCGAGCGGCGTGGTCGCCACGTAGACCCCCAGGTGCCGCACGAACGTCGCCTCCGGCCCGAACGCCAGGCGCCGGACGGCCGAGTGCAGCCCGTCGGCCCCGACCACCAGGTCGAACCGGCGCGGCGCGGACCGCTCGAAGGTGACATCGACGCCCGCCGGGTCCTGCGTGAACCCGGTGATCGTGTCGTCGAACACGAACTCGGCGTGGTCGCGCGCCGCCGCGTACAGGATGCTCGCGAGATCGGCCCGGGGCACCTCGATCTCCGCGGTCCCGGCCGGGCTGCGGCCGGCCGGCATCGGCAGCCGCTGCCGGCGCCGGCCGCGTGAGTCGATCAATCGCATCGCGGTGACCGTGGTGGCGGCCTCGCGCAGCGCCGGGACGACGCCCATCTGCTCGGCCACCGGCAGGGCCGGTCCGCGCACGTCGACCGGGTTGCCGCTGGAGCGCTGACCCCGCGCCCGCTCCACCACCGTCGGCCGGAAGCCCGCGCGGGCCAGCCAGTACGCCAGGGTCGGACCGGCCACGCCGGCCCCCACGATGAGCACGTTTCGCATGCTTCTCACCATAACTGCACTGAGTGCAGACTTGCAATGAGTGCTGACTTGCCATCGGTGCCGTAGGATGTGGATCGTGTCACTGCGTGAACGCAAGCGGGCCCGGACCCGGCAGGCCCTCGTCGATGCCGCCGTCGACCTCTTCGAGCGCAACGGCTACGAGCGGACGACGGTCGCCGACATCGCGGCCGCCGCCGAGATCGGGACGCGGACCTTCTTCAGCTACTTCCCGACCAAGGAGGATGTGCTGTTCCCGGAGACCGACGCCCGGCTGCGGGCCACCGTCGCCGCGATCGACAGCCGGTCGCCGGGGGAGGGGCCGGCCGAGGTGCTGGTGCGGGCGCTGCGCGAGGTGACCGCGGAGAGCACCGACCTGACCGGCCGCACGGCGCGGCTGCGGATGCGGCTGATGCTCTCGGTGCCGGCGCTCATGGGCCGGGGCCTGCAGCTTCAGCTGGCCGGGCAGCGGCAGATCGCCCGCCACCTGCAGGCGGCGTATCCGGCACAGCTCGACGCGGTCTCCGCGGCGGCGCTGGCCGGGGCGCTGACCGGGGCGGTGACGGGGGCGTTGCTGGCCCTGTTCGAGGATCCTGATCGGCCCGACGATCCGGAGGCCCTGAGAATTGCCGTCGAGCGGGCTACCGAGATTGCGCTTTCTCCGTGGAAGCGAACCGCACTGGAGGGGTCGCATGAATGAGCCGTTCGAGACGCTGTCCCTCCAGGGAGCGCCGGTGATCGCCGCACCGGATGGATCGGCGGTCCGTCCGCTGTGTGTCATCCCCGGTGCTGGCAGCTTCGCCCACTTCAGTCTCGAGCCCGGCGAGGTGGCGCGCGCCGTCGTCCACGCGACCGTTCAGGAGATCTGGTACGTGGTGGCCGGCGACGGCGCGATGTGGCGTCGATCGGGCTCGATCGCGGAGACGGTCGCCCTGCGCCCCGGGGTCTGCCTGACGATCCCGGTCGGCACGGCGTTCCAGTTCCGGGCGGGCGAGTCGAGGCTGGAGGTCGTCGCCGCGACCATGCCCCCATGGCCGGTCGAGAGCGACACCGAGGCGACGCCGGTCGACGGGCCGTGGGAGCCCACCTTCTAGTCTTCCCCTTCCCCCGGTCCCCTTCTGCTGTACCCCATCCTCCCCGTCTCCGTTTGCGGCCCCTTCCGCTTTTCATCGAGCCGGGTCTATGCTGACGCCGCGACTGTTGGGAGCGCTCCCAGTCGCGTTGCCGCCATCCACCGAGCGGCCGTCCGAAGGAGAACCCGTCATGGTCCGTCGTCGATATCGGCGTCTCGCGGCGGCGGTCGCGGCCGCCGCCGCGCTCGTGCTGTTCGCGTTCCAGTTCGCGATGCCGGCCAGCGCCGACACCGTCACCGGCAACGCCACCTACTTCGATGCGCTCGGCGCGCCGTACGGCGGCTGCGGTCTGCCCCAGGCCCAGCTGGACTCGCAGGACTTCGTCGCGTTGAACGTCTACAACACGCCGGGGGACTACAACTTCTATCCGCGCCCGGTCACCGACGCGTCCAAGGTCGGCCAGTGGAACAACGGCTTGAACTGCGGCCGCTACGTGCAGGTCACGGTCGGCGACTACTGCACCGGCGTGAACGACGGCGCACAGAACCAGGCGTTCTGCCGCAACGGCTCATGGGTGAGCGACGCCTACAACGGCGCCACCCTGACGATGATCGTGGCCGACAGCTGCGGCGACTCGAACGCCTGGTGCCGCGACGACCCGAACCACCTGGACCTGGCGAAGGACTCGCTCAACCGATTCGCCCGCAACGGCTCCGCCGTCGGCGACATGTACCCGAACCACTGGAACAACCGCCACATCAGCTGGCAGTACGTGGCCGCCCCGAACTACACCGGCGACATCAAAATCGGCTTCCTCCAGGGCGCGCAAGCCTACTGGCCGGCGATCGCCGTCTCCCACCTGGCGAACGGCATCCACGGCGTCGAGTACTACTCCGGCGGCACGTGGCAGACCGCGAAGATGAACAGCGACATGGGCGAGTCCTACATCATCGCCGGCCTAACCTCAGGCGCAACAAACTTCCAGATCCGCGTACGCGACGTGAACGACCAACTCATCAACGGCGGCCGCGTATACAGCTTCTCCCTCCCGTCCTCCTGCGGCACCCAGTGCTCCACGGCGTACACGGCAACGACCTACACAACCAGCGGCGGCAGCACCTTCCCGACGACCCCACCCACCACGTCACCGACCACCCCGCCCACCACCACTCCGACAACGCCGCCCACCACGTCACCGACCACCCCGCCCACCACCACTCCGACAACGCCGCCCACCACAGCCCCGACCGGCGCGTGCACCGCCTCATCCGCCGTAGTCAGCACCTGGTCCGGCGGCTTCCAGAGCACGGTCACAGTCAAGGCAGGCAACGCCCCGATCTCCACCTGGACCGCCAAGTGGACCTTCACCAACGGCGAGCAGGTAACCCAACTCTGGAACGGCACATACACCACCAGCGGCTCAACCGTGACCGTCCACAACGCCTCCTGGAACGGCTCACTACCAGCCAACGCCACCACTACATTCGGCTACACCGGATCCGGCACACCAGCCACAGCCACCATCACCTGCAACACCCCATAACCGCCCCGGCCGGCGACCGCCGCGGCCGGCGACCGCCCCGGTCGGCGACCGCCCCGGCCGGCGGCGGCACCGGCTCGTGAGCGCTCCGGCCGCGGCGGCACCGGCTCGTGAGCGCTCCGGCTCGCGGCGGCACCGGCTCGTGAGCGCTCCGGCTCGCGGCGGCACCGGCTCGCGAGCGCTCCGGCTCGCGGCGGCACCGGCTCGCGAGCGCTCCGGCTCGCGGCGGCACCGGCTCGCGAGCGCTCCGGGCTTGCGGCGGCACCGGCTCGCGAGCGCTCCGGGCTTGCGGCGGCCCCGCTGGCGACGGCACCGGCTCCCGGCGGCCGCACGGCCGGCGACCGCCCCGGCTTGCGGCGGCCCCGCTGGCGACGGCACCGGCTCCCGGCGGCCGCACGGCCAGCGACCGCCCCGGGTTGCGACGGCACCGGCCCGCGACCGCCCGGGCCGGTGCCGCGTCAGCCATTGACGGCGCCAGCGCGGCCGGGTGCGTCTCGAGTCGGATGCCGCTGGCGGCGGCAGCGGCCCGTTCCACCATCGTCGAAATCTGCTCCAGATTCCTCCTCGATACTCAGTCTCAACTGGGGGCCGGAACCACCAGACCGGACTCGTATGCGGCGATCACCAGCTGGGCTCGGTCGCGGGCGTTGAGTTTGGCGAGCAGGTGCCCGATGTGCGTTTTGACCGTGGTCTGCCGAAGGTTGAGGTGGTCGCCGATCTCCGGATTGGACAGGCCGCGCGCGATCAGCAGCAGCACATCGCGCTCGCGATCGGTCAGCCCCTCGATCTCACGGCCGACCGGGCGGACCGGCGGCAAATTCCGCGCGTACTCGGAAATCAACCGGCTCGTCACGGTCGGCGCCAGCAGACTCTCGCCGCCCGCGACGACGCGAATGCCGTAGAGCAGATCGGCCGGTGGCGCGTCCTTGAGCAGGAAGCCGCTGGCCCCCGCGCGGAGCGCGCCGTACACATACTCGTCCAGATCGAACGTGGTCAGCACCAGCACCCGCGGCCCACACCCGGGCGCCCGTGCCGAGCAGATGCGCCGGGTAGCCTCGATGCCGTCCATTTCCGGCATTCGAATATCCATCAGCACCACATCGGGCCGAACGCCGGCCGCGAGTGCGACCGCCTCGACCCCGTTGCCGGCTTCGCCGACTGCCTCCATGTCGGGCGCTGTCTCCACGAGCAAGCGGAAGCTATGCCGAACCAGAGTGAGGTCGTCGGCGATAAGCACGCGAATCGGCCCGTTCACGATGCACAGGGTAGGCGTGCGGACACGGCAAACCCACCCTCCGGTCGCGGCCCGGCCTGGAACGACCCGCCATACATCAACACCCGCTCCCGCATCCCGATCAGTCCGTGCCCGACCCGTCCGCCCGGAGACATCCGAGCCTGAGCCCGGTCGTCGGCGCTTGGGCTGGCGCGCTGGTTGTTCGGGCTTGGGCTGGCGTTCTGGTGGTCCGCGCTTGGGCTGGCGCATCGGTTGTCCGCGCTTGGGCCGGCGTGCTGGTTGTCCGCGCCTGGGCTCGCGCGTCGGTTGTCCGCGCCGGGGCTGGCGCGCTGGTTGTCCGCGCTTGGGCTGGCGCGTCGGTCGTCCGCCCTCGGGCCGACCTGCCGGCCGTCGTCGGTCACCTCGATGCGGACCTCTCCAGCCTCGACGGTCACTGAGATCTCGCAGCTGGTGGGTGCGGCATGACGAACAACATTGGTCAGAGCCTCCTGAACTATCCGGTAGATCGACAGGGCCATGCCCCCGGGCAACGTCTCGGTGCCGCGCAGGTCGAGCCTGACCCGCACGCCCGCCTCCTCGGCCCGTCGCACCAGCGTCGGCAGGCCGGACGGGCCGGGCAGCGGGGCGAACTCGACGCCCCGCGCCCCGGATCGCAGCACCCCGAGCAGCTGCCGCATCTCGGTGAGGGCGGTCCGGCTCGTGGACTCGATCGCGCGCAACGCCTCCTGCGCCTCGGTGGGGCGTACGGCCATCACGTGGTTGGCGGTGCCGGCCTGCACGGCGATGATGCTCATGCTGTGGGCGACCACGTCGTGCAGCTCCCGCGCGATCCGCAGCCGTTCCTCGGCGACGGCACGGTCGGCCAGCTCAGCGGCGGCGCGGGCAGACTCCGCCCGGCGCGCCCGCACGGCCTGGCCCGCGGTCCAGGCACCGGCCAGGAAACCGACGCCAAGCACGGCGGTGCGCAGCCGGGGCGAAGCGCCGTAGGGGGTGCCGGCCACCGAGCCGACGACCAGGATGACGATTGCGATCCCGCCGGTCAGGTTGATGGACAGCCGGGAGCGGCCGGCGGCGAGACCGACCGGATAGAGCGCGAAGGAGGCCGCGACGAAGGGATCGGCCAGCACTCCAAGGATCAGCGCGCCCACCGAGGCGGCGAGGACAGCCATGAAGACGGGCGCCGGCCACACCCGGCGCAGGGCGAGCGGCATCCCGATCACCACCATGAGCGGGACGGAAACCCGCGTGGGTAGACCAGCATCGCCGACCGCGGTGGGGGCGAACAGCACCAGATACGCGATCGCGGCCAGGCCGTCGAACGCGATCAGCTTGCGGCTGCTCAGCCGGGGGATGCGGTCCACGGCGGCCAGGGTAGCCGCGGCGGCCGACAGGCGCCTCGGACTACGGTATGAGGGACCGTGGTCCGATGTGTCCGGCGCCGCGCTGCGGCATCGTAGCCGTCGTGATCGAGGTCAACGAGCTGACCAAGCGGTACCGCAACGCGGTTGCCGTCGACGAGCTCTCCTTCACCGTCGAGCCGGGCATGGTTACCGGCTTCCTCGGCCCGAACGGCGCGGGCAAGACCACCACCATGCGCGTCGTGCTGGGTCTGGCCGCGCCGACCGCCGGCACGGCCCTGGTCAAGGGCCGGGCCTACTCTTCCTTCAACCACCCGCTTCGCGAGGTCGGCGCCCTGCTCGATGCAAATACGGTGCACCCCGGCCGCTCCGCGGTCGAGCATCTGCGCTGGCTGGCCCGCACCAACGGCATCGGGACGGGCCGAGTCACGGCCGCGCTCGACCAGGTCGGCCTCACCGATGTGGCCAGGCGTCGAGTCGGGCGCTATTCGCTCGGCATGCGACAACGGCTCGGCATAGCGGCAGCCCTGCTCGGCGACCCGGGTGTCCTGATCTTTGACGAGCCGGTGAACGGCCTTGACCCGCAGGGCGTCCGCTGGGTCCGAGAGCTGATGCGTTCCCTTGCCGCCGAGGGCCGCACGGTGCTGATCTCCAGCCATCTGATGAGCGAGATGGAGCTGACCGCCGATCGGCTCGTCATCATCGGCCGCGGCCGTCTCCTGACGGACACCACGGTCGGCGAGCTGATCAGCAGCGAGGGCTTCACCACTCTCGAAGACGCGTATCTCTCGCTCACCGAGGAATCGACCGTGCACCGGGCGGGCGGTGATCGCCGATGATCGCCCTGCTCACCGCCGAGTGGATAAAAATCCGCTCGTTGCGGTCGACGATCTGGACGCTAGCGTCGGCGATCGCGCTGAGTGTCGGCCTGGCCTACCTGGTCGGATCGAGCTTCCGCGCCGGCTTCGACGAGATGACCGCGGACGCCCGGGCGAGCTTCGATCCGCTGTTCGCCACCTTCTACAGCCTCACCCTGGGTCAATTGGCCCTGGTCGTGTTGGCCGCGTTCGTGGTCACCGGCGAGTATTCGAGCGGCACGATAAGTACGTCGTTGACCGCAGTGCCTCGACGTGGCCTCTTCTACGCCGGCAAGGTGCTGGCCGGGGGCTTACTCGGCGGCGCGGTTGCTGCGGTGACCGTCCCGCTCACCTTCATCGCCGCGCAGGTCGGCCTGGGTCCGCACGGCACCGCGTTCACCTCCGCGGGAACGCCGGAGGCGGCCCTTGGGGCCTGCCTGTACCTGGCACTGATCTACCTGTTTGCCACAGGCGTCGCCATGCTGTTGCGCGGATCGATTCCTACCCTCGCGGTGCTCCTGCCGCTGCTGTTCCTGGGGTCGCAGGGCCTGGGCAACGTGCCGAGGGTGAAGGCCGTGGCGCAGTATCTGCCCGACCAGGCCGGCATGGTCGTCATGCACCTCACCGGCCCGGCCGGCGATCCACGGTTCGGCCGGCCGTACGGGCCTTGGCTGGGCCTCGGCATCATGGCCCTCTGGACAGCCATCTCTCTGCTGGCGGGCTACGTCGCCCTACGACGCCGGGACGCCTGAGATGCACACCATGATCGGCCGCCCCGCGGCGCGAGTGATGTCTCCCGCGGCGCGATTGATGTCTCCCGCGGCGCGGGCGTTGTCTCCCGCGGTGCGGGCGTTGTCTCCCGCGGTGAGGGCGTTGTCTCTCGCGGTGAGGGCGTTGTCGCGCGCGGCGCGGGCGCGCCGCAGTGCGGCACCGTGGCCAGGCGTGGGTGACCCGGACCGGGTTCACGTGCCCGCCCGACGCAGGCCTGACCGAGCAGAACGTCCTGCGCGTGGCCGGTCGACCCCGACAGCAGGACGGTCGGCAGATGGTGGCGGGGTAGCCGCGGACCGTGCGGTGCAGGGGTCAGGGGTGGCTGACTCGGATCGGATCCACGTGCCAGATGGTGGAGAGGTAGTCGCGGACCGTGCGGTCGGCGGAGAAGAAGCCGGTGCGGGCCGTGTTCAGGATCGAGGCGCGGGTCCAGCGGTCCTGGTCCTGCCAGGCGCGGTCCACCTCGGCCTGGCAGTCGATGTAGGCGCGGTAGTCGGCGAGGGTCAGGTATTCGTCGTGGTCCAGCAGGGAGGCTGCGACCTCCTGACCCACGCCGCCGAAGGCGCCGGCGGCGATCGCGTCGAGGGCGGCTCGCAGCTCGTCGTCCCAGGCGTAGTAGCCGCGTGGGTGGTAACCCGTGGACTTCAGCTCGGTCACGCCGGGAGTGTCCAGGCCGAACAGGAAGAAGTTCTCGGCGCCGACCCGGTCGCGGATCTCGATGTTCGCCCCGTCGAGGGTGCCGATCGTGATCGCGCCGTTCAGGGCGAGTTTCATGTTGCCGGTGCCGGAGGCCTCCTTGCCGGCCAGCGAGATCTGCTCGCTCAGGTCGGCGGCGGGGATGATGAGCTCGCCGAGGGTCACGTTGTAGTTCGGCGGGAAGACCACCTTGAGGTACGGGGAGACCGCTGGGTCGGCGTCGATGACGGCCGCGACCGCGTTGATGAGCCGGATGATCGACTTGGCGGCGTGGTAGGCGGGAGCCGCCTTGCCGGCGAAGAGCACCGTGCGCGGCACGTACGAGGCGCCGGGGTTGTTCTTGATGCGGTGGTACTGCGTGATCACGTGCAGGAGCTTGAGCTGCTGCCGCTTGTACTCGTGGAACCGCTTGACCATCACGTCGGTCAACGAGTCCGGGTCGCCGAGGCCCAGGCGTACCTTGTTGGCGCGTTTGATCTCTCGCCAGCGGGCGCGGAACTCGGGGTCATCGGCCAGCTCGGCGAGGCCGTCGAGCCGTTCCAGGTCGTTGATCCAGCCGGAGCCGCCCAGCGACGAGGTGATCAGGTCGGCGAGGGTGGGGTTCGCGAGCCGGACGAAGCGGCGGGGCGAGACGCCGTTGGTGACGTTGCGGAACTTCGCGGGCCACAGCTCGGCGAAGTCGCGCAGGGTGGTCTCGGCCAGCAGACGGGAGTGGAGCTCCGCGACGCCGTTGACCGCGCTGGTGCCGGCGCAGGCGAGGTTCGCCATCCGTACCCGGCGCTCCGGCTCTTCCTGGATGAGCGACATGCGGCGTACACGATCAAGGTCGTTCGGGAAGCGGGTGCGGACCTTCGCGAGAAGCCCCTCGTTGATCAGGTAAATGATCTCGAGGTGGCGGGGGAGGAGGCGCTCGAAGAGCGTTACCGGCCAGGTCTCCAGGGCTTCCGGCAGCAGAGTGTGGCAGGTGTACGCGAAGGTGCGCTGGGTGATCGACCACGCTTCGTCCCAGGACAGCCGCTCCTCGTCCACCAGCAGTCGCATCAGCTCGGGAATCGCCAACGTGGGGTGGGTGTCGTTGAGCTGAATCGCTGTCTTGTCGGCGAAGTCGGTCCAGGACGAGTTGCGCAGCCGGAAACGGCGGATGATGTCCCGCAGCGCGCACGAGACCAGGAAGTACTGCTGCTTGAGGCGCAGTTCTCGGCCTCGTTGGGTGCTGTCGTCGGGGTAGAGCACCTTGCTGATGGTCTCCGCCTCGACCGCCGCCGCGACGGCCTCGGCGTACTGCCCGGCCGAGAAGCGGGAGAGGTCGAACGACGACTCGCTGCCGCGGGCGCTCCACAACCGGACGATGTTGACCGTTTCGGTGCCGTAGCCCGGCACGAGCATGTGGCTGGGCTCGCCGAGCACGACCTCGCCGGGCACCCAGGTGGTGTTGCCGTCGGCGTCGCGCTCGGTGTGGCCGTAGAAGAAGACGGTCTGGCGGTCGTCCGGGGCGGGGAACTCCCACGGGTTGCCCTGGAACGCCCAATCGTCCGGCTTTTCCACCTGCGCGCCGTCGGTGAAGGCCTGCTTGAAGATGCCGAAGTCGTAGCGGATGCCGTAGCCGACTGCGGGGATGTCAAGCGTAGCCATGGCGTCGAGCAGGCAGGCGGCGAGCCGGCCCAGGCCGCCGTTGCCCAGGCCGGGCTCGACGTCGAGCTCTTCCACCTCGTCGGGCGAGAGCCCCAGCGTCTTGAGCGCGGCCGCCGCGACCTCGCCGGTGTCCGAGTAGAGCAGATTCTGCTCGAGCTGGCGGCCCAGCAGATACTCGGCGGAGAGGTAGTAGACCCAGCGCGGATTCGCCGCGAATTGTGCGGCGGCCGTCCGTGCCCGCCGGGCCGCGAGCCGGTCCCGCACGGTGAGCGCCAGGCTCTCGTACGCGTCCTGCGCGCTCGCCGATTCCACGGTGGTGCCACGCCGGTAGTAGAGGTTGCTCAGCATGTCCTGCTCGAACTCGGCCGGCGTGGTTCCCAGCGGTCGCAGCCCGATCCCGTTTCGAAGCTCCATGACCCCAGACACTGCCACGCGGAGGTAGCCAACAGTTGTCGGTCGCGTGAGGCGTCGAGTTCAGCCCGGACGACCCGGGCCACCCTTCCGCAGGTCCGGCGCTCCCGCGCTGCGGGGCTGGGAGGCTGCGATGCGCTGGGCCGGCGGCGCTGGGAGTTGCGGTGCTCGGCGGCTGTGGCGCTCAGACGGAGCGAGTTGTGTGTCTGGGTGCGGTGCTTGGCGTTGCGGCGCCCTGCAGTGCGGTGCTCCGGCACCGCAGCGCACGGCAAGGCAGGGCTGCGGTCTCCGGCGCGCTGGGGGCTGTGGTGCTCCTGCGCGGTGGGGCTGCGGTGTTCCTGCGCGGTGGGGGCTGTGGTGCTCCTGCGCGGTGGGGCTGCGGTGTTCCTGCGCGGTGGGGGCTGTGGCGCTTCTGCGCGGTGGCGGCAGCGGTGCTCCGGCGTTGCGGGGGTTCGAGGGTTGCGGGGGTTCGACGGTTGCGGGCGTTCGGGGCTGCGACGACCCGCCCGCCGAAGGCCGCGTCGCGGGTGATGAGAGGGGTGAATCTCAACTTGAGGTCGAGGGTTGAGGGTGACGGTGAGGTTGACCTTGAGGGTCGGCTCGTCCCGATGGCAGGAAAGCAGATGGCCTCGGGCTTAG
>NZ_JAOSZE010000044.1 GCF_025630775.1 Actinoplanes sp. KI2
ACCCTTGTAGCCGAACACCGGCTTGCGGCTGAAGACCGGCACGACCTCGGTGATGATGCCGAAGAACGGCAGGGCGATGACATACACCTCGGGGTGGCCGAAGAACCAGAACAGATGCTGCCAGAGCATCGGGCCGCCGGTATTCACGTTGAACACCTGCGCGTCGAGGATGCGGTCGGCGGCGAGGGCGAACAGGGCCGCGGCCAGGAACGGGAAGATCAGGATCACCAGGAGGCTGGTGACCAGGATGTTCCACGTCATGATCGGCATCCGGAACATGGTCATGCCGGGCGCGCGCAGGGTCAGGATCGTGGTGATCATGTTGACCGCGCCGAGGATCGTGCCGAGACCGCCGATGGCCAGGCCGACCACCCACATGTTCCCGCCGACGCCGGGGGAGTTCAGCGAGTCGCTCAGCGGCGCGTACGCGAACCAGCCGAAGTCGGCCGCCCCGCCCGGGGTGACGAAGCCGGCCATCGCGATCAGCGTGCCGAACAGGTACAGCCAGTAGGCGAGAGCGTTCAAGCGCGGAAACGAGACGTCCGGGGCGCCGATCTGGATCGGCACCACGAAGTTGGCGAAGGCGAACACGATCGGCGTCGCGAAGAACAGCAGCATGATCGTGCCGTGCATGGTGAACAGCTGGTTGAACTGCTCGGGGGACAGGAACTGCATGCCGGGCCGGGCCAGTTCGGTGCGCATGAGCAGGGCGAGGAACCCGCCGACCACGTAGTACACGACCGACGTGATCATGTACATGATCCCGATCTGCTTCGCGTCCGTCGTGCGCAGGATCCGGGCCAGCGCCGAACCCTTGACCTGCCGCCGGACCGGGTACGGCCGGGTGGCTACCGGGCGCGGGGCGACTGCGGTCATGCGAGCTCCTCGGATAGCGCGGTGGTGATGACCACCTCTCGTTATATGCGGGCACCGGCCGAACCGCTCGATTTCCGACAAATCCTCTCCTGCACGTGACCGGTTCGGCCTGGTTCCCGGCCTTGCCGGTTCGGCAAAGTTCCTCGCCGGTCCGGAGCGAACGCGGGCATGGTCGTCGCATGACTGATGCGTACGAGGTGATCGTGATCGGTGGCGGTGCGGCGGGCCTGAGCGGCGCTCTGATGCTCGCCCGCTCCCGCCGCCGCGTGCTGGTGATCGACGCCGGGCAGCCGCGCAATGCGCCCGCCGACGGGGTGCACGGACTGCTCGGCCGCGAGGGCATGAGCCCGCTCGACCTGGTCGCCCACGGCCGCGAGGAGGTGCGCGGCTACGGTGGCGAGATCGTCGATGGCGAGGTCGCGAGCGCGGTCCGGGACGGCGACGGCTTCGCGGTCGAGATGGCCGGCGGGCGCCGGATCCGGGCCGGGCGGCTGCTGGTCACCACGGGCCTGGTCGACGAACTGCCCGAGGTGCCCGGCCTGCGCGAGGGCTGGGGCCACGACGTGGTGCACTGCCCGTACTGCCACGGCTGGGAGATCCGCGACCGGGCCGTCGGCGTGCTCGCGACCGGGCCGATGTCGGTCCATCAGGCGCTGCTGTTCCGGCAGCTCAGCGACGACGTGCTGTTCTTTCTGCACCGTCAGCCGGACCTCTCCGACGAGCAGGCGGAGCAGCTGGCCGCCCGCGGCATCACCGTCGTGCCGGGCGAGGTGGACCGCGTCGCGGAGGGCGGCGTCCATCTGCGGTCGGGGCAGTTCTTCCCGCGGCAGGCGATCGCGGTGGCGACCAGGATGGTCGCCCGGGGCGGCTTTCTGAGCGGACTTGGTCTCAAACCGATCAACCATCCGTCCGGCATGGGCGAGCACGTCCCGGCCGACGCAACCGGCCGCACCGAGGTTCCCGGTGTGTGGGCGGCCGGCAACGTCACCGACCTGTCCGCCCAGGTGAGTGCCGCGGCCGCGCAGGGCGCCCTGGCCGGCGCGCAGATCAATTTCGATCTGGTCGCCGAGGAGACCGCCGCGGCCGCGGCCGGGCGCGGATAGCACCGGTCCGCGCACACGGTCGAGCGGTCGCCGCCGAGGCGCGCTGCTGAGCGCGGGCCGTTTCTGGGACTGTCATACCAAAGCCGGCAGGTGCACGGTCTGGCCGAGCGATCCGGTTGTGCAGGTACGGCAACCGTTCGCGATCCTCGACGTGCCGCCGGTCGGCCGAAGCCGAGGCAGATCACGGTCGCCCGGAGCGCTCTCCGAGATTTGCTTGCCTCCCCGCGGCAAGATCGATGAACATGCGAGCCAGCCGAGTCCTGACCTTGATCGCCGCCCTGGCGACCGCCGCCTGCACGGGGGCTCCCGCCTCCGAGCCCACGTCGCCCACCGCAAGCGCGCCCGCATCGGCCTCGGCGGCTTCCGCCGACTGCCCGGCGCCCGGTGTGCTGATCACCGCCGATCGGGGCGACGCGGCCGCAGGTTATCGCGAGATGACGCTGACGCTGCGTCGCTGCGGCGACACCAGCTACCTGCTCCAGGGCCGCCCCGACATCGTCGTCCTCGACGAGCGCCTGCAGCCGCTGAAGGTCACGGTCGGACCGAGCGTTCACTACACCGCAGACCCACGCCGGATCAACGTGCGGCCGGGCGAAGGTGCGATGGCCGTCCTGTCCTGGCACAACACGGTCACCGAGGGCACTGCGGTCACCGGCGTCGCCCTCTCGGTCGCGCCGGTCCAGGGCGCGCCACGCCAGATCGTGAACCTGCCCGTCCCGATGGACCTCGGCACCACCGGCCGCCTGGACACGAGCGCCTGGCTCTGACCCGCGGTGCCGTCCGAACAGGACAGTGCCGCGGCGCCCTCGGTGGAACGTGTTCTAGACAGCGGTCGCCCTGGCCGTCAGCATGGTGAATGGATCCCTCGGCGGGCGATCGGCGGGAGCGGTTGTGACCGTTTTGTAGGCTCCGGCGGCATCGGCCGAAAGTCGTAGCGGGCGGGTCCGAATCCCGGCCGTGGGCCGATGTGCGAGGGCGGCCGGTCGGGAAGGCTCTTATCCCGACGAGACGGAGGGTCACGATGACGAACGACGGGGAGAATCGGCCGGAACGTCAGCGGGTCACGCTGACCGGCATCAGTTCGCGGGCATGGGAGCATCCGGCCGATCGCGGCGCGCTCACCGCGCTGCGGGAGCTGCGCGGCTTCGACGACCTGGTGAAGGCGTTCTTCGGCATGTGGAACGAGCGGGGGTTCCGCCTGCAGTACCTGGCCGGCGCGATCCGGGTCGACCACCGGCAGTACCCACGGGTCTACCAGCGCTTCACCGAGGCCGCGCGCACGCTCGACGTGCCCGAGCCGCCCGAGTTGTACGTGCACCAGTCGCCGATCATCAGCGGGCAGGCGATCGGTATGGACCGGCCGTTCGTGGTGATCAGCACGGCCGCGGTGGACAAGCTCGACGACGAGGAGCTGCGTACGCTGCTCGGCCGCGAGATCGGTCATGTGCGCAGCGGCCACGCGGTCTACCAGACCATCCTCACCATCCTGACGCGGTGGGTCACCAGCATCAGCTGGGTCCCGATGGGCGCGCTCGCGCTGCGGGCCATCATCGTGGCCATGTACGAGTGGTGGCGCAAGGCCGAGCTGTCCGCCGACCGGGCCGGCCTGCTCGCCGCGCAGGACCAGGGCGCGTCGATCCGGCTGTTCATGAAGATGGCCGGCGGTGGCGACCTGTCGCAGATCGACACCACCGCGTTCCTCGAGCAGGCCGCTGAGTACGAGGGCGGCGGCGACCTGCGCGACAGCCTGCACAAGCTGGGCATGACCCTGTTCAACAGCGAGCCGTTCCCGGTGGCCCGGGCCGCCGAGCTGCGCCGCTGGGTGGACTCGGGCGCGTACGCCCGCATCATCGAGGGCGACTACCCGCGCCGCGACGACGATCGGGACGCGTCGGTGACCGACGACGTGAAGGCGGCCGCGGCCAGCTATCGCGATCAGTTCCGGGACTCGTCCGACCCGCTGGTGACGCTGGCCCGCCGGGCCGCCGGCGGCGCGGCCGACCTCGCGGGCTCGGCGGCCCGCGGCGCCCGGGGCTGGGCGACGGGCCGCGGCAACAACGGAAACAACGGCGGCAACGGCGACGGCGCAAGCAACTAGCGCGCGGACGCGACCGGCTCGGGGGTGGCCGTCAGGAGATCGTGGTCCGCCATGACCTCCTGACGGCCCGGCTCCTCGCGCAGCGCCGCGCACGCCAGCCACTCGTCCGGGATCGCGAACGCGTCGACCAGCTCGGCCATGGCCGGTCGCAGCTGCTTGAGCAGGTCGTTCACCATGCCGGTGACCGCTTTCGCGCGGGCCGGGGTGAGTCGCTGGTGCTCCAGGAACCACCCCTTGTGCGCCTCGATGGTGCTCAACGCGTACAGGTCGCAAACCTTGGCAAGCAGATCGCGTGCGTACGGATCGGTCGTGCGCGCGATCGCCGCCACGAACGCCTCCAACACGACCCGGTCGACGTGCGCGGACGCCACCTCGAGCACGTGGTCCTGCACGTCGTTGAAGATGTCGAACGATCGCTCCGGCTTCTTCGCCGCGCCCCCGCGCAGCCGCCGGATCGCGCCGTCGAGCAGGTGCTTCTCCCGGTCCTCGAACATCTTGAGGTGCCAGCCGCGATCGGTGAGCGCCACCTCCTCGTCCCGGCCGGGCACGGCGTCGACCAGGCGCTGGATCAACGAGCGCGCCGCCGTCCGTTCGAGCACCATCTCGCGCACCTGCTCGGCCACGAACGTCGTGCGCCCCCAGCCGTCGAGCGATCCGAATGCGTCCCGAAAGCCGGTGAGCAGGCCCTTCGCGACCAGCTGGAGCAGCACCGTGTTGTCGCCCTCGAAGGTGGTGAACACGTCGGTGTCCGCCTTCAGCCCGGGGAGCCGGTTCTCGGCGAGGTACCCGGCGCCGCCCAGCGCCTCGCGGCAGACCTGGATCGTCCGGGTGGCGTGCCAGGTCTGCGTGGCCTTCAGCCCGGCCGCCCGCGACTCGAGCTCGCGCTGACGGTGCTCGTCGACCGCACCGTCCGTGGTCTGCACCTCGTGCAGGGCGTTGACCAGTTCTTCCTGGGCGAAACTCAGCGCGTACGTCGTGGCCAGCGGGATCAGCAACTTCCGTTGATGAGCGAGGTAGTCGTTGATCACGATTTCCCGCTGCTCGCCGGGCGCCGCGAACTGCCGCCGGGCCTCGCCGTAGCGCACCGCGATGGTCAGTGCCTGCTTGGTCGCCGCGGACGCGGCACCGCCGACCACGACCCGGCCGCGGACGAGCGTCCCGAGCATGGTGAAGAAGCGGCGAGTGTCGTTGTCGATCGGGCTCGAGTAGGTGCCGTCCGGTGCCACCTGCCCGTACCGGTCGAGCAGCATCTCGCGTGGCACGCGGACGTGGTCGAAGCTGAGCCGTCCGTTGTCCACCCCGAGCAGGCCGGCCTTGTGCCCGTCGTCGCCGATGGTCACGCCCGGAAGCGGCTCGCCCTGACCGTCTCTGATCGGCACCAGCCAGGCGTGCACGCCGTACGTCCGGCCGCCGGTGATGAGCTGTGCGAACACGACCGCCATCCGCCCGTCCCGCGCGGCGTTGCCGATGTAGTCCTTGCGGGCGGCCTGGTGCGGCGTGTGCAGATCGAAGGACTGCGTGTCCGGATCGTACATGCAGGTGGTGCGCAGGTGCTGCACGTCGGAGCCGTGGCCCGTCTCGGTCATCGCGAAGCAGCCGAGCAGGTCGGTCGAGATGATGTCGCGCAGGTAGGCGTCGTGCTGCTGCCGGTTGCCGAGCGCCACCACCGCGCCACCGAACAGCCCCCACTGCACGCCGGCCTTGACCATCAGCGACAGGTCGAGCTGCGCCAGCATCTCGGCGGCGACGGCCGCGCCGCCCGGGTTGGCGCTGCCGCCATGGGTGGCCGGAAACCCCGCCCCGACCCCCGACTCGACCGGGAGCTCCCGGAGGAGCCGCGTGATCCGCTCCCGGCTCTGCTCGAGCGTCTCACCCGGCACCGCCACGAAGTGCGTTCCCGCGAGCTGCTCGCGGGCGGCCCGCCGCACGTCCGCCCACCGCCCGTCGAGTGCTTCCTGAAGTCCCAAGTTACCCATGAGTAATATTCTATGCCGCCGTTCGACGGGACCGCCACACGTGGCGCGATCGGTGGCGACAGCCGGGCTTGATCAGGGCTTCTCGTTCTTCTTCTGCTCGGCCTTGGTCGACTCGTCGCGAGGCGGCTTCGGGGTGGTGCTGAAGACCGCGCCGAAGACGATGCCCACCACGGCCAGCGGAATTCCGGCGAAGACCAGCACACCCTCGATCGTGTTCACGTCGGGCGACGCTACGCCGCCGAAATCGGCCGAACCTGTGGGGGTGCAAGCGT
This sequence comes from Actinoplanes sp. KI2, assembly GCF_025630775.1. Lineage (GTDB taxonomy): Bacteria > Actinomycetota > Actinomycetes > Mycobacteriales > Micromonosporaceae > Actinoplanes. The sequence continues at coordinate 6,326 of NZ_JAOSZE010000044.1, forward strand.
CCGCGCCGCCGGTCAGGCCCTCAGATGATGCTCGCCGGGCTCGAGAGCATGGACCGCGCCGTCGGGCAGGACCGCCGTCGCCGTGGTGCCGGGCGGCACCGAGACGGACAGGTCGAACCGGCCGTCGGTGCGCGACCAGCGGACCCCGATCCGGCCGTACGGCGACTCGTGCGCGGCCCGGGCCCAGGTCAGGCCCCGCCGGGGCGGGGCTGGACCCGGAAGGACCGGTAGGCGGGATCGATCGGGGTGAGCCCCGCCACGTACCGGTGCAGATAGGAGACGACCGCGCCCTTGGCGTAGTGGTTCAGCGACTCGTGAGCCACCCCGTCGGCGGTCACCCCGTCCCAGCGTTCCCACATGGTCGTCGCGCCACGGTCGATCATCGTCAGCCAGGACGGCGGGGTGTCCTGCCGCAGCAGCGCGTACGCGACGTCGAAATGACCCTCGTCGGCCAGCACCGGCAACAGGTCCGGGGTGGCCAGGAAGCCGGTCGTCAAGTGAACGCCGGCCGCCTCGACCAACGTGACAAGGCGATCGGCCACGGCGGCCCGCAGCGGTGGCGGGACCAGATCGAACGCGAGCGCCCGCACGTGGTTGGCCTGCGTGTCCGGCGTGAGCCGCCCGTCCGGGCCGATGAACTCCCGCTGCCACGCGTTTCGGGCGGCATCGGCCAGCGCGTCCCACCGGGCCGGTTCGAGCAGGGAACGGCTGATCACGTCGGCGATCCGCGCCATCAAGCGGGCGGAATACGACAGGTAGGCGGTGGCGACGTCGAAGACACCCCGGACGAGCGAGTCCGGCGAGATCCACGACGCCGTCCAGTCGGACGTGGACAGCAGGCCGGCTCCGACCACTCGTGCTCGCCGAGATCGCTCCAGACCTTCACCTGCCAGGTCACTCTTTGCGCGGACGCGAGCGCCTTTCCCGCGTACGCGACCAGGAGCGACCGGTCGCTCGTGACCTTCCCGGTGTCCCAGCCGGTGTCGGCGCGCAGCCGGTAGGCCAGTTGCCGTGCGGTGCCTCCGGGCAGCTGCCACGAGAGCCGCGGCGCCGGCTCGAGCAGCCCGAGCGGCTGATCGAGGTGTTCGACCCGGAGACCCTGCGCAGCCCCGGTCATCGCGGCGTCACCGGCGCGAACGCCGGGATCGCCGCCGCGCGCTCGGCGATGGTCGGCCGAAGCTCCCGATGCCGCCCGGCAGTCTCCTGAATCTCGGCGGCGTGCGCCCGTTTCTCGTCCATCGAGAGCACCGAGGTCGTTCGGTCGGTCCAATCGATCCGGCCGGCGTCGCGGAGCGTGCCCCGGCAGCCGCAGGTCGCGCAGGCCACGTCGGCGCCGGTCAGCTCGATCACGCTCAAGTGACACATCGGGCAGAGGCCGGGTTCGCCGAGGTAGGAAACGTCGTCGTGAGCCTTGCCGAGCTGGCTCGCCACGTTCGCGCCCAGCCGGGTGGCCCGCCGGAGGGCGTCGTCGTCGAGCAGGATCGAGCGGGGCGTGCCGGCGCCGCCGAAGACCACCTGGTCGACCACCGCGATGTGCATGGAGAACGTCAGCGTGTGCATCAGCGGCAGGGCGAGCGTCTTCCATTGCGGCGTCAGCGATCCGCCGACCGCGAGGAAGCCGGCCACCCGCGGCCGGAGCACCCGCTCGTCGACCCGGAACGGCACCGCCGGCTCGTTGCCCGCCCGGCGCACCGCGACCAGTTGCTCGATGATGGCGGCGTCGGCGTTCGGGCCGAGCAGGCGGTCGACCAGCAGCTTGAGGCCCGCCGCCATGGTGCGGCTCATGATCGGCGTGCTGACGATCAGCGCGTCACATTCGACGAGCTTCTCCCATAGCCAGTCGAGATCGCTCTGCACCGTCAGGGCGAGATCCGCCAGCCGGACCAACTCGGCCTCGGTGCCGGTGGCCGCGAGCGCGAGGCGCAGCACGATCTCCGCGCTGCCGCCGGCCGTTCCCGCGCCGAGTCCGAGAACCTTGCTCATGGCCGCTCCAGAAGCTCGACGAGGTTTCCTTCGGGGTCGGCCACAAAGGCCATCCGCACGCCCTTCTCCGGGGACGGCTGCGGGGTCAGCACCGGCCTTGCGCCCAGCCCGACCGCCCGTGCGAACGCCGCGTCCAAGCCGCGGACGGCAAAGGCGATGTGGCCGAACGTCTCCGACAGGGCCGCCTCGGCCGGGTTCGCCGCTCGCAGGCCCGCGGACGATCCGGGCCGGTGCAGCAGTTCGAGCCGGTCGCCGTGGGCGGCGTGCCGCAGCATCACGATGTCGAGATCGATCGGGTCGACTCGCAGGATCACCTCACGCTCGTAACCGAACGCGGCGCAGTACCACGCGGCCGCCCCGTCGAGGTCGTGCACCGCGAGACCGACATGGTCGAGGCGAGGCTCAGACACGGCTGTTCAACCTCGCCGGGTCGGCGCAGAGGTAGGACACGAACCGGCCGTCCGGATCCCACTTCCCGCGAACCGCCGACAGGCGTTCGAAGTTCGTGTCCGATACGAAACGGTCCTGGCGCCGGGTGAAGTCGGTGTCGCCCAGGTAGACGCCGGCGCCGCCGAGGGCTGCCGTCCGCGAATGGACCCACGATCGGTACTTCTCGTCGTCCGCCGCGTTCTCGTAGATGGCGTACGTGGCGATGTAGACGTTCCCCTCGACCGAGAACGCCATGTCCGGCAACGGCCGGTCCGGGGCCCATCCGTACCAGATCGAGAAGGAGTGTTCCGTATCGAGCTCGCTCCACAGCCGCAGCAGCGGCGGCGCCAGCGACGACGCCGGCGCGTCGGTCCAGGTGCAGTCGACGGCGTACCGGTAGCCCTCCGGGCTCTGCCCCGCCTGCGCCCGGTTCTCCTCCTCGATGCTGGTCGCCCCGCGCACGTGTCCCAGCCGCCGCTCGGCGAGCGGCCCGTCGTCGAAGACCGCCAGCATCGACGCCGCCTCCTCCGGCGACGACGCCATCACCGTGGTGTGCAGCAGCAGGACCGTCCCGCCGGGATGCGGGACCCCGGGGTCGAGCGGTACGTCCGGCAGCCGGGTCGCCGCGATGACCGGCTCGACCCGCCGATCGAGCTGGGGCAGCAGCTCGTGCATCCAGGCGAGCAGCGTCCCGCCGTCGGCGAGCGCGAACGTCCAGGTGTCCTGCCACACATGCGGGTACGCCGGGTAGGTCTGCAGGTGGAAGGCGGTCACGATGGCCGGGAACCCGGGGCCGGCCCCGCGCCGCCCAGTAGAGGTCGCTGTTCTGCCTGGCGTCCGCTCGGATCCGATCGCCGTCGGCGGTGACGACGTCCACGGCGACGACGCTCTCGCAGGCCCACCCGACCGATCGGCTGTTCCAGCCCTGACCGCCCTGAAGGAGGAACCCGCCGATCCCGACCGTCGGGCAGTGCCCGCCCGGGAACGCCCGGCCGTGCGACGCGAGGAAGGGCGCCAACTCCGCACCGCCGCGCACCGACGGACCCGCGACGGCGATGCCCGTTCCCGCCTCGTACGACATCGTGTTGAGCTTCTGCAAGTCGATGAGCAGTCCACTGTCGCGCACGCTCCACACCGCCCAGGAATGCCCGCCGGAGCGGACCGCGACCGGCCAGCCCCGGGACCGGGCCAGCCGCACGCCCTCGGCCACCGCGTCGGCGTCGGCCGCGATCAGCACCGCGTCGGGGTACCGCGAAGGGCGTCGCCGGTTGAAGACCCGGCCGATCCGAGCCTCCTCGTATCCGTCCTCGCCGCGGAGGAAGAGTCCGTCCATCGAAGGCCTACCGTTCTTGCTGTACGGAAACGATGTTCCCGATGCGAGAGTATGCTGCGACGCTGTGAAGCTGACCCATCTCGGCCACGCCTGCCTCCTCGTGGAGACCGGCGCCCGCCTGCTGCTCGATCCGGGCACGATGTCCGACTTCGCCGGCGTACGCGACCTCGACGCCGTGCTCGTCACCCATCAGCACCCGGATCACCTGGACGTGACCCGCCTGGCCGCGCTGCTCGCCGCGAACCCGGGCGCGAGCCTGGTCGTCGACGTCGACACCGCGTCCGCCGTCGAGGGCCTGCCCGATCACGCGGTGGTCGAGCCGGGCGACCGTCTGCGGTTCGGCGCGACCACCGTCGACGTCTTCGGCGGACTGCACGCGCCGGTCTACGGTGATGTGCCCGGGTGCGGCAACGCGGCGTACCTGATCGACGAGGGAGCGTTCTTCCATCCGGGCGACTCCTTCCTCGTGCCGTCGTCCGAAGTGGACGTGCTGGCGGTGGCGGTGGACGGGCCGTGGCTCAAGCTGGCCGAGGCGGTCGACTACGTGCGGGCGGTCGACCCGCGGGCGGCGGTGCCGATGCACGAGGGCGAGACCACCGACCCGGCCAAGTACTTCGGGATGCTCGCCGCGTTCTGCGGCAAGGGGGTGGTCCGCCGCCTCGACGAGGGAGAGGCCGCGGACGTCTAGCCGAACATCGACGGCCGCGCCCCGGTGATCCACCCGACGAGCTGGTCGTTGTCCGTCTCCGCGACCGGCACGTCGGCCACCTTCCGGCCACGGTTGAGCACCGCGATCCGATCGCAGACGGTCATCGCGAGGGGCAGGTTGTGCGTGACCAGGATGCACGCCACCCCCTGCTCGGCGAGGCTCCTGATCAGCGACTGGACCTGCTGGGTCTGCTCGTAGCCGAGCGCCGCGGTCGGCTCGTCGAGCAGCAGGATGCCGCTCTTCTCGCCGTTCACCCGCGTCGCGCCGCGGGCGAGCGCGACCACCTGCCGCTGGCCGCCGGAGAGCATCTCCACCGGCCGGGTCATCGCCGCGGTGCGGACGCCGAGCTTCGCCAGCTCGTCCGTCGACCGGCGGCGCTGCGCCCGGTGGTCGACGAAGCCGAGCCAGCCGAGCGGACCCTTGCGCAGGATCTCCCGGCCGAGGTTGAGGTTGGTGGCGATGTCCTGCGCGTCGACCAGCGCGAGGTCCTGGTAGACCATCTGGATGCCGGCGTGCGTGGAGTCGGCCGGCGAGGCGAAGGTCGACGTCTCGCCGTGCACCCGGATCTCGCCGGAGGTCGGCTGGTGCACGCCGGACATCACCTTGAGCAGGGTCGACTTGCCGGCGCCGTTGTCGCCGAGCAGGCCGAGCACCTCGCCCTGGTGTACCTCGATGTCGATGCTGTCGAGCGCTCGCACGTAGCCGTAGTGCATGTCCACGCCGCGCAACTCGAGCGCTGGAACTGATGGCGAAGTCATGGGGGAGGTCACCTCGTTCCGGTGTGGACGGATGCGTGGGCGGACTGCACGAGCCGCCTGGAGACCGTGCTGGACACCCACTTCTCCACCGCGAGCGAGCCGAGCAGCAGCAGGCCGGTCACCGCGGTGCCCCAGTACGGTGAGATGCCCTTGAGGGTCAGCGCGTTCGAGATGGTGCCCAGGATGAGCGCGCCGACCAGCACCCGCGGCAGCGACCCGCGCCCGCCGGCGAGCGAGACACCGGCCAGCGCGACCGCGGTCAGCGCGTTGAAGATGATGCTCGCGTTCGCCGCCGGGCTGGCCTCGGTGACCAGCGCCGTGGTCACCAGGCCGCCGAGCGCCGCGCAGAAACCGCTGATCACGAAGCCGAGCACCTTGTACCGGTCGGCGTGGATGCCGGAGCGGCGGACCGCCTCGGGGTTGCCGCCGACCGCCATCAGGCGGATGCCGTCCCGGGTGCGGGTCAGGAACACCGTGCCGGCCGCGAACAGCACCGCGGTGATCCAGACCGGCGCCGGGACGCCCAGGTAGCGCTGGGTGCCCATGAAGGTGAGCGAGTCCAGCCCGGGGATGGTGTAGCCGCCGACGAGGACCGAGGCGAGCCCGGTCATCGCCGACAGCGTGCCGATCGTGACCACGATCGGGTTGAAGCCGCGAAGGGTGATCAGGCCGTTGACGGCACCGACCACACAACCGAGGAGGAGGGCCGCGACGATCGCCGGCCAGGTCGGCGTGCCGTGCGTGACCAGCGATCCGCAGACACAGCCGGCCAGCGCCGCAGAGCGACCATCGCGTCGTGGGCGGGCGTGGGCACGCCGGTCCGGCGGCCCTCGGCGGCGATGCCGCCGTTGAGCACGGCTATCTCGGTGGTCCGGCGGGCGAGCACGTCCTGCAGCATCGAGGGTTTGTGGGCGTACGCGTCCCGGATCGCCTCCTCGACCGCCTCGCGCGGATCACGAGTGAGCGCGATGCCCGCCCGGTCGCAGACGCTCTCCGCCTCCTCGATCAGGCGCTCGACCTCTCGGCGCAGTCCCGGATCGGTGCACACCTCGCCCACGGTGAGCCCGGTGAGCGCGGATAGCGGGCTGGTGGCCGCGTTGAACACGACTTTCGTCCACTGCGGACCCCGGGCGTCGGCGACCACATGGGTGGTCAGGCCGCCGGCGTCGAGCAGCCGGCCCAGCAGAGCGATCTCGTCCGATCGTGCCGGGCTCGGCTCGAACGGCCCGATCCAGGTGTCGCCGGGTGCGTCGTAGCGGACGGTGCCGGGCGCGGTGACCGCCCCGGCGGTGACGATCGTGCCCCGGATGACCCGGGGGATCAGTTCGGCGATCGTTTCCTCGTTGCCGACCCCGTTCTGCACGCTCACCACGGCGGCGGCCGACAACGCTTTCCGCGCGGCTCGGACCGCCTCCCGGGTGTGCTGCGCCTTGGTCGCCACGATGCCGAAGTCGCAGGGCGGCAGGCCGGCGGCGTCGGTCAGCGCGTGCACGGCAGCGGTGAAGCCGGCCGGCCCGGTCACTCGCAGACCGTTCCGCGCGATCGCGGTCATGTGCTCGGTCCACGGGTCGACCGCCCAGACCTCGACGCCCGGCGCCCGGGTGAGGTGGGCGGCGTACAGGCTGCCGATCGCGCCGCACCCGAGCACGGCCACCCGGATCACCGCGCCGCCTCGGCGCCGCCGGCGCGCGGACCGCCGGCCGCCCGGGTCACAGCGCCGCCCCGGCGCCGCCGGCGCGCGGACCGCCGGGCGCCCGGGTCACAGCGCCGCCCTGGCCAGAGTGGCGCAGGTTGCCGGGTCGGCGCCGCCGATGCCGAGGCCGCCGACCACCCGGCCGTCGAGCACGATCGGCAGTCCGCCGGGCGCGGCCAGCAGCGGCGCCGGATGCAGCGCGGCGAGCTGTGCGGCCGGATACCAGTCGGCGAGCTGGTCGCTGGGGACGCCGAAGCGCGCCGCCGCGCTCGCCGTGGCCAGGGCGACGTCGACGCCGCCGGCCACCGCGTGGTCCATCCGGTCCTGCTGGATCGGGTCGCCGCCCCGGTCGACGACGGCCACACTCACCCGCAGACCGGCACCCGCGGCCGCGACCAGCACCCGATCGCAAACCGCCACGGCCCAGTCGAGCTCGCTCTGCCGCACCGCGGGCGGGGCCGGTTTCAGGCCGAGGCTGCGGTCGGGCGGGACCGTCAGATCGCCGAACCGGGCCTGCCAGCGAGAGCGATCGTCGCCGTGCTGTCCCGCGTAGGGCGTGCTCAAGGCGTACGCAAGAAGGAGGTCTTCGGGGTTGGCCGGCTCGCCCTCGGCCGAGACCGCCTCGGGCGCCACCCCGGCGGGCAGGAATGGGCTGACCGTCGCGCCGGACGCGGAGATGCCGCCGACGACCACCTCCCCGGCACGGATCGGCAGGCCGCCCGCGCCGGGGAAGAGCGCCTCCGGGGAAGCGGTCACGAAGCCCCGGCTGATCGGTGCGGGCAGGGTGGTCATCCGGTGCAGGTGCTCGGCGCTCGGGATCTGCTGGGTCGCCGAGATCCACGCCTTGGAGCGGGCCCGGCACATGCCGCCGGGGCCGCCGTGATCGAGCCGCGAGGCCGTGACCAGCGCACCGCTCGCGCCGACCACCGCGATCGCGCCGCGCAGACCCAACTGCTCGGCCTTGTCCACCGCCCGGCGCACCAACGCCCGGGCCTCCGCCAACGGGAGGTCGACGGGGTGGACCGCGGTCATCAGGCGCCGACCATGTTGTATCCGCCGTCGGCGACCAGGTACCCGCCGGTCATGTGGAACGCATCGTCGGTGGCGAGGAAGAGAGCGGTGCCGGCCAGTTCGGCCGGGCCCGGGATGCGGCCCATCGGGGTCATCCTGCGCAGCTGGTCGCCGCGGCCCTCGCGCCAGTCCTTGCGGCCCAGCGTCGCCTCGGTCTCGATGAAACCGGGCGCGAACACGTTGACCCGCACGATCGGAGCGAACGCGTGCGCGTACGACTTGGTGAGACCGAGCAGGCCGTATTTGGCCGCGGCGTACTGCGGGGCGCGGGCGCTGCCCCGGACGATCACGGTCGATCCGATGTTGACGATCGCGCCGTGGCCCTGGTCGAGCATCCGGGCGCCGAACTCGTGGACGCACGCCATCGTGCCCTTGATGTCGACGGCGAGCACGTGGTCGACCGACTCCTCGGTGATGTCCCGCCAGGACATCTGCTCGCGGGCCACGTCGCCGACGTTGTTGATCACCGCGTCGACGCCGCCGAGCTGCCGGAAGGCGTCGTCGGCGAGCGCCTTGACCTGCGCCCAGTCGGCGATGTCGGCCTGCAGCAGCACCGGCTCGGCGCCGGCCTCGCGGACCCGGTCGCCGGTCTGCTCGGCGCCGGCCTTCGACGACCGGTAGTGCACGCCGACGATGCGGGCGCCCTCCTGCGCGGCGCGGACGGCGATCTCGGCGCCGAAACCGGTGCCGGCCCCGGTGACGACGACCGATCGGCCCTCGAAGCGGCGGGGGACGGGAACGGGGTGCAGAGCCACGGGAGCTTCCTTTCAGACGAGCACGCGCCCGCCGTCGACGTAGAGGACTTGGCCGGTGATGAAGCGGGCCCGATCGGAGGCGAGGAAGGTGACCGCGTCGGCCACCTCCTCCGGCACGCCGAGGCGTTGGGCCGGGACGAGACGTTCGAGGGCGGCGCGGTTGCCGTTGCGGTCGAGGTGGTCCTTGGTCAGGTCGGTCTCGATGTAACCGGGCGCGATCGCGTTCACCGTGACGCCGCGCGCCGCCCACTCCCGGGCCATCACGCGTACGAGCTGATTGAGACCGCCCTTGGTCGCCGCGTACGGCGCGTGGTCGGCGTGCGCGAGCAGGCCGGACACCGAGGACATGAAAACCATCCGGCCGTAGCCGGCGCCGACCATCAGACGGCCGACGTGCTGTCCCATCCAGTAGGCGGTGGAGAGGTTCAGCTCCATCAGCTGCTGCCAGTCGGCGTCGGTGAGATCGAGGACCGGGCGGCGGACGTTGCGCCCGACGGCGTGCAGGAACACCTGCGGTACGCCGATCCGCGCGGCCGCCTCGTCGACCACCTGCCGGCAGCGAGCGGGATCGCGCAGGTCACCGCGGATCGTCTCGATGACGCCGCCGGCCTCCTTGGCCTGGCGGGCCACCGCGTCGAGCTTGCCCTCGTCGAGGTCGGCCAGCGCCACCCGGGCGCCCTGCGCGGCGAGGCTCACCGCGCTCGCGCCGCCGAGGCCGCCCGCGCCGACCACGAGCGCCGGCCGACCCGTAAGCGCCAGCCAGTCCGCCATTTTCCAGCTCCTATTCTCACATCACGAAAGCGACTATCCAGTACCGTAGACGGTGGGGTTGGGCCTGTCCAGGCTGCGGTTGCGCCGGGCTCTAGGCTCATGGTTCTCAACCTTCGTCGCGGGGAGCACGATGGCGGACGCGAAGCCGGAGTACCGGGTCGAAGCCCTGGCCAAGGGGCTCCGACTGCTCAGTCTCTTCACCGAGCAGCGGCCCACCTGGCGGGTCACCGACCTCGCCGAGGCGGCCGGGCTGCCGATGCCGACCGCCTACCGGGTGGTGCAGACGCTCACCTCCGAGGGCTATCTCGATCATCTGCCGGGCGGTGACTATCGGCCGGGCGTACGCGTGCTGACGCTGGGCGGTGCCGCGTTGCGCAGCCTCGACCTGGTGGAGCTGGCGACGCCGCGCCTGCAACAGCTGGCCGCGCAGACCGGCGAGACGGTCAATCTCGCGGTGCTGACCGGCGATCGCGTGCTCTACCTGGTGCGGCTGCGCAACTCCGATCTGGTCACGGCCAACATCCAGGTGGGCTCGACGCTGCCGGCCGTGCACACGTCGATCGGCAAGCTGCTGCTCGCCGACCTCGAGCCGGAGGTGCTCGCCGAGCAGGTCACCGAGGCGTCCTTCCCGGCGCAGCACGGGCCGAACGCGAAGGTGTCGCTCGACGAGCTGCGTGCGGAACTGGCCCACATCCGCGAACAGGGGTGGGCGGTGCAGGACGAGGAGCTCGCGTACGGGTTGCGATCGGTCGCCGGGCCGATCACCGGGCCGGACGGCCGGGTGATCGCCGGGGTCAACCTCGCGGTGCAGGCCCGGGACTGGTCGGCGCAGCGGATCGTGCGCGAGCTCAAGCCGGTGGTGCTGGCCTCCTGCGCGGAGATCTCGCAGCTGGTCGCCGGATCGTAAAGCGGTCTTCGCGGTACGAGAATGTGGCGTTCTCCTAGGGTGAGTGCATGATCGCTCACCCGGGACTGCGCCTCACCGACCACACCGTCACCGTGCCGCTCGACCACCAGCGACCGGACGAGGGCACGATCGAGGTCTTCGCCCGTGAGGTGGTCGCCGCCGACCGGGCCGGCGACGATCTGCCCTGGCTGCTCTTCCTGCAGGGCGGCCCCGGTGGGAAGTCGCCGCGTCCGGTGCGCTCCGAGAGCTGGATCGCCCGTGCCGTGCGCACCCACCGGGTGTTGCTTCTCGACCAGCGGGGAACCGGCCGGAGCACGCCGATCACCGCCCGCACGGCGGCCGGCCGGTCGGCCGCGGAACTGGCCGGCCACCTGCGGCTGTTCCGAGCGGACAGCATCGTCGCGGACGCCGAAATCCTGCGCGAGCGGGTGGCCGGCGGCGGCCGGTGGGACACGCTCGGGCAGAGCTACGGCGGTCTCGTCACGATGACCTATCTGTCGATGGCGCCAGGCGGGCTGCGCACCTGCTACGTGACCGGCGGTCTGCCGGGCCTGACCGCGACCGCCGAGCAGGTCTACGCGCGCACCTACCCGCGGGTGGCGGCCAAGAACGCCGAGTTCTACGCGTCGTTCCCGGGCGCCGCGGCGGCCGTCCGCCGGATCGCCGACCACCTGGCCGCCGACGACGTGCGACTGCCCGACGGCGACCGGCTCACCGTCGAGCGGCTGCGCTTCCTCGGCAACACCTTCGGGATGAGCGACGGATACGCCCAGGTTCGCTGGCTGCTCGACGGCGCGTGGCACGGCGAGCAGTTGTCCGACGGCTTCCGGTACGAGGTGATGACGCGGACCGGCTTCATCGATCAGCCGCTGTTCGCCCTGCAGGAGTACTGCTACGGACAGGGAACCGGCCCGACGAACTGGGCCGCCTGGCGCGCTCTCGGCAGCCATCCGGCCTTCGCCGCGGACGCCGATCCGCTGCTGTTCACCGGCGAGATGATGTACCCCTGGATGTTCGAGCAGATCGCCGCGCTGCGCCCGTTCGCCGGCGCCGCCGACATTCTGGCCTCGTCGGACGACTGGCCGCCGCTCTACGACCGCGCCCGGCTGGCCGCGAACGAGGTGCCGGTGCTCGCCGCGGTCTACTTCGATGACATGTACGTCGACGCGGGCCTTTCGCTGGAGACGGCGGCGGCGGTCGGCAACGTGCGCACCTGGGTCACCAACGAATACGAGCACGACGGTCTGCGCACGTCGGGCGAGGCCGTGCTCGGTCACTTGATGGAGATGGCCGCGGGTCTGCGATGACGGCCGCCCCGGGGCGCCTCGGATCAGATCCGAGACGCCCCGGGAACGGCCGAGAACGGCCGGATCAGTCGGTCTGGTCGTCGACCGAGGCGCCGCCGGCGTTCTTCTGGATCGACGCGATCGTGTTCAGCGCCGAAGCCTTCTGCTTGTACGACTCGCTGGTCGCCACGACCTGGCCGTTGGTGGACACCATGTTGAACCGGAACTCACCGTTGCTGGTCCTCTTGACCACGAACTTCATCACGTCACCTCCAATGCGGCTGTACCCGTGCACGAACGGCCGAAACTCGTGATCGATCGAGATCGGTCGCGGCGCGCGCCGGACGCCGAGCCGTGAAAGTCTTGACATACCTCGATAGGTAGTCGCTTCTGGGAGGCTGGAACAGCATGGTTCAGTACCGACCGTTCGGGCGCACCGGCGTGCAGATCAGCTCACTGACGCTCGGCGCGATGAACTTCGGTCAGTCGGGCAACCCCGATCACGCCGAGGGCATCCGGATAATCCACCGGGCCCTCGACGCCGGGATCAACGCGATCGACACCGCGGACGTCTACTCGCAGGGCGAGAGCGAGGTGATCGTCGGCAAGGCGCTGCACGGCCGCCGCGACGACGTATTCCTGGCCACCAAGTTCCACGGGCAGATCGGCGAGGGCCGCAACACGCGCGGGAACTCGCGCCGGTGGATCGTCGCCGAGGTGGAGAACAGCCTCCGTCGTCTGCAGACCGACTGGATCGATCTGTACCAGGTGCACCGGCCCGAGCCGGAGACCGACTTCGACGAGACGCTCGGGGCGCTCACCGACCTCGTCCGGCAGGGAAAGGTCCGCTACCTCGGCACGTCGACGTTCGAGCCGTCGGCGATCGTGGAGGGGCAGTGGATCGCCGAGCGGCGCGGTCGCGAGCGGGTGGTCAGTGAGCAGCCGCCGTACTCGATCCTGGTGCGGGGGATCGAGCGCGAGATGCTCCCGGTGGCCGCCCGCTACGGCCTCGCCGTCCTGCCGTGGAGTCCGCTCGCCGGCGGATACCTGTCCGGGCGCTACCACTCGGGCCTGGACGCGCCGATCTCCGCGCGGGCGTCGCGCTTTCCCGAGCGGTTCGACCCGACCCGCCCCGCCAACGCCCCGAAGCTGGCAGCGGTCGACGAACTGGCCAAACTCGCCGACGAGGCCGGCCTGTCGCTGATCCACCTGGCGCTCGGGTTCGTGCTCGCGCACCCGGCGATCACCTCGGCGATCATCGGGCCGCGCACGATCGAGCATTTCGAGTCACAACTGGGCGCCGGCGAGGTGACGCTGCCGCCGGACGTGCTCGACCGGATCGACGAGATCGTCCCGCCCGGCACGAACCTGAACCCGATCGACGCCGGATATCAACCGCCGTCCCTCGCCGACAAGACCACCCGCCGCCGCACTTGAGGCGTCGCGCCTAACGTGCCGGGCTTAAGGCGGCGTGCTGCCGACCGGCGCGCCGGCGTCACGGTCGCCGACGGTTGGGACGCCATTTCGTAGGCGTTGCACCGGTGCGGGATCGATCGGCAGCGGCGGGGCGCCACCGGTGGCCGCCGCCGGATGCTGCGGGCCGGCGCTCGGCAGTGGTGGCGCGTGGCGGACCGCGGGGCTGATGGTCGCCGCGATCGCGGCGGCCAGCATGAGGGCGGCGAGCGGCCAGATCGCCGCGTGCGGGGGGAGAGCGGTCAGCAGGCAGCCGGCGATCAGCGAGGCCAGCGGCATGACGCCCCACGTGACCGTCATGGCCGCGCTCGTCACGCGGCCGAGCAGATGGTTGGGAACGAGCACGGCCGCGCAGCTCGTCAGCACGACGTTCCACAGCGGACCGACGAACGCGCAGGCGGCGCCGAGCACGCCGAGCAGTATCGGGTTGGTCGTGAAGGGAAAGAGCGGGAGCAGCGCGGCCCAGACCCAGGTGACCCCGACGACGACCCGGCGGGCGGTGAGGTGGCGGTGCAGTTTCGTCGCTGCCAGAGCGCCGGCCAGGCCGCCCGCGCTGTACAGGCCGAGCAGCACGCCGACCGAGGCCGAGCCGCGCTCGTGGGCCAGCACCACCAGGATCAGCACGAGCGCCTGGAAGACCAGGTTGCTGACCGCGAGCAGCGCGATCGTCATCCGGATCAGCGGCTGCCGCCAGATCCACCGCAGTCCGTCGAGCGTCGCTCGCCAGAGCGATTCCCGCCGGTCCGCCGAGCGGCCGGCGGCCGGGTCGGCGGGTGCAGGGGCGGGGGCGGCTGGCTCGGCGGGTGCGGGGGCGGCGGCGTCGTTCTGCGGCCGGGCCGGCGAGGGTGCTTTCAGGTCGCGGCGGACCAGCACCAGGGCAAGGGCGGAGAGCAGGAACGAGGCGAAATCGACCAGGAACGGTACGGCTCGGCCCGCGGCGAACAGCAGTCCACCGAGCGGCGGCCCGATCAGGCCGGCGCCGCGGGTGCGGGCCTCGTTCTGGGCGATCGCCGCGGGCAGGAGGCCGGCGGGGACGACCAGCGGGAGGGCCGCCCGCTCGGCGAGGCCGAAGAAGACCGAGCAGAGACCGACCGCGAACGCAACCGCGGCCAGGTGCGCGACCGTGAGCGCTCCCGCCAGGACGGCGATCGGCACACTCACCACCGCCACGGCCGCGGTGAGCTCGCTGACCAGCAGGACGGTGTGCCGGTTCCAACGGTCGACGAGCGGGCCGGCCGGCAGGTTGGCGACCAGGAACGGCAGCGATCCAGCGGCGGCGACCAGGCCGGCGTCGCCGGGGGAGCCGGTGGTCGCGAGCACGAGCAGCGGCATCGCCGTGCCGCTGATCTGGGCGCCGAGCTGCGACACGACTTGGCCGCTCCACAGCGCCACGAAATCCCGGTTGCGCCACAGGGGAGTGGTCACGGGATCTCCGGCGTGGGAAAGGCGTGGAACACCACCGAGATGTGCCGTGCGCCGGGGGAGGCTTGATCCGGGTCGCGGTACCAGCGGGAGAGCAAGGCGAGGTATTCCTCGGCGAACCGGGCGAGTTCCTCGGCGGTGAGCGTCGTGCCGCCGAAGGAGTGTTGGGCGGCGTCCGAGAAGTCGCCGTAGGAGTCGCGGTCGGTGAGGTAGGCCAGCAACTCGCGCCCCGACCGCTCGAACCACTGCCGGCCCACCTCGTCGGCCGCGGCGGCGATCTGCGGGTCGGTTGCCCGGCGGGGCAGGCGCAGGTCCTGGGGGATGGCTCGCCAGTATCGGCGCCGGCCGGCCGAGCGGGCCGTGTCCTCCTCGAGGAAGCCGAAGCGCTCCAGCTGCCGCAGGTGGTAACTGGTCGCGCCCCGATCGGCGCCGAACTCGGTGGCCAGGTCGGCCGAGGTGGCCGGACCCTGCCGCTGGAGCCGGGTGAGCAGCTGCTGACGCAGCGGGTGAGCGAGCGCCTTGAGCGCCTCGACGTCGGTCAGGAGACGGGGCCGGTTCTCCACCATGATGAGAAGATACCTATGCAAAGACTTGTTCTCAACACCGAGGAGCAGTTGATGTACTGACGGTGTTGCCGGGAGCGCCTACCGTGAGCGGTGTGACGAAGCTCGATCGGGGCGGCCCGGTTCCGCCGTCTGATCCGTGGCACGAGGCAGCCCCGCTGGACGCCGCTGCGTGGCCGTCACCGCCCGTCCCCGACGACATGGGCCCCGCGGACGCCCCGCACCGCCGGCTCCCCTGGCGATGGGTCGCCCTGACCGCCGTGGTCGTTCTCGCCGCGGCGATCGGTTTCGGGTTGCGCTCGCCGCGCTCGCCCGGCCCCGCGCCCACGCTCGCCGCTCCCGCACCGACCGCCTCGGCCGGCTCGGCGCCGGCGACGGTGACCGTCGTCTACGCGGTGACCGCGGGGTCGGGGGACATCGGCAGCGTGCAGTACACCGATCAGGACGGCACCATCGTCAGCCGCGGCGGCATCGATCTGCCGTGGCGGGTCACCTTCCAGGTGACCGGGGAGCCGCACGGGTTCGTCCTCATCGCGCAGCGCAAGCAGGGCGGCACCGGGGCGGTGACCTGCTCGATCACGGTCGGCGGCAAGGTGCTCAGCAGCGCGCGGCAGACCGGCCGCTACGCCGCCCCGGAGTGCTCCGCCTAGCTGTCCCGTCCGGGTAGGTCCACACAGCACGGGCCCGCGTACGGTGGCCACATGAAGATCGTCGTGCTCGATGACTATCAGCGGGTCGCGCGCTCGTACGCCCCGTTCGACGCGCTGCCGGACGCCGAGGTCGAGGTGCTGCACGAGCACCTCGTCGGCGTGGACGAGCTGGCCCGGGCGCTGCGCGGCGCCGAGGTCGTGGTGGCGATGCGCGAACGCACACCGTTCCGGGCCGAGATCTTCGCGAAAACGCCGGACCTTCGGCTGCTGATCACCACCGGGATGGCGAACGCGTCGATCGATCTGACCGCGGCCGCGGCACACGGCGTGACGGTGTGCGGCACCGCGTCGGGGGCGGCGCGGAACACCGCCGAGCTCACCTGGGCGCTGATCCTGGCCTGCCGGCGCCGGGTGGTGACCGAGGACCGGGCGCTGCGCGAGGGCCGCTGGCAGACCACGATCGGCACCGATCTGGCCGGGACCACCCTGGGGGTGCTCGGGCTGGGCCGGCTCGGCACGCAGGTGGCCCGGATCGGGCAGGCGTTCGACATGCGGGTGATCGCGTGGAGCGAGAACCTCACGCCGGAGCGGGCCGAGGCGGCCGGGGCGACGCTGGTGAGCCGGGATGAGCTGTTCGCGGCGAGCGACGTGCTGACCGTCCACCTCAAGCTGAGCGAGCGGACGGTCGGTCTGGTCGGCGCCGCCGAGCTCGCGGCGATGAAGCCGGGCGCGATCCTGGTCAACACGTCGCGCGGGCCGATCGTGGACGAGGCCGCGCTGGTGACCGCGCTGACCGCGGGATCGATCGCGGGCGCGGGCCTGGACGTGTACGACGTCGAGCCGTTGCCGGCCGAGAACCCGCTGCGGGGCGCGCCGAACACCGTGCTGCTGCCGCACCTCGGCTACGTCACCGACGCCACCTACCGGACCTGGTACGAGCAGGTCGTCGAGAACGTCGTGGCCTGGCGCGCCGGCTCTCCGGTGCGAGTTCTGAGCAGTTAGGGCCGCCCCGGGCGGGGCGGCCCCGAACTTCAGACCGCGCGTGCGAGGGAGACCGCGAACAACCCGTCCCGGTCGGTCCACCAGTGGTCGAGGGCGAACCCGGCATCGTCCAGCTCCCGGTCCACCCCGTCCCGGCGGAACTTCGCCGACACCTCGGTGCGGACCTCCTCGCCGGCCGCGAAGTCGACCACGAGACCCACCCCCGGGATCGTCACCCGCATCGGCCAGCGGGCCCGCAACCGCATCTCGATCCACTCCCGGTCCGCGTCCCAGAGCGCGACGTGCGCGAACCCGTCCAGATCGAAATCCGCGTCCAGGCTGCTGTTGAGCACCCGCAGCACGTTCCGGTTGAAGTCGGCGGTCACCCCGTCCGCGTCGTCGTACGCCGGCACCACGACCCGCGGGCTCTTCACCAGGTCGGTGCCGAGCAGCAGATGCTCGCCCGGGTCGAGGACCGAGCGCACGTCGGCGAGGAACTGGGCCCGCTCCTCCGGCACCAGGTTCCCGATCGTGCCGCCGAGGAACGCGACCAGCCGGTCCCCGCCGTCCGGCAGGTGCTTCAGATGCCGGGCGAAGTCCCCGACGATGTTGTGCACCCGCAGCCCCGGGTAGTCGGCGGTGATCCGCGTCGCGGCCGCCGACAGCGCGGTCGGCGACACGTCCATCGGGACGAACGTCTCCAGCGTGCCGGCCGCGGTGAGCGCGTCGAGCAGCAGCCGGGTCTTGGTGGAGTAGCCGGAGCCGAGCTCGAGCAGCGACCGCGCCCGGGTGTGCGACGCGATCTCGGCCGCGTGGTCGTGCAGGATCTGCCGCTCGCTGCGGGTCGGGTAGTACTCGTCGAGCTCGGTGATCTTCTCGAACAGCTCGCTGCCCCGGGCGTCGTAGAACCACTTGGGCGGTAGCCATTTCGAGTCGGCGGTGAGGCCGGCGATCACGTCGGCCCGCAGCGTGCGGGCCAGGTCGTCGGCGTCCATGTGCACTTCGAGCGCGGGCGCGTTCATGCTTCTCCCAGTGGAGTAAGGGTGAGGTCGGTGGCCGTGGCGGTCAGCAGGGTCCCGTCGGGGACCGGACGCCAGGCGGAGCGGTCGTCGAGCGGCTCGGAAGCGACCGTTATAAACGAAAAATCGGAGATATACGACAAGGAGTGTCCAACCGCCGTGGCGGCGAGCGCCACGCCGTCGGTGAGCAGCAAGTTGAGCCGCGAGCCCGGCGCGGCCCGCGACACCTCGGCCACCACACCGGCCAGCGCCTCGGCAAGCGAGGCGCCGGCCCGCAGCCGATCACGGACCAGGACCCACAGCAGCGCCGCATCGGTCGGCGCGTCCATCGTCAACAAGTCCGTGGGTGGCAATGTTCCGGCGAGCTTGGCGACCGACGCGGGCCAGCCGGTGACGACCCCGTTGTGGCTGAACAGCCAGGGCCCGTCGCCGAACGGCGCCGCGGCCGTTTCCACCACCGGCATGCCGACGGTCGCACTGCGCACGGCCGCGAGGACCGCGCCGGAGGAGGTCGCGCGGGAGATCGCCGGGAGCGAGACGTCACTCCATATCGGAGTATCGCGTCGGTACCGAACGGGGCCGGCCGGGGTGTACCACCCGACCCCGAACCCGTCCGCGTTGATCGTCCCGCCGCCGCGCATGTCTCGCGGCGCCCAGGATTGATGCACGAGCGAGTGCGGCGGGTCGAACACCAGCGAGGCCAGCGGCACGGGCGGCCCGAGATAGGCCAGATGGCGGCACATCAGGCGTCCCGCGCACAGCGGAACCCGCTGAAGATCTGCCGCCGGATCGGATAGTCCCAGTTGCGGAAGGTGCCCCGGCAGGCCGACCGGTCGGTGCCGAACGATCCGCCGCGCAGCACCTTGTACTCCGGGCCGAAGAACACCTCCGAGTACTCCCGGTAGGGAAACGCCACGAACCCCGGGTAAGCGGCGAAGTCCGTCGACGTCCACTCCCAGACGTCCCCGATCAGCTGATGCACCCCGAACGGCGAGACTCCGGAGGGGTACGCCCCGACGGGGGCCGGTCGCAGATGACGCTGTCCGAGGTTCGCCTGCGCAGCCGTGGGCTCCTCGTCGCCCCACGGATACCGCCGGGACCGCCCGGTCGCCGGGTCGTAGCGGGCTGCCTTCTCCCACTCGGCCTCGGTCGGCAGCCGTTTGCCCGCCCAGGCCGCGAACGCCTCGGCCTCGTAAAAGCTCACGTGCACGACCGGCTCGTCGGGAACGATCCGCTGGGTGCGACCGAATTTCGTGTACGCCCAAGCGTCGCCATCGCGTTCCCAGTGCGACGGGGCGACGATCCCCGCGGCCTGCCGGTATGCCCATCCCGAGGCGCTCCACCAGCGCGGGTCGTCGTACCCGCCGTCGTCGATGAACTCGGCGTAGGCGCCGTTGGTCACCGGCGCCCGGTCGATCCGGAAGGCCGGCACCACCACCTGATGAGCCGGCCGCTCGTTGTCCAGCGCCCACGGCTCGGTGCTGGTGCCCATGGTGAACGGGCCGGCCGGGATCAGGGCCTCCCCGGTCACCGGCCCGGACGATGCCGGCGGCGCGGGCGCGTCGAGCACCGGCGCGCCGCGGCGCAGCTGATGGGTGGCGAGCATGGTCTCGTCGTGCTGCTGCTCGTGCTGGACGATCATGCCGAACGCGAACCCCTGGTCGACCAGCGGCGCACCGTCCAGCCGGCTGCGGGTCAGCACGTCGAGCGCCTTGTCCCGGACGGTCGCCACGTACCGCCGGGCCTCGGCCGGACCGAGCAGCGGCAGTTGCGGCCGGTCCCGGCGCGGATGCTTGAACGCGTCGTACAGCTCGTCGATGTCGCGGCGCACCGGCTCGCGCCCGCCGACGTCCCGGACGAGCCACAGCTCCTCCTGGTTGCCGACGTGGGCGAGATCCCACACCAGGGGCGACATCAGCGGCGAGTGCTGCCGGATCAGGTCGCCGTCGTCGACGGCCTCGGTCAGCAGGACGGTGCGGTCGCGGGCCCGTCCGAGCTCGGCGGCGACCCGGTCACGCAGGCGGTCGGTCTCGATGGTCATCACGGCTCCCGGGTGGCGGCGCTGCGGGGGCGGTCGGTCTCGATGGTCATCACGGCTCCCGGATGGTGCCGGCGCCGCGGGGGCGGTCGGTCTCGATGGTCATGACGGCTCCTCGGCGGTGCCGGCGCCGCGCAGGCGCCGCTGGACGGTGTCGGTGATGTGGGTGCGGACGCCGGCGGGCAGGCCGGTCTCGAGCCGGCCGTGGGCCAGGTCGGCCAGCGCGGTGGCGGCGCGGCGCAGCGGCGGGTCGGCCAGCCCGTACCGGTACGCCGTGTGCCAGCACCCGGCCACCGGCCCGGCCAGCTCGAGCGCCGCCTCGGTGGTCCGCCGGTCGGCGAACAGCGCCGCGAGCAGGGCCACCGGCGCGATCCACTCGTCGCCCGGCTGGCTGTCCAGGTAACGGATCTCCAGGTAGCCGTGCGGCCGGACCGGCGGGAAGAGCGTCGACAGGTGGTAGTCGACGTCGGCGGCGGTGGGCGGGTCGGGCAGAGCCCCGGCCAGCCAGTCGGCCAGCGTCGCGCCGGGCGGCGGGTCCCAGCAGGCGACGCCGCGCCGTACGCAGATCAGCGGTGCGGCCAGCGCATAGCGGACCCAGGCGGCCGCCGGGTCGGACGGTGGCCCGATCGGCGGGTGGGTGAGCCGGGGATCCATGCCCCACCACGCCGCCATCCGGGCCGAGGCGAGCCCGGTGTCCCGGCCGGCGTGCCGGGACGAGTTGGCGAACAGGGCGAGCAGCGGCGGCCCGAGCGCGAGCGCGGCCCGCCAGCGCGCGGGCAGCTCGGCCGGGGTGCCCGCGTCGAGGCAGACCTGCAGACCGGCGGTGCTGCTCATCATGATCCGGCCGTGTCGGCCGCGGGCGTCGAAGACCCGTTCCATCGCCGCGTACCGCGGGGTGTCCAGCAGCCGCCGGGGCGATCGGTGTGGGTCGATGCCGTGCTCGCCGAGGCGCAGCCCGGCGCCGTCGAGCAGAGCGGTGAGAGTGGTGAGATCGGCGGTGACGGCCGCGTGCAGCGCGGCGACCGATCGGGCCGGGGCCGAGGAGATCTCCACCTGGCCGCCGGGCTCGATGGTGATCTGGCCGCCGGCGGGCAGTGGCTCGGGCGGATCCCCGGGCGACTCGGGTGGATGCCCGGTCGGCTGGGGCGGGTACCCACTCGGCTCGGGCGGATGCCCGGTCGGCTCGGGCGGGTGCCCGGGATCGAGGGTGGCCGGGGCGTGCCGGCCGAGGGCTTGCCGCAGGGTTTCGCGGTCGAGGGGCGCGCGGGGCGCCGCGGTGTGATGCACGGTCCATTCGAGTTCGGCGCCGATCAGCGCCGGTGGGCCGGTCTTGAAGCAGATGGCGCGGATGTGCGCCTCCACTTCCTCCTGCGTGCGCAGCCGGCGGCTGGTCGCCGCGGCCGCGTCTTGGTCGAGCGTCGTCATCGGACGTGCTCCCGTCGTCACGAACGGTGGCTCTCCGTTACCTCGACGGACACTACGGCGAGGGTCCGACAACTTCGGGACCGACAAGTGTCCTATCCGGACGCGTACGCAGGGCTTCCTGCGGATTCGTCCCGAAAGTGACCTGCGTCACCCCTCGAACCCGCGGCGGGCTTTCTCCACCTCGCTCAGGTGCTCGGCCTGCCAGGCGGCGAGCGTGGCGAAGACCGGGCCGAGGCTGCGTGCCAGCTCGGTGATCTCGTACTCGGCGCGGGGCGGGACCTCGGCGAAGTAGTGCCTGGTGACCAGGCCGTCCCGCTCGAGCCGGCGCAGCCGCTCGGTGAGCACCTTGGCGGTGATCCCGCCGATCCGCCGGTGCAGCTCGACGAAGCGCAGCCGCCCGTCGCGATGCAGGGTGAGCAGGATGGGCGTGGTCCACCGGCGGAAGACGAGGTCGACGACCGGCCCGATCGGGCAGGCCGCGATCGGGCCATCGATCGGGCCGTCGTCGCTCATCGATCAGTTGTACCTCGGCGGAGAGCCGCGGGCCGTCGGCACCTCAGCGGAACGCCGCCACGTGCCGGGCCGCCCACGCCGCGAACGGTCCCGGCGCCCGGCCGAGGATCTTCTCGATGTCCGGGCTGACCCGCTGCTCGTCCACGGTCGGCGCGCCGAGGATCTCGAGGGTCCCGTCGGCCACCGGCGCCGGCATGAGGCGCAGCATCTGCTCGCGAGCCTGCGCGCGGGTCTGCTCGGCGAACCGGATCGGCGTGCCGAGCGCGGACGCGAGGTCGGCGGCCCGTGACCGGGGCGTGCTCAGCGCCGGCCCGGTCAGCTCGTACGCCCGGCCGTCGTGCCCGTCGCCGAGCAGCACCGCCGCGGCCGTCGCGGCGATGTCCAGCGGGTCGACGATCGGCAGCCCGACATCGCCGAAGGGCGCCGCGACCGTGCGGAGCTCTCGGACGGCCGGTAGCCAGGCGTACGCGTTGCTGGCGAAGCCGCCCGCCCGCAGGTGCGTCCAGGCCAGGCCGGACCTCTCGACGGCCGCTTCGAGGGCGCGCATCGGCGCGTAGGCCGCCGAGCCGGGCCGGGTGGCCACGGCCTGCGACGAGAGCAGGACCATCCGGCGTACGCCGGAAGCCCGCGCCCGGTCGACCACGGCGTGCGGGTCGATCCCGCCGCCCGCGCCCGGCACGATCAGGAACACCGCGTCCGCCCCGTCGAAGGCCGGCCGCAGCGTCTCCGGCGCGGCCAGATCGGCCCGCACGTGCCGCCCCGCAACGTCCGGCGCCCGGCGGGACACCGCGGTCACGTCCGCCCCGCGCTCGGCCAGCATCCGCACCAGCGGCCCACCGACGTTCCCGGTTGCCCCCACCACTGTGATCATGTCAATGCTTCCCTTCGGATACCCCTTCGGACCTGCGGAAAAGCTATCCACGCCGGTCCATTAGGCACCTAGCGGAAACCGGCTGTGCGGTGCGCCACAGCGGTCCGGGGGCGGGACGCGGACCTCGCCGGCGGAACGGTCTCACCATGAAGGTCATCGTCGGTATTCGAGGGCATCGATCCTGTCGGGAAATGGACCGGTGACCTGCGCCGATCCCGTGCGACCATCATGACTGTCGGCAGTGCTGGGGGCGGCCATGAAGGTCAGGGTCTATCACAACGGCGATGACGTCTTCATCGCGTGGAAGCCGGACGGGATCATCCCGCAGTGCCGCGGGTTCGCTCTGCTGCGGCGCCGCAACGGGGTCGAGGAAGTGGTCAGCACCTGGGTGGGTTTCGCGGGGCAGCCGGCCGCCGACGGCGAGCGGCGTGCCTCGACGAACTGGCCGATCCAGAAGTACCAGTGGACCGACTACATGGCGCAGCCGGGCGACGAGCTCGCCTACCGGGTGCTGCCGATGGTCGGGCCGGACCGGGACAACCTGCACCCCGACCCGGCCACCGCGAGCGACTGGACCGAGCCGGTGACCCTGTCGCACCTGGTCTCGCCGGGCGTCGAGGTGCTGTTCAACCGCGGGATCGTGGCCTCGCAGTGGGTGTCCCGGCGGCTCGGCGTGACCGATCACGACCTGCAAAATCAGTACCTCGACCGGATGATCGCGACGCCCGGCGACAAGCTGCGATCCTATCTGGCCGGTCCGCTCGGCGATCGGTTGTTCGCGCTGCTGGCCGAGGCGGCCGCCGAGAAGCGCGAGATCTATGCGGCACTGTTCGAGTTGGACGATCCGCAGCTGATGGATGCGCTGCTGGCGATCGGTTCGCGGGCGCACCTGGTGCTCGCCAACGGCAGCGTGGACACCAAGGGCGAGGACGAGAACGCCGCCGCCCGCGCCGCCCTGGTCGCCGGCCAGGTCGAGGTGCACGACCGGATGTGCGCGCCACGCGCCCTGGGCCACAACAAGTTCCTGGTGATCTGCGACGTCGACGGATCGCCCCGCTGGGTGTGGACCGGCAGCCAGAACTGGACGATGACCGGCCTGTGCACGCAGGCCAACAACTCGGTCCTGAT
Organism: Actinoplanes sp. KI2; assembly: GCF_025630775.1. Lineage (GTDB taxonomy): Bacteria > Actinomycetota > Actinomycetes > Mycobacteriales > Micromonosporaceae > Actinoplanes. The sequence continues at coordinate 30,104 of NZ_JAOSZE010000044.1, forward strand.
CGACGACCCGCAACTGGCCGCGCAGTACCGATCGCAATGGGACCTGTTGCGCGGGGCCGGCGACCTCACCCCCGCGTCGCTGAAGCAGGCGAACACCCTGCCGCGCGACCAGCAGGTGGACAAGGCCGGCGTCCGGTTGTGGTTCACCCCGACCATCGCGTACGCCGATCTGGTCGACACCCGCAAGATCATCGCGAACGCGCAACAGGCCGTGCTGTTCCTGATGTTCAACCCGGGCCCGCGAGACTCACTGCTCAACGCCATCCTCGACCTGGCGCGCGCCCCGCACGCCGGCAGCCGGCTCTACCTGCGGGGCGTGCTCAACCAGGACCCGAGCACGAAACCGAACCCGGTCGGCCTGTTCGACCAGAAGAACCGTGAGTTCGCCGACTACGACGTGGTGCTGCCCGCGGCGATCGACAAGGCGACCGACTTCTTCCGGGCCGAGCTGAAGAAGCTCGCTCGCGGGTTCGCGATGGTGCACAGCAAGGTGATCGTGGTCGATCCGTTCGGCGACCGCCCGGCCGTGCTGACCGGATCGCACAACCTGGGCCCGAGGGCCAGCGGCACCAATGACGAGAACCTGCTGGTGATCCGGGACGCGCCGGGGGTGGCGGCGGCGTACGCCACGAACATCATGAGCGTGTACAACCAGTATCGGTGGCGTTTCCGCCGCCAGCTCCAGCCGGTCGCCAAGCGCTGGAAGGGCCTGGTCGACGCGGACACCTGGCAGGGCTGGTACCTGACACCGGACAGCGCCGCCCTGCGCGAGGTGAACTTCTGGGTCGGACAGTGACCCGCTAGGGTTTGCGGCCCACGCCGCCGTAGAGCGCGACCTGCGCGTCGGTCAGTTCGGCCGGCTCGGTCGGGCGCCACTGCAGGATCGGCACCACGCCCGGATCGACCAGGTCGAGGCCGTCGAAGAAGCGGGTCACCTCGGCCCGCGACCGCAGATGGCTGGGCATGCCCTGGCGGCGCATGACCTCGACGAAGCGGGCCCACTTCTGCGGCTCGTGGTCGGCGGTCACGTGCGACACCACCAGGTAGCTGCCGCTCGGCAGGGCGGCCAGCAACTTTGCCACCAGGCCGTACGGGTCGGCGTCGTCCTCGAAGAAGTGCAGGATGGCGAACAGGAGCAACGCGACCGGCCGGGACAGGTCGAGATTGTCGCGGGCGCCGGCGAGCACCCGATCGACATCGCTCAGGTCCGAGTCGACGTACGCCGTGTGGCCGGCCGGCGCGCTGGTCAGCAGTGCTCGGGCGTGGGTGAGCACGAGCGGGTCGTTGTCCACGTAGACGATCCGCGCGGCCGGGTCGACCCCCTGGGCGACCTCGTGCACGTTCGGCGAGGTGGGCAGCCCGGTGCCGATGTCGAGGAACTGGCGGATCCCGGCGTCGGCGGCCAGCCAGCGTACCGCCCGGCGCATGAACGCCCGGTTCTGCAGGGGCGCGGTCGCGGCGTTCGGGTTGGCTTTCAGCCCCTCCTCGGCCGCCGCGCGGTCGACGGCGAAGTTGTCCTTGCCGCCGAGCAGGTAGTCGTAAACGCGGGCGGGATGGGCTCGATCCACGGGGGTCAGCATAGAGGCAATTGCATTGAACGATCGCCCCGGTCCGCCCGTACTCGTGAAGGGCAAGGTCGCCGAAGAGGGAGTGGGAGTCGCGATGGCAGGGACCGGAATCGACACCTCGATCCTGCACAAAGGGTCGCACAGTGCGTCTTATTTCGATCTCGCTCGAAGTGCCGGCGACGGAGTGGAGATCGTCGACTTCTGCATCCCGTGCAACCCGTACTTCCCGACCCCGGAGATGTTCGACGAGCTCGCCCGGGAGCTGAAGAACATCCTCAAGTACTACCCGTCGGACTCGGCCGGCATCACCAAGAAGCTGGCCAGCGTGCTCGGCCTGCACCCGCAGACGGTGGCGATGGCGAACGGGTCCACCGAGCTGATCACCTGGATCGACCACCTGCTGATCAAGGAGAGCGTGGCGATCCCGATCCCGACCTTCGGCCGCTGGACCGACCAGCCGTTCGAGACCGGCAAGCGGGTCGACATGTTCCCCCTGCAGGAACGCGACGGTTTCCGGCTCAACCTGGACGACTATGTCCGGTTCATCCGCGAGCGCAAGTCGCGGGTCGCGGTGATCTGCAACGTGAACAACCCGGACGGCAACTACATCCCCCGCCGCGACGTCATCCGGTTCATGGACATGCTCGGCGACCTCGACCTCGTGGTGATCGACGAGTCGTTCATCGACTTCTCCGACGCCGAGCAGTACCCGTCGGTCGGCCCGGACGCGGTGATCCGGCCGAACACGGTCGTGCTGAAGAGCCTCGGCAAGAACTTCGGCCTGCACGGCATCCGCTTCGGCTACATGCTGGCGAACCCGGCGATCGCCGGGACGATCGGCAAGGCGCTGCCGAAGTGGAACCTCAACTCCCTCGCGGAGAAGGTCGTCTTCATGATTCAAGAACACGAGGAGGAGTACGAGGACAGCCTGCGCCTGTTGAGCCGGGACCGGCGGCAGATGGCGGGGGAGTTGTCCCGCGTACCCGGACTCACCGTCTTTCCGTCCCAGGGAAACTTCATCCTGGTGAAACTCCCGACCGAGTGGTCCGGCGTGGCGCTGCGCGACTTCCTGGTCGCCAACCACGGCGTCTACACCCGGGAGTGCGGCAACAAGCTCGGCATGACCAGCCAGTTCATGCGGCTGGTGGTGCGCCCGGCACGGGACGTCGACCGGCTGATCGACGGGATGATGGACTACGGCCGCCAGTTCCTGCCGCGCGGCCAGTACGACGACCCGCGCGCCCAGTACGACGACCCGCGCGGCGGCGGCTGGGAGGACGTCCCGGACAACCTGATCCAGTACCCCACCCGCCGGAGCGAGTACACGGCCCGGCGCGCGGCGAACGGGTAGCTTCCGGCGCTCTGGGTCGGTTGTTCGATCCCCGTACACGTGGGTGTTCGTTTGGTCCCTCATCGTGACGACATGCCCCAGTACCTGAACACCGTCGCCGGCAGCCCGTGGGTCCTGGCCGTCGTGTTCGTCGTGGCCGGGCTCGACGCGCTGCTGCCGTTCATGCCGAGCGAGTCGACGGTGGTGGCCTGCGGCGTGGCGGCGGCCGGCACGGGGCGGCCCCATCTGGCGCTGCTGATCGCGGCGGCCTCGGCGGGCGCGTACCTGGGCGATCAGGCGTCGTTCCGGATCGGCCGGCGCAGCACCGGACCGGTCGAGGCGCGGCTGAGCCACCGTCGGGCGCGGGCCCTGCACGCCTGGGTGCGCCGGCTGCTGCACAGCCGCGGCGGGCTGGTCATCGTGTTCGCCCGGTACCTGCCCGGCGGCCGGTCGACCACCGCGCTGGCGGCCGGGTTGGTTGGCTACCCCGCGGCGCGGTTCCACTGGTACACGGCGATCGGCGTGGTGGTGTGGGCGGTCGAGGCCGCGCTGATCGGCTACCTCGGCGGCGAGGTGTTCACCGGGCGGCCGCTCCTCGGCCTCCTGCTGGCCGGCGCGGTGGCGCTCGCCATCTCCGGGTTCGCGGTGCTCATTCAGCACGTTTTCGCGCCAACTCCGGCCGAACCGATCCCGTCCGAGCAGGTGACGGCATCGTCCACAGCCGTGCTTCGACGCTCGTCATCGCGTAGTTAATCTTTTCCGCTCGGTGACGCGTACTTCCTGTCAACATCCTGTGCAGGAGGTCCGCATGCTTGGCTGGCGTCGACTCTGGGGTCCCGCGATCGCGGCCCTCGCGCTGACCCTGATCGACCCGGGGGCGGCCTGGGCGGAGCCGGGCGTTCCGGTCCCGCCCAACGGGCTGCTCTCCGACAAGGCCCGGGGTGCGGTGTCCGCGGCCGACCGCGACTTCGTGACCAAGGTGCGCCTGGCCGGGCTGTGGGAGATCCCGGCCGGGGACATGGCGCAGCAACGCTCGCAGAACGCGCGCATCCAGGAGATCGGGCGGACGATCGCCGGGCAGCACAAGGCGCTCGACGAGCTCACCCGCGCCGCCGCCGCCAAGCTCAAGATCGACCTGCCGGACAAGCCGAACAGCGACCAGCAGAAGTGGCTCGGCGAGATGCGCGACGCGACCGGCGCCGATTTCGACCAGATCTACATCGACCGGCTGCGGGCCGCGCACGGGAAGATCTTCCCGGCGATCGCGGCGATCCGGGCCGGCACCCGCAACGACACCGTGCGGCGGCTCGCGCAGCAGGCCAACCAGTTCGTGATGACACACATGACGCTGCTCGAGTCGAGCGGAATCGTCGACTTCCAGGGGTTGCCGACCGTGCCGCCGCCGTCCGCGAGCGCCGCCCCGGTGCTCGCCGCCGAGCGCCGGACCACCTCGCCGGTGACCAGCACGCCGGTGATCCTGCTCGCGCTGGCCGGCGGGATCCTGGCCGGCATCCTCGGCACCCGCTTCCTGGTCGGCCGCCGCCCCCGCCGGTACTACCGAGGCTGACGCTACTCGACACGGCGGACGTCCCCGCCGGTACTGCCGCGGCTGACGCCTTTGGGTACGGTGGGCGTCATGTCCGCCGATGTCGTGGTCGTCGGGGCCGGGCCGGCCGGTCTCACTCTCGCCAACCTGTTGCAGCGCAACGGGATCGCCTGCGTCGTCCTGGAGGCCCGCGACCGCTCCTATGTGGAGCAGCGGCAGCGCGCCGGGGTGCTCGACCACTACGGCGGGCAGATCTTCGAGCGAGCCGGGCTCGCCGCGGAGGTGCTCGCGGGCGCGCCGGTCGAGAGGTTCCTCGAGCTCCGGTACGAGGGGAAGCCGCACCTGCTGGACGTGCCCGCCCTGGCCGGCGGGCGGGCCGGGTGGATCGTCCCGCAACAGATGCTGGTGCGGCGGCTGCTCGGCACGTTCCTGGCCGGCGGCGGCGATCTGCGGTTCGAGGCGCGGGAGGTGGCGCTGCACGACCTGACCTCCGCGCCGCGGGTGACATACACCGACGCCGCCGGACCGCACGAGATCGAGTGCTCGTACGTGGCCGGTTGCGACGGCTTCCACGGGGTGAGCCGGCCGAGCATCCCCGAGGACGAGCTGACCACGTACACGTTCGACCACGGCATCGGCTGGTACACGGTGCTCGCCGACGCGCCGCCGCCCCGCTACCCACTGATGGGAATCGGTGCGAACGGTTTCGCCGCGCAGTTCGCCCGCGGGCCCGGGGCAAGCCGCTTCTACGTGCAGTACCGGCCGGGCGCCGAGGACCCGCGTGCCTGGCCGGACGACCGGACGTGGGCCGAGCTGCGGGTCCGGCTCGGCGATCCCGGCCTGCCGGGCGGGGCCATCACCGACCGCGAGATCGTGGAGATGCGCAGCTTCGTGGCCGAGCCCATGGCGTACGGGAAATTGTTCCTGGCCGGCGATGCCGCCCACATCATCACGCCGATGGGCGCCAAGGGGATGAACCTGGCGATCGCCGACGCGGACGTGCTGGCCGACGCGCTCACCTCGGCGCTGCGCGGAGACGACGCCGCGCTGCGCGCCTACTCCGACGTGTGCCTGCGCCGCACCTGGGACTACCAGGACTTCTCCCGCTGGTTCACCGAAATGGTGCACGACATCGACGGCGATCCGTTCCGGCGGCGGCTGGCCCGGGCGCGGTTCGACCGGTTGTTCACCAACCAGGCCGCGGCGGCCGCCTTCGCCGACATGATGGCCGGCGTGGAACTGGTGTCCTGACCCGCGGTTCGGCCGCGTCCGGTCACTCGCGCCACTAGGGTCACTCGGCATGAAGGTACGCGAGGAAGAAGTGAAGGTTTCCGGCCGGATCCGGTCGATCGTGATCCGGCCGGTGGGCGAGCGGTCGTGGCCCGGGGTGCTGCTCTACACGGACATCTTCCAGCTGACCGAGTCGACGCTGCGCACCGCCCGGCGACTCGCGGCGGCGGGATTCGTCGTCTGCGTACCGGAAATCTATCCGCACGGTGAGCTGGCCGGCGTCGCCCTGGAGTTCGACGACGCCGGGAAGGCGGCCGGGCTGGCCGGCGCCGCGGCCACGCCGACCGCGTCGTTCGACGCCGACCGCGGGACCGTTCTCGACTACCTGGCGGCCCGCGACGACGTGACGGCGCTGTTCGTGACCGGGTTCTGCATCGGCGGGCATCTGGCCTTCCGGGCGGCCTTCGACCCGCGGGTGGCGGCGACGGTGTGCTTCTACCCGACCGGTTTGCAGAACGGCGGGCTGGGCGCGGACGTGGCGGACTCGCTCTCCCGGGCCGCCGGGATCCGGGGCCGCCTGATGGTCGTCTTCGGATCGCAGGACCCGCACGTGCCCGCCGACGCCCGCCTGCAGGTCGTCTCGGCCCTGTACGCCGCGGGCCTCGACGATCTGGAACTGCACATCTACCGGGGCGGCGAACACGCCTTCATGCGCGACATCGGCGCCCGCCACGACCCGGCCCTGACCGATCTGGCCCTGGCCGAGGCGGTCTCCTTCTTCGGCGGCCGATAGGCGCTTCCCGGCCGGCCCGCGGCGATACCCCGGACGGGTCAGCTTGTTCCCCCGGGCGGTACAGGGCTGTACCGCCCGGGGCGTCGGCGAAATTAGCGTCGGGGCATGACGGTCGGAGAGCGGATCAGGGCGCGGCGCCTGCTGCGCGGCTGGAGCATGCGGTACGCGGCGAGCCGGGCCGGCGTCTCCCACGCCACCTGGAGCCGGATCGAGCGCGGGCGGTCGCCGTCGCGGAGCACACCAACCCGGCCACCATCGCGGCCGGCTGCCGGCAGGTCTTCTATTACGCCGACACCGCGCGGGCGCTCGCCCAACTGCGCGGGCGGGATCGGGAGGCGATCCGGTTCCTGCTCACCGCCGAGCGGATCGCGCCGCAACACCTTCATGCGTCGCCGCTCGCCCAGGAAACGACCCGATCGCTCCTGGACCGGTCGGGCGGCACCCAGTTGCGCGGCCTCTGCGAGCGCCTGGGCGTCGCCTGAAGCTCAGCGGCGGACCGATCGCCGGGTTCAGCGCCGGACCGATCGCCGGGTTCAGCGCCGGATGTCGCCGGGCCGCTCGCCTCCAGCACCATCGGCAGGTTCAGCGGCGGACCGATCGCCGGGCTAGCAGGATGCCGAGCAGCGCGGCCAGACCCAGCAGCAGCACGCCACCGGTGATCAGCAGACCGGCCGGAGTCCCGGCGCGCCGGACGGCGGATTTCGCCGCCTGGGCGACCCCCGGGCCGCCGGCCGGCGCGGCGGCCGTGCCGGTGGTGACCGCCGAGCTGGTGGCCGGCGCGGCGGCCGGGCTCGTGGTCACCGCCGGCCGCGGCGGCAGGGCGTAGCGCAGGATGTCGGCCTTCGTCCCGGCCGGCTGCCGGGACGTCTCGGAGACGGTCACCAGCGCCGTCCCGTCCGGCGTGTAGGCGACCGACTCGCCCTGCGGCTCGTCCGGCATCGGGATCTGCCGCGGCTCGCCGTGCGTGATCGCGCCCACGACGTCCCCGCGCGTCACTGGGAACTCGAACGCGTCCGCGTAGGTCCGCAGCACCACGTGCCCGCCGTCGGGGCTGACCGCGCCGCCGGTGATGAGCAGCCGCCCGGCGATCGAGAACGGGTTGTCGGTCGCCGTGATCGGCAGCGCGACCTCACCCACCTTGCGCATCGGCGTCGTCGCCTTGGCGGCCAGGTCTCCGGCCGGCTCGTAGATCCCCGCGGTGCCTATCGTCTTGGTCACCACGATCGGTGTGCCGTCGCCGTCGAACAGCAGCGCCTCGGCGTCGTGCGGCCCGTCCGGATACGCCAGCCGGTAGAGCCTGGGGTGGCTCGATCCCGGCGGCAGCCGCCACAGCCCGATCGTCGGCCGGTTCCGGTTGTTGTCCCCGATGTCGGCGACCCACAGTGTCCCGCCCGGCGCGAGTCCCATGTCCTCGGTGTCCCGGGGCCGCGACGGATACGACACCGTACGCGTGACCGCGCACCGCCCGTTCAGGTAGAAGATCTTCCGCGCGGCCGGATCGTCCGACCCGTCGTTGACCACCACGAACCCGCCGGAAGTCGCCACCATCCCGGACAGCTCGGTCAGGTGTTTGCCGCCGATCCGGCACACCCGCTGCGAAGCGAGCGCCACACCCGGCGCGACCAGCAGACCGACCCCGATCATCAGTGCGACCAGCGCCGCCCCCACCCGCAGTCTCATCGCCTTGCATTCCAGCAGACGATCGCCGGTGGCGGCGGCGCCACCCGGTGTCAGACTGCCGACGGACGCGAGCGCAGCACCAGGACCAGCTGCATCGCGCCCAGCAGGAGCAGCCAGATGCCGGTCAGCACGACGATCGTGGTGAGCGACGGGCCCGGCCAGATGAGCACGATCAGCCCGCCCAGCACGGACAGCCCACCGAGCAGGGCGAGGAGCCAGCGGGCCGGGCCGCCGCGGAAGTCGGCGAAGGCCTCGATCAGGGCGATGACGCCGCCGACCAGCCAGCTGATGCCGATGATGGTCGCGATGACCAGCAGCGACACCACGACGTCGCGCAGGCAGACGATGCCGCCGATGATGAACAGCAGGCCGATCACCCCGCGTAGCGCCCGGTGCAGGCCGTCGGCGCCGCGCGCGGTGATCGCGTTGACCAGGTAGACGATGCCGTGGAAGAGCAGCCACAGCCCGAACAGGACGGCGCCGACGTGCAGGGTCTCGTCGGGCCAGACGAGGAACAGGATGCCGAAGACCAGCGAGACGACGGCCCCGGACAGGGCGAGCCACCAGAGGAACTTTTCCGTACGACGGTCGGTCGAGAGCGTGTCGGTCATCGATACTCCCTCCACGAAAAGTAAGATTCACTTTACTCTCCGGGGCGCTCCCCGGGGCGCCAGATTTCGGCCCGCCAGCTGCGCAAAGGTGAGGCGTCGTTGCGCTGGACCACCGGGTAGAGGCTGGACACCGCCTGCCAGGACGGCTGCGCCTTCGGGCGCGGGGCGGCCAGTGCCCGGACCAGGGTTTGCACCAGGTCGAGCAGCGCCTGGTGCAGCTGCGGGTCGGCGACCGTGCCGGCGTCGTCCATCGCGGACTGGGTGAGCGGGATGCGCACGCACGCCGGGTGCAGCACCTTCGCCCCGGCATGAGCGAGCACGGTCTCCAGCGCCGTGCAGGCGCCCTCGTCCTGGCCGGGCACCGCGACCGACAGCCATGCGGCCGGCTTGCCGGTCAGGTCGCCGCCGTCGACCAGCCAGTCGAGCAGGTTCTTCAGGCTGCCGGGCATCGAGCCGGCGAACTCGGGCGTGCTGAACAGCACCGCGTCCGCCGCCGACACCTGCAGGCGCAGGAACGACACCGCGTCCGGCGGGGTGTACTCGCCGGGGACGAACGCCGGCAGGTCGCGCAGCCCGTCGTAGAGCGACGCGCTGATCTCGGCGGGCGCGTGCCGGGCGGCCGTGCGCAGGGCAGCGGTGTGCAGGGAGTCCGGCCGGGTGTTGCCCGAGATCAGCAGGATGCGGGTCATGCCGGGGACGATACGTGCCGACGATGACCGGCAGGTGTCGCAGCGAGCGGCCGGGCGACGGTTCGCGGTCGGGTGACCCGAGTCACACGGGACCGGTCGTCTGCGGCACGATGGTGCGGACGACTACCGGAGGGGAGTGAGACATGACCGCCGTACGGCTGTTGGTCGGCACGCGCAAGGGAGCGTTCACCCTGACCGCGGACGGCACGCGCAAGGACTGGGAGGTGAGCGGTCCGCACTTCGGCGGGTGGGAGATCTACCACGTCAACGGCTCGGCGGCCGATCCCGATCGGTTGTGGGCGTCGCAGACGTCGGGGTGGTTCGGTCAGATCATTCAGCGGTCGGACGACGGTGGGCGCAGCTGGCAACCGGTCGGCAACGACTTCGCCTACGCCGGTGAGGTGGGCGAGCACCTCTGGTACGACGGCACGCCGCGCCCGTGGGAGTTCAAGCGCATCTGGCACATCGAGCCCTCCCGGACCGACCCGGACGTGGTCTACGCCGGCGCCGAGGACGCCGCCCTGTACCGCTCGGCCGACGCCGGCGCGACCTGGACGGAGCTGACCGCCCTGCGCACCCACGAGTCCGGCCCGCGCTGGCAGCCGGGCGCCGGGGGCCTGTGCCTGCACACGATCATTCTCGACCCGGTGAACCCCGACCGGATCTTCGTGGCGATCTCCGCGGCCGGCGCGTTCCGCACCGACGACGGCGGCCGGACCTGGCAGCCGATCAACCGTGGCCTGCGCTCCGAGCAGATCCCCGACGAGGACGCCGAGGTCGGCCACTGCGTGCACCGCCTGGCCATGCACCCGTCCCGGCCGGACGTGCTCTACATGCAGAAGCACTGGGACGTGATGCGGTCGGACAACGCCGGCGACCAGTGGCACGAGATCAGCGGCGACCTGCCGACCGACTTCGGCTTCCCGATCGCGGTGCACGCCCACGAGCCCGAGACCGTCTACGTCGTTCCGATCAAGAGCGATTCCGAGCACTACGTGCCGGACGCCCGTCTGCGCGTCTACCGCAGCCGTACCGGCGGGAACGAGTGGGAGCCGCTCACGAACGGCCTTCCGCAGGAGAACTGCTACGTCAACGTCCTCCGGGACGCGATGGCCGTCGACGCCCTGGACGAGTGCGGCATCTATTTCGGCACGTCCGGCGGCCAGATCTACGGCTCCTCGGACAGCGGCGACTCCTGGCAGCCGATCGTGCGCGACCTGCCGCCCGTCCTCTCGGTCGAGGCACAGGTGCTGCCATGATCCGGGTGGTGCTGCCGCCGCATCTGCGCACGCTCGCGCACGTCAGCGGCGAGGTGACCGTGTCGGTCGCCGGCGACGTGACGCAGCGGCACGTCCTGGACGCCGTCGAGGAGCGCTTCCCGATGCTGCGCGGCACCATGCGCGATCGAACCACCGGCAAACGACGCCCGCTGGTGCGCTTCTTCGCCTGCTCCGAGGACCTGTCGAACGAGTCGCCGGACGCGCCGCTCCCGGACGAGGTCGCGGCCGGCAAGGAGCCGTTCCTGGTGGTCGGCGCCATGGCCGGCGGCTGACCGGCACCCTGTTCCGGAGCGCCGGATCACCCGCCACATCCGTCGCGTTGTCCCCGCCGCTCCCGGCGACCCGGATGGGTCCGGCGGAAACCCTTTCCGAGCGCGTACGCCTGCCGATAGGGGCCAGGTGAACCGCTGGAGAGGAGATCACGTGCTGCCCACCCACCGCCCCGCGAACGCCGCGGGGGAGGACGGCTTCACGCTGGTCGAGGTCATCGTCTCCATTGGGATCATCAGCGTGGTGATGCTGGGCATGACCTCCTTCTTCACCGTCTCGCTGCGGGTCAACCATCAGCAGGGCGACCGCCAGGTGGCCGTGCAGGTGGCCGACGGCGCGATGGAGAAGGTGCGCGCGGTGCAGGTGAGCGCGTTGCTGACCGGTCGCGACGCGCAGAGCACGGCCGACCAGTTGACGGCGGCGCGGGACCAGACCGGCGCGAGCTACGTGCCGAACATCGACACGGTGCTGCTGGGCGGCACCATCCCGGTCGGTGCGGCCGTCACCGGGATCACCGCGCCGCTGCCGACCACGCCGGTGCCGGTGTCGGTCGCCGGGAACACCTACAACCAGTCCTGGTTCCTCGAGAACTGCTATCGGCCGTCGGACGATCCGCGATACTCCGCCGTCAAGCCGATGACGTGCAACAAGGCGCCGAGCGTGAACCCCGCCGCGCCGGACACCCCGTACTATCACGTCGTCGTGGCGGTCACCTGGAAGGACCGCATCTGCGGCAGCAGCGGCCTCTGCTCGTACTTCCTGGAGACGCTGGTCGGCACGAAGAGCGACGAACCGGTCTTCAACACCGCGACCCCGCAGATCAGCCCGCCCGGCGACATGCTCAGCGACGTGGGCACGGCGGTGTCGTACACGTTCCGGGCGACCGGCGGCGCCGGCGGGAACAGTTGGACGTTCACCGGGCTGCCCAGCGGGCTCGGCCCCGCCACGTCGACGACCGGGGTGATCACCGGCACGCCGAAAACCGCCGGGTCGTACACGGTCTCGGTGGTCGTCGTCGACAAGAACGGGGTCAAGGACTCGATCATCCTCACCTGGACCGTCTACCCGGCGCTGACCTTCGCGAACCCGGGCCCGATCAGCACACCCGGCGGCGTCGCGTACACCAGGACGTTCACCGCCGGCTTCGGCACCCAGTCGTACCAGTGGACGGCGACCCTGCCCGCGGGTTTGAAGATCGACAAGGACACCGGCACGGTGTCGGGGACGCCGACGGCGGCGGGGGCCTTCCCGGCGACGGTGACGGTCACCGACTCGGCCTCGGCGACCGTGTCGCAGACGTTCACCTGGACGGTACCGGCGCTGGCGGTCACCAAGCCCGCGAACCAGGTCTCGGTGTCGGATACCCCGATCACCCCGGTCCAGTTGGCCGCGACCGGTGGCATCCAGCCGTACACCTGGGCGGCGACCGGTCTCCCGGACGGCCTGGTGCTGGATGCCGTCACCGGCGCGATCAGCGGCACCCCCACCACCAAGGCCCTCTACGTGGTGACGTTCACCGTGACCGACGCGTCGGGCGCCACCGCGACCGGCACCGCCACCTGGAACGTGCAGTGATGCGGCCGCCCCGCGACGACGCGGGTGTCTCGCTGGTCGAGCTGCTCGTGGCGATGTCGCTGATGGCGATGGTCGGCGCGATGTTCACCACGGGCATCGTGCAGATCCGCCGATCGATCAACAAGGCGGACAGCACCTACGAGTCGCAGAATCAGATCAACTCCGCGTTCCTGCGCTTGGACCGGGAGGTCCGCTATGCGACCGGGGTGAGCACCCCGGCCCAGGTCAGCGGCGACTCGTACGTCGAGTACTCGGTCACCGTCAATGGCGTCGACACCTGTGTCGAACTGCGCCTCAAGACCGCGACCCGGGAGCTCCAGCGCCGGCAGTGGGTGCACGGCGCAACGCCGCTGCAGCCGACCGGGTGGACCACGCTGGCCTCCGGCGTCACCGCGACCACGCCGTTCGCCACGACGATCGCCGACAAGGCGACCCTGACCGGGCTTCGTTTCCAGACGCTGACTCTCAACGTCACGTCCACCACCGGTGCCGGCGCCCAGGGCTCCGCCCGCGAGACGAATGTGTCGTTCACCGCGCTCAACACCAGCGTCGCCGACAGCTCGAAGGTGTGTATCGAAGGCAGGAGCGTGTCGTCATGAACCGGTCCGACGATCGTGGCTCGATGCCGCTGGCGCTGCTGCTGGTGCTGGTCGGCACGACGGTCAGCGCGATGCTGGCCACCTTCGTCGTCTCGTCGGTCCACAATTCCGACTACGGCATCCGCCGGATGTCGGCCCTGCAGGCCGCCCAGACCGGGCTCGACGTGGCCCGGGCGCAGATCCGAGCGGCCGACTACGGCACCAAGAGCGACGCCGGCGACGACGACGGCAACGCCGGCATGCTGCCGTGCGGGCCGCTGCGCGGGTACGTGGACAAGGCGAAGACCGCCAGCTACAGCGTGCAGATCCGCTATTACGCGAGCGACCCGCAGGCCATGACCGACCAGCAGCGGAACACTCTGCAGATCGCGTGTGCCGGCCTGTACGCCCCGAGCTCGGTACCGGCCTACGCGCTGTTCTCGGCCACGGGGACGGTCACGAAGGGCGACACCTCGAGCCGACTCATCGAGGGCACGTACATCGTGCACACCAGCAACGCGAACATCGCCGGTGGCCTTGTCCACTACGGGTCGACGCTGTGCCTCGACGCCGGCTCCAGCGACCCGGCCGCGGGTGACAAGGTCACCGTCGAGACCTGCAACCCCGGCAAGCTGTCGCAGACCTGGGCCTACACCGAGAATCTGCAGTTCCAGCTGGTCTCCTCGCAGACCCCGGCGCACCCGCAGGGCATGTGCCTCGACGCCAACGCCAACCACAGCCTCGCCACCAATGCCATCGTCATGGGGCTGTGCGAGACCGCCGCGCCGGCCCGATACCGGCAGGCGTGGAGCTTCGACGACAACGCCCACCTGGACGGCAGCAAGAGCGACGGCAGCAACATCGACACGAGCTGCTTCGTGGTGGTGGGCGGCGCGGCGGGCAGCGGCATCAATCTCGGCTCGTCGTCGTGCAGCGTGTTCTCGGCGGACGCGAACGCCGGCGCCGGCGCGGCCTCGTCGGCAGCCGGCCAGGCGGCCGGCATGCTGGTCAACTACCAGCAGTTCGGCCGGTGTCTGGACATCACCGAGGCGAACGTCGGCAAGGGCTACATGATCGCCTGGCCGTGCAAGCAGAACCCGAACATGAACCTGGTGAAATGGAACCAGCGGTACACCACCCCCGCCCTGCCGGCGAACAAGGCGGGCGACCCGGCGAACAAGGCCACCGGCACCATCACCACCAACAACGGCAGCGTCTACTGCCTGCAGAGTCCGATGTCCGCCACCGGCTACGTGAATCCCATGGCGTGCGTCAACGGCCGGAACGACCAGCAGTGGACCGTGTACGGGCGAACCAACGCCTACGCGACCAGCTACCAGATCGTCGACGGCAGCGGGAAGTACTGCCTGCAGCCAGACCCGTCGGACCTGTACAGCTCCGGCTCCTCGGTCGCCAAGATCAAGGTGGCGCTGTGCACCGGCTCGACCCTGCAGAAGTGGAACGCCAGCAAGAACGTGGTCGACGCGCTGGCGCTCAAGGACCTGACCGAGAAGCCGGCCTCGGCGTCCGGCGGGAGCTGACCCGACCGACCGCCTCGGCCCTGCCCGAGACGGAAACCCCTCGCGCCCGGGCGTGCCGAGCCTGGCCCGGCCCCTCAGGAGCGAGGCGATCGTCTCCGTCAGACTGTCCGGCGGACGCTCCACTGGAAGCTGCCCACGCAGACCAGGATGCCGCGCTCGTCGCGTACGTCTGCGGTGGTCTTGATGTTGATTTTATGGGTGGCCCGGCCGAACAGGGCCGCCAACTGATCGCGGGCGTGGTTGTCCAATGTGCACGTCGCGGTCAGGCGGCCGCGTGCCGGGGCCAGGAAACGCAGCGTCGCGCCCGAGCCGAGCGGGATCACGCCGTCCATCTCGGCGGGGCCGGCCGCGATGATGGCGGCCAGCCCGGCCGCGTCGATCAGGGTGATCAGGCCGCTCGAGTGAGCGATCCGATCACGTTGGCCAGCGACGGGACCGGATCCATCGAGACGACACCCACGCCGTCGCGGGCGGACACGACCGACAGGCCGGTCGTCGCGTGCGCGGGGATCGGCGCCAGCAGGTCGCGTGCGACCTCCGTCCCGTTCATCCGGACAGTCTCGGCAGCCACGTTGGCCGGCAGGCGTCCGGCGCATGACCGGCAGGGCCGTTCCGCGCGACACCTGGGACGGCCGGCCCCGCGTCGGGGCCCGCCGCCGCACTACTTCGCGAGGTGGTAGACCCACATGGTCGGCCGGCCGCCGACCGCCGGGCCGGCCACGTAGACGCGCCCGTTCACGATCACCGGCGTCGTCATGAACCCGTCGAACTGCTCGGTCACCGCCGACCACAGCGGCGAGCAGGTGATGTCGCCGCAGCCGGCCGCGTCGAAGCCGCCGATCAGCCCGGTGTTCTGGGTGTAGTAGACGACCCCGCCGGCCACCGACGGCGCCGCCCGGGTGCCGGAGCTCGGACCCAGCCCGCCCAGCCACAGGAAACCACATACCGGCTGACCGCAGCCGTTCGCGGCGAACGCGTAGACGAACCCGGTGGCGCTGCCGTACAGGATCCCGTCGGAGACGGTCAGGTTGGTGTTGATCGAGTCGAAGTCGGCCGGGTGCGCCACCCACAGCGGCGAACAGTTCAGGTTGTTGCCGGCCAGGCAGGCCGAGGACGAGTACGCATAGACCGTCCCTGCCTTCCCGTCCGGCGCCTGGAAGTCGACGCTCGGGAAGTACACCTTGTCGCCGCTGACCGTCGGACCGGCGTCCTGGATCAGTCCGGAGCCGGTGTCCGACCCGGCAACCGGCTGGCTCGCCCAGACCGGCGGGCACGTCTTGAGCCCGCAGCCGGCGGCCCGGAACGCGATCAACCGCTCCTGCGAGGTCGCGTAGACCAGCCCGTTGGCCACCGCCGGCGCCCCGTTCCCGGACGTCTTGAGGTTGCCGGTCCACAGTGGCGCGCAGGTTGCCCGGCCGCACCCGGCGGCGGTGAAGGCGAGCAGCCGCCCGTCACCGGAGACGATGTACAGGACGCCGTCGGCCACGGTTGGCGACGAATCGGTGTTCGGCACCGGCGCGGTCCACACCGGCTTGCAGGTGGCCTGGCCGCAGCCGGCCGCCTTGAACGCGTACAGCGTGCCGATGCCGTTCTCGACCGAACCGGCCGACGAGACGAACACCAGCCCGCCGGCCACCGCCGGGGTGGTGTGCACGCCGTTGCTCAGCTGCGCCGTCCACAGTGGCGAGCAGCTGTCGCTGCCGCACCCGGTGGCCGGCCACGCGACCAGGAAGCCGGAGTCGGTGCCGACGTACGCGACATCGCCCACCACGGCCGGCGACGAGTCGGAGATGGCGTCGAAGAGGTCGCTGCCCGGCCCGGAGGCGACGTAGTCGAGCGTGAGCCCGGCGACCGTGCCGCGGGTGATCGTGTGCTCGGCCGGGTTGGCGCCGGTCTTCGCGGCGTCGAAGCCGTACTGCGGCCACGCCGGGGACGCCGCCTGCGCCACCGCGGGCGCGGCCGCGACCACCATCGCCAAGGCGCCCGCGACCGCGAGCATGCTTGGTAGCCTCATTTCTTCCCCCCTTTGTCCAGCGGACGGGGGCACGATCCCAGCCCGCGCTGGAGCGGGCCTGATGCGCGGCTGGAACCGATCAGCGCAGCGCGTCAAGCTTGGCGCGCAGGGCGTCGGCGTCCCGGTGGGCCAGCTCGTGCAGGATCGCCAGCGACTCCCGCCAGGCGGCGCGGGCGAGCGACCGGTCGCCGGCCGCCGCGCGCGCGTCGCCGAGGTGGTCGAGCACCTGCGACTGGGAGAAGCGGTCGCCGCTCTGCCGGAACAGCCGCAGCGCCTCCTCGAGATCGGTGATCGCCGCCTCGGGCCGGCCGAGGTGGTGGTTGATGACCCCGAGACTGTCCAGCGCATCGGCCTGGCCGTCCTCGTCGCCGCCGGCCCGGTGCTCGGCCAGCGCCCGCCGGCAGTGCGCGGCGGCCTCCGGATAGGACCCGAGCCGGGCCAGGCACCAGCCGATCATGTTGCCGGCGGTCGCCTGTCCGCGCCGGTCGCCCAGCTCGGCGTGCAGATCGAAGGCCATCCGCGCGTGCCGCAACGCCTCGTCGTAGCGGCCCTGCTGGTCGTAGAGCACGGTGAGGCTCTGCAGGATGTGCGCCTCGCCGACCCGGTCGCCGAGCTCCCGGTAGCGGTCCATGGCGAGCCGCAGGTGCCGTTCGGCCTCGTCGCCGCGGCCGAGCCGGCGGCGGGCCACGGCGGCCCGTCGATGGATGCGGGCCTGGGCGTCGCGGTCTCCGATCCGGTACGCGGCGGCCAGCGCGCCGGCCATCGACGCGTCCAGGTCGTGCCAGCGCCCCTGCCGGTCCTGGAAGTCCCACAGGATCAGCGCCAGCCGCCACACGTACGCGTCGAAGCCCTCCTCCGCCGCCCGATCGATGGCCGCCACCAGGGTGAGGTATTCCGCCCCGAGCCAGCACAGCGCGCCCGGCTGATCGGTCAGCTCGGCCACGGTCACCCCCTCGCGCGGAGGGTCGAGGGTGATCGGATCGGTCGGAACGTGCATGATCCCGGCCGCCCGGTGCGCGCTGTGCGTGTAGTGGTCGAGCAGCCGCAGCTGGGCGGCCCTCGGCTCATCCGCCGGACCGGTGAGCTCCGCGGCGTACGCCCGGAGAAGGTCGTGCGCGGAGAACCGGTCCGCGGTTCTCTCGGTGAGCAGATGCGCGCGGGTGAGCTGGGCGAGCAGCGGCCGGGTCCGCCCGAGCGGCAGCCCGGCGAGGCTGGCCGCCGCGGCGGCCGTCACGTCCGGCCCCGGATGAAGACCCAGCAGCCGGAACAGCCGGGCCGCCGCCGGGTCGAGCCGGCGGTACGACCAGGAGAACACGGCCCGCAGGTCGGTGCCGCTGTCGTCACCGGACAGCGCGTCCAGCGGCCCGGCCGCGTCGCGCAGCTCGCCAGCCAGCTTGGCCAGGGGCAGCTCCGGGTACGCGGCGGCCCGGGCGCAGGCGATGGCGAGCGCGAGCGGCAGCCGGGCGCACCGTTCGACGATCTCGTCGGCCGCGGCCGGCTCGGCCGCGGCCCGGTCCCGGCCGATCCGCCCGGTGAGCAGGTCGCGCGCCTCGCCGGGGGAGAGCACGTCCAGGGTCACCGGCCGGGCGCCCTCGATGGCCAGCAGCGGGGTGAGCCGGTCCCGGCTGGTCACCACCACCAGGCAGCCCGGGGTGCCGGGCAGCAGGGGCCGCACCTGATCGACGTCGCGGGCGTTGTCCAGCAGCACGAGCACCCGCTTGCCGGCCAGCAGGCTGCGGTAGAGCCCGGACCGCGCCGCCAGGCCGTCGGGGATGCGGCCGGCCGGCATGCCGAGCGCGGTGAGGAAGCCGCGCAGCGCGTCGGCCGGGTCGAGCACCGCGCCGCCCGGATCGAAGCCGCGCAAATCGCAGTAGAGCTGCCCGTCGGGATAGCGGGGGGCCGCGCGGTGCGCCCAGCGGACGGCGAGGGCGGTCTTGCCGACGCCGGCGGTGCCGGAGACGGCCGCGATCGCCACCGACTGCCCGGTCTCGTCCCGCTGCCCGGCCTCGTCCATCAGCCGGTCGAGGGCGGCCAGCTCCCGGGCGCGGCCGGTGAAGGCGGCGACCGCCAGCGGCAGCTGGGCCGGGACCTCGGCGGAGGCGGGCACGGCGGGCAGCTCCAGCGCCGGGTCCTGCCGCAGGATCGCCGACTCCAGATCGCGTACGGCCGGGCCGGGGTCGATCCCTAGATCCTCGCGCAGGGTGGCGCGCAGCCGCCGGTACGCGTCGAGCGAGTCCGCCTGGCGCCCGGCCCGGTACAGCGCGAGCATCAGCCGCCCGGCCACCTCCTCGTCCAGCGGGTACTGCCGGCTCAGCTCGGTCAGCTCGCCCAGCAGCGCCGCGTGCTCGCCCAGTTCGAGCCGCACGTCGACGAGCTGCCGCCGGGCCCGCAGCAGCAGCTGGTCGAGGCGCTGGGCCTCGCGCTCGAAACCGGGCAGGTCGGCCAGCGGCGGCCCGCGCCACAGCGCCACCGCCTCGCTGAGCAGCCCGGCCCGGCGGCCCGGGTCGGCGCTCCGCTCGGCCTGCCCGATCAGCCGCTCCGCGGCGGCCACATCGGTCGGCTCGGCGCCCAGGTCGAGAAGGTACCCGGGCGGCCGGGCCAGGATCGCCCCCCGTACGCCGAGCAGCCGGCGCAGATAGGAGACGTGGCTCTGCAAGGTGTTCGCCGCGGTGGGCGGGGCAGCGTCGCCCCACACCAGGTCGGCGAGCCGATCGGTGCTGACCACATGACCGGGCGCGAGGGCGAGCGCCGCGAGGACCGCCTGCCGGCGTGTGCCGGCGACGGATCGCGCAGCGCCCTCCACGGTGACATCGACCGGCCCCAGAAGCCTGACCCGCACGTGGGTTCACGCTAGCCACGACCGGCAACACACTGAACTGCTCGGTCCGGGACCCGACTGGCAGAATTCCGGTCGTGACACGCGCGCAGGGCGATCCGTCGCCGCCGGACCGATCGGTTTCGCTGGACCACTTCATCGGCATGTACGAGGCCAAGACCGACCCGTGGGACAACGCCACCAAGCGGTCCGACCAGCGCAAATACGCGGTGGCCCTGGCGAGCCTGCCGCGGGCGCGGTACCGCCGCGCCTACGAGCCGGGCTGCGCGGTCGGCCTGTTCACCCGGCAGTTGGCGCCGCGCTGCGACGAGCTGCTGGCGGTCGACGCGGTGCCGGAGGCGGTGCGCCAGGCCGCCGCCGCGGTTCGCGAGTTTCCGCACGTCACGGTGGAACAGGCGGTGCTGCCGGCCGATCTGCCGGCCGGCACGTTCGACCTGATCGTGATCGGTGACCTGCTCTACTACCTGTCCGGCGGCGATCTTGCCGAGCTGCTGTCGGGTCTGCGGACCCGCCTGGAGCCGGGCGGGGAGATCGTGGCGATGCACTACCGCGATCGCACCGGCGCGACCTGGGACGGCGCCCACGTGCACGACGCCCTGGCCGCCCTCCCCGGCCTGGAGAGGGTGGTCACCCACGACGACGAGTGGTTCCTCCTGGACGTGCTGCGGCTCCGCCCCTGACACGCCACAGGCTGTGCCCGATGCGGCGGACTGTGCCCAATGCAGCGGACTGTGCCCGAGCTAGAAGGGTTGGCGTTAGGCGCGCGCGGAAGGTCTCCATGGTCGGCGTCCGGGGCCGCGACCTGTTCGGGCCGGAGGCGATCCGCGGCGACTGCGCCGGCGTAGAACGCTTCGCGCGAGGGCGAGCAGGGCCGCTGCCGCCAAGGCGACGAGCATCGGCGTGGGGTGGGCACCGGCGCTGTCGGCGGCTCGAGCGATCGGGTTGGCCACGCCCAAGCGGTCGACCAGCCATCCCGTTGCCGCGATCGCGGTGGCCGTCGCGCCCGCCATCCGTACGGCATCGCACACCCGAGGGTCTCCTCTGCCTCCGACGACCCGGCTCGTGGTGCCGCTGATCCGGCGCGTCAGCGGGGCCTCGAGGTGCGCGACGGCCAGGATCGTGGGGAGGGCCAGGGCCACCAGGAGCAGTTGGACCAGTTCGATGCCCAGGTTGAAACCGAGCAGGCTGAGCGCCAGCTGGCCGGTGTTCAGCCGCATCTCGGCGAGCGTGAACGAGAACGCCATGCCGTGTGCCAGGCCGAAGACGCCGGCCACCGACCCCTCCCGGCCGGGGAACAGCGGGCGGATCGCGTGGATCGCGCCGATCAGGATGCTGGCGGCGATGAGGGCCTCGACCGGCCACGCCGGGACGTGCACCCGACCGAGAGCGCTCACGGCCAGTGCGATCGAATGGCCGATCGTGAACGCCACCGTGGTGCGGCCGATCCGGGCGATCGCGACGCGGGTGGGCGCGGTCGATCGCCAGCGCCGCCCGACGGCCGACAGCGGCGCGGGTAGCAGCAGGATCAACAGGAACAGCAGGTGATCCGTACCGGTCAAGATGTGCTCGCCGCCCAGGCGCAGCATGGCCGCGAAGCCTCGCCACGCGCTCGCCCTGCCCAGGTCCACGGCCAGCGGTGGGACGGTCATGCTGCGGATGTCGATTCCGATCGTGCCGAGGGTCGCGGCCCCGGTACGGCCGGACGACCAGTCGTGGCGGACCGAGACCAGGGCGGTATGAGTGACGACCCGGTGGACGATCACGTCGTAGCCGAGCGTGAAGCGGCGCACCGGCACGCCCGGCGGGGGAGTGAGCGTGGCCGAGGCGAGCAGTTCGCGATACGGGCCGGTCGTGGTCTGCCCGGTCGTGGTCTGCTCGGTCGTGGTCTGCTCGGCCGTGGTCTGCTCGGTCGTGGTCTGCTCGGTCGTGGTCTGCTCGGTCGTGGTCTGCTCGGTCGTGGTCTGCTCGGTCGTGGTCTGCTCGGCCTGGCTCAGCGAGACGTCGCCGACCGTCACGGTCCAGGCGCGGCCGTCGGTGCTCGGTTTGATGTGCGCGATCAGGTAGGAGCGGATGGCGTCGGTGGGTAGCGGGCCCGCGGTCACCGGCAGGCCGCTCGCGGTGGCGAAGTCGGTGACCGGGAGTTCCAGGTCGGCGGTGACCGACGTGTCGTGCACATCCAGGAGCACGACGGAGTGCGGCATCGGGTGTGCCGAGGCCGGCGGCGCCCCGAGCAGGAGCGCCGCCGGCACGGCCACCGCGATCCCGGCCGGCAAGCGGGACAGCGACGGTCGTGGCATCAGAACGTGAACTCGCCGCCGTAGTCGCGGGTGTGGTCGCGATAGACGGTGTGGAAGTGGATCTGATCGTGGAAGACCACACCGTCCTGGCAGATGAACTCGATCCACACGCCGGGCCCGTCGATCCGCACGTAGTCGCCGTGCGTGTCCAGGCCGAGGCCGCCGGAATACGACACGAAGGTGCGGTCCAGCTCCCTTTCGTACGCCTTCATCAGCTGACCGGCCGTCGCGTCGTCGACCACCGCGACCCAGGGGTGGATGGCGGCAAGAACCAGCTTTTTCTGGGACGGGGAAAGTTCCCGTACGGAAATGCCTTCTTTCGTGGTCGGGAATTGCCCGTCCTTGCCGGGGCCGATCAGCACATCGCTGAACGACTCGGTCAGCTTGGCCTTGGCCTGCTGGGCGGTGGTGAGACTGCCGGTGAGCCGGAGCATGCCGTCCCGCATGATCGACAAGGGCTGGAGCGTGTCGCCGTCCGCGTCGGTGAAGCTGGTCGGTTCCACGCCGACGAAGTACGGGCTGGAGCCGGCCACCCGGCCGGCCCGGTAGGTGAGGTTGACCGCGAGGTGGTGGCCGCCGAAGTGGAGCTGCCAGGTGCCGGTCGTCGACGGGGTGCCGAGGAACGCCAGGAAGTAGATGCCGCTGCCGTAGCCGAAGCCGCCCGGCCCACCGTCGCCGCCGGACGGGGGAGTGCCGGACGGCAGGTCGGTGGGCACGCCGGACGCGGTCGCGGACGGCTCGCCCGACGCAGTCGTGGAGGGGTCGGCAGACGCGGTCGTGGACGGGTCGGCTGACGCGGTCGTGGACGGGTCGGCTGACGCGGTCGTGGACGGGTCGGCCGTGCTCGTGCCGGACAGGTCCGCGGTCGCCGCGCCCGTCCCGGACGCGTCCGCCGTCGTGGTGGCCGTGGTGGACGGGTCGACCGACGTCGTGCCCGCGCCGGTCGGGTCGGCCGATGTGGTGGCCGTGCCGGTCGGGTCGGGCGATGTGGTGGCCGTGCCGGATGTGTCGGCCGAGGTGGTGGCCGTGGTGGACGGGCCGGTTGCCGGCGGGGCGCCGCCGCCGGTGTCGCTGCCCTGCGCGGCGGCCAGCACGTCGTCGGCCTGCAGGATCTGCATGGCCTGGTCGAAGCCGGTGCCGCCGCCGGTGCCCTGTGCCGCCTTGAGCACGGCCTTCGCCGCGGCCAGCTGCGTGTCGCTCAGGGTGCCGAACTGGATGCCCGGGCGGCAACTTCCGCCGCACGGAAGGTTCGACCACGCGGTCGCATTCGCCTGCGTGAAGTCCAACAGAACTTCGGACTTCTGCTCGTCCGAAAGCGTGGCGAGGAAGGTGTTGGCGGCGTTCACCACCGCGGTGACACCGGTGCCGCGGGGCACCGGCAGCGAGACGGCCGTGTGATTCTTGGGTTTGTCGTCGGTTCCGGCGCTGGCGGTGGCGTAGCCGCCGCCGATCAGGGCCACCGCCACTGCACCGATGGCGAAGCCCCGCCACCGTCTGCGGGCCGGCGCGGCGGGCCGGCTCTTCTCGTCGTTCACCCATGGCTCCTTGCGAAGTGAGGTTTCGGGCGCGTTCCGCCGCGTCGCCGGGTGCCCCCACGACGATCCACATCGTCGCGGTCCCGCTGACGAGATCGCGACAGGATTGTCGACAAAGTTATCGACGTAGCGCAAGGCGTCAATCAAGAAATTGCGCCGAAAATAACGACGAGAGGAATTTCCATAGGAATTTGACAGCAATTTCTATACGCACTCACAAGCCCACCCGAGGACACCGCGAATCGCGGACGTCTGGCCGTTCGGCACAATCGGGCCGACTGCGCCGTGCGGCCGGACTGGGTGATGGCCGGGTCGGCCAAAGGCAGTGCGGCGGGCGTGGTGGTTGGACCGGCCAGGGCGATGCGGGCGGCGGGGGTGGTGGTTGGGTCGGCCAAGGCGGTGCGGCGGGCGTGAGTGGAGGTCGGGCCGGCTTGTGCGGTTGGGGGGTGTGGCGGTGATGCGCCGCGGTTGGGCGGGGCCGGTCAAACGAGGACGTGACCGTGGGTGGCGGCCAGAAGCTCGAGGTCCGGTTCGCCGTAGTCGGTGACCATCGCGGCGAAGGTGGCCGCCTTGTCGTGGCCGAATCTGATTACTTCGGACTGGTATGTGGCGGCGGTGAGGAACTTCGGCGGGGTGGACTTGCTGTGGAACTTGTCGGCGTACATGACCAGGCGCTCCTCGGCGGTCTGCGCAATGTAGTCGGCCGGCGGCAGGGGGAGGGACTGGCGCAGGATGTCGTCGCGGGTGATGCCCACGCCGGTGTGGCAGGAGCAGAACCGGCAGAGCTGCTCGGGAAAGCCGAGGTCGCGCAGCAGTTCGTGGCCGAGGATGCCGTGCTGGAGATAGTTGGCGTGGTCGAGCGAGCCGTCGGGCCGGTACAAGCGGTAGACGCCGATGTCGTGCACCAGGCAACCGGCCCGAACCAGGTCGGCGTCGACGTCGAGGCGGTCGCGGGCGATCAGTTGCGCGGCTATCTCGGCCACGATCACGCAGTGGGTGTGCACCAGGTCGAGAGCGGTCGGATTCGGCGCGAGTCGCTCGTGCAGGGACCGAATCGCGAGATCACTGGGAATGCGCACGATCCCTCATTGTGCCGGGCCGGCCACCGGACCGCTCGAACCCAGCCGGCCTGCGGATCAGCTCTCGGCGGGTCGGGTTGCCGGCCAGATCAGGGAATCGTCCGGGATCGAGGGGTCGTGCAGCGCCCGGAAGTCGCGCCCGGGCAGCGTGCACCCGTGCAACGCGACCAGCCGGGCCACCTCGATCGCCCCGTGCGCCTGGAAGTGCGTGTTGTCCGAGACCCCGGCCGGATAGTTCGGCGACTCGCCCGGATCCAGCCAGAGGAAGTACTCCTTGGTCGCCTCCGGTCCGAGCTGACCCCAGAGGGCGAACGACAGCGCGGTCAGATCGATCAGGGGCGTGCCGGTTTCGCTCGCGAGCGCTCGCATCGCGTCCGGATAATCCCCGTGCGACAGGTACGCCACGCCGTCCGCGGTGAAGCGCCGCCGCTCGACCGGCGTCACCAGCACCGGGTGCGCGCGCTTGGCCCGCGCGCCGTCGAGATACATCCGCAGGTAGTCCTGGAACGTTCCGTACGGCGTGGTGTAGCGGGCCGGGTCGTCGACCTTCTCGTCGTTGTGGCCGAACGAGACCAGCAGCACGTCGCCGGGCCGGATCGCGGTGCGGATCAGATCGAGCCGGCCCAGGTCGGCGAAGCTCTTCGAGCTCGCCCCGGAGAGGGCGCCGTTCACCACCGCGATCTCCGGCCGCAGGAACACCGGCAGCGCCTGCCCCCAGCCCGCGCGCGGCACGTCGGCGGTCGCATAGGTGGCGGCCGTGGAGTCACCGGCGACATAGATGGTGTGGCGAGGCGGGCGGCCGACGGCCCGCGCGGGCGAGGCGATCATCCCGTACGCCCCGGCGATCGCACCGCCGGCCGCGGCGCGCAGCAACATTCTCCGATCGAGCGTCATGCCGTCATTCAATCAACGCCCATCGATTCAGGCAAGCGCTTTCCTGGCTAGCCGCCGCAGGCTTGTATTGCGGGCTCGCCCCTGGTCACCTCCCGGGCTCACGTCGGCGCTCACGCCTCGGTCCGCGCCCGGCGGTCACGTCTCGCCGTCACGCCCGGCGGTCACGTCCCGCGATCACGCCACACGGTCACGCCCCGCGGTCACGTCCCGCGGTCACGCCACACGGTCACGCCCCGCGGTCACGTCCCGCGCTCGCGCGCCCCGCTCACGCCAGACGGTCACGCCTCGCGGTCACGTCCCGCCGCGCCCGGCGATCACGCCTCGAGTTGCACCCGGCCGCCGAGTTGCTGTGCCACTTCGAGATCGTTCGACTCGAACCAGGTCTCGGCGACCCGGTCGCCCTCCAGCCGGTAGATGATGATCCCGGTCTCCTCGACGTGCTGCCCGCGCGGCGGGAGGTCGAGGTAGCCGCCGCGATAGGTGGAGCGCACCACGTAGCGGACCACCACCCGGTCCCCGGCGGCGATCACGTCGTTGATGCCGGGTCGCTGGTCGGCGAACGCGGTCGGGTACCAGCGCAGCCAGTCGACGAACGTCGCCCGGTCCCCGGTGCCGCCCGGTCCGTGGAAGAGGAAGTCATCGGTGGTCAGTTCGGCGAACCGTTTCTCGTCCCCCGCTCGGCACATGTCGAACCAAGCCTCCGCGAGCTCCCCATGACGCATGTAAGACGTTCTATGCGAAACTGCCCGCCCAGGGCAAGGAGTTCTGGCTCACCCGAGATACGTGCGTAGCTGAGCGATCTCCTCGGTGCGCGACTCGACGATCTGTTTGGCGAACGCCAGGGCGGCCGGGTTGGCGCCGCCGGCCTGCTCCTGCTGCGCCAGCCTGATCGCCTCCTCCTGGTGAGCGATCAGCGCCCGGACCGGATTCCCGGCAGCGGACGAGGGTGTCGCGAGAGAGGATGCTGCGGGGGAGGAGGCCGCCGGGAGGTCCGCCGACCACTCGCGCAGCCAGCCGGTCATCCGTACCACCTCGTCCTGCTCGGTGACGATGATCGCCTCGGCGAGGGTGCGGGCGGCCGGCTGCCGGGCGACCGCCGACGCGAGCGCGATGCCCTCCCGATGATGGGGGATGAGCGCCTGGGCGAACCGTACGTCCGCGCTCGTGTGCCGGTTCCCGGCGCCCGACGTGGCAATGGCGGAGGTGGCCGGGGCGGGCGCAGGTGACCCGCACCCGCCGAGCAGCAGCAGGACAGCGAGAAGCTTCGATACCCGGCGCATGGGCCGAGGCTAGCCCGACGGCCGGGTATCGGTAAACAGTCTTAACGAAAAACTAACGCCGGCGGCGCTTCGGCATCGAGTAGAAGCCGGTCGGCAGCGCCTGGGTCTGCGCCTGCCAGGCCGGGTCGCCGTCGCCCCGGCGGTTGCGGGTACGGATCCGCAGCAGCAGCGCCACCCCGAGGAAGACCAGCACCGCCCCGATGATCAGGCCGGGCCCGAGCACGCTCGGCGTCCCCGCGGTCGGGGTCAGCGCCGCCGACGAGGTGCTGGCCCGCGCGGCCGGGGTGGTCTGCTGGTCGTCGGCCACCGGCGCCTCGGTCGCCTCCTGGGTGGGCGACGGCTTGGCCGACGGGGTCGGGCTCGGCTTGTCGGCCACCGCGGTGACCACCCGGCTGCTCACCTCGGCCGAGCCCAGCTCACGGCCGGTCAGGTCCTGTGCGTGCGCGGTGAAGGTGACCCGGCCGTTGTCGGGGCCGGTGAACGAGATGCCCCACTCGGCGCTGTCCGTCCGGTTCCGGCAGAGCTGACCCGGGTCGGCCTGCACGTCGGTGATCCGCGCGGCGTCGGCGCCCAGCTGAGCGCGTACGGGGAAAGATTGTCCATTTTCTACCCGGTTGACCCGGACCTGGTCGAGGCTGACGCCGTCGGTGGTGATCACGAGCGACCAGCGCACCTTGACGCAGCGGCGCAGCCGATCGGTGGCGACGGACGCGGCGACCGTGCGCGCCTGCTGACCGATGGTGAACGTGGCCGGCGCCTGACCTATCGTCACCTGAAATCCGTCGGCGGCGGCGGCCGGCGTCGCGGAAAAAGCCAGGACAGCGGCGAGAACTGCCGGGACGGCGGCGACCAGTGCCAGCCCGGTGGTGACCCGTGCCGATACCCGGTGTCGCATGAACGATCATCTCCTTCGGGCGCGTACATGCACGCACGTGCGCACTGGATGGTTCGTGCCGCGGCGGTGAAAGGTTCACCCGGTGCGCCGGGTCACTCTACGACGGGCCTTATTTTTTGGTTAGTTGGCCGTTACCGGCCGGTATCGGCCCAGCTCAGCGAGGGTCGGCCGGCGGCCGGTGGAAACTAGCCGACAAATTCGGCCCGTGACGTTCATCCGAAGCCGCCCGCTGCACGTATGTCGGGGAGGGCAAGGACCGGGCGACCGGCACCCGGCCCGCACCACCTGAAGCACGGGGTATCCCCCACGGATGCCTGCGTTCCGACGCCCATCGGGACGTACCCGCTGCGGAGAACGAGGAGTCAATGGCCCGGACAGGTAACAACCAGCGATCCGCCAATCGTGTGGCCGTCGATGTCGGTGCTACCGGAACGAAATCGGCGTCCACCGGCGCCATCCTGGTCCTCGGCGCGTGCGTGCTCGCCGCGCTGTGGGCCCTGGCGATGATGACCCCGATCGGCCGGGTCATCTATGTGTACGTCTTCATGTACCTCGAGTTCTACATGGGCGTTCTCGTCCTGGTCTCGATATCCATCACCATCATGGTCGGACTCGTCTCGACCGACCGGTTGGTCCTGTCCATCAGGCAGCGGGTCTTCCTGCAGTCCATCCACCGGACGACCGGCGTGATGGCGGTCGTCGCCCTGGCGTTCCATCTCTGGACGAAAACCGCCGAGGGGCACATTCGGGCGATCGACATCGTGATCCCGTTCATCGCCCAGTCCAACCGCCTCTACATCAGCTTCGGCCAGATCTCGGCGTACATCCTCATCCTGGTGATCTGGACCGGCATCGCCCGTGCCCGGTTCATCGGCCGCGGCAAGCCGTGGATGTGGCGCGCGATCCACTCGATCCCGTACCTGATGTGGCCGATCGCCCTCATGCACGGTCTGGGTGCCGGTCGCGCCGCGAAGACCTGGGTGATCGTCAGCTATGTGGTCTGCGTGCTGATGGTGCTGATCGGCCTGGCCGTGCGCCTCTCGGTGAGCCTCAACCGCCGCAAGGACTTCTCCTCCAGCTCGGGAGTCGGCATCAAGCCGGCCGGGAACATGGTGCCCACCTCGTCCCCGGCGATGAAGAAGCCGCGCCGCCGCGACCCCGAGCCCGAACCGCAGACCCTCGGCCCGGTCGCCGTGGTCGACACCTTCCAGCCCGCCGCACCACCACTGGCGAGCGAGCGGGCCGAGCTGGTCGCGCCGGCCGCGCCGCGGCAGCGCCGGGCCGTCGAGGACGAGATCGAGTACGACGAGCCGGCCCCGCGCGGCCGCCGCTACCCGGGCGAGGACACCTCGACCCGGATGCGCCGCCCCGACTACGAGGACACCTCCACCCGGATGCGCCGCTCGGACCTGGAGGACACCTCCACCCGGATGCGGCGGGCCGAGATGGACGACACCGGCAGCCGGATGCGCCGGGTCGAGATGGACGACACCGGCAGCCGGATGCGCCGGGTCGAGATGGACGACACCAGCAGCCGGATGCGCCGCATCGAGGCCGACGACTTCGGCGAGCCGGCGCCGCGCTCCCGCCGCCGTTCGCAGCCGCCGGAGCCGATGCCGATGTACGACGACGCCCCCCGCGGGCGCCGCCGGGCCGAGCCCGACTACGACGACATTCCCCGGCAGCGCGGCGGCGGCCGGTACGAGGACGACCGGCGCTCCGCCCGCTACGAGCCCCGCTTCGGTGAGGAAGCGGAGGAGGCGCCCCGGGCCCGGCGCGACCGGGGCGCTGATCTCGACCGCGCCGACTCGGGACGGCACAGCCGCAGTGGGTTCGTCGACCTGGTGGACGAGGACGACGAGACCCCGACGCTGGTCGACATGGCCTCCCGCCGGGCTCGGCGGGACCAGCAGGAACCCGGGCGTGGTCAGGCGGGCCGGGGGGCTCGCCGCGGTGGCCGCGACCGGGTGGACGACGACGTCGCTGACGACCAGTACTGGTCGCAGCTGCGAGGGGAAGCGAATTGAGCACCGCCCAGGTTCCGCCGGTCACCTCGATCGGCGTTCCGCGGATCACCGCGGGCATGGATGAGTACGGCCGCCTGGACCTCCTGGCCCATCAGGAGGTCCACGGCGGGTTCGCCGCGCTCTCGTCCGGCGAGCTGATCGGCCTCGCCGACCGGATCGAGCTGCGGGGCCGGGGCGGCGCGGGCTTCCCGTTCGCCCGTAAGGTCCGCGCGGTGCTCGACTCCTGCCGCCGGCAGGACCTGCCCCCGGTGATCGTGGTCAACGGCACCGAGGGCGAGCCGCCGTCCTGGAAGGACAAGGCGGTCCTCACCCGGGCGCCGCACCTGATCCTGGACGGCGCGGCGCTGGCCGCCGCCGCCCTGGACGCCGAGGAGATCGTGATCGGCATCGCCGACGACGGCATCGGCCAGAGCTCGATCACCGCGGCGCTGGCCGAGCGGCGGATGCCGTGCCCGACCCGGATCGTCACCGTCCCGCACCGGTTCATCTCCGGCGAGGGCGGCGCGCTGGTCCGCGGCATCAACGGCGAGGCGCACATCCCGCCCGGCCGCAAGGTGCGCTCCAGCGACAACGGCGTGATGGGCCTGCCCACCCTGCTCTCCAACGCCGAGACCTTCTCCCAGCTGGCGATCGCGGCCCGGCTCGGGCCGTGGGAGTACAACGCGGTCGGCATCCCCGAGGAGCCGGGCACCGTGATGCTGACCGTCGGCGGGTCGGCCACCAACCCCGCCGTCGTGGAGGCGCCGTCCGGCACCCCGCTGATGGACGTGCTGACCATGTGCGGCGCGGACGTCGGCCCGGGCCTGCTGGTCGGCGGCTACCACGGCAAGTGGATCACCGCCGAGGCGGCGAGGACGGTCACCATCTCCCGCAAGGGCTTCGCGAAGGTCGGCGGCACCCTCGGCGCCGGCATGCTCATCCCGATCGGCTCGAACACCTGCCCGCTCGGTGAGGTCTCCCAGGTCGTGCAGTACCTGGCCGGCGAGTCGGCCGGCCAGTGCGGCCCGTGCCGGCTGGGCCTGCCCGACCTGGCCCGCGCGGTCACCCTCGTGTCGCTGGGCGGCAACGCGGTGGAGAACGTGCGGCAGGCGGCCGGCGTGGTCAAGGGCCGGGGCGCGTGCAGCCACCCGGACGGCACGGCCCGCTTCGCGCTCTCCGCGCTCGAGGTGTTCGCCAAGGACGTCGACGCGCACACCAACGGCGAGGGCTGCGGCAAGTCGGTGAAGGGCCTGCTGCCCCTGCCGTACACCGCGGAGACCGGCGCCCGCAAGCTCGCGCTGGACTGGTCCCGCTGCGACGGGCACGGCCTCTGCTCGGCCGTCGCGCCGGAGATCATCCGGCTGGACGCGAACGGGTTCCCGGCGTTCCCGCAGACCCCGCTGCCGCCGTGGCTGGAGATGGGCGCCCGCAAGGCGGTCAACGTCTGCCCGGCGCTCGCGCTGCGGCTGGACGACGCGAAGGCGACGCATTGAGACGGCTCCTGGCGACCATCGGGTCGGCCGCGCTGCTGGCGGGCTGCGCGGCCCCCGTCGTCACCACGCCGTCCACCCCGATCACCCCGGCCGACCTCCCCGCCGGGACGGTCGCGGCGTCACCGTCGGCGGGCGCGCCGGCCGCCGTTCCGGCCGCGCTGCGCTTCACCGGCAGGACGCTCGACGGCGCCTCCTTCGACGCGGCCACCATGGCGGGCCGGCCGACGATCCTCTGGTTCTGGGCGCCGTGGTGCGCCACCTGCGCGAGCGAGGCGCAGAGCATCGCCGACCTCGCCGACGAGTACCGCGGGCAACTGGGCATCCTCGGCATCGCGGGCCTCGGCACGAACAAGGCGATGCACGAGTTCGTATCGGACCTGAACGTCGGCGCCGTCCCGCACCTCGACGACCAGGCCGGCGCGATCTGGAAGAAATTCAAGATCACACAGCAGAGCACGTACGTGTTCCTCGACCGCTCCGGCCGGGTGGTGAAGACCGGTTATCTCGACGATCTGCAGCTGACCGCCGAGGTCAAGACGCTGGTGGCCTGAGGTGGGCGCGGCGGCCCTGCTCGCGCTGACCGCCGGCATGCTGGGCGCGGTCAACCCGTGCGGGTTCGCGCTGCTGCCCGCCTACCTGTCGGTTCTGGTCGCTTCCGATCGGGTGGCGCCCGGGCGGGCGGTGGCCCGGGCACTGCGCTGCACGGTCGCGCTGACCACCGGGTACGTGCTGGTGTTCGGCGCGTTCGGGCTCGCGCTCACGCCGATCGCCGACGCGATCCAGCCCCGGCTGCCGTGGGTCACCGTGGCCTTCGGCCTCGCCCTCGCCGGGCTCGGCGGGTGGCTTGCGCTGGGCGGCGCGCTTCCGGCGTTTCCGGGTGTACGCGCGCCGCGGCTCACCGGGTCGGCCTGGTCGATGGTGCTGTTCGGCGTGGCGTACGCGATCGCCTCGCTCGGCTGCGCGGCCGGCCCGTTCCTCGCCCTGGTGGTCTCCAGCCTGCGAGCGGGTTCGATCGGAAGCGGCCTGCTGCTGTATCTGGCGTACGCGGCCGGCATGGGCCTGGTCGTGGGGGTGACCGCGGTGGCGGTGGCCCTGCTGCGCGCCTCGCCGGTGACCCGGGCCCGGCGCTTCCTCGGCGTGGTGCCGCGGCTCGGCGGGGTGATCCTGGTGGTCAGCGGCGTCTACGTGGCGTACTACGGGTGGTACGAGCTGCGGCTGGCGCGCGACCTGCGGTACGCCGGGCACGATCCGCTGGTGACCGCGGCCGGGCGGGTGCAGGAATGGCTCGCCGGGGTCGTCTCGTCGATCGGCGCCGGGCCGTTCGTGGTGCTGCTCGGCGTACTCGTGCTGGGAACTTGGGGGTTTGGTCGTCGGCGCCGGTCGCCGGTGGCGCTGCCGCCGGGCGGCCCGACTGGGGATCGGACCGCGCCGGCGGCAGGCTCATCCGCGTCGCCGCTCCGTGCCGGTACACGGTGACGCGGGGCTTGACCGCCCGTTCCCGGATCAGACGTGCGGGTAACGGGCTGACGCTGGAGTTCGCGCACTTGTTGAGTAGGTGGTGGCGTAGGTGGGCTGCTCGGACGGCATCAGGATCCACAGGATCGGGTAGACCAGGATCTGGCTGCCCGGGATGGCCAGCAGGATCAGGACGAACAGCAGCCGGGTGAGCCACGGGTCGAGCCCGAAGCGCCGCGCCAGGCCGGCGCAGACGCCCCCGATCATGCGGCCCTCGAGCGGCCGGATCAGGCCCTGACGGCTCATCGAGTCGTGCACCGAGTTCATCGTCTCTCTCGCTTTCTCGCTGATTGGTATCTCAAGAGTGACGGTTTCCGATCGGCGGCGGCATCGGGAACTGCCCTGAGCGAGCCCTGAGATCCCGACCCCTGGATGTGCCGATCGGTAGGGTTCGGGCATGGACACCGACGAGCGGGTGCGGGGGATCTGTCTCGGGCTGCCCGAGGTGGTCGAGCGGGACAGTCACGGGTCGCCGGCGTACTTCGTGCGGGGCAAGCGCGGG
The DNA here is from genome assembly GCF_025630775.1 of Actinoplanes sp. KI2. Lineage (GTDB taxonomy): Bacteria > Actinomycetota > Actinomycetes > Mycobacteriales > Micromonosporaceae > Actinoplanes. Next base: position 63,141 of record NZ_JAOSZE010000044.1, read on the forward strand.
TTCGTGCATCTCATGGTGGACGGGCATCACGACGCCGGGTTCCCGCAGATGTGGTGCGCGGCCGGGCCGGGCGTGCAGCAGGAGCTGATCGCGGCCGATCCGGAGCGGTTCTTCCGGCCGCCCTATGTGGGGCATCGGGGCTGGCTCGGGGTGCGGCTCGACCGCGATCCGGACTGGGCGGAAATCGCCGAGGTGTGCACCGACGCGTACCGGGCGGTCGCTCCCAAAGGGCTGGTCGAGAGGCTCGACGGTGGACAGTAGGGTACAACTGCGGATGTGAAGAAGCCGTCCAAACGACTGGTCACGGTCATCGCCGTCGTAGCTCTGATCATTTTCGCGCTGTGCGTGGCGCACTCCCGCGGCAAGGACGCGCACACCGGGCTCGACACGGCCGGCAAGCAGGCGTGCGACGACTTCGCCGCGGGCTACCCGAAGGCGTCGACGAAGCCGGACCGGCTGGCGCTGGCCGACCAGGTGACCAAGTCGTCGGGCAAGACCGACAACAAGGAGATCCAGGAGCGGGCCGCCGAAATGGGGCAAGCGGCAAGCGCGGGCGGGTCGCAGTGGAAGACGGCCGCACAGAACCTCTCCACCGCGTGCAAGAACGCGGGCTGGACCGCCCCCTAGCCCTCGGTGATGTCGGCGACGATCACGGTGACGTTGTCGGGGGCGCCGTTCTCCAGGGTGCGGTGGACCAGCTCGGCCGCGGCCGTCTTGCGGTCGGCGTTCGCCAGCAGGGTCTGCAGGATCACGCTGTCCTCGACGTAGTCGGAGAGGCCGTCGCTGCACAGCAGGAAACGGTCGCCGGCGACCACCGGGTACATCCGGCCGGCCGGGCGGAACGGGCCGCCCTGCACCGCCTGGGTCACGAGCGCGCGCTGCGGGTGGCGGCGGGCGTCGTCGGGGGTGAGCACGCCCTGGTCGACCAGGGCCTGCACGTACGTGTCGTCCTTGGTGATCTGGGTCAGCGCGCCGTCGCGGACCAGGTAGCAGCGGGAGTCGCCGACGTTGAGCGCCGCGACCCGGTCGCCGGAGAGCAGGATCGCGGTGACCGTGGTGCCCATGCCGTCCCGGGCGTCGTCGTCGGCGATGGCCGCCTCGATCCGCTCGTTGGCCGTCTGCAGCGCGGCGATCAGATCTTGGAGCGGCTCGCCGGTGTCCGGCATCTCGTCGACCACGCCGAGCGCCCGCACCAGGATGTCGCTGGCCAGCTCTCCGGCGGGCAGCCCGCCCATGCCGTCCGCGACCACGAGGAGGCGGTTTCCCACGAAAACCGCGTCTTCGTTGTTGGACCGCACGAGGCCCTGATCGGTGGCGGCGACCGCCCGGACAACAAGCGTCATGTGACAAGACTGCCAAAGGCCCGCGGAGATGTCTCTAGTACCTCCTACGTAGTGTGTGCCGGGGATGCCGTTGCCGCTGATGGAACCCCGATGACCTGCGACGACACGTCCGGGTGCGGATGCGGGCCGGTGGTCACCCGACCGGGTTGGCGCGGGCCGACCGGCATCATGGGCCACTTCCGCCGACCGCGGCACACCAGTCCCAGCTTGCGCACCAGCGGTCAATCGCGGGTCCGGGCGGGCCGGGGGAGGGCTCGGCTCAGCAGCGGCGCCAGCGATTGCGCGTACGCGGTGGTCAGGTGGTTGGTGTCGCGGTAGACGAGCAGGTCGCCGACGACGAGCGGGCAGCGGCTGGAGCACAGCCACGGGGTGGGATCGATCACGGTCACGCCGGCGCGGGTCGCGGCGTCCCGGATCGCCTGGCGCGCGTTCTGATCGCGGAGGACGGTGCCGGCCGGTTCGGCGCAGTCGCCGATGGCGGTGCTGTGCCGGGCGAGGCACCCGACGGGATCGTTGCTGAGCGTCGGGGTGTCGGTGAGCACGACGACCTGCCCGGCGTCGTTCCGCAGCCGGCCGAACAGCCCGTCCCAGGCGGCGCTCCACTCGGCGACCGGGTCGACGGGGTGATCGGCGAGCATGCCGAGATAGTTCGTGCTGGAGGCGACCACGATCAGATCCGGTCGCAACTGATCGATGCGCTGCGACACCCAGCGGTGCCAGGCATCGCATTCGGTGTAGCGCCGATTCAGCTTGAGGTTGCGCACCGCGACCGGGGCGGGGCTGCACGAGCTGCGGGTCAACGACACCAGCCGCCAGCCCGCGGACGAGGCGATCGAGTCGAGTGCGGGGAACCACTGCAGCGCGTGCGAGTCGCCGAGCAGGACGACCGTACGGGTGGCGTTCGCCGGGCCGTAGACGCATTCGCCGGGCCGGGCGCCGCTGCCCAGGCTCAGGTGGCAGCCGTCGCGCTGCGGGCGGCTCTGGTCGGCGGCGGCGTCGTTGAGGGCGGGCCGCAGGTTGGCCGGGATGAGCCGGGTGGACTCGCCGGCGGCGATCAGCCGGGTCAGCGCGGCGGGCGCGGTGTGGACGGCGGCGCTGGTGTCGACGGCGTCCGCGCCTAAGACGAGCGGGCGGGGGTGGTGGCTGGCCGTGACCGCCGATACCGCCGTGAGCGCGGACAGGCCCAGCCCGAGCGCCAGCCCGCGGGCCGGGCGCCGGATCAGGGCGCGTCGGTGGCGGATCGGGTTCTCCACGAGGTGATAGGTGACGAAGGCGATCGCCAGGGCCGCCGCGCAGAGGGCGAGGCGGAGAGCGATGTCGAGCGAATGGCCGATCAGCGCGGGGACGAGGATCAGCAGTGGCCAGTGCCAGAGATACCAGCCGTAGGAGAGTTCGCCGAGGAACGGAAATGCCCGGGGGTATCGGACTCGGCCACCTGTGATCACGGCCGCGGCGCCGAGGACGGGCAGCAGGGCGGCGAATCCGGGGAACGGCGTCCGGTCGTCGTAAATCAGCGCGGCGACGACGATGGCCGCCACCCCGATCCAGCTGAGCAGAGCGGGTCCCAGCCTGCCCGCGGCCGCCACCCGGGACCGGTTCGCCCCAACGCCGAGCAGCCGGCGATCAGATACGGCCGTCGTGGATCGGTCGCGGTGCGGCGCGTCCCGGGCGGATCGCGTCCGGCGCGCCGACTCGGCGACCGCGATCAGGGCGCCTACGCCCAGCTCCCAGGCTCGGCTGGGTGAGCCGAAATAGGCCCAGGGTGCGCTTTGGGTGGTCGTGACGACGCTGTGGACGAAGGACGCACCACAGAGCACGGAAACGACCACGGCGAACACCCGGCGCCCGCCGATCCGGCGCGTGTGCAGCCGTACCGCTCCGATCTGCAATGCCGCGATCAGGAGCAGGGGCCAGATCAGGTAGAACTGCTCCTCGACCGCCAGGGACCAGTAGTGCTGAAACGGGGACGGGTCGGTGGTGGCGAAGTAGTCGGTGGCGACCTGGGCCAGTCGAACGTTGATCGAGTAGGAGGCGGCGCCCAGGGCGTCGGCGCCGACATCCGCGATCCGGGCAGGTGGGAGCCACCACCAGGCGACGCCCAAGGTCAGCGCGGCCACCAGGGTGGAGAGCGGCAGCAGGCGAATTGCTCGCCGGGCGAAGAATCGCGCTGCCGAAATCTTCCCCGTTGCGGAACTTTCGGCCAGCAGAAGACCGGTGATCAGGAAGCCGGAGATGACAAAGAAGACGTCCACGCCGACGTAGCCGCCGGCCAGGCCGGGGATGCCGGCGTGGGAGCCGACCACGAGCAGCACCGCGACCGCGCGCAGGCCCTGGATGTCGGGGCGGTGCCGGGGGGTGGGCACGGCTTCGGCCGGCCGGGGTGGTGCGGCGGACCGCGGCGGTATCGTCCGGCTCAGCGTCACGAGGGGAGTAACGCCGGCAGGCGATCTCCGGTCACTGCCTTGTGCCCGATGCCGCCTGGCCCGTCGCGGTGGCCGCGGCACCACGCCCGCGCACCCCGGGGCCGCGGGTGTGGACGCTGCCGCTGCCGGCATGGCCGTGGGCCGCGGTGTGGACGGTCGGCCGTGAGTGAGGCGCTGCCGCGGGTGTGGACGGTGGGCGCGGGGCCACAGCGGCGGACACTGGCCCGAGCCGGGGGAGCGCCTGGGCACTACTGTGTCAACGATGGCGATGCCGATGGTGGGACGGGCAACCGCGGTGGCGGAGCTGCGGCGGTCTTGGTCTCGCGCGCAGGCCGGCCGCGCGCCGATCACCGCAGTCGTCACGGGTACCGCCGGAACTGGGAAAAGTGCCCTGGTCGCGGCTCTTCTGCGGGAGGCGGGGGCGGCGACCGTGCTCGCCGGGACCGCGCGGGTGCATTCGCCGGCCCCCTACGACTGGCTCGCCGCGGTGCTCGCGGGGCGGGACACGCGCGGGCTCGACGTGCCGCCGGACGCGCTCGCCTGGCTCAAGCAGGACCCGGATGTCCCCCGGGAGCGGTACACGCCGGAAGCTCTGCTGCGGATCGCGGTGGCGACCGTCCGTGCGCTGGTCGGCGGTGCCCCGGCCGTACTCGTGGTCGAGGATCTTCATGCCCTCGACCCGGCCAGCCTGAACCTGGTCGCCGAGCTGGCCACGACGGACCTTCCGGCGCTCCTGCTGGTGACCAGTCAGCCGGCCGCGGCCGCCGTCTCGCCGCAGCTCACCGAGCGCACGCTGGCGCGCCTCGGTGGCCGGCCCGGTGCCGTGCGACGCCATCTGAGCGGGCTGCTGCCGGCCGAGGTGGGTGAGATCCTCGAGCACGTGTACGGGCCGGGCGCCTGCTCGCCGGAGGTGGCCGAGGCGGTGTGGCGGCGGACCGACGGCAACCCGTACCGGCTCAGCGAGCTGCTGGCGGTCGAAGGGGCGGCCGTTCTGGAGCGACCGCACGCGGATCTGTCTTCAGCCCGGTCCGGGGTGGTTGGACGGCTGACCGCTCGGGAGCGTGAAGTTCTCGGGCTGCTCGCCGAGGGCATGGCGAACAAGCAGATCGCCACTGCGCTGGGCATTTCCGTGCGGACTGTGACGGTTCACGTCTCGAACTTGCTGCGCAAAACGGGCGCTTCCTCGCGGACCGAGGCGGCGCTCTGGGCGCTCTCCGGACGCCGTTCTGGTGATCATCAGGCAGGGTGGCGCGACAACCGCCGAGCGGCTCGGTCACAATCGTCGGCGTGACGACAGCGATCCATCAGCGTATTGCCTCGGAGCTCGGGGTTCGGGAAGGGCAGGTCACCGCGGCGGTCGATCTCCTCGACGGCGGGGCCACGGTGCCGTTCATCGCCCGCTACCGCAAGGAGGTCACCGGCGCGCTCGACGACACGCAGCTGCGCACGCTCGAGGAGCGCCTGGGCTACCTGCGGGAGCTCGAGGAGCGCCGGGCCGCGGTGCTGGAGTCGATCCGCTCGCAGGGCAAGCTCGACGACGCGCTCGAGCAGGCCATCCTCGGCGCCGACTCGAAGGCCCGGCTCGAGGACATCTACCTGCCGTACAAGCCGAAGCGGCGGACCCGGGCGCAGATCGCCCGCGAGGCCGGCCTCGAACCGCTCGCCGACCAGCTGCTCGGTGACCCGGCACTCGATCCCCGCGAAACGGCGAGGAACTTCGTCGACGCCGACAAGGGGGTGGCCGACGAGGCGGCGGCGCTGGACGGCGCCCGGGCCATCCTCATCGAGCGGTTCGCCGAGGACGCCGACCTGATCGGCGACCTGCGCGAGCAGATGTGGACTCGGGGGCGGCTGGTCGCCAAGGTGCGGGACGGCAAGCAGACCGACGGCGCGAAGTTCGCGGATTATTTCGACTTCGCCGAGCCGTACGCGAAATTGCCCTCGCACCGGATCCTGGCGATGTTCCGCGGCGAGAAAGAGGACGTCCTCGACCTCACCATGGAACCGCACCCGGAGGAGGACGAGGGCTACTTCGAGGCGCGCATCGCCGGCCGCAACAACATCGCCGACCACGGCCGGCCCGGCGACCGCTGGCTGCTCGACACGGTCCGCTGGACCTGGCGCACCCGGGTGCTCATCCACCTCGGCGCCGACCTGCGGGTGCGGCTCTGGCAGGCGGCCGAGGACGAGGCGGTCCGGGTCTTCGCGGCCAACCTGCGCGACCTGCTGCTGGCCGCGCCGGCCGGCACCCGCGCCACGATGGGGCTCGACCCGGGCTTCCGCACCGGCGTGAAGGTGGCGATCGTGGACTCGACCGGCAAGGTGGTCGCCACCGACGTGATCTACCCGCACGTGCCGCAGAACAGGTGGGACGAGTCGATCCACCGGCTGGCCGCGCTCGCGTCGGTGCACCACGTCGACCTGATCGCGATCGGCAACGGCACCGCCTCGCGGGAGACCGACAAGCTGGCCGGCGAACTGATCAAGCGGCATCCCGAGGCGAAGCTGACCAAGGTGATGGTGTCCGAGGCGGGCGCGTCGGTCTACAGCGCCTCGGCGTACGCGGCCCAGGAACTGCCCGGCATGGACGTCTCGCTGCGCGGCGCGGTCTCGATCGCGCGCCGCCTGCAGGACCCCCTCGCCGAGCTCGTGAAGATCGATCCGCGGTCGATCGGCGTCGGCCAGTACCAGCACGACCTGTCCGAGGCGAAGCTCTCCAAATCCCTCGATGCGGTGGTGGAGGACTGCGTGAACGCGGTCGGGGTGGACGTGAACACCGCGTCCGCGCCGCTGCTCACCCGGGTCTCCGGGATCGGCGCCGGCCTGGCCGAGAACATCGTGCTGCACCGGGACGCGAACGGGCCGTTCCGGACCCGCAACGACATCAAGAAGGTGGCCCGGCTCGGCCCGAAGGCGTTCGAGCAGTGCGCCGGCTTCCTGCGCATCCCGGACGGCGACGACCCGCTCGACGCGTCCGCGGTGCACCCCGAGTCGTACCCGGTGGTCCGGACGATCCTGGCGACGGCGAACGCGGACATCAAGACGCTGATCGGGAACTCGCCGCTGCTGCGCGCGCTGCGCCCCGAGCAGTTCGTCACCGACGCCGTCGGCCTGCCGACCGTCACCGACATCCTGCGCGAGCTGGACAAGCCGGGGCGGGACCCGCGTCCGGAGTTCACCACGGCGACGTTCGCCGAGGGGGTCGAGAAGATCGCCGACCTCAAGCCCGGGATGATCCTCGAGGGTGTGGTGACCAATGTGGCGGCGTTCGGCGCGTTCGTCGACATCGGTGTCCACCAGGACGGCCTCGTCCACGTATCGGCCCTCTCCAACAATTTCGTGAAAGATCCCCGAGACGTTGTCAAATCGGGTGATGTCGTGAAAGTTCGCGTCCTGGAGGTGGACGAGGCGCGGAAGCGCATCTCGCTGACCATGCGGTTGCAGGACGAGCCGGCCCAGCGGAGGCCGCGCGAGGACGGCCGGCCGGGGCAGCAGCGCCAGGGCGGTGGCCAGCGGCAGGGCCAGGGCGGCGGCGGCCAGGGCGGCGGCCAGCGTCAGGGCGGCGGCCAGCGTCAGGGCGGCGGCCAGCGTCAGGGCGGCCAGCGGCAGGGCCAGGGCGGGGGTGGCGGTGGCCAGGGCCAGCGCGGTGGCGGTCAGGGCGGCGGCCAGGGCCAGCGCGGCGGCGGCCAGGGTCAGAGTGGCGGACAGCGGCAGGGTGGCGGACAGCGGCAGGGCGGCGGACAGCGGCAGGGTGGCGGCGGTCAGCGCCCGCAGTCGGGCCCGCTCAACGACGAGATGGCCGCGGCGCTGCGCCGGGCCGGCCTGATCAAGGACTGAGACGATGGGGGCCGGGTCCGTCGAGGGCCCGGCCTTACTGCAGACCCCAGATGCGTACGTTGCTGAAGCCCACCTCGTAGGGACCGACCGGCGGCACGTTCCCGTCGGTGTAGACGCCCAGCGCCACCTTCCCGCCGACGATCTCCGGGTCGGTCAGCGGCACCGTACCGAGCGAAATCCCGTTCAGGGTCAGCTCCAGCTCGCGACCGGCGGCCCGCAGCCCGATCCGGGCCGGGTCGCCGCCGACGATCAGCGGCTGGTCGAGCGGGAACGACCGGATCGTGGTCACCCCGCCCTGCGACTTGTGCGTGCCGACCGAGATCTTGCCGGCGCACAGCCGGAGCAGGTAGCCCCGCAGGTAACCCTTCCACGGCGCGAACCGGAACCAGATGCCGGCGCAGCTGTTGGCCGTGAGCAGCCGCACCTCGACCTCGGCCCGGAAGTCGGCCGGCAACTGGTCGTCCGGTCCGGTGCAGCGGTACAGCCCCTTCTCGGCCCGCTTGGCGACCAGCGCGCCGTTGGCGAAGGCGCAGTCCGCCTTCTCGGTCACCAGCGTCGTCGGCTGCCAGTAGCGAGGATGGCTGAGCTCGTCCTCGATGAGCAGGGTCTCCACGTGCGCGTCGACGCTCGGCGTCGGCGACGGCGGACCGACCGCGTCGGCCCGGTTGCCCGGCCGGCCGAGCACCACCATCAGCGCCCCGGCGGCCACCGCCAGGATCAGCGCGGCGACCGCGGCCGGCAGGAACCAGCGGCGGCGCGGCTCGGGCGGGGGCGGCCCGGGCGGCGGCATCGGCATGTCGGAGATCGGCACCGTGACGATCGAGTTTTCGTCGTAGCCGACCAGCGTCGGGGCCGCGCCGCCGTCGGCGGCCGTGCCGCTGCGGGCGGCCGTGCCGCTGCGGGCGGCCGTGCCGCTGCGGGCGGCCGTGCCGCTGCGGGCGGCGGCGCCGTCGACGGCCTCGGCGTCGGTGGACGGGCCGTCCTCGGTGGTCGCGGCGTCCTCGGCGGTCGCCGCGGCCACGCCCGTGACCGCCTGCGCCTCGGCCGCCGCCGCGCGCAGGTCGGGCTGGCCGGCCAGCGCCGCCGAGGTGGCGGCCGGCCGGGTCGGGCCGGAGATCAGCAGGTCGAGCAGCTCGCGGGCGCTCGGCCGGTTCGCCGGCTCCTTCTCCAGGGCATGCGCCACCAGCTCGCGCAGCTGCCCGGTCAGGCCGGCGAGATCCGGCGGCTGGGTGAGGATGCGGGCGGCGGTGGCCGTCGGCGAGTCCGCCGCGAAGGGGGTCCGACCCATTCCCGCGTACGCGACGACGCCGCCCCAGGCGAAGACGTCCGCGGCCGGGGTCAGCGGCGAGTCGGCGTCGCCGAACCGCTCCGGCGCCATGTACGCCACCGTGCCGACCATCTGCCCGTCGGCCGTGTGGCCGTTGGTCGCCGCCTCCATCGCCCGGGCGATGCCGAAGTCGATCACCTTGGGGCTGCCCGGGGCGAGCAGCACGTTGCGCGGCTTGAGGTCGCGGTGGATCACCCCGGCGCCGTGGATCGCGGTCAGCGCAGTGGCCACCCCGATCGCGACGCTGTGCAGGTTGGCCGCGGTGAGCGGGCCGCGCTCGTCGACCACGTGTGCCAGGGTGGGGCCGTCGACGTACTCGACCACCAGGTATGGCCGGTCGTGGTCGGGGTCGGCGTCGAGCACCTCGGCCGTGCAGAACGGGGGCACCTGCCGGGCGCGGGCCACCTCGCTGCGGAACCGGCGGCGGAACTCGTCGTCGGGGGCCAGGTCGGCGCGGACCACCTTGACCGCGACCAGCACCCCGCCGGGCGTCTTGGCCAAATAGACGGTGCCCATGCCGCCCTCGCCGAGGCGGCCGACGATCTCGTAGTCGCCGAGGGCGCGCGGATCGTGCGGGCGCAGCGGCTCCGTACGGTCCTCCAGCATGAATAGTTCCCCGTCCCCCCGAACCTGGCGACGTCACTCTATCTGCCGAAGTCACCGCGGGCGTAGTCCCACCCCGCGGGTTGTGGCCGAATAGCGTCATGCTGAGGGACATGGACCAACGCCTCTCGGTCGCGCCCGTCGTGCCCCGCTTCGCCGCCGCGATCTGCGAGGTGGCCGGGGTGACCGCCTTCTATGCCGGCGGGTCGATCGGCTCGGGCGACTACCACCCGGGGATCAGCGACCTCGACCTGGTCGCGGTGCTCGGCGCGCCGCTGCCGAGGGCCCGCCGCGAGCGGCTGCGGCAGCTGCACCGCACCATCGGCGCGGCCCGGCTGCACTGCGCGTACGTGCCGCTGACCGAGATCTCCGACGTGTCGGCCAAGCACGTCAACTGGGCGCACGAGCGCATGTTCCGCCGCCCGCTCAGCGGCATCTCCCGCGCCGAGCTGCACCAGTTCGGCGTCACCGTGTACGGGCCGCCGCCGGCCGCCGTGGTGCCGGCCGTGCCGCGGGCGGCGCTCGCCGAGGCGGCCCGGGTCGAGCTGCGCGGGTACTGGACCGGCGCGGTGCGGCGGGCCCGGGTGTGGCGTACGGACCTGCATGTCGATCTTGGTTTGACCACGCTCTCCCGGGCGGACGTGACGATCGCCGAGGGCCGGCTGATCACCAAGCGGGAGGCGATCGACCGGCTGCCCGCGCTGGGCGTGTCGGCGGAGCTCACCGACGAGATCCGGCGGCGGCGGGCGGGGGAGCGGGTGGAGCTGCCGGAGGCGGAGATCCGCGCCCGGGCCGTGCAGGTCCGCCGGGTCATGCGCGAGCAGCTGGCCCGCCTGCTCCGGCCCGCGTAGGCGGGGCGCGATTCGGCCCGCGTAGGCGGTCGGCCCGCGTAGGCGGTCGGCCCGCGTAGGCGGTCGGCCCGCGTAGGCGGTCGGCCCGCGTAGGCGGTCGGCCCGCGCGGGCGGTCAGCCCCCGTAGGCGTAGACGCGTACCCAGTCGGTGTGCATGACCACCTCGGGCGGGGTGTCGGCGTTGCGGCACTCGACGAACTTGTCGCAGCCCTGGTCGAGCTGGATCGCCAGGTGCATCGGCGAGGTCGTCGGCACCAGGTCGAGCCCGGCCGTGCGCGGGTCGAGCCCGACCGTCCACGTCTTCGAGCCGTCGAGGTAGAAGGTGACGTGGTCGGGCGTCCAGTCCACGCTCACCACGTGCCACTTGGTGAAGTCGGCGAAGGTGGTGTGCCCGATCCGGTCGTTGGCCGCGTGGTTGTGCACGAAGCTGTTCGCGTACGCGCGGGCGCCCCGGTTCACCTCGGCGATGTCGATCTCGCCGTCGGCCGGCCAGTTCTCGGTCTGCGGCCAGAGCAGCGCGATCGCCGAGTAGCCGGCCCCTCGGTCCACCCGGAAGCAGACGTCGACGTGCATGTACTTGAGGTTGACGTTGCTGGAGAGCCCGCCGGAGAGGTCCCGGCCGTCGGGCCCGATGCTGCCGGTGATGCGCAGTTCGCCGCCGCCGACGCTCACCCGGTTCGCGGCGCGGGGCGGTTTGCCGGTCGGGTTGTCATAGACCGACCACTTCCTCGGGTCCAGCTTCGTGCCGTTGAAGTCGTCGGAGAAGGCCAGCCGCCCCCAGCCCTTCGGCGCGCCGAGCTTCCGGCAGGTGCCGTTGGCGGCGGTGGCCGAGGCGGCGGAGACCGTCGGCGACACGCCGCCGGTGGCGCTCGGCCGGGGCGGACCGGCGCCGTCCCCGCAGGCGGCCAGGAGCATGGCAGCGCTCACGGCGGACCACACCGCCCGCCCGTATCCTCGGCGGATGCTCATCACCACGGATCGGCTCCTGCTTCGTCGCTTCCGGGCCTCCGATGCGCCGGTGCTGGCCGGGTACCGCTCGGACCCCGAGGTGGCGCGCTACCAGTCGTGGGACGCGCCGTTCCCGCTGCTGCGAGCGGAGACGGCGGTCGCCAACTTCATGGCCTCCGACCCGGACAAGCCCGGCTGGTTCCAGTACGCGATCGAGCGTATCGCCGACAAAGCACTCATCGGTGACGTAGCCGTACATTTGCACGAAAACCTGATGCAGGCCGAGATCGGCTTCACGCTGGCGACGGCGTTCCAGCGGCAGGGGTACGCCTTCGAGGCCGTCCACGCCGTCCTCGACCGCCTGTTCCGGCTGCAGGGCCTGCACAAGGTCGCCGGCGAGTGCGACGCGCGGAACCTGCGCTCGGCGGGACTGCTGGAGCGGCTCGGCTTCACCCGCGAGGGCAGGCTGCGGCAGCAGACCTTCATCAAGGGCGAGTGGACCGACGATCTGATCTACGGACTCCTCGCCGGCGAGTGGTTGAAAGATGAGTAAAAATCCTATTATCGAGGCCCGAGCCCTGGACGACCCGGGCGACGCCCGCGAGTGGTTCGACGAGGAGCGGGACTTCTAGCGGTCGTCCGGGCGGGCCTTGAGCATCGTCCGGTGCAGGGCCTCGGCGTACGGCCGGATCTCGGCCTCCAGACTCTCCGCCTCGGCCTCGGTGAGCACGACGGCGGCCTCCCGGGCCGGCTGAGCGGTCAGCCACTGGTATCGGCGCCCGGCCGCCGGATGCGAGCTGAGCAGCGACGCGTCGCGCCGGATGGAGAGCTGACGCCAGGCCACCGTCGCCGTCTCACGCTCCCGCACCGACCGCAGCATGCGCCGCCAGGTCACCGCCGCCTCGCCCTGGGGCACGTAGTGCTGCACGTATTCCGGCAAGGTCGGCAGGATCGCCAGCACGTCGAGCAGCCGCAGCGCCGCCGCCGAGCCGGCCGCCTCCGCCGCCATCGCGTCGGCGCGTAGCTCCACCGTCCGGTCGTCGCGCGACGCCGCCCTGTTGATCCCGAGGTGAGCGGCGTGCAGCAGCAGCGACGCCGTGCCGGCGATCAGCTGCCAGGCGACCACGAAGAAGGCGACCGACGGGTCGATGCCGAGGTCGGCCGGCGCCCTCAGCGGCGGCCGGATCGTCCGGGCTACCTGGCCGAACATGGTGCGGGCGGGTGCGGTGAGCACGAGGCGGCGGTTGTCGGCGTACTTGAGGTGGCCCATCTCGTGCCCGACCAGCGCGACCACCTCCTGCGGCCCGAGCGCGAGCAACAGCGGCACGCCGAGGACGAGCGCGCGGCGCGGCCGGGGCCCGATCCCGACCACCGCGGCGTTCCAGCCGAAGTCGAACAGCAGCACGTCCGGCCGGGGCGCGTCCAACCGGTCGGCGATCCGGTCGATCAGCTGAAACATGGTGGGCGCGTTGGTCCGCTCGACCCGGTAGGACCGGGTCAACAGCTTCTTGAGCCGGGTGAACCGGGGCCGCAGCAGCAGGACGATCAGCAGCAGGGCCAGGCCGCCGCCGACCGGCCAGATGCCGCCACCGCCGGCGACCAGCCAGAGGCCGCCGACCAGCAGCCCGGCCAGCAGCAGGAGCAGAGCGGCCGAGACGGCGACCAGGAAGCGATGGACGCCGGCCCGGACCGGGGCCGGTTCGGCCGACCTGGCCAGCTCACGTTGCGACGCGAAGCCGGCCTGGCGGTCGGCGCGCTCCATCCGCCGCGCGAACCAGGCGTACCGGCGGTCGTCGGGGTGATGGTCGAGGTTCCACTCGCACGCGCCGCACCAGGGCGCGGCGTCCAGCTCGGCGGTGTCCGGGCTGGCGGTCAGCGTGGTCTGGCAGGCAGGGCAGAGATTGCCCTCGATCGTCGGCACGGCGGACATCTTGCCATTACCTTGGTGTGCTGTAGTGCCCGTGTGGATCTCGAAATGTTCTGGGCGCTCGTGGAGCGCAGCGGGCGGGAGACGTCCGACCTTCAGGAGCGCACCGACTGGCTGATCGACGCCCTGGCCGGGTACGAGGCGGGCGACATCGTCGACTTTCAGCTGCACGTGGACGCGCTACGAGATCGCGCCGACAGCTACCGGATGTGGGGGGCCGCCTGGCTGATCTGCGGCGGGCTCTGCGACGACGACGGGTTCTGGTACTTCCAGGCGTGGCTGATCGGGCAGGGCCGGAAGGTCTTCGAAGCGGTGGCGGCCGACCCGGACGCCCTCGCCGACGTGCCGGCCGTGCGGGAGCTGGCCGGCCGGGACAACGGGGACTGGGACGAGGCCGAGTGGCCCGACTGGGAGAGCCTCGACGACGTGGCCGAGGACGCGTACGAGGAGGCCACCGACGGCGACCTCGAACGGGTGCTGCTCGACCGCGGGCACGAGTTCCGGCTCTCCCCGAAGCCCTCGGACGTCTCCTGGGACTTCGAGGACGACGAGGAGATGGAGCGCCGCTACCCCCGGCTGACCAAGATCTTCTGACCGCGGCTCAGGGCTGGTGGCGGAGCCAGACGGCGCCCAGCGGCGGCAGTCGCAGCGACACCGAGGCGTCGAAGCCGTGCCACGGCAGGTCCTCCGTCGTCACCTCGCCGAGGTTGCCGACGCCCGATCCGCCGTACAGCTCGGAGTCGGTGTTGATCACCTCGGCCCAGCGGCCCGCCTTCGGCAGGCCGATGCGGTAGCCCTCGAACGGGATGGCCGCGAAGTTCACGATGCACGCCATCGTGTCGCCGTTCGGCGCGAAGCGGACGAACGAGAACGTGTTGTGCTGTGAGTCCTCGCTGGTGATCCAGCGGAAGCCGGACGGCGACGTGTCCTGCGTCCAGATCGCCGGGGTCTCCCGGTACACCCGGTTCAGGTCCTTCACCAGGGACTGGACCCCGCCGTACGAGGGATTGGCCAGCAGTCCCCAGTTGAGCCCGCGCTCCTCGCTCCACTCCTGCATGTCGGCCAGTTCGCTGCCCATGAACAGCAGCTGCTTGCCGGTGAACGCCCACATGAAGCCGAGCAGCGCCCGGGTGTTGGCCAGTTTCTGCCACTCGTCGCCGGGCATCTTGCCGGCGAGCGAGCCCTTGCCGTGCACGACCTCGTCGTGGCTGATCGGCAGGATGTAGTTCTCGCTCCACGCGTAGATCGTCGCGAAGGTCATCTGGTGGTGGTGCCACTGGCGGTGGATCGGCTCCTTGGTCATGTAGGTCAAGGTGTCGTTCATCCAGCCCATGTTCCATTTGAAGCCGAAGCCGAGACCGCCCAGGTGGGTGGGGCGGGTGACGCCGGGCCACGCGGTGGACTCCTCGGCGATCGTCACGACGCCGGGGTTGTTCTTGTAGACGGTCGCGTTCATCTCCTGCAGGAAACTGATCGCATCCAGGTTCTCCCGGCCGCCGTACTGGTTCGGCGTCCACTCGCCGTCCTTGCGGGAGTAGTCCAGGTAGAGCATCGAGGCGACCGCGTCCACCCGCAGGCCGTCGGCGTGGAACTCCTCGCACCAGTACAGCGCGTTGGCGACCAGGAAGTTGCGCACCTCCTTGCGGCCGAAGTCGAAGACGAACGTGCCCCAGTCGGGGTGCTCGCCGCGCCGCCAGTCGCCGTGCTCGTAGAGCGGGGTGCCGTCGAAGCGGGCCAGGGCCCACTCGTCCTTGGGGAAATGGGCCGGCACCCAGTCGAGGATCACCCCGATGCCCGCTTGGTGCAGCTTGTCGACCAAATACCGAAATTCGTCAGGATTACCGAAACGCGACGTAGGAGCGAAATACCCCGTCACCTGATAGCCCCACGAGCCGCCGAACGGGTGCTCCATCACCGGCATGAGCTCGACGTGGGTGAAGCCCATGTCTACGACATAATTGACCAATTCGGAGGCGAGCTCAGCATAGGACAGGCCGGGCTTCCACGAGCCGAGATGCACCTCGTAGATGCTCATCGGCTCCTGGTGCCAGGCCTTCGAGGCGCGTGACCGCATCCAGTCCGAATCGGACCACTCGTATGACGACGAGAAGACGACCGAGGCCGTCGCCGGCGGCACCTCGGTGTGCTGGGCGAGCGGGTCGGCGTGCTCGCGCCACACCCCGTCCCGGCCGAGGATCTTGAACTTGTACTTGGAGCCGACGTGCGCATCCGGCACATACAGCTCCCAGATGCCGCTCGAGCCCAGCGAGCGCATCGGCCACCCGTCGAACGGGCCCCAGCCGATGAAGTCGCCGACCACCTGCACGCCCCGCGCGCTCGGCGCCCAGACGGCGAAGCCCACGCCGGTGCCGTGCGGCTGCGCGCCGAGCACCCGCCACAGCTTCTCGTGCCGGCCCTCGCCGATCAGGTGCAGGTCGAGCTCGCCGAGCGTGGGGAGATGCCGGTACGGGTCGTCGGTCGGCGTCCCGTCCACGTCGAGCCGGTAGTCGGTGACCGTGCCGGGCACCTCGGCCGCGAAGACGCCGGCGTCGTGCACCTTGACCATCTCGGTCCGCTCGTCGCCGACCAGCACGGCGACCTTCTCGGCGCCCTTGCGCAGCGTACGGATGACGGTGACGGTGCCCGACGGATGGGCGCCCAGGACGGCGTGCGGGTCGTGCGTGTCGCCGGCCACCACGCCGTTCATGGCGCGCTGGTCGGCGGCGAGCGAGGAGGCGGGGTGGCCGATCACGAGAGTGGCTCCTTAGTTCTTTCCGGCCAGCCGGTTGATCGACCGCAGCGGGATCCGCAGCCATCCGGGCCGGTGCCGAGCTTCGTAGGCGGCCTCGTAGACCGCCTTGTCCAGTTCGTACGCGGCCAGCAGCGCCGCATGGGTACGCGGGTCGACGCCGGAGGCGTGCGCGTACCCGTCGCAGAAAGCCTCCCGGTTCCGATCGACCCACTCCCGGGCCCGCGCGGCCAGATGCTCGTCGTCGTCCGAGTCGACCAGCAACTGGTACGCCGCATACTCGTAGCTGCGCAGCACCCCGGCCACGTCGCGCAGGGGTGAGTCGGGCAGCCGGCGCTCGTCGAGCGGCACCCCCGGCTCGCCCTCGAAGTCGATCAGCAGCCACGCCTCGGGAGTGCGCAGCACCTGGCCGAGGTGCAGGTCGCCGTGCACCCGCTGCACCGTGATCGTCTCGCCGTCCAGCGCCCGGAACCGCTCCTCGATGGCCGGCACGTACTGCTGGATCTCGCTGACCGCGTTCGCGTTCTGCCGCAGCCGGGCCAGCACCGCGTCCAGCGGGAACGGCGCCGGGCCCGCGCCGAGCGCCTCGGCCAGGTCGGCGTGCACCGAGGCGACCGCCTCGCCCAGCCGGTACGACTCGCCCTGGAAGTCGCCGCCCACCTCGTCGGCGCGCATCTCCGCGTCGGCGAACAGGTCGCGGGCCGAGGCGGTGGCCATCGCCCAGCCCTCGGCGGAGTTCGCGGCATACTCGGTCACCATGCCCAGCGGCGACGGCTCGCCGCCCTCGGTGGTCAGGAACCAGCCGAGCAGCTTCGCCACGTGCGGGTTGCCGCGCCGGCCGAGCACCCGGTTGAGCTCGACGTCCGGGTTGATCCCGGTGGCGACCCGGCGGAAGACCTTGAGGATCGCCTCCTGGCCGAAGATCACGCTGGTGTTGCTCTGCTCGGCGTCGAAGACCCGGGGGTACGCGTCGTCGTCCGGGAACTCCGCGCCCGGCTCGGGCTCGAACACCACGTCACCGATCGTCCCACCCGCCGCGATCAGCGACAGCAGGTATCGCGCGGCGCCCTGGTCGTAGAGCGCGTCGTAGCCGGCGCCGTGCTCGGTGGTGCCGATCGTGGCCACTCCGCTGAACTCGGCAATCGGCCCGTTGTCCCAGGCTACGATCACCTGGTACCGCTCGGAACTGCCGTCGGTGTACTCCACGTCGACGAGCGTGAGGTCGACGTTGTCGCCGAGCCGGGTCGACGACGCCTCCTTCACGGACGACAGCGTGCGGGACCGGCCCGCGTACCAGCGTTGCTGCGGCAGCCACTCGGCGAAGGGCAACGTCATTGCTTCTCCTCGGACCTGCACAGCTGGAACCAGTAGAAGCCGTGCCCGGGGAGGGTCAGCAGGTAGGGCAACTGGCCGACGCGCGGGAAGTTCACGTGCCCGGTCAGCTCGACCGGCGTGTACCCGTTCCAGTGCTGCAGGTTGAGCTCGATCGGTTGCGGGAAGCGCGACAGGTTGTTCACACACAGCACCACGTCGTCGCCGTTCTCGCGCAGGTAGGCCAGCACGGACGGGTTCGACCCGCCGAGCTCGCGGAACGTGCCGACGGCGAACGCTTCGTGACGGCGTCGCACGGCGAGCATGGTACGCGTCCAGTTGAGCAGTGACGTCGAGCTGTCCCGCTGTGCCTCCACGTTGACCGACTGGTAGCCGTACACCGGGTCCTGGTTGGCCGGAAGATACAGCCGGCCCGGGTTGGCGGTGGAGAAGCCGGCGTTGCGGTCCGGCGTCCACTGCATCGGCGTGCGCACGCCGTCGCGGTCGCCGAGCCAGATGTTGTCGCCCATCCCGATCTCGTCGCCGTAGTAGAGAACCGGCGAGCCGGGCAGCGACAGCAGCAGCGCGGTGAACAGCTCGATCTGGTTGCGATCGTTCTCCAGCAGCGGCGCGAGCCGGCGCCGGATGCCGACGTTCGCTTTCATCCGCGGATCCTTGGCGTACTCCGCGTACATGTAGTCGCGTTCCTCGTCGGTGACCATCTCGAGGGTCAGCTCGTCGTGGTTGCGCAGGAAGATGCCCCACTGGCAGTTGTCCGGGATGGACGGGGTCTGCGCCAGGATCTCGGAGACCGGGAAGCGGGACTCACGGCGTACGGCCATGAAGATCCGCGGCATCAGCGGGAAGTGGAAGGCCATGTGGCACTCGTCGCCGCCGGTGTTCGGATCGCCGAAGTACTCGACCACGTCGGCCGGCCACTGGTTGGCCTCGGCCAGCAGCACCCGGCCGGGGAACTCGTCGTCGATCACCTTCCGGCAGTGTTTGAGGAAGGCGTGCGTCTCGGGAAGGTTCTCGCCGTTGGTGCCCTCCCGCTCGTACAGGTACGGCACGGCGTCCAGCCGGAAGCCGTCGATGCCCAGGTCGAGCCAGAACCGCAGGACGTCGAGCATCGCCTCCTGCACGGCCGGGTTCTCGTAGTTGAGGTCGGGCTGGTGGGAGAAGAACCGGTGCCAGAAGAACTGCCGGCGCACCGGGTCGAAGGTCCAGTTGGACTCCTCGGTGTCCACGAAGATCACCCGAGCGTCCGGGTACTTCTCGCTGGTGTCGCTCCACACGTAGAAATCGCCGTACGGGCCGTCCGGGTCACGGCGCGACTCCTGGAACCACGCGTGCTGGTCGCTCGTGTGGTTCATGACGAGATCGGTGATCACCCGGATGCCGCGCTTGTGCGCCGCGTCGAGCAGCGCCACGAAGTCGTCGACCGTGCCGAACTCGGGCAGCACCTTGTAGAAGTCGCGGATGTCGTAGCCGCCGTCGCGCAGCGGCGAGTCGTAGAACGGTGGCAGCCAGAGGCAGTCGACGCCCAGCCACTGCAGGTAGTCGAGCCGCTCGATCAGGCCGCGCAGGTCGCCCGAGCCGTCCGAACCGGAGTCGTAGAAGGCCCGGACGAGGACCTCGTAGAAGACGGCCCGCTGGAACCAGGTGGTGTCGGCGGGCAGCACCCGCGCGTGGCCGAAGTCCTCGGCGGTGGGGTGCTCGACCACGCCGCCCTCGACATGGCTGCCCTCGGCCGGGTCGTGCTCGTCCGTCAAGTCGATCGAGTCCATCGAGATCTCCACCTACCCACCCGCAGGTACTTGAATCACTGCCGTTGCAGCACGAAGACGTGCGCGGGCTCGACGTACGGGTCGATCCGGACCGCGTTGTGCTGACCCCATTCGTACTGCGAACCGGTGATCTGATCGGTCACCGTGAACCGCTCGTGCCAGTCCAGGCCCAGCTCCGGCATGTTCAGCGTGGTGTTGCCCCACTGCACGTTGCTGGCGTCGAAGGTCACCACCACCAGAACGGTGTTGCCGGTGTCCGGGTCGCGCTTGGAGAAGATCATCAGCGCGCCGTTGTCGATCTCGTGGAAGCGCAGGTTGCGCAGCCAGTGCAGGGCCGGGTTGGCGGCCCGGATCCGGTTGAGCCGGGTGATGTAGGGCGCCAGCGACCGCCCGCTGCGCTCGGCCTCCGCCCAGTCGCGCGGCTTCAGCTCGTACTTCTCGTTGTCGAGGTACTCCTCCGAGCCGGGCCGGGCCACGTGCTCGAAAAGCTCGTAGCCGGAGTACATGCCCCAGGACGGGGAGAGCATGCTGGCCAGCACCGCCCGGATCTTGAACATCGGCGGGCCGCCGTGCTGCAGCGTCTCGTGCAGGATGTCCGGCGTGTTCGGCCAGAAGTTGGGCCGCATCCAGTCCAGCGAGGCGAGTAGCTGCCCCATGTATTCACGCATCTCCCAGGCCGTGGTGCGCCAGGTGAAGTACGTGTACGACTGAGTGAAGCCGATCTTGCCGAGCCCGTTCATCATGGCCGGCCGGGTGAAGGCCTCGGCCAGGAACAGCACGTCCGGGTCGGACTCCTTGACCTTCGGGATCAGCCACTGCCAGAAGTTGACCGCCTTGGTGTGCGGGTTGTCCACCCGGAAGATCCGGACGCCTTGCGCGACCCAGTGCATCACCACGCGGTACACCTCGTCGCGCAGCGTGCGGTAGTCGTTGTCCCAGTTGATCGGGTAGATGTCCTGGTATTTCTTGGGCGGGTTCTCGGCGTACGCGATGGTGCCGTCGGCCTTGGTGGTGAAGAACCGCGGATGCGAGGTCACCCAGGGGTGGTCGGGGGCGGCCTGCAGGGCGAGGTCGAGCGCGACCTCCAGCCCGTTGTCCCGCGCGGCCTGGACGAAGGCGCGGAAGTCCTCGAGGGTGCCCAGCTCCGGGTGGATCGCGTCGTGGCCGCCCTCGGCCGAGCCGATCGCCCACGGCGAGCCGACGTCCTCGGGGCGGGCGACCAGCGTGTTGTTGCGGCCCTTGCGGTTGACTCGGCCGATCGGGTGGATCGGCGGCAGGTAGAGCACGTCGAAGCCCATCGCGGCGACCGCGGGGATCCGCGCGGTCGCGGTGGCGAACGTGCCGTGCCGGACCGGGATCGCGTCCGGGCCGATCTCGGCGCCCTCCGAGCGGGGGAAGAACTCGTACCAGGCGGAGTAGAGCGCCCGCTGCCGATCGACCCAGATCGCGTACGACCTCGTGGTGGTCACCTGGTGCCGGACCGGGTTGTGCCAGAGCAGGTCCTCGAGGTCGAGCGCGGGGGAGACCCGGGCGAACAGCGACATCTGCTCGTCCCGCAGGGCCGCCGCGGCCGCGCGCACCCGTTCCTCGTGGTCGTCCGGCACGATCTTGGCAGCCAGGTCGAGCACCTCGGCGCCCTCGGCCAGGTCGTTGGCGAGATCCTCCAGGCCCTGGCCGGCGCCGATCTTCTTCACCACCGCGTCGCGCCAGGTCCGGTAGGGATCGTCGAACGCCTCCACGGTGAACGTCCACCGGCCCACCCGGTCCGGCCGGATCGTGCCGTGCCAGCGGTCGAGGCCGGGCTCGCCGGGCTGCAGGCGGGTGAACGGCTCGGTGTCGCCGCCGGGACCGCGCCACACCACGTTGACACCGAGCGCGTGGTGTCCTTCGCGATAGGACGTCGCGGACACCGGGACGAGCTCGCCGACCACCGCCTTGGCGGGGTAGCGGCCACAGGACACCGACGGGGTCACGTCCTCGATGGGAAAACGACCGGTCATGATCTCCACCGTAGTCAGACGGGCGGGGGCGGGCGCGGCGAAACTCGGACCGCCGTCAGGGCATGGAGCACCGGCGCGGAGACACCGCAAACGGCGGCGTGCCGTGCATCTCAACCTACCGGAGAGCGGTCGGCGCGGCGCGTTCAGGAGCGAGCGTTTTACCCCGAGGAAACGCGACGGATCTTCGTCGTACGCGGGGAGTACATCGGTTGCCGCGCGGTCCCATCCCGGTCACGTTCCTCATGTTCGTGCCGCGCCGCGCGAAGGAGACCTCGACGCGGCCGCCAGGGCGCCGCGCCCGACCTCAAGGAGCCGTTCGTGGCCGGACCGTCCGTCGAGCTCTCGCCCGTGATCGCGGCCAGCACGCACTGGCTGTCCCGCGCCTACCCGGCGGGTACCGCCGACACGATCGCGTACACGCTGTCGGAGCTGCAGGCCCGGCAGGCCGTGACGGTCGCGGCTTGGCTGCGCTACCCCACCGAGATGGACGCGGCCCTGGTCGCGATCGCCGGCCCGGGCGGCTCGGCGGTGCTCGACTGGCGGGCCGGCAGCGAACCCGACGACGAGGAGGCCGAGGAGGAGGGCTGGCGCACCTGGGTCGACGAGGTCGTGGTGAGCTGGGCGGCCTGCCTGCTGGCCGATCCGATGCTGGCCCGGCGCGGCGTCGACGCGGTGGCCGCGGCCGTCCCGTTCGAGGACGACCGCCCCCGGCCCTTCCCCCGGCGGGCCGGTGTCGGTGGCCTGCAGAGCGAGTTCCGCCGCCTGCTCAGCCCGGACGAGCGCGACCGCGAGGCCGCGGTGCTGCTGCGGCACCCGGATCTGCTCGAACCGGTCGCCGAGATGCACCGCGACACGCTGCTGTATCTGCTCGACGCTGAGCCAGCTGGCCGCGCCTCCGGCACGGCGGGGATTGCGCCCCTGGAGGCCGGCGTCGAGGGCGCCGAAAAGGACCTCGGCTTCGCCTAGCCCTTTTCGCCAGGCCTCGACGCCGGCGGGCGCAATCCCGTTGTGGTCGCGCTTACCCCAAGTCAGTCGTCGGCGAGGCGGGCGGGGAAGCCGCCGGTGGCGATCGGGCCCCAGCGGTCGATCGTGATCCGGATCAGCGACTTGCCCTGGTCGCGCATGGCCTGGCGGTACTCGTCCCAGTCCGGGTGCTCGCCGGAGATCACCCGGAAATACTCCACCAGCGGCTCCAGCGCCTCGGGCAGGTCGAGCACCTCGGCCGTGCCGTCGGCCTGCACCCACGCGCCGCCGAACTCGTCGGACAGCACGAGGACGCTCACCGCGGGGTTGCGCCGGACGTTGAACGCCTTGGCCCGCTCCGGGTAGGTGGAGATGACGATCCGGCCCTCGGCGTCGACGCCGCAGGTGTTCGGCGAGGCCTGCGGGCGGCCGTCGGCGCGGGTGGTCATCAGGATCGCGTGGTGCCGGGGGCGGAGGAACTCCAGCAGGCCCTCGCGGTCGACGGTGGTGTTGGTGGCGACGGTGCGCGGCATGGGACTCCTCAGCGGCGGGCCGCGAGGGCGGCGTCGGTCTGGATCGCGCCCGGGTCGCCGGCCGCCTGCTCGGCGGTGACCGCCGCGCCGATGATGCCGGCGTTGTTGAGCAGCATCGCCGGGACCATCGGGGTCCGGATGTCGATCAGCGGGAAGAACCGGTCGGACTTCTTGCTGACCCCGCCGCCGATGATGAACAGCCGGGGCGAGAGCAGCATCTCGACGTGCCGAAGGTACGACTCCACCCGGCCGGCCCACTTCTCCCAGCTCATCTCCTCGATCTCGCGGGCCCGGTCGGACGCGCGCACCTCGGCGTCCTTGCCGTCCAGCTCGAGGTGGCCGAGCTCGGTGTTCGGGATCAGCACGCCGTCCTGGAACAGGGCGCTGCCGATGCCGGTGCCGAAGGTCAGCATCATGATCAGCCCGCGCTGGCCACGGCCGGCCCCGAAGGCGACCTCGGCCACGCCGGCCGCGTCGGCGTCGTTGAGCACGGTGACCGGCTTGCCCAGCCGCTGGGCGAAGAGCGCCGCGGCCGGCGCGTCGAGCCACGACTTGTCCACGTTCGCGGCGGTCCGCGTCACGCCGTCGACCACCACGCCGGGGAAGGTGAGCCCGACCCGGTCGAAGTTGTCGAACTGGGCGGCCACCTCGGCCGCCGCCTCGACCACGCTGGTCACGTCGCTGGGCTGCGGCGTGGGCACGCGGTGCCGCTCGGCGAGCAACTCGCCGCGCGCCGTGTCGACCGGCGCGCCCTTGACCCCGGAGCCGCCGATGTCGATGCCGAGAATGGCCATCCCTGTTTCCCGTCTCCCGGTTCGCATGTGTTTCCCGCTGTTTACCACGAGCGGGCGACATCAAATCCTGCGTGGGTCACCCGGCCCCCGCTCCGATCGACCGTTCGGCGTGAATGACTCATACTTTCGGCTAGTGCCGTGTAGGCTTTTTGGTTAACGTGGAACCACCGAACGGTCGCCGCGTGCGGGCACGGCTCTCTGCCCGCTCTGGAGGACCAAGCATGATGCAGACGTACGCCAGGCCCTCGCCCGCCCAGCAGGCGGTCGCCGAGAGCGCCACCGACCTGCTCGCCACCTTGGCCGCGCTCCCGGCCGGCCACCCCGGCCGCGCCCAGCTGCGCGACAGTGCGATCGAGGCGTGGCTGCCGCTGGCCCGT
>NZ_JAOSZE010000045.1 GCF_025630775.1 Actinoplanes sp. KI2
GGCGTTCAGCCGTGCCGGCCGGGCGCCTCCGGGCGTTCAGCCGTGCCGGCCGGGCGCCTCCGGGGGCTCAGCCGTGCCGGATGCCGCCGGTGCGGAGTGCGGGGCCGAGGTCGTTGACCCGGGCATCGCGTCCGAAGCGGGTGTCGAGCGGCGCCAGGCCGTACTGGCGTTCGATGGTGCGCACGATCGACGTCGTGTCGTAGGAGGTGTGGTCGACTCCGGACCTGCGCAGCCCTCCCGAGATCAGCAGGGCGGGGATGCGCGTGCCGGGACCGTACTCGTCGGACGGCCCGGGCGTGGCATGCCGGCCCTGGCCGGGCGGGACGACGTGGTCCCACTGGCCGCCGAACTCGTCGTAGGTCACCACGACCAGGGTGCTGGCGGCCTGCGGTCCGGTCATGACCGCGGTGAGCAGGTCGACCAGGTGCCGCTCGCCGTTGTCGGTGCTCGCGTAGCCGGGGTGCTCGTTCTCCGCGCCGTACGGCTTGACGAAGCTGACCGCGGGCAGCGTGCCCTGCCGGGCGGCGGCGAAGAACGCGGTCTCGTCCCGGAGGTGGTCGCGGGGGTGCTCGCCGGTGCGCGGGTCGACGTAGCCGGGCGCGTACCGGGCGAAGTAGTTGAACGGCTGGTGGTGGTACTGGAAGAGCGGCCCGGGGTGCCCGGCCGCCGCGTCGTCCCAGCCGCCCGCATACCAGGCCCAGGGAATGTTCCGGTCGGACAGCTCGTCGCCGATGGTGCGGCGGTAGTTCGGCGCGGTCGGGTCGACGTCGTTGACCAGCGGCAGCGTGTTGGCGCCACCCGCGCTGGGCGGGTTGGCCGGCTGGACCGTGTTGACCGCGTAGTCGCCGCAGGCGAAGCCGGGCCGGCCGGGGCACGCCTGGGTGACCGGGCCGTCGTTGAGCGACGGGTCGCTGGTGTGCAGCGGGTAGGAACGGGCGCCCGTTCCCGCGGCGGG
This sequence comes from Actinoplanes sp. KI2, assembly GCF_025630775.1. Lineage (GTDB taxonomy): Bacteria > Actinomycetota > Actinomycetes > Mycobacteriales > Micromonosporaceae > Actinoplanes. Next base: position 956 of record NZ_JAOSZE010000045.1, read on the forward strand.
CGGATTCGGGTTGGGGAAGCCCTGGGCGTCGACCACCGAGTGTGCGGTGGCGGGCGCGCCCGGCCATGGTGGCGCCTGCGCGGCGACCAGGTACTGGTGGTTGAGGAACGACCCGCCGAACGCGGCCTGGAAGAACCGGTCCGCGACCACGTAGTTCGGCGCGTCGGCGGCGTGCAGGTATTGGTAGATGGGCAGCTGACGGGTGTCGTAGTAGCCCTGAGTGAGGCCGGCCGCGTCGCTGCCGGTGCTGTAGCGGTCCATCCGGCCGCCGTCGAGCTGGTACTGCTCCTGGTAGAACCGGTGCACCAGGTCGCGGGTGCAGCCGCCGGGCGTACCGCCCGGGCAGGTGGGGCTCTCCGGGGTCAGATGGTCGTTGAGCGAGAACGGCCGGTTGGTGAAGTGGCTCGCGTACGAGAATCCGTTGGTCGCCGTGTCGGTGCCGCAGGCGGCGTCCAGCGGCGGCGTCGCCAGGCTGGGGTCGTTCTGGTACAGGCACCGGTACGGGCTGCCGTCCTGCCGGACCTGCACACTGCGCCGCGCGTAACCGGGAGCGCCACGCCCGTCGACGCGCTGGTCGCCGACCTGGCCCCAGCCCGCGTACAGGTTGTCGAAGCTGTGGTTTTCCTGGTAGATCACCACGAGGTGGGTGAACGGGCCGAGCGGTCCGTGCCGCGGATGGGCCTGAGCGGGGGCGACGACCAGCCCGAGCACGAGAACGAGCACACCGAGCACCACGCCAACCCGCCTCATCCGTCCGCTCCTTCCAGCCGGCTCACCGCAACCTATCGCGATGACATGATCGCGCACGGTGTCGGTCGTGGCGTCCATCATCGAATGCGACGAGCCGGGCGAGTCTTCTCGGATCAGGCCAGTGCCAGCAGCCACTCGGCGTTCAGGGCCACGTCGTCCCAACGGTCGCGGGTGGCGCAGTAGCCGATCGAGCCCAGACCGATGTGAATCCGGTACGCGCGCAGCGCAGCCGGATCAGGGTCCCAGCGGCGTCCGATCGCCGCCTCGATGTCGACCGAGGACCACTGCGGGTACCACCCCCAGCAGTACAGCAGCCAGGCGGCGTCGTAGAGCGGATCGCCGAAGCAGGCGCTGCCCCAGTCCAGGACCCCGGCGATGCGGTCGCTCCCGACCAGCACGTTCCGGGCGAGCAGGTCGTCGTGGATCATGCGGCGCTCGTCCGGCAGGCCCGGCGCGAGCCGGCGCAGCGTGGCCAGGCCCCGTTCGAACGGCTCCAGACCGACGTCGGACGCGGCCAGCGCGGCCCGCCAGCCCGGGACGCGTGGGGTCTCGTGTTCGACCGCGAGCAGGTATTCCGGCCAGGAGCGGTGGGGCGCCGTCCGGGACGGGTCCCAGATGCCGTAGCCGCGGCCGCCGACCTCGATCCGGCCGATGGCGTCCATGACATCGAACAGATCGGGCAGGACGGCGGCGAGGGCGCCGGCGTCGAGATCGTCGAGCGGCGTGCCGGTCAACCGCTCCGACACGGCGTACGCCCACCCGCCGGTCTCGCCGCGGGCGATGACCGCGGGTACCGGCAGCACGCCGCGCACGACCGCGCCGACGGCCTCGTCCTTCGCGAAGTCCCCGCCGTACCGGCTGACCCGCAGCACCATGTCCTGCCCGGCGACGGTCAGCGCGTACGCCGTCGACCAGGCCCCGGCGGCCAACCGCTGCGGAAAGCCCGCGTCGCCCAACAGGCTGCGGGCGACGTAGCCGGCCACCTGATCGGGATGGTCCATCCGGCCACCGTATCCAGGCGACGCAGCCACCGGCCTGGACAGGCACGCCGCTTCAGTGAAGACTGAAACTTATGAAACGGCCATCCGATGCTGAAGCGTCTGACAACGATGCAACAGGCGCTCCCTCGGCAGCCGTCCTGGAGTGGGTCGAACGGCTCGCCAAGTACTGCTCCGACCAGGACGGCGTGCCGCTGATCGCCGGGCGCGTGCTCGGCTGGTTGATGATCTGCGACCCGCCCGAGCAGTCCGCGCAGCAGATTGCGACCGCGATCGGGGCCAGCCGGGCCTCCCTGTCGACCAACCTTCGCCTGCTCAGCTCCGTCGGGTTTGTTCGCGTCCTGACCAAGCCGGCGTCCCGGACCGTGTACTACCGCGTCGACGACGACGCCTGGGAGAAGGTCGTCCAGCGGCAGATCGCCTCGCTGGCCGCCCTCGGGAAGATCTTTCAGGATGGCGCGCCCCTGGCCGGTTCGTCGCCCGATCGCGGTGGGCGCATCGCCGCGGCCAACGAGGTCTTCCGATGGATGCAGCAGATCTTCGACGACGCGCCGCCGCTGCCGTCGACCGCCCGCGCAGCCAAGGAGTCATGAGGATGACAGCGCTACCGGCCGTGTCACAGACCGCCTTCGGCCCGATGGTCATCGCCGCCTGCGAGCAGATCCGCCCGCCGGATCAGCGGCTGTTCGACGACCCGGACGCCGTCCGCCTGCTGCCACCCGGCCAGCGGCTGATCGTCGGCGCTTGCCGATGGAAACCGGTCCACCGACTGCTCGTCCGGGCCACCGACAGCAAAGCGCACGGGCTGTGGGCCGGCATGCTGTGCCGCAAACGGTACGCCGACGACAAGGTCCGAGATGCTCTGCACGACGGCATCAAACAGTTCGCCTTTCTCGGCGCCGGCCTCGACACCCGCCCCTACCGGCTGGTGACACCGACCGGCGCCCGCTCCTTCGAGACCGACCTGCCGGCCGGCATCGCCTACAAGCGCCGCCGCCTCACCGACGCCTACGGCCAGCTGCCGCCCAACACCACCCTCACCGCGGTCAACCTCGAAACCGACGATCTCACCGCCGCGCTGACCGCGGCCGGCTTCGACTGGAACGAACCGGCCATGTTCGTCTGGGAAGCCGTCACCCAGTACCTGACCGAGGACACGGTCCGCAAGACGCTTGCCTGCCTCGGCTCGTCCGCGCCCGGGAGCCGGCTCATCTTCACCTACCTCCGCCGGGACTTTCTCGACGGCACCGAGGACTACGGCGCCGCGCCCGCGCGGCAGGAGTTCGTGACGAAACGCCACGTCTGGCACTTCGGGCTGCGTCCCGAAGAAACGCCTACGCTGCTGCGCGACTACGGCTGGATCGAACGGGAACAGGTGGGACCCGCCGAGTATGCCGAACGATATCTCGTCCCCCTCGGACGAGACCTGACCGTGTCGCCGATCGAACGATTCGTGTACGCCGACCGCTCGACGAACGAAGCTCAGACCTAGGCCGAACCATCGGGGACGCGGTGTGACCTGCTGCACCTGCCCATCTGTCTGATGCCCGGAAATTTGCGCTGCGGGGTGTCAGGGTGGTGGTCATGCGGGAGCGGTCTGACGGGTTGGCCGCGCCGGACCCCCGCTCCGATGCGCGGCCGGCATGAAGGCGATCGTGCAATGGATTGACGGCACGGTCGCCTCCCTGCCGCTCGGCGTTCTCGAGGTCTGGGGCAAGCTGGCCTACCTCGTCGGGATTCTGCTGGTGGTCGTCGCGTACGGCGGCTTCACCTTCAGGCCGGGCGGGCATTGGCGGCTGGGACGGGAGCGGCAGGCCTGGGATGCGAAGGCCGTCGTCAGCATCCCGTTGACCTTCATCCTGATCGTGGTGTCGGGCTACCTCGGGTCCTTCATCGTGCTCGTTCCCGAAGCGCAGACCTTTGAGTCACTCAAGGATTTGGCCGTCTTTGTCTGCATCCTGCTGCTCGGCTATCCCGCCCTCATCACGGTGCCCTTCGCGTACGGGTTGTCCGACCTGATCGAGGGCGTACCGCCCGGATTCCTGCTGGACTGGCTGCCGGGCTACTTCATCAACCCGGCCTGTTTCTGGGTCGCCTATCTTCTGATCGGCCGGAACCCGGACTTCCGCCGGCTCCGGACCTGGCGGCGGTACCTGCTGTTCGTCGCGGTGTTCCTGGCCGTCGAGCCGATGCTGTGGGGTCACCTCACCGCGGAGCAGTTCACCCCCGCGATCTCCTACCAGGGCGTCAGCTCCGCGCTGTTCTTCACCACGAGCATCACCTGGATCCTGGCGCCGGTGGCGATGCTCGCCGCGTTGCCGGCCGCGCGGAGGTTCGGACTGTTCTGGGCGGAAATCCCGGGCCATGTCCGGGAACGGGTCGTGGGACGTAAGGAGTGGGTCTGGACCTCCGGCACCGGCACCGAGGATCCGGCAACGGTCGCGACCCGTGAGGTCTGGCCCATCCGCATGGTGCTCCTGACGCCGTTCATGACCCTCGTGCTGTTCATGGTGGGTGCGACATCCTATGTCACGCTCCGAAGCGCGGAGGAGGATTCGGACAACCTCGCGTCCCGGCTTCATGAGGAGATCTCGGACAACATCCGCCTCCGCCTCGCCGGGCGTCCGGCGGGCGCCGAGGACGACATCAGCGGTTTGCTCCGGAGCCTCCCGGTAGCGCGTCACGGCGTCGCGCTCGTCGTCGATCGCTCGGGGCAGGTGGTCGGCTCGTCGGCGGCCCCGGGGGACCCGGTGGCGGCGAAGGCGGTCGCCGAGCTCGGCCGGACACCGCTGGATCCGGACCGGTTCCGCGCCGGCTTGCCCTATCGCTTCGTGCAGGTCACGCGTAAGCCACTGCACCGGGAGACCTGGCTGGCGCGCGCCATCGCCTACCCGGACCCGCAGACCGGCAACGACTGGCTGGTGCTGACGGTGATGCCGGAGTCGTACTACCAGGCCGGCGCGCAGGCCGGCAGCAGCCGCACGGCCGTGGTTTTCGCGCTGGCGCTGCTCTTGTCGCTGGCCATGGCCGCGGTGCTCGCGGCCATGTTGACCGCACGGCTGCAGCGACTTTCGCTCGCCACGCGCCTGCTGGCACTGGGAGATCTCCGGCAGCGGGTGCCCGGCAGCCGGCTGGCCGAACTGGACAGTCTGGCCGGCTCCTTCAACGACATGGCCGAACAACTTCAAAGGTCCTTCAAGGATCTCAACGACGAGGTGCGGCTGCGCAAGCACGCGGAGAGTGCCGTACGTGAGTTGAATGACGACCTCGAACACAAGGTCGCCGAACGCACCCTCGAGCTGCAGATCGCCACGGCCCATGCGGAAGCGGCCGACCGGGTCAAGTCGACGTTCCTCGCGCAGATGTCCCATGAGCTCCGGACTCCGCTCAACGCGATCATCGGCTTCGGGGAGATCCTCTACGACCGGCAGGTCGATCCCTCGTCACCGCAGGCGCAGGAGTTCCTGGGTGACATCCTGACCAGCGGCCGCCACCTTCTGCAGCTCGTCAACGACATCCTCGACCTGTCCAAGATCGAGGCCGGCGGGTGGGTGTTCCGGCCCGAGAGCATGGATGTCAGCGCGGTCGTCGGCGAGGTGTGCGGCATCGTGCGGACGGCTGCCGCCGAGAAACACATCCGGGTCGAGGCGGAGGTCGAGCCCGGGCTCGACGCCACCCTGGATCCGGCCCGCTTCAAGCAGGTGCTCTACAACTACGTGTCCAACGCGCTGAAGTTCACGCCGGAACGGGGACGTGTGGTGGTCCGGGTACGGGCTGAGGACCCGGATCGGCTCCGCCTGGAGGTGGAGGACACCGGCGTCGGGATCGCACCCGACGACATCGCGCGACTCTTCGCCGAGTTCGTCCAGCTCGATCCCGGCAAGGATCGCGTGCTCGGCGGGACCGGTCTGGGGCTTGCGCTCACCCAGAGACTCGTCGAGGCGCAGGGTGGCTCGGTCGGGGTCACCAGCGAGCTCGGCAAGGGGAGCCTGTTCTTCGCGGTCTTCCCGCGACACGGCCCGATTGATGAACGGACACCGCACCGAACTGCAAGGGAAGGTGAGACCGATGCCGGGTGAGCCCGTGCTCATCGTCGATGACCATCCAGCCAACCTGAAGCTCCTCGACTTCGTGCTGGCCCGGCAGGGCTACGAGGTCCGTACCGCGCCCGATGCCGAGGAGGCGCTCAAGATGCTGCAGGACTGGCAGCCGCGGATGATACTTCTCGACCTGCAGATGCCGGGGATGGGCGGCTTGGAAATGGCGCGGCGGCTCAAGGCCGACCCGGCGACGCAGGGGATTCTGCTCGTCGCGGTCACCGGGGCTGCCATGAAGGGCGACGATCAGATCGCCTTGGAGTTCGGGTGCGACGCGTACCTCAGCAAGCCGATCGATACGCGTACGCTGCCCGACTTCGTGGCGCAACTGCTCGTGAAGAGCGCCCCGCCGGGCGTGCTATGACACCGACATCGCGACGTCGTCGAACCACACCGTGCCGGTGTTGGCGCCGGACTTGAGGTGCACCTGGAGGCTGGCCGCGCCGGCCGGCGCGACGTCGTCGACGGTCAGCTTCGTCCACCCGGTGGTGCCCGGAGCGAGCGCCGCCGAGGACGTCCCGCCGAGCCACTTGTCGGTGGCGTCGAACCAGCTCAGCGCGATCTGGGTGGTGCCGGTGGCGGCGTTGCCCCGGGCGTACACCTCGGCGTGCCATTTCTGTCCGGGCTGGACCGGCGTGATCGGCGAGACCCGGTAGGACGGCGAGCCGGCGGCGGTCTTGCCGGTGTTGCTCAGGCTGACCGACCAGGTCCCGGTGTGCGCGACCGCCTGCGTCTTGGTGGCCACGCCGAGCTCCGGCAGGTAGGGCCGCCACGGCGTCTGGTTCGCGGCGTTCTCGAAGCCGAGATCGAGCAGGTCCGCCGGGTACGCGGTGCCGGTCCAGGCCGCCTTCACCACGGCGGCGACCGGTTTCGCGGTGCCGTCGGTGCGGTAGAGGCCGAACTGGTACTGGGCGGGAATCTTGGCGACCGCGGAGTCGGGGATGGTGCCGGCGGCGAAGTCGGTGAGCGTCCACGGAGCGACCGAGCGGATGCCGGCCACGGCCGCCGCTTGGAAGACCCGGGCCAGGTACGCGGCCTGTTCGCCCTCGGTGGAGGTCAGGCTGCTCAGCCCGGTCTCGCCGATCACCAGCGGAGTGGGCGCCACGGCGGCCTGGGCCTCCCGCAGGATCGCCAGCGCACGCTCCGAGGTGGCGTAGAAGTGGAAGTCGTAGTAGTCCAGCGGGGTCGCGGTCAACGCCGCCTTGAGCTTTGCCAGGCCCGCCGTGCCGTCGGAGGCGCTGACCGAGATGGTCACCGGGGTCGCCGGCGCGGCGGTGCGCAGTACCGGGAGAAGCTGCTTGGCCCAGGCGACGGCCGCCGCGTTGTCCGGGTGGAGCTCGTTCTGCAGATCGATCGAGATGATCCGGCTGTCGTACCGGTAGGGCGCCAGGACGGCGGCCGCCCAGGTGCTGCTCCCGGTGATGTCGGTGTAGCCGTCCCACCAGTCGAAGAGGGTCAGCTTCACCGTCATGTCGTGCGCGGCGGCCAGCGAGACGAACTGGGCGAGCTTCGCGGTGTACTCCGGTTTCGGCGTCGGATAGCCGAAGATCGAGGGAAACAGATTGGCGCGTACGCTGTTCGCGCCCAGCGCGGCCGCCCTGGCCAGGTCGGCGTCGACGGTTGCCGGATCGAAGGCGGTCCACATCTTCGTCCAGCCCGCCGCGGACGGGTAGTAGTTGATCTGCTTCGCGGCCTGGACCGCGGCCAGTCGTTCCCCCCATCGACCGACGTCGTCGGTGGCCGGCGCCGGGGTGACGGGCGCGGCCACGTCGGCCACGGCGTTCATCGGGGCGCCCGCCAGCAGCAGCGCGGAAGCAAGGGCGGCCAGGAGCGCCCTCCGGAGAGTGGGGCGAGCGTGCATGCGGTCAGTCCTCGGCGGGGGGATCGAACAGGTGATCAGCCCTGTCGGCCGCGGTCCGGGTCCGATCAAGCCCTTCCGGTTGCGGTTGGGGGAGCGGTTCGGGTTCCGTCCCGGTCCGTCGCATCGCCGGTCTTCACCCCGGGTGGGTGAGCCGCCGGCCCGCGATCGGGACGAAGCTGAAGGTCCCGACCAAGCGGAGGAGCGGCATGAGGGTGCGGCCGGGCCGGCTCAACACGGCGATCGCGAGCCTGTTCATCGTGGGCTCGGCCTGCTTCGCCCTGGGCTCGGTACCGGACTTCGCCGACGCGGTCGGCGGGGTTGCCGACGGCGTCATCTTCTTCGTCGGATCGATCTTCTTCACCACGGCGTCGTTCCTGCAGCTCGTGCAGGTGCAGACCCCGGGGTTGACCGCTGTCGGGTCCGAGGGTCAGCGCACGCGGACGCCGGTGCGATGGTGGCGCCGGCTCCCGCACGACCGGAACTGGTGCGCGGCGGTCACGCAGTTTCCCGGGACGCTGTTCTTCAACGTGAGCACGCTGGCCGCCCTGGCACACAACGCCTCGGTGCGGGAGCAGGACCGGCACGTGTGGCGACCGGACATCTTCGGATCGACGCTGTTCCTGGTTGCCAGCGCGTTCGGCATCCTGGCGGTCGGCACCTTCTGGAGCTGGCGGCCACGGTCCGTTCCGTGGTGGATCGCCTGGCTGAACATGATCGGCTCGCTGCTGTTCATGTCGTCGGCGGTGACCAGCTTCGTCCTTCCCAGCTCCGGTGACGTGATCAACCTGCGGGTCGATGTCGCCGGCACGCTGTTCGGCGCCCTGTTCTTCCTCGTCGGGGCCGTTCTGATGTTTCCGGCCTGGCGACGGGCCGTCCGCGAGGCGGACACGGCCGCCGCGCAGGCACAGTCGATCACCAAGTCCTAGGGGGACGCATGAGCACGAACGCCAAGACCGACACCGACGCGGGTGCCGCGCTGTACGGCAACCGGTTCATCACGCGGGAGGCGCCGAGCCAGACGTTCCCGGACGAGGGCATGCCGGCCGTGGACGCGTTCCGTCTCGTCGCGGAGGAGATGGCGCTGGAGGGCGATCCCGCCCGGAACCTGGCCACCTTCGTCACGACCTGGATGGAGCCGGAAGCGCAGCGGCTGATCGCCGCCAACCTGCACCGGAACTTCATCGACCACGCCGAGTACCCGCGCACCGCGGAGATCGAGCAGCGCTGCATTCGCATGATCGCCGACCTCTTTCACGCGCCGGGCGAGACGACCGGCGCGCGTACCCAGGGCTCCTCCGAAGCGATCATGTTGGGCGGCCTGTCCCTCAAATGGAACTGGCGGAAGCGGCGCGGCAGCGCCGGCTCGTCGACCGCGAGCCCGAATCTGGTCTTCGGCGGCGACGTGCACGTGGTGTGGGAGAAGTTCTGTCGCTACTTCGATGTGGAACCGCGGATCGTGCCGCTACGGCCCGGCAAGTACACCATCGGGCCCGAGGACGTCGAGCCCCACATCGACGAGAACACGATCGGCGTCGCGGCCGTGCTGGGTACGACGTTCACCGGGCACAAGGATGACATCGTCGGCATCAACGACCTGCTGCTGCAGATCAAGCGCGAGCGCGGCCTCGATGTGCCGCTGCACGTGGACGGCGCCAGCGGCGGCTTTGTCTGGCCGTTCCTCTACCCGGACTCGCCGTGGGACTTCCGCCTCGAGCAGGTTCGCTCGATCAACGTGTCCGGGCACAAGTTCGGCCTGGTCTATCCGGGCATCGGCTGGCTGATCTTCCGAGAGAAGGCGGATCTGGCCAAGGAGCTCGTCTTCGAGGAGAACTACCTCGGCAAGACCGACTCGACGTTCACCCTCAACTTCTCCACCGGATCGGCGGTGGTTCTCGCCCAGTACTACAACCTCGTCCGCTACGGCCGGGCCGGATACCGATACATCATGAAGAACATGCAGGCCAACGCCCGCATACTCGGCGAGAAGCTGGCGGCGATGAACCGTTTCGAGCTGATCGGGCCCGACCTGGAGCAACTTCCCCTGGTGGCGTTCCGCCTGGCCGCCGACAACGGGTTCGACGAGTTCGACCTCGCGTGGCAGCTGTCGGCCGAGCGCGGTTGGATGGTGCCCGCCTACACCCTCCCGCCGGACGCCCAGAATGTGACGATCATGCGGGCGCTCGTCAAGGAGACGATGAGCCGTCAGCACGTCGACCTGCTCGCCGAGGACATCGAGGACGCCTGCGCCACGCTCGCGAAGAAGGGCGGTGCGCACGAATCGGAGCGCCGCAAGATCGTCCAAGGGCCGGGTCACTGATCAGGCCCAGCCATTCCGGTCAGGCCCAGCCATTCCGGTCAGGCCCAGCCTTTCGGTAGGCCCAGCCTTTCGGTCAGGCCCAGCCTTTCCGCGCCGCGTGCCAGCCGAGCTGCACCCGGGTGCCGACGCCGGCCCTGGCCATCAGCTGATGGATGCGGCGCTGCACCGTGCGCAGCGACAGCCCGAGCTTGCCGGCGACGGCCTGGTCGGTCAGCCCGCTGAGCAACAGCGCCAGGATCCGCCCGTCGACCTCGTCGATCTCGGCCGGATCGACGCCGGAACCGGGCAGCAGCGGATAGCCCCGCTCCCAGAGCACGTCGTGGAAGGCGAGCATCGCGTCGAGCAGCCCGCTCGGGTGGATGAGCACCGACGCGGCGGCGGTGTGCTGGTTGTGCCGCAACGGCAGCATCGCCACCTCGCGGTCGACGATCACCGCCTTGACCGGGACCCGGTCGACCACCCGGATCTCCTGCCCGGCCGCGGCGCTGGCGACCACGTCGTCGACCATGCCCGGCTGGTCCAGCACCCGCCGGTCGATGATCGCCCGATAGCGGACGCCGCGGCGCAGGCAATCGTCGCCCGCGGCGTTCTCCCGGTGCAGCACCACGGACAGGTGCGGTACCACCAGGGAGAGCACCTCCTCGCGGGCCGCCTCCTGCAGCTGGGCGAAGCGGTGCCGCACCGCGTCCACGTCGGTGATCACCTCGATGACGTCGGCGGACGTCCGGCCGGCGCTCGCCGACCGGTACGTCTCGGCCAGCGCCGCGATGGCGAGCTCCGCCGCGCGGAGATCGTCGTGCCTGCTGCGCAGCAGACCGGCCAGGGCGATCGCGGGCGGCGCCGGGGCGAACCGCACCGGCCCGTCCCCGGCCGGCGGCTGCGCGGTGGCCAGGCCGCGCCCGACCAGCGCGGCCAGCGAGGCGGCGAGCTCGGCCCGGGCCAGGCCCGCCTCGGGAAGCAGGTCGTCCAGGGTCACCGCGCCGCTCGCGACGAGCAGGCGATAGGCCTGCTCCTCGGCGGGATCGAGGCCCAGGGCGGCGAGCATGCTCCGAGGGTACGAGCGGGGGCCGCGGCCACCAACGGGCCGCGGCCTTTCGGTGCTCATCTGAGGCCGTACGCCCGGATCACCTCGCTCGTGACCGCGTTGCCCGCACTGTCCCAGGCGCGCGCTCTCAGCGACACGTATCCGGCGCGCGGTGCCACGAAGGACGCCGACCAGCCGCCGCCCGCCCGGCCGGACAGCGCCGCCGGGCGCCAGGTGACACCGTCGTCGTAGGAGACCGAGAGCGTCGCCCCGGCGATCCGCCCGGCGCCGACCGCGCCGGCCAGGTGGCCGGCGGTCAGCCCGATCTGCTGCCGCCCGCCCGGCACGTTGCCGGCCAGGTCGGCGCCGACCAGGTAGTCCAGCTGCAGGACGGGCATCAGGTCGACCTTGCCCGGCCCGGCCGGAAGCGACTTGACGGTCCAGACGGTGTGGGTGCGCGGCGACAGCCGGAAGACCGCCGGGTCCCGGCTCGCGACCAGATCCAGGGTGTACGTCGCGGGTCCGGCCGGGATCGGGTACAGCGAACCCGACGCCCAGTCGAAGGTGCCCACCAGCGTGCCGTCCTGGTACACCGTCAGCCGCTTGGTGTCGCCGTCCTGGAGGTAACCGGCGTGCCCCGCGCCGCCGTCCGCCCACGGCTGGACGTTGAACGCGATGGACAGCTCGTCCCGGGTGGACGACCAGAAGCCGCCGCCGTCGCGGGGCCGGACGACCGGGCCGAACCAGTCGTCGACCGTCCGCGCGCCGCGCCGCAGGGCGTGCACCTCGGCGCTGGAGACCAGGTTCGGGCCGGGTCCGGTGACCGCGGCCTCGGCCCAAGCGGTGCCGGGCTGGGCCGAGGCGTAGTCGACCCGGGTGCCGGGCATCGTGGTCCGCAGCAGGGCACCGAGGCCGTACGTGCGGTACGGCCGGTAGTCCCAGCGGAACTCGCCGCTCGGGTATCGGGTGTGCCCGTCGAGGCTGTGGAACCGCATGTCGACGGTGGCCAGGTCGGCGGGCCGCGGCCGGTAGGCGAGGTTCACCGGTATCCGGCCGGGGTGCGGGTCGACCAGGTCGTAGACGTACGGCGAGTCGGGCACTCCGGCCACGGTCAGGCGTAGCCGGCCCGCCCGCGCCCGCGGGATCAGGTTCGCGCCCTCCCGGGCGGTCACCGACACCACGGGCACGGCGCTGAGGCCACCGTCGTCGGTGCCCACGTAGTCGGTGAGCTTGCCGGGCCGGTCGTTGACCACGATGAGCAGCCGCGCGCCGGCCCCCGCCGCGTTCCGGGCCCGCTCGGCGCCGGTCAGCGCATCCGACCGGGTGACCAGCACCGCCCGGCCCTTCGCCCGCAGGCCGGCGTAGTCGGCCGGCGTTCCGGCGCCGGCGTAGACCGCGTCGAGGTCGCCCCGGCCGTCGTAGAACGAGGATCCGGCGAGGCCCAGGATCATCAGCGGCCGGCCGCGGTCGGCGACGGTGAGCAGCGGGTACGCCTTGCGCCAGCGCGCCTCGAACTCGAAGTCGCCGGTGGTGACCGGTGCGGTCGGCAGCGCGTACATGGTGTCGTAGACGGCGGGCAGCAGGTATTGGCTCGCGATCACGCTGTCCGCGCCGAAGCTGCGGTACCAGTCGAGGTAGAGCATGCGGTCCTCGGTGGTGCGCGGCACCTGGGCGGTGACCTCGCGGGCCTTCCGGGCGTCGAGCACCAGCGACCGGTCGTGGTCCAGCACCACCTCGGGCGCGCCGAGCAGGGCCAACCCCGCCGAGTCCGGGCCGTGGCTGCCGGCCACCTCGGCGTAGGACACCACGCTGTACGTGCCGGCGCGCAGCCGCAGGTCGGCCGTGCCGTCCACGAACACGTACGTCGGGTCGGGGACGCCGGCCTGCTGGATCTCCAGATACCCGGACACCGCCGCGCCGGCCCGGTCCTTCACGTCGACGTGCAGGGTGTACCGCTCGTCCTCGCGGTAGAGCCCCACCTGGGTGCGGACCGCCGCCCCGGTCGCCCGGTCGGTGGCGACGACCTGGCCCAGGTAGCGGCGTCCGGCGGCGGCCAGGTCGAGCCGCGCGCTCGCGGTGACCGCCGCCGTCCCGTGGGCCGGCACCGTGACGGTGCCGGCCGAGAGGCCGAACATCCCGTCCGGGGCGGCCTGCCCGGCGTCCGCCTGCGGGTCCGTGTCGTACGGGCCGCCGGCCACCGCCACGGTCTCCCGCAGATCCAGGGTGACCGCCGCATCGCCGCTGTTGGCGTAGGTGACCATCCGCTCGGCCGTCCGGCCGCCGGGCTGCGGCCACGCGTCGAAGCCGAGATACGCCGAGCCGGTCGCGGTGATCGTCGCCCGCAGCGCCGCGGCGACGTCGACCCGCCCCGCGCCGGACTGGTACGCGGTCGTGGACAACTGCCGGGAGCTGCTCATCAGCGCATCCTTGAGCTGCCCGGCCCGCCACTGCGGGTGCTGCTCGGCGAGCAGCGCGGCGGCCCCGGCCACGTGCGGCGTGGCCATCGAGGTGCCGCTCAGGGTCTGATACCAGCCGCCGTCGGCGGTGCCGCCCGCCTTGGCGGCCAGGATGTCGACGCCGGGCGCGGCGATGTCCGGCTTCAGGGCGTAGTCGCCGATGCGCGGGCCCATCGACGAGAACGACGCCAGCTGATCGTCGGAGTCGACCGCGGCGACCGTGAGTGCGGCGTCCGCCGCGCCCGGCGAGGAGATGGCGGCCTCGCTGTCGGCGTTGCCGGCCGCGATGACGAACAGTGCGCCGGTCTGCTCGGTCAGCCGGTTCACGGCCTGGCTGAGCGGGTCGTTGCCGTCGCTCGGGGACGATCCGCCGAGGCTCATGCTGATCACCCGGGCGCCCTGGCCGGCGGCCCACTCCATGCCCGCGATGATCCACGAGTCCGCGCCGTACCCCTCGTCCGAGAGGACCTTGCCGACCAGCAGGTCGGCGCCGGGGGCCACGCCGCGCTCGGTGCCGCCCGACGCGCTGCCACTGCCGCCCACGGTGGACAGCGTGTGCGTGCCGTGGCCGTTGCCGTCGCGGGCGGTCTCGCCCGGCACGAAGCTGACCGCCTGGCTGACCCGGCCTGCGAGGTCGGGGTGGTCCAGGTCGGCGCCGGTGTCCAGGACGGCGACCTTGACCCCGGCGCCGTCGATGCCGGCCGCCCACGCGGCCGGCGCGCCGATCTGTGCGGTGCTCTGCGCGAGGTCGGCGTGCTTGCGGGCGTCCAGCCAGACCTTGGCCGCGCCGGCGTTCGCGTGCTTCGCGACCAGCGCCGTCCAGGCTTGCCGGGTGCGGTTCTTGGCGACGCGTACGGCCCGGCCGTGGATGCTGGGCAGCGCCCGGATCGGGCCGGCACCGGCCGGGACGGGCGGCAGGGCCGCCGCGGCGGGCGAGGACAGGATCAGCGGTACGCCGCTGCTGTGCGCGTCGTCGTAACCCTGCTCGATCAGTGCGGTCACGTCGAACAGCCGGCGGTCGACCTGATCGGCGGCCAGGTAGGGCAGCGCCTCGTCCGGCAGGACGTACAGGTCCTTGCCGATTGTCTCGGCGCGGACGCCACCATGCGCGCCGTGCGGGCGGGTGACGTCGACGGTGTGCCGGCCGCCGCCGGCGTCGGACACCCGCACGACGTCGCCGGTCACCAGCGTGACGGTGTGCGTGCTGTCCGGCGCCGCCGTGGCGGCCGGGGTGACGGCCGCCGTGGACGGTGCCGGCGTAGCGGCGCCGGAGAGCAGGAGGAGGGCGACCATACCGGCTGCGGACACGGTCAGCGCGCGTCCGGATCGCCGCCCGGGCTGGGGGAGATTCATGGCCCTCGGTCTACCGGCTGACGTCCCGGTCCCGGAATCCTCGCGGACTGGCGGGGACGTGCATTGGCGGCGACCCGCCGTCGCCGCTGCACGACGGCGGCGACGACGGCGGTGCCGCCGGCCATGCCCGGGCGGTCAGGCCGTGGGATTCCAGCCGTCGGCGCCGGCCAGGTACTTCTGCTGGGTGTAGTTCGCGGCTTGCGCGTCGGTCAGCTGCGTGCGGTTGCTGTTGACGGTCGCGCCCGCGCCGGTGTTCTTGTACTCGTAGAACCGAGCGTTCTTCCAGGAGTTGCCGGACATGTCGGTCCACGGCTGGGCGACCTTGATCGTGGCGCTCAGGCTCGACTCGCGGAATGTGACCTGTGCCGAGGCGCCCCACGGCCGGCCCAGGTAGGTGACGTTGGTGGTGGCGCCCGTGACGGTCGACTTGTAGAACAGGAAACCGTAGGTCGAGCCGGCGTCGGTGTTCGCCGCGGTCAGGTAACCGCCCGTGCTGCGCTTCTCGTAGATCTGGCAGGCGTAAAAGACCGCGGCGCCGTTGCCGTAGATGAAGTCCACGGTGCCCTCGATGTAGGAGCTCCAGACGTACGCCCGGGCCTTGTTGTAGATCAGCAGGGTGTCCTGGTCGGCGATCACTCGTACGTTGCCCAGCCGCGCCCGGTCGCCGTAGAGCGCCAGGGCGAGTGCCTGGGAGGCGCCGTTGGCGGCTTCGTCGTAGTCGTTGCTGAACGTCAGGTTCTTGGCGTAGAACTCCTTGGCCTGCACGTAGACCGTGGCGGAGCCGGTGGTGCCGGCGGTCGAGGCGGGCTTGTTGTTGACGATGACCGTGGCGGCCGCGCTCGAGCCGAGGCCCTCCAGCGTGATGTACGGCTTGGTCGACGGGATGACCACGCTCTCCCGGTAGGTGCCCGCCTTGATCGTGATCGTGACGCGGCTCGTGTTGCCGGCCGGGACCGCGTTCACGGCGGCCTGGACTGTCCGGTAGGTGGCCGAGCCGTCCGACGCGACGGTCAGGGTGGTGGCGGCCTCCGAGGACACGGAGGTGATGCCGAGGACGGCGGCCGGCACCGCGACGAGGGCGGCCGACCAGAGCGTCATTCTTCGCGACGTACGCAAAACGTCTCCTTTGCCTGGGGCACGGGCCCGGCCGTCGGTGGTACGGCCGGACGCGTGCGGGACGAGGTGCACCGATCAGTAGATGCGCCGCCGCCCGCCAGACAACGACAAATATGAATATCCGAGTCAGGCGCCGCCGAGGACGTGCTGGATGCCGGCCACGGCGGCGCCGCGGGCCCAGTCGGTGAAGGTCAGCGGGGTGGAGACGATCTCCAGGGCGCAGCGCTGGACCTCGCGGGGGCCGGGGCGAAGCCGGTCGGCGATGACCTCGTCTATCTCGGGTGACGCCGTGAGCGCGGCGACGTCCTCGCCGGCGAGCACGATGCAGGTCGTCTGGAGCGCTCCCGCGAACGTGGCGACCAGGTGGCCGAGGGCGCGAGCGGCGTCCGCCAGCTGCCGGCCGGACTGCTCGTCCCCGGACCGGCTCGCCTGTGCCAGCCCGCCGAACGTGACCGGGCGCGGGACGGCGCCGGACGCCCGGTCCTCGGCGTCCTCGCGATTGAGGTACGCCGCGACGCAACCGGGATGACCGAGCCGGCAGCGCGGCCCCCGGGGGTCGACGGGCGCGTGCGCGAGCAGGTGACCGTTGTCGATGAGGCGTTCGACGGCGACGCCCTCCCGGACGACGGCGAAGCCCACCCCGGCGCCGACCGTGAGGACGCCGAACGTCGCGTGCGTCCGGCCGGCGCCGAACCACAGCTGCTCGCGGGCGAGGGCGGTGACGTCGTTCGTCACGATCACCGGCAGGCCGGTGCGCTGCTCGATCGGCGTGGCGAGATCGACGTCGCGCCAGCCGAGGAACGTTCCCTCCTGGACGATCGCGCGGTCGGCGACGACGCCGCCGATCGCGACGCCGACGCCGTCGAGGGTCGGGACGCGCCGGGCGAGTTTGCGGGTCAGCTGGGCGATGACCTTGATGGAGCCGGCGACCGGCACGCTGCCGTCGTGGTCCGGCTCCGGAAGCGTCGCCCGGGCGGTCGCCTTGACCTCGCCGAACATGTCGCAGACGACGCCGAAGGCGGTGTCCGCGGTGAGTTTGAAGCCCGCGACGTGACGGGCGCCGGGCACCGCGGCCAGCACCTGGCGGGGACGGCCCACGGCCGGTTCCCCGTCGAGCGCCTCGGAGGCCACGCCGTCGTCGACCAGAGCGCGGGCCAGGCGCGAGGTCGAGGCGTACGACAGGTTGAGGTGATCGCCGAGGGCCTGCCGGGTGGCCGGTCCATGGACGAGCAGGTGCCGGGTGACGGCAAGCTCGGCGGCGGACAAGCCCCGCCGCCGTCCCCGGGAAGCGCCCGTCATCACCATCTGCTCAGTTTACGAGCGTCGCTTGTCACGCCCAGCGGCCCGCTTTATTTTCAATCTGATTGTAAATAAAGGAGGCACCGATGGCGATCAGCACCTCCACCGCCCGGCACGCGCGGGCCGCCGCCGTCATCCGCCCGCGACGCCGGGACGACACCCGGCTCGCGATCCTGTTCATCGCCCCGGCTCTGATCGGCTTCCTGGTCTTCATGGTGTGGCCGACCCTGCGCGGCATCTATCTGAGCTTCACGAAGTTCAACCTGCTCACCCCGCCGCAGTTCAACGGCCTGGACAACTACGTCCGCATGGTGCAGGACCCGGTGTTCTGGAACGCGCTGCGGGTGACCGTCTACTACGTCGTGGTGAACATCGCGATCCAGACCGCGTTCGCGCTGGTCATCGCCGTGATGATGCAGCGGCTGACGCGGCGCACCTGGTTGCGCGGCATCGTCCTGACGCCGTACCTGGTGTCCAACGTGGTCGCCGCGATGGTCTTCCTGTGGATTCTCGACTACCAGCTCGGCATCGCGAACCATGTGATCGAGTGGCTGGGGCTGGACCGGATCGCGTTCCTGTCCGACAGCCGCTGGGTGATTCCCACGATCGCGCTGATCAACGTGTGGCGGCATGTCGGCTACACGGCACTGCTGATCTTCGCGGGCCTGCAGACCATCCCCGAGACCGTGTACGAGGCGGCACGCGTCGACGGTGCAAGCGAGATCACGATGTTCCGCCGGATCACCATCCCGCTGCTGCGGCCGATCATGGCGCTGGTCCTGATCATCACGGTGGTCGGCTCGTTCCAGGTGTTCGACACCGTCGCGATCACCACCCGCGGCGGCCCGGTGGACTCGTCCCGGGTGCTGCAGTACTACATCTACGACATGGCGTTCGGCCGCTTCCAGTTCGGCTACGCCTCGGCGATGTCGGTCGCCCTGCTGATCATCCTGGTCGTCGTCACCTTCGTGCAGTACCGGCTCACCCGCGCCGAGTCGTCGGATCTGGCCTGAGGAGGACAGGATGGCCACCACCGTCACGCCGGTCGCCGCGCCGGCCGTTGCCACCGCCGCGCCGGCCGCCCCGAAGCCGCGCTTCAACATCGGCCGGGCGCTCGCCTGGGCGTTCATGATCCTGGTGATCTTCGCCAGCCTCTTCCCGTTCTACTGGATGCTGCGCACGGCCCTGTCCAGCAACAACGCGCTCTACGCCGGGTCCGACAGCCTGCTGCCCGTGCAGTTCTCCTGGGGCGGGTTCGCCCGGGTCTTCGGCCTGCAGACCGGGCAGGAGGCGATCGACGCCGGCGGCGCCGGCCAGCCGATCCAGTTCTGGCACTACCTGCTCAACTCGGTGATCGTCGCCACCCTGGTGACGGGCGGCCAGGTGTTCTTCTCGGCCATGGCCGCGTACGCCTTCGCCCGGCTGCAGTGGAAGCACCGGGAGAAGGTCTTCGCGTTCTTCCTCGCCGGCCTCATGATCCCGGCGATCTTCACACTGCTGCCGAACTTCGTGCTGATCAAACAGCTCGGCCTGGTCGACACCCTGCTGGGGGTCTCGCTGCCGACGATGCTGATGACCCCGTTCGCCGTTTTCTTCCTGCGCCAGTTCTTCCTCGGCCTCTCCCATGAGGTCGAGGAGGCCGCGCTGGTCGATGGGGCCAGCAAGGTACGGGTGTTCTTCCGGCTGATCCTGCCGATGTCCTCGGCCCCGCTGGCAACGCTGGCGATCCTGACCTACATCACCTCGTGGAACGACTACTTCTGGCCGCTGATGGTCAGCTACACCGACCGGTCCCGGGTCCTCACCGTGGCCCTGGGCGTCTTCAAGTCGCAGACACCGCAGACCGGCCCCGACTGGTCCGGGCTGATGGCGGCGACGCTGGTGGCGGCGCTGCCGATGCTCGTCCTCTTCTGCTTCTTCGCGAAGCGGATCGTCAACTCGATCGGATTCAGTGGGATCAAATGAGACGCGCATTCGCTCTGTTCTCCGTCCTTCTGCTCGCCGGGTGCGGGTGGAGCGGGGCCGACGCCGCCACCGCGGCCGGCGGCAACGGCACCATCGAGTACTGGCTGTGGGACTCCGGTCAGCAGCCCGGCTATCAGAAGTGCGCGGACGAGTTCGCCAAGCAGAACCCGGGGCTGCGGGTGCACATCTCGCAGTACGGGTGGGATGTGTACTGGCAGAAGCTCACCGCCGGGTTCATCGCCGACACCGCGCCCGACGTGTTCACCGACCACCTCGCCAAGTACGCCCAGTTCGTCGACCTCAAGGTGCTGCGGCCGCTCGACGACCTCGGCCCGACCAGCGACATCCAGGACACCGACTACCAGCCCGGCCTGGCCCAGCTGTGGAAGGGCCAGGACGGCAAGCGGTACGGCTCGCCGAAGGACTGGGACACCATCGCGCTGTTCTACGACCGGACGGCGCTGAAGCAGGCCGGTGTCGACCCGGCCACGCTCGACGACCTGACCTGGAACCCGACCGACGGAGGCACCTTCGAGAAGCTGGTCGCGCACCTCACCGTCGACGCCAACGGCGTACGCGGAGACCAACCCGGCTTCGACCGGAACCACGTCAAGATCCACGGGCTCAGCTCGGAGGGCTCCGGTGGCGGCGGCTGGGGTCAGACCCAGTGGTCCGCGTTCACCGGTAGCGCCGGCTGGCAGGCCACCGACCGGAACCCGTGGGGCACCCACTTCAACCTGGACCAGCCGGCCTTCCAGCAGACCGTGGACTGGTATTTCGGCCTGGCGCGCAAGGGCTACATGCCGACCTACGAGGAGATCGGCGGCGCCAACGCCATCGGCACCGACAAGCAGATCCAGTCCGGCATCGCCGCCATGGGTCTCAGCGGTTCCTGGATGATCTCGACGTTCAGCAAGCTCACCGATGCCGCCGGCAAGAAGCTGGACATCGGCATCGCGCCCACCCCGATCGGGCCGGCCGGCAATCGGGCCTCGATGTTCAACGGCCTCGCCGACTCGATCACCACCCTGTCGAAGCAGCCGGACAACGCCGCGAA
This sequence comes from Actinoplanes sp. KI2, assembly GCF_025630775.1. Lineage (GTDB taxonomy): Bacteria > Actinomycetota > Actinomycetes > Mycobacteriales > Micromonosporaceae > Actinoplanes. Next base: position 21,249 of record NZ_JAOSZE010000045.1, read on the forward strand.
GTGGGTCAAGTTCCTCTCCGGCGCCCAGTGCCAGAACATCATCGGCCAGTCCGGGGTGGTGTTCCCGGCCCGGCCCGAGGGCACCCAGCTCGCCATCGCCTACAACCGCGACCAGCGCAAGCTCGACGTCACGCCGTTCACCGACCAGGTCAAGAACAAGACCACGTTCCTGTTCCCGGTGACCAGCAACGCCGCGGACATCGTCGCGCTGATGAGTCCCCGGATGGACGCGGTCTACATCGGCAGCTCGCCGGTGTCGTCGCTGACCACGCTAAACGACCAGTTGAACCGGCTGTTCGAGGTCGCCCAATGACGGACATGCTGCACTGGCGGGCCGCCGGGGTGAGCCTCGTGCTGGACTGCTCCGGACCGCTGCTGCCCCGGGTGCTGCACTGGGGCGCCGACCTCGGCGACGGCTCGGCGGGGGAGCTGGCCGGCCTGGCCGCCGCGGCGACCCCCCAGCAGGTCACCAACGACATCGACACCGTCGTGCCGGTCAGCCTCCTGCCGGAGCAGTCGGCCGGCTGGCTCGGCACGCCCGGCCTGACCGGCCACCGCGACGGCGCCGCGTTCTCCACCGCCTTCGCCGTGGTCGGCCGGGAGGAGGACGCCGGGCGTCTCGTGGTGGCCGCGCGGGACGACGTGGCCGGCCTGGCCCTGCGGATCGAGCTGGAGATGACCGAATCCGGGCTGGTGCGGCAGCGGGCGACGCTGACCAACGACCACGCCCTGTCGGCCTTCACGCTCGACGGGCTGATGGCCACGCTGCCGGTGCCGGCGCAGGCCACCGAGCTGCTCGACTTCACCGGGCGTCACCTGCGCGAACGTATCCCGCAGCGGCAGCCGTTCACGCTCGGCACGCGGCTGCGCGAGAACCGGCGCGGGCGCACCGGCGCCGACGCCTCGATCGTGCTGGCCGCCGGGACGCCCGGGTTCGGCTTCGCGACCGGCGAGGTGTGGGGAATCCACGTGGCGTGGAGCGGGAACCACCGCACGCTCGCCGAGCGGACCGCGGCGGGCGTCGCGCTGCTCGGCGGGGGAGAGCTGCTGCTCGCCGGCGAGATGCGGCTGGCGCCCGGCGAGACGTACCGGGGTCCCTGGCTCTACGGGTCGTACGGCCGAGGGCTGGACCGGCTGTCCGAGCGGTTCCACCGTCACCTGCGGGCACGGCCGCAGCATCCGCGCTCGCCCCGGCCGGTGATCGTCAACACCTGGGAGGCCGTCTACTTCAACCACGACCTGGCCAAGCTCACCGAGCTCGCCGACGTGGCCGCGCGGGTCGGCGCGGAGCGGTTCGTGCTCGACGACGGCTGGTTCCGGCACCGCCGCGACGACCACGCCGGGCTGGGCGACTGGTACGTCGACGAGACGATCTGGCCGAAGGGCCTGCACCCCCTGGTCGACCACGTACGCGGGCTCGGGATGCAGTTCGGGCTCTGGTGCGAGCCTGAAATGATCAATACCGACTCGGACCTGGCCCGCGCCCACCCGGGCTGGATCATGTCGACCGGCGGCCGGATGCCTCCCGAGGCCCGCCACCAGCAGGTCCTCGACCTGGGGCACCGGGAGGCGTACGACTACCTCCTCGAGCGCCTGGACGCGCTGCTCCGCGAGTACGACATCGCGTACCTGAAATGGGACCACAACCGCGACCTGATCGAAGCCGGTCATTCGCCCGGCGGCGAGGCGGGCGTCCACGTGCAGACCCGTCAGCTCTATCGGCTGCTCGACGACCTGCGCGCCCGGCACCCCGGCGTGGAGATCGAGTCGTGCTCCTCCGGCGGCTCGCGCGTCGACCTCGGCGTGCTGGAGCGCACCGACCGGGTCTGGGCCAGCGACTGCAACGACGCGCTGGAACGGCAGCACATCCAGCGCTGGACCGGCACCCTCCTGCCGCCGGAGCTGATCGGCGCCCACGTCGGGCCCACGGTCTCGCACACCACCGGGCGCGTGCACACCCTCGATTTCCGGGCCGGGACGGCGCTGTTCGGCCACTTCGGGATCGAATGGGACCTCACCGAGGTCGGCGAGGACGAGCGCGAGCGGCTGGCCGCCTGGGTGCGGCTCTACAAACAGCTGCGCGGCCTCCTGCACGGCGGCACGGTGGTGCGCGCCGACCACCCGGATCCGGCGCTGTGGGTGCACGGCGTGGTCGCCGAGGACCGTTCGGAGGCCGTCTACGCGCTGGTGGCCATGGCCACCGGCGTGGCGTCGCCGCCGGGGCGGGTGCGGCTGCCCGGCCTGGACCCGGACGCGGTCTACCACGTCACCCCGCTGGCCCCCGGCGACCGGCCGCAGGGCCCCACCCGGCATTCGCTCGGCTGGTGGGCCGGCGGTGTCGCCCTGACCGGCCGGATGCTGGCGGTCGCCGGGGTGCAGGCGCCGGTGCAGTTCCCGGAACGACTGGTGCTGATCCGCGCCGAGCGGGTCGAGGTCGGTGACTGAGAGATCAACGTCACGCCGTGGTCCGGCCTGGCGGCCGAACAGTTCTAACGTCCCGCAGTCGACCGGCCGATGAGGCGGACGAGCATCGAAGGGCGGTGCGGGCCGTTCGGCTCGGATCGGGGCGAAGGAGCAACATTCCATGGACAGCGTGAATCCTGCGGAGGCTGTCGCGTCCGGCCGCCGGGGCCTGCGGCAGTTCCTCGCCGACCTGTCCGTCGCGCACAAGATCACCACCGCGATCGTGCTCATCGGGATCGTCGCCGGGCTGGTCTCGTCGTATGCGCTGGTCCAGCTGCACGGCATGAGCACGAAGCTCGACGCGATGCACCGCGAGAATCTCGGCAACGTCGTGCTGCTCGACGAGGTCCGGCACGGCGTCCAGAACATGAACGGCAACATCGGCTCGTTCGTCGCGGTCCGCGACGACGCCAGCCGCCAGGTCTTCGCCGACAAGCTGTTCGCCAACGCCAAGGACCTGGACAAGGTCTTCACCACCTACCGCTCCGGGCTGGCCGCCGACGACTCGCGACAGCACGAGGCCGCCGCGTTCCGCGCCGCCTTCGACGCCTATCTCAAGATCGGCCAGGTGGCGGTGCAGCGCGGCGCGGAAGCCGCGAAACTCCCCGGCGGCTTGGGCGCCGCCGCCGGCTACGACGACCTGATCAAGACCGCCTACCAGGCCGGCGGCACGCTCGACGACGCCCTCGCCGCACTGGTCAAGGCCGAGGTCAAGGCGGCGGACGTAGCCGCGACCCAGGGCCAGGCCGCCTACCGTAAGGGCTTCAACCTGACCCTCGGTCTGCTCGCCGCCGGGCTGCTGTTCGCGCTGGCGCTCACGACCTGGGCGATCAAGATGCTCAACTTCCGGATCCGGCTGTTGTTCCAGGGCCTCGAGGACACCGCGTCCGGTGATTTCACCAACGAGATTCCGGTCACCTGCGCCGACGAGATGGGCATGATGGCCGCCAAGCTCAACCGCACGATCGCGCTGATGCGCCGGGTCATGAACGGCGTGTCGTCGGGCGCCGACCACATCGCCTCCAGTTCGCAGCAGCTGGCCCAGGCCACCGAGGAGATCGCGACGCAGGCCGAGTCGGGCAGCGCGCGGGCCGCCGACGCCGCGAGCGCCGCCGATCAGGTGTCCGGCAACCTGCAGACCGTCGCGTCGGGCGCCGAGGAGATGGGCGCCTCGATCCGGGCCATCGCGCACAGCGCCGGACAGGGCGCCGAGGTGGCCGCCAAGGCCGTCGACGCGGCCCGCGCGACCACCGAGACGGTGGCCAGCCTGGGCGCCTCGTCCGCGCAGATCGGCAGCGTCGTCAAGACCATCACCATGATCGCCGAGCAGACCAATCTGCTCGCCCTCAACGCCACCATCGAGGCGGCCCGGGCGGGTGACGCGGGCAAGGGCTTCGCGGTCGTCGCCGGCGAGGTCAAGGATCTCGCGCAGGAGACCGCCAAGGCGACCGAGGACATCTCCATGCGGGTCGAGGCCATCCAGGCCGACACCGAACGCGCGGTGGACGCCATCGCCGAGATCAGCGAGATCATCGCCCAGATCAACGACTTCCAGACCGCGATCGCCGCCTCGGTCGAGGAGCAGACCGCGACCACGGCGGAGATGAACCGCAACGTCACCGAGGCGGCAGCGGGCGGCTCCGAGATCGCGAGCAGCGTCGGCCTGGTCGCGGAGGCCGCCCAGAGCACCGCGGCCGGTGTCGACCGCAGCCGTGCGGCCGCGGTCGCCCTCGCCGACGTGTCCGAGCAGCTTCGCGAGAGCATCGCCGACTACCGGTACTGAGCGGGCGCCGGCCGGCGTCGTCGACGGTCAGGGCTGGTAGGGCGGTGCGACGCCCCAGCCCCAGTGCGGAACCGGGGCGTCGCGGAGCACGTCCGCGCCGGGTTGCGAGTTCTGCCGGGCCAGCCGGGTGCCCCACTCGATGTAGGCGAGGAACGCGGCCCGGAACTCCGGATCGTCCGGCAGGCCGGCCTCGTCGGCGGCGTCCTGGATGAGGTTCACCCAGCGGCGGCGCTGCGGCTCGGTGATCGCCATTCCGATGTGCTTGGCCACCATGTGCGGATAGCCCCCGTGCTCCTTCGTGTACGTCGCCGGGCCGCCGAACACCTCGGCCAGCCAGATCGCCACGCTGCGGGCGTGCGTCGGCGACATCCGCTCGAACAGCGGTGCCAGCAGGTCGTCGGTGATCACCCGCGCATAGAACGCGTCGGTCAGCCGCGTGAACGCGTCGAGGCCACCGGCCCACTCGTACAACGTCGGTGTCGTCTCCGTCATGACCGTCAGCTCATCAGCCGGGCCGATCGCTCCACAAGTACGCACATAATGGTGCGTGCCCAAGCGATACAGCTGCCCGGTCGAGCTGACCGTCGACGTGGTCGGCGGCCGGTGGCGCACGGTGATCCTGGCCCGGCTCAAGGAGGGCGTGCACCGCTACGGCGAGTTGCGCCGCCGCACGCCCGGCATCAGCGAGAAGATGCTCAGCCAGCGCCTGCGCGAGCTCGAGGCCGACGGCCTGGTGGTCCGCCGCGATCACGGCACGGTCCCGCCGCACGTCGAGTACGAGCTGACCGAGGAGGGTCGCAGCCTCGCCCCGGTCCTGCAGGCCATGTACGACTGGGGCGTGGCCCGCGCCGCCCGCACCGGCGCCGACGTCGGCGACTGAAGTCCGGCCTGTCACATCTAGCGCTCTCGATGGAAAACTGTTAAGAATGTGACCAGTTTCCGGAGCGCGTGACAGGGAGTCACCATGAGAGCTCGACGACGGATCGTTGCGGTCATTGCCGGTGCGGCATGCGCGGTGGGCCTGGTGGTGGCGTTCGCACCCAGCGGGTATGCCGCGATCAACGCCGCCGCGGTCGCGTGTTCGGCGCCGGCCTGGGCCGAGGGCAACACCTACACGGCCGGGCAGCAGGTGACCTATCAGGGCCACCTCTACACCGCGCTGGTCACGCACACCGCCTGGCCGGGAGCGGGCTGGAACCCGGCCTCGACTCCGTCGCTGTGGAGGGACGAAGGGGCGTGCAGCGGGACACCCACGACCCCGCCCACCACGCCGCCGACGACGTCGCCCACCACGCCCCCGACGACCCCACCGACAACCCCGCCGACGACCCCGCCGGGTGGCGGCAGCTTCAAGGCGCCCGTCTACTTCATGCCGATCGAGAACAGCCCGCAGGACGTCGGCACGGCGATGTCCGCCTCCGGGGTGAAGTACTTCAACCTCGCCTTCGTCAACGACATCGGTGGCTGCACGCCCGGCTGGGGTCCGGGCCTGCCGGTGTCGTCCGATACCAGGGTCGCGTCGCTGATCAGCACCGTCCGCGCCCGGGGCGGCGACGTCTCGGTGTCGTTCGGCGGCTACCTCAGCAACGAGCTGGGGGCGAGCTGCGGGAGTGCGAGCTCACTGGCGAACGCCTACCAAGCGGTGATCAACAAGTACGGCCTCACCCGGCTCGACTTCGACTGGGAGGGCGACGACATCGACGCGAACATGGACGTGCGGATGGGCGCCCTGCGCATCCTGCAGGACAACGCGCGGTCGGCCGGCCGTCAGCTGCACCTGACGCTGACCGTACCGATGACCACGATCGGCTTCTCCGGCTCGGACACCGACGAGATCAACCAGGCCAAGTCGCACGGCGTCACCTTCGACCTGATCAACATCATGGCCTTCGACTACGGGCTGACCAACGCCTCGACCATGACCGACAGCGTCAAGCTGGTCGCCACGGCGGCGAAGAACCAGATGAAGACGCTGTTCGGGTACGACGACGCCACCGCCTACGCCCACTTGGGCCTGCAGCTGATGAACGGGCACACCGACCAGCCGAGCGAGCTGTTCCTGCAGTCCGACTTCACCAACCTGCTCGCGTACGCCCGGGCCAACCACTTCGGCTGGCTGTCCTACTGGTCACTCAACCGGGACCGCGCCTGCGACCCGAGCGTGCCGCACAACTGGGCCGACGGCACCTGCAGCAGTGTCAGCCAGAACGACTGGGACTTCACCAAGATCGTCGCGCAGTACAACGGCTGACGACCGAACCGGCGCGGGCGGGGATCGGACTCGGTCCCCGCCCGCGCCGTGTTCGGCGGCAGGCGTTGACATCGATGACTATCGACCTTACGGTGTGGACAAGTAATAAAGACTGTTAACAGTAAGGCGGCGCGCGCGCATACCTCGATGATCGGCGAGGAGGACAGCATGCGAAGTCTCAAAACAGTTGTGGTCGGTGTCGGAGCCGTGTCCCTGCTCGCGATCGGCGTCGGAGCGGCCGCCGCGGCGCCTGCCATCGGGGCGGCGACCGCGCTGGCGAGCAGCGGCGGAGTGAAGATCGCGTACTACACACAGTGGAGCATGTATCAGAACGCCTTCTACCCGAAGAACCTCGACACCGAGGGGGTCGCGGCGAAGACCACCATCCTGCAGTACGCCTTCGAGAACATCGACCCGGTCAACCTGACCTGCTTCGAGACGACGAAGAGCACGACGCAGGGCGAGGCCGGCGAGAGCGACCCGAACGCGGGCGACGGCGCCGAGGACGAGTGGGCCGACTATCAGAAGCCGTTCGACGCGAGTATCAGCGTGGACGGGGTCGGCGACGCGTACAACACCCCGCTCGCCGGGCAGTTCGGGCAGCTCAAGAAGCTCAAGGCGAAGTATCCGAACCTGAAGATCCTGCTGAGCCTGGGCGGTTGGACGTACTCGAAGTACTTCTCCGACGTGGCGGCCACCGCGGCGTCCCGGCAGAAGTTCGTGTCCTCGTGCATCGACATGTTCATCAAGGGCAACCTGCCGATCCACGACGGCGTGCACGGCGGCACCGGGGTCGCCGCCGGCATCTTCGACGGATTCGACATCGACTGGGAATACCCCGGCTCGTCCGCGGGTCACCTCGGCAACCACTACTCGGCCAACGACACGGCCAACTACACCCTGCTGCTGGCCGCCTTCCGGTCCCAGCTGGACGCGCTGGGCGGCACCCACAGGCTGCTGACCGCCGCGCTTCCCGGCGGCGCCGACAAGATCGCCAAGATCGAGACCAGCAGGATCGGCCAGTATCTCGACTACGGCAACGTGATGACCTTCGATGACCACGGTGGCTTCTGGGAGCCCTCGGGCCCGACCAACCACCAGACCGGTCTCTACACCTCGCCGAACGACCCGATGAAGCCGGTGCCGCCGGGCACCCAGAAATACTCGGTGAACGACCCGGTCCAGTCCTTCGTCAAGGGCGACCCGGCGTACGGGATTCCCGGCGGCTTCCCCGCCGCCAAGCTGACCATCGGCTACCCGATGTACTACCGCGGCTGGACCGGCGTACCGGCCGGCAACAACCACGGCCTGTACGGGTCGGCCACCGGTCCCGCCCCCGGCAACCCATTGTCCGGCAACGTGCGGGGCGTGTCGTACTACAAGGAGATCAAGAGCGTCGTGGACAACGACGCGTACTGGGACGACCTGGCCAAGGCGTCGTACTTCTACGACGGCACCAACTGGTGGAGCGGCGAGAACGCCCGATCCGTCCAGGCCAAGGCGGACTACCAGCACTGCCAGGGCCTGGCCGGGGCGATGGTCTACTCGCTCGAGGACGACGACCCGTCGATGTCGCTGTACAACCGCATCGTCAACGCCACCAACGGCGCGGCACCGGCCACCTGCACCACGCCGCCCACCGGCGGCCCGACCACGCCGCCCACCACCGGGCCGACCACGCCGCCCACCACCGGGCCGACCACGCCGCCGACCACGCCGCCCACCACCGGCCCGGCGCAGTACCCGGCGTGGGAGGCGTACCACGCGTACGCCACCGGCGCGCTCGTCTCCTACAACGGAATCAACTACCAGTGCATCCAGGGGCACACCTCGCTGCCCGGCTGGGAACCGCCGAACGTGCCGGCCCTCTGGAAAGCGCTGAGCTGAACCACCGGTGGGGCGGGGCCGCGCCTCCGCGGTCCCGCCCCGCCCGCTACGACTGGTAGACCGCGCGGGTGGACCGCATCGCCTGGCTCCATGAGATGAGCTGATCGAGCAGGGTGGTCAACGCCATCTCGTGGTGACCGGCGGGTTTGAAGACGCTGAAGTTCTCGAAGTCGGTGTACAGCGACAGGGCGACCTGGGCGCGTACGGTGGCCAGCTGCAACTCGGCGGCGGTCAGCCGCAGTTGTTCGACCGCTCGGGCGCCGCCGACGCTGCCGTAGCCGACGAACCCGGCCGCCTTGTTGTTCCACTCGGCGTACACGTAGTCGAGGGCATTCTTCAGGGCGCCCGAGGTGCCGTGGTTGTACTCCGGGGTGACGAACACGTACCCGTCGAACTCGGCAACCTTGGCGGCCCACCGCTGCGTGTGTTCCTTGCTGTACTGGCCCATCGACGGCGGCGCCGGCTCGTCCAGCAACGGCAGGTCGAAATCGGCGATGTCCACCAACTCGAACTGAGCGTCGCTGCGTTGGCCGGCGAGCCGGTAAACCCACTGGGCGACGGCCTCGCCGTTGCGGCCGGGGCGCGTGCTGCCCACCACGATCGCAATCCTGACCATGAGCATGCTCCCTTGAACGACGTCTGCGCCGATCAGCGTCGCATCCCACAGCCGTGCCGCGCCGCGTTTTGCCAGGTGAAGGCAGGTCGGGCGGTCGCGACACCACGCTCGGCCCCGATGTAGGGCCGCTCCATCATGCACCGGCGCGCCGGCCAGGCTTGAGCTCATGCCGGTGCCGGCCGATCCGTGCCCGAGCGGAAGGCAACTCGAGCACGGACGGGCAAGCGTGACCAGGTCACCGGCGTGCGCGTGACGCCGGTCAGCCGACCTTGATGACCTGGGTACCACCGGCGAACTTGTCGAACCAGTGCTGACGCTGCGGGTCGTTGTTGATGTTGACGGCAATCAGGATCGCCGCGGCCAGTCCGGCCACCCCGCTGAGGAAGCCGCCGAGGATCGGAATGATCCCGGCGATGCGGAACCCCATGTAGATGTTCCGGCGGATGGCCTGCTCCAGCGTCGGGTTGCTGACGCGATCCGGGCCGAACACCCGCAGCTTCATCAGCTGCTTGCCGATCGTCTGGCCCCGGCTGGACTCGAAGTAGGCGAAGTAGCCGAGATACAGGACCGCGAGCAGCACGGACGTGATGAACCCGGTGATGATCCAGGAGGGCGAGATGTACCCGATCATGATGCTGAGGACCACGCCCACGACGCCGACGAGGAGACCGTCGATGAGCCTCGCCACGAACCGGTCGGCCAGGTTGCCCGGCTGGCCCACCGCGTTGGTGGGCGCTCCCGGAGCCCCCATCGGCGGGTAACCGCTGCCCGGCGGCGGAGCGCCATAAGGAGGCGGCGGCGGAGCACCGTACGGAGGCGGCGGCGGAGCGCCGTAGGGAGGCGGCGGCGGAGCGCCGTAGGGAGCCTGCGGCTGAGCACCGTACGGAGGCGGCGGCGGAGACGCGGGTGGTACTTGGGAAGTCGGCTCGTCGCCAGGTGACGCCCCGTAGGGCCCGGGATTGGCCATGTCGTGTTCCATTTCTGGTAGGTACGGCGCGTTTTGTCCCCGGTTGGGGAGACGCCTGTGAAAGCTGAAGAAGTTGTGACACTTTCCTGCATGTGGCCTTGAATGGCAAGGCTAGGCGGCCGCGTCCACCGGCTTGCGAACGCCTGCTCTCATTGCGGTGTGGAGATTGAAGAACGGCTCTCTCGCCTGGCCCGGCAACTGCGCGAGCGCGAGATCATCGGCTCGCGGGTGGCCGTGCTGCGCGGTCGGCAGGGCGAGCTGGCCGCCGAGCTCGACCAGCTGCGAGGGCAGCACGCGCTGGAACAGCGTGACGTCGAGAAGCTCGAGTCGCTGTCGCTGACCCGCATCGTCGCCGGGTTGCGTGGCGCCGGGCGCCGGGAGGACCGGCTGGCCCGCGAGCGGGCCGAGGCGGCCGCCGCACGCTACCGGGTGGCCGAGGCCGGGCAGCGGCTCGCCACGATCGAGCGGGAGCTGGCGCAGGCCGAGGCGCGGCATGCCGGCCTGGCCGGCGTGCCGGCCGGCTTCGCGGCCGCGCTCGACGACAAGGAGGCGTGGGTACGCGCTGCCGGCGGTCCCGCCGCCGACCAGATGATCAGGCTCGCCCAGGAACGCGGGCGCACCGAGGCCGAGCTGCGGGAGCTCGCCGAGGCAACCCAGGCCGCCGGGCGGGCCGCGCAGGCGCTGGAGGCCGTGGGCGAGAAGCTGGGCAGCGCGGACAGCTGGTCGGCGTACGACACGTTCTTCGGCGGCGGGGTGATCGCCAGCTCGTTCAAGCACGACCGGCTGGACCAGGCGGCAGAGCTGGCGGCGTACGCGGACCGGTGCCTGGCGGTGCTGCGGACCGAGCTGGCCGACGTCGGGATCGTCCGGCCGGTGGGCCGGATCGGGGTCGGTAGCGGGACCCGGTTCCTGGACGTCTGGTTCGACAACATCTTCACCGACCTCGCCGTACGTGATCACATCAAGCGCGCCCAGGCCAACCTGGCCGACGCCCGTCAGCGGGTGGCGGAGGTCCGCCGGCAGCTCGCGGATCGGACCGCGGCGGCGCGGCAGCACTGGGCCGATCTCGCCCGGGCCCGGCGGGACCTCCTCGTCGGCTGACGGAAAACGCGGGTTGCATTCGGTACCCAGGTACAGGTTTACCGTCGGGTGGACGGCGCCGGTCCGGCGCCGGACCGACCGTTCGAAGGAGCCTGTGATGTCGTACGACGTTCCCGACGCGTGCACGCTGCCCACCGCCGAGCGGCCGTTGCGGCTGGCCGAGTTCGACGACCTGTTCGCCACGGCCGTGCGCCGGATCGACCGGCTCGGCGAGAGCCACGCCCGGTTGCACCTGACCGGCCCGGCCGGGCTGGCCGCCCGGGTGCGGGATCTGGCCGCGCGGGAGTCCGAATGCTGCTCGTTCTTCACCTTCACCACCACCGAGCAACCGGCCACGGAGGGCGAGGTGGTCGTGCTCGACATCGAGGTCCCGGCCGCCCACGCCGACGTGCTGGCGTCCCTGATCCGGCGCGCGGCTCGGTGAGTGCCCCGGAACAGGCGGGGCTGCGCTCCGGTGAGGTCGCCGAACGGGCCGGGGTCAACATCCAGACCCTGCGCTACTACGAGCGCCGCGGGCTGCTGGCCGCACCGCAGCGGTCGAACGGCGGGCACCGGCTCTACCCGCCGGACGCCGTCGCTCTGCTCCAGGTGATCAAGGCCGCGCAGCGGCTCGGGTTCACTCTCGACGAGGTCGCCGAGCTGCTCGACGCGGGCCGGCGCCGGCACCCCACCGCCGATCTCCGCGAGCGGGCCATCAGCAAGATCGCCGAGATCGACCAGAAGATCGCCGACCTCACCACCATCCGCACCACGCTCACCGAGGTCGTCGACGCCAACTGCGACAGCCTCACCAACTGCACCTGCGCCGACTGCCCCATCCCGTTCCTGACCATCGGCACCGCCGACCGGCCGGTGGGAGGCACCGCATGAGCCGGCCGGTCCCGCTACCGATTCATGCGCCGTTCCGGGCGCGTCCGGGCTAAATTCCGGTATGGGATCGATCGATGCCGTCCGCGACCTTGTTCTGGCCTTCGACCGGATCGACGGCTCCATGCTCGGTGCTGTCGGCGGCAAGGCGGCCAACCTCGGCGAGATGACCGGGGCCGGGCTGCCGGTCCCGCCCGGGGTCTGCGTGACCACCGAGGCGTACGGCATGGCGGCCGGGTCGATTCTCGACGATGTGCACGAGGCGCTCGACCGGGTCGACGCCGGCGACGTGCCGTCGTTGACTGCGCTCGCCGGTCGCGCCCGCGAGGCCCTGCTCTCCGTCGCGGTGCCCGCCGCGGTCGCGGACGCCGTGACCACGGCCTATGCCACGCTCGGCGCGGAGGTGCCGGTCGCCGTCCGCTCCTCGGCGACCGCGGAGGATCTGCCCTCCGCCAGCTTCGCCGGCCAGCAGGACACGTACCTCAATGTGGTCGGTTCGGCGTCGGTGATCGACGCGGTGGTCCGCTGCTGGGCGTCGCTCTGGACCGACCGCGCCGTGGTCTACCGGGCCGTCAACGGGATCGACCATCGGGCCGTCCGCATCGCCGTGGTCGTCCAGCGGATGGTCGACGCCCGGGTTGCGGGCGTGCTGTTCACCGCCGACCCGGTCACCGGCCGGCGCCGCCAGGCAGTGATCGACGCGAGTCCCGGCCTCGGTGAGGCGGTGGTCTCCGGCGCCGTGAACCCGGACCACTTCGTCGTGGACACCGCCACCGGCACCATTCTCGAGCGGCGGACGGGCGACAAACGCGTCGTGGTCCGCGCCCGGCCGGGCGGCGGTGTCGAGCACGTGACCGGGGAACAGGACGGCCCGTGCCTGACCGACGAGCAGGTACGCGCCCTCGCCGCTCTCGGCGACCGGGTGGAGGCGCACTATCGAGCACCGCAGGACACCGAATGGGCGATGGACGCGGCCGGGACGCTGTGGCTGACCCAGGCCCGGCCCGTCACCACGCTCTACCCCGTACCGGAACCCGTCCCGGAAGATCTTCGGGTGCTCTTCTGCTTCAGCGTGGCGCAGGGACTGAACCGGCCGATCACCCCGATGGGCCTCGCGGCATTCCGGCTGCTGGGCACGTCCGTCTCCGGCGAGTTCGGGTTCCCGGTCGGCGACCCGCTCGCCGGTCCGCCCCAGCTCGTCACCCCGGGGGAGCGGATCTTCGTGGACATCACCGGCGTTGTTCGCAGCCGGGTCGGCCGGTTCTTCCTTCCCCGGGTCCTCGATGTCATGGAGGCGCGGTCGGCGGTCGTCCTGCGGCGGTTGTTCGACGATCCGCGGCTGTCGATCACCCAGAGGTCGCGGCGGCCGTTCCTGCGCCGGGTGCTGCGCCTGGCGATCCGGCATCACCTGCCCGTACGCCTCGTCCGCGGCCTCGCGAACCCGGACCGCGTGCACCGCGAGCACGCCGCGCTGCCCGGCGAGATCCGCCGAAAGCTGTCGCTGCCGGACACCGGCACGCCTGCCGAGCGACTCGACCTGGTCGAGAAGACCCTCGAGGCCGAGATCTTCCCGCTCGCGCCGCGGGCGATGGCACCCGCCGTGGGCGGCTTCGCCATGCTGGCCCTGGCCGGCAAGCTCGCCGGCGCCCGCCCCGGCGAGCTGGCGACCGTGCTGCGCGGCCTGCCGCACAACGTCACCACCGCCATGGATCTGGAGCTCTGGCGCCTGGCCCGCACGATCCGGCAGGACGCCGCCGCGACCGACCTGCTGCTCTCCACCCCACCCGAGGCCCTGGCCGCCCGGTGGGGGGACGGGTCCCTGCCGCCCGGCGTCCGCGACGGGCTCGCGGGGTTCCTCAGCCAGTACGGCGAACGCGCCGTCGCGGAGATCGACCTGGGCCTGCCACGCTGGTCCGAAGACCCCCGGCACGTGCTCGGCGTCATCGCCAACTACCTGCGCCTCGACGACGACCGCGCCGCGCCCGACACGGTCTTCGCCGCCGCCGAGGCCCAGGCGAAACAGGCCGTAGAGTCCCTCGTCGACCGGGCCGGGCCGGTGCGCCGGCCGCTGGTCCGCTTCGCGCTCGACCGGGCCCGCCGCCTCGCCGGCGTCCGGGAGATGCCGAAGTACCTCCTGATCGTCGCGCTGGGCCGGCTCCGCGCCCAGCTGACCCTGGTGGGTGAGGCGCTGGCCGCCGAGGAGCGGATCGCCTCGGCCGATGACATCTTCATGCTGAGCACGGCGGAGGCCCGCGCCGGGCTTACCGGCCTCGACCTGCACGACCTGGTCTCCGCCCGCCGCCACACGTACGAGAGGGAGATGCGCCGCCGGCACGTCCCGCGGGTCCTGCTCTCCGACGGCACCGAGCCGGAGGCGGCGGTCGCCGCGGACGCTCCGGAGGGCGCCCTGGCCGGCACCCCTGCCTCCGCCGGCACGGTCACCGCGGTGGCCCGCGTCGTGCTGGATCCCGTCGGCGCGCATCTCGAGCCGGGCGAGATCCTCGTCGCCCCGTCGACGGATCCCGGCTGGACGCCGCTGTTCCTGACCGCGGGCGGCCTGGTGATGGAGATGGGCGGGGCGAACTCGCACGGCGCCGTCGTCGCCCGCGAGTACGGCATCCCGGCCGTGGTCGGGCTCCCGAACGCCACCACGCGCATCTCGACCGGAGACCGGATCACCGTCGACGGGGCGACCGGAACGGTCACGCCGAGTCCGAACCCGTGAGAAGCGCGGTCATGGCGGAGTTTTCCGCGGTCTGTTCGTTGATGACGTGTTTGGCGACGCGGTGGATGAAGACGTTCTGGCCGCCACCGTTGAGCAGCCCCCGCGACATGTCGATGGCTCCCTGGTGATGTTTGATCATCAGACGGAGGTAGAGCGGGACGGCCTCGGCGGTCGGCGCCTTCGCCAAGCGGGTCAGGTCGGCGGGGGCGAGCATGCCGTGCCCGGCGGCGCTGTCCGGGTCGAGGTGCCAGGCAGTCAGCCACGCAGTGAGCTGGTCGATCTCGCGCTCCTGGTCGGCGACGATGAAGCGGGCGATGTCGGCGATGCGGTCGGGCACGCCGGGGCGGCCCAGGAGGTCCTTGCTCATCCGTACGGCCTGGGCATGGTGAGCGATCATCATCTGGGCGTAGTCGGCGTCGGCGGCGTCGGGCACCGCGGTCTGGGCCTGAGCGGCCGATCGCGGCTTCGGCGCGGCGTGGTGGCCGCGGCCGAGGGCGACGACCGCCGCCGTGGTGGCGACCAGGACGAGCGCGACGGCCAGGTAACGGCGTACGGCCAAGGGGTTTGCTCCTGAGAAAGGGCCGTCCGGCCCGGCTCCTCCGCGGGAGAAAGGGCCGGGCCGGACGGGGGTTAGGACGGCTGGCCGTTGACGTCGGCGCGCCCGTCCGGGGCGGCCGGGTTGATCGCGGTGAAGTCCCGGGGCAGGAGGTCGAAGCCCTGCCAGTGCAACGGCATCGGGCTCTGGTCCTCGTCGCGAGGCACGTGGTGGAAGCCGACGCGAACCCACATGATCGGGTCGGTCAGGGTCTCCTTGTTCTTCGCGAAATCGAGGATTGTCTTCTCCCGTGGGCATTGCGGGTCGGCGTTGCCGGTGGCGAACTTCTCGCAGGCGTGCGCCTGGGTGAAGGTCACGTCGGGCGTCGTCTCCGGGTGTGCCTCGTAGACGTCGTTGGCGCCGGTCACCAGCTGGTAGGAGCGCAGGTGGCCGTCGGCGTTCTTGCTGGTCGGGCTGACCAGCCGCCACCAGCGGCGGTTCGCGGTGCTGAAGCTGCCCTCCTGGGCGATGGTCTTCTTGGCCGTGGTCAGCTTGGCGGCCATCGAGCCGCGGCCGTTGACCTTGGTGTCGTACTGCTCGACCCTCTCCTTGCCGGCGCCCGCGATGTTGAGGTCCACCCGCCAGAACGCGTTGTGGTAATGCATCGCGGCGTAGTCCTTGGCGCCCTTGCCGATCGGCCAGCCGTCGTCGGCCTTCACGTAGTCGCCCGGCGACAGGTCACCGGTGGCGCCGAGCCGGGCCGAGATCTGGCCGGCGTCGCCGAACCGGTACTCGGAGACGTACTCGTACCAGCCGACCTTGCTGATCGACCGGAGTACCAGGTCGGAGCCCTGCTTGGAGTAGACCTTGGGGGTGTCGCCCTCGTCGTTGAGCCGGTAGGCGAGCCCGGACGGCTCCGCGCTGACACACAGGACGGTGCGCCGGGTGCCCTCGGGCCCGCCGTCGGAGCCCTGGCGCGCCGATCCACCCTTGCAGTCGTCGCCGGTCAGCGTCTGCATGTTGTCGCCGCCGAAGCCATAGTCGGTCAGGTCGTTGAACTCGGTGTCGCCGGAGTCGTACGGGACGTTGAGCTGGCCCAGCCGGATCGACTCGAGCACCTGGGTCGGCGTGGCCGACCGCTTGGCCGAGAAGGACACCTGGTCGAGCACCAGCCCGGCCCGGGCGTCCATGTGCCAGCACATCTCCCACGTCGTGCCGTTCGGCAGGGTCTCGCGGACGGTGGCCGACGAGACGCACGACGCGGACGGGGCCGCCTGCGCCGCAGCCGGTGCCGGCCCGACCGCCAGCAAGGCGACGCTCAGGACGACGGCCGCGCCGGCGGCGGTGTTGCGATAGGTCATTCCCGTTCCCATTAGGTGAGGCGGGCGACCGTACGCCCGGAGAGGTCGACGATGATCTTGTCGAGATCGAGGATGTGGCCGTCCGAGGTCTGGACGATGAGCCGCAGGCAGCGGTTCTTCCCGCACTGCGCTGCGCCGGTGTCGGCCGGCAGGGCGTGGTAGATGTGCGCGGTGGGGCTGAGTTCCTGGCCGGTGAACGGCCGGCCCGTTGCCTTGGCGTACGCGTCCTTCAGCTCGGTCGACAGTGGATTCGCCAGCAGCAGCTCCAGCGCCGTCTTCACCTCGCGCTCGGAGGGTGGCAGTTGCATTCCTTCTGCCGCGTACGAGGCGACGAGCTTGCCGCCGGCGAGGTCGACGACCTGCTTGACCAGCCGGTTGCCGTGATAGTCGTAGTAGTACAGCTCGGCCGTGCGGCCCGAGTCGGCGTCGGCGATGTCGGCGGCGAGGTATTCCGGGCCGGCCGACCCGGTCACGTCCTTCGCGCCGGTCTTCAGCGCGGTCGTCTCCGCCAGCGCCCGGGCCTTGTCCAGTTCGGTGCTCGTCAGCGCGTCCTGGCCGATCCCGGCCGACGGCGCCGGGCCCGGATCCGGATTGGACACGGTTGCCTGCTCGGCGGCGACCGTCGGGGTCGCGCCGGGCGGAGGCGCGGCGCTCGCCTCCCACGAGGCGATACCGAAGGCGATCACCGCGGACACGGTCGCGGCGCCGAGAACCCAACCCCATTTGGGGTATGTCATTGTCTGCCCCCCAGACGTAGATCTGTGAGGACCGATGTTTGCAGGCCTGAAGCGGCGCTATCTCCCCCGAAAATGCCACATGCTCGTCGCCGGGGAAGGTCACAACGGTTGACGCTCTCGGTGACCCTGAACCCATGACTCAGGTGGTTCTCGCCCTCCTCTCGGTGACCGGCGCGTTGGTCGGCGTGCTGCTGGGCTCGCTGCTCAATGCGCGGGTGCAGCGTGCTTCCTGGCAGCAGCAGGAGAGCGCAATGTCCATTCGGGACCGACGCACGACGTACGCTGCCTTCGTCGCCGCCTGCCGCGAATGGCGGGCGACGGTGCTGGCCCCGGACGTGCGGATCCTTCCGGCGTCCTCGGTCTCCCGCCAACCGCACGCGGACGGCGGCCAGGCGCGCGTCCAGGTCGTCCGGTACCGAGCCGAGATCGGCCTGATCGCGCACCGCACGGCGACGCTCCAGGCCGCTGCCGCCCTCATGCTTGCGGTGGGACAACTGGCCGAGGTGCGGGCCGGTCACGAGGCCGGCGAGGTTCCCGAGCCCTTCATCGAGGCATGCCGAGGCGCGGAACGCGAGTTCAACCGGGTCGCTCGGGCGGAACTACACAGCCCGGAGATTCATCTGGAGACTCCCACCGGTCTCATATAGTCGCGTGGTGAACTTGGCGCGGGTCCGGCAGGCGTATGCGTCCGCCGCGGAGCTCTACATCGAGCGGCTGGGCACCACCCATCAGGTCCACGCCGACGACCTCGCCTTCATCGGACGGCATCTGGCGGGCCGGCCCGGCACCGTACTCGATCTGGGGTGTGGGCCCGGCCACCTCACCGATCACCTTCGCTCGGTGGGCGTCGACGCGGTCGGAATCGACATGGTTTCCGAGTTCATCGCCCATGCGCGGGCCACCTACCCGAGCGGTGACTATCGGCTCGGGTCGTTCGAGGACCTGGCCGTCGCCGACCGCTCGGTCGCGGGCATCCTGGCCTGGGGCTCGTTGATCCATCTGCCGCCGCACGAGCTCGACGGCGTGCTCGCTGAGTTCCGGCGGGCGATGGTTGCTGGTGGAGCGCTGGTGGTCGCCATCTTCGTCGGCGACGAGGTGGCTGCCTTCGACCACAAGGTCGTGACCGCTTATCGCTGGCCGGTTGACGAGTTCGGCGAGCGACTGGCGCGGGCCGGCTTCGCGGAGGTCGAGCGCCTGCAGCGGCCCGGCGACGGCACCCATCGGCCACACGCGGCCGTCGCGGCGGTAGCGACCTGAGTCGCTCTTACTTCGCCCAGCTCGGAAGCCAGGTTCCAGGGCTGTCGTGGCCGGCCGTCGTGGCGGCGAGGTGGGCGCGGAGGGTCGCCAATGCCGGGTGGAGATTGTCGCGGTGCCAGAGGAGCGAATGCGGGTAGACCGGCGTCGGGCTGGTGACCGGAACGCGGCGCAAACCGTGGCCGGCGGGCCACACGAGGCGCGTCTGCTCGCCGATGAAGGTGGCCAGGGCCGGGGTGTCGGCGACGGTGTCCAGGAGCGCGTCGGCGCCGAGGTTCGGGCCGGTGGCCTCGATGGCGAGACCGAACTCGGCGACCAGGGCTTCGTAGTAGGCCGCCCATTCGGTACCGGCGACGATGCCGGGCATCCAGATCCGGTGGCCGGCGAGCTCGGTGACGGTCACCGACCGGGCCGACGCCAGCCGGTGGGCCGGGCCGGTGAGCAGGTGAAGCGGCTCGTCGAGCACCCGGACGGTCTCGATGTCCTCGGGCAGGGGCCGGCCGGGCATGGCGACGGCGCGGAAAGATGCGTCGATCGCGCCGGATCGGATGGCCGCGACGGCCGACTCGATGTCGAACAGCCTCATCACGTCCAGCTCGATCGCCGGGTGCACCCGGTGGAAGTCGCGGATCAGGCCGGACGTCGCGAGGCGTGAGGCGATCACGTCGACGCGCAGCGGGCGACTGCCGGGGCGTACGGACGCCGCCGCGCGCTCGGCGGCGCGCAGCAACTCGCGGGCATGGGGCAGGAACGCCTGCCCGTCGATGGTGAGCTCGGCGCCGCGCGGCGTCCGCGTGAACAGCCGTACGCCGAGGTTGCGCTCCAGGGCGGCGATGCGCTTGGAGACGGCCTGCTGGGTGATCGACAGCTCGGTGGCGGTCTCCTGGAACTGGCCCGCCTGCGCGACGGCGACGAAGGTCCGCACGGCGTCGAAGTCCACGCCGACAACCTACTCTCACAACCAAGAGTTGTGCGGTTCCGGCGTGCCGGTTGTTTGAAATGCAGCAGCGTCCCCTGCTTGGATCTCGGCGGGCAACTGAGGGTTGTGCGAGGGGGTGCGGTGGGGCGGGAGTTCCGGTGGCTGTGGACGGCGTACGCGATCAGCACCTTCGGCACCTGGCTCGGCTTCGGCGCGTTTCCCCTGATCGCGATCCGGGTGCTGGAGGCCGGTCCGCTCGAGGTGTCGCTGCTGTCGGCTGCGGGGTTGGCGGTCGGGGCGGTCGTCGCGGTGCCGCTCGGCCCGTGGGTGGAGTTTCGCCGGAAACGGCCGGTGATGGTGGCGATGGACCTGATCCGGTTCGCCGCGTTGATGAGCGTTCCCGCCGCCTTCGCGCTCGACCGGCTGACCTTCGCCCAGCTCGTTGTCGTATCGGTTGTCGCCGCCGCGGCCGACATCACCTTCAAGGCTGCCGGCGGCGCCTACCTCAAGGCCCTCGTACCGCCGGCGGACCTCCTTGTCGCGAACGGCCGGTTCGAGGCCACGACCTGGAGCGCCACCGTGGTCGGACCGCCGCTCGGCAATGCCGCGCTCGGGCTGTTCGGGCCGGTGACGACCGTGGCGATCGACGCGATCAGCTACCTGCTCTCGGCGTTGGGGATTCGCGCGATCGGCGGAACCGAGCCGCGCCCCGGCCGAACCGGCGGCCCGCGGTTACGAGTCGGCGACCTGCTCGATGGGTGGCGCTACATCCTGACCCACCCGGCGCTGCGCCCGCTGTTCTTCAACACGGTCCTCGTCAATGGCCTGATCATGGCGACCGCACCGGTGCTGGCCGTCCTCATGCTCGACCGGCTCGACTTCGCGCCCTGGCAGTACGGCCTGGCCTTCGGCGCGCCATGCATCGGCGGGCTGATCGGCGCACGACTGGCTCAGCCGCTCGTCACGAGCTTCGGACAGCGCCGGATCCTGCTCACCACCGGGGCACTACGCGCCTGCTGGCCGCTCGGGCTCGCCTTCGTCGGCCCCGGTGCCGCCGGTCTGGCGCTCGTCATCGCCGTCCAGTTCGGCCTGGTTGCCTGCATGGGCGTGTTCAACCCGGTGTTCGCCACCTACCGGCTCGATCAGACCCCGACGGACCGGGTCGCCCGCACGCTCTCCGCGTGGTCGGTCACCAGCAATGCCACCATCGCCGCCCTGACCGCCCTCTGGGGCCTGCTGGCCGCCGTCACCAGCCCGCGCACCGCGATCGCGATCGCCGGCCTGCTGCTGCTGACCACCCCGCTCCTGTTGTGGGGAGTTATACCTAGCAGTACTATGCATCGAACTTCTAGGGTATGAGCGGGGTGAGGTGGGTGAAGGTCGCCAAGGATCTGGTGGCCGCGTCGGCGACACCGATGGTGCTCGGCATCCTGGCCGAGAGCGAGAGCTACGGGTACGCCATCCTCCGGCGGATCAACGAGCTGTCCGGCGGCGAGCTGGACTGGACCGAGGGGCTGCTGTACCCGTTGTTGCACCGGCTCGAGCGCCTCGGCCATGTGGAGTCGAGCTGGCAGTCGGTCACCGGCGAGCGGAAGCGCAAGTACTACCGCATCACCGGCAAGGGCCTGGCCGAGCTGGCCGAGCAGCGCCGCCAGTGGGACACCGTGGTCGACGCGCTCAAGGAGCTCTGGCACGACCGGGCGCCGCTGACGCTGAACCCGCTGGAGGGCCTCGCATGACGGCACCGGACGGGCAGGCGGAGCTGGAGGCACAGTTCGACCAGTGGCGTCAGTACGTGCTGCGCCGCCGCGAGCTGCAACCCGTCGACGCCGACGAGCTCGAGGACCACCTCCGCGGCTCCGTCGACGAGCTCGTCGACGGCGGCCTGCGCCCCGACGAGGCGTTCCTGGTCGCGGTCAAACGGATGGGCAGCCTCGACGAGCTCTCCCGCGAGTTCGCCCGGGAGCATTCGGAACGGCTCTGGAAGCAGCTGGTGCTGACCGGTGACACCGGCAGCCCGGCCGCCGACACGCGGGCCCGGCGGGATCTGCGGGCCATGGTCGTCTGCGCGGCCGGCGCGGTGGTGTCGGTCAAGCTGCCGGCCCTGTTCGGGCTGAGCCTGGCGGACGACGGTCCCTTCTACGCACGGAACTTCGCCCTGTTCGTGTTGCCCTGGCTGGCGGGCTTCCTGGCCTGGCGCCGGCAGGCGCGGCGCTCGACGATCGCGATTCTGGCGGCCTTTTTCGCTCTCGGCGCGGTGGCTGCCAACGCCTACCCCCTGGCCGACGACTCGCAGTCCGTCGTCGTCACCAGCATCCATCTCCCCATCGCGCTGTGGCTCGTGACCGGTCTGGCCTATGTGGCCGCCGAGTGGCGCTCCTCCCGCCGCCGCATGGACTTCATCCGCTTCACCGGCGAGTGGTTCATCTACTACGTCCTGATGGCCCTCGGCGGCGGGGTACTCTCCGCGTTCCTCTACAACACCTTCCAGGCCATCGGGATCTTCCCGGAGGAGTTCGTCTCCTTCTGGCTGCTGCCCTGCGGCGCCGCGGCCGCGGTCGTCGTGGCCGGCTGGCTGGTCGAGGCCAAGCAGAGCGTCGTCGAGAACATCGCACCGGTCCTCACTCGCCTGTTCACGCCGCTGTTCACCGCCGCCCTCGTCGCCTTCCTGGTCGCCGTCTTCTGGACCAGTCACGGCATCGACGTCGACCGCGAGACGCTGATCCTGTTCAACCTCCTGCTGGTCGTGGTCCTGGGACTGCTGCTCTATTCACTCTCGGCCCGCGATCCGCTGGCCGCACCGGGCCTGTTCGACAAGCTCCAGCTCGCGCTCGTGGTCAGCGCGCTGGCCATCGACGTGCTGGTCCTGCTGGAGATCACCGGGCGGATCACCGACGAGTACGGCAGTACGCCCAACCGCACCGCCGCACTGGGCGAGAACGTCATCCTGCTGATCAACCTGGCCTGGTCGGCGTGGCTCCTGCTGGCCTTCCTCCGCCGGCGCGCGCCGTTCGCGGCCCTCGAACGCTGGCAGACCGGCTACCTGCCGGTGTACGCCGCGTGGGCCTGGATCGTGGTCCTCGTCTTCCCGCCGCTGTTCAACTACATCTGACCGAGAGGAGCGCCCGCCGCGGGGCGGGACAGGCCGGCGGCGACCAGCCGCATGGCCGCCGCCCGCTGCTGCCCGTTCCGGCAGGTCAGCCGCCTTTCTGCCGCTACGCTGGGCCGGAGGTCCTCCGGTCGCCTCGGAGGTGACCCGTGACGGCCGCAGCCGGCGGAAGGTCCTGGTTTCAGGAAGGTTTGCCATGCTGTCATCGCGGTTGTCCGGCCCCGTACTGTCTGCGTTCCGTGTCGTCGTCGGCCTGTTGTTCGCCTGCCACGGTGCGGCATCCCTGTTCGGTGTGCTCGGTGGCGTACGCGGCACCGGCGCCACCGTACGATTCCCCGCCTGGCCCGGCTGGTGGGCCGCCGCCATCGAGTTCGCCGGCGGCAGTCTCGTACTCCTGGGTCTGTTCACCCGCTGGGCCGCCCTCGTCTGTTCCGGCGCGATGGCCTATGCGTACTTCACGGTGCACCAGCCGCGATCGCTGTGGCCGTTGAACAACGGCGGTGAGCTCGCGGTGCTGTACTGCTGGTCGTTTCTCACCATCGCCGTCCTCGGCGCGGGCGCCTGGTCGCTCGACGGGTTGTTCAGCAGCCCAACCGTCGCCGCAGCAGGGAAGTGGCGTGACGACGCGGCCCGCACTCTGCATCGGCACGGCGCGCAGCACGTCAGCGAGACCTTGGGTGGCCGGCGTTCTCGGATGGCGCCATCGGCCGTCCGGAGATCGAGTGCGGGATCTTCCCGGCCGCCGCATCGAGGACAGCGAGCCGCCGGGCGTCCGTCGTTCCGGCGAACACGACGAGAGCCTTGCTGAACATTTCCCGCGGGAACGCCGTCCGAGTGAGCTCACTCGGACGGCGTCTTCATGTGACCTGGGCGACTGCACCGAAACTGCAACCGTCGGGCACCGCGTTCGGCACCGCGATCGTCAGTAGATGTACGCGTTGGTTGAACGGTCCTGGAGCTCTCGTCCTTGGCGCTGAAAGCCGCAACGGATGCGGCGGAGGGGAACGGCTATGCCTTCTCTGACGAACCTGAGCCTGACCATAAGGCTCGTGATGATCGCCGCTATCGGGATCGTGACGACCGCGGCAGTGTTCGCGAACGGCATCCGGACCGGGACACAGGTGTCCGAGGCCAGCACCGCAGTCGAGAAGATGGAGCGGGCCGAGTCGGCGCTGCATCACCTCAACACCCGCGAAAGTGAACTGCGGGTCGATGCGTACCGGGCCGCTCTCGGGCAGGACATGACCAACAACGTCGCCGGTGATGTGCAGGCCTCCGCCGATGCCGTCAAGACGATCAGCGATCTGCACCTGTCCGGCACGTTCGGTGCGAAGTTCGCGCCGGTGGCCTCGGCAGTCGACGACTTCTCCAAGTTCGTCACGCAGTTCGCCGCCGACGCGGCCAAGAACCCGGACGCCGTGCGGCTACGCCTCGGAGAGGTCTACGAACGCAACTCGGCCGCCGACGGCCTGATCGTCTCTGCGACCGCCGCGGTGTCGCAGGCGGTCACCAAGGCCGTCGCGGAGAAGACCGCGACGGAGTCACGCGGGCGGATGGTGTCGCTGGTCATCGGCCTGCTCGGCGTCGCGGTCATCGTCGGGTTCACCATCCCTCTCGTTCGTTCGGTGCTGCGGCCGATCCGCGCCGTCGGCCGGGTGATCGAGGCGCTCGACCAGGGCGACCTGACGGAGCGGACCGGGGTCACCAGCCGGGACGAGATCGGAACGATGGCCAGGTCGTTGGACCGGGCGATCGACAGCCTTGCCGAGTCGGTGCGGACGGTCCGCGGTGATGCCGGGACGTTCTCCGAGGCGGCCGAGCGGCTGACGTTGATCGCGTCGCGGATCGGCGGGGCGGCGCAGCTGACCGAGCAGCGGACCAGTTCCGCGACCGGAGCCGTCGACGAGGTGGCGGCCAATGTGCGGACGATCGCGGCAGGGGCCTCCGAGATGGGCGCGTCGATCCGGGAGATCTCCACGAACGCGGCCGCGGCCGCCGATGTCGCGGCCCGTGCGGTCGCGGAGGCGACGAACGCCGGCCGGCAGATCGCGAAGCTGGGCGAGTCGTCGGTGGAGATCGCCGAGGTGGTCAAGACGATCACGGCGATCGCCGGGCAGACGAACCTGCTCGCGTTGAACGCGACGATCGAGGCGGCCCGGGCCGGGTCTGCCGGCAAGGGCTTTGCGGTGGTCGCGTCCGAGGTGAAGGAGCTGTCGCAGGAGACCGCCCGGGCGACCGAGGACATCACGTCCCGGGTTGCCGCGATCCAGGCGGAGACGGCGGGTGCGGTCGAGGCGATCCGCATGGTCACGGACATCATCCACCAGATCAACGATTTTCAGACGACCATCTCGTCGGCGGTCGATGAGCAGACGGCGACGGCAACGGAGATGTCCCGCAGCGTCGACGAGGTCGCGAACGGCTCGTCCGTCATCGCCGGCGAGATCCACGATGTGGCCCGGTCCGCCACCGATACCACCGGCGCGGCAACGGACGCGCTCGACTCGTCGACCGAGATCAGCCGGGCGGCGCGGACGGTGCTCGAGACCGTGTCCCGCTTCCGAACACACTGAGGGTTTAGCTCAGATGATTGCGGTACACGCCGATGGGAGTTTGTTACCTCCGGTCTTGGAAAGGCGGGCACATGCTGGCCCTGGTGGTTGACGACTCGAGCACGATGCGGAACATCCTCCGCCGGATCGTGACCGGGCTGGGATTCGCGGTGTACGAGGCCGGCAACGGTCAGGAAGCCTTGGACCTGCTCAATGAGATCCCCAAGGTGCCCGACGTCGCGCTGGTGGACTGGAACATGCCGGTCATGGACGGCCTGCAGCTGATCCGTAGCGTGCGCAAGATCCCTCCGCTGCGGGACATGTGCATGATGATGGTGACCACCGAGAGTGAGCACAGCCAGATGGTGCGGGCGCTGGCCGCCGGTGCCCACGAGTACGTCCTCAAGCCGTTCACGCCCGAGGTCATCCAGCAGAAGCTGGCCTACCTCGGCCTGGTCAAGGCCTGACCGTCCGGGCCGTATCGAGATCCGCCCCGGTCACGCCACCCCGGGCTGGACCGCCCAGCGCTCGAGCGTTTCGGCCAGCTTGTCCGGCATGATCGGTTTGGTCAGGCACTCGTCCATGCCGGCGTCCAGGCAGCGCTGCAACTCGTTGCTCATCGCCCCGGCGGTCATCGCGATGATCGCCAGGTGCTGTCCGGGCGACTCGTCTCCGCGTATCTGCCGGGTGGCTTCGTAGCCGTCCACCTTGGGCATCTGACAGTCCATCAACACGGCGCTGTAGCTGTTCGCGCCCACCATGCGCACGGCTTCCTCCCCATCCTCGGCGATGTCCACGACGTAGCCCAGCGAAACGAGCAGGTGCTCGGCGACCATCTGGTTGATGGGGTTGTCCTCCACCACGAGAATCCGTCCGTGGCCGGGACGGGTGACCTCGTCGCCCGGTGGCCCGTAGTCGGCCGGCTCCTCGTCGCCGCGTGGTTCCAGCACCTCGACGAGGCAGTCGAAGAGGGTGGACGGATCGACGGGCCGTTGCAGGACGTCGGCCACGCCGCGTTCGCCGGCGAGCTGGTTGCTCTGCGCGGGGTCGTTCGACAGAACGATCACGCAGGCGCGGCCCCCGCGTACGAAAGTGCGGAGCAACGCGGCGAAATCCTGCCCTGCCAGCTGCCACGCGGCCGGATCGGCGACCACTACATCGACGCCCTCGAGCAATTCGGAGAGACTCGCGACGCCGAGCGGGGACCGCTCACCGCTCGCCTCCGTGACGATCATGCCCCAGTGGCGTGCATGGTCCGCGAGGAGCGCGCGGGAGGATTCGACGTGGTCGGCGAGAAGCAGCCGCCGGCCGATGACGTTGACGTTCGCCGAGCGGCGAGGGCCGACGCCGGGCCGGCTCGGCGGCAGGTCCAGGGTGAAGCCGAAGGTGCTTCCACGGCCCGGCTCGCTGATCACCGTCAGCTCGCCGCCCATGAGCTCGACCAGGCGCCGGCTGATCGTCAGGCCGAGCCCGGTGCCACCGTGGGTGCGGTTGCTGCCCTGTTCGGCCTGCACGAACGGCTCGAACAGCGCGGCCAGTCTGTCCGGCTCGATCCCGATGCCCGTGTCGGTGACGCTGAACTGGCACAGATCGCCTTCGCCGGTTTCGGCTACCGCCAAGCGGACGGCGCCCGCGTCGGTGAATTTCACCGCGTTGCCGAGCAGGTTTATCAGCACCTGGCGAATCCGATCGGCGTCGCCATGACGGCCGCGGCGCAGATCGGGCGCGTAGTAGCCACTGACCTCGAGGTCCTTGCCGCGCGCGATGTCGGCGGCCACCCGGGTGGCGTCCGCGATCACCTGGGCGAGATCGAAGTCGACGGGCTTGATGGTCGTCTTGCCCGCCTCGACCTTCGAGAAGTCCAGGATGTCGTTGATGATCGAGAGCAACGCCCGGGCGGAGGTCCCGATGCCGTCGGCGTATCGACGTTGATTGGGCCGCAGGTCGGTCTTACCCATGAGGGTGTTGAGGCCGATGATGCCGTTGAGCGGCGTGCGGATCTCATGGCTCACCGTGGCGACGAACTCGCTCTTGGCTCGGTCCGCGGCCAGCGCCTGGTCCCGCGCGGCGGCCAGCGCCTGCTGCTCCTTGATGCGGTCGCTGATGTCGCGCGCGATCGAGGACGCGCCGACCACGGTGCCGTCGGCGTCCCGGAGCGGAGAAATGGTCAACGACAGGTGTACCGGTGTGCCGTCCTTGCGGCGGCCGACTCGCTGATGGTCCTTGACCGGTCGTCCCTGCGCGATCTCGACCATGCCGGCCTCGACGTCGTGGAGCTGGTCGGGCGCGTATATCAGGGACACCGGCCGGCCGACCGCCTCCTCGGCGCTATAGCCGTAGATTCGCTCGGCGGCGGCGTTCCAGCTGGTGATGACGCCGTCCAGGGTCTTGGTGATCACGGCGTCGTCGGTGGACTCGATGATCGCCGCCAGCTGGGTCCGGGCGGCGCGTTCGGCCCGCTCGTCGGTGACGTCCCGGGCGGCGGCGTAGATGAGGTGCTCTCCGGGCGCGACGGTGGAGTTCCAGCTCAGCCATCGATAGCTGCCGTCGGCGTGGCGGTACCGGTTCTCGAAGGAGTGCGAGCTCCGCTCGTCGATCTCGACCGTCTTGGCCTCCTGGGCCGTGCTGGGCCGGTCGTCGGGGTGGACGAAATCCAGGTAGGGGCGTGCCATCAGTTCGTGCACGGGGTGGCCGAGGACGCGCTCCCAAGCCGGGTTGAGCAGCTTGAAGTAGCCGTCGGTGCCCGCGATGCACAGCAGATCGGTGGACATGTCGAAGAAATGGTCCAGCCGTTCGGCCATGATCCGGCGTTCTGCTCTGGCCTCGTTGCGTTCGGTCAGGTCCCGGTAGGTCACCACGTACAGGGAGACGTCCTGGTCGATCGTGAAGGCCGCGGAGACCGAGCGCTCCACCGCGATCCGCGTTCCGTCGGGCCGCAGCACCTGCGTCTCCTCCTGAACGCGGATGTTCGCCGCGAGCCTGTCCTGGGGCAGGCGTTCCGGTGCGAACCGCCGTTCCGGCGTCCACCAGGAGTACGGCGGCCGTTGACCGAGGACCGTCTCGGTCGAGAGCCCGGTCAACTCGCAGAACCGTTCGTTGACCGCGACGATGGTCCCGTCCGGCTCGCAGGCGACGACTCCGTCCAGCAGAGCACCGAAAATCGCGTGGTTGAGGTCGCGTTCCCGGGTGAGCCGCTCGTTCAGGGCGTCCTGCCGGTTGCCGATGTCCTCCAGCAGCAGTGCCGTGCTCAGCAGCGCCCCGTACATGACGGCCAGCAGCGCTCCGATGGCCAGCATCACCTCGAGACCCTGCAGTGAGTCGGCCCCGCGTCGGGTCAGCACGAGAATCACGGCGACCGCCAGCAGGACGACGACCGCGGAGGGCACGATCTGGCGTGTCATCCGGCCGCCGATTCCGGTGCTGAAGAAGAGATTGACCGGACGGCGATGACATCGGACCAGCACCAGCGCGGTGGCGAGCAGGGCGTAGCCGAGCATGCTCGGCCGGCTCATGCCGGCGACCGTGGTGTTGCCGCGCAGGTAGGGCACCCCGTGGAGCGCTCCGAGGACGGTCGCCAGCGCCATGATCACCGACAGCGGGGCGAGGATTCTGAAGAGAAGGTGGTCGTGGGCCCGGACATCGACCGTCAGCAGGGCCAGCGCCAGCAACGCGAATGCCGCAGCGGAATGCGGTGACGGTCGCCCCGGATACGGCACCGCTGCCCAGTCGTCGAGGCGGCCACCGAAGATCAGCTGATCGATGCCGAGCTCGCGACCGGTCAGGTATTCGCCCAGCACCCAGAGGTGCACCACGAGGACGATTCCCAGCCCGGCCTGGCCGGCCCGCCGCAGCCACCGGCGGGGGAGGAATCCGGCCGTGGCGGTCCCGCACGCCAGCAGGCACAGCGACCCGGCCGCGATCGGCGAGATGAACGGCGGCGCGAGCAGAAGGGAGACCATCCGCCGTACGCCGAACAGGTAGCCGAGCAGGCAGGTCAGCCCGATCGCGAAGGTCGCCGCGCAGCAGCCGGCCAGCGCGACGTCACGCCTCATCCGCACTCTTCGTCCACCCCTCCTCGCGCGACGAACCGAGGCCCGTCGCTGGGGCTTCCCTGCCGCGCGCCGGCGCCGCCGCACGGCTGGAGTCGAAAGCGGTACCGAAAAGTCTATCTACGTATAGAGGAAGCTATTTGGCGAATAGGGCCAAACCAATATGACGGCCGGGCGGCGGCGTGGCGGCCGCCGCCCGGCGCGGCAGTCAGCGGGGCGGCACTCAGAGGGAGAGCGTCCAGCTGTCGAGGTAGCCGGTGTCGGCGGAGGCGGCGTCCTGGACGCGCAATGTCCAGGTGCCGTTCGGGGCTTCGCCGGCCAGGTTCAGGGTGTAGGTCTGGTTGATGTTGTCGGCGCTGCCGCCGGCCCGGTTGTGCAGGACGTAGGCGGTGCCGTCCGGCGCGATCAGGCTGACCACCAGGTCGCCGATGTAGGTGTGGACGATGTGCACCTCGACGGTGCTGGCCGTGGACGGGGCGGTGGCGCAGTCGGTGAGGCCGATGGTGCTCTGCACGGTGGTGTTGTCGGGAATGGCGACGTCGGTGCCGTTGGTGCCGGAGCAGCCGGGTCCGCTGTTGACGCTGACGGTGAGCGCCGCCGACCGGGTGATCGACGCGGCGGTGGCGGTGATGGTGACCGGGGCGGTGCTGCGGCCGGCGCCGGCGTCCACGCTGACCGTGACCGTGGTGGACTCACCGGCGGTGATGGTGGCGGGCTCGAACGACACGGTGACCCCGGCCGGGGTGGCGCCGGCGGCGAAGGTGATCGCCTCGGCCTCGCCGTTGATCAGCGCGGTGCTCGCGGTGAGCGTGGCGGACGTGCCGGGGTCGACCGCTGCGGTGCTCGACGACAGGGTGAGGGTGAAGTCGTTGCCGGTGGAGCAGATGTCGTCCCCGGCCACGTTCACCGCGGTCCACGCGGCCCGCACGGCCTTGTACTCGGTGCTGCAGAAGCCGTACAGGTCGGCGGCGGCGGACAGGGTGTAGCCGCGCGCCGCGGCGTAGGTGGTGCTGGACACGAAGTAGGCGTCCAGCGCGCGGAACCAGATCGCCGCGGCCTTGTCCCGGCCGATACCGGTGACCGGCTCCGCCGAACCGCAGAGCGGCGAGGTCCCGTACGGGGTGACGCCGCTGCCCTCGGCGAGGTCGAAGAAGAAATGGTTGGCGACGCCGGAGGAGTAGTGCACGTCGATGTTCTTCGTGGTGGTCGACCAGCAGCCGTGCGAGGAGCCGTCGAGGGTGGGGTTGTACATGTACCGCAGCGGGGTGCCGTTGCCGTTGATGTTGATCTTCTCGCCGATGTCGTAGTCCCCGGCGTCGGCGGTGCTGTCCGCGTAGAACTCCACCATGCTGCCGAAGATGTCGCTGGTGGCCTCGTTCAGCCCGCCCGACTCGCCGGAGTAGGTGAGCCCGCCGGGCACCACGTTCGCGGTGACACCGTGTGACATCTCATGCCCGGCCACGTCCAGCGCGACCAGCGGCCTCGCGTTGCCGGAGCCGTCGCCGTAGGTCATCTGGCTGCCGTCCCAGAACGCGTTGACGTACGCGCTGCCGTAGTGGACCCGGGACGGCACGCCCGCTCCGTTGCCGAAGATGCCGTTGCGGCCGTGCACGTTCTTGAAATAGTCGAACGTCGTCGCGGCCCCGAAGTGCGCGTCCACGGCGGCCGAGGCGCGGTCGCCGGTGGCGCCGGTGCCCCAGACGTTGTCGGCGTCGGCGAAGGTGGTGCAGGTGCCCGAGGTCCGGTTGCCCATGTCGCAGGTGTAACCGTTGCCGCGTACCGGGTCGGTGAGGGTGTAGGTGGACTCGGAGAGCGTCGTCTCGATCGGCACCTGACCCGCGTAGAGGCTGTTGCCGGTGCCCGCGATGCTCTCGATCTCGTCGTAGGAGCCGGTGACCTTACCGGTGCGGGCGTCGCTGATGACGTGCAGGCGGGACGGCGTCTGCCCGTCCGGCCGCCGGCCACTGACCACGGTCTCCCAGGACAGCACGCCGGTACCGCGCCTGGCGTCGACGAACAGTTTCGGTGAGCCGGTGCTGGTCACCGTGCCGGTGAATGCGGCTGTGGCCGTCCGGCGGGCCTGCGCGGCGGTGGTCGAGGGGGTGGTGCTCAGCGCCAGCGGTGCGGTCAGCCCGACCGAGCTGCCGGTGTAACCCCCCTTGGCGTCGGTGCGGACGACCAGGTCGCCGCCGTAGACGCGCAGCCCGGAGTAGGTGCGCGTGTAGCGAACGACACCGCGGCCGGCGGCGTCGGTCTTGCTGCTGTAGACCTGGTAGGCATCCTTGGGCGAGGTTCTGGCGGCGGTGGGGTGCTGGGTGAGCGCCCGATGGGCTGCGTCGATCAGCGACGTTCCCGGTGCGGCGGGCGGTGCGGCCGACGCGGTTGTGGCGGTCGCCGCCAGCCCTCCGCCGGCCAGCGCGATGGTGGCGGCCAGCGCGATAGCGGTTCTCACAGACTTCCTCCCGATAAATTAGGAAGTAGGCATCTATCTATGTAGATCCTTCTATCTACGGGATGCCGGGCGGAAGTTGACGTGAGTAAATTTCTTGTTCCGGACGGGACGGGACGGCGGCGGCGGCGCGGCACGGTGGGCCGACCGAACCCGCCGATCAGCGCCCGAGCCAGCCGCCGTCCACCGCGAGGATCGCGCCGGAGACGTAATCCGACGCGGCCGAGCAGAGGAAGATCGCCGCTCCGGCGAGGTCGTCGGGGCGTCCCCAGCGGCCCGCGGGAATCCGTCCCAGAATCGAGCTCGATCGTTCCGGGTCGGCGCGCAGCGCCTCGGTGTTGTCGGTGGCGATGTAGCCCGGCGCGATGGCGTTGACGTTGACTCCCCGGCCGGCCCACTCGTTGGCCAGGGCCCGGGTGACGCCCGCGATGCCGGACTTGGCGGCGGTGTAACCGGGCACGTTGATGCCCCCCTGGAAGCTCAGCATGCTCGCGGTGAATACGACCTTGCCGCTGCCGCGCTCCAGCATCGGTCCGGCGACCAGCTGGGTCAGGGCGAACTGGCTGGACAGGTCCACCTCGATCACGCGGTCCCACCACTGGAGAGGATGCGTCGCGGCGGGAGCCCGTTCGATCGTTCCGGCGTTGTTGATCAGAATGTCGGGGGCTCGCCCGGCCAGCACGGCGCCGAGTGCCAGCACAGCGCCGCGGTCGGCGAAATCCACCGCGTGTCCCTCGAAGGAGCGGCCGAGCCGGCGGACGGCGGTGGCGACCTCGTCGTCGTCCCGGAGCCGGGCGCTGACGCCGATGATGTCCGCGCCCGCGGCGGCGAGCGCCTCGGCCATGGCGCGGCCGATGCCGCGGCGCGCGCCGGTGACGACGGCCAGCCGGCCGTGGAGGTCGAACAGGGCGTTCATCGGTGCGCCTCGCCGGCGACGTCGACCAGGATCTTCATGGCCCGCCCGGCCGAGAGGTCCGCGATCGCGGAGGCGGTCTCCTCCAGCGGGACGACGGCGGAGATGAGCGCGTCCACCGGGACCCGGCCCCGCGCGAGCAGCTCGATCGCGCGGTCGAAGTCGGAGCGCTGGTAGACCCGGGTGCCCAGCAGCCGCAACTCGCGCCAGAACACTCGCTGCAGGTCGATCTCGCGCGGAGCGGCGTGAATGGCGACGACGACGATCGTGCCCCGGACCTTGGCCAGCACGGTGGTGGACCGGGCCGCAGCGGCCGCTCCGGACACCTCGAACACCACGTCCGCCCCGACGCCGGCGGTCCATCGCTCGACCTCGCCGGCGAGGTCGTCCGATCCGGGATCGATCACCCGGAAGCCGAGCTCGGCGATGCGACCGCGGCGCGTGGGGTCGACCTCCGCGACGAGGACGTCGGCGCCGGCGTCCCGGGCGACGGCGGCGATGAGCACGCCGATCGGGCCGCCGCCGAGCACGACGGCACGATCACCGATCTGCAGCTCCGAGCGTCGGACGTCGTGCACCGCGACGGCGACCGGCTCGACGAGCGCGGCGGTCCGCAGATCCAGGCCGGGCGGAAGTGGCACGGCGATGGACGCCGGCACGTTCCACCGTTGCTGGAGACCGCCGGGGGAGTCGATGCCGACGAAGACCAGGTTCTGGCAGATGTGCTGATGACCGGCGAGACAGGCGGCGCAGGTGCCGTCCCAGATCAGCGGCAGCACGGTGACCGGGTCACCGATCGACCAGCCCCGCACCCCCGGCCCGATCGCGGCCACCCGGCCGGCGGTCTCGTGGCCGAAGACCAGCGGCATCCGGACTCGCGAGTCCATGTCGCCGTGGACGATGTGCAGGTCGGTCCCGCACAGGCCGCAGTAGGCGACCGCGATCTGGAGCTGGCCGGGGCCGGGTGGCTCGACGTCGAGCGTCACCGTCTCCAGGCGACCGTGGCCGTGGTACGCCGCAGCCTTCATCCGGGTGTCCTCTCGTGCTGGCGGGGCCTTGCAAACGTAATACGTATGCTCTTATATTTCGTGGCGATGAGCTCCCCGTCAATACGGTCTCCTCGACAAAGGACCTCAATATGGGTGGAATCGCACGAGCAACACGCTCCTTCGGCGGCGCCGCGGTCTTAGCCCTCGCTCTGGCGCTGGCCGCCTGTGGCGGCGGCAGCGGTGGCTCCTCGACCGGCTCCTACGGCTTTCCGCAGGTCGCGCAGGACGACAAGGCTGAGATCACGGTGTGGGTGGACGCCGACCGCTCGACGGCGGTCGACGCCTTCAAGAAGGCCAACCCCGACGTCGCGATCAAGGTGGTCACCTACGACGGCTCCGCGAACGGCTCCAACTCGTTCCGGACCAAGATGCAACTGTTCGACCGGGCCGGCAGCGGCTGGCCGGACGTGGTGTTCTCGAGCCAGAACAACGACGCGGCGTGGGCGAGCCAGAAGTCCAACGGCAAGCAGGCGTTCGCGGCCGTGCTGAGCGGCGGACTGGTCCCCAAGGCCACCCTCGACGGGTTCACCCCGGGCGCGCTCGCCCCGTGCACCGTGCAGGGCAAGGTCTACTGCCTGCGCAACGACCTCGCCCAGGTGGTGTTCTGGTACGACAAGAGCCTGCTGACCAAGTTCGGCTACCCGGTGCCGACCACCTGGGAGGAGTATCAGGCGCTCGGCGAGAAGGTGGCGCGGGAGCACCCGGGCTACCTCGTCGGTACCGTCGGCGACGCGTTCGCGCCGGAGATCTACTTCTGGAGCGGCAAGTGCCAGGCGAACGGCATCACCGGGCCCACGTCCGTCACGGTCAACACCGACACCGCCGAGTGCAAGCGGGTCGCCGCCATGCTCGACACCCTCATCAAGAACGGCACCACGCCCAACGTCAGCGTCTTCACGCCCGAGTTCGTCAAGAAGTACACCGGCAAGGTCCTGGTGATGCCCGGACCGGCCTGGTACGCCGGGGCGATCTTCAACAACCCGCAGTCGCTGAACGTACCGAAGGGGCAGCTCGGCGTCGCGGCCCCGCTCGCCTGGCCGGGCGACGCCGCGGTGACCGGCAACGTCGGTGGCGGAACGTGGTTCATCAGCAGCCATTCGAAGAACCTCAAGGCCGCGGAGAAGTTCGCCGAGTTCGTCACCACGGCCGACGACTACCAGGTGAACCTGGCCCCCGGCTACCCGGCCTTCGCGGCAGCCGGCGACAAATGGATCAAGAAGCAGGAGTCGAGCGGGTACTACGCGACCGATCTGCAGTCGATCGTCAAGGCCGGCACCGAGATCTGGGACGGCTGGGGTTACGGGACCTTCAGCCAGGAGGCGATCTGGGCCAAGACCATGACCCCGGCCATCGCCGGCGGCAAGAGCCTGGTCGACATGCTTCCCCAGTGGGAAACGGCGATCAAGAACCAGGCCCAGGTCAACGGTTACACGGTCCAATGACCGCTGTGGAACAGACCGCACGGCCGGCGGCGCTTCCGCGCCACCGGCCGGGCGGCCGGCGATCCGGCCGCGGCCGCGGCGCCATCAGCTATCTCTTCATCTCCCTCTACACGGCCCTCACCTTGGCCTTCGGGGTCGTGCCCGCCCTGTACGCGCTGTACCTCGCCGTCACCGACGCGAACGGCGGCTTCGCCGGGGCGGCCAACTTCACCAAGGTCGTCAAGGACTTCCGGTTCCTGCCCGCCGTCGGGCACGTCGCGTACTTCCTGGTGATCTGGCTGGTTGCCCTCGTCCTGTTCGTGACGGTCCTGGCGATCGCGGTGCATGCCCTCCGGCTACGGTGGCTCGGCAGCAGCCTGCGGTTGATCTTCTATCTGCCCGGCGCGCTGGCCGGCGCGTCGAGCGTGCTGCTCTGGCTGTTCCTGCTGGACCCGACGGCCAGCCCGGTCGGCGGCCTGCTGCGGTTCCTGGGTTTCGACAGCTTCGTCCAGGTCATCGTGCCCGCCAACCTGCCGCCGATCTTCGCGATCATCGCATTCTGGACCGGCGCCGGCGGCTGGATCGTGATCATGTACGGCGCGCTCAACAACATCAGCGCCGACGTGATCGAGGCCGCCCGGATCGACGGCGCCGGCCCGATCCAGATCGCCTGGCGCATCCAGCTTCCGCTGCTGCGCAAGTGGATCTCGTACCTGGGGATCATGTCGCTCGCCGCGGGGATTCAGCTCTTCGTCGAGCCGCAACTGCTCTCACAGGCCAGCAACGCGGTGGTGCCGAACGACTATTCGCTCAACCAGCTGGCCTACCAGTACGCGTTCCAGCAGAACGACTTCAACGGCGCGGCGGCCATCTCGTTGCTGCTGCTGGTCATCGCCCTCGCGCTCTCCGCGGTGTTCGTGCTGCGCGGCGGCCTGTTCGAGACGGACTGACCATGACGACTGCAACCACCGAAAGGCGCCCGGGGCTCGGCGGCTGGAGCGGCCGGACGATCGTCGGGGTCCTGCTCGCGATCTTCGTGCTGTTCTTCGCCATCCCGATCGTCTGGCTGCTGCTGGCGACGACGAAGTCGGCCCGCGGCCTCATCGTGGACAACCCGTTCGCTCCGGGCAGCCTCGCCGATCTGCGGGCCAACTGGCAGCAGCTCTTCGCCTTCCAGGACGGCGCGGTCACGACGTGGGTGGCCAACTCGGCGCTGTACGCCGTGGGCGCGCTGGTGATCACGCTCATCGCCGGCATCCCGGCCGGCTACGCGCTGGCGCTGACCCGGTTCCGATTCCGGCGGCTGCTGCTGATCGTGACGCTGATCGTCATGCTGATCCCGAACACCGCACTCGTCCTGCCCATCTTTCTCGAGCTCAACACACTGGGCCTGATCGGCAGTCCGCTCTCGGTGATCCTGCCGATGTCGTTCTTCCCGTTCGGCGTCTACCTCACCTACATCTATTTCTCGACGAGCATCCCGCGGGACCTGCTGTCCGCGGCGCGAATCGACGGATGTACGGAGTTCCAGGTGTTCGCCCGGGTCGCTCTGCCGCTGGCGGCGCCGATCGTCGCCCTGGTCGCCTTCTTCAGTTTCGTGCAGAGCTGGAACAACTTCTTCCTGCCGTTCGTGATGCTGCCCTCCAGCGACGGGTACCCGATCCAGGTGGGACTCACCTCCCTGCTCGCGTCCACACCGGCGTTCAATCCCAGTTCCGCCGGGACGCAATCCGTGCAACTGCCGACACTCGCTCTGGCGACGGTGATCTCGGTGTTGCCGGTGCTGATCGTTTTCCTCTTCTCCCAGCGATTCCTGGTCGCCGGGATGACGGCGGGCGGCACGAAGGAATGAGTCGAACAGCGGCCGAGAAGGAGCAACAGTGAAGGTCACCGGATACCGCAGCCTGACGACCGAGCACGATTGGGGGCGGCTGATCGGCGACGCGAACGGGGTGATGTCCGGCCCGCGTACCGAGGTGCACGTGCTGATCCTGGAGACCGACGCCGGAATCGACGGCGTGGGCATCGGCCCGCACGGCGATGTCGATCGGGTGTTCGACGCCGTGGAGGGGCAGGATCCGCGGGGCGTGTCGGCCCTCTACGACCGGATGCTCGCCCGGGTCTTCAAGACCGGGCACGCGGGGTCGACGTTCGGCGCGATCGGCGCGATCGACATCGCCTTGTGGGATCTCAAGGCGAAGGCCGCGGGCGAACCTCTGTGGCGCACGCTCGGCGGCCTCGACCGGTTCGTACCGGGCTATGCCTCCGGTCTGGACATCGCGCTGGACGACGAAGGGCTTGCCCGTCTCTATACGGAATTCGCCGACCGGGGCTTCGGCGCCGGCAAACTCAAGGGTGGGCGGAACCTCGGCGACGACCTCCGCCGGCTGGAGATCCTGCGCGAGGTGCTGGGCCGCAACTCGGCGAACCCCGCCCTCATGTTCGACGCGAACGAATCCTGGAACCGTTCGCAGGCCGTACGGTATGTGACCGCCCTCGAGCGCGAGTTCGATCTCACCTGGATCGAGGAGCCGGTACGCCGATGGGACGCCGCCGGGCTCGCCTCGGTGCGGCGGGGCATCCGGGCCGCCGTCGCGACCGGCGAGAACCTCACCGGCCTCGAGCAGTACCGCCCGTTGCTGGACGCCGACGCGGTCGACATCGTGCAGGTGGGCAACGTGTGGGGCATCACCCACTTCCTCCGGGTGGCCGCGGTGGCGCACAGCCGTGACCTGCCGGTGAGCCCGGTGGCCTACCACACCAACCCGGTGGCCCACGCCGCCGTGGCCGTACCGAACCACCTGGCCTTCGAGGTCCAAGGCCTCACCTCGCCGATCGGCCTGCGGGTGGACCAGGAGTACGCCGACGGAGGGATCGTTCTCGGGGACGAACCGGGAATCGGCATCCGGGTCGACGAGAGCGGCATCCGAGCCGGCCGGGCTGCCAACCCACCCGCGCAGGACGCCGGGCCGCACGTTCGCCCCGGCCGCGCGGGCCTGCGCCTGGTCCCCGACTCGGCACGTGACCTGTGGTGACGCCCACCCTGGACAGCCACGTCCACCTCTGGGACCGGTCCACCGATCCGCAACCGTGGATCGACCCGGCGACGATGGCGGCGATCGATCGTGACTTCTTCCCCGGTGACCTCGACCGGATGCTGCAAGCAACCGGCATGGACACGGCCGTGGTCGTGCAGTCCAGCAACAGTGTCGCCGAGACGCGGCGCCTGCTGGGGCACCGCATGCCGGGCATCGCCGGTGTGGTGGGCTGGGTCGATCTCACCGCCGATCCGGGCCGGCAACTCGACGAGCTGGCTGCCGCGGCGGCGCGGCGGCTGGTCGGTGTCCGGCACCTGGCGCACCTCGATCCCGATCCCCTCTGGCTGGCCAGGACCGTCCTCAACGCCGGCCTGGCCCGGCTGGGCGAGCGCGGCCTGACCTTCGACCTGGTCGTACGGTGGTGGCAGGTGCCGATGGCCACAGCCCTCGCCGGGGCACACGCCGACGTCCGCTTCGTCGTCGACCACCTCGGCGGAGCCGCCGAGACGGACGACCCCGAGGCGTGGGCCGGGAACCTACGCGAACTGGCCCGCCGCCCCAACACCTGGGCGAAGGTCTCCGGGCTGGCCGGGCTCGTGAAGCACGACCCCGATGGTCTGCGCCGCGCGGTGGACGTCGCGCTCGAGTCGTTCGGTCCGGGCCGGCTCATGTACGGCTCCGACTGGCCGGTCGCCGAACTGGGTGCGGGCGCCGTCAGCTGGCGGGCGACGGTCGACACGCTGATCGCCGAGCTGAGCCCGGCCGAGCGTGCGGCGATCCTGTCCGAGACCGGCTCCGCCTTCTACCAGCTCGGCCGATGACGAGCGAGGCGTGGCGGATCCTGGACCGGGCCCGGACCCCGCACGGTGTTCTGGGTTTCGGCGGCTCGCCGCTGGGCAACTTCGCCCGGCCGATGGGCGACGACGAGGCGGAGCGGACGATGGAACGGGCGTGGGACGCCGGCATCCGGTACTTCGACACGGCGCCGCACTACGGCCTCGGCTTGTCCGAACGCCGGGTAGGCGCCGGTCTGCGTGGCCGCCCGCGCGACGAGTTCGTGGTCTCGACCAAGGTCGGCCGCCTGCTGATCCCCAATCGACGACCGGTCGCCCAGGACACGGAGGGATTCGCGGTTCCCGGTGATCTGCTCCGGCGATGGGACTTCTCGGCCGCCGGGGTCCGCCGCTCGCTCGAGCAGAGCCTGTCGCGGCTGGGCCTGGACACCATCGACATCGTGTACGTCCACGACCCCGACCAGGCCTGGGACGGCGCCGCCCGCGAGGGCCTGGCCGCCCTCGCGCCGCTGAAAGCCGCCGGGCTGGTCCGGGCCGTCGGCATCGGAACCAACGCCACCGCCGGGCTCGACCGCCTTGTCGAGGACGGCCTCGTCGACGTGGTGATGCTGGCCAACCGCTACTCGCTGCTCGAACACGGCGCTCTCGACACGGTGCTGGCTCCGGCCCGGCGGGCCGGCGTACCGGTCGTCGCGGCCGGCGTCTTCGGCACCGGTCTGCTCGCGACCACCGAGCCGGCACCGGGCGCCGCCTATGAGTACCGCGCGGCCGATCCGGCGGTGCTCCAGCGGGCGCGGCAGATCGCCGCGATCTGCCGGGAACACCGGGTGGAGCTGCCCGCCGTCGCGCTTGCCTTTCCGCTTCTGCATCCGGCCGTCGCCGCCGTCGCCGTCGGTATGGGTTCCGCGCGCGAGGTCGACGAGGACGCCCGCCGGTTCGAGAGCGACGTTCCCCGGCGGCTGTGGCGCGATCTGGTGGCGGCCGGGCACCTCCCGGCCGCGAGCGTGGACTTCTAGGCCTCCGCGTCGCCGCGAGACGGCTCGAACCGGCGTCGCTGCCACGAGCCGATGATGTGGTCGCGCATGGCCTTCTCCGCGGCGGCGGCGTCCTGGCGGGCGATCGCGTCGACGACCAGGGCGTGCTGGTCGAGGGTGGAGCTGAACGCACCCTCGTACTGCATCCCGTGGAATCTCTTGCTCTCGAGCGCACGGCGGTACAGCCGCTTGGTGATGTTCTCGGCCAAGCGGTTGCGGGACAGCTCCATCACCGTGAGGTGAAAGACCACGTCCGCCTCGTTGAAGGAGTCGCTCTCGTGCTGCGTCTGCCGCATCACCTGCAGGGCGTGCTCGACCCGGGTCAGCTCCTCCGGGGTGCGGTTGGCGGCCACCGCTGCGGCCATGGCGGCCTCGAGATTTCCCCGCACGACGGTCAGCTCGTCGAGCACGCCCAACGACTCGTCGTTGTCGATGAGGGCGGAGAGCACGACCGGGTCGAGCATGTTCCACGACCCGGAGCGGGCCACCTGGGTGCCCCGGCCCTGGCTGATGATCAGCAAGCCTTTCTCCTCGAGCCGCTTGGCGGACTCGCGGATCACGGTGCGGCTCACGCCGAAGTGCTCGCTGAGCGGTCCCTCGGGCGGCAGCAACGTGCCCTCGGCCAGCTGCCCGGTGACGATCAGCTCGACCAGCTCGGTCACGACGGCGACGCTCAGCCGCTCGGCGCGCTGGCGCGGCGGGAGCTTGAACCCATCGGATGCGGCCGTCACGGCTCGTACCTTACCCACTGATGCCGGCGATCAGCGCTGCAGCCGGACCGGGTCGCCCGGGCCGCCCCGGCGCACGAGCCAGGCCTCGGTGATGTGCCGGAACATGGCCTCGGCGGCACCGCCCGGGTCTCGCGCCGCGATGCATTCGTAGATGCGGCGGTGACCGCGGTTCGAGGCCACGCACAGCGACCGTTTCGGCCGGCCCAGGTAGCGCGCGGTATTGATCACCTGGCTCTCGAGCGACCGCACCACGGCACGGGCGATGCGATTGCCGGATGCCCGCATGATGGTGTCGTGGAAGGCCCGATCGCGCTCGGCGTACGTGACGTGGTCGTGCACGAGGCCGTCCATCTCGCCGACGAGGGCGGCCAGGCGATCGATGGTCTCCGGGTCGGCCACCCGTGCGGCCACGTTGGCCATGTCCGCCTCCAGCAACCGGCGGGTGACGACGAGGTCGTCCAGCACGATCACGCCATCGTCCTCGGCGATGGTCGCACTCAGGACGAGCTCGTCCAGCATGTCCCACATGGTCGGCGGCGTGACGACCGTTCCGGAACCCTGGCGGACCTGCACCAGACCCTTCGCCTGGAGGAGCTTCACCGCCTCGCGGACGACGGTCCGGCTCACGCCGAACCCGTCCACCAGGACCGGCTCGGGTGGCAGGCTGCTGCCCGGCGGATGCACGCCGCGCACGATGCTGTCCACGAGCTCCGCCGTGACCGCATGCGCGAGGTTGGCGGGCCGCTTTCGCCGCGCCGGCGGAAAGGGACCGTTCACGGCCGCCTCCGTCGTTTCCGTCATGCGCTCCTCCGATGCCTCGGTCCGCATCGAGGGCCGCTGCGGTCTTCAGACATAATACGTATCAACTCTGGCCCCGGTCACGGCGGCGCTCTGCCGCCCGCGCATCGCCGTCGCGGACTCGGTGACACTACGACCGTAGTGAAAGGCACAACTTTCGTAGTAGTCTGCGGTCATGGCCACCCGGCGCGAACAGCTTCTCGACTCGGCGATCACCGTTCTCGGCGAGCGCGGCATTCACGCGCTCAGCCATCGCGCCGTCGACACCCAGGCCGGCCTTCCGGCTGGATCGACCTCCAACCATTTCCGTACGCGGGATGCCCTGCTCGACGCGGTTGTCGAGCGGTTCGCCGCCCGTGAGCAGGCGCTCTGGAACGAGCTCGCGATGTCGATGTACCCGACGACGCCCCTCGACCTGGCCCGGGTGCTCGTCGCGGCCGCCAGGACCGCGACCGGGCCGCAGCGCACCTTGATGCTCGCCCGCTACGCGATCCTGGTCGAGGCCGGCATCCACCCGGCCGTTCGCGCGCAGTTGCTGGCCACCGGCGCCCGGGTCAACGCCTGGTTCATGACCCGGCTGCGGGCCGCCGGCTCGAGCGACCCCGAGCGCGACGCGCCGATCATCATGAACCACTGGACCGGCGTCGTCCTGCACGACCTGGCCATCCCCGATCCCGCGTTCGACCCGACCGACCAGATCACCACGCTCGTCACCACCGTGATCCGTCCACTGTCCGCGGAGGTCCCGTCATGAACACCGACCAGATCTGGCAGGCCGTCGACGCGCACCGGGCCGGCCTGTGCGACCTGCTTGCCGGCCTCGGCGACGACGAGTGGCGCCGGTCCTCGCTCTGCGCGGACTGGACCGTCCGGGAGGTTGCCGCCCACCTCACGCTCCAGCAGCTCGGCCCCGGCGCCGTGCTCGGCCAGATGCTCAAGTGGCGGGGCAGCGTCGACCGCACCGTCGCGCACGTCGCCCGGCTCCGCGCTTCGGCCCTGACCACCGAGCAGCTGATCGCCGAGATCCGGGCCACCATCGGCTCGCGGCGGCACATCTTCGGCGGCACC
This sequence comes from Actinoplanes sp. KI2, assembly GCF_025630775.1. Classification (GTDB taxonomy): domain Bacteria; phylum Actinomycetota; class Actinomycetes; order Mycobacteriales; family Micromonosporaceae; genus Actinoplanes. The sequence continues at coordinate 63,720 of NZ_JAOSZE010000045.1, forward strand.
TACCTGGAAATTCTGTGCGACATCCTGGTGCACAGCCAGGACATCGCCATCCCGCTCGGCCGCCGGCTCGACGTGCCCGCCGACGCCGCCGCGGTCGCGGCCGACCGGGTGCTCTCGATGCGCTGGCCGCCGCCGCTGCCCTCGGTGAAGAAGATGGCCGGCCTCCGGCTCACCGCAACCGACATCTCCTGGACCGCCGGCGACGGGCCGGCCGTCCAGGGGCCCATGGCCGCCCTGCTCCTGGTGTGCTGCGGTCGCACGGCCGCGCTGTCCCAGCTCACCGGCGACGGCGTCGGCGAGCTCACCGCCCGCCTCGCACCCGGAACCGCCGCCGGCCGACCATGACCGAGGAGGTCGCCGTAATGGCGTAACTTCCGAAACGTTTCACCGAGCTTTCAGCTCTTGGGCACGACTGCGGCCCGCTCGTCGAGCGGGGGTTCCTCCATCATTCTCCGCTCATGGGCACCCGCTACCCGACATTCTCATGACGGCTGGTGCGGAATCGTTACACGTACGGTTTTGATCATCGTGGCGAATATATTGACATGCCCATGCCTCTCTTCCTAGCTTGAGCGTCATATTCCGGAAACGTTCCGAAACTTTCGGGCTCGAGAGGTGGGCTTACATGGCACCTAACAGGACCCTCGCAGCGGCCGCCGTGGTGGCGTTGAGCGCCATGGGTTTGGCCGCCTGTGGAGGCGGCGACGACAAAGGCTCCTCGGGCGGCAACGTCACGATGCAGCTGTGGGAGAACGCCACGACCGGTCCCGGCAAAGCCTTCTGGGAAAAGGCGGCCGCCGACTACCACACCGCGCACCCCAACGTCACCATCAAGATCCAGACGGTGCAGAACGAAGATCTGGACGGCAAGCTCCAGACGGCGCTGAACTCCGGTTCGGCGCCCGAGATATTCCTCCAGCGGGGCGGCGGCAAGATGGCCGCGATGGTCGAGGCCGGCCAGCTCAAGGATCTCACCGACCTGGTCACCCCGGAGACCAAGGCGGCGGTCGGCGACGCCGCCCTGGGCACCGGGTCGCTCGACGGCAAGGTGTACGCGATTCCCCAGTCGGTCCTGCCCGGCGGTCTCTGGTACAGCAAGGATCTGTTCAAGGCGGCCGGGGTGGACACGCCGCCGACCAATCTGGACGAGCTCAACGCGGCGGTGACCAAACTCAAGGCCAAGGGGACGCCGATCGCCCTGGGCGGCAAGGACGCTTGGCCGGCCGCTCACTGGTACTACTGGTTCGCGCTGCGCGCCTGCAGCAAGGCCACCCTCGACGCCACGGCCAAGAGCAAGACCTTCGACGACCCGTGCTGGACGAAGGCCGGTAACGACCTGAATGCGTTCGCCGCAACGAAGCCGTTCAACAACGGGTTCCTGACCACCTCGGCGCAGCAGGGCGCGGGCAGCTCGGCCGGCCTGCTCGCCAACCACAAGGCGAGCATGGAGCTCATGGGCTCCTGGGACCCGGGCGTTATCGCGGGCCTGACCAAGGACCAGAAACCGCTGCCCGACCTCGGCTTCTTCCCGTTCCCGTCGGTGCCGGGCGGCCAGGGCGACCCGGCCGCGATCATGGGTGGCGCCGACGGGCTCTCCTGCTATGTCAAGGCGCCGAAGGAGTGTGCCGACTTCCTCAACTACCTCGCCACCAAGGACGTCCAGATCGCCTACTACAAGGCGTTCAACTCGCTGCCGATCAGCAAGGAAGCCCAGTCCGCGGTCACCGAGCCGTACCTGAAGGCGGTTCTCGACGCCTACAACAAGGCGCCGTACGTCTCGCAGTGGCTCGACACGGTCTACGGCCAGAACGTCGGCAACGCGCTCAACGTCGCGGTCGTCAACATGCTCGCCGGAAAGGGTGACGTCGCCGGAATCATCAAGGCCGTGAACGACGCCGCCAAGAAGGGCTGAGAGGAAGCCAAGCGATGAGCGGCGACTTCGGTGGCAAGAGCTCCGCGGTCACCGAGGAAGCGATCGGCGTAGCGGTACGGAACGGGGGCGGCGGGCAAGCGCCGCCTCCGTTCCGTCCCCGCCGGCGTGGAATCGGCTGGGCGCAACGTCTGGAGATCGTGGCGCTGTCCGGCCCGGCGATCCTGATGTTCCTCACATTCGTGATCTTCCCGGTCGTGATGGCCGGGTACTACGGCTTCTACAAATGGAAGGGCTACGGGGTACCGACCAACTTCGTCGGCCTCGACAACTACAAGACCATCCTCCAGGACAGTTCCTTCCAGGCGGCGCTGTGGCACAACGGCATCATCCTGGTGTCCTCGCTCGTCATCCAGGGCCCGATCGCGCTCGTCCTCGCCCTGCTGCTCAACCACAGGATGCGCGGCCAGTCGCTCATCCGGATCCTGATCTTCGTCCCGTACGTGATCTCCGAGGTCATCGTCGGGACGGCCTGGAGCCTGATGCTGCAGACCGAAGGGGCGGTCAACGGCGTCCTCGACGCGATCGGTCTCGAAGGGCTGAAACAGGACTGGCTGTCGAATCCGCAACTCGCCATCTGGACCCTGATGTTCATCCTGGTCTGGAAGTACATCGGTTTCGCGGTGATCCTGTTCCTGGCCGGCATGCAGAACATCCCGGAGGAGCTGTCCGAGGCGGCCGCCGTGGACGGCGCGTCGTACTGGCAGATCCAGCGGCATATCACCCTGCCCCTGCTCGGGCCGACCATCCGGATCTGGGCCTTCCTGTCGATCATCGGCTCGCTGCAGCTGTTCGACCTCGTCTACATCATCTGGGGTCAGTACGTGGCGTCGACCGCCGGCACCTCCACGATGGCGACCTACATGGTCGTCGAGGGCCGCAACGCGGCCAACTACGGCTACGGCAACGCGGTGGCGGTCGTGCTGTTCTTCATCACTTTGATCATCGCGCTCGGGTACCAGCGCTTCGTGCTGCGCCGGGACACCGAGGGCGCGCTAACCGAGGGAACTTAGGACATGGCCACGAGCACAACGGCCGGTCGACGGCCGAGGACGAGCGGCGGCTGGGGCAGCCCGGTGGTCTACTTCGCCGCGCTGCTTCTGATCGGCGTCATGATCGGGCCGGTCATCTACATCATTCTCGGCGGTTTCCGGACCAACTCGCAGATCACCGTCAGTCCGGCCGGCCTGCCGGATCCGTGGGTGTACACCAACTACACCGACACCCTGACCAATCCCGTGTTCTGGCGTCAGATCGGCAATTCGGTGATCGTGTCGGTCGCCACGACCGTCGGCATCGTCGTGCTGGGCGTCATGGCGAGTTACGTCCTGGCCCGGTACAAGTTCCGGGGCCGCGGGGCGCTGTACGCGCTGTTCGCCTCCGGTCTCATGTTCCCGGTGACGGTCGCGATCACGCCGCTGTTCATCCTGGTGAAGAACCTGGGCCTGGTGGACACGCTGCCCGGCGTCATCCTTCCGCAGATAGCGTTCGGGCTGCCGATCACGGTGATCATCCTGGTTCCGTTCCTGCGGGCGATCCCCAAGGAGCTCGAGGAGGCCGCGGCCATCGACCGCTGCAGCCGGCTGGGCTTCTTCTGGCGGATGGTGATCCCGCTCTCGGTGCCGGGCCTGATCACCGTGGGCATCCTCTCGTTCGTCAACAGCTGGAACAGCTACCTGCTGCCGTTGTTCATCCTGAACAACCAGGACACCTTCACCCTGCCGCTGGGCGTGCAGGCGTTCGCGTCGGCGTACTCGGTGGACACGGCGAAGGTGCTCGCGTTCACCTCGTTGTCGATGATCCCGGCGCTGGTGTTCTTCAGCCTGTTCGAACGCCGCATCGTCGGCGGGCTCACCGGGGCGGTCAAGGGGTGAGCCGCCCGTGCCGGGCTGGGTTTCGGCTCGGCCGAGGCGGCGTCATCGCGGCAGGCGCAGGGTGAAGGTTGCGCCTTCGCCGGGCTTGCTACGTACGGTCACGCTGCCGCCGTGGGCTTCGGCGAGCTTGCGTACGATCGAGAGGCCGAGGCCGCTGCCTCCGGTCATCCGGCTGCGTGACTTCTCGGCCCGCCAGAATCGTTCGAAGACCAGGGTCTGCTCGTCGGCCGACAACCCGGGTCCGGTGTCGGCCACGTCGATCAGTTGGGCGTCGCCTTCCGTGTGCGAGGTGACAGTGACCTGGCCGCCGGCGGGTGTGTGCCGGATCGCGTTGGAGAGCAGGTTGCCCAGCGCCTGCCGTAGGCGGATCGGGTCGGCGTGGACGACCGCCGGCGGTGCGTGGACGGCGAGGGCGACCCGGGCTCGGTCGGCGGATGCGGCGAAGGCCTCGGCGACCATGGGGAGCAGGTCGGCGAGGTCGATCTGCTCCGGGTGCAACCGCAGTTCGCCGGCGTCGGCGGCGGCCAGGTCTTGCAGATCGTCGATCACGTGGTGCAGCAGCAGCGCTTCGTCCAGCAGCGACGCCATCAGGTCCCGGTCGAGTGGTACGACGCCTTCGCCGGCCGCTTCGAGCCAGCCCCGGATGTTGGTCACGGGGCTGCGCATCTCGTGTGCGATGTCGTGGACCATGGCCTGGCGTAGCTGTTCGATCTGGTGGCGCCGTTCGGCCATGTCGTTGAACGCGGCGGCCAGCCGGGCGATCTCGTCGCGTCCGGTGACCGCGACTCGGGCGGTGCCGTCGCCGTCGCGCATCCGGCCGGCCGCCGTGGTCAGGGCCCGTAGCGGTCGTACCAGTCGCACCCCCACCAGCGCGGTCACCCCGATCGCGGCGAGCAGTACGAGCGAGGTGACGGCGGCGATCCGGGCGCGGTTGGTTGGTGAGAGGTCGAAGCCGGTCGGGGTGGGTGAGCCTGGGGTGGTCACGTACAGCATCGCGGCCGGTGCGGTGTAGGGGGCCAGTTGTTCCCGGCGGGAGGCGGCCAGGCAGTCGCTGACCGTCGTGTTGTCCGACGCGGAGCGCGGCGGTGTCGGGTCGACCCAGGTCCAGGTGTTCTCCAGGCCCACCGTGACGGCCGGGAGGTGTCTGCGCTTGAGGCAGGCGTTGACCAGGTCGCCGAGCTGGTTCAGGGCCCTGGACTCGGTCTGGGTCAAGGCTGCCAGCTCGCTGCGGCCGCGCCGGCAGGCGGTGTCGGTGGCCAGGTCGGTACCGGGGGTGACGATGCGGGGGCGGCCGCTCGGCTCGTCGACGGTTTCCGCGGTGCGCGCCAGCACTCGCTGGTGGCTCTGCGAGGGTGGCTGGCGCAGGCAGTTGATCACCCGGGTGGCGATCGCTTGCAGGTAGCTGCGCTCGGCCGCGGTCAGCTGGAACGGGCCGACCGCTCGGGGGTCGATCCGACTGTCCGGGGCGGCCTGGTTGTCGTTGATGTTGAGGGGGTCGACGGTGGCCGAGGCGTGGTCGGGCAGCGCCTTGCCGGTTGCTGAGTCGGCGATCGGCGTGCGGGCCTGGTCGGTCAGGGCGATCCGGTGGCCGGTCTCGTGGGCCAGTCGGCTTACCAGCGGGCCGGCTTGGGTCCAGTCGTGGTGGGTGGCGGCGTAGCCGAGCAGGGCGTCGTAGATGCGGGCGTCGTCGGTCAGCGCCTGGCTCTGTTCCTTCTGCAGGGCCCGGGTGGTGGTGCGCACGGCCAGCCAGGCGGTTGCGGTGATGGACAGCAGCGACACTATTGCCGAGAGGGCCAGCAGCTTGAGAAGCAGGCTCCGGCGTTTTCCCGGCGCCGTCGGCTCAGCCATCGGAGAGTTTGTAGCCGATGCCGTAGACGGTCATCAGGCGGATGGGGCGGCGCGGATCCGGTTCGATCTTGCGGCGCAGGTTCATCACGTGCACGTCAACGGTGCGCGCGGTCACATATGAGTCGAAACCGTGCAGGTGGCGCAATAGTTGATCACGAGTGAACGCCCGGCCCGGCTCGGCGGCCAGGACCTCGAGCAGGTGGAACTCGGCCGGCGTGCAGGCGATGGGATCGCCGTCGCAGTGCACCTCGTGGCGTACCGGATCGACGTGCAGGTTGCCGACCCGCAGGACCGGATCGTGCTCCGTGGCTGACGGGCGGGTCCGGCGCAGCAGGGCGCGGATCCGGGCCGCGAGCTCGCGCGGGCTGTACGGCTTGGTCAGGTAGTCGTCCGCGCCCAGGTCCAGCCCGAGTAGCAGGTCGTCCTCGGTGGTGCGCGCGGTCAGCATGAGCACCGGTAGCTCCGACTCGCGGCGCAGGATGCGGCAGACGTCGAGACCGTCGACGCGGGGCATCATCAGGTCGAGCACGAGCACATCGGGTGGGCTGCGCCGGATCTCCTCCAGTGCGGTCCGGCCGTCGGCGACCACTGCCACCGCGTGCCCCTCGTGTTCCAGGTAACGACGCGCCAGCTCGGCCTGCTTCGGGTCGTCCTCCGCGACCAGCACGTATGCGCACACGTCGGCGAGTGTAGGCGGGCCGGGGCCGGCCAACCGGATCAGCATGGGAGCACTACCGGATCACAACAGGATCCTGACAGGGTGCCGCAACGGTGTTGGGCATGCCGAAAACCCTTCACCTGTGTGCCGCTGTCGCCGCCGTGCTTGCGCTTGGTGCTTGCGGGCAATCCGCCACCGATGGTGGCAAGAACACTGCCGGTGGTGATGAGAAGCAGGTCGCGAGCCTCAGCAGCCCTGCGCCGGCCGCGCATCAGTCCGCTGAGTCGGGCGGTCAGCGCCCCCAGCTGCGCCTGGACACCAGCGACGCCGAACGCGACCGACTGGACAACATCTACGACGATTGCCTGGTCGCGCACGGTGTCAAGGTGAACACCGCCCGCACCAACGCCGCCGGCGGGAAACGATCGCTGGATCAAAGCGGTGAACCCAAACAGGCGTACACGGCCTGTTTGGCCAAGCTTCCCCTGCAGCCGCCGGAGCTGGACGAGGACAAGAACCCCAACTTCGCCGCCCAATGGAACGACAACGTGAAATGCCTGCGGGCGCATGGCCTGAAAGTCCACGTGACCCAGCCGGGCGAGTGGACCTACGACGACGACAACACCCCGGAACCGCCTGACGTCGACCAGCTTCAGAAGGCGTGCATTCTTGAGGTTTTCGGTGGCCATGGCGCGGCGAAGTAGCGCGGTCGTCGCCGGGGTCGTCGCGGTTGTTCTGGTCGGTGGGGCGGTCGCGGCGATCGAGCTGCGGCCCCGGCCGGAGCCGGCGCAGGCGTCCGCGGATCCGGCGCTGACCACGACGACGGTGCGGAGGGTGGACCTCGCCGATACCCGGATGGTCGCCGGGACGCTCGGCTTCGGCTCGGCCAACCCGGTCAAGGGCGCCGGCCCGGGTGTGCTCACCAAGCTCCCCAAGACCGGCGCCACGATCTCGCGTGGCACGGTCCTGTACCGGGTGAACGACCAACCCGTCGTCGTGCTCTACGGCGACACCCCGCTGTTCCGGCCGATCGACAAGCCCGGCCTGACCGGACGGGACGTGCGACAGCTACGGCACAACCTGACCGTGCTCGGCTACCGCTCCAGCGCACGCCATGACGATGTCTGCGACGCCTCGCTGCTGGACGCGCTCCGCCACTGGCAAAGGGACCTCGGCCTGCCCCAGCCGGGAGCGCTGCGGCCCGGGCAGGCGGTCATCGTCGCCGGGCCGGGCCGGGTCAGCGCGGTGACCGCCCAGCTCGGCGACCCGGCCGACGGCCCGCTGCTGTCGATCACCTCGACCGCCAAGGTGGTCACCGTGCCGATGAGCCCCGCCGACGCATCGTCGCTGCGTACCGGAATGGCCGTGACGATCACCGGGGCGGACGGCAAGGCTGCACCCGGCAGGATCATCTCAGTGAGTCAGGCCGCCGCCGACGCAGGCGACGGAAACCAACCGCCGAAAATGACGGTGACCATCGCGCCGGACGATGCCGTCGATTCGTCCAACTCCACATCGGTTCAGGTCCGGTTCACCACGATCAGCCGCAATGGCGTTCTCGCGGTCCCGGTCGGCGCGCTCGTCGCGCTTCAGGAGGGCGGCTACGCGATGCAGCGGCCCGACGGCACGCTGATCGCCGTCACGACCGGCCTGTTCGCGAACGGCATGGTCCAGGTCAGTGGACCGGATGTGGCCGACGGGACCGCCGTGGTGACGACCCCGTGACCGCGGTGCTGCAGGTCGACGCGGTCAGCCGTACCTACCCCGGTGTGGCCGCGCTCGACCTGGTTTCCCTGACCGTGGAGCGGGGTGAGCTGGTGGCCGTTGTCGGCCCGTCCGGCTCCGGGAAATCCACCCTGCTCAACGTGATGGGCACGCTTGACCGCCCCACCGCGGGCACGGTCCGCATCGACGGCACCGACGTGACCGCGCTGTCCGACCGCAAGCTGTCCGATCTTCGCGGGCAACGGCTCGGCTTCGTGTTCCAGCAGTTCCACCTGACCGAGGGACTGAGCGCCGTCGAGAACGTCGCGACCGGCCTTATCTACGCCGGCGTACCCCATCGCCAACGCAAACCGATGGCGGCCCAAGCCCTCGACCGGGTCGGCCTGGGCCACCGGCTCGACCACCGGCCGCACCAGCTGTCCGGCGGCGAGAAGCAGCGGGTCGCGATCGCCCGCGCCGTGGTCAACCAGCCCGCCCTGGTGCTGGCCGACGAGCCGACCGGAGCGCTCGACACAGCGACCGGCGAATCGGTCCTGACCCTTCTCGAACACCTGAACGCCGAAGGAGCCACCATCATCGTGATCACCCACGACCGAGACATCGCGGCCCGGCTTCCCCGGCGGATCGCCATGCGCGACGGCCGGATCGTCGCCGACGAGATCACCCGATGAGGCTCGCACCCGGCGACGTCGTGCGCCTCGGCCTGCTCGGCATCCGTACCCGGCGGCTGCGGGCGGCCCTGTCCGCGCTCGGGATCGCCATCGGCATCGCCACGATGATCATCGTGATCGGCATCCCGGCATCCAGCCAGCGGGCCCTCAGCGACCGGCTCACCTCGCTCGGCACCAACCTGCTCCGGATCGAACCGGAGTCGCAAGGCGACCAGCCGGCCCCACTGCCGGTCGAATCGGTCGCGATGACCGCCCGGATCGGCCCGGTCACCGAGGTCAGCGCGGTCGCCAACGTGCACGCCGTGGTTCGCCGCTCCGACCTGGTCGACCAGTACGACGGATCCGGACTCACGGTGCTGGCCAGCCGCATCGACCTGCTACCGGCGATCAACGCGCACCTGCTCTCCGGCCGGTTTTTGACCCCGGCCACCGAGCGCTTCCCGACCGCCGTTCTCGGCGCGGTTGCCGCGACCCGCCTCGGCCAGGACCGGCTGCGCCCCGGGCAGCCGGCACCGCAGGTCAGCATCGACAACCGCTGGTTCAGCGTGGTCGGCATCCTGGCACCGGTGCCACTCGCACCAGACATCGACCAGTCGGTGCTGGTCGGCTGGGACGCCGCCGACCGCCTGCTCGGATTCGACGGACACCCGACGGTCATCTATGTCCGCTGTCGTGAGCCGGCCCTGGAACAGGTACGGGCGGTGCTTCCGGCGACGGTCAACCCCCAACTTCCGGGTCTGGTACGAGTGAGCCGGCCGTCCGACGCGCTGATCGCCAAGCGGGCCACCGAAAACGCGTTCGGCGCCCTCCTGCTCGGCCTGGCCGGGGTGTCGCTGCTGGTCGGCGGCATCGGGGTGGCCAACACCATGGTGATCTCCGTACTGGAACGCCGACGCGAAATCGGCCTGCGCCGAGCCCTGGGCGCGCACCGCGGTCACATCCGTATCCAGTTCCTGGCCGAGTCGATTGCGCTGGCGGTGCTGGGTGGCGTGGCTGGAGCGACGGTCGGTGTGCTGGCCACCATCGGCTACGCCATCGGGCAGCACTGGCCCGCGGTGATCCCGGCGTGGGCGGTGGCCGGCGGCACCGGCGGTGCGCTGCTGGTTGGTGCGGTCGCCGGTGTCTACCCCGCCATCCGAGCCTCGCGGTTGCAGCCGACCGAGGCCCTGGCCGCACCGTGACCAAGGCGCGATGTCGGCCAGGGTGACCCGACGGACGGCTTTGCCGGCTGACCGAAATCGATGTGCCGACCACCCGGCCCACGACGGCCGGGGAAAGGCCGCAGAACCCGGTGGTCGAAGAAACCCGGCGAGAAGTGAACCTGGCTCACCGCCGTTGTCAGTCGGGGCGTCGGCCGCCCCGCCATGCAGGACGGGGCGGCCGAGGGCGGTCAGCAAGGGTTGGTGATGCGTCGTCAGCGTTGCCGGGTCAGTACGGCCGGCCGGTAGGGGAGAAGACCGTAGTCGCCGCCCGAGTTGGTGGCGCGTCCCTGGTAGAGCAGCTGCAGATTGCAGGGGTCGACGGTCATGGTCTGGTCCGCGGTGGAACGGACGAGGTCGCCGTGGCTGATGTCGTTGGTCCAGGTGGCACCGCTGTTGGCCTTGCCCGCGAAGGGGTTGCTCTCGGTGGCGGCCTGTGGTGTCCACGAGCCGCTGAGGCTGGTGGCGGTGAACGAGCGGAAGTAGCGGCCCTGGCTACCGATCGCCTCGACGATCATGAGGTACTGGTTCTGGCCGGCGACCTTGTAGACCTGGGGAGCTTCGAACAGGTTGTTCGTCGAGTCACTCAGGACGGTGGTGTAGGAGGAGCCGAAGTTGCCGGGGAAGTTCCCGATCGGCATGCTCGCCCGGTAGATCTTGCCGTTGTCGCCGGCGAAGAACAGATACATGTTCTGTCCGTCGCCGATGAGCGTCTGGTCGATCGGGCCGGTGCCGGAGCCGGAGATGCTGCCGGAGAACAGCGGTTGTGCCGAGGACCACCCGTTGGCGTTGGTGGGGTTGCTCGAGGTCCGGTAGGAGAAGGCCGTCGGACCCCACTGGTACGCGAGCACCCAGACGCTCTTTGGGGCGAAGTAGAACAGCGTCGGCGCGACCGTGCCCGAGGACATCCCGTTCTGGCTGGCCGAGCCCATGTCGGACCAGTTGGTGAAGACTCCGAAGTTCATCGAGCCCCACGTCGATCCGTTGTCGTGCGTCGTCGCGTAGACGAGATGCCCGCCGTTGTAGGGGACCGCGGTGAAGTCCTTGAGGGAGGCCCAGCCCGACTTGGGGTTCGCCAGCGCACCGGTCGAGCTCCACCGGTAGGACGACGGAAGGGAACAGGTGCCGCCGGTGGGCGCCGTCGTGGGGGTCGAGTCGCCGACCCGGGCGAGCTGCCATTGCTGGTTGGCGCCGTTCCAGTCGGCGTACTGGACGATGTTGCCACCGTCGGCCGTTGCGGCGCCCTGCACCTCGACGGCCTTGCCGCTGTTTCGGTTGATCAGCTGGAGGTAGCCGTCGATGTCCTGAATGCTGAACTGCTGGTTGGCGGCGTTGTTGTCGGTCCACTGGACGATGGCGCCGCCGTCGGCGGTGGACCAGTTGTAGACGTCGAGGACCTTGCCGGACAGCCGTGACTTGAGCCGGTAGTAGCCGCCGCCCGAGTCGACGAACTGCCACTGCTGCTGACTCTGGTCGTTGCGTGACCATTGAGTGATCCGGGCCCCGTCGTTGGTGGCCAGGTTGTAGACGTCGAGCGCCTTTCCGCTGTTGCGGTTGACCAGCACGTACCAGGCGCCGGTGTCGATGGTGGCGGCCGACGCCGCGGGAGCGTTCACGAGCGTGAGCACGCCGCCGGCCACCGCGGTCAGCACGGCGGCCGCACTCGCCAGCCATCGGCGGCGTCGGCTCGGGGATGGATTCACGTGGTCCTCCTGATGATCCTGATAGTCGCTTGTCGATGTTAACCTTCACAACTTTTTCGTCAAGAATGAATATTTGCAGTTTGGCACTGAAAAGTTGTTACCGGCGCCGTGGTGACGGGTCGGACGCCTGGATCGGGCATTGTTCGCGGGCTGTCGAATGGATCGAATGCGGCACCAAAACACATTCGACCAGGAAGAATGCGCCGCGATGGGTGAATGAAACGATACACACTGTTCGATCCCATTGGGCGTCTTCTCTTGAAGATGCGGAAACATTCTGGCAATGTCACAGGTCACCTGTTAACGTTCGCATCCATTCGCCCCGCTGCTTCCCCGGCGCAGAGTTTGGCGTGCTCGGTGCTGTTATCGCTAACACCATCTGCGGGAGGTCACCCATGAGACGTTTGAAGACCCTGCTCGCTGCCGGACTGCTGCTGGCCGCCGGTGCCCTGAGCGTCGTTTCGGCACCCGCGGCCCTGGCGCTGGAGAACGGTGTGGCCCGGACTCCGCCGATGGGCTGGAACAGCTGGAACACCTTCGGCTGCAACATCAACGAGACGCTGATCCGGCAGATGGCCGACGCCATCGTCAGCAGCGGCATGCGCGACCTGGGCTACCAGTACGTCGTGGTCGACGACTGCTGGTTCAACCCGAACCGGGACTCCGCCGGCAACCTGCAGGGCGACTCGTCCCGCTTCCCCAGCGGCATGAAAGCCCTCGGCGACTACCTGCACGGCAAGGGCCTGAAGTTCGGCCTGTACGAGGTCCCGGTCGACAAGACCTGCGCCCAGTACTTCAACTCCTATCCGGGCGCGACCGGCAGCCAGGGCCACGAGGCGCAGGACGCGAGGCAGTTCGCCGCCTGGGGCGTCGACTACCTCAAGTACGACTGGTGCTCACCCAACGGCACCATCAACGACCAGGTCACCACGTTCGCCAAGATGCGCGACGCGCTGGCCGCCACCGGCCGGCCGATCGTCTACAGCATCAACCCCAACAGCATCCACGCCAAGACCGGCCCGCAGCGCAACTGGGGCGACGTGGCGAACATGTGGCGCACCACCGAGGACATCACCAACGCCTGGGACACCGGGCAGACCAACGGCTACCCGATGGGCATTCAGAACATCGTCAACGTCACCGTGCCGCTCGCCGGATACGCCCGGCCGGGCGCCTTCAACGACCCCGACATGATGGAGGTCGGCCGCGGCGGCATGACCGACACCGAGATGCGCAGCCACTTCTCGCTCTGGACGATCATGGCCGCCCCGCTGATCGCCGGCAATGACATCCGCTCGATGACCTCGGCCACCCAGACGATCCTGAAGAACCAGAACCTCATCGCGATCGACCAGGACTCCCTCGGCCTGCAAGCCACCCAGATCTCGAACGATGGCACCCGCCGGGTGCTGGCCAAGAAGCTGGCCAACGGCGACGTCGCGGTCGCGCTGTTCAACCAGGGCAGCTCCACCACGACCGTCTCCACCACGGCCGCCGCGATCGGCAAGACGGGCAGCTCGTTCACCCTCCTCGACGCCTGGACCAAGGCGGCCAGCACCAGCACCGGCGCGATCAGCGCGTCCGTGCCCGGCCACGGCACCGTGGTCTATCGGGTCAGTGGCGGCGGCACGGGCAATCCCTCCGGTTCCACCACCCTGGTCAGCGCCGCCTCCGGCCGCTGCCTGGACGTGCCGAACAGCAACACGGCCAACGGCACCCAGCCGGTCATCTGGGACTGCAACGGCGGCGCCAACCAGCAGTGGACTAGCTCCGGCCAGACGCTGCAGGCGCTCGGCAAGTGCCTCGACGCACCGGCCAACGCCACCGCCGGCGCCAAGGCCCAGCTGTGGGACTGCAACGGCGGCGCCAACCAGCAGTGGTCTCTCAACTCCGACGGCACCATCCGCGGCGCGCAGTCCGGGCTGTGCCTCGACGTCGACCACAACCTCACCGCGAACGGCACCCTCGTCCTGCTCTGGACCTGCACCGCCGCCGTCAACCAGCGGTGGTCCCGCGCCTGACCGACCCCTCTTCACCCAGAGGAGCTCCCATGCCGTCGAAGCTCGCTCACCGCGCATCGATCCGTGGCCTCGCCGCCGCGCTGATGCTGTGTGCGATCGCCGTCTTCGCGCCCGCCGCACGAGCCGACAACCCCATCGTGCAGACCATCTACACGGCCGATCCGGCGCCGCTGGTCTACAACGGCCGCGTCTACCTCTACACCGGGCACGACGAGGACAACTCGACCTACTTCACGATGAAGGAGTGGCGGGTCTGGTCCTCGGCCGACATGGTCAACTGGACCGACCACGGCTCGCCGCTGAACCTGGCCAGCTTCAGCTGGGCCGGCGCCAACGCCTGGGCCGGGCAGGCCATCTACCGCAACGGCAAGTTCTACTGGTACGTGCCGATGACCGTGCGCGCCACCGGCCAGATGGGCATCGGGGTGGCCGTCTCCACCAGCCCCACCGGGCCGTTCACCGACGCGATCGGCCATCCGCTGGTCAGCAACGGCCAGATCGACCCGACCGTATTCGTCGACGACGACGGACAGGCGTACCTGTACTGGGGAAACCCGGACCTCTGGTACGTCCGGCTGAACGCCGACATGACCTCGTACTCGGGTAGTCCCACCAAGATCCCGCTGACCACCGCGGGCTTCGGCACCCGCACCGGCGACGCCAACCGCCCGACGCTGTTCGAAGAGGGGCCGTGGGTGTACAAGCGCAACGGCCTGTACTACGTCGTCTTCGCGGCGAAGTGCTGTTCGGAGTTCATCGCCTACTCGACCGCGACCGGGCCGACCGGGCCGTGGACCTACCGCGGCACCGTGATGCCGACCCAGGGGAGCAGCTTCACCAACCACCCCGGCGTGATCGACTTCAACGGCGGGTCGTACTTCTTCTACCACAACGGAGCACTCCCCGGAGGCGGCGGCTACACCCGATCCGTCGCCGTGGAGAAGTTCGGCTACAACGCCGACGGCACCATCCCGACGATCACCATGACCAGCACGGGCGCACCCCAGATCGGCACGCTCAACCCGTACGTGCGCCAGGAGGCCGAGACCATCGCCTGGGAGAGCGGGGTGGAGACGGAGCCCGCGAGCGAGGGCGGCATGAACGTCGGCTATATCGACAACGGTGACTACCTCAAGGTGAAGGGGGTCGCCTTCGGCGGCGGCGCGACATCGTTCTCCGCGCGGGTCGCCTCGGCCGCGTCCGGTGGCGCCATCGAGCTGCGCCTCGGCAGTGCCACCGGCACCCTGATCGGAACCTGCACGGTTCCCGGCACCGGCGGCTGGCAGACGTGGACCACGGTCACCTGCCCGGTCAGCGGCGCCACCGGCACGCAGGACCTGTACCTGCGATTCACCGGCGGCGGGGGCTCGCTGTTCAACGTGAATTGGTGGCAGTTCACCGGGTCGGCCGCCGCCACCGACGCGATCACCAATGGCAGTGCGGAGAACGGCGTCACCGGCTGGCGAGTATTCGGCGCCGGGACGCTGACCTCGACCACGAGCGTGGCGCACGGCGGCGCCGGGTCCCTGGCGATCACCGGTCGTACGGCGTCCTGGAACGGCATCGCGCAGGACGTGACCTCCCGCTTGGCGAACGGCAAGACCTACGCCGCGAGCGCCTGGGTCCGGAGCCAGAGCGGCACGCCGCAGGCGCGGGCCACCCTGGCGATCACGGCGGGCGGCTCGACCAGCTATGTGTCGCTGACCCCCGCGACGACGGTCAACTCCGCCGGCTGGACGCAGCTGACCGGCACGGCAGCCGTGTCGTGGAGCGGAACCCTGACCAGCGCCACGTTCTACGTCGAGACCGCCTCCGGCACCGACGGCTACTACCTCGACGACGTCTCGCTCCCATAGCGACCGGACCTCCGGAGGAATCCCCATGACCCCCACCCGGCCCCCCGCACGCCGGCTGCGTCTCATCGCCGGCGCCGCGCTCAGCCTCATCCTGACGACCACGGCCGTCGCCGTCACCCAGCACTCCGCGGCGGCCGCCGTCGTCGGCACCCCGGCCCGCATCGTCGGGCAGGCCTCGGGACGCTGCCTCGACGTCCCGAACTCCAGCACCACCAACGGCACGCAGACGCAGCTCTACGACTGCTCCGGCGCCGCCAACCAGTCCTGGACCTATACCTCCACCAAACAACTCACCGGGTACGGCAACAAGTGCCTCGACGCGTCCGGCCGGGGCACCACCAACGGCACCGCCGCCATCATCTGGGACTGCAACGGCCAGACCAACCAGCAATGGAACGTGAACGACGACGGCACCATCACGGGCGTCCAGTCGGGCCTCTGCCTCGATGCGAACGGGGCGGCCACCGCGAACGGCACAAAGATCATTCTCTGGTCCTGCAACGGCCAGGCCAACCAGCGGTGGAGCCAGGGCACCACCTCGACCACGGCCGGCGGGCCCTGCGACCTCTACGCGAGCGGTGGCACCCCGTGCGTGGCCGCGCACAGCACCGTACGAGCGCTTTACGGCTCCTACCGCGGCAACCTCTACCAGGTGCGGCGTAGCTCGGACAACGCCACCAGGAACATCGGCACGCTCGGCAGCGGGGCGGCCGACGCCGCTTCGCAGGACGCCTTCTGTTCCGGCACGACATGCGTGGTGACGGTGGTGTACGACCAGTCCGGCCGCGGCAACGACCTGTGGTACCAGGGATCCTCCGTGGTTCCCGGGTCATCGCAGAGCAAGCCGGCGGTCGCGACCTCCGAGTCGCTGAGCATCGGCGGCGCCAAGGCCTACTCCCTGTACATCAACCCCAGCAACAGCTACTGGCGCGACGGACACCTGACCGGCATTCCCACCGGCAGTGCGCCGGAGGGAATGTACATGGTCACCAGCGGCACCCATGTCAACAGCGGCTGCTGCTTCGACTACGGCAACAGCGAGACCACGCGCAAGGCCGACGCCGCCGGCGCCATGGACGCCATCAACTTCGGCAAGCAGTGCTGGTTCGGTGGCTGCTCCGGGACCGGTCCGTGGGTGCAGGCCGACCTCGAGTGGGGTCTCTACCCGGGCGGCAGCACCTCGTGGAACCCGAACCAGCGGGCCTTCACGAGCAAGTTCGTGACCGCGATGCTCAAGAACAACGGATCCTCGCGGTTCGCCCTGAAGGGCAGCGACGCCCAGTCCGGCAGCCTGGTCACGCTCTGGGACGGCGGTCTTCCCTCGGGGTACAGCCCGATGAAGAAGCAAGGCGCGATCGTCCTCGGCAGCGGCGGTGACTGCTGCAAGCCCGACGGTGGCGCGAACCTGAGCGCCGGGACGTTCTACGAGGGCGCCATGGTGGCCGGCTACCCGTCCGACGCCACCGAGAACGCCGTCCAGGCCAACGTCGTCGCCGCCGGCTATCGCTGAAGGAGTGATCGCATGCCCCGACTCACCCGTCGGTCCCTGCTCGCCGCCGCCGGCGCCACCGGCCTGCTGCGCGTGACTCCCGCCTTCGCCGCCATCCCGGGGCCGTCCAGTTACTCCGCTTCCTGGTCGTCGGTCGATCAGCATCCGCCGGCACCGGAGTGGTTCCAGGACGCCAAGTTCGGCATCTACTACCACTGGGGTGTCTTCAGCGTTCCCGCGTACGCCAACGAGTGGTACCCGCGGAACATGTACAACAACGGCTCGAACGAGAACAACCATCACAAAGCCGTGTACGGCGACCCGTCGGTGTGGCCGTACCACGACTTCATCAACGGCGCCCGGGACAAGGCGGGCAACTTCGTGCAGTTCGCGCCGAAGCTCGCCGCGGCGGGCGGCGCGTTCGACCCCGGCGCGTGGGCCCAGCTGTTCGTCGACGCCGGTGCGAGGTTCGCCGGTCCGGTGGCCGAGCACCACGACGGCTTCTCGATGTGGAACAGCAGCGTCAACGAGTGGAACTCGGTGGCCCGGGGACCGAAGCTGGACCTGTTGCGCCTGCACGCCGACGCCATCCGCGGCAAGGGGCTCAAGCTCATGGTCGCGATGCACCACGCGTACCACTTCACCGGCTACTACCAGTGGGTGCCGGCGCAGTCCGATGCGAGCCTGAAGAAGCTCTACGGCCAGCTCGGCGCCGCCGCCGAGCAGCAGCTGTGGTACGACAAACTGCGCGAGATCATCGACGGTTACCAGCCGGACATCCTCTACCAGGACTTCAACCTCACGCAGCTGCCGGAGTCGCGGCGGCTGGACTTCCTGTCGTACTACTACAACCGCGCGGTGGCCTGGGACAAGGAAGTCGTCGCCACGTACAAGGACGGGTTCAACAACCGGGGCGAGGTCTACGACTTCGAGCGGGGCGGACCGGCCGGCATCCAGACCCCGTACTGGCTCACCGACGACAGCATCAGCAGCTCGAGCTGGTGCTACACGGTCGGCATCGGCTACTACTCCACCAACGCCCTGCTGCACGCGCTGATCGACCGGGTCAGCAAGAACGGCAACATGGTCCTCAACATCGCGCCGATGGCCGACGGCACCATCCCGTCCGGGCAGCAGACCGTGCTGCGCGGGATCGGCGACTACCTACGGCGTTTCGGAGAGTCGATCTACGCGACCCGGGCGTGGAGCAGCTACGGCGAAGGCCCCACGCAGATGGGCGGTGGATCGTTCCAGACGCCGCGCACCGGGACCGCGCAGGACGTCCGCTTCACCCGCAGCAAGGACAACCGCATCCTGTACGCGACGCTGCTCGGCTGGCCCGGCGGCACCGCGCACATCACGACGCTGAGCTCGAGCCGGATCGACCTCGGCTCGCTGACCTCGGTGCAGTTGCTGGGCAGCACCGCCGGCACGTACCTCAACCTTCCTACCCGTACGCAGGACGGCAGCGGCCTGCACGTCACCCTGCCCTCCGCCGCCCCGTACAGCGCTCCGGCGTACGTGCTGAAATTGACCTTCTCCGGTGCCATCCCCGCGCTCGGCTCCGGCGGCGGCGCCGGCATACCCACCGGCTGGGCGCGCATCACCAACGTCGCCACCGGTCTGGTCCTGGACGGCGGGGGCAGCGTCCCGGCCGGCTCGCAACTGAAGCAGTGGAACTACGACGGCAGCACCAACCTGCAATGGCAACTGGTCGCCCTCGGCAGCGGCTGGTACCGGATCGTCAACCGGACCAACGGCCTGGTCGCCGACAGCGGCGGGAACGCGACCAACGGTGCCCTCGCGGTGGAGAACTCCTGGAACGGCGGCGCCAACCAGCAGTGGCAGCTCACCGACATGGGCAACGGCCGCTACCAGATCCTCAACCGCGGCACCGGCACCGTCCTGGACAGCGGCGGCGTCGCCACCGTCGGCGCCCCGGTGAAACTTTGGGCGCCGGACCCGAGCACGAATCTGCAATGGACGATCGTCGCGGTCTGAGACCCGACGGTACCGGCCGACATGGAAGGGCTTCCGATGAGAATACGTGCGGGTGGCAGACCGTGGCCGGCGGCGGCCGGGCTTCTTGTGCTGCTGGCCACCACGCTGGTCGCCTTCCCGGCGCCGGCAAACGCCGCGACGGCGATCACCATCAACGGCACATCCGGCGGCCGGACCCTCGACGGCGTCGGTGCCATCAGCGGTGGCGGTGGCAACAGCCGCCTGCTGGCCGACTATCCCGAACCGCAGCGCAGCGACATCCTCGACTACCTGTTCAAGCCGGGCTACGGCGCGGCGATGCAGATCCTCAAGGTGGAGATCGGCGGCGACACCAACTCGACCTCCGGCGCGGAACCGAGCCACGAGCACACCCGGGGCAGTGTGAACTGCGACCGCGGGTACGAGTGGTGGCTGATGGGTCAGGCCAAGGCTCGTAACCCGAACATCAAGCTCGTCGGGTTGTCCTGGGGAGCGCCCGGCTGGATCGGCAACGGCAACTTCTGGTCCAGCGATGCGATCGACTACCTGATCGCGTGGCTCGGATGTGCCGCCTCGCACGGGCTGACGATCGACTACCTCGGTGGCTGGAACGAGCGCGGCCGGGATCTGACCTGGTACAAGAACCTGCGCTCGGCGCTGAACTCGCGCGGATACCCCAACGTGAAGATCGTGGCATCCGATGAGTTCGGCTGGGCCGCGGCCGACGACGCCCAGCGCGACTCCGCCTTCGCCAACGCGGTGGGGGTGTTCGGCAGCCACTACGTCTGCGGGTACCGCAGCGCGCAGACCGATTGCCCGAGCTCGGCGAACGCCATCAACTCCGGCAAGCCGCTGTGGGCCAGCGAGAACGGCTCCGACGACTACAACGCGGGCGCCCAGGCACTGGCCCGGGGCATCAACCGGGACTACATCGACGGCAGGATGACCGCGTACCTCAACTGGCCGGTCATCGCCGCGATCACCCCGAACATTCCGTGGAGCACCACGGGGCTGGCGGTGGCGTCGCAACCGTGGTCCGGCTCGTACTCGATCGGCAAGAACGCCTGGGTGATGGCGCACACCACCCAGTTCACCGCGCCCGGCTGGCGGTACCTGGACAGCTCCTCGGGCTACCTGAACGGCAACAAGAGCAACGGCAGCTACGTGTCGCTCAAGTCCACCAACAACACCGACTACAGCACCATCATCGAGACGATGGACGCCACCGCGGCGCAGGATCTCACCTTCACCGTCACCGGCGGCCTGTCCACCGGCACGGTGCACGTGTGGTCCACCAATGTCCGGTCGGGCAGCACCGCCGACTACTTCGTCAAGCGCGCCGACGTCACCCCGTCGAACGGGACGTTCTCGCTGACCGTCCAGCCCGGCTACGTCTACAGCGTCACGACGACCACCGGGCCGGGCAAAGGCACCGCCACCAGCCCGGCGCAGGGCAACCTTCAGCTGCCGTACGGCGATGACTTCGACAGCTACCAGCCCGGGCGGGAAGCGAAGTACCTGATGGACCACCAGGGCTCGTTCGAGGTGGTCGGGTGCGGGGGCGGCCGCGCCGGTCAGTGCGTTCGCCAGATGTCGGAGCAGGCGCCGATCTACTGGACCTCCGGCCACGCCGAGCCGTTCACCCTGCTGGGCGATCTCAGCTGGCGCAACTACACCGTCTCCTCCGACGTCATGCTGGAGAAGTCCGGCTACGCCCAGCTCGTCGGCCGGGCCACCAACTACAACCACGAGCAGCCGCAGAGCCTCAACGCCTACTACCTGCGGGTGGCCGACAACGGCTCGTGGTCCATCCGCAGCAACAGCACCGGCGGCAACCAGCGAACTCTCGCCAGTGGCACCGTGTCGGCCCTGGGCACCGGCCGCTGGCACAACCTGTCGCTCACCCTCAACGGCAGCACCCTGACCGCGGCCATCGACGGCACCACCGTGGGCAGCGTGTCCGACTCCACCTGGGTGGCCGGACAGGTCGGCTACGCCACCGGCCAGGGCGTCACGGCTCAGTTCGACAACCTGTCGATCACCCCGCTCGGCGGCGGCCAGAGCCCGACCGGGCAGATCCGCGGGGCCGGCTCCAACCGGTGCCTCGACGTGAACGGGCAGAGCCAGGCTGACGGCGCGGTCGTGCAGATCTGGGACTGCAACAACGGCGCCAACCAGACCTGGACGGCCACCTCCGGCAACCAGCTCACCGTCTACGGCAACAAGTGCCTCGACGCGCCGAGCACCGCCAACGGCGCCCGGATCCGAATCTGGTCCTGCACCGGTGCGACCAACCAGCAGTGGCGGATCAACTCCGACGGCACCATCACCGGCGTCGCGTCCGGGCTGTGCCTGGATGTGACCGGCGCGGCCACCGCCAACGGCACGGCGGTCGAACTGTGGACCTGCAACGGGGGCAGCAACCAGCAGTGGATCAGATCCTGAGGCGTCGGTAGACACGAAACAGCGGTGTGGCGGCGGTTGCCGCCACACCGCTGTCGATTCAGCGGGATCAGCTCAGGCTGAACCGCTGGTTGGCCTGACCGCTGCAGTCGTAGATCTGGACCTGCTGGCCGTTGCCGGTGCCCCAGACGTCCAGGCAGCGTCCGGACTGGACGCCGGTGATGGTGCCGTTCGAGTTCACGTTCCACTGCTGGTTGGACTGACCGTTGCAGCTGTAGATCTGCACGGCAGAGGCGTTGCCGGAGCCGGCGGCGTCCAGGCACATGTTGCCGTACACCTGCAGTTGCTTGCTCGAGGTGAGCGTCCACGCCTGGTTGGTCTGGCCGTTGCAGTCGTAGAGCTGCACCCGGGTGCCGTTGTTGTGCGAGGCGTTCGGCACGTCGATGCACCTTCCGGACTGGGCGCCGACGATCCGGCCCGATCCGGCGGGCGGCGTCGACTGGGACGGTGACGGGGACCCGGTGTCGCCGGGTGTCGGTGACGTCGTCTGGATCGGGCC
>NZ_JAOSZE010000046.1 GCF_025630775.1 Actinoplanes sp. KI2
GTTGAGTGCGCCCGGCGCCTACCGTTGCTGCCATGGATCAACACATCGAGTTGGACTCGGAGCGCGCCGTCGCCGTCATGGCTGCTAAGATGGGACAGCCGCCAGAGGGGCACTCGTTCCGTGTTACGCCGGCTGGAGACGGAGTGTTGTGGTCGGGCGTCTGTGTAGACGACGCGGGGAGGCCGGAGCCCGGAGGTGCCTGGCTGATCGGCCCGGACGAGCGGGTCTGGACCGTCTCATCCAACCCGGGCATCCACGACTACGACCTCGGGGTCGAGCTACTCGAGGCCGCTTACCGTTCCGGGCTCTCTGCCTACCTGGACCCGGCCAAGTTCAGCGAACGGCTCACCGAACTAACCCAGCGCCGACTTGATGACGTGCGGGCGTTCCTGCGGGACCTCCGCGCCGGCTCCCTACGTGACCGGGCAGACCGGCGCTTGCCCTGAGTGGTCATTGCCGCGCTCATGCGGTGCCGCGGTAGTGGGTGCACGCTCATGCCGCCGATCGTGTGCGCCTGCCGCTGGATAGTCACCGCGCGTGACGGACGTCGAGGACCGCTGGGGACCGCTCATGGCCGATGAGCGCACGCTTGATCACGCTGACGGGAGCGCACGTTGACGACGAATCCGGACTGCGTGTCGGCGGCGACATCCCCTTGGCGGTCTACCCGGCGCAGGGCCTGGCGACACCGCTACAGTGATCACCCTCATGACCATGAAACAAGGCATCAGGATGTGGACACGGCGGCTGATGATCACGGGCGCGATGGTGCTCGCGGGAGCGGCCGGCTGCTCCACCAGCGCGGACCATGCGCCCGTCGCGAGCCCGTCCCCGGTGCCGGCGGTCAGCATCCCGGCTGATCCCGCGCAGGCTTTCGCCGCGGCGAAAGCCCGGCTCGGCACCGAGTCCGCGCACTTCGCCCAGGACACCGGAGGTGACCTGTACGGCTATACCGGCACGGTGGACGCCAAGACCGGAAACTGGGAGATCACCGGCAAGTACTACGTCGTACGCCGAGTCGGAACCGAGCTGTACGTGCAGGTGACCGGCAAACTTCCGGATTCCACGTTCATCGATCCCGCCATTCTCGAGCGCCTCAACGCGGGCGGCTGGGCGCACACCCCGCTGCTGAACGGCCGCGAGTACTCCGTCGTGTTCAACGACAAGTTCCCGTGGAACCTGGCTAATCCGGCGCTCCAGGCCAAACGCGTCACCAAGACCGGCGACCGTACGTTCACCGGCACCCGCACCATCACGCAGTCGCCGTACACGTCCCACCCGACCCGCAAGGATCTGAAGGTCAGCGCCACCCTCGACGATCAAGGACGCTTCGCCGAGATCGACCTCTACGCCGACCCGAAGAACCCCACGCGACCCACGATCTTCCGGTTCACCGACTACGGGACGCCAGCCGCCATCACGGCCCCTCCTCCGGGCGACGTCGTCGAGGCCGACCCGACCATCCTGAGCGCCCTAGTCCTGCTCTGACGGCCGCCCCGGAGCCTATAATTGATCTTCCGGCACGGGTGGCATTGCTGTAACACCACCAGAGCCCTCAGCTCCAGAGGGTGATGGATAGCTTGCCCGCGGACGCCCGGATCTAGCCGAGAAGAGTGCTTCTGGGTTTGAGATGCGGTTGCACCTCAAGCCGGAGGATACAGATCGGGGAAAGGCACCCCCAGCGGTCAGGTTTCAACGGCCGAGTCTGATTCTATTAGCCAACATTCCGCGAGACGACCAGCAACCGACCCTACTCGAACAAAGGCCTCCTCAACCGCTGCCGGATCGAATGTCCAAGTTTTCCGAATGCGCTCCGAGACATCAACCTCATCAAGTAATGAATGCGCGAACGCATTGCGGCGATCCGCTATCCATTTAACTTCCTGCTTGATCCCATCCGGATCGTCGACGTCCGGCCATCGTTCCAAGATTGCCTCTATCTTCCGCTGCAATCCCTGCCGACGTAGCGAGCGATCCTCAACCCGATCAAGCAAAGCGCTGGCCAGTGATTCCAGGGCTGCAGCGCAACTCGCTATCAACGCCCCCGAGTTGATCTTTAGGAGGTCTTCCCTGAGATAGATCTCGTCATCCAGTAGCATGTCGCACTCGCCGGCCCAGCCCGACATGCGATGATCTCCGGTCCGCTTTGAGTGTGCATGCTTAGCGGAGATCGCCTCGACTCCTTGATCAACCGTGCGGTGGAGCCAGACAAGCGCCGAGAGCCTGCGGTAGAACTCATCGAAGGCAGGGTGCTCCATGCAGAGATCCTGGTCTACGTATTTATCGGCGAAGGAGATCAGGTCGCTTCGCCACAGTGCTTCTCTCGCGCGTTCGAGCTCCTCGCCCTCGAGTGGCGTGAAATGTCCATCCGGGCCGTCGACATAGATCTGCACCTTGCGACCATAGGTGAACTTCGTTCTACCTGCGAGCGTGTTTCGGACAATCGCGAGGTCGGTGGTGCGACCGCTGAGTCACGTCTGTGGCCAAAGCACTGATCGGCCGCCGATAATGCGCGGAGCCCAGGTGGTACGTGCGGCTCTCCAGCATGCCGAGGTAACTGGGTCACCATGTGTATCTTGCCGGTGGAGTTCCCCTGCCGGATAGTGCCTCGTTCCCAGCGCTGGGGACAGCTTGAGGAAGACTCCCGAGGCCATGCGCTGTCGCTCGTCATGCGGCGGGAAGTGGACGGGTCGAAGATCTTGGCTCGGCTGAGATCGGACACCTATTCTGCTGGCGGTTCGAGCGGCCACGAGTACGACGAGGAGGCCCGGTGTCGGTTTGGACGGGCGTACGGCAACGGGTCGAGGCGCTGCGCGTGCGCGGCGGCGACGGACGGGTCTTTGGCGCATCCGGACACGGATTCCTGCTAGAACCAGCCCTGTCCGCCGATGAGCTGGACGATCTCGAGGGATACCTCGGCGTGGCCCTGCCAGAGGAGTATCGCTCGTTCCTCACGGAGGTGGGTGCCGGTGGCGCGGGTCCCACGTACGGTGTCTTTCCGGTCCGCCGCGAGCCGGCCGGGATCTGGCGCTGGCACGGCGACGGCGCCGACCTGACGAGCGTGCCGCTGCTCGCGATGCCTTTCCCGGTGCAGCGGATCGGTTCGGCCGCGCTCGCCGAGCTGCGGCAGGGCTGTCCCGATGAGGCGGACTTCGACGATTTGGACACGTTCGACATCGCGATGCAGGCGTACGACGAGCGCGTCGTCGCGCTGTTGTGGGACGACGCGTCGACGGCCGGCGCGATCTGCCTGGAGCACATCGGGTGTGCGCAGCGCACGTGGCTGGTGGTCAGCGGTCCCGCTCGAGGGCAGATGTGGGACGACCCGCGAGTCGACGAGATCGACCTGCGTCCGCTCGTCGGGCCGGGCGGGGTGACGCCGGTGACGTTCGCAGCGTGGTATCTGCAATGGCTCGACGCTTCCGAGCGTGCCATGGCTTGACCGCTGCCTAGCGTACGGTCGATGTTTCACTGCTCGCCGTTGAGGCGACCGATGCGTAGACCAGCTCCACCCACCCGGGCCGGATCTGCATCCACGCCATGAAAGCCACCTGCCCGCCATTGCTTTTGTGGATTCGCGCTCATGCCGCAGTCATCGCGCGCCGCTCGGTGTGGCGGTCACTGTCGGTGCTCGTGGACCGGCGAGCGCGTGTACTACCTTTGGCCGAGACGCTGGTGTCCTGGAATGTCGGTCTATGCTGCCGACGTGCCCGCGGTGGTTGAGATCGTGACGGTCGTGAAGGCTGCTCCGGAGGTGATCTTCGACCTGGAACTCGACGTGGATGTGCATGCCGCTTCACTGCCCGGCAGCCAGGAGACGGCGACAACGAGCACCGGCCGGCGGCGGCTCGCGCTCGGCGACGAGGTCACCTTTCACGCCCGTCACTTGGGCCGATACTGGAGCATGGTCAGCCGGATCACCGTCCATGACCGTCCGCATCTGTTCGTCGACGAGCAGACCCGTGGCCCATTCCGCATGTTGCGTCATGAGCATCTGTTCCACGACCTGGGGGATGCCGGGACGCAGATGACCGATCGCATGACCGTCGACGCGCCACTCGGGCTAGTGGGGGCGGTGGTGACCCGGCTCCTGCTCGCCCCGTACCTACGACGGCTGCTCAAGCAACGCGCCGCTCACATCAAACGCGTGGCCGAGGCGTACGCGGACCGAATCTGAGGACCCCAGACCACCTGGGACAGCGCGCGCTCGCGCCGCCTCGCATCTGCTCGGCACCGTCACGGCTCGCCTCGTCGGCGGGCACCAGCTCGCGCCGGGATGCGCCGCTCTCGCACGATCGTTATCTTGCTGCGGGTGAGCTACGACCTGTACTTCTGGCCCTCGGGAACGGGGCACGATCCGGGCCGGCTGGCTGATCGGCTTGCCGAGGAGCGGGCCGAGGCGCTGGTACCCGATGATCGGGTTGTTGCTTTCCGCGCGGAGCTGCTACGCCGGTGGCCGGAGCTGGCTGACATGATCAGCCCGTGGCACGCCGACCTGGGCCGGCGGCAGCCCTGGGGACGCACCGACCTGGCGGACCGGTTCGTGGGGCTCACCCTGCCGTTTCACTGGAAGGCTGTGGACGCTCTGCCTGCCCTGGCCGGCTTGCATGGGCTGGACTGTTACGACCCGCAAGCAGAACGGCTCGTGTCGCCTCGACCCGGATCGGATGCGGCGACCGCGGCCGCGGACCGCCGCGGGGATGTGCCATCGGTCGCCGGGTGGGTCTTCGAGGATCACCTTGTCGAGCTGTTTCGCAAGATCAGTGCCTACATCGGCTATCCTTACGACGGGCTGGACGAAGCCGCCTTGATCGGTGCGCTGGACGACACCGACGACGAATCGACCGATGCCTGGTTCGAGTACCCGTTGGCGGGTGCGCCCCCACTGAACGTCCGGCTGGCGCGATCGCCGGGCAGCGCAGTCGTCAGCGTCCGTGTCGAGGGCACCATGGATCCCGTCTTGGCGGCACGGGTAGAGACCGTGCTCGACATGCTGTGACACAGATCGATCAGCACGCGTCCGGTGCGCGCGCATCTGGCCGAGAGAACGCGGCGCTCACGCCGGGTCCGGGGCAGGGCTGCCGTGCTGCCGTGCTCCCGGCGGGCGATTACGGTTGAGCGCCCACCGGCTGGTCAAGGGCACGAGGCTCGCTCGGGTCCTTCAAGTGACCGCGTTGTTTCGGTCTGATCGCAGAAGCCGCAATCGCATCGGCCGGACACGTTAACCCCCAAGAAAGATCTTGACGTCCTACGACGTCGGTCTTGGCTGGGGGTTCTGCCTTTCCGACGCCGTCCTCGGCTTCGGGCTTTCGGCTTCCGGAGACTCTTTCGGCCCCGCACCCGGACCCCCGGCGATGGCAACGGGAGTTCAA
This sequence comes from Actinoplanes sp. KI2, assembly GCF_025630775.1. Lineage (GTDB taxonomy): Bacteria > Actinomycetota > Actinomycetes > Mycobacteriales > Micromonosporaceae > Actinoplanes. The sequence goes on from NZ_JAOSZE010000046.1 coordinate 5,373, forward strand.
GCTGAACGGCGCCGACTTCCTGCCTCGGCTCGACAGGGCCCTCCTCGTCCAGGACTGCATTCTCGATCGCGATCGTGCGCGGGCCACACACGACGACGGCGTCCCGGGCGCGCAGATACGCGGCCGCACCGTCCGGATCACCAGGCTGTGCCAGATCGGCATCCAGACCGGCGAACGCTTCGGTCAGACGGGCCTGTGACCAGTACACCCACCGCGGCCCGTCGGCATCGCGCGGATGAGCGCTGGTGCGGCCGTGCCGGCACCGGTACGCCGCCCGCCGGTTCACCCAGTGACCCTCCAACCGGCGCCCGCACACCCCGCAGACCAGCAAACCCCGGAACGGATACCGCCGCGCCCGCCCGTCCTCCGGCTTCTCCAGAGCCGTGATCTGCTGCACCGCCAGGAAGTCGTCGTCACTGACCAGCGGCGGGTGGGTGAGCTCCTCGCAGATCACCCAATCGGTACGCGAATTCCAGACCCGCGCCGGCCCTTGGCTCGACCGCCTGTCCCCCGGAACCGCCTCCCGATGATCGGTGAACTGCCGGTTCCACACCTGCCGACCGGTGTACCGGGGATTCTCCACAATCGCGGCCACCGTCCGCAGCGTCCACACCGACCCGACACGATGCCGATTCCGCTCACGGTCATAGACGCCCGGCGACGCGACACCCCGCTCGTTCAACGACCGGGCGATCGCCGCCATACTCATCCCCTCCCGGCGCCGCTCGAAAATCCACCGCACATGCGGAGCCGTCACCGGATCAACATCCAGGCGATGACGGCGCCGGCCCCAGGCCGCATGCATGAGCTTCGGATGCGGGCCCGCATCCACCAGCCGATACCCGTACGGCGGCCGCCCACCCACGTTGCGGCCCTGCTCCCGAACCTGCGCCGCCATCGCCGCACCGGTCCGAAACCGATTCCGCAAGACCTCGTACTCCGACCGATGCCCCAGCATCCGCAGCAACGCCCGATCCTCGGGCTCGCCCAGATCAATCCGGCCACGCGCCTCCGGCAGCCACACCTGCACCCCAAACGACTCCAGCAACGCAATCAGCACCGGCGCCTCATCGCCGGCGAACGCCCGCTCGAACTCACCCACTACCACCGCGTCAAAACAGCGGTCCGGATCCGCCGCCGCAGCCAACAACGCCGCCGCCTGCGCACGTCGCGGCCACGGCACACTGCGCGACACACCAACGTCGAAAAACTCCACCACGATCCGGCCACGGCCCGCGACCACCCGACCCGCCGCCTCATCTGCCACGCCCGCGACGACACCGGATCCTGATACTCAATCGTCGAAATCCGCCCATAGAAAGCGAACCGCAACAGGCCAGGGCCGGGCTTCCCGGGCGACCGGCCACGCCGCCGAGTCGTTACCGACGCCTGCACCCAGGCATCGAACGAACCACCACCAGACGAGAAAGACGACGACGCAGGAGACGGCATACCGATCACCGCGATCCAGAAGAAACGGCTGCTCCCCCACCGATACCACCCGCAAGCCGACCAGAACCACGCCCTCCTCGACGACATTCACCCACCCCACACTGGCCACGGCCATGCCGTCACCCCTGCGGAGGACAGCCACGCCGACACACCAGCAATCACCGAAAACGCCACACCAGCTCCGAAGACGCTGGCCACCTTTGCGGCGCAGCTGGATCAGGAGGCTGAGCACCACCGCGTCGGGCATGGCACCGAGGGGACCGCCGCATTGAGCCAGATCAACAACTACACGGCGTAACGGTCCGCGACCTTGGCGATATCCGAATCTGAGTTGAGTGCGTCGCGGCTCGCTACGCGTCGTGGAACGGCGCCGGTTCCTTCGCGATCCGCTTGGACATCAGGCAGAACTCATTGCCTTCCGGGTCCTCCATGACCACCCAGCTACCGCTGCCGACGATGCTCGACCGTTTCGCTCCAAGATCCAGCAGCCGGGTCAGCTCGTCCTCCTGCGCCCGATCGGTAGGGCACACGTCGAAATGCAGGCGGTTCTTTGTGCGCTTCTGCTCGGGCACCCGGATGAACAAGATGTCCGGACTGACCGTAGCCCCTCGGATGGCCACTCCGCTCTCGTCTCGCGCGAAGATTCGGTAGCCGAGCACTGCTGACCAGAACGACGCCAGCAGCTCCGGGTCGTTGCAGTCGACGACGATGTCCCCTACTCGGCTGGCCATGACGAGTAGCCTAACGTCGCCGCACGGATCTAGCCGCGATCCGGTGCCTCGAAGGTCACTCTCGGTACCGGGCCTGCACGAGCGGTACGGGGTTTCGCGGTCTGACACCTCCGCGCACGACTCTCCGGAGGTCTTATTCGTTGAGGAGTCCGCCGACCGGCGGCAGGGTAACCACCGCAAGCGTGGTGGATCCGCAACGAGGCCCGAAGCCCGCATCCGCGCCGCCATGGACCGACTTCTGACCATTGCTGGTAGCTGTTGACCGCGTCGCCGACAGTGAAACCATGCAGGCCCTCACGTCGCTGGTCGGCGTCCTGATAGGCGGACTCCTCGTCGTTCTCACCGACATCGTCAGACGACGGTACGAGTGGCGGAAGATCCAGCTCCAGCGCCTGCTGGACAACGGCGCCGAGCTGCTCGCTGTCCATCACCAGCTCGCGGGAGACCTCATCGAAGCCCACGACGCAGGCCTTCCTCTGGCAAACGTCCACAAAGGCAGCGCGGACCGCTATCGCGTCGGAACAAGATTCGCGGCTACGCCTGGAAGTGAGCCACTGCTGGCCGATGTCGAGCAGCTACGAAATCTTCATCGCTTATTGCGGAACGCCTTCGACCAATCGGACAGATGGAGCGCCGCGCTGGAAGCGTACGTGGCGGCCATCCATGGCTTCGAGCTGAAGTTGCGTTCCATTGGCGCGCGCGCCCGGTGAGAGGCGGGATCGGCGAGGTTAGTAGGGCTCCTCATCGCAACAAATCCGCGCACCTTGGCGGGCCTCTGCCGCCAGCTCAGATAGCGAGCGACACGTGTGATAGCTGAATCGTACGGGTGCTACCGCGCTGCCAGCCATTGACGAACCAGAGCAGAGTCGCCGCCGGCAAGACCGACAAGGGGGTCGACTCTGTGCGGCAATGCCCGCCCCTGGGTAGTGAGCTTGAACCGACTTATGGTCGGCGTCGGAGATTTCGTCGGCGACCTGCCTCGGGTCGCCGACGAAGGTGATCGCGGCGGCGGCCGCCCCGCTCGAGGGCTACATTCCGGCTGCACGGGCGGCCGGTGATTGCCTCGCTGAGGCCGTCGCGCAGTTCGGCCACGATGCGTGGGCGCTGCCGGCGGGGACCGTGCAGGCGGCGACCCGGCCGACCGCGCATCAGACACCAGCGGCTTCCGGGCGCGGATTCGGTCGAGGACGTCGTGCTCGTCGGCAGGCGAGGTGGCAGGCTGGCCCTGCCTGGCGGTGTGCGGCGCTCGCGTGGCTTGATGATGGGGTCAGCGTGGGTGGGTTTCGTACATCCTTGCCCAGGCCAGTAGCCCGGAGGCGGCGGTGAGGGCGGCGACGACCCACACGGCGGCGCGGATGCCGGCCAGGTCGGCCATGATTCCGGCGAGGATGGCGCCGATGGCGAAGCCGCCGTCGCGCCAGAGGCGGTAGACGCCGACGGCGCGGGCGCGCCAGGTCGGGTGTGCGACGTCGCCGAGGGTGGCGAGCAGGGTCGGGTAGACCGCGGCGGTGCCGAGTCCGAGCAGGATGGCGGCGAGGGCCCAGGCGGTGAACGAGGTGGCGGCGGCGACGGCGGCGAGGGCGGCGGCCTGGGCTAGCATTCCGGCGACGATGAAGGGCTTGCGGCCGTAGCGGTCGGAGGCGGGTCCGAACACGACCTGGGCGAGGCCCCAGACGGCGGGGTTGAGCGCGGCCAGGACCCCGATCCGGGTCAGCGACAGGCCGGCGGTGGCGAACAGCAGCGGGAACAGGCCCCAGGCCAGCCCGTCGTTGAGGTTGTTGACCAGGCCGGCTTGGCTTGCCGACGCCAGCGCCGGTTCCCTCCAAGACACCAAGGCCGCGACCTGACCGGTGCGCAGGTCGCCGTGGTGGTCGCCGTAAACGGCCTGGTGGTGGGCGGCTTCAGCGCCGGCGTGCTCGCGGGTCTCCCGGACGAACAGTGCGGACAGGCCGAGGCCGACGCCGGCGTAGCCGAGGCCGAGCAGGAACGGTGCGGGACGTAGTCCGTGCTCGGCGGCGAGCCATCCGGTGGCCAGGGCGGTGCCGGCGACCGCGAGGTATCCGGCGGCCTCGTTCAGGCCCATGGCCAGGCCGCGCCGTGCCGGCCCGGCGAGGTCGATCTTCATGATGACGGTGGTCGACCAGGCCAGGCCCTGGTTGACGCCGAGCAGCACGTTGGCCGCGACGATCCATCCCCAGGACGGCGCCCAGATGATCATCAGGGGTACGGGTACGCCGATCAGCCAGCCGGCGAGCAGGACGGGTTTGCGGCCGTGGCGGTCGGACAGGGTGCCGGCGAAGAAGTTCGTGATCGCCTTGGTGGCGCCGAAGGCCAGGATGTAGGTCAGCGCCGCGGTGTACGCGGTGAGGTGGAAGTCCCGTTCGGCCAGCACCGGCAGGATCGTGCGTTCCTGCCCGAGCAGACCGCCGACGAGGGCGTTGACCGCGACCAGCAAGGAGAACTGCGCCAGGTTGGCGCGCAGCCCCAGCCGTACGGGTGCGGTGGTGGTGGCGGTCATGCCGCACCGGCCGGGCTGGCGCGCGTGGCGATGGCCGGGTCTTCCGGCCCGTCGGCGAGGACGGGCTGGCCGCGGCGGCCGGGGTGTTGGAGCTGGCCCGGCCGCCGCGGCCGGTGTGGGTGCGTGGGCATGATGTTCGCTGTAGGTGCCTGGGTTCTTCAGCGGCCGAAGAGCCGGCCGAAGAGTCCGCGGGGCGGCGCCGGTTCCTCGTCGGTGTGTCCGGGGCAGCGCTGACCGCTGGGCACGTCGCGCATTACTTGGTCGACGTGCTGGCCGCAGCCGGCCCAGGTGGTCTTCCCGCAGGTGCGGCATGGTACTGATCGGCACATGAGAATCTCCTAGGTGGGGACGGTGGTTAGGCGGTGGGGACGCCGGTGGACTTGAGTTGGTCGTATCCGCCGCCGTTGATCAGGTCGGTGAAGCCCAAGGTGCGCATGATGGTGATGGCGGATTCGGCCCGGTTGCCGGACCGGCAGTAGATGAGGTAGCTGCCGGACCGGTCGAGCCGGCCGACGTCCGACGTGAAGGTGGGCGACTGTACGTCGATGTTGAGGGCGTTCCGCAGATGTCCGCCCGCGAACTCGGCGGGAGTGCGTACGTCGATCAGCGTCCGCGCGGCGGCCTGGCCGGCGATGGGCGGGCCGGCGTCGGTGCAGCCGGTTGCGGCGGTGATCAGGCTTGCGCTCATGGCGAGCGTGGCGGCTGCGCGTGGTCGTGGGGTCATCTTGCTTCCTACGCTTTGGTGGGGTGCAGCATGGTGTGCCAGGCGTTGTAGCCGCCGATCAAGTCGGAGACGTCGGGGTGGCCGTGGGCGCGGAGCAGGCTGGCGGCTACGGAGGAGCGGTAGCCGCCGGCGCAGTGCACGACGACGGGCCGGTAGGTGGGGATCTCGTCGAGGCGGTGGGGTAGTTCGGCGAGGGGGATGTGCAGGGCGTCGGCGATGGCGCCGGTGTCGCGTTCGCTGGCGTTGCGCACGTCGAGCACCAGCGGCGGGACCGGCTGCTGCAGTGCCGTGTGCAGGTCGGGCACGGTGAGCCGGCTGGCCTGGGTCAGCTGGTCTGCCACATCGGCGAGGCTGGCTTCGGGGTCGGCGAGGTATCCGGCGACGGTGTCGAAGCCGACGCGGGCCAGGCGCAGAACGGTGTCGGCTGCCCGGTCAGGGGCGGCCACGACCAACAGCTGCCGGCCGGGTGCGATGACGGTGCCGGCGGTTTCGGCGAAGCGGCCGTCGGCCGGGATGTTGAGCGAGCCGCGTACGTATCCGGCCGCGTACTCCTGCGGGTCGCGGGCGTCGACGACCAGGGCGCCCGATGTGCGGGCGGCGGTGAACTCGGCGGCGCTGAGCGCGCGGGGTCCGCTCGAGTGGTCGAGCAGGGCGCGGGCCTGGCGGTTGAGGGCGGCGTCGTAGGCGAAGTAGCTGGGGGCGGCCGGTTGTCCGCCGGTGACCAGGGTGAGGAACTGCTCGACGTCCATCGGGGCGCAGGCGTAGTTGGTGCGGCGTTGTTCACCGACGGTGGACTGCCGTTCGGTGGACAGGCTCTTGCCGCAGGCGGATCCGGCGCCGTGCGCGGGGAAGACCCGTACTGCATCCGGTAGGCCCATCAGTTTGTGTTGCACGCTGTCGTAGAGCATGCGGCCGAGTTCGTCGGCGGTGACACCGGCCGAGGCGAGCAGGTCCGGTCGGCCGACGTCGCCGATGAACAGCGCGTCGCCGGTCAGCACCCCGTACGGCACGGTGTCGCCGGGGTGTTCGTAGACCAGCACACTGATCGACTCCGGGGTGTGCCCCGGGGTTTCCATGATCTCCAAGGTGGTCTCGCCGAGGCTGATGCGGTCCCCGTGGGCGAGCTTGCGGATCGGGTACTCCGTCTCGGCGCGCTGTCCGTAGCCGATCCAGGCTCCGGTGGCGGCGGCGACTTCCAGGTGCCCGGCGACGAAGTCGGCGTGGAAGTGGGTGTTGATGACCCCTTCGATGCTCAGCCCATGTGCGTCGGCGTCGGCGAGGTACTCGGCGATGTCGCGGCGTGGGTCGACCAGCACGGCCTGGCAGGTGCTCTCGTCGGCGATCAGGTATGACGCCTGCGACATACAGTCGAGGTAGTACTGCATGAACAACATGCGCGGCCCTTTCGAGGTTTCGCCGAGCGACCGTTTGGCTGCCCGGGTGGCGGGTGGGGTGCGAGGCCGCCACCCTTATTATCGGATACCCCCTGGGGTATCTGAGCCGACGATAGCGGGCAGCGCCGGGAGCGACAAAGCTTCGGAGGTATGGACTGATTCACAGCGAACCGCATGCATACCCCCGGGGGTATATTGGGAGTAGCGAATCCCGACAGCCCGTGGAGGCGATGATGGCAAGCGTGACCTTGACCAAGGGCTCTTTCGAGCAGACGGTCACCGACAACCCGATCGTGCTGGTTGACTTCTGGGCGGCGTGGTGCGGGCCGTGCCGCAGCTTCGCGCCGGTCGTCGAACGCGCCAGCGAGCAGCACCCGGACGTCGTGTTCGGCAAGGTCGACACCGAGACCGAACATCATTTGGCCGCGGCTGCCCGGATCAGCTCGATCCCGACTTTGATGGTCTTCCGTGACGGTGTGCTGGTCTTCGCCCAGCCTGGCGCGTTGCCGGCCGCCGCACTCGAGCAGGTAATCCAGAGCTTCCGGGACCTCGACATGGACGAGGTTCGCGGTCCTCGCTGAGCGCACTGCCGCCTCGAGGCCCTGATTCGCCCCGCGACCCGGACACCCTCAGGACGAACACGCGCCTGCGAGACTCAGGAGAACCCCACCCCCATGAGCAACGACACCACCGGCAGCAACGGCCCGGCCACGCTCGATGTCGCCACCCTCCGAGAGCTCGTCGCGGCCGGTACCGCGCCCCGGCTGATCGACGTGCGTACCCCCGCGGAGTTCGAAACCGCCCATGTACCGGGCTCGTACAACGTGCCGCTGGACCTGCTGCGCGAACACCGCGACGAGCTACGCCACCACCTCGACGAGCAGGTCGTGCTCGTCTGCCGCTCCGGGCAACGCGCCACCCAGGCCGAACAGGGCCTGCGCGTCGCCGGCCTGCCGAACCTGCGGATCCTGCAGGGCGGCATCACCGCGTGGCAGGCCGCCGGCGCGCCGGTGACCACCGGCATCCCACGCTGGGACCTGGAACGACAGGTCCGCCTTGTTGCCGGTGGCATCGTCCTGCTGGCCGTGCTGGCCAGTATCGCGTTCGAGCCGGCCAAATGGATCGCCGCGCTCATCGGCGGCGGCCTCGCCGTCGCCGCGCTCACCAACACCTGCGCCATGGGCATGCTGCTATCCAGACTGCCCTACAACCGCGGCCCCCGCACCGACCTCGACCAGGTCGTAGCCGCCCTGACCGACAACCTCAGGTAGGCGGCCATGCGGACCAACGGCCACTCCAGGGACCCGCGTTGACCGCGGCGGTCGGATTCGGCGCCCTCATCGGCGTGCTGCTCGGCCTGCTCGGCGGCGGCGGGTCCATCCTCGCGGTCCCCGCGCTGGTCTACGGCGCGGGCCAGCCCCTCGCCGCGGCCGTACCGACATCACTGCTGGTCGTCGGTATCTCCTCGGCCGCCGCCCTGCTTCCGCGGCTGCGCGCCGGCCTGGTGCAATGGCGCATCGCCGGCATCGTCGGCGGCACCGGCGCCCTCGCCGCGTTCGCCGGCGCCGCCGTCAACCACCTGCTCGACCCGCGCCTCGTACTCATCGGATTCGCCGCGCTCATGGTGGCGGCGGGACTGCGGATGCTGCGCGAGACCGGTGACGCGGGTGGTGACTGCGCCCTGCCCGGCGGCGGCGTCAACTGGCGCGGCTGCCTGCCCAAATCCATCGGCACCGGGATTGCGGTCGGCTTCCTCACCGGGCTGTTCGGCGTCGGTGGCGGCTTCCTCATCATCCCGGCCCTGGTCCTGCTGCTCGGCCTGGACATGCCCGCCGCCGTCGCCACCTCACTGCTGATCATCGTGATCAACTCGGCCGCCGGATTCGCCGCGCACGCCGGCGACGCCCCGATCGACTACCCAATCGCCACGGCCTTCACCGTCACCGCGATCGCCGGATCCCTCGCGGCCGCCCGGCTCGCCACCCGAGTACCCACCCGCCGCCTGCAACGCCTGTTCGCCTACCTCGTCTTCGGCGTCGCCGCCTTCGTCGTCATCCGCACGATCTGACCAAGCCACCCCGCACGGCGTCATAACCTCATGCGGAGACGGGCGAAGCGGCTGCCGGGACGACAGCGGACTCGAAGACTCGCCGTCGTTGCAGCGATCTTGGACTGGTTGCGCCCGGCTGAAGTCGACTTCCGCGGGCTACGCACCCGCCAGTTCGGCGCCGCCAGTTCGTGTCGCTTCAGGCCAGGGAGAGGAACAGCTTCTCCAGCTGGGCCACATCCAACTTCTGGCCCTCACCCGTCTCCTCGGCGGTGACGCACTGCCGGAGCCCGGTCGCGATGATCTTGAAGCCGGCCCGGTCGAGCGCCCGCGATACGGCGGCGAGCTGGGTCACGACCTCGGCGCAGTCGCGGCCGGATTCCAGCATGGCGATCACGCCACGGATCTGGCCCTCGGCGCGGCGCAGCCGCTTGATGACATCGCCTACCGCAGCAGCGTCGAGTTCCATATCCCACTCTCATTCCTGTCGTGGCCTCCAACAATACCCGGGCGGGTATCGGCCGTGCTGTGACCCGAGACGCGTACGGAGGCGTCGGCAGCAACCCCGGACAGCGCTGCTACCTGCGGATTCTTCGAGTTTTCCCAATCTTGGGCCCGCAAGCTTGCCCGGTGACCTCCACGTACACGTCAGCCACCGGCCGGGTCCACCTGGCCGGTGCAACCATGCTTTGTCCGCCGCCGGCGCCCGGGCGCTGGCGGCGCGATGTCGCCGGCGCCGCGACGATCCTGAGCGTGACGGTGGTCATCGCGCTGTGGCTGGCCAACGGCGGCATCCGCCATCTGGCCGGCCCGGGAGCGACCGCGACCAGCGTCGGCCGGCTGACCGGCCTGATCGCCTCGGACCTGCTGTTGCTGCAGGTGCTGCTGATGGCCCGGATCCCGTGGGTCGAGCGCGCCTACGGCCAGGATCTGCTGGCCCGCCGACACCGGATGGTCGGCTTCGCCTCGTTCTGGCTGATGGTGGCGCACGTGCTGCTCATCACCGTCGGATATGCCCAGTCCGGCCCGTCCGGGCTGCTGTCCACCGGCTGGGACCTGGTGGCCACGTACCCGGGAATGCTGTTGGCCGCGGCGGGTACCGGCCTGCTCGTGGCGGTCGTGGTCCTGTCCGTCCGGGCGGCCCGCCGCCGGTTGCGCTATGAGTCGTGGCACCTGCTGCACCTGTACGCGTACCTCGGGGTCGGGCTGGCGCTGCCCCACCAGTTGTGGACGGGCGCCGACTTCGTGACCTCGCCCTATGCCCGGCTCTACTGGTGGAGCCTGTACGGCGCGGCGCTGGCCGCGGTGCTGATGTTCCGGCTCGGCCTGCCACTGTGGCGCTCGGCATATCACCGGCTGCGGGTCGCCGAGGTCGTCGCCGAGGCGCCCGGGGTGGTCTCGGTCTACCTGCGCGGCCACCGCCTCGACCGGTTGCCGGTCCGGGCCGGCCAGTTCTTCCTGTGGCGTTTTCTGGACGGGCCGGGTTGGTCGCGGGCCAACCCGTACACGCTCTCCGCGGGCCCCCGCCCGGACCTGCTGCGGATCACCGTGAAGGACCTCGGCGACGGCAGCCGGCGGGCGCGTTCGCTGCGGCCGGGCACTCGGGTGCTGATCGAGGGCCCGTACGGAACGCTCACCGCGGCAAAGGCCACCGGGCGCCCACCTCTTCTGATCGCCGCCGGGGTGGGCATCACGACGATGCGGGCACTGCTCGACGAACTCGGCCCGGCCCGGGTCGGCGCCACCCTGCTCTACCGGGTACGCACGCACGCCGAGGCGGTGTTCCGGACCGAACTCGACGACCTGGCCCGCCGCTACGGCGTCCGGGTGGTCTATCTCGACGGCGGTCGCAGCCGGTCGGATTCCTGGCTGCCGGCCCAGTACGCCGCCGGCGACGACGCGTCGGCGCTGCGCCATCTGGTGCCCGATGTGGCCCGCCGCGAGGCGTACCTCTGCGGACCGCCGGCCTGGATGGCCACGGTCCGAGCCAGCCTGCGCAATGCCGGCATGGCCGACGAACTGATCCACAGCGAGGAATTCGCATGGTGACGAAAGGAAGGCAACAATGCGTCGAGTGACACTGTGGATCGTCTCCACGATCTCGGCGGTGGTCATGCTGTTCAGCTACCGCACCAGCCTCGGCAACGTCGCAACCGCCGATGCAACCACCCAGGTCGACGCGGCTGGAGCGCACATCGTGCCCGTCCCGGGCGGTGTCGCGGCCAACAGCGCAGCGCCCACCCATGGCACCCACCGCCGGTCCGCGTCGCCGGCCGCCAAAGCCCCGGCAACCCGGACCCTGACCGTCGACGGCGCCGTCGCGCAGACCCAGCGGGGCCCGGTCCAGGTCCGGGTCACGATCACCGGCAACACGATCGTCAACGTGCGCGCGCTTCAGCACCCGACCGGAAATTCCACCGACGACCAAATCAACGCGTACGCCCTGCCGAAGCTGCGCGCCGAAGTGCTTGCCGCGCAGAGCGCCCGAGTCGACGCGGTCAGCGGCGCCACGGTGACCAGCGGCGGCTACCTGCGGTCGCTGCAGTCCGCGCTGGACGCGGCGCACCTCGGCTGACCGCCCGACCCCGTTCGGCAGCCTGGGAGCGAATCCGGAGCGATCCGGTTGCACGAGCCACCAGGGCAGGTCGGAGTCCTTCCCGCTCGCTAACGTGGCAGTCAGATATACGCCCGGGGGTATGCGTCCCGGATGGTTCAGGAAGGAATCGCTATGAATCACCGCCGTAACCTGCGGATCGCTGTGGCCGTCGTGGCCGCCGCGGCCGCCGCCTTCCCGATGTCCGGTGCCGCTTCGGCGGCCGGTGCGTCCTCTTTGTCGGCGTCCCGCGACAGCGACCACGACGGCATGCCGGACAAGTGGGAACGGGCCAACGGCCTGAACCCGCACCGCAACGACGCCGTCGGTGATCGCGACAAGGACGGGCTGACCAACCTGCGCGAGTACCGGGCCGGCACCAGCCCTCGCCGGGCCGACACCGACAGCGACGGAATGCCGGACGGCTGGGAGGTCCGCAACCGGATCAATCCGCTGCGGGCCGATGCCACCGCCGACCCGGACAGCGACCTGCTGACCAACGCTCAGGAGTACGTCATGGGCGACAACCCGCGCACCGCGGACAGCAACGGCGACGGCGTCACCGACGGCGACGAGGACCCCGACCGAGACGGGCTGACCAACCACGAGGAGTTCGACCTCGGCGACAACCCGACCGAGGCCGACAGCAACGGCGACGGCGTCAAGGACGGCGACGAGGACACCGACGGCGACGGCGTCAGCGACCACAACGAATACCGGCACGGCAGCGATCCTCGCAAGGGCGACAGCAACGGTGACGGCGTCAACGACGGCCACGAGAACAGCGGCACCATCACTTCGTTCGACGCCACCGGCGGAACACTCGTCGTCGACACCGTCGGCGGGATGACGATCACCGTCATCGTGACCGACCGGACCGAGATCAAGTAGAACCACGAGTCGGCCGCGTGCCCGGCCCCGGCCACGGCCGCCGATCTCGTCCCCGGCCGGCTCGTGCACAAAATCGATGTCGAAGACGGCGAGGACGGCAACGGCGCCGCAACGCCGGTCACCGACGAGATCAGCCTCGTCTGCGCCGCTTAGTTTAGGACGTGTTGCCGAGGGTCACCTGCTGCTGGGTGACTCATCCGGTTGGATAGACGGATCGGGGTGGCCCTCGAAGGCGTAGTCGTTGTACGCGCGGGGGTCCTCCCCGGGGTTCGAGGTGGGTCAGCACGGTCGTGTCCGGCAGTGCTTCACGGATCGCCCGCTCGACCTCTTCGACCAGGTCGTGCCCGGCCTGCACGGTCCACGCGCCGAGCACGAGCACGTGCATCGAGACGAACCGGCGCCGCCCGGACTCGCGGGTCTGCAGGCCGTGGAAGCCCACCTCGGCCGACCGGAACCGATCCAGCGCCGCCACCACGGCGGCCAACTCCTGCGGGCCGAGGGACTGGTCCAGCAGTGCCCGTGCCGACTGCGCGACCAGCCTGCCGCCCGTGACCAGGATGTTGATCCCGACGACCGCGCCGACGACCGGGTCCAGGCGCTGCCGGCCCGTGACGCCGACCAGGACGACACCGGCGAGGACGCCGGCCGAGGTCCACACGTCGGTCATCAGATGCTTGCCGTCAGCGGTGAGGGTGACCGAGCGCTCCCGGCGGCCGACGCGGATCAGCAGCAGCCCCACCGCCGCGTTCACCACGGTGGCCAAGCCTGAGATCGCCACGCCGAGCCCGAGGCTGTCCAGGGGCACGGGATGGATGAATCGCCGCACCGCGTTGACCAGGATCACCCCTGCCGCCACGAAGATCATCACGCCTTCACCGCCGGCGGGGAAGTACTCGGCCTTACCGTGACCGTAGTGGTGACTGGCATCGGCCGGACGCGCCGCTACCGTCAACGCGACCAGCGTGATGATCGCCGCCACCAGGTTCACCACCGACTCCGCGGCGTCCGACAGCAACCCGACCGAGCCGGTGACCAGGTACGCGACTTCAACGCGATCGTCAGGACCGCGGCCGCAATCGACAGCCAGGCGTAACGCCGCAGATCCAATGCCTTACCAGTCGCTGCGCTCATGGACGTCACGTCCCTGTCTCGTCCCACCATCAGGCTGACCCGCACATGACGGCCACCGCGTTGCCGGCTCGTCCCAGTGCTTCCGATGTCCCGGCGGTGAACGGGTCGCCTGTCCGCGACGAGGTGGGCGACGAGCATGGGCCGTACGCGCCGAGCATACGGTCCGGCCGCCTCGGGTCAGTCGCCGTCGTCTCGCCCCTCGCCGGGCAACGGCGTGGAGCTGAATTGGCCGGTCCACGAGGCCTTCGCGCCGGAGTCACCGATCCGATAGACGTCATAGATCCCAAGGCCGGCGGCTACGACCGCCACAGCGACGACGATGCGGGTCACCACCGCCGAGCCAGGGGCCAGAAAGGTACGACCGCCCACGGGGGCGACACCGTTGTCGGCCTCGCGACCACGCCACCAGACAAACAGCGCGAGGACCGCCACGGGCAGCGCCACCCAGACCGCGGTGTCACCGAGCTCGGTGTGGTCGTGCAACAGCGGGGTCTGCGGCACCCGCTGTTCCAGCCACTCGCCCGCGTCTGTGGTCACCGGCACAAGGGCCAGCACCGCCAGGGCGAGCAGTACGTTGGGCCCCGCGAGGCGGCGCCGCATCGCCGGCCACACCGTGGTGACCACGAGCAGCGTGGCCGCCAGCGGCAGCAGCACCACGATCGCGTGGACCAGCAGAATATGGGCCGGCAGTCCATTGATCGTCGACATGCGGATCCCTTCACCACAGCGCTCGCGTGCCGTCGCCCGATCCTACGACCGCATTATCCTGAAAAATGCGCGATAACGGCAAAAGCCTCACATGCGGGCGCGGGCGCAGGCGGCGCGGGAACGACACATCGCGTCGCGTCCTCACAGCAAACCTCCTGCCCACGGCTGGGTGCGCCGCCACTGTCCGTGTTGATCGCCGGGCGCCGACGGTCGGAGGCGTTGGCCCAGAACGAACCTCGTTCTGGCCGTAAGAGGGTCGTGCGCCCCTACCGACGTGGTCGGGCGCGGCCGCAGGCTGAACGTGATGGGAGGCCGTCATGCGCGCACGCGATCGTTCAGTGAATGCCGTTCCCGTCGTCGTCGGCGTGGACGGGTCCGTACCGAGCCTGGCCGCCGTGGATCTGGCCGCCCAGGAGGCAGTCCTGCGCCGGTGTGGCCTGCGCCTGGTGCACGCGTTAGCTTCGCCGTACCCACAGTTCCCGGCGGAGGGCTGGCTTCGTCCCCACGCGGAGAACATCCTGGGTGAAGCCTGGCGCCACGCGCATGAGATGGCTCCCGATCTGCCCATCGACGGAGAAATCATCACCGGGCAGGCCGGTACGGTCCTTCGGGACTGTTCGCGCACCGCGCGATTGGTCGTGGTCGGCGATCGTGGGGCCAGCGGCTTCGGTGCCCTGCTCGTCGGCTCGGTCGCGGTGCAAATGGCCGCCCACGCCGCGTGCCCGATCCTCGTCGCCCGCGGCGAGGCCGACCGCGAATCGCCGGTGCTGCTCGGCGTCGACGGCTCCTCCGCCAACGACCCGGCCGTCGGATTCGCCTTCGAGGAGGCCGCGCTGCGCGGTGTTCCCCTGGTGGCGGAGCACGCCTGGGCGCATCCGGTCTCCACCGGTCCCGGTGACATGCTGCCGCTGGTCTATGACGTGTCCGAGCTGGGACACGACGAGGAGCGGCTGCTGTCCGAAGCGCTCGCCGGCTGGCAGGCCAAGTACCCGGACGTAGTGGTCGAGCGCAAGCTGGTGCGCGGTGGCGCCCGCCCAGCGCTGATCGAGGCAACGCGGCACGCGCAACTGGTAGTCGTCGGCAGCCGGGGACGGGGCGGCTTCACCGGACTGCTGCTCGGCTCGGTCAGCCAAGCTGTCCTCCACCACGCCGACTGCCCGGTGGCCATCGTCCCGCACCCGCAACCGGCGAACTGATTCTCGGCGCGAGCAGACCGGGACCCCGCATAGGCTGGTAAACCCAGGTCCGGCTCGGCCGCATCTCTGCGCGCGCAACGTCCGCAAAGGCGTCGCGTGGCTTGTCACCCTGGTAATCCTGTTCATCGGATACCGGATGTAGCGCATCGTGGGCTCGCTATTCCATCACGCGGAGGGTGGTGGGAATGTCCATGCGGCGGGTCCGGCGCAGCGTGAACAGCGGCGCGACGGCGACGGTGAGCACGCCCAGGACGAGGGCCTCGCCCACCGTCCGTGCGGACAGTGTGGCGGTCACGCCGATCTCGGGCAGCACGGACGGGATGGTCGTGGCGGTGAGCCAGCGCAGCAGCGCGTATCCGCCGAGGATGCCCGCGACGGTGCCGGCCGCGCCGACCAGCACGGTTTCGACGGTGGTCATGCCGAGCACGGTGCGGGGCGGCAGGCCGAACGCCAGCATGGTGGCGTGTTCGCGGGCGCGTTCGTCCACTCCGATGGTGGTGGTGTTGAACGCGATCAGCAGGGCCAGCAGGAGGGTGACCCCGGCGGCGACCTGGAGAATCCCGACGAATTCGTCGAGGCTGGCCTGCATGCCGTCGGTCGCTGCCTGGGCGGTCTGGGCGGAGGCGACATGCGGGACCGCCAGCAGCGCGCGCCGTACCGTCTCCGGGCCGATGCCGGTCGCCGGGGTGACGGTCAGCAGGTTGGTCGTGCCGGTGAGGCCGAACGCGGCGGCGGAGTCCTGATCGAGATAGGCGAGCATCCGCATGGGGTTCGGGTGGATACCGGCGACTTGCATGGGGGTCTGCACAGTGCGCAGGCCGGCGGCGGTGGCTCGGGGATGTTCGACGGTGACGGTGTCGCCGACGTGCACGCCCAGATCCCGGGCGGCCTTGCCGGCCAGGATGATGCCGCCGTGCGTGGTGCCGGTGGTCAAGGTCGGGGTCCAGGCGGCGTGGTCAGCGAGGACCTCGACGGCCAGGTCGATCTGGCGGCCGCCGGCGTGGGCGGTGCCGGCCGCGAGCAGGCCCGGGTCGACGGCGGCGACCTGCGGCAGCGCGGTGACCTGCCGCACCACGTCGCCGTCCAGCGGCTGGAAGGTGTCCAGCGTGACGGCCACCCGGTTCGGTGCGGCGTGCAGGAGTTCGTCGCCGGCCCCGTCGAGGGTGCCGCGGAAGGTGTCCAGGAAGCCGAAGACGGTGACGAGGGTGGTGATCGCGGCGGCGATCCCGAGTGCGGTCAGCGCGCTGCGGCGCGGGGTCCGCAGAATGTTGCGCAGCGGGATCTGATGATATCCGGGTCCGGGCAGCCGCAGCCGGCGCAGAATCCGCACCGAGCCACTGCCGCGGGCGGCGAGATGGCCGACGCGGATGGCCTGCACGGGTTGCACTCGCAGGGCTCGCCAGATCGGCCAGGCCACGGCCGCGAACGGTAGCAGGAACCCGAGTACGGCGGCCTGGGCGAACACGTCCAGTTGCAGCGGGGTACGCCAGATCGGCAGCGGCACCATGTCGGTGAACAGAGTGCGCAGCGGAATCCCGATCGCCCAGCCGACCAGCAGCCCCAGCACCACGCCGAGGAGGGCGACCTGGGCGCCGAACAGCAGCGGCCGGACGGCGAGCAGACGCGATGGCACGCCCAGCGCCATCCCGATCCCGACCTCCCGGCGCTGGGCCTCGACGATCCGCGTGGTCAGATTCAGCGCGGCCAGGGCGCCACCGAACAGCACCAGGAGGGCGACGACCCGCCACAGCTTGGCGTCGCCGTCGATGTCCTCGTACAGGATGCGGTAGGCGTCGATGTCGTCGCGGGTGCTGACGGTCGCCGCGACCGGCGGCTGCGCCGTGTCGAGCGCGTGGCGCAGCTCCCGGGCGACGGCGTCGCGGTCCGTGCCCGCCCGCAAGGTCAGCACCATGTCGTTGACCGCATCGGCCGTGCCGGTGGCCCGCTGGACAGTGTGCAGCGAGGCGAACAGCACGCCGTACGATTTCTGGCTCAGGAATGGTGTGCCGCCACCCTGGGCACCGGTGACCAGGAAGTACTCCGGGGATTGACCGCGGCCGACCACCGTCAACCGGGCGCCGCCGGAGACAGCGAGCTCAGCCGGCACCGGCAGGTCGTTCTTTGCTGCGAAGACGGTCTCCGCCACCACATTGAGCCGGCCGTCGTCGGCGGTGCTGAGCGCCCGGCCGGTGGTGATCCAGACGCCGTCGACCGCTGGACCGGGCCGGATATCGGTGCCGACAAGCTCGCCGGTGACCAGCAGCCCGCCGGGTCCGGCTATCTGGGTCGGGACAACAAGGCGTTCTCGGGCCGCGGTCACGCCACCGGCATGCGGCAGGCGTGACAGCAGGGCGGTGAGCGTTCCCTCCCGGACGTGGCTGCCCTGCGGCAGCGCGACCCGCAAGTCGTGCGTATCGACTGCGGTGAAGCTGGCGTCGTTCGACTGGGTACGCCACGCCGAGGTGCCCAGCAGGCCGGCGTACGTGCCGGTGCCCAGCGCGATGACCAGGGCGATCGCGCCGACCAGCAGCCACCGGCGGCGCAGATCGCGCCAGGACCAGCGCATCCAGAACCGGAACCGGTTCATGGCGTCCCCTTACCAGTGCAGGTCGGCGAGCGCGGCGCGGCCGCCCACGGGCGGGCCGTCCGCGACGATGTGGCCGCTGGACAGCTCGATCACCCGGTCGGCGACCCGCGAGATCTCCCGGTTGTGGGTCACCACCACGACGGTCTTGCCGGTCTCGGCCTGCGCCCGCAGCAGCTCCAGGATCTGCACGCCGGTACGGAAGTCCAGCTCACCGGTCGGTTCATCGGCCAGCAGGATCGGGTTTCCGGTGGCCAGCGCCCGCGCGATCGCCACCCGCTGTTGCTCGCCACCGGACAGCTGGTGGGCGAAGTGCCGACCCCGGTCGCCCAGACCGACCTGCTCGAGCACCTGCGCCGCCACCCACTCGGCCCGCCCGCGCCCGGCCACATCGGCACCGAACTGCACGTTCTCCAGCGCCGTCAGTCCGGGAAACAGGTTGAAGCTCTGGAAAACGAAGCTGACCGTGTGGCGGCGAACGCGGGTGCGCTCGGCCCGCGACGCGGTGGTCAGCTCGACCCCGGCCAGCCGGATCGTGCCCGACGTCGGCGCGTCCAGCGCGCCGACGAGGTTCAGCAGCGTCGTCTTGCCCGACCCCGACGGACCCAGCACCACCACAAAGGCCGACTCATCGACGTGCAGATTCACGTGCTCCAACGCCCGCACCACACCGCCGCCCACGGCAAAGTGCCGGCACACGTCGTCCAGGTCGATCCGGGTTCCTTCCGAACCGGCACGCGCATTCACCACCGGGCCGAAATCCATCGTCGCGCCACCCATATCTACGGTGTGCCACACCGAAGCCGGAACAGGCAGGGCCGACCGGCACCACAACACTGGTCTACAGCCTCCCGTGAACGCCAGTCGATGATCGGCGCGGTAGCGGGCGAATGGCCGGGCATTGCCAAGGCCGTGCTGAGGCCGATGCCGTGGTAGAAGATCTCCAACTCGTGTAACGCCTGCAGCAGATGCCGCCGGCGCGCGGATCGACGGTCGAGGTCTGCTGATGGGTGCGGACCGACGGCGGCCGACGTGAAGCCGTGGATGAAGACGCGACTCAACGCGAAGCCGCACCAGGAACCGATCTGAATGGTACGAAGGTGGCAGTTGCCATTATTTCGACTTCAGGAGGTACGCATGCGTGCGCGTTCTGCGCTCGGGGTCGGGCTGGCCGTCGTCGTTGTGGTCTCGGCACCTGCCGTGGCGTATGCGGCCGGCGACAGACGCGAACCGGTCAGTATCAGTCCGGCCACGCAGGCAGACGCGGTGGCGGCGATGCACGGCGAGGCTTATGCCTACGCGGCATACCGCGCCTACGCGGCGCAGGCGGCGGACGACAATCTGGAGACGGTGGCCAAGCTGTTCCGGAAGACCGCGAGCCAGGAACGGTACGACCATTTCGCCGGGCTCGCGCGATTCACTGACCTGGTGGGCAGCGACGTGGACAACCTCACCGACGCCATCGCGGGGGAGCGTTACGAGGCGACCGTGATGTACCCCGCGTTCGCCCGGCAGGCGCAGCGGGACGGCTGTACCGCGGCGGCGGAGGTCTTCACCGAGCTCAGCGGCGACGAGAAACACCATGCGCAGCGGTTCGCGGCCGCCCGCGACGCGCTCACCGACCCCGGCGCCGACCAGCAGTTCCCCGTCGGCGAGCGGATACCGGCCGCCCCGATCCCCGCCGGGTCGCCGCGCTGCACGGGCCAGACGCCGGCCAACCTCGACAGCGCGATGCACGGCGAGGCGTTCGCCAGTCTGAAGTACGCGTTGTACGCCGGGCACGCCCAGCTGGCCGGCCATCCGCGTCTGGCGCGACTCTTCCGGGCCGCGCGCAGCCAGGAACTCAACGAGCACTTCGCGGAGGAGGCCGCCCTCGCCGGACTGGTGCGCTCCACGGACGAGAACCTGCGCACCGCGGTAGCCGGTGAACAGCAAGAAGCGACCACCACCTACCCCGCATATCGCGACCGCGCGGCACAACACGGTGACTCGGACGCCGCACAGCTGTTCAACGAACTCGCCCAGGACGAGGCGGTGCACGCCAGCCGGTTCGCCTGTCTGAGCGGGTCTGTTCCCGGGCGCCACACCCATGTCCATGGCCAGCCGCAATCCTGAGCCGTTATTCCACTGTGCAGCTTGCGTGTGATCGTCTCGATGGCACCTTCCTGGTCATGCGATGGCAGCGGTGCCCGGCTCACGCGGAGCGGAGCACGATCTGGCCGTAGTACGAGGTCTCCTCCGAGACAACGATGGTTCCGTGCGGGTCGATGCCGACGACGCGGGTCGAGATGTCGCCGACCGGTTTCGGGAAGAAGGTGATCTTCCCGTGCCGCCAGCGGAACGGCACGCCCAAGGTGTCCGGCCGCGACCAGTTCATGCCGGCCACGTCGCCACGGTCGTTGACGGCCCTGGGGTAGGAGGAGGAGCCGGGCAGGCCGAGGTCGACGAGCTGGTGGCCGCGCCAGAGCACCGCGTGTTCGCTGCGATCGGGCCAGGACACTTGGCCGGTCATCAGGCCGGTGTCGCTGATGGCGGTCACCGTGCCCGTCACGGCCTTGGTGTGTGCCAGCAGATCGGTCATTCGGCCGTGCTGCCAGAGGAACGGGTGTTCGTCCGACGACTTTCGGAGCGTGCTGTTGCCGATGATCTGGCCGCGGTCGTTGATCGCCGCCGGTCGGCTGGAGGTGCCGCCCAGAGTGCCGAGCTGGGTCATCCGGATCGTCCGAGTGCCTTGCCAGAGGACTGCCCGTTCGGTGGTGCCGTGGTGCGAGACGATGGTGCCGATGATCTGGCCGCGGTTGTTGATGGCCACGGCGGTGCTGTTGGCGCCCTTTGGTACGGGCAGCAACCGGTAATGGCGGCCCTGCCAGGTGAAGGCGCGGTGGGTGCCGTTCTGGTAGTACGTCGTACCGATGACCTGGTCGTGGTCGTTGAGGCCGGTCACCTCAGGGTTGGTCCCGGCCGGCGGGCGCAGATACTTGACTGCGGTGCCGGGGTGCCACACGAACAGCTTGCCGGTCTGGGAAACCCGGCCGGCGACATGACCGTTGTCACTTATCGCGCCGGCGAACGCCTCCGCTACCGGTACCACGGCCGGGGTGCTCCGGTCGTGCCACCACACGACGGTTCGATAGTTGCCTGCTTTGTCGACGCTGTGGCCCAAGATGTCACCGCGCTGGTTCATCACCACGGCTGTGGAGTCCCCGCCGAGGGAACGGAGCTGGACCAGCCGGCCGGTGCTGATCGCAGGCGCGGCGGCCGGCGTGGCGACGGCCGACATGGCCGGGGACACGGCGGCGGTCAGCGCCATGGCGGTGACCGCCAGCCCTGCGTTCAGTCTTCGGATCAGGGTCATTTCTGTCCTCCTTGTCCAAACGGAACATTGCCGGTGCCTCTCGTGGAGGCGGCAACGACGCTGAAACGGGTCGATGATCCGTGGCGGGACGGCACAGCGATCCAGCGCTCGGCCCTACCTCCACTCCGCGCCTCGCCGACTCCGGCCGCAAGGGGCTAACTGCTCCACTTCGGAGGCCCATCTCCCTGGCCGGGCCGGTGAGAGCGGGCGGAGATTGCACTCTTGGCCAGCCGGAAGGTTGACTGGCAGCGTGCCTATTTGCGCCGTCGATGTCGCCGCAACAGACCTTGATCACAAAGAGTGTCTCGACGCGGTCGACGGCCTGCGGGACAACTCGAAGTGGATCACCTCGCTGGACGGCGCGATCCGCACCGGCGAGGCCTGGAAACGGTTCCGGGAAACCGGACGACATCGCGATCGGCGCGACGCAGGGCGCCAGCTGCTTCGGCGCAGCGTACGAGTTCCTGTTCAACACCTCGTTCCAGTTGCGCAAGGCCGGTCTGAAGCGCAATCCAAGATCACACAGGTGACCGCGGAACCGTTCCTGGGCCACTTCGGCATCGGCGGCCTGCCGCACGGCGATCAGCTGCTCGGCATGTTCCTGCGCTAGGAGAACATCGCCTTCCGCACTAACGTCGCCATGAGCGCCGTGGACGACGGCGCGGTCATCACCGCCGACGGCGACAAGTTCCCGTACGTGTTCGCGATGATCGTGCCCCCGTTCGCCAGCCAGAATTTCCTGCGCCGCACCGACGGGCTGGCCAACGCCGGCGGCTACGTCGAGGTCCGCGACACCTACCAAAGTCGGCGCTTCGACGACATCTACGCCGTCGGGCTGGCCGCCGCCGTGCAGGTGCCCTGGACCACACCCACCCCCGCCGGCGTGCCCAAGACCGGGCTGCCCACCGAGCAGATGGCCCACGTCGCGGCCAAGAACGTCGCCGCGCAGATCCGCGGCGAACAACCGGCGACCCGCAAGAGCTTCGGCGACATCCCGGCCGTGTGTGTGATGGATGCCGGCAACAACGGCGTGCTCATCCTGGCCGACAAGATGCTGCCGCCCCGCAAGCACGGCATCCTCGTGCCCGGCCCGCAGAACCACGCCTTCAAGCTCGCCTTCGAGAAGTACTACCTGTGGAAGATGAGGGCCGGCCACGTCAACCTTCCCTGACCGGCCGTCGGCAGCCGTGGACGAAAACGGCCTGCCTGCGCGTCCGCACACGAACGATGCTCAAGACAACGGTGCCGCCCGCGAGGCGGCGGCACCGGGACGGAGGAAGGCGTGACGGAGGACGCCGACGACCGGTTCGGGCGCTGGTTCGCCAGTCTTCTGCCACAGGCGCGTGTGCAGTGGCTGGAGGCCGGTCAGACCGGCTCAGGCTTCACCACGCACCTGCTGGCCACGTTGCCGGACGATCACCGGCCCGGCTGCGCCGACTGCCACACGCCTTCGAACGCCTGTGGCGCGGCCGCGACGCGGCCCGGATCGGCGGCACCGGCATCGGGCTGGCCGTCGTACGGGAATTGGCCATCGCACACGGCGGCGCCGTCACCATCGACTCCCCGCCCCGGCAGCGGCCTCACCGTGACCCTCCGGCTGCCACTACAGCGTCGCACCGCAGCCTCGCCCGACGACGGTTCTTGACCGCCGATAGGCAGACGTTCGTCGTGCTCGTCCACCGATACCAGGCCGCCAGGCCTGCTCCCGCCCGAACGCTCCGCCCCGGCACAGGAAGCCCGCCATGAACAAGACCCCCAGCGATCGACCCGCTGCGGACATCCGCCCGGCCGGGTTCGATGCCCTGCCGGCCTGGCGCTCGGTGCTCGCGGTGATCGCCCACCCCGACGACGAGTCCTTCGGCCTCGGCGCCATCCTCTCCGCTTTCGCCGCCCACGGCGCCACCGTCTCGGTGCTGTGCCTCACCCACGGCGAAGCCTCCACCCTCCACGGCGTGCCCGGCGACCTCACCGCCATCCGCGCCGCCGAACTGCACGCCGCAGCGCAAGCGCTGGGCGTGGACACAGTGCGACTGCTCGATCACCCCGACGGCCGACTGGCCACCGTGCCCCCGGGTGCTGGCCGCCGAGGTAGCGGCCACCGCAGCCCAGGTCGCCGCGGACGGGCTGGTCGTGTTCGACCCCAGCGGCGTCACCGGCCACCCCGACCACCGTGCGGCAACAGCCGCCGCCCTGACCGCCGCGGCCCCCACCGCCCTGCCTGTCTTGGGCTGGACGTTGCCCGCCCGGGTAGCGCAGACGCTCAACGCCGACTACGGCGCCGCCTTCGCCGGCCACCGGCCCGACGATTGACCTGACCGTGCCCGTGGACCGGACCCGCCAGCTCGACGCGGTGAACTGCCACCCCAGCCAAGCGGTACCCGGCGGTGTGCTGTGGCGGCGCCTGGAACTGCTCGCCGACCTCGAGTACTTGCGTCGGCTGCCTGACCGCCGACACAGTAGTGGTTTCCGATGAGCAGATTGAGCATGGTCGGCGGCCGTGCCGGCTTCCGTCCCGCTGTCGTGCGCTGCTGCTACCGCTTTTCGGTACGACCGGCGCGCAGCTTGCCCAACAGCCGCTTGGCTTTCTGCTGGTTCTCCGGCTTGGACAGCTGCCGTTGTCCCTGTTCGACAAGGCGCTTGCCCTGCGGGCTGTCGAAGAACTCGCGAAGTCGCTCGGAAAGCGTCGGCATGACAGGCTCCTTTCGGCGGCAGCGGGTGCTCAGCCGCCGAGGCGGCCGAGGAAGTCCGACACCTTGCCGCTGATCTGCTCCGCCACCCCGGCGGCCGCTCCCCCGGCCGCATCCGCGGCACTGCCCGCCGCCGCGGTGGCCGCGCTGGATGTGGCGTCGGCCGCGGTGGTAACCGCCTCGCTTGCCTGGTCAGCGGCACCGGCCGCCGTGTCGATGACCGCTGTGGGGTCGGCCGCGGCGGGAATCTCGATGCCCAGGGACTGCTTGACGTTGTCGGCGATGTCTTTCAGTGCTTGCCACACCGGATCCTCCCGTGGGTTGTGACACCGTCGTGGCTGCGTCTCCCAGCGTGAGCCGAGACGCGACAATCCCCCAGGGCCGATGGTCCCCGCCCGGCCGGGAAGTCCGCCGCCCAAACAGTCGGCGACCTTCGAAGTCGCTGAACCGTGCGCGATCAGGACGGGTCCAACGCCTCTCCCCACCCTGCGGCGCGACGGGGCACCCTGGAGGTGAGCCGGAAGCAGGTGGAGTTCATGGACGACACCAGGGCTGTTCGGGTGCTGGCCGGATACGACGGATCACTGCCGGCCGGTGCGGCGATCGACGCGGGAGCCATGCTCCTGCCCTCGGGCCGTGCCTGGATCATCACCTGCTGGACTGCGCCGTTCGCCGACGAGGCGCTACGCCGGCACCTGCGGGACCGGCAGACCGGGTTGCACGAACTCGACGCCGCGATCGAACGCGAGGGCGCGGCGGACGCCGAACACGTCGCCGCGATGGGCGTCACCCTGGCTCGGGCCGCCGGTTGGGCCTGCGAACCAGTGATCGAACAGACCTACGGAGGTGTCGGATACGCCATCGCCGATCTGGCGGAGAAGCTGGACGCCGACGTCGTGGTGGTCGGCTCCCGCGGGCTCGGTGGCGCCCCCGCCGTGCTGGGCAGCGTCTCCGACGTGGTGGCGCACTCCACCCCCAGGCCCGTCCTGGTCGTACCCCATCCGCTGCTGACCGACGAACGCGCGGACCTGACCGGCGGGCCGGTGCTGGTGGGCTGGGACGGATCACCGGGCGCACAGCTGGCGCTGGACGCCGCCCAGAAGCTGTTCGCCGGCCGGCCCACGATTCTCGCCGCCGTCACCGACGACGCTGTCGCCCCACCCACGGCAGCACACGAGTTCCTGCGGCTGCACGCCCACGGCGGCCACCTCACGCCGGGCCGAGCGGTCGCGGAGGCGCTCGCCTCCGCCGCTCGCCGACGGCACGCAGCCGTCGTCGTGGTCGGCTCGCGCGGGCACTCCGCACCCCGGGAGATCCTGCTCGGCAGCGCGGCCATGGCCACCCTGCACCACGCCCACCGGCCGGTCCTGGTCGTGCACGACGCCCACGATCGATGATGGTTTCTCGACCCCGAGAGGTTACCTCCGAATAGCCGCTCGCCGAGAGATCGCGCTGCTCGGCCCGCGCGCAGCAGCTGCCCGCCCGCGCCACCACCGACCGTTCCAGATTCAGCAGCGTCAGCCGAACGTGGCCAAGACGAGCGCCACCCCGGCCGGCCTGATGAGCATCAGGCGGCGGGCGCGGATCGGCTGCCCCGGCTCAGTCCGGGCCGGCTCCCGGGTGGCGCCGACGAGGAACGGTGGCGCCCATGGCCCGAAGCCGCAGGAAGCGCTCGATGCCGAGGCGGCGCCAGACCCGGCGGCGGCTCGGCCGGACCATCGGCAACACCGCCGCCGGCGGGACGACCTGCGGCCGGTCCACGGCGTACGGAACGCCGTGCAGGTCGATGACCGCCTCACCGGCCGCCCGCACGTTGCGCAGCCAGTCGACGCCGCTGCCGTAGGGCAGCGGCACCACGAACCCGCCGGGCACCGGCTCGGCCACGACCGGGGTGGTGTACGGCCGGCCGGAGCGGCGCCCGACGTGGTGCAGCTTGGCGGCATACCAATGGCGGCGCCCGGCCACCAGCAGCATCAGCGGGTTGAGGATCCTCTTGTTGAGGGTCCGGATCGCGCTGCGGCGGCCCGGTTTCGCAGTCGTGGACATGTCGTCCTCCCGGTCGTCCGGCGTGCCCGGGCGCGAATGCGGGGCCGGCCGGCCCATCACCTCCAGCACAGCGCAGCGAGTCGCCGTGGGACAGGGCCCAACGACACGATCCCGGTGGCACAATGGCTCGCCGACGTGCCAGGGAAAGCGGACCGGCGCCGAGGCCACCGGTCAGCGCGCGGACCGTCCCGAGCGGGTCCTCCGCGCCGGCCCGCATGCCGGGCAGTGGTCACTCCCCGGTGTCCGGTGTGAGCAGCAGCGGGTATGTGTGGCGTGCGGGAAGACGACGAACGCACCCGCCACACCTGGGCGCCGTTCGTCTGCGTCGCCGTCGGCGCATGCCGGCAGATGCCGATCGCCCGGCTCGAGGCCGGCCGCGGCCCTGGCCGGCGCCACCGGCTTGGACAGCTCGGCCAGTACCTGCGCGTCAGATCGGTACGCACCAGGTCAGGCAGGTGCCGGACGGCTCGTTCGGGCCCAGCGTGCAGGTGCCGCCGCGTTGTTCCGCGCGGTGCCGGAGGTTGGCGGTGCCGCTGCTGCGGGTGATGTCGCCGATGCCGACGCCGTTGTCGCAGACCTTGACGGTGAGCCGGGCTGCGGTTGTGGCGTCACCCGGTTCGACGATCAGATCGACGTCGACCCGGCTGGCCCGGGCGTGCCGGGCCACGTTGCTCAGGCTCTCCCGCAGCACGGCGGTGAGATCGTCGATGACGCCGCCGGCGTCGGCCACGGTGTCGATCGGCCCGGTGAAGCGCAGCGCCGGGGTGAAGCCGAGCGTGGTGGCCGACTCGGTGACCAGGTCGAGGATCCGGGCGCGCACTCCCTGCGGGCCGGCCGCGGCGGTCCGCTGGATGGCGAAGATGGTGGTGCGGATCTGCGCGATGGTGTCGTCGAGCTCGTCGATCACACCTGCCACCCGCGGGGCCACCGGATGGTCGCCCATCCGCGCCGTGGCGCCCTGCAGCGCCAGCCCGGCGGCGAACAGCCGCTGGATGATGTGGTCGTGCAGGTCCGCGGCGATCCGGTCCCGCTCGTGCAGGAGCGTGACACGTTCGCGTTCGAGGCGGGACTCGGCCAGTTCCAGGGCCACCGAGGCCTGGTTGGCGAAGGCGGTGGCCATCTGCAGGTCCTCGGCCTGGAACGGCGGCCGGCCGGGCAGCCGGGCCACGGTCAGCACGCCCCGAGTCTGCTCCGACCCGGTCAGCGGCGCGACCAGCACGGGCCCGACATCGATCGCGCCCGCCAGCACGGTCGGCGGCAGCCCGAGCCGGTCGCCGGCGTCGGCCAGGCGCAGCGGCTCACCGGTGGTGAACACGTGCGCGCACAGCGATTCCTCCAGACCGCTGCGGGAGCCGATCAGATCCTCGGCGGCCGCGCCGGTGGCCGGGCTCCCGATGGCGGTCGCGACCGACAGGAAACCCCGGTCGGTTTCGGTCGGCAGCAGGACCGCGACGAGATCGGCGTCCGCCAGCCGGTAGGCGTGCTCGGCGATCGTCTCCAGCGGCGCCGCCGGCGTGCCGGTGGTGAGCATGTCCCGGGTCACTTCGGCGGAGGCGGCCAGCCAGTCGCCGCGCCGCCGGCTGATCTCGTAGTGCCGAGCGTTGTTGATCACCACGGCGGCGGTGGCCGCGAGCGCGACGGCCAGTTCCTCGTCGTCGGCGCTGAACCGGCCGTTGCGGCTGTCGGTGAAGTACAGATTTCCGAACACCTCGTCCCGGATCCGGATCGGCACCCCGAGGAAGCTCTGCATGGGCGGGTGACCGGGCGGGAAGCCCACCGAACCGACGTGCCCAGTCACTTGATCGAGCCGGATCGGATGCGGGTCGTCGATCAGCGCGCCCAGCAGGCCCTTGCCGCGCGGCAGCGGCCCGATCGCCGCGACCGTCTCGGCGGGCATACCGCTGTGCAGGAACTCGGCGAGCCCGCCGTGCCCGTCGAGGATGCCGAGCGCGGCGTACCGGGCGCCGACCAGCTCGCCCGCCGACGCGGTCAACCGCTGCAGCAAGGGACGCAGATCCAGGCCCGCCAGCAGGGCCTGGTTGGCCCGCAACAGTCCCCGGAGTCGCCCCTGGGTGGCCATCACTTCCTGGGCACGCTCGACCAGTTGCCCCAGCAGCTGATCAAACTCCAGCCGGGGCAGATCCGGGAAACTCAGCTCGGTGTCGCGGTTCTCGCCGTCGGAATTCATGCGGTCCTCGCAACAAGCGTTGCACGCAATAGCCATTGCAGCATGCCACTCACCGGTAGGGGGTCACAAGGCCCTGGCGCAATGGGAGTTTCATGCAACAACTATTGCGGTATTCGGCACCGCATGGAGGCAGGAGAGCTCAACATGATCGACAGCCGGCCGTCGGAGGGCGTGGCGCGGCAGCACTCCGTCGAGGCCCGGGCCGCCCTCGACGAACTGATGCAGGCCTTGGACCACTGCCTCGACCAGCTGCGGGACGCGCGCCATCGGGCCGCCGAGCTGGCCGAGCAGCACGACAGCGGCCAGAGCTGGACGGCCATCGTGTCCGCCGAGACCCCGCCGCTCATTGTCGAACGCATCTCCGTCGCGATGAGCGCCCTGTCCGTCAGCGGTAGCCGGTGGCGACGGGCCCAGGCGCTCGTTCTGCATGCCGAGGGGGTCAGCATCAACCGCATCGCCGCGCTGTTCCGGGTCACCCGGCAACGGATCTCCGCGTTGATCAACGGCCACGCACAGTGAGGCCGCGGGTCCGGTAGCTACGGTCGTTCAGCCGTGCGAATGCTCGCTGTGCAGCCGGGTGGCGAACACGGCAGCCTGGGTGCGCCGTTCCAGGCCTAGCTTGGCGAGCAGGCTGGAGACGTAGTTCTTCACCGTCTTCTCGGCCAGGAACATCCGGCCGGCGATCTCCCGGTTGGTATCGCCGTCGGCGATGTAGTCCAAGATCCGCCGCTCCTGATCGGTCAGCCCGGCCAGTTCCCGTGGTTCTTCGACACCGTGCCGGATGCGCTCGAGAACTCGCCGGGTGACCGCTGGGTCGAGCAGCGATTGCCCCTCGGCGACCCGGCGCACCGCGTCCACCAGGTCGGTGCCGCGGATCTGCTTGAGCACGTAGCCCGCCGCGCCTGCCATGATCGCGGCGAACAGCGCCTCGTCATCCTCGTACGAGGTGAGAATCAAGCCTTTGATCGTCGGGTCGATCGCGCGGACATCGCGGCACACGTCGATGCCGTTGCCGTCGGGCAGCCGGGCGTCCAGGATCATGACGTCGGGGCGGAAGGCCGGGATCCGGTGGGCCGCCTCCTGCGCCGAACCCGACTCTCCGACGACCTCGATGTCGCCGGTGGCTTCCAGCAGGTCGGCCAGGCCACGGCGGACAACTTCGTGGTCGTCGAGCAGAAATGCCTGGATCATCCCTTCTTCGTACCGTCGTGGGCGGGCCCGCCACAGGACCGAAAGTCCCGTCCGGCCGGGGACAATGCCAGGTCAAGCCCGACCTCATGGGCCCACGGCCTGGGCGGCAGCTTCGAGATCGGGGCTCCGGGCGGGCGGCGGCGCCGCGCTCCGCCGGCCGGTGCCAGTCGCCGGGCGCGGCAAAGGTCAGGCCGTCAATCGGGCCGGCTTGTGGGTGAACTGCTCGATGTCGGCCGTGGTCACGTCCAGCAGCTGGTAGGCGAGATCGGCCAGCGCCCGCGCGGTGGCCAGCTCGTCGCCGATCTCCGGCACCTCCATGTCCGTCGGCCGCCGCCGGGCGTGGCCCTCGCCGCGCACCGGTGACCGGGCGTCGGTGTGCAGGACGGCCGCGGCGTGGGTGGTGCGCTCCAGCTCGTCCTCGGCGATGTTCACCTGGACCGTCCAGGTACGGGTGTGCGTCATGACGGCACCTCCTCCGATCCTCCGGTCACCATCCCAGTCCGGACCGTCCGGAGCGGCCAGTGCTGTTGGTCCCGGCGGTCCCGGACCGCTGACCCTGACCGAACCTGCCGATCCGCGCGCACGGTGAAGGGAGAAGGAAAGGAGATCGTCATGAGCGCGCGGCTACGGCTGTCCCAGTGCGGGCTGAGCGCGGGCAAACGGGCCCGGCTGCACCGCATCCTGTACAAGCACGGCCTGGGCAACGGCACCGCCCTGTTCCTGCCGTACGACCAGGGCCTCGAGCACGGCCCGAGGGACTTCTTCGCCGACCCGATCGCGGGGGACCCGAAGTACATCGTCCGGCTCGCCCTCGAGGGCGGGTTCAACGGCATCGCGATCCAGATCGGCCTGGCCGAGAAGTTCTACTGGGACTACGCGGGCGAGGTCCCGCTGATCCTGAAGCTGAACGGCAAGACCGACATCCCCAGCGACGTCAACGCGCTGTCGCCGCTACACGCCTCGGTCGAGGACGCCGTCCGACTCGGCGCCGACGCCGTCGGCTACACCCTCTACGTGGGCTCGCCGGCGCAGGAAGCCGACTTCGCCCAGTACCGCACCGTCCGACAGGACGCGCAGCGCCTCGGCATGCCCCTGATCGTGTGGGCCTACCCACGCGGCGCGGCGATCGAGCACAAGGGCGGCAAGGACTCCTTCTACGCGGTGCACTACGCCGCCCGCGTCGCCAGCGAACTGGGCGCCGACGTGGTCAAGGTGAACTTCCCGCACCCGGAGAAGCACACCGACGTGCCGGACGCGTACGCCGGCGAGTTCAGCAGCCAGGAGGCCATGGACGCGGTCGTACGGGCAGCCAACCGCACCATGGTGCTGGTCTCCGGCGGCAGCCGGGCCGGCGACGAGGCGATGCTCGAGAAGGCCCAGGAGTCGATGTCGGCCGGCGCCACCGGGCTCATCTTCGGCCGTAACGTGTGGCAGCGCGAGCACGACGAGTCGCTGGTCCTGGTCGACCGGCTACGCCAGATCCTCGCCAAATACCCGACACCGTGACGCCGCGACCTTTGACATCCGGCGCAACAGATTCCGGTTCCGGGATCGGCAGCCCATCAGGCCCGCCGGCGGCTGCGGCGGATGGACTGCCGGATGCCGGCCGCATCGCCAACCTTCCGGGTCACCGGCAGCGCAGGCGCACTCCTCGAGGGCCGGCGGGAACGGGCGGCCGGTGTCATCGCGCGGCTATCGACGCAGCAGCACCGGGTCTGGGCGCCGGCCAGCCGACCGGCACGAGCGCCACCGGGCAGGTACTCCCTCGCAGGCCGACCTGCCCGGCGCCGTACAGCAGCTCGGCGAAGCGCCCGTGCGCTCCGATCCCTGCGACCAGCAACCGGCCGCGATGCGACGCCCGGTCGATCGTGCAGGCCAGATCTAGGTCGGACACGACCAGCCGCTCCACCGCCACGTCCGGGAAGCGCGCCGACCACTCGGCGAGCGCGTCGATCAGCCTCGCCTCGGCGGCACGGCGCTGCTCGGTGTACCCGCCCTTCACCACGGTAGGCGCGCGACCGTCCGCCGCGCCGGGCCGGATCCAGCTGTGCACCGCCACCAGGCGGCTGCCCAGCAACGCAGCCTGGGCGAATGCGTACCCGAGCGTGGCCGCCCCGGACGGCCGGGCGGACGAGGCCACCACGACCGGCCCGTCGCGGCCCGCGCCGCGGTTCACCAGCAACGGGCAGGTGCTGTGGTGGGCCAGATAGGCCGCGGTCGAACCCCAACTCGACCCGGTGCGGGGCTCGTCGCGATGACCCACCACCAGTAGCCGAGCCTCGCCCGAGCAGCCGGTCAGCGTGGTGGCCGCCCCGCCCTCCAGCAGCTCGGTGACGATCGGCAGGCCCGGCCGGGCGAGCGCGGCCCGCCGGTGCGTGACCTCCAACAGCCGCATGCCATCCGCCTTGGACGGCACCGCCTCCCGGCTACGGAACACGCCTCGATATCGCCCCGGCCACACGTGCACGATCCGCAACGACGCCGAACGGCGCGCCGCCTCGGCCGCGGCCAGATCCACGGTGGCGGGTGTGCTGGGCGAGCCGTCCACCCCAACCACGACCGGCCGGTTCCGCGGTGTCGCCGCCTCGCTGCCCATGTTCGCAGACTAGGTAGGACGCGGAACGGCCCGACACGGTCGCATGACCGGTCGGGCCGGGCCATAGGTCACGCTCGCCCCACCACGGGAGCCTGTGGCTCCCTCCGTCCGAGCGCGGGCGTGTGTACCCCGTAAGGGCCCGGACGACCCGTCGGCGGAGACGTCGGTCCCGGGCCTCAGCTCACCAGGAAGACCGGGCGCCTCAGCTCACCAGGAAGACCGGGCAGTGCGCATGCTGGACCACCGCGCGGCTCACCGAACCGAGCATGCCCGCGGGCATGCCGCCCGGGCCGTGCCGGCCGACCACCAGCGCCGCCGCCTCGGCCGACGCGTCGATCAACGCGGCCGCTGGATCGTCGGCGACGAACCGCCGGTGCATCCGCACACCGCCGAAGAGTTCGACTTTCTCGACTCGGGGCGTCCGCCCCGCGTGCAGCAGCACCAGTTCGCTGCCGCGCAGCCGGGCCTCGGCGTGCGCGAAGCCGACGGCCGGGCTGTCGTCACCGTCCACGCCGACCACGATCGGGCGGGCGGCGAACCCGGGGCCCGGCGGCCAGCCGGGAATGCGCACGACCATCACCACACCGTTGTGGTCGACGGCCACCCGCTCACCCACGCTGACCCCGAACACCGAGCTCGCCGCGCCGTGCCGATGCCCTACCACGACCAGGCCGGCGTGCCGCCCCTCGACCAGCAACCGCGACGCCGCCGCACCGGTCACGATCCGGCTGGTCACGGCGACCGACGGGGCACAGGCACGCACCCGCTCGGCCAGCTGATCGAGCAACCGGGCACCGGCGTCCTGCGCGGACGGACGGGAACCCTGCACATGCACCAGGCGCAGATCCCAGCCACGCAGCTCGGCCTCGATCGCGGCATGGTCCACCGCGGTGTAGCTGATCGGGCTGTCGTCCACACCGACCAGCACCAGGCCGGTCTTCGCGACCACACCCGGTGGCACCCGGCCCGGCCCCGGCGCTCCCCAGTCATCCGGGCGGTAGCCCAGCACACCCAGATATCGATTCACCGCCCCGCTGTACCGGGTGGTGTCTACGCGGGCCGCGCGGGCCTGCCGGGAATCTCGCTCCGTACGGAGCCTGTCGAGGTCACTCATGGCCGACCTCCCCGGACCGTTCCTCTGCTCCCATCACAACCCCGGTACGGCGACCCGGCCAGGGCCGTTGGTCCCCGGCCGGTCAGCCCAGCGGGTAGACCACCCGGGTCCGGTACTCCGACTCGTCCACGGTGCCCGGCCCGACCAGGTACTCCTCCCACATCCGCGACGGCGGCACGCGGGCATGGTCGGCGAACCAGGCGCTCAGGGCGGCGTACATGGACGGCAGCGTCCGATACGGCCCGACGTGCTCGGCCCGGACCACCCGGCCGGCGGGGAGATGCTCGGCGGTGAGGCCGCCGATGTCCGGCGGCTCGCCGTCGACGGGGAAGCCGACGGTCACCTGGAAGATCTGGTGGACCTCGTTGGTGTAGACGGCGGTGGCCGGGCCGGCCGGGGTGATGCCGTGCCGTTGGAACTCGGCGGCGACGAGCGGGATAGTCCGGCCGAAGAACCCCGCGAGATCCGCCATAGCAACGGTCTCGCGCCGGCCCACGACCGTACGGGCGGGCAGCGTGGTCACCTCGATGCGATCGGCGCCGATCATGGCTCCTCCCTCGCCGGCCCGGTGCGGAACGACCAGGACGGGACGGCTCACGTGATGCAGGGTCGCCATCGCCACGCTGCCCAGCAGGATCTCGCGGATGGCCGACCGGCCGCGGGAGCCGACGACGACCGCGGCGGCACGATGCTCGACGCCTTGCCGGGCCAGCGCCTCGGCGACCGCCCGGCCGGCCGGCAGCCCGGCCGCCGGCGGCACCGTGTACTCCTGGTAACCCGGCGGCGCCGGTTGCGGCAGCTCGCTGTCCTGGACGGCGGCCAGCATGATCCGCCGGCCGGCGAACAGCTGTCCGGCCGCGGCCAGCGCCCGGCGGGACCCGGGCGAGCCGTCCCAGCCGACCACGATCGGGCCGTCCGCCAGAGCCTGGCGTTCGGCGGCGAACATCGGGTACGGCACCACCAGCACCGGCTGGGTCGCGTAGTGCACGACCATGTCGGAGACGCTGCCCAGCACGGCGCGGGCGCCGCCGAGCCCCCGGGAGCCGACTACCAGCGCGTCCGGCTCCAGTTTCTCGGCCAACTCGGCCAACTGCACGCCTTCACCGCCGTAACCACGTTCGACCAGCGGCTCGGCGTCCCAGCCGGCCGCCCGGGCCAGCGTGACGCCGGTGGCCGCCAGCCGATCGGCCTCCGCGCCGCCCTCCCGCTCGACCGCCTCGACGAACTCGTCGACCCGGCGGGTGCCGTGCCAGAGCCGGCGCCGCAGGGCGTCGTCCGCGAACGGCGGCATCCACAGATGCGTGATCCACGCCTGTGCCCGGGGCAGCAACGCCGCGGCCGCGTCGATGGCCGCCCCGGCCGCCACCGACCCGTCGTATCCGGCCATCACCCGTAGCGAAGTCATCTCGCGCCCCCTCTCTCCTTCAGCCTGAACCGCCGGCCGGCCCGGCCGCGAGAGTCGTTGGACCCATTAGCTCACCCATGAGCCTGCGTGAATCTGCTGCGACCGCGGACGGTGGCCGGACACGCCGCCGTCCGCGGTCGCAGGCGGCGTTTGGAACATGCGTAGGCGGTCAGTGCTTGGCCCGGACGATGTAGACGGGGCAGTCGGCGTGGTGCAGCAGTTGCAGTCCGGTGGACCCCAGCATGGTCCCGGCGATCACACCGTGTCCGCGGCTGCCGACCACCACCAACTGCGCGCGGTGCGACGCCGCGACCAACTCACCGGCGATCCCGTGATGGGTGAGCAGAACCTCGAGCGGGACGTCGGGGTGCTTCTCCTGCCACGGCGCCAGCTGCGCCTGCAGCTTCGCCAACTCTTGCCGATCAGCTTCTGGCGAAGCGGCGTCGGCATCGGCCTTCTTGTCCATCCACAGCGGAACGACCGGCAGATACGACCGCACGATTTCGAGTCCGCACCGGCGCCCGGCGGCCGCGTCGAACGCGGTCGCCAGCACCGCGTCCGCGATCGGCGAGTCGTCCACCCCGGCCACGACCGGGCCCTCGGTGACGTCACCCCGGCCGCGTACCACGACCACCGAAGTCGGCGCGTGGGTCGCCACCCGCTGGCTCACCGAGCCCAGCAGCAGGCTGGCGAACCCGCCGCGGCCCCGGCTGCCGAGCACCGTCAACTGCCCGTGCTCGGTCTCGGCCAGCAGCCGTGCCACCGGGTGACCGATCACCGGATCGCTCTCGACCTCCAGCTTCGGGGCCACCACCCGCGCCTCGTAGGCGGCGGTGGCCGTGACGCCCTCGGCGTGGCGCCGCGGGTCGTCCACGTAGACGTTGCTCGAGTCGTACCGGGCCTCGCGCCACTCCCAGTCGTAGACGTGCGTGACCCGAAGCGGCAGGCCCCGGCGCTGCGCCTCGCGCGCCGCCCATCGCACCGCCGCCTTGCTGTTCTCGGTGCCGTCGGCGCCGACGATGATGGGATTGACCTTCATGACCACTCCTTTCCCAGGTCTCCCCTTGAGCGTGCGGCCCGGCGGTGTGCCGGGTCAGAGCGGCAGGTCATGTTCGGACAGGCCGATGGTCCTGCCACCCCCACCAGCAGAGAAGAGCACTGTGATCGCCCGGACGTGGCATTCCGCACGCGATCTGCCGGGGAGGCGCCGTCCGGGTGCAGGCCAAGCACTGCGGCCAGCCGCGGCCGTCGCCGATCCGGCGATAGGCGAGCAGTTCGAGCGCCCAAACCCTCATTGCCGACCACCCCTCAATACCGACGCTGATCAGGAGCGGCCTTCGCCGGACGTCAGTGTCGACGGGCCCCGGTTTCCCGATCACCGATGACCTTCGGCCCTGACCTTGGCGAGGCGGAGAAGCGCACCGTGAAGTCATTCCCGTGCCGGTGTCCCCGGCACTGACCCCGCGGAGCAGACCGATGCGCCACCCGATCGCCGCCGGTGTCGGCGGAGCCGGCGGCTGGCGGGCCCTGACCTGGGCCGTCGAGCTCGCCACGCACACCGGTGAGCAGCTGATCCTGCTGCACGTCTGCGTACCCGGCTCGCCGCTGCAGCGCATCGCCGGCCAGCCCACGCCGGCCGAGGTCGAGGTCGTCGACCCGGCCCTGGCCCGCGCCTACGCGACCGTGCGGAGCCGCCTCGGCCGAGACCGCACCACCCTCAAGATCTGCACTGGGCATGCGTCCGAGGAACTGACCGAAACTTCGGCGGGCGCGCGGCTGCTGATCATCGGCGACGGCGAGGGCGGCCGGACGGTACGCCGGGTGGTGCGCCAGGCACATTGCCCCGTTGTCGTCGTCCGCCCGATCGGCCGGGCGGCGGCAACCCCGTACCCTGGCCACGTCGTGGCGGGGGTCGACGACAGCCCAGCAAGCCGGTCCGCACTCGAGATGGCGTACGCGTATGCCGAGCAGAATCGGCTGCCGGTCGCCGCGCTGCACGTGTCCGACCGGGCCGCAGCCGCAGCCCTGCTCGGGGACGCCGTCGCGCCGTTGGCTCGGGCGTATCCCCTGGTGCCGACCCGCCGCTCGGTGCTCGCCGGCGCGGTCGGCGACCAGCTCATCCACGCCGGCGCCGGCGCTCGCCTGCTGGTGGTCGGCGACAAGCGGCGCGGCGTGATCGGCCGGGCCCGCACCGGCGACGTGCCGCTCACCGTCGCCACCGAAGCGCCCTGCCCGGTCGCCGTCGTACCGCTCGAGCAACGCGACGCGCGGTAAACACACCACCGGCACCAGGTGACCAACGACCCTGACAACAAGCCCACCGACGGAGCGATGGTGGACCTGAGCCCGTCGGACGCCCGGCAACACGGCGACTGGCCACCTGAGGGGACGGCCACCGAGCCGCCAGACCCATCGTCGTCAAGACGGCCGCCGGCGCCACGACCCGGACGTCCGATGAGCTCCGAGCCAGGGAGGCCGCCATGACCGCGCAGATCGACCCGCACTTCGTCCTGGCAGCGCTCGACGACGACTCCAGCTGCGCCGACGTACTCATCTATGCTCGCGGCCAGGCCCGGCAACGGGGTCTGCCGCTAAGGGTCGTGCACGTGTGGACCCGGCGCGAATCGATGACCGACAGCGACCGGCTGCTGACCGCCGCCCTCTACGACAACCTGCCACCCGACGAGGCGGCAACCGTGGAACGGCAGATCCTGCACGACGACGACCCCGCCCGCGCGCTCGCCGCACTCAGCCGCGACGCCGCCCTGGTGGTCGCCGCCGCCGGTGCGATCGGCGAACCGCGAAACGGCTCGCCGAGCTCGCGGACTGCCCCGTCGCCATCATCCCCACCGCCCCGCGCGTCGCGGCCCGGTGGTGATCCACCGGTCGATGAGCCTGGCCGTTCCGGCGTCATCATGCCGTCGTCGTCTACACCGCGGGGTCAACGCGCGGCAACCTCGGACCCACCTTGCCGTTCTTGATGACGAAGACGCCGAGCCCGCGGCCGACCGGCTCCTATTAGCCCTCTACTCAAGCGGCCGTCGCCCGGGTGCCGTGCTCCTCGTAGAACTCGCGGAACGCGTCGAAAGCGCGAGCCCCGTAGACGGTGGCCGGGCCGCCGTTCATCAGGAAGGTGACGCCGATCGCCTCGGCCGCCTCCGGCGGGGTCGCGCCGTGCAGAACCGCCGCGTGGGCGTGCGCGGCGATGCAGCCGTCGCATTCCTTGCTGACGGCGATCGCCAGCGCGATCAGCTCCTTGGTCCTGGCATCCAGTGCGCCGTCGGCCAGCGCGGCGTCATGCAGCTCCCGGTATCCCGCGTACACCTCGGGGATGGCCTGCCGCAGCGCGCGAGTAGGCCCCCTGAGCGCATCCCGTACTTCCTTGCCGTGACTCATGGCGTCCTCCCTCGGGTTTCGTGTCGGTGAACCCGGCGACCAGCTTGCCCGCCGGCCTTCTCCGATGAGTCGGACGCTTTGATGGTGTCCTCGACGCCACGGCAAAGGTCGGCGACCAGCCCGCTCGAGATGGCGGCGGGCTGGCCCGCGATCGGCCTCGAGGACCAGGACGGCGCCCGGCATGTCCCCACGGTGCGCCGTCGGCGCAGGCCGGGACCAGGGCCGATGGTCCTGCCAGGCGGGCAGAATGAGGCCCATCGGCGGCGCTGCTCGCCACCCACGGCGGAATGGGACCGGCGTCGGCGATGCCGCCCGAGCCTGATGGTTCCGCCGTCCAAGGCTTTCGCCAAGGTACCGGTGGGCCTCACCGTCAATGCTGCACCGGATCCGGCGGTCCGGTCAGGGACGGATGGTTCCTTCGCTGGTCCTGCCGCATCAGGACCTGCGGACCTCACGCCAGGCCGCCGGGCCACCACCACGGCCGCCACGACCAGCGCAAGCCCGGCCAGAAGCAGCGCCAACGCCGCGCTCAACACGCCGGGGAACCACAGCCCGACCACTACCGGCACGATCAACAGCGCCGCCCCGGACGCGATGACCAGCAGCATCATGTCACGCCACCGGATCGATGCCGCGACCAGCGCGACGACCGTAGCCAGGGCAAGCACCGAGCCCCAGCCGGTGCCGGCCACCGCCAGCGCACCGCCTGCGGCGCCGAATGCCCCGAGCCATCGGCCGAGCGACTCCGGGCGGACGAGCCCGGCCCGCGCCGATAATGCCCAGACCGTACCCACCGCCCAGATCGCCAGGCCGGGCAACGTCTCCGGGCCCGGCGACAGCGCCGCCATCGACCCGGCCAGCAGCAGCGCCGACGCGTATGCCGTCGCGTGCTGGACCGGGTGGCGGTGCACCCGCCAGAATCCCGCCGCGCACAGCAGCGTGCCGCCCGCCGCGAAACACAACGCTGCCTCCTCGGCCCAGCCGAACTGCTCACGCGCCAGCAGCAGAAGCAAGCCCAGGAGCGCGCCGCAGGCGGCCATCCAGAGCACGGCCCGCAGGCGCGCGAGCGGCCCGGCCGGCGTCCGCGGTACCGCTGCGCCGGCCGCCGCCAGCAGCAGCGCCGCGGCACCGACGACGGCGAACCGGCCGAGGTGACCCAGCGCCGTCCAGTACCTCCCCGCCACCAGGCCGAGGGCGACTGTCACCAGGGCGCCACCGAGATACCCGAGGGCCTCGACGACCAGCCCGGGCCGCCTCGGCGACGGCAGCCCACCGCCGCGCATCCGGCCCGCCTGCTCAGCGGTGATCACGCCGTCCGCGACCCAGCGGTCGATCAACGCGTTCAACTCGACGGTCCTCATATTCGCCCGCCTCCGAACTGCGTGGAAGCCACGATCGCCGGCGAGGCCGGTGCTCCCTTGACCCCATACCATCGCCGCCGCCGCTCGAAAGGCAGGGCCGTTAGGCCTCTGTCGCCGACGAATCCGGCGGACGGCCCGCCGTACCGGGCCCTCCGGCCCTGCCCGGGTCGCGAGCACCGCACGGACGATGGTGGCAGGCGACGCCACGCCGGCTCGCCGCGGCGAGAGGGACATCCCGTGCCCGGGCTTCGCGACTTTCTCGATCGGTTCCGCTCCGCCGGACCGCCCGGCCCGGCGGCTCCGCCCGCGGTGCCAGCCGATCACCGCAGCCGGCAGCTCGCCGA
This sequence comes from Actinoplanes sp. KI2, assembly GCF_025630775.1. GTDB lineage: Bacteria > Actinomycetota > Actinomycetes > Mycobacteriales > Micromonosporaceae > Actinoplanes. The sequence continues at coordinate 45,025 of NZ_JAOSZE010000046.1, forward strand.
GGTCGCGCCGGTCTTCGCGGCGCTGGCCCCGACCGTCGAGCAGGCCCGGGACATGGTCGCAGCGGGGGCCGCCGAAGCCGACCGGATCCGGATCGACGCTCTCCGCGAGGAGCAGGCGATCCTGCGGGCCGCCGAGGAGGACCGGCCGGCGCTCTACGCGAGGGCCTTTGCCGAAGCCCGCGCCGCAGCCAAGGCACGCGGCGAGGAGCGCATCGCGACGGCAGGCGTGGAAGCAGAGCGCATCGCCCGGCAGGCCGCCGCCCGGATTCCTGCGCTCGCTGATACGGCGACGCTGCAGGTTCGCGGGGCGCTGGAACCGGCCCGCGCGGTGGGAGTGCCGTGATGGCCGCGGCAGACGTGGCCGGCACGATCCGCGCCCGGGCTCTCGCCCGGCGGCGGGTCGGCGTGGCGACCGCCCGCCGGCTCGCCGGTATTGCCGACTTCCGGGCCGCTGTTTCCGAGCTGGCGTGCACGCCGTACGGGCGGGAGGTCCGGCCCGGACAATCTCCGGCCCAGGCGGAACACGCCGTCGGCCGTTGCCTGGTGTGGCACCTTCGCGTTCTGGCGGGCTGGCAGTCCCGGCACACCGCCGAGATGCTGCGCGTGCTGGCCGGTGGGTACGAGCTGGACAACCTGGACGAGCGGCGTCAACAGCTCGCCGGCCGGCCCGCTGAGCCACTGTTCCGGCTCGGGGCGCTCGCCTCCGCCGGCGCCCGGCTCGAGGCTGCGGCGACCCGGCCGGCGCTGCGCGCGTCGCTTGCCGCCTCGGTGTGGGGTGACCCGGGGGCGGACAGCGAATGGGCGCTGTCCGTGGTGCCGCGGCTGTCCTGGCTGCATCGGGTGGCGCTGCGGGTGCCGGCCGCCGCGGACTGGGCAGCCGGCGCGGCGCTGCTGCTGCTCGCCCGGCACCGGGTGCTCGAAGACCGGCCGGTGGACCGCGTCGCAGCGGCTCACCTACTGCCTCTCACCGGGGCTGCCTGCCTCCCGGCGCGCACCCTGACGGAGCTCGCGGAATCTGCCGACCGGCGGGCCGGGTGGGTGCTGACCGGCGTGCGCGTGCCCGGCGACCTCTGGCGGGCCGAGGTCCGCTGGTGGCTGCGCCTGGATCGGGACGGCGTCGCGCTGCTGCATGGCGCCCGGTTCACCGGGGACGCCGCGGTCGGCTGCGCGGCGGTGCTCGCCGTCGACGCCTGGCGGGTACGCGCCGCACTCGAGTCCGCCGCCCGCGGCGGCAATCTCACCGAGGTCTTCGATGCGACGTACTGAGGGAATGCAACCCGTGCCGATGAGCCGCGTGGCGGTCGTCGCGCCGGACGGGCGCACCCGCGAAGCCCTGCTGGCGATCGCCGGGGCCGGTGACGTCGAGCTGGACGAGCCGATCACCAACGGTGAGCCGGAGGGGTCCGCCGCGGCCGCGCTGCGCCGGGCCGGCGGTGCACCCGCCGGCCCCGCCCGGCTCTGCGCCGTGCCGCCCGACCTGGACGACCTGGTGACCCGCGGCCGCACCGACCTGATCGCCGGCGAGGCCGAACTGCAACGCGTGGCGGCCGACGCGGTGGACGAGGCCGGCGTACGGGTGTGGACCGGCTGGTGTCCCACCGGCAGCGTGCCTGCCCTCGCCGCCCGGCTCGCCCGGGCCGACGCGAGTCTGGCTCCGCTCCCCCGCCCGGCCGGCGTCGACCCACCGACGCTGCTGCACGCCGGGACACCGCTGCGCGAGTCGTTCGCCCCGCTGGTGCGGACCTACGGCACCGTGCCGTACGCGGACGTCGATCCCACCCTGCTGTCGGGGCTGGCGTACGTGGTCATGTTCGGGATGATGTTCGCCGACGCCGGGCACGGCCTGATCCTGCTGCTCGCCGCGCTCCTGCTCCGGTTCGGCCGGGTGAAGCGGCTGCAACGGCTGCGCCGTCACTGGCCGTTCGTCGCCGGCGCGGGGCTGGCCAGCGCGGCGGCCGGCATCGCGTTCGGCGAGTTCTTCGGTCCCACCGGGGTGCTGCCGGTGCTCTGGCTGTCCCCGCTGGACGAGCCCGTCCAGCTGCTCGCGGCCGGAGTCGGCCTCGGCGCGGTCCTGCTGGCCGCCGCCTACCTCGTGGGCACGGTGAACCGGTGGCGGGAAGGGGGTCCCCGGCGGTCGCTGTACGCGCCGACCGGCGCCGCCGGAGCGATCCTGTTCCTCGGCCTGGCCACTCTCGCCGCCGGCCTGTATCTCGGCCGGTGGAGCATTGCGGGACCGGGCGCTGTCGCCGCGCTCGTCGCGCTCGCCCTGTGTGCCGCCGGACTCTACGCGGCGGCCGGCGGCGGCGCCGCGGGAGTGGCGCAGACCGGCGTCCAGCTCTTCGACCTCGTGCTGCGGATCGGCGCCAACGTGGTGTCGTTCGCCCGGCTCGCCGCCTTCGGGCTGACCCACGCCGCGCTCGGCGCGCTGGTCTGGGCCGGCACCGTCGCCCTCTGGCACCACGGCGGCGCCGCGGTGGCCGCAGCCGTCGCCGTCCTGGTGCTCGGCAACGCCCTGACCTTCGGGCTGGAGGCGCTGGTCGCCGGGGTGCAGGCACTGCGGCTGGAGTACTACGAACTGTTCTCGCGGGTGTTCGAGCTGGAGGGCCGGCCGTTCCACCCGTGGGCCCTACACGTGGAGGGGGAGCCGACATGACGGTGTGGTTGTTCGCCCTGCCCGCGCTGGCCGTGGGCCTGGTCGCCGGGGCGCTGCTGGCCCGGCGCCGGATCCCGGTCCGGCTGATGCTCGCGATCAACGGCGGCCTGGTCGCCGCCGCGTCGGTGGTCACGGTCCTGGCACTGACCGGTGGCCCGGCGCAGGCGGCCGCGCCCGCCTCGTCGGGGGGCGGTTCCGGCTGGGCCGCCCTGCTCGGCGCGGCGATCGCGGTCGCGGGTTCGTCGATCGGCGCGGCGATCGCGGTGGCGTACACGGGGGCCGCGGCGCTGGCCGCGATGAGCGAGCGGCCGGAGCTGTTCGGCCGCGCCATGGTGATCGTCGGGCTCGCCGAGGGCATCGCGATCTACGGGCTCATCGTGGCGATCATCCTGATCGGACACGCGTGATGACCGGCCGGATCGCGATCCTGGGCGGCCCGGCCGAGATCCGCGGCTGGGAGCTGGCCGGTCTTGAGCCGGCGCCGGCGGAGGACGCCGCGCAGGCCCGAGCGCAGTGGGCCAAGCTGCCGGCCGACGTGGGCTTGGTGATCCTCACCCGGTCGGCGGCGGCCGCGCTGGAGGCCGAGATCTCCGCGGCCGGCCCGCTGGTGGCGGTGCTGCCATGAGCACCGCCCGGCCTACCGCCGCCGAGCTGGACGCCGCGCTGGCCCCGGTTCGAGAGGCCTTGCTGCGGGACGCGCAAGCCGAAGCGGACCGGCTGCGGGACACGGCGCGGCAGGACCGCGACCGGCGGCTGGCTGCCGCCCGGCAGCGCGCCGATCTGACCCGGGCCGATGCCTGCGGCCGGGGGCACGCCGACGCTGCGGCCGCCGGGGCCGACGACGCGGCCGCGGCCGCCCGAGCGGCCCGGCGCCTGATTCTGCGGGCCCGGCGGGAGGCGTACGAGCTGCTGCGCCGCGTCGTCGCGGAGCGGGTGGCGGACTGGATGGCCGAGCCGGCGGTCGATGCGGCGCTGCGCAGCCGGGTGGCGGAGGTCCTCGGACCCGGCGGGTCGGCGCAACGCGTTCCCGGCGGCCTGGCCGGGACCGCGGGCGGCCGCCGGGTCGAGGTCACCGTGTCGGCCCTGGCCGACGGGGCGCTGAGCGAGCTCGGCCCGGCTGTCGAACAGCTGTGGCAGCCATGAACGCCGGGGTGGTGCTGCGGGTGGACGGCCCGCTGGTCGAGGTGGACCATCCGGGCAGGCTGGCCATGCACGAGCTGGTCGAGCTCGGGCCGGCGGCGCTGCCCGGTGAGGTGGTCGCGATCCGCGACGGGCGGGCCACGGTGCAGGCGTACGAGTACACCGGTGGGCTGCGCCCGGCCGACCCGGTACGCGCCACCGGCGGCCCGTTGACCGCCCCGCTCGGCCCGGGACTGCTGGGCGGCGTTTTCGATGGCCTGCTGCGCCCGCTCAGCGACGGCCCGGTGTGGCTGCTGCCGCGCGCCCCCGGGGCCGGCACCGACGACCGCCGCTGGTCGTTCGAGCCACTGGTCACCGCGGGCAGCCATGCCGACGTGGGCTCGGTGCTGGGCACCGTGCCCGGCCCCGGGCCGGTCGGCTACCGGATCCTGGTGCCGCCCGGCGTGACCGGCCCCGTCGACCGGATCGCGCCGGTCGGCAGGTACGCCGTGACCGACGAGATCGCGGTGATCGATGGCACGCCGGTCCGGCTGAGCGCAAGCTGGCCGGTACGCCATCCGCGCCCGGTGCGCGAGCGCCTGCCGGCCCGTATCCCGTTGCACACCGGGCAGCGGGTGATTGATCTGCTGTTCCCGATCCTGAAGGGCAGCACGGTCGCGGTGCCCGGCGGGTTCGGCACCGGCAAGACCATGCTGCTGCAGCAGATCGCGAAGTGGTGCGACGCCGACGTCATCGTGTACGTGGGCTGCGGCGAACGCGGCAACGAGATGGCCGACGTCGTCGCCGATCTGCTGGCGCTGACCGATCCGCGCGGCGGCGGCCGGCTCGCCGACCGCAGCGTGGTGATCGCCAACACCTCGAACATGCCGATGATGGCCCGCGAAAGCGGGGTCCACTCCGCGGTCACGGTGGCCGAGTATTTCCGGGACATGGGCTACGACGTGCTGGTCATCGCCGACTCCACGTCGCGCTGGGCGGAGGCGCTGCGGGAGTTCGCCTCCCGGACCGGCGCGCTGCCGGCCGAGGAGGGTTATCCGGCGACTCTCGGCTCCGCGCTGGCCGCCTTCTACGAGCGGGCGGGCGCCGCGGAGTGCCTCGGCGGGGCGACCGGATCGGTCACCATCGTCGGCGCGGTCTCACCGCCGGGTGGCGACCTCACCGAGCCGGTGACCGCCCACAGCCAGCGGTTCGTGCGCGGGCTGTGGACCCTCGACCGGGATCTGGCGTACGCCCGGCACTATCCGGCCGTCTCCTGCTCCGGCTCGTTCTCCCGGGACGCCGAGGCGGTCGCCACCTGGCACGCGCGCGACGGCGCCGCCGACTGGGCCGGAAACCGGGCCCGGGTGCTCGGGCTGCTCGCGGAGTCCGACCGGCTCAACGCACTGGCGGATCTGATCGGCATCGCCGGTCTCGCCGCGCCCGAACGGGTCACCCTGCTGACCGCCCGGTTGATGCGGGACGCCGTGTTACGGCAGAACGCCCTGTCGCCCCAAGACGCGCATTGCGGGCCCACGAAGGGCGCCGCGCTGGTCGAGGCGGTCCTCGCCGTGGGCGATCGGCTGCGGGCCCTGGCCGCGGCCGGCCACACCGCCGACGAGCTGGAGGCGATCGACTTCGGTCCCCTGGTGCGGGTCCGGGACCTGGCCGGCCCGGACGACGCCGAGCTGGTGGGCCGGGCGCGCGACACCGTCCTGGCCGGATGGGAGGCGGCGTCATGAACCTGACCACCACCGCCTGGACGACCGTACGGGAGCTCAACGGTCCACTCCTGACCGTCGCCGGGGTCACCGGCGTGGGCTGGGACGAATACGCCGAGATCGACGTCGGCGGCGAGGACCCCCGGCACGGCGTCGTGCTCGCCGTCCAGGACGACCTGGCGATCGTGCAGGTGCTCGAAGGCACCTCCGGGATGGACCCGGACGACACCGCCGTACGCTTCGCCGGCCGCCCGCTGCGGATCGCCGTCGGCCCGGGATGGCTGGGCCGCACCTGCAACGGACGCGGTGAGCCGCTGGACGACGGGCCGCCGGTGTCCGGCCCGCGCACCGCCGCGGTCTCCGGCACCCCGATGAACCCGACCCGCAGGGAGCCGCCGGCCGACCCGGTGCTGACCGGAGTGTCCGCGATCGACGGACTGACTACCCTGGTCCGCGGGCAGAAGCTGCCGATCTTCTCCCAGGCCGGGCTGCCGCACCTGCGGCTGGCCACCCAGATCGCCGCACAGTCCACGGCGGCCGGCGAGCCGTTCGCCGTGGTCTTCGCCGGTCTCGGACTCACCCACCCGGACGCCGACGCGGTCCGCGACCAGTTGGAGGGCCGGGCCGCGGTCGGCGAACTGACCATGCTGCTCAACACCGCCGACGACCCGGTGATCGAGCGGATTCTCACGCCGCGGCTGGCCCTCACGGTCGCGGAAGACCTCGCCTTCGTCGAGGGCCGCCACGTGCTGGTAGTGCTGACCGACATGACCAGCTACGCCGAGGCCGTCCGCGAGGTGTCGGCCACCCGGGGCGAGATCCCCGGCCGCCGGGCCTATCCCGGCTACCTGTACAGCGATCTGGCTTCGCTGTACGAGCGCTGCGGCCGGATCCGGGGGCAGCCCGGATCGGTGACCATCCTGCCGGTGCTCACGATGCCCGCCGGGGACATCACCCATCCGGTGCCCGACCTCACCGGTTACATCACCGAGGGCCAGGTGGTGCTGTCCCCCGACCTGTCCGCGCTGGGCGCGTACCCGCCGGTCGACGCCCTGTCCTCGCTGTCGCGGCTGATGCGGCACGGCGCCGGCCCCGGCCGCACCCGGGCCGACCATCTCGACGTCGCGGCGCAGGTGATGGCCGCCCTGGCAAGGGCCCGGCAGGCCGGAGAGCTCGCCGACCTGGTCGGGCCCGCGGGCCTGAGCGAGGCAGACCGGCACTACCTGGAGTTCGAAACGGCCTACCGGGGCACGCTGCTGAGCCAGGCCCCGGACGAACGCCGCGACCTGGCCGAGACGCTGCGCCTGGCCTGGCAGGCACTGTCCACCCTGCCCCGGCGGGAACTGGTGCTGCTGCCGGAGGCGCTGCTCGACGAGCACGGGATCCGATGATGGCCGGCAGCAGCGCGATCCGTGTGCCGCCCGGCCGGGCCGGCGTCCTGCAACTGCGGCGGCGGCTGTCCGTCGCCGAGGCCGGGGCCGAGCTGCTCACCCGCAAGCTCACCGTCCTCAGCACCGAGGCCGAGCGGCTGACGGCCCGCGCCGCGGAGACCGGCCGGCGATGGCAGGACACGGCCGTGCCCGCCCAGCACAGCCTGGGACTCGCCGGGCAACTCGCCGGCGACCGTGGATTCCGGTTGGCGGCCCTCGCCCCCGAGGCCCGAGTCACCACGACCGACACCTCCTTGATGGGCCTGCGCTACCCGGCCGGGGCCGACTGCTTCCTGCCGGAACGATCCGACGGCGACGCTTCCCCGGCCGAAGCCGCCCTGTGGTGCGCCGACCAGGCGGTCCGGGCAGCGGTCCGCACAGCCGCCGTGCACGCCGCCGCGATGCGCGCCGCCGAGACGGTCAGCCGCGAGGTCGCACTGACCCGCCGCCGCCTGCGGGCGCTCGAACATCGGCGCATCCCGGCATTACGCGAAGCACTCCGCCTCGCGTACGCGCGCGTCGAGGAGGCCGAGGCGGCCGACGCGCTGCTGCGGCGCTGGGCCGCCGACCGGCCCCCCGGCTGAGCCCGGGGACGGACGACCCACCTATTGCTGTCCGACGGCCCTGGCAACGCCGCCCGCGGCGTGGACATGGTCGGGATAGCATCCCGGACACAGTGCCCCGATCCGCGGTTAGGGACGTCCGAGGTCGCGATGTTCCCCAGCGATGCGGATCACCGCGCGTCCCTGACCTTCCGGCGGCGCTCGGTCGCCCCGCGACTGATTGAGGGATTCACATGTCGCACCGCACTGGAGACTTGCTCGGCGGCCGGTACCGGCTCGACGACCAGATCGCCGTCGGCGGCATGGGCGAGGTGTGGCGGGCCACCGACACCGTGCTGCGGCGGGCGATCGCGGTCAAGACGCTACGCGAGGACCGGGCGACCGACCCGCAGTTCCGCATCCGGTTCCAGCACGAGGCGCGGGCCATGGCCGCGCTGCACCATCCCGGCATCGCCGACGTGTACGACTTCGGCGAGCAGCCCAGCGACGAGACGTACCTGGTCATGGCCGACATCGAGGGGCAGCCGCTGAACGAGCGGATCGCCGAGCGTGGCCGGCTGACCGTCTCCGACGCCATGTCGATCGTGGCGCAGGTGGCCCGCGCCCTGCAGGCCGCGCACGAGGCCGGCATCGTGCACCGCGACGTCAAGCCCGGCAACATCATCGTCCAGCCGGACGGCCGCGCCGTGCTGGTCGACTTCGGCGTCGCCCGCTCGGCCCGGTCGGCGAGCCTCACCGGCGCCGACGAGGTCATCGGCACCGCCCACTATCTCGCGCCGGAACAGCTCCGCAAGCAGCCGGTGGGTCCGGCCACCGACATGTACGCGCTGGGCGCGGTCGCCTATCACTGCCTGGCCGGGCACCCGCCATTCCTGGGGGACAACCCGATCGGCGTCGCCGCCCAACACGTCAGCCAACAGCCGCCGCCGCTGCCCCCGGACGTGCCGCCGCCGGTAAGGAACCTGGTGGCCACCGCGCTCGCCAAAGACCCCGCCGCCCGGTTCCCGTCCGCCGCGGCGATGGCCCGCGCCGCCGAACGCGCCGCCCCGCGAACCCGGGCGACGGCCACCGCCACCACGCTCCGGCTCAACCCGATCCCGGAGTCACCCGGCCGGCCGCCGGTCCGCCCCCGGTTGCGGGGAATCGTGACCGCACTGATCCTGGCGCTGCTGGCGTTGGCCGGGACGGCGACAGCGCTCGCGCTCACCGATCCGTTCGGCCGGAACCCGGCCCGGCCCGCCACATCGGCCACCCCGACCAGCGGCGCGGCTACCACGCGTGCCCCGGCGTCTCCGGCCATCACCGGCCACCACTACCCCGGTCCGACGCCGTCCGCGTCACCCGTCACGACCGCACCGGAACCGACCCCGACCACCACACTGCCCACGACCAAGCCAACCACGACAACCGCAACACCGACGACCACGCCACCCACGACCACGACAACGCCGACGGATACGCCACCGACGACCGGGCGCGCCACCGGCCCGCCCGCCACCGCAGGTCGGGACCTGACATACGCCGTCCGGAGCGGAGCCCGTAGCCGCGCCGCCGCGTGACGCCTGTGCCGCAGCAGCGGCCCGGCGTTGTCGTCGTCCAGAGCTACCACGACGGGCCCGGCCTTGGCCGCGGGCGCGTGCCCGGCACCACGACCGGCTCCCGACGAGCAGCGGAGAAAACAGGCGGGCGGCCACCGGGCACAGCCACGTGGGTCCTTGTCGATGCCCATCGGGCGCCGGAGAATGCAGCTTCCGATCCCTCCGAAGGCCAACAGGAGCAACGGCCGGAAGACGCAGGCAGCGACGGCAGCTTGCGCCACGTCCGAGTCTATGGGCTCAGGCGATGAGCCTGGAGGCCGGCGGCCACCGGGGCTGATCACGCTAGCCTGGTAGCTGCGGACCACAGCTCCCAGGGCAGTTACGAAGGACTCCGACGCGCGCGAAGCCGGCGGTGACCGAGCAACACCCAAAGGCCCAGGCCCAGCTTGCCCGTACGGTATCGGCCACCACGCCGCCGGCGGGAGTCCAGGGCGATCCCCGTGGCAGCCGCCACCACGACCAGGCATGTCGTGGCCACGCCGAGCACGCCCCACGCGACCATCGCCACGGACAACAGCCCCCAGGTGACTCCGGCGACGACCGCCGCGGTTACCACGACCCAGCGCGGGTGTGGTCGACGCCCGGCCAGCGACGGGTAGTCCGCCGTCAGACCGGCGACGATCTCGTCGAACTGCCGTTTCATGTCGTTGGTTGCCATCGGATCAGCCTCCCGGCCCGGTCGCTTCGACCGCCTTGCGATCGAGCGTAGGAAATGTGCCGACCTCACCGCCTGTGCCGATAGTCCCGTCCAAGGGGGCCGTCCGTCGGCCGCCAGGCGCGGAACTGGCAGCCACGCGGCCCGGGACCAGCGGCCGTGACCAGCGAACGATTCCCGGCGAACACCTGCTCGCCCGGGCGGTGCCGTTGACGCATCGTCAGGCCTGCGCGTTCGGCAGCGGTAACCTTCGGCCCCGCCGGGCGGCGGCCGCCCGGCGTACCGACGAGATGTCAGGCGTCGACCAGGCAGCGGAGGTGGGCTCGATGACGGCGAGCGCGGCGCAAGCCGCCTCACTGGACCTGCGCGGCAGGACCATCACGACCTTCATCGCGTACGAGGTGACGCAGCGGCTGGCGCGACTGGCGCCGACGAGTCCCTGGAAGTGATCACCGACCCGCGACAACGTCGACAGCGACGTCCGGGCATGGTGCCGGGCAACCGGACAGGAGCTGAACGCCGCGGAGCGCCGCGACGGCGACCACCGATACCTGATCCGCGAGCGGTCCCGGCGGCGCACGGACCGGCGTCTCGCCGCGGTGATCTCCAACCCCAGCCCGGAGCAGTTGCTCTCGCCGCTGGTATTCGCGCGGGAAGGCATCGAGGTCTGTTCGTCCGATGAGGGTCACCAACCGGCCGATCAGCTGCCGCCACCGCCCGGTCCCAGCGCCCACCGGGCGCCCAGCCGCACGACGACGGCCGGCACAAGTGCCGCGCACCAGCAGCGTGTCGAGCAGGATGCCGACGGACATCGCGAAGCCGAACGGGAACAGCAGGTCGACGGGTTGACTGAGCAGGACGGCGAAGCTCGCGGCCAAGGCGATGACCGGCGGATGTGATGACCCGCGGGTGCGGGTCATCGCCGTGGCAGGGTCAGCTCGCCAGGAAGACCGGGCAGCCGGCGTGCTGGACCATCGCCCGGCTGACCGAGCCGAGCATCGCGACCGGGTTCATGCCGATGCCGCGCCGGCCGACCACGACCGCTGCGGCGCGGTGCGAGTAGTCGATCAGGGCGGGTGAGGGATGCGCGTCGACCGTCAGGTGGTGCACGACGACCCCGTCGATCGCGTCGGTCCGCTCGGCCGGCGTGGCGTTGGGCTGGGCATGCAGCATGATCAGTTCGCAGCCGCGCAGGCGGGCCTCGGCCCGCGCGAACGTGACAGCCGGCGTCACCGCCGCCGGGTTGTCGACGCCGACCACGAGCGGGACCGTGCCGAATCCGAGTCCCGGCGGCCAGTACGGCATGCGAACGACCATCACGACCCCCGTATGCTGGGCGGCCACCCGGTCGCCGACGGTCAAGCCAAGCGCGGTGCCCACCGCACGGTGGCGGTGCCCGACGACGAGCAGGTTCGCGGTGCCGCCCTCGATGAGCAGCAGGGACGCGGCTGATCCGGTCATCAGGTGGCTGGTCACCGGCAACGCCGGTGTGGCGGCGTGGACCCGGTCGGTCATCTCTTCGAGCAGCCGGAAATCGGCCGCCTTCGTGGTTTGACGCTCCCCGGGGTGTTGCACGTGCAGCAGCTTCAAGTCCCAGCCGTGCAACTCTGCTTCCCGTGCCGCGAGATCCAACGCTGTGTAGCTGGCGGGCGTGTCGTCCACGCCCACCAACACCGTTCCGGTGAGCGTCGCTGCCGTGGGCATGGGAGGTGCCGCCGGAGCAGACCCGCCGGATACCGCGAGATACCCAAACAGGGCGTCCGCCTTGCTTCTCGGCGCGGAACCGGCATTCCAGGGGGCCCGGGGGACTTGGTAATTGCGGATCTCATTCATGACCCACCTCCGGGCCCATTTCCGACTTTTCCTAGCATTTACCAGTACAACGTCCGGACCGCTGGGCAACCAGGGTCCTTGGTCCCACCCGCGTAGCAATACGGCACTGACAGCGGGGTTCCCGATCGCGACCGTTCTGGACCTCAGGCACAGACGCTGCTCGGCCTGATCGCGATGATCGACCCGCCCCGGGGAAGGCGTGGCCGACGCCGTGACCGCCGCTCACAGCGCGGGGATGCGGATCCATGTCATCTGAGGCGACTACGGCCGCACCGCGGCGGAGATCGCGCGGCGGGTCGGCATCGGCGGCGCGCGGCGCACGCAGCGACGTATAGCGCTGGTGAACCGTGTCGCTGTGAGCCCGCCCGGTCGGGCCGGGCGGGCTCACAGCGGCATGGTCACTCCTTCTCGCTGATCGGAATCTGTCGGCTGGTGGACTCGGCGGCCTTCAACGGGACGGTCACCTCGAGGATCCCGCTGCGGTACGCAGCGGAGATGTGCTCCTCGTCGGCGTTCCCAGGCATCCGAACCGCCCGCTGCAGCGTGCCGTAGTGGAACTCGGAGCGGTTCATACCCTCGTACTCCTCCCGGCGTTCCGCCCGCATGGTGAGCACCCCGTGATCGACCGTGACCTCCAGATCCTTACCCGGGTCGATGCCCGGCAGCTCGGCGCGTAACACGTACTCCGTGTCGGTCAGCCTGTCCTCGAAGCGGATCGGCCGACCGTCGCGCGGGAAATCGGCGCCGAACCAGTCATTCATGTCGCCGAACACACGCGGCAGAAGCGAGATCATCTCATTCTCCCTTCTCTCGTCGCTACCTCCATCACACGCTCACGGGCGATCGACGGCCAGGGCCATACGTCCTGTTTTGCGGCTAATTAGGAAGCATGGCGACGCGACCTGGAATACAGATTCGGCCTACTCAGCGGCACGACCGGTGCATTTCAGCTCGACGGCACCTTCCAGATCGGACCCGGCTTCGGTGGCGGCACGTGCTTCACCGGCACGTGCCGCCGGCCGGGTGAGGGAGAAGGTCAGGACGTCAACCCGGCCGGTTCGTGGGTGAACTGCTCGATGTCGGTCGCGGTCGCATCCAGCAGCTGATAGGTGAGACTCGCCAACGCCCGTGCAACCGCCAATTCGTCGCCGATCGCCGGCACCTCGGTATCGGATGGTCGCCGACGAGCCCGGCCCTCGCTGCGCAACGGCCGCCGCGAGTCGGTGTGCAGGATCGCCGAGGCTCGGGTGGTGCGCTCGAACTCGTCCTCGGTGATGGTCAGTTGGACCGTCCACGTACGGATGTGTGTCATGTCGGCACCTCCTTCATTCCTCCTGTCTCCATCCCAGGCCTGGCGCCCGCGAGGCAACCAGTGCTGATAGTCCCGATCGTCCCGGCCCGGCGGCCTTGACCGGACCCGGCGGGCGAAACGTGACGCTCGGGCCGGGACATCAGCTACACCGCGTCGAGGACCATCTGGCGCCGTGGCGGGACAAAACCTGGGCGTGCTGGGCGATACCGCTCTTCCCACGCAGCCTCCGTTTCATCCTCGGCTGCCACACGGCCCGGCTCGCAGTCGCCAGCCCGGGGCAAAGCGCGGTCGGCTCGCCGCTCGGTGCCGTCGGCAGAAAATGCTGATCTCGGCGGCTGCCGCGTGCAGCCGGCGCACCGGGAAAAGGTGGGGCTGATGGCCCCGCCCGGTTACGCGACGCGGAATGTTCCGGACGAGGTTTGCGACGCCTGCGAGCCGATCCCGTCCGGCGGGAACAGGGCTGCGGTGGAGGTGAGAGCCGCGGAATCGGTCGCCGGACATGACCCGTCGATCCATAAGTTGCATGCCGGGACCTTTGGCCCTGCTCTTGCGGCGGAGGGGGCATTGAGGCTGGAGTGAGCATGACAGGAGGGCTGTGACGATGACGACCATGCCCGCCCTGGCCGCCGTTCCCGGCCGCGCCGGCCCGGACAGCGCGGAACGGGCCTCCCTGCGGGCGCTGTTGTCGCCGGCTTCGGTGGCGGTGGTCGGCGCCATGCAGCGCCATGGCGGCGCCGGCTACGAGATGGTGCGTGCCCTGCGCGACTACGGGTACCGCGGTCGGCTGTATCCGGTCAACGGCTCCGGCCGGCTGGTCCACGGTATCCCCGGGCACCGCACGATCGCCGACCTACCCCGGCCGGTCGACCTGCTGGTCATCGCGGTTCCCGCCGATCAAGTCCCACCGGTGCTGCGCGAAGCGGGCCACTGCGGCGTCCGCAGCGCGGTCGTGCTCACCGGGGCCGCGACCGGCTCGCCGGACCGGCCGCCCGGATCACGGCTTCGGCGCATCGCCGCAGAGCACGGCATGCATCTGATCGGCCCGGACAGCCTCGGTGTGATCAACACCGATCCGCGGATACGCCTGAACGCCAGCCTTTCGCCCACCTCGCCGCAATCCGGCGGGCTGGCGGTAGTCACCCGGTCGGGCGCGGTCGGGATTGCCGTATTGGAACATGCGGCCCGTAGCGGATGCGGCCTGGCCGCCTTCGTCTCGCTCGGCGACCAGCCCGCGATCGGCGGCGCTGATCTGATCGCGCATTGGCACGCCGACCCGCATGTCCGCGCCGTCGCCTTGGATCCGGACTCGTTCGGCGACCCCGTGACGTTCGCCCGCATCGCCCGGCTGTTCGCCCGGAGCAAGCCGCTGCTGGCCATCCGGGACACACGTGCGACGCCCGGCCAAGACGTCCTGTTCGAGCAGGCCGGTATCGTTCGCACCGACAATCTCGACCACCTGATGGACGCCGCGCGGATCCTGGTGGATCAGCCCCTGCCAGCCGGGCGCCGGCTGGGGATCGTGGGCAACGCCGGTGGCCTCACCGAGCTTGCCGCAGAGCTCGCGGAGGCGAACGGGTTCATCCTTCCCCGCCTGGACGGCTCCGCTTCCCGAACCCCGGGCCGCGGCAACCCGGTCGACACCGGAGCCGACGCCACCCCACGGCAGGTCGCCGACGCGGTCGAGACCCTCGCCCACAGCCGCGAGGTCGACCTCGTGCTCGCTCTGATCGTCGGCACCCGCGCCAACGTGCCGGACGCCGTCATGACTGCGGTCGCCGACGTGCTCGACAAACATCCGCGGCTGACCACGGCCGCGGTGCTCGCCGGAAGCGCGGACGACATCCATCACCTGGGTACGCGCCGGATGCCCGTCTACCGGCATCCGGAACGGGTGATCCGCGCCTTGGCACACGCCTGCCGCTACGCGACGTGGCGCCGCCAACGACGGGGCGGGTGGGTGACGCCCGCCGGCCTCCACCGGGACCTCGCCGACACCCTGATCGCGCGGGCTCGCCAAGAGCGACGTGGTTGGCTGCCGAGCGCGGTGACCGTCAAGATCCTCGCCACGTACGGCATTGCGGTACTTCCCGCCTCGCACCCCTACTCCGCGGTGGGCGCGGTCGCCGCGGCCGAGCGCCTCGGCTACCCGGTGGTCGTCCGGACTGTCGGCCGCGAGGCCCGTACCCGGAACGCCGCCGATCACCTGCGGCTCGGCCTGACCTGCGCCACCGAAGTTCACGACGCATTCGAGGCCCTGACCCGACCCGGCGACCCGGCTCGCGAGGTCCTGCTGCAGCGCCAGGTAAGCGCGCCGGTAAGACTCGCCGCCGGCATCACGAAAGATCCGCATTTCGGGTCGGTGCTCCATCTCCGGCGCAACCGTCGCCGGGCGGCCCACATTCTCCCGCTGACCGATCTCGACGCCGGCCGGATGGTGCACGAGGTTCTGGACACGCCGCCTTCCCCGATCGACACCGCCGGGCTCGTAGATCTGCTCCAGCGGCTCAGCTGCCTCGCCGAGGACCACCCGGAGATCGCCAGGCTCGACCTCAACCCGCTGTTCGCGGGCCCGGACGTCGTCGTGGCCGATGCCCGCCTGCGGTTGGCCGAAAGGCATTCACTCGACGAGGCGGCGACTTCGAAATGACGCACGGCCCTGCGGCGAAACATGTGACCAGGCAAGGGTGCCACTCGCCGGACCAACGCAGGACCTTTGTCCCTGACGGGGCATAACCGCCGATCGGCACAGTGGTGGGGAGGGGGTTCCGACCATGACACCGCTGGAAACGGCTGCCCGGACCGCGCAGCACGCACCGTCGGTCCTCAACACACAGCCGTGGGCCTGGCGGATCACTGGCGACCTGGCCGAACTGTTCGCCGACCCGGACCGCCGCGTCGAGAGCATCGATCCGGACGGACGGCTTCTCCTGCTCAGCTGCGGCGCCGCCCTGCACCACGCCTGTATCGCCCTGAACGCCGGCGGCTGGGGTGCCGCCGTCGAGCGCATCCCGGACCCGGCTCGGCCCGATCTTCTCGCCCGCATCCGGCTCACCAGTGAGATCACTCCTGACCCCGAGACCCAGCGGATGTCCGCCGCCCTGTGCCTGCGCCGCACCGACCGGCGCGCCTTCACCGACCAGCCGGTCGCCGACCACGAGCTGACCAAGCTGCGTCGCCTCGTCGAGGCGGCGGGCGCCTACCTGCACGTCGTCCGCCCCGATCAGGTCGCGATGCTGGCCATCTCCACGGAACTGGCCGCCGGCGCCGAACTCGACGACCCGGCCTACCGCGCCGACCTACGCCGTTGGACCAGCCGTCCCTCCTTCACCGGGGACGGCGTCCCGCCCGCTACGGCAGTGCGGCCCGAGCTGCGCCGGGTCCCCATCCGAGACTTCGTGCCCGGTGGGAGCGCGGGACTGCGGGCCGGCGCCGCACACGACGCCGGTGCGGCCTACGTGGTGCTGTTCGGCGACGGCGCACAGCCCCTCGACTTCCTCCGCGGCGGCGAGGCGCTCTCGGCACTGCTGCTGATGGCCACCGCCGACGGCCTGTCCACGGCGCCGCTGAGCGATGCCGTGGAGGTCGGCTGGCCGCATCATCTGCTGCGCGGCCTGCTGTCCGGCATCGGCGATCCCTACCTGGTGGTACGGCTGGGCCACCCGGCACCGGGCGAGCCGCTTCCGCCCACTCCGCGCCGCGACCCCCGTGACGTCATCACCGTCGTTCAATGAATCCCCTGCCGCGTGTCCGGCGCGGTCGCCGCGACGTCGACGGCGGCAACCCCGGGGACCGTACGGGCCAGCACGGCCACGATGCCCTGCTCGGTGTCGTCGTCGAACTCACCGCTGACGCGGGCGACACCGCCCTCCACGACCGCGGTCCAGCGGTGACCGCCGCTGTACTCGTCGAGCCGGTGCTGCACCTCGGCGGCCAGCACGTCGTCGCCGCGCACCATCGCGCGCAGGATGTCGCGGCGGCTGATGATGCCCACCACCGCGCCGTCCTCGAGAACCGGCATGCTGCGCACGTCGTACTCGAGCATCTGCCCGGCCACCTCGGCGACATCCACGTCCGGCCGGGTCGTGACGGTGTACGGCGACATCACCTCGACCACCATGCCGGGCCGGTCGGCCGGATCGGCGTCCGGCACCCCCCGCATGTGCGCGGTCGGATCGGACGGCACCCGGTGCCACAGCAGGTCGCTCTCGCTCACCATTCCGACCAGCCGGCCGCCCTCGTCCACCACCGGCAGGGCGGTAACCGCCTTCGTCGTGATCAGCTGAGCGGCGCTCTCCACCGTCGCGGTCTGGGTCACCGTGTACACCGGGCTGCTCATGATGTCCTTGGCACGCATCACGTCACCTCCGCAACATCTGCTCGTTGTCGGCCGTCCTCCCACACTGGTTCCTGTCTCTCAGCGTTTCGCCGATGCGACCGGGCGGGCAGGGCCGAATGTCCCGGCCCGGTCAGGACCCAGCGGGGCCGAGCTCGGGCGGCACTGTCAAGGGGTGACGTTCGTCGTCGCGGGCGGCGAGCCTTTCCACGGCGCGCCGGTACTGGCCCACGGTGATCTCACCGGCCATCATCTGCGCCACCAGCACACCCTCGAGGCTTGCCGGAGGAGCCGCCTCGGACTCCCCGGCAGTGGCCGGATCAGGATCCCGCAGGCGTATCAAGGGCAGGACGGCCCACCAGACCATCGCGGTGCAGAGCAGAAGGAACACCACCAGGAACAACATCGTCGTCACCTCCTCACCGACCATGCTCGACGCGGGGCCGAGTGATCGGCAGGGACCAATGTCACATCGGCACGCGGCGAAGGACCTCTCGGCGGGCGGCCCGCGGCAGGCCCATCGACTCTGGTAACCGGCCTCCCGAGCGGCGGATGGTGGAACTGGCACGGGCGTCACGGCGGACACCCAGCCCGACTGGATCGGCGACCGCGCCGGAGGTGTCCCGACATGAATGCCTGGATCATCACCCTGATCGTCGCGGCCGTCGTGGCCCTGCTGCTGGTGCTGTCGGTCCGTATCGTCAAGCAGTACGAGCGGGGGGTTGTGTTCCGCCTCGGCCGCGTCGTCGGCGCCCGGGAACCGGGCCTGCGTCTGCTGATTCCGATTGTCGACGTCATGCACCGCGTCTCGCTGCGGATCGTCACCATGCCGATCCAGTCGCAGGGCATCATCACCCGCGACAACGTCAGCGTCGACGTCTCCGCCGTCGCCTACTTCCGGGTCGTCGACGCCGTCAAATCGGTCGTGGCCATCGAGAACGTGCACGCGGCCATCAACCAGATCGCCCAGACCACCCTGCGCAAGGTCGTCGGCCAGCACAGCCTCGACGAGACCCTCGCCGAGACCGAGCGCATCAACGTCGACATCCGCCAGATCCTGGACCTCACCACCGTCGACTGGGGCGTCGAGGTCACCCTGGTCGAGCTCAAGGACATCCAGCTGCCGGACGCGATGAAACGGGCGATGGCCCGCCAGGCCGAGGCCGAGCGGGAGAAGCGTTCGAAGATCATCAACGCCGAGGGCGAGGCGCTCGCCGCGTCCGCGCTGGGCGAGGCATCGGACACCATGATGGCCCACCCGCTCGCGCTGCAACTGCGCAACCTGCAGTCGCTCGTGGAGATCGCGGTCGACAAGAACTCCACCGTGGTCTTCCCGGCACCGCTGATGAGCACGATCGGCGAACTTGGCCGCTTCCTGGATCAGGAATCGGCGGCCGCCGAACGCCACACCACGCCGCCGTCGATCGTGCGCCCGATGAGCGCCACCGGCTGACTCAGCCCCAACGGCCCGCGTGATCGGGATCCCGGCGCCGTGCCGCGCCGACATCCGGTGCCGCAGCCGGCGGCACAGCGGCGGGCCGAGGGCCCGGAGGGTCATCCGCTGCCCACGGTGCGGAAACCGCGTCGGAACGACCCGGCCGGTAGCAAGTGGACATCCGCCCCCTCGGCCACCGCCGCTGTCGCGATCGCCCTCGCGATCTGCTCCGTCGAGCCGTGCCTGGTGGCGTGCAGCACGAGAACCCGGCTCATCGGTGCCGCCTCCCTCCAGCAACCTGCCCTCCAGGGCACTCCGACGTTGCGGTCCGTGCCAGGGTCATTGGTCCCCGCCCACCGGTGGCAGGTCGCGGCCGGGATGACCGGGACCATCGGCCCTGACGGTCACGCCGGAGGCGGACGATGCTTGCCTTGGGCCCACTGGATGCAGCCGGTGAGACGGCCCGGCCGCTCGGCGGCCGCAGAGCCGCCAGACCCATCGTGGGATTGACGAGTGCCGGCCGGCCTCGCGCCGCACCCGGTGGGGCTCCGGATCGCGGGAGGTGACCACATCATGATCGCTAAGGGTCGGCGACCGGATCGCGATCGAGGGAACGCGTGGAGCGAAGGAGCCGTCATGAGCACCGTGACCGGCGCGCCGGTCGTCGTTGGCGTGGACGGCTCGGCCCGTGGGCTGGCCGCCGCCGCGGCGGCCGCGGAGGAGGCGGCGCTGCGGCACCGGCCGTTGGTGGTCGTCCACGCCCTGGTGTGGATCCCGGCCGGCGCCGCCACGGATCCGGTGATGGCACCACCCGCGCACGAGACCTACGAGGAACAGGGCCAGGCGTACGTCGACAAGGCGGTCGCGCTGGCGGCCCGGTCCGCCCCCGGCATCAGGATCACCGGGCGGGTCGTGCCGGGCGCCCCGTCCGCCGTGCTGGTGGACGAGAGCCGCCGGGCAGATCTGCTAGTGGTCGGTGATTCCGGCGTCGGCGTGGTCGCCGGAATGGTGGCCGGCTCGGTGGCGATGCATGCCGCCAAGCACGGCTCGTGCCCGGTGCTCGTGGTGCGGGGCGCGAACCGTGCGGGGGCGCCGGTGGTCGTCGGCGTCGACGGATCGGCGGCCTCGGCCGAGACCGTCGTGTTCGCCGCCGAGGAGGCCGCCGGCCGCGACGCGCAACTGGTGGCGCTGCACGCCTGCAGCGGCGACGGTGCCGGGCGGGCGGAGCAGGTCTTGGCCGAGTCGCTCGGCGGCCTCGCCGAAAAGTACCCCGGCCTGCAGGTCGGCTGGCAGGTGCGCAAAGGGTCCGCCCGCCGGCTGCTGACCGGCTGGTCACGCCTGGCGCAGCTGGTCGTCGTCGGCAACCACGGCGGCGGCTTCGCCGGCATGCCGCTCGGCTCGGTGGGCCGGCACCTCGTCGACCACGCCGGCTGCCCGGTTGCGGTGGTCCGCCGCCGAGCTTGAAACAGTCGCCCCGCCCCGGCAGCCGACCGGCTACCGGTCGGGGAAGAGGCCGTCGCCCCCTCCTCCGTGGCGGAAGACTCTACGGTCGGGGCCGCGCCGGCGGGACGCTGAACTGGGGTGATAGCCATGATTGCTGCGCCCGGCCAGGCCGCCGTCATCGAGACACACGCTGCGGTGGTGTTCTTCCTCGGCGACTGCGCGTACAAGCTGAAGAAGCCGGTGGATCTGGGTTTCCTGGACTTCCGCCGCCGCACCGACCGCGAGGCCGTCTGCCACCGCGAGGTCGAGCTCAACCGCCGGCTCGCCGCCGACGTCTACCTCGGCGTCGCCGACATCCACGGCCCGGACGGCGCCGTCTGCGACCACCTCGTGGTGATGCGCCGGATGCCCGACGACCGCCGCCTGTCCACCCTGATCCGGTCGGACACCGACGTCACCGCCGACCTGCGGCAGCTCGCCCGGATACTTGCCGCCTTCCACACCCATGCCCGGCGCGGCGCCGCCATCTCCGCCGAGGGCACCCGCGGTGCGCTGCTCGGCCGCTGGGACGCCACGTTCGGGCAGCTACGCCCGTTCGCCGGGCAGGTCCTGGACGCCGCCGACGCGGCCGAAGTGGAACAGCGGGTCCACGAGTTCCTGGCCGGCCGAGAGCGGCTGTTCACCGAGCGGGTCGCCGAGGGCCGGATCGTCGACGGGCACGGCGACCTCATCACCGACGACATCTTCTGCCTGCCGGACGGTCCCCGGGCACTGGACTGCCTCGAGTTCGACGACCACCTGCGCTACCTGGACCAGCTCGACGACGCGGCGTTCCTGGCCATGGACATCGAGCATCTGGGCGCCACCGCCCTGGCGCAGATGTTCCTCGACTGGTACGCCGAGTACAGCGGCGACCCGGCGCCCGTGCCGCTACGCCACCACTACCTGGCGTACCGGGCCTTCGTCCGGGCGAAGGTCGGCTGCCTGCGGCACGCCCAAGGCGACCCGGCAGCCGCGGCGGACGTCCGCGCCTACACCGGCCTGACGCTGCGGCACCTTCGAGCGGGCACGGTCAGCCTGATCCTCGTCGGAGGGACACCGGGCACCGGCAAGACCACCCTGGCCGGCCGGCTCGCCGACCGGCTCGGCGCGGTGCTGCTCGGCAGCGACCGCACCCGCAAGGAACTGGCCGGCGTCTCCCCCACCACCAGCGCGGCCGCCGGCTACCGGCAGGGCATCTACACCGCCGAGCGGACCGAGTCCACCTACGATGCGCTTCTGGAACGCGCCGCTCTGCTGCTCGAACGCGGCGAGACGGTCCTGCTGGACGCGTCGTGGATGTCCGGCCGGCACCGCCAGGCGGCCCGCGAGCTCGCTTCCCGCACCCACGGCCGCCTGCGGGAACTGCGGTGCGTCGCCGGTCACGAGACCGTCACGCGGCGGCTGTCTGAGCGTACGGGAAGCGAGTCCGACGCCGATGCGGCGGTGGCGGCGGCGATGACAGCAGAGGCACAGCCGTGGCCGGAGGCCATCGACATCGTGACCGACAACATGCCGGACACCTCACTCGAGCGCGCTCTCGACGCCGTGGTCATCGATCGCGACGGGTGAGCGCCCGCCACAGATCAGGCAACAGCGCAACGCCCGCGCGATCGTCCATCTGCCGCAGCGCAGCGACGCCCGCACCCGCACCGCACAGGCCCGCCACGACCAGAAGCACCCGGCTGGACGACACGTCCACCGCCACCGAGCCCCACCGCACGACAAAGCTCGACCCCGCACCCGCCAGCGCGCTCGCCGCCGCCACCGACAGCAGCAACACCACCCGCGCCGACGCCTGCAGAAACGCGAAGACCCGGCCGCGAACCGCGTCGGGCACGTCGGCACCGATGATCGTCACGCCGTACAGCAGCGCGGTGCCCGCACCGAGGCCCACGACCAGGACGATCGCGAGGGCGCCGCCGAGACGGGGCATCGCGGCCAGCAGCCCGACAGCCAGCCCGGCCAGCATCACCGACAGGCCGAAGGCGCGTCGCCGGGAAAGCCGGCCCACCACGGCAGGACCGGCCGCTACCCCGATGCCGAACCCGACGAACAAGCCTGCGAACAGCAGGGCGAACGTCGAGTCGCCGCCGCCGAGCGAGCGGGCGTAGAACTCTGCGGCGCCGACCACGATGCCGGCGCCCGCGAACGCGCCGAACAGCCCGATGGCCAGCCCCCGCATCAGCGGTGAGCCGGCGAGGTACCGCCATCCCGTCCGCAGCGCCGCCCGGGCGGATTCCCGGATCCCGGTGCCGCCGCGCCCCGAGATCTCCGGCACGCCCAGCGCGACGACCACGGCCGAGGCAAGGAACGTGAGCGCGTCGAAGTAGAGCGCGACCGCGGGCGCGCCCGCCCGGCCCAGGCCCGGCAGCCGTCCGGCTCCGGCGAACGCGAGGGCCGCCAGGACCGGGGTGATCCCGTACGTCGTGACGATCGTCAGCTGGTTGGCGGTCTCGAGCCGGTCACCGGGCAGCAGGTTGGGCACCGCGGCCTCCTTCGCCGGCGTCCACACCATGGCGCCCACCTGCGCCAAGAACGAAGCCACGGCCGCCCAGGCCACGACCTCGGCGCGGCCCGGAAGCACCTCGGCGGCCAAGGGGATGGAGGCGAACAGCAGGAAACGCAGCACGTCGACGGTCACCATCGTGTGCCGCCGGTCGAACCGGTCGGCCAGGACGCCGGCCATCGGCCCGAGCACGAGCCACGGCAGCAGCTGGATCGCGATGACACCGCCGAATGCGGCGCCCTGGGCCGCGGAGGAGCTCAGTTGCGCGGCGGCGAACGACGAGGTGGCCAGCAACCCGAGCCAGTCGCCCAGCGACGACAGCCCGAACACCAGCCAGAGACGCCGGAACGGCCGCAGCCGGAGAACCTCCGCGAGCGCGGAGGTCGGCCGGCGTCCGGTGGTGGCCACCCGAGACACCGATCAGTACGCGACGTCTCGGTGGAGGCCGTCCCGCAAGCCGGCCGCCTCGGGCACGCCCACCACCGGCAGCACGAGTGCCGCCGAGATCGCCACAAGCGCTCGCCGGTTCGTCACCTCGCCCCTCCTTCTGCGCGCCTGCGACAGGCCGCCGACACGACACGAGGCGCCGTGGTCACGGACCACCGCCGCGGCCGGTGTGGCGTTCACCTGCAAGTACATCGCTCGGTGCCCGGCGGCAGGCAGAGCCGACCGTCCATCGGACCCGGGCCTTCCGGATCCCGCCGACCCGTGCCGCTCTCGTCACTGGGCCAAAGCCACGCAATTCGGGACTTGCGGCCCTGCCCGACGGCTGGTCGCCGGCGAATCATGAAGGTGCGCCCACCGGCGCAGAGGTGAACACCTCGGTGACGGACCGGCGATTAAGATCGCCGCGATTAAGGACCGACCGCCACCGGGTAGCCGGCAAGCCCGCCGGTGGGCGTTTTGACCCACGCTCGGGGGGTGGATCGCATGAGCGGACCGCATCGGGTGCCGGTAGCCGACGTGGAGATCGTCACACACGGGCACGTCACCGGTTATCTGGCCGAATACGCTCGCCAGAAGATCCTCGAGGTGTGCAAGCACACCCGGGAACCCGTCCTGCACGTACGCGTCAAACTTGGGGTGTCCGGCGATCCCGCCGTGCCCCGGCCGGCGCGGGCGCAGGCCAACCTGGACGTCAACGGCGGCCTCCTGCGTAGCGGCGTCACGGCGCCGACCCTGCGGGAAGCCGTCGACCTGCTGCAGGACCGGCTCCGGCATCGACTGGCCCGGATGGCACAGCACTGGACGGCCCGGCGCGGCGGCGTGCCCGCGCCCGGCCCGCACGAGTGGCGACACGTCTCCGACCAGCCGTACCGCTCTTCTGCTGCGGTCGAAGAGCCGCAGCTCGTCCGGCACAAGACCTATGAGCCGGCCCGCGCCACGCCCGACGAGGCTGTCTTCGACATGGAGCACCTGGACTACGACGTCCACCTGTTCACCGACGAACACACCGGCCAGGACGCGGTCGTGTACCGGACCGGGCCCACCGGTTACCGGCTGGCCCGGCTGCGCCCGGCGCAGGGACCGGAGCCCCCGGCCGCCGTGCCACTGACCGTCAGCGAGAAGCCCGCACCCCGGCTCACGCCCGCCGAGGCGGTGGAACGGCTGAACCTGGCCGGCTGGCCGTTCCTGTTCTTCGCCGACGCCACCGACGGACGGGGACGACTGCTCTACCACCGCCACGACGGCCATTACGGCCTGGTCACCCCCGCCGGCTGAGCCGACCTCCGCCAGATGCGGCCGCCAGTCCGGAGTCCGCCGTCCCATCCGAGCCGTTTCCGGGCCGGATAGGGATTTCTACCGGCAAACGCGAAGTTCGGGGGCGGATGGCCCTGCCGCCATCACGAGCGTCGCGCGAGTGTGGAGTCGGGGAGGCTGGCACGATGCGGCACTCGATTCGGCTCGGTCAGGTGCACGGCATACCGGTGGGCCTGCACTGGTCCACGGCCGTGATCCTCATCCTGGTCGCGGAAGGGTTCGCCGTCGGCGTACTGCCCGTTGCGGCCCCCGGGTACACCGCCGTCGCCTACTGGCTGGCGGCGGCCGGCTTTGCCGGCATGTTCCTGGTGTCGCTGCTGGCTCATGAATACGCGCACGCGCGCACCGCCCAGCACTACGGGGTGCGGGTCCGCTCGATCACCCTATGGTTGCTCGGCGGGGTGTCCGAGCTGGACGGCGAGACGCCGCACCCCCGCGGGGACCTGCTCGTGGCGCTGGCCGGACCAGCGGCGAGCCTGGCCGCGGCCGGGAGCTTCCTGCTCGCCGCCGGCCCGGCCGGGCTCGCTCATCTGCGCCTTCTCGAGGCGGGTTTCGCCGACCTGGCCGTGGTCAACGCTGTACTGGCAGTCTTCAACCTGCTGCCCGGCGCACCGTTGGACGGTGGGCGGGCGCTGGCGGCGATCCTCTGGTGGCTGCGCGGCGACCGTGCGGCGGCCCGCCTGGCCGCCACCCGGGCCGGCATCCTCCTCGGTTCCCTGCTGGCCGTGGCTGGAATCGTTCTGACATTTTCCGCGCAGTTCGTCGGCGGTCTGTGGTTCGTGCTGCTCGGCTGGTACTTGGTCATGACGGCGAGCGGCGAGGCGGCCGCCAGCCGGCTGCTCACCGGCATCGGCGATGTCCCGGTAGAGCGGCTCATGTCCGCACCACCGATCTGCGGGTACACGAGCCAGACGGTTGCCGCGTTCGTCGCGGAGGTGGCCGCCGCCCACCCGCACCGCTGCTACCCGGTGGTGGAAGTCGACGGCCGGCTCGCCGGCCTGGTGACGCTCCGGATACTGGCCACGGTGCCCGTTTCGCGGCGCTCCGAGGTGCGTCTGAACCGGATACTCGTCCCCGTCTCCAGGATTCCGGTCGCCCCGCTCGGCACGCCGGTCCGCGAGCCGTCGGCGCAGCCGGTGAACCCACTGCGCTGCACTGTGGTGGTCGACGGCGGGCGGCCCTGCGGCGTGCTCACCGCCGGTGACCTGGCACGCGCCCTGGCGATCGCCGAGCTGCGCAATCCGGGCGGCAGCGTCCGGCAGCCGCACTGACTTCCGGGTCGATGCAGGATGCAAGCATCGCCGCGCGGCGACCGCGGCCGGGCCGGCACTGCCTCGGATCGGCCGATTCCTCGCCGGGCGGGAGGCGCCGAAGGTGCGGATGCCGCGGTCGGGCACCGCCTCGACCGGCGAACAGGACCATCGGCACAGGGCGACGGCACTGTGGCTCTAGCACCTGTGGAGAATCGGCGGGACGGTGATAGTGGCCCAAGCGGATCCACCGCCGAGCGGTCACCGATTGATGTGTTCGGCGGCATGTCGGCGGTCATCGGATGGCAGGAGGTCGACGGCCATGATTGCGCACGTTGGTGATCGAATCGTCATCGAAGGCACTCACCTCGGCGACGGCCGCCGGGTCGGCGTCATCACCGAGGTCGGACACCCCGACGGGGCACCCCCGTACCGCGTCCGGTGGGAAGAGAACGGCGAGACGAGCCTCATCTTCCCCGGAGCGGAAGCTCATCTCGACAATCCGCGCCACGAAGGCGGTACGTCGTGAACACCCGTCCCGGCGCACCGATCGTGGTCGGCGTCGATGGATCGCCTCCCAGCCTCGTCGCCGTGGAAACAGCCGTCGCCGAGGCCGCCCTGCGGCACCGCGGGCTACGCATCGTGCACGCCTTCACCTGGCCACCGGCCGCCGCTGCCACCACGCCGGGCCTGACCGGATCCGCCCAACGAATGAGCTGGGAACAGGCGGAACACCACCTTGCCGAGGCCACCCGGATCGCGGACAAGTGCGCGCCCGATGTGACCACCACCGCCGAGATGATCACCGGGCCTGCCGCGCCGGTGCTGCTGGACGAAAGCCGCGGGGCCGCCCTGCTCGTGCTCGGCGACCGCGGCCTCGGCGGGCTCACCGAACTGCTCATCGGCTCGGTGGCGTGCCACACGACCACACACGCACACTGCCCGGTCATTGTCGTGCGTGGCGACTCGCGACTCGACGGGCCCGTGGTCGCCGGTGTCGACGGTTCCGCCACCTCCGCACTGGCGCTCGATTTCGCCGCGGAAGAAGCCGCGCTGCGCGGCACCGACCTGGTCACCGTGCACGCCTGGGGCGGCGGCGACAGCACCGACCTCAACGCCGACCTGCCCATGACGTACGAGTTCTGGTCCGGCGAGGAAGAAGAGAAGCGGGTTCTGGCCGAGGCGGTCGCCGGCCTCGCCGAACGCCATCCGGATCTGCGCATTCGCCAGCAGGCCCGGCGCGGATCCGCCCGCCGGATGCTGACCGGATGGTCCCGCACCGCCCAACTCGTGGTGGTCGGCAACCGGGGCCACGGCGGGTTCACCGGCTTGTTGCTCGGCTCGGTCAGCCAGTACCTCATCCACCACGCCGGCTGCCCCGTCGCCGTGGTCCGGCCCGGGCTCAGCGAAACCGACCAGCCGTCGGCGTGACTTCGGGGGCACACGAACCGGCCACCGGTGGCACCGAAATCGAACGGACCGCGCCGCCGGGCGACGAGCCCCCAGTTCGCGCGGGCGCTTCCCGGGCTCGTCGCTCCTTCCGGGAAACCCGGCCAGGCGCGGTAGCCGATGCTAACGGTAGTAGCCGGCGTGTTGATGCGACGGTTCACCGACCGTGCCAAGGTTCTGGCCCACCACCTGGCTGCGATCGTTGACATCGGTTGCCGCCCGTACTCCCATGCGTCGCGGACCACTGAACCGGCGAAGCGGGTAGGGTCCACATGCTGGTTCGGCCAGGGCTCGGCGCTCGGCATTCCGAAAATCCCGCGATGCAGGCAGAGCTCCTCTTCCACGCCCAGAGCTTTGTCCATAATCGGCGCATGTTTCGGTGTCGGGTTGGGCCTGAGCCTCCCGGACCAGGCTGGCGATGGATGGACCGCTACAGGAATGCGGCGAGCAGCACGGCGAAGATGCCACAGAGGAAGACGCCGTCGAACGTGCCCGCGCCGCCGATCGATACCACCGGCGCTCCCATCTTGCGGAGGGCGCCCAGATGGGTCAGATCGGCCCCGACGAGAGTGCCGGTCGTGCCGGCGATGTAGGCGAGCGCCGCGGCGCCCTGCGGCGGGTTGAGCACCGTCGCCGTGATCGCGGCCGTCAGAGCCGGGATCAACGGCGGCAGGGTGATCCCCACCTGCGGGATCGGCCGGGCCAGCAGGTGCGTCACGACCCCGACAACGGCGACGGCTGCGACGGCATCCACCCAGAGCCCAGTACGCGCGGCGAGATAGACCGAAACCCCGGCCGGAATGACGGCTCCGCCCAGGTTGACCGCGACAACGGTACGTCGCGGCTCGGGCACCGAGACCAGGACGGTCGTCGCATCCCAAGCCCTGATCCGGTACACCGCCCGGGAGGGACGACGGGCGATCCGGGCCACCGGGATGTCGATCACACTGCCGAGCAGGCCGGCGAGAAGAACGACGGCGGCCGCGTATGGGTTGAGGCCGGCGAGGGTGAACGCGAGACCGACCGCTTGCACGAAGAGTAACGTCATTCCCAGTAGCAGCAGGCCAAGGACGACCGGCAGGACCGGCCGACGGGTGTCGGCGTGCTCGCGTCCGCGGCCCGCCCTGGTCATGGTCTGCGCGGTGCCGGTTCGCGCCACCGGCGCCGCGTTCCACCTCCTGTTCCCACCCTTCACCAGGGTCCGGACGCTCGTCAGGGCCAGGAGTCATGACCGCTGCGGCCGGCCGTCCCCGGACCGGGCGCGATCCCCGGGCGACCATCCCCGGCAAGCGGCAGGCGAACTGATCGCCATGGAACGCACCCGGCGGGCACAGCAACGGACGGAGTGCCGGGCGCGTCGGGTTTCGCATCGGCTTGTCAAGTTGCGCCAATGGTTCTGACGGTACCGGCGAATTCGAAACGGCGGATCGCAGGGCTATCGGCCCGGTCGGGAAGGACCTCAGACCCCAGCGATCAAGTACCGGCACGAAGCAGAGTCGTAACAGCGAGCACAGCATCAAGGTGTGGATCGTCGGCTTCTCGCCTGCTGCCCACCTTTCTGCCGGTGGTCGAACGGCTCGGCCTGACGATCAACGGCGGTTGGGCTCCCCGTCTGCCCGCAGGCATGAACTGCACCGACAGCTGCGGAGGATCCAGTGACCAGTCGCGTTGCAGAGCGGCCGGCGTGCGTCGTCACCGGCGCCCCGGCAATCCAGGCGCTGGAGAGCAACGAGGTCTTCGCCGCCGTCGGTAGCTCGACCCGCGGCCTGTCCACGGCCGAGGCGAAGCGGCGGCTGGAGCGCGACGGCCGCAACGAACTGCAGACGCCGGCCGGGCCGTCGCTGATCGGCCGGTTCGCTGCGCAGTTCACCGACCTGTTCGCCGTCATGCTCGAGGTCGCGGCGCTGATCACCTTCGTCGCCTACCTGCTCGGCCAACCTCGTGACGTCGGAAACCTGCAACTGACCGTGGCGATTCTGGCCGTCGTGATGATCAACGCGGTAATCGGCTTCTGGCAGGAATACGCCGCGGAGCGTACCGCCGACGCGCTGCAGGCCATGGTGCCCCACCAGGCTCGGGTGCTGCGCGACGGCGAGCGCGTCGAGGTTCCGGCCACCACGATCGTGGTGGGCGATGTCCTGGTGGTCGAGGCAGGCGACGCGGTGTCGGCGGACGGGCGAGTGGTCGAGGCGCACGGCCTGTCGGTCAACAACATGGCCCTCACCGGTGAAAGCGAACCGGTGACCCGCACGACCGACGCCGCCCGGGACGACACGCCGGCGCTGGACGCCCGCAACCGGGCATGGATGGGCACCACCGTCGCTGCCGGCACCGGCAAGGTCGTGGTAACCGCTGTCGGCGCGGCCACCGAGTTCGGCCGGATCTACCGGCTGACCGCCCAGACCCGCATCGAACCCAGCCCGCTCCAGCGCAAGATCGCCGCAATGGCGCGGCGGGTCGCGCTGGCGGCATTCGCTCTCGGCCTGCTCGTGTTCGTCGTACGTTTGTCCGCGGGCGCCGAACTGGTCACCACGTTCGTCTTCGCGCTCGGCGTCATGGTGGCCCTGGTCCCCGAGGGCCTCCCGGCCACCCTGTCGGTCGCCCTCGCGGTCGGCGTACGCCGGATGGCCCGCCAACAAGCCCTGATCAAGAAACTCAGCGCGGTGGAAACCCTCGGCTCGACGACGGTGATCTGCACCGACAAGACCGGCACCCTGACCAAGGCCGAGATGACCGTGCAGACAGTGTGGACGCCGGACCGGATGCACCGGATCAGCGGAGCGGGCTACGAGCCGGCGGGCGACGTCGAGGATCCGGCATCCTTGCGGGAGATATTGCGGGTGGCCGCATTGTGCGCCGACGCCCGCCTGCTGCCACCGGCCGACGGTCTCGGATGGCGCATCCTGGGCGACACCACCGAGGGCGCCATCCTCGTCGCCGCTCGCAAGGCCGGCATCGACCTGCAGGCCGAGCAGGACCGTGCACCCCGGATCGGCGAGTTCCCGTTCGATTCCGACCGCAAGCTCATGACCACGCTCCACCGCGACGATGACGACGTGTTCGCGTACGTCAAGGGATCGCCGCAGGAGCTCCTCGCCCGCTGCACCCGAGTGACCGGGCCGCACGGCATGGCCGAGCTCGACGACACGCTGCGGCGCCGGATCACGGACGTCAACGACGAACTGGCCCGCGGCGCGCTGCGGGTACTCGGCGTCGCGTACCGGCCGGTCGCCGAGCACACCGATCAGGAGCAGGCCGAACACGACCTGATCCTGCTCGGGCTCATCGGCATGCTCGACCCGCCCCGGCCCGAGGTGGCGGCCGCCGTCGCCGCCTGCCAGCAGGCCGGCATCCGGATCGTCATGGTCACCGGCGACCACGCTTTGACCGCCGAAGCGATCGCCCGCCGCGTCGGCATCGTCACCGGGCCACCGCCGCGCACGATCACCGCCGCCGACCTGGACCGGCTCGACGACCCGGCGTTGCGCGCCGCGCTCGACGATCCGTCGCCGATCCTGTTCGCCCGGGTCAAACCGGAACACAAGATGCGGGTGGTCGCCGCCTTCAAGGACCTCGGACAGGTGGTCGCCGTCACCGGCGACGGCGCCAACGACGCCCGGCACTACGCCGCGCCGACATCGGCGTCGCCATGGGCCTCTCGGGCACCGACGTCGCACGGGAAGCCGGGGTCATGGTCCTGCTCGACGACTCGTTCGCCGCCATCTCCGCCGCCGTCGAGCGCGGCCGGTCGGTCTACCAGAACATCCGCAAGTTCCTCATGTACCTGTTCAGCCACAACCTCGCCGAACTCACCCCGATCCTGGCGGCGACCTTCGCCGGCTTCCCTCTCGTCCCTCTGTCGGCAGTGCAGGTGCTGGCGATCGACCTCGGTTCCGACGTGCTGCCCGCACTCGCCCTGGGCACCGAACCCCCGGAGCCGGAGACCATGAACGCGCCACCACGCTCCCCGAAAGAGCCGCTGTTCACCCGCTCCGTGCTCGGCCGCATCCTGTTCCTCGGCGGCATCCAGGCTCTCGGCGTCACCACCGCGTTCTTCTGGAAGATCCACACCGCCGGGATTCCGTACGCCGCATTCACCGCCGACAACCCGATCTACCGCGAAGCGCTGACGATGACCCAGGCCGGCATAGTCGTCAGCCAGGTATTCAACGGCCTGACCGTCCGCAGTGACCGGCTCAGCATCCGCCGGCTCGGCGTCCTCAGCAACCCGCGCCTGCTCGCCGCGCAGGCGCTGGCGATCACCGCGATGTGCGCGATCAGCTACGCCCCGCCGCTGCAACAGATCTTCAACACCGCGCCGCTGTCGCCGCTCGACTGGGCAATCCTGACCGGATTCGGCGCCGTCCTGCTCGCGGCCGACGAAACCCGCAAGGCCCTCGTACGAGCCCACGCCAAACGCCGGAAGGAAAACACATGAAAGTCATCATCATGGGCTGTGGCCGCGTCGGCGCCGAACTCGCGCAGGACCTCTGCGCCGAACACCACGACGTGACCGTCATCGACCGCACCCCGAACGCCGCCGAACGGCTACCCGCCACCTTCCCCGGCCGGTTCCTCCTCGGCAACGGCTACAACCAGCGCCTGCTGGAAGACGCCGGCATCACCCAGGCGGACGGATTCATCGCCGTCACCTCCGGCGACAACACCAACATCGTCGGCGCGCGCATCGCCAAAGAGGACTACCGAGTTCCCCTTGTCGTCGCCCGCATCTACGACCCCCGCCGCGCCGACATCTACCGCGACCTCGGCATGACCACCGTCGCCAGCGTCCGCTGGACCGTCAACCGCATCCACCAACTGCTCACCCACCGCAACCTCACCACCGAGATGAGCTTCGGCAACGGCGAAACCGTTCTCGTACGCCAACAACTACCCGCCTGGCTCGCCGGCCGGCCCCTGAACGACCTTGAAGTCGACGGCGAGATCCGCGTCATCGACGTGACCCGAGCCGGCCGATCGTCCTTGGCCAGCCGCAACACCGTCATCGAAGCCGGAGACGAGATCACCTTCGCCGTCGCTGCCACGGCGCTGGACCGGCTACGCGACTTCCTCGGCAAGGAGCTCGGCACATGAAGATCCTCGTCGCCGGTATCGGACGACTCGGCGGACAAGCCGTCCACGTGTTGTCCGCGACCGGCCACCAGATCACCGCCGTCGATGCGAGCCAAGATGCCTTGAACCGGCTCGACAGCGATGCGTTCCGCAAAGTCCGCGGTGACGCATGCGAACTCGACGTCCTCGAGAAAGCCGGCGCCTACAACAGCGACCTGATGATTGCCGCCACCGGCGACGACGAGGACAACCTGGTCATCTCCTTACTGGCGAAACGACACTTCGCGATCCCGCGGGTCCTGGCCCGGGTCAACGACCCCGACAACACCTGGTTGTTCGACCTTCGCTGGGGCGTCGACGTCGCCCTGCCCGCCGAAGGACCGCTCGTCGCGCTCATCGACGAAGCCACCGGCGCCACCGACACCATCGGCCTGCTACGCCTGGCCGCCGCCGGGGTCACCCTCGTCGAAAGCCGCATCCGGACCGAATCAGCCGTGGCCGGCCACACCGTCGCCGACATCGCCCTGCCCCACGGCACCGTCGTCGCCGCCATCATCCGCAACGGACAACCGACCGTACCCGGGCCGACCCACCGCATCGACCCCGGAGACACACTCCTGCTCGTGACCAGCAACGCCACCGAACACGACATCGAAACCGCCCTGCGATGACACACCCGAACCGCGTGCCGATCGCCACGACAGGCCGGCGACAAAGCCCCCCGCACCGCCGCTGAGCCACCCGATTCGTTCCCGGCCGGGTCTGCGCTGCCCTGGGCTGCGCCTGCCACGGGGCGCGATCCGCCCGCTCACGCCCCGGGTCGGCGATCATGACAGCATCGAGGTGCCGATAACCGCTGCCGCTCTGCGCTCACCGCACGACGCGCTCACCGCGGTCCTCGCCACCACGAGCCTGCAAGGGACGCCGCGCCTGCTGCGCAGCCGGCCGGTGACGCGAACTCACCGCTCTGCATCGGGCCAGTTGTCACTATTTGCGGGCCACGTGGCCCGGGTCACGGCCGTCGCAAGATTCTTAGCATCGATGTATGAGCGCGACGCCCCGGATGACAACGCCGACACAGGCAGTGCTGCGATCGCTGCTGGACGCCTACCGGGAACATCCGGCTCACGAACTTTATGGGCTTGAGCTGTGCGAACAGCTTGGTCTGGGGTTCCGGACCGTCTATCGGATTCTGACCAGGCTCCACAACGCTGGGTGGATTAACAGGCGCGCCGAGGGCACGGATGCGGTCGCCGCCAACAGGGCAGCACGCATCTACTACCGGCTCACGGAGCAGGGAGCCGATTCCGCTCGGCAGGCCTTGACCGAGGCGGCGGCCCACTCTGCCGGTGAGAAACACGATCGACGGTGGCAAAGTGGTCCGGGCTGCGCTACAGCATCACGCCCCCGCCGCGGCAACAACCGGCCGCCAGCACCGCCGATCGCAGCAGCAACCAATCGAGTGATTTATTGACACCGGTCTGATGAGCACTACCGCAAGGCAAAGGCCCCGTACGCCGTCATCCCTCGGGCCACCTGACGCGGCATCGCGCGCGGCGAACTGCCATGGACGCCGGCCCTGCGGAAATTCTCGAGCTGCGCGCTGGTCCGGTCTTCCACCTGTGGGCGCACTCGCGGACGGCGTCGACGCGCTTGTTCGCCGAACGGCCGTCGATCGCGTATTAGCTCACATATACCCCAGGGCGACGCCCAGGCAATTGACCGCAGTCCAGGCGCGGGCGCGAGCCGAGGTGCGGCGCCTACTGAGCGCTTGGCATCCTGACCGGCCGCCGATGGACCGGACCGGCCGCACGGCGGTGCTCGACGAACTCCGGCCGACGTCGGTCTCGTGCCGGCCAGGAGCGAGCCCAGCAGCACTGCCGCGTACCCGGTACATCACCTCGACCGGTCCTCTCCAGTTCTCCTTTCGGTCGGGCGGCAGGCGGCCGGGCCGGGGCCGGGACAGGCGGCGGGTGCCGTCGGAAGCGGCCGAGGTGACCT
>NZ_JAOSZE010000047.1 GCF_025630775.1 Actinoplanes sp. KI2
GCGGCTGCCTGCCCAAGTCCATCGGCACCGGGATCGCGGTAGGTTTCCTCACCGGCCTGTTCGGCGTCGGCGGCGGCTTCCTGATCATCCCCGCCCTCGTCCTGCTGCTGGGCCTGGACATGCCGGCGGCCGTCGCCACCTCACTGCTGATCATTGTGATCAACTCAGCCGCCGGCTTCGCCGCGCACGCCGGCGACGCCGCGATCGACTACCGGATCGCCGCCGCCTTCACCCTCACCGCCATCGCCGGGTCACTCGTTGCCGCCCGGATCGCCACCCGGATGCCCACCCGGCGCCTGCAACGCCTCTTCGCCTACCTGGTCTTCGCCGTCGCCGCGTTCGTCGTCATCCGCACGATCTGACCGGGGTGTCAGGCCGGCGACAGCGGTCCCGGCGCTACCCCGCGGCGATGTCCAGGTAGAGCCGGCCCGGCAGCTCGCCGACCCGGAAACCGGCCAGGTGGTCGACGCCCAGCGCGATCGAGACGTAACCCTCATGATCGCCGACGACGGCGTACGACTCGAGGTTTGGCAGGTCGAGGTGGTGGACGCCGGTCACCGTGGCGGTGCCGTCGTCGCGGTGCGCCTGTGCCGGGTTCATGACCACGAGCAGGTGCCGGTGGCCGGGCACGGAGACCGGTTTGTCGGACGGGTCGGCGTGGACCTGCGTCACATACTTGACCGAGTAGCCGGGCATGGCTCCGCTGATGTCGAAGACGATCCGGTCGTAACCTTCGCGCGGGTGCGCCGCATACCGGACTCCGGTGAGGACCGGTACCGGTGGCACGGCCGGGTGATGGGTCACCGTCACCGGGCTGGTCGGCCAGGGCAGATGGGGGGCGACCGGCGGGGTGCTCGTTGCGGCTCCGCCTTCGCCAGGGGCGGACGAGGTCGGAGCGGACGAGACGGTCGTGCCGGCCGAGGGTGTGGGCGCTGTGCTGCTGCTTTTGCCGCCGCCGCAGGCAACGGTCATGGCGGCAACGGCCACCAACGTGACCGCGAACCGCAAGCGTGTGTTCATGGTTCAACACTGACCACGGCGGGCGCCGGCGGCCAGAGGCCAACGACACGACCAGCCAGGACATCGGCCCCGCTGCCGAGGCGCCGGCTACCGCAGCACCCGCGTGGGACAAAGGACTCTACCGGTGGGGCCCGGCGCAGGCGCAGAGTGAGGACACGGGGAGGCGGCCCGCCAACGCTTGCGCCGCGTCCGGTGCGGCCGGAGGTGAGCTCGATGTGGTACGAGATCCTGTTCATGCTGGTGTCAGCCGGCCTCCTCGGGTATGCGATCTGGCCGGCCGTCCGTGACTCGTGGAAGAGAAGGCGGCGGCCGTGGCTCGATGCCGGCGAGGCCTGCCCGCCCGAGCCGGAGAGCGTCGAGGGTGTGCTGGCCGGCCGGCTCGCCGCCGCCGAGATCAGCCGGCGGCAGTACATCCGGGCGATGGAACGCCTGGCCGCCCGCGACGACAAACGTAATCCGGTGGAGGTGCCGCCGGAGGCCGGCTCGGCGGCGTGATGTCCGATCGCACCGCACCACCACATCAGGCGAAGGGTTTGCGTTCGAGCCGCAGGGCCAGTGCCGGACAGGCCGCGACGGCCCGGGCCGCCGCGGCGGTGAGACGGCGGGGGACCGGTGCGGTCAGCACCGGGTAGCCCCACTCGTCGAGGTCGATGAGTTCGGGCAGCAGTTCGGCGCAGATGCCGTGGGCCGCGCAGGCGATCGGGTCGACCCGCAGCCGGCGCTCGTTCATTGCCAGCCTGCCGGGGTGGGGTCGCCGGCCGCGGGCAACGACAGCCACGGGTGCCCGCTGCCCGGGCAGGGCCGGCCGTCGGCGTGATCGCGGAAGTCGTCGGCGAACGCGTCGAGGGCGCCGCGCACGAACCGGGTGAAGCCATCGGGGTGTCCGCAGGCGCCACGGCCGGGCAGCAGGCCCAGCCGCCGCATCAGCCGTCGCAGGATCGTCCGGGGATCCTCGCGGGGGTCGTGCAACGCCCACAGGTCGCCGGCCACCGCCGGCAGTCCGAACATGCACGGCCCGCACTGCCGCGCGGACTCGCCGGCCAGATAGGTCGCGATGCGCGCGGTCTCGGTGACCCCGCACACCCAGGCCGGTACGGCGAGGATTGCCGCCACGCCCAGCGCGGCCCCGGCGGCCCGCAGCTCGGCGTGGTCGAGCCGGACGTCGAGGGCCCGCCGGAACGGCAGCCACCCGCCGCCGAGGCCGCCGACCAGCAGGGCCTGCACCGGCTCGGCCGGGCCGCCGGACAGCTCGAGAATCGTGCCGAGCGGGGTGCCGAGCGCGACCTCGAGCACGCCGGGGAAGGCAACTCCGCCGCCGACGGTGACCAGTGTGGTGCCCGGCGAGTCGGCGGTGCCGACGCTCCGGAACCAGTCGGGCCCGTATCGGGCGATCAGGGCCACGTGCGCGAGCGTCTCGACGTTGGCGATCAAGGTGGGGCGCCCGTCGATACCGCGCTCGAACGGCCGCGGTGGCTTGGCGGTCGGCCGGGCCGTGCCGGTGTTGACGAAGTTGACCAGGGCCGATTCCTCGCTCGCGGCGTACCGGCCGGGGACCTCGACCACCCGGACCGGGCGCCCGTCGTGGGCCCGCTCGGCAGCGGCGGCCCGCACCGACGGCACGATCGGATCGCCGCGGTGCACGCACAGCAGGACTTCCTCGGCGCCGAGCGCGGCGGCCACCGCCAGGGCGCCGTCGAACACGAGATGGGGTGCCAGTTCGAGCAGCACGTGGTCCTTGCCGCTGATCGGCTCGCCCTCGCAGCCGTTGGCCACGACCGTCGGGCGCCGGCCGGTGAGCTGGGCCGACACCGAGGCGATCTTGCGACCGGTCGGGAAGCCCGCGCCCCCGCGCCCCCGCAGGCCGGCCCGGGTGACCGGGTCGATCAGTCCGGCATCGCCGGGCGCCGGCAGGGGGCCGAAGTGGGCGAGATGGGCGGCGAGGCCTGGGCCGTGCTCGGCCGGAGCGCTCAGCAGGCGGGAGACGCTCGCCGCGATCGGACCGGGGCTCGGCGGTGCCGGGTGCGGGCCGATCACGACGTCACCCGCCCGCCGCGACGGGCCTCGGTGTCCGGATGCACCGACAGCAGCCGCCACGCGATCGCGCCGATGACGGCCAGGACGCAAGCCACGTCGAGGGCGACGACCCAGGTGGTGTGCCGATCGGTGGTACCGGTGCCCAGGCCGTGCAGCACGGCGACCGGCCAGCAGGCGTAGCTCGCCCAGTGCACCAGGCGCCAGAGCCGGACGCCGAGGCGCCGGCGCAGGAGGCTGGTGGCGAGGATGGCGAGGAACAGGTCGCCGGCCACCGCACCCAGCCCCAGCCAGAGCGGCCGGTAGACCGAGCCGAACGGCACGACCGCGTCCAGCCAGCCGATTCCGGCGTACGGGTCGATCACCGCGGTGGCCACGTGCACGGCCAGGAACGCCAGCGCGATGAGGGAGAAGTTGCGGTGCACCGCGGCGACGACGAAGCGCGGCCAGCCGGACGAGGCCAGCCGGCCGGTGTTCAGGGCGCCGAGCACGACGGTCGCGGTCAGCAGCAGCAGCGAGACCAGCCCGGTCGCTCGGCTGCTGTACCAGAGGGCGTGTCCGATCACGGTACGGGCACCTCCTCCGGCCATCCCGCGACCGTCAGTACCCGGCCGTCCACCGCGACCAGCCGCGCCGGCACGGCGCGCTCGCTCAGCCAGGCGGGCGCGTCCGCACCCAGCACGATCGCCGCGGTGGTGGCCGTGTTGGCGTCGACGCACGAGGCCGCCGCGACCGACGCCGTACGCCAGTGCGGCGCGACCGCGTCGCCGGTACGCGGATCGATCAGGTGGTGGACGATCCGGTCGCCGCGCCGCCAGCGCCGGCGGGTCGTGCTGGAGGTGGCGAGGCCGCCGGAGGTGACCGCGACGACGATGGCCGGGTCCCGCTCCGCGGCGAGGTGGTCGTCGCCGATCGCGACCCGCCAGCTGCCGGCCGGCGCGGGACCGGCCACGGCGAGATCGCCCCCAAGGTTCACCAGCACCCCGCAGCCCGCGGCGTCGGCAGCGGCGGCCGCCGCCAGGTCGGCGGCCAGCGCCTTGGCGGTCGCCCCGAGGTCGAGGACGATCCCGCGGGGCAGCACGAACCGCCGTGACCCCGGCTCCCGGCGCAGCCGCCACCAGCCGGGCGCCGGGACGCTCGGCGCGGGCGGTCGCGGATCGCCGCCTTCGATCAGGGCGAAGTCGCGGTCGTAGCCGACCGCCCGCAGCGCGGCGCCGACCGTCGGATCCACCAGACCGTCGGTCAGCTCGGCCGCCCGCAGCGCGACGTCGAGGGCCTCGGCGAGCAGCGGGCTGACCGTGGTCGGGCGCCCGGCCCGTGCGTGCAGGCGGCTGATCTCGGAGTCGGCACGGAAACGGCTGCACGTCCGGTCGATCGCGGACAGCACTCGCCGGACCGCGCGGCCGGCCGGCGCCAGCCCGTCCGGATGCTCGGTGACCAGCGCCGCGGTGGTGCCCAGAGCGGGGAAGCGGAGCTGGCCGGGCGCGGGCGCGGTCACGAGCCCCCCGAGGAGGTGTGCTGCGAGCCGGTGGCCGCGGCCGGTGGCGTCGTCGGCGGGGTGAGCCGGGGCGTGCTCGTGCGCCGGGGATGCGGCCGGGCGGTTACGGCCGGCGTACGGGAGGGCCTGGCGGTGTCCTCGGGGGGTGCGGCCGGTGTGGTGCCGGCGTTCGAACCGCTGGTCACGGCGCGACCGGACGCGGGTGACGCCGTCGCGGGCACGAACGCGATCGCGGCCGCGACCGCAAGACCGGCCGACCCGGCGGCCGACCACACTGTCACGCTCCGGACGCGGCGGATCCCGCGGTCGCGGACGGCGAACCTGCTGGTGTGGGCACGTGGCATGGAACCCGGTCCTCCTCAGATCGTGGCCGGCCGGTGTCTTCGGGTCCCAGCATTGCCCGTGGTTTCTTCGGGTTCTCGAAGAAACCTCACCTCGCGCTCGGGCTTGGGTCCGGCACCAGGCTGAAGGCACCCTCCTCCTCCTGCGCGTTGTGCAGCCGCAGGATGGCGTAGAGGCCGTAAAGCAGGCGGCGTACGTCGGTGACGTCCTCCGCCTCGGCCCGCTCGCCCGGGTCGTCCGCCAGCGTCCGGCGCAGCCGCCCGATCTGATGCTCGATCTCCGCGTGGGTACGGCTGAGTCCGCTGGTCACCTCGACCCCGCCGAGCGCCCTTGCCATGATCGGCAGCAGTTCGGCCTCCTCGGCGCGCTCGTGCGCCAGCAGGCGCAGATGCAGATCGTCGGCCAGCTGCCGGGCCGGGCCCAGGTCGTACGGCGGCTGGTTCAACGCGTCCGCGACCGTCCGCACGCGCTCCACCAGCGGGAGCACGTCGCGATGTTGCGCGTGCAGGCGCTGCGCCGTGGTGATGTCGGCCGGCGTCAGCGTCACGGTGTGCGAGCGGACGGGCAGCAGCGCCGTCAACGCGATCGCGATGGCGGCGACGTCGATGCCCTCCTGCAGCAGCGCGCCGGCGACCGGTGGCAGGAGGCCCGCGGCCGCCACGAGCATCGCCGCGGCCGACAGTCCCATCCCGACGGTGACCGCCCACAGCGCGACCCTGCGGCAGTGCCGGGCGATGAGGATGGCGTCGGCCAGCGCGTCGATCCGGTCGATGGTCAGCACCACGTCCGCGGCCTCGGCCGAGGCGGTGGCTCCGCGGGCGGCGAGGGCGACCCCCACGCCGGCCGCGGCCAGCGCCGGGGCGTCGTTGATGCCGTCGCCGACCATGATCGTGGGCGCCCGGCGTTGCTCGGCGCGTACCAGGGTCAGCTTGTCGCCGGGGTCCCGGTCGGCGTGCACCGCGTCGACGCCGACCACTCGCCCGACCGCCTCCGCCGTATCGGCGTGATCACCGGTCACCAGCACGACCCGGGCGATCCCGGCTTGACGCAAGGCCCGCACCATCCGGGGCGCCTGCGGGCGGACCGGATCCTCCAGCAGCAGCACGCCGGCGGGCACGTCGTCGACGGTGACGAAGACGGTCAGCGACCCGTCGAGGGCCGCCCGGCGGCGGGCGTGCCGCACCCACGCCGGGGCGGGACCGGCGGTCATCGTCGCCGCCTTGCCCAGCCGGACGCGGTGGCCGTCGACGGTGCCGTCCACCCCGTACCCGTGGCGCTCCCGGACCCGCTCCGGCGCCGACAGCCGCAGCCCGCGGTCCCGGGCGGCGGTGACGATGGCGCCGGCCAGCACGTGCGCCGAGCTCTGGTCGAGGCTCGCCGCCAGGCGCAACACCTCACCGGCGGGCAGCCGGCCGTCGGCGGGCGTCACGACGTCGGTGAGCACCGGCCGGCCGGCGGTCAGCGTGCCGGTCTTGTCGAACAGCAGGACCCGTCCCGCCGCCAGGCGTTCCAGCGCGGCGCCGCCCTTGACGATGACGCCGCCGCGGGCCGCCCGGGAGATCCCCGACATGATCGCGATGGGTGCGGCCAGCAGCAGCGGGCACGGGGTGGCGACCACCAGCACCGCGACCGCCCGTACCGGGTCGCCGGCGACCGCCCACGCGACGCCGGCCAGGAGCAGTGTCAGCGGCACGAAGACGACGGCGAAGCGGTCGGCCATCCGCACGAACGGAGCGCTCTGCGCCTGTGCCTGCTCCACCAGGCGGACCACTCCGGCGTACGTCGAGGCCTCCGCGGTCGCGGTGGCCGTCAGCCGCATCGGGGATCCCGCGTTCACGATCCCGCTGCGGACATCCTCACCGGCGCGGCGTTCCACCGGCAGCGGCTCGCCGGTCAGCGCCGACTCGTCCAGCACCGCCGGGCCGAGCAGCCGCCCGTCCACCGGCACGATCTCGCCGGACCCGACCACGAGCCGGTCGCCGATCACCACCTCGGCGACCGGGATCTCGACGGGCCCGGACCCGGTCTCCCGGCGGGCGGTTCGCGGCGCGCGTGCCACCAGCGCGCTGAGCTCCCGGCGGGCCCGCGCCTGGGCACGCGCCTCCAGCAGGACACCGCTGGCGAGCATCACGGCGATCACGGCGCCGGCGAGGGGCTCACCCACCCACAGCGCGCCGGCCAGGGCCAGCCACGCGATCACATCCACGCTGGCCTCGCGCCGGCGCGCCGCCGCGATCAGCGTCGCGGACGAGTACCCCAGGCCCAGCAGCGTGGCGGTGACCCAGACGGCGCGTGCCGCCGCGTCCTCGCCGCCGCCCGCCAGGATCAGGCCGGCCAGGACCAGCGTCGTCGTCGCGGCGAACAACGCCTGCTCCCGTCGCTGCCACCACCAGCGCATGCCGCCTCCCGCAAGACGCTCGTCCCTCCACGGTCCGCCCCCGGACGCCGGGACGGGCAGG
Organism: Actinoplanes sp. KI2; assembly: GCF_025630775.1. Taxonomy (GTDB): domain Bacteria; phylum Actinomycetota; class Actinomycetes; order Mycobacteriales; family Micromonosporaceae; genus Actinoplanes. The sequence continues at coordinate 7,351 of NZ_JAOSZE010000047.1, forward strand.
GCCGAAGGGCCTTGATCAACGGGAGCGATCCCGGAGCTGCGGGGACCATCGGCTCTGGGGGGCCGTGGCATCCCCGGCCCACGCTGGAAGGAACGCCACTACGGCAACGGGAGGATCCGATGTGGCAAGCACTGCGAGACATCCTCGGCAGCGTCAAGGAATCCGTGGGCATCGAAGGTCCCGCCGTTCCCGATCCCGCGGTCGTCGCCGATCCGGCGGCCGAGGCAGCCACGAGCGCGACCGAAGTCGCGACGGACGCGGCCGGCAGCGTCGCGGAGGCCCTCGGCGGAGCGGGCCAGGAGATCACCGCCAAGGTGTCGGACTTTCTCGGCGGCCTCGGCGGCTGACCAAGTGGGGGTGATGGTCCGGCCGAGCCGCCGCCGGGTCTGGCACCGCCTCGGCATCGAGCGCTTCCTCCGGCTCGACGCGAGCAACGGCCGGGGCTGAGCGGCATCCGACGCCTCAACGCCAGTCGAAGTGTTCCCGGTGCAGGTTGCGGTTGCGCACGCCGGCCTGGCGGAACCGGCGGACGAAGGTGTCCACCATCGCGGCCGGACCGCAGAGGAAGACCGAGAGCCCGCGCGGGTCGCCCCCGACGGCGTCGAGGACGGTGTCGGCGGTGAGGTAACCCCGCGCGGCGGTGTCGTGCAGGTGGACCTTGATCGTGGGATGGGCGCCGGCGATGTCGGTGATCTCGCCGGCGAACGGCGGCTCGCCCTGCGTGCTGTAGAACAGGTCGACCTGGCCGGGCGCGGTCTGCTGGTCGAGGGCGCGCAGCCAGCTGAGGAACGGGGTGATGCCGATCCCGCCGGCGATCCACACCTGCCGGCCGGTGCCGCGGGCCCGGTCGAACCGGCCGTGCGGTCCGCCGACGACGGCCGGCATGCCCGGCCGGACGTGGTCCTGCATGCGGGTGGTGTCGTCGCCGAGCGCCTTGATGGTGAAGCGCAGGAGCTCCTCGTGGGGCGCGCTGGAGATGGTGAACGGATGCCGCCGCCACCCCAGGCCGGTCTCGAGGAAGAGCATGGCGAACTGGCCCGGGGTGAAACTGATCGGCCGGCCGAGCGGGGCGAGCGCGAGCTCGGTCAGGCCCGGTCCGACGGGTCGCACGGCGGCGACCTGGTAGTCGTGCAGGGCGGTGAGGTGCCGGGCGACCACCTCGCGATAGGCGTAGAAGGCCAGGCCGACCCCGCCCGCCGCCACGTACGCCCAGCGCAGCACCGCGGAGCCGAACATGGTGCCGTCGAGGAGGCCGTGCACGAACGCTGCCGCCAGGAACAGGCCGGTCAGCCGGTGCAGCGCCCGCCATCGCTCGTAGCCGCCGAAGATCCATCGTCCCGCGCTCAGCATGCGATGAACCGCGGCGTTGCCGGCCAGCCGGTCGGCCGCACGGGCCAGATACGGGCCGGCCCACGGCAGCATCGTGCGCCAGCGCGGCGCGATGGCCCACGCGGCGAGCGCGAGCAGTCCCCAGATCCCGATCTGAGCCAGCAGCCCGCCGATGTTGCCACCGCCGTCGTCGGGTGCCATCGGCCCCGCGCCGGCGGCCGGCGGTGCGTGCTGACCGGAGGAGAGCATGACGTGCGGCGCGAGCAGCGCCAGGCCGGCGATCGACAGGCGACGGTGCCAGATCGCGGCGCGGTCGATCCCGTGGAACCACACCTCGACGGCCGGCAGCAGGGAGATCAGCACCATGGCGAGCGACATCAGCAGGACCGCCTCGGCGCCGGCCAGCTGCCCGGCGAACGACACCCAGCGCCCGTCCGGCGGCCCGGCGACCACCCAGAGGACCGCGAACGCGGCAGCCATGGTCGCGATGCTGAGCGGACCCAGATACCGCGTCGGCGGCAGCACCGATCTCGCGGCGTCGGCGGCGGCCCGTGCGGCGGTACTCACCGGACCAGGGTCGCACCGTCGGCATCGCCAGGACGCCGACTCGGCGCGACCAGGAGGTATCGGCGTACGGAGGGAAGGGTCGGCAGCAGGGCCAGCGCCACGCCGACACCACCGTAGAGGGCCTCCAGCCAGGATCGTTCGGGCAGGTAGACGACCTCGAGGCCGATCCAGGCCAGCATGCCGAGCCCGAGGAGCTCGGTCATCGCCCACGACCAGTGGCGCCCGGTCAGCCGCTCCACCGGGGACGGCCAGGCCGTCCGGGGGCGGCGCAGCATCCCGTACGCGGCCACCAGCGAGCCCACCCCGAAGCCGGCGCCGAGCACCAGCCCGGGCAGCACCCAGCTGTCGATCAGGGGGATGGCGTCGAGCCAGTCGCCGGGGGGTTGGGCGCTCATCCAGAGACCGAAGGTCAGCTCGATTCCGCCGAGGACGGCCGTGATCCCCAGGAAGAGGAGCACGCCGATGGTTGTTCGTACCGCTGCCGGCCTCGGTGGGGCCACCGCCGTCGTTGGTTTGCCCATGGTGCCAGCATTGCGACGGCGCGGGCGGGACGAACACTGCCGAAAGACCCGACGGGCCGGCCGATGGTCCGGCGTGTGTCCCGCACGGTCCGGTTCCGTACGCAGTCTTTAACATAGATGTACATCTATGGTACTCCGGCGTAATCCATTAACATCCGTGAATATCTACAGGTTGTAGGAGTAGGAGGACACGGATGCGCGGGAACCGATTTACCGAGGTCGTCTGGGCGCTGTTCCGGGTGGTGATCGGGCTGCTGTTCGCCCTGCACGGTGCGTCGACGGTGTTCGGCGTCTTCGGTGGCAACCGGGGCAGCGGACACGCGGCGCAGGCGTGGACCTGGCCCGGCTGGTATGCCGGCGTGATCGAGCTGGTGTGCGGCCTGCTGGTGCTGGTCGGCCTGCTGACCGTGCCGGCCGCGATTCTGGCTTCCGGTTCCATGGCGTACGCGTATTTCACCGTGCACCAGCCGCACGCGCTGCTGCCGCTGGAAAACGGCGGTGACGCGCCGGCCCTGTTCTGCTGGGCTTTCCTGGCCATCGCCGTGGTCGGCCCCGGTCCGTGGTCGATCGACGGGCTGCTGCGCTCGCGCACTCAGTCGACGGCGTACGAGACGGCCGAAGCCTGACCGCGCCCGGCGGGAGGCAACGTCCCGGGGAAGGTGCGCGGATCACCCGAGCGTCAGCACCTCCTCGAGTCCGGCGCGGACGCACTCCACCAGCACGTCCGGATCGGGCACGACCGAGCCGTCCATGGTGAGCCCCAGGCAGCAGGTGCCGCCCTGCGACACGATCGCGGCACTGACCGCGCTCCCGGGCACCGGCCCGAGGGGGTAGACGCGCTCCACCCTCGCGCCGGCCAGGTAGGCCGGGCGGGGGGTGCCGATCCGGTTCGTCGCCGACAGGTCGGCGCCCGCCGTGATCCGGCAGGCCGCGGCGCCTACCCCGGAAGGGAACCGGTTCAGCACTGGTGCGAGCGCGGCAAGACCGTCCTGCGCGGAGTCCACCCGCAGCGTCATGGTGATGCCGCGGAGCGAGGCGATCCGCTCGGCGAGATCGCAGACCCCCACGGGTGCGGCGAACACCGAGCCTACCCAGCCGCCAGGGTCGCGCGGCAGGCTGACCGGCATCTCGTCGAGCTCGATTCCGTGCCGCTCGTGGTAGCGCCGTATCCCGCCGAGCAGCGCGGCCAGGTAGGCATCGGTCACCGAGCCGCCGGCCGCGTGTGCGGCCGCCCGCAGGTCGTCGAGTGGGCACTCCAGCAGGCCGAACCGCCAGGACACGCCGGTGCGCCCGTGAAACAGCGGCGATCCGGCGACCGGAGTGGACGCGGCGCGACGCAACGACACCGCGAGGCGCAGCGTGCTCGCGGCCGCCGCACCGGGATGCGTGAGCGCGTGCGCCCCCGTCGTCAGCAGCCGGCCGGTGGCGAGCGGAAGGGTCAACGCCTGCCGGGCGACATCAGCCAGCGCAAGCGAACGGGCGTCCGGCGGGATCGTCTCCGCCCGCGGCAGGTCCCCGGGCCTGCCGCTGAGCGAGCGGTGTGCTTTCAGCACATACGCCGCCCGGCCGTGCGGCAGCCCTTCGACCAATGTGCCTTCCCACAGCGGGCGATCGCGGTCGAGCGGCGCCGTCGCGGCCTCCTCCGCGAAGGCGAGCAACTGGGCCGGGCTGCCCGGCGCCGGCAGGCGTGCCCGGCGCAGATGGCGGTCGAGGTCGAAGTCGTCGTCGGGAATCCACGCGGGCGGCCCGACCGGCACGGCCGGCTCCAGCACCCGCTCGCGCATCCCCGGGATCAGCCGGGTCGCCCGCTCGTGGACGGCACGCAGCCGCTTCCACTCCGGCGCGCCTTCGAGCAGCGCCACGGTCGACGACTGGGTGGGTTGCCGCTCGCTGCGCCAGATCAGCGTCTCCAGGTCGGTCATGCGGCGCTGTGGAGTCGTGGTCACCATGCCTCCCCGTGCACCTCGTGCCCGGGCGTGACGCGCAGCAGCCCGCGGTACGTCTCCTCGACCGGCTGGCCGTGGTTGAGCACGGCGTCCACATCGCGGGCGATCGGTATCTCGATGCCCCGCTCGGCCGCGAGCTTCATCACCGACGCCGTGGTCTTGACGCCCTCGGCCACCTGGTTCATCCCGGCGAGGATCTCCGCGAGGGGCCGGCCGCGGCCGAGCTCGAACCCCACATGCCGGTTGCGGCTGTGCGGGCTGATGCAGGTGACGATCAGATCGCCCATGCCGGCCAGCCCGGCCAGCGTCTCGGCGCGGCCGCCCAGCGCCACCCCGAGCCGGGTCATCTCGTGCAGCGAGCGGGTGATCACCATGGCCCGGGTGTTGTCGCCGGCGCCCAGCCCGTCGCCGAACCCGACCGCGATCGCGAACACGTTCTTCAGCGCGCCGGCGATCTCGACGCCGAGGACGTCCTCGCTGGTGTAGACGCGGTAGCGCGAGGTGTGGAAGATGCCCTGCAGGGTCTGCGCGGTGTGGTGGTCGGGCATGGCGAGGGTGGCCGCCGCGGCGTAGCCCTGGACGATCTCGCGCGCGATGTTGGGGCCGGACAGCACGCCGGCCGGGTGGCCCGGCAGCACCTCGGCGATCACCTCGGTCATCCGCTTGCCGGTGCCCAGCTCGATGCCTTTCGCGATGCTCACCACCGGGATCAGCGGCCGCACGTGGTCGGCGGCCGCAGTCAGCACGCCGCGCAGGTGCTGCGAGGGCGCCGCGGCGATCAGGACGTCGGCGTCCGCCACCGCCTCGGCCGCCTCGGCCGTCGCCCGCAGGGCCGGGGTGAGGTCGAAGTCCGGGAGGTAGCGGGGGTTCCGGTGGGTCACGTTGATCGCCGTCGCGATCTCCGGGTCCCGTACCCACAGCACCGTCCTGGTCGCTCGCGCGGCGAGCGACGCCACGGTCGTGCCCCAGGTGCCACCGCCCAGCACCGCCACCGTCGGCGTGCGGAGGGTCATCGCGCGTTCACCTCCTGCGGCCAGTTCTCGAGCGCGTCGGCGAACCGCCGCCGTACCTCGGCGATCCGCTCGTCGAGATCGGCGGCGGTCCAGTCTCCGGTCGGGATCGGCTCGAGCACCGCGACCTCGACCGTGCCCGGGTTGACGACCAGCGAGCGGCGCCAGGCCAATTCCCCAGTGTTGCGCAGCACGATCGGCACGATCGGCACGCCGGCCTGCCGGGCGAGGTGGAACGCGCCCTTCTTGAACCGGCCCAGGGTCGGCGTGGGCATCCGGGTGCCCTCCGGGAGGACGAGGATCGACGTGCCGCCGCGTAGCCGCCGCGCCGCGCCGTCCAGGCTCTGCTTGGCCTTCGCCAGGTCGGACCGGTCGATCCAGGCCGGGTCGAGAACCGCGCCGATGACCGCCATCCGCGGGTCGAGGCGGGCCTCCTTCTTGGCCACGGCGGTGAAGTCGTGCCGCAGCAGCGCTCCCAGCACGAGCACGTCCAGAGTGCTCTGGTGGTTGGCGATGAAGACGGCGGGACGGCCCTTCTCCAGGTTTTCCGCGCCCACGACGTCGAGCTTGACGCCGGCGAGGGCCAGCGCCAGGTCGGCGGACAACCCGATGCCCGCGTTGACACCCAGCCGCCGGTCACCGGTCAGCAGCCCCCAGCCCACGCCGGTGGCCAGCCCGGCATTGACGCCGAGCAGCCCGCCGACGGTGCCCAGATAGGCGCGCAGACCGGGGGACCGGGGCTCGCGCAGGGTGAGCACCGGCCAGCCGAACTCGCCGGCGGCGCGCCGCAGCGTCGGGTGCGGATTCAGGGCGTACGGGCGGCCGACCGAACCGAGGAACGCGATGTCCTCCGGTCCGTTCGCGTAGCCGTAGCTGTGCTCGAGGTCGATCCCGTGGTCGCGGGCGAAGGCCCGCACGGCCCTGGCCTTCGGCTCGCCCCAGAGCATGCCGGTGGTGCTGCGGCCGGTCAGCACGCCGTCCGCCTCCTCCAGTTCGGTGCAGACGACGTGGGCGATGCCCAGGTCGCGCGCCACCGGCGCGATCTGCATGCAGGTGGCCGAGGACGCGATCACGACCGTGTGGCCCATCCGCAGGTGGGCCCGGACGAGATCGCGGGCCTCGGGCCGCATCGTGCCGGCGATCCGCTCCACGAACAGCCGCTCGCCGACCCCGGCGACTTCGTCGACGGTCCGGCCCCGCAGCGACGCGAAGCCGACCCGCCCGATGGCCTGCGGATCGCCGCCCAGCAGCGTGCCGTCCACCGCCGCGACGATGATCCGGGCGAGCTCCAGCGGGCCGGCTTCGCCGTGGCGGATCCGGTCGCTGTAGAAGCTGTTGGCCGTGTAGCCCTGCACGAGCGTCCCGTCGAAGTCGAAGAACGCGCCGATCCGCGGCCCGGTGCCGCCGGCCCGGACCGCCGCGGTGACCTCGGCGGCGGTGACGTTCACGGCCGGTCCCGGTGCAGATCGGCGATGACGTGCACCCGCCGTACGATCTCGTGCATCTCCTCGCGGAAGTCCTCGCGCCGCTTGGCCACCTCGGGACCGGCGGCCAGCAGACCGCGGTGCTCGGCCAGCCGCAGGGCCGGCTTGAACAGCTCCAGCGACACCGACTCCTCGCTGGCCACCCGCTTCTGCAGCGCCCACTGCCGGCCGAGCCGCAGGCATTCGTCGAGGAACAGGTCGGCATCGAACGGCTCGTCGTCCGGCCAGGCGGCCAGCCGATCGGCCACCACGAGGTACGCCTCCAGGAACGGGCGCAGGACCAGGTGGGCGACGAGCAGCTCGCTGTCGGTCAGCCAGCGCCGGGCCTCGGCCGGCCCGAACTCGTGCAGCCGGTCGGCCTGCCGGGGGTCGACGATCGCCAGCTCGGCGGCCATCTCCCGGGCGAACTCGCGCCGGGACGGGAAGAAGAAGTCGAACTTGAGCAGGTCACGCAGCCGCAGGGTCTCCCGGTTCGCGGTGGCCAGTCCGTCCTCCCCGTTCTCCATCGCGGCCGCCAGGCCCAGCTCGCCGATCGCCCGGTCGACCAGCATGTGCACGGCAGTGTTGCGGTAGAACGCGGCCACAAGATGCTGCCCGGGCGCGATCGCCCAGATCGTCTCGGTGCCGCCGTCGAAGCCGGCGAGGACCCCCGAGCGGGCCAGGTCGTCCAGCGCGCGGTGGATGGTGGCCCGGTCGGTGAGGTTCGCCGCGCCCGCCACCGGACGGCCGCGCTGGGCGATGTAGCGGGCCAGCGGGGCCACCGTGGCCAGCACCTCGTCGAGCGTGAGCGCCCGGTCGGCGGCGAGCAGCGCCAGGCAGACGACGGCCGTGGTGGTCACCGGGGTGGCCTGGTTGATCCGATGGGAGGTCTCGACGGCGATCCGCTCGACCACGCGCGTGCTGCCCGGGTCGTCGCCGCGCAGCTCGGCGACCCGGTCGCGCAGCGGGAGCGGCTCGCCGAACTCCACGTACGCCCGGCCGAAACGCTCCCGCTGGGAGCGCCCGAAGGTCCACAGCCACCGCAGGTTCTCGGGCCGCTTGCCGATGCCGCGCGCCTCCGTGGTGACCAGCGGCACCTCGTGCAGCTGCTCGTACACGATCGAGACCGGGACGATCAGGGCCTGCATGCCGGCCTCCGCGTCGAGGGCGTCGATCACGTAGTGCAACAGGCCGTACGTCGGCGGGCGGAGCTTGCCGGTACGGGTCCGGCCGCCCTCGATCGACCAGCAGAGGTTGCGCCGGTTCTTGATCATCTGGGCGACGTACGAGCGCAGCGCGAACCGGTACACCGGGTTGTCGGCGGTCGAGCGCCGGATGTAGACGTACCCGGAGCGGCGCAGCAGGCGGTTGAACGGGAACACGTCGAGGTTCGCCCCGGCCAGCACGAACGGCGGCGCGATGCCGTTCTGCGAGATCGCCGCGGGCACCGTGACGCCGTCCAGGTAGGAGCGGTGCGAGAACGGGAACAGCAGCGACTGCCTGCGGTCGAGCGCCCGCAGCCGGCGCGCCTGCTCCGGGTCGATGATCAGCTCGTGGGCGCGGGTCAGCCAGCGGCTGAACCTGGCCCAGTCGCTGGTGGCGCGCCTGGTGCGGGTGGCGCCCATCTCGCGCAGGTAGCCGGCGACCTCGGCGCGCACCTCCGGGACGGCGCGGCCGAGCGAGCCGGCCAGATCGGCGACCTGCGCCGCGAATCCGGTGTCGGACAGCAGCGCGGCCACCTCCGGAGCGTCCGCCGGACGCGGATCGGCGGGCTCGTCGGCCAGGCCGACCCGGCGCATGACCCGGCGAGCCCCGGCGGGGTCGAGTGCGGTCAGGATCGAGGGATGCTCGCTGACGATCGGAATCATCGCCGCCTCGCAGGGGGTGCGCGTGGATACGGTCGTGCCCCCAGCCTCCTCCGCCGAGAGGGCGGAGGGGCAAGGGTCTTTGGTCCCTCGGGAAGGGACCTCAGAGCCTGAAGTTGATCGATGGCTCCTCTTTACGCTGCGTGACACGGGCACCACCGGCGTCAGGGGAGACCCATGAAAATCGTTGTTCTGGTCAAGCACGTTCCGGAGCCCACCGCGGGCCGGTATTTCGCCGGCGACCGCACCCTCGATCGGGAGCACACCGAGGGCGGGTTGTCCGAACTCGACGAGTACGCCGTCGAACAGGCCGTCCGGCTGACGGAGGCCGGCGTCGCGACGGAGGTCGGCTACCTCACCATGGGGCCGGCCCGGGCGGTGGACGCCCTGCGCCGTGCCCTCGCCATGGGCGGGACCGGCGCGACCCACCTGCTCGACGACCGCCTGCACGGCACCGACGCGGTCGGCACCTCGCTCGTGCTCGCCGCCGCGCTCCGGCGGATCGGCTTCGACCTGGTGCTGTGCGGCATGGCGTCGACCGACGCCGAGATGTCGGTGGTGCCGGTGATGGTGGCCGAGCGCCTCGCCGTGCCGGCGGTGACCAACGTCGTGGCGCTGAGCGCGGACGGCTCGGCGGTGACCGCCCGGCGCGACACCGGCGACGCCACCGAGGAGGTGACCGCGCCGCTGCCCGCCCTGGTGACGGTCACCGACCGGGCCGGTGAGGCACGGCTGCCGTCGTTCAAGGGCATCGTCGCCGCCAAGAAGAGGCCGATCACCACGTGGTCGCTGGCCGACCTGGGCATCGAGCCGGAGCGGGTCGGCGCCGCGGCGGCGGGCACCTTGGTGCGCGCCATCAAGCCACGCCCGCCTCGCGAGGCCGGCACGGTCGTCACCGACGAGGGCGACGCCGCCGCGCGGCTCGCCGACTTCCTCGTCGCCAACAAGCTGCTGTAAGCCCCGAGCCGCTCAAGCCCCGAGCCGCTCAAGCCCCGAGCCGCTGTAAGCCACGAGCCCCTGGGAGGCTGTCGTGCGTACCGTCCTCGTCCTGGCCGAGCCCGACGGCGCTGCCGTCCGCAAGGCCACCCTGGAACTGCTGACCCTGGCCCGCCGGCTGGGCGAACCCGCCGCGGTGGTGCTCGGCGACGCCGGCGCCGAGCTGGTCGCGGTCCTCGGCCGCCACGGCGCCACCACGGTGTACGAGGTGCCGCCCGCCGACCCGGTGGCGGCAATGACCGACCTGGCGGCCCGCGTCTCGCCGGCCGCGGTGCTGCTGGAGTCGGGGGCCGCCGGCAAGGAGATCGCCGCCCGGCTCGCCGTACGCCTCGACGCCGGGATCCTCACCGACGCGGTCGATGTCACCGCCGGCCCGGACGGCCCGGTGGTCACCCAGTCGGTGCTCGCCGGCGCCTGGCTGGCCGAGAGCCAGGTGTGCCGCGGCACGCCGGTCATCACGGTGCGCCCCAACACGGTCACCCCGCAGGAGATGCCGGTCGAGCCGGTCGTGACGGCGGTGCCCTCGCCCGGCGTGGCGCCGGTCCCGGCGGCGCGCGTCGTCTCCCGGGAACCGAAGACGGCGACCGGCCGTCCCGACCTGGCCGGCGCGAACGTCGTCGTCGCGGGTGGACGCGGCTTCGGTTCGGCCGAGGCGTTCACCCTGCTCGACCGGCTGGCCGACGAGCTGGGCGCCGCCGTCGGCGCCTCCCGCGCGGCCACCGACCTGGGCTGGTGCCCGCACCAGCTGCAGATCGGGCAGACCGGCACGACCGTCGCCCCGCAGCTCTACCTGGCCGTCGGCATCTCGGGCGCGATCCAGCACCGGGCCGGCATGCAGGGCTCGCACACGATCGTGGCGATCAACAAGGACCCGAAGGCGCCGATCTTCCAGATCGCCGACTTCGGCGTCGTGGGTGATCTGCACCGGGTCGTTCCGGCCCTGATCGACGAGGTGCGGGAGCGCCGGGGAGGGATGAGCTCATGACCGCGACCACCACCGGGCTGGACGGCGACACGCTGCGGATGATGCTGTCCGCCCTGGACGACTTCGTCGCCGGCGCGCTGCCGGACAGCCGCCTGCTGGAACTCGACCACGACGACACCTGTCCCGAGGAGACGGTGCGCGCCATGTGCGGCGACGACCTCGGCGTACACCTGGTCTTCATCCCCGAGGAGTACGGCGGGCTCGGCGGCGGCGCGTTCGACGCCTACCGGGTCTGCGAACGGCTCGCCCGGCTGGACATCGGGGTCGCCACCTCGGTGTTCGCGACCTTCCTCGGCAGCGACCCGGTGCTGGTGGGCGCGACCCCCGAGCAGCGCAAGGAGTGGCTGGGCCGGATCGCCGAGCAGGGCACCATGTTCGCCTACGGCGCCACCGAACCCGAGGCCGGCAGCGACCTGGGCGCGCTGACCACCACGGCGACGCCCGTCGAGACCGACGGCCGGGTCACCGGCTACCGCCTCACCGGGCGCAAGCAGTGGATCAGCAACGGCTCGATCGCCGACGTCACCACCGTGCTGGCGCTCGCCCCCGGCGGCCCGTCCTGGTTCCTGGTGGAGAAGGGCACGCCCGGCTTCTCGGCCGCCACCCCGGAGGACAAGCACGGCATCCGGCTGTCCAACACCGCCGCGCTGTTCCTCGACGACGTGCTGGTCCCGGCCGAGAACCTGGTCGGGCGGGTCGAGGGCCGCGGGCTGATCCAGGCCCAGCAGGTCTTCGGCTACACCCGGGTGATGGTCGCCGCGTTCGGCCTCGGCGGGGGCTGGTCCGCGCTGGACCGGGCGATCGCCTACTCCGCCGACCGGGTGCAGGGCGGCACGCCGCTGTCCGCCAAACGCGGATACACCCACAAGCTGATCGTGCCGCACCTGGTCCGGCTGGAGGCCGCCCGCGCGTACCTGGAACAGACGGCCGCCCTGATCGACGCGGGCCAGGGCAGCACGGCCGATCTCAACACTGCGGGCGCCATCGCGAAATACCTGGCCACCGAGGCGGGCAACGCGGCCGCGGACGCCGCCATCCAGGCGCACGGCGGGTACGGCTACACCCGGCCGTACCTGGTGGAGAAGATCCGGCGGGACGTCCGGATCACCACGATCTACGAGGGCACCTCGGAGATCCTCGAGATGACCATCGCCCGGGACCGCTGGCAGCAACACCTCAAGACGCACGGGCAGTACCACCGGGACGCCGCCCGCGCGCTGGCCGGGCTGCCGGACGAGTGCGGCGCCCCGGCCGCGGCGCTCGCCCTGGACTGCCTGGCCGACGTGCTCGAAGCGTGCCGCGCCGACCGGCTGACCCGGCATCAGCACATCCTGCTGCGGCTGGGCGAGCTGATCGCGTACGCGGAATGCGCCGGCGCCCTGGCCCGGCGCGCCGCCGACGCGATGTCCGAGACCCTGCCGGAGAAGGCGGACCGCAGGTTCGACGCCGGCACCCTCGCCGCCGTCGCCCGGGTCTTCGCGCGCGAGGCCACGCTGAAGGTCGCCGAGGACGGCCTGCGCTGGGTGACCGGCGCGGTGCCGCTACCCAAGCCTGGACCATCGATCGGCGGAGCCCGTCCGGAGCCCGCGGCCGCCGGCCTCGCCGCCGCCCTTCCGCTCGACCGGGTGCGGGCCGCGCAGGCCGGCCTGATCGCCGACCTCGACCAGATCGCCGACGCCGTCTACGGCCGGGAAGCCACCCCGGAGGTGCCCTCATGACCGCCACCACGCCCATCGCCGTCGTCGGAGTCGGCGCCATCATGCCGGACGCGCCGGACGCGGCCGCCTTCTGGGCGAACATCAAGGCCGGCCGGTACAGCATCGGCGACGTGCCGCCGGAACGGTGGGACCCGGCCCTGTACTACGACCCCGACCCGCGGGCGCCCGACCGTACCTACTCGCGCATCGGCGGCTGGGTCCGCGCGTACGAATGGAACCCGCTGGGCTGGCGGCTGCCGGTCCCGCCGGCGGTCGGCGCGCAGATGGAGGAGGGTCAGAAGTGGTCGGTCGCGGCGTCCCGGGCGGCCCTGCTCGACGCCGGGTGGCCGGACTGGACCGTGGATCCGGAACGCGTCGCCGTCATCCTCGGCAACGCCCTCGGCGGCGACAAGCACTACCGCAGCAACCTGCGCGTGGAGTACGCCGAGCTGGACCGCGCGCTGCGGCGGGCGCCCTCGTTCGCGGCGCTGCCCGAGCACGTCCGCGACACCGTGCTGGCCGAGACCCGCGACGGCTTCCTCGGCACCATGTTCGAGATCACCGAGGACACCATGCCGGGCGAGCTGGCGAACGTGATCGCCGGCCGGGTCGCCGCCCTGCTCAACTTCCGCGGCCCCAACTTCACCACCGACGCCGCGTGCGCCTCCGGGCTCGCGGCCATGACCGCGGCGGTACGCGGCCTGCAGGCCGGAGACTTCGACGCCGCCGTCACCGGCGGGGTCGACCGGAACATGAACGCGGCCGCCTTCGTCAAGTTCTGCAAGATCGGCGCGCTGTCGGCGACCGGCACCCGCCCGTTCGACGCCGGCGCCGACGGCTTCGTGATGGGCGAGGGCGCCGCGCTGTTCGTGCTCAAGCGACTGGCCGACGCCGAACGCGACGGCGACCGGATCTACGCGGTTCTGCTCGGTCTCGGCGGGGCCAGCGACGGACGCGGCAAGGGCATCACCGCGCCCAACCCGGTGGGGCAGCGACTGGCGGTGGAGCGCGCCTGGCACGACGCCGGCGTCGACCCCGCCCTGGCGGCCTGCATCGAGGCGCACGGCACCTCGACCCGGGTGGGCGACGCCACCGAACTGGCCGCTCTCACCGACGTGTTCGGCAAGGCCGGCGCCGCACACGGCACGATCGCGCTCGGCTCGGTCAAGTCCAACATCGGGCACCTCAAGGCCGCCGCGGGCGCGGCCGGTCTGTTCAAGACCGTGCTCAGCCTGCACCATCGGGTGTTGCCGCCGAGCCTGCACTTCGAGCGGCCGAACCCCAACGTGGACTGGAACTCCGTCCCCTTCCGGGTCAACACCGAGCTGCGGGAGTGGCCGGCCCCGCCCGGCCGCGTCCGGTACGCCGGGGTCAGCGCCTTCGGCTTCGGCGGCACCAACTTCCATGCCGTGCTCGAGGAGTACGTGCCCGGCCGGCACCGCCAACCCGAGGCAGCCCGGTCGTTCGCCGGAGAGACGTTGCCCAGGAGCGAACCGGTCGGCACCGCGCCCCGGCCACCGCTGCGCGGGGCGGCGGTGGTCGGCGGCCGTGACGAGACTGAGGTCGCCGGCCGGCTGGAGGAGCTGCGGTCCGCGGCCGCCGCGGGACGCGCGCCGGCGCCGGCCGCGCCCGATCCCGCGCTCGCCGACGCCGCGATCCGGGTCGCCATCGACTACGCCGACGCGGGGGACCTCGCCACCAAGGCGGGCAAGGCCTTGCAGGCGCTGCGCGGCAACAGCGAGCCGATGTGGCGGATGCTGCGGGCGCAGGGCGTCTTCCTCGGCCGCGGCAAGCCCGGCAAGGTGGCCTTCCTCTACACCGGACAAGGCTCGCAGTACGTCAACATGCTCGCCGGGCTGCGGCGCAGCGAGCCGATCGTGGCCGGCGCCTTCGCCGAGGCCGACGCGGTCATGACCCCGCTGCTGGGCCGGCCGCTGTCGGCGTACATCTTCGCCGACGACCCCGACGAGGCCACCACGCGGCGGCTCGAGCAGCAGCTCATGCAGACCGAGATCACCCAGCCGGCCGTGCTCGCCACCGACCTGGCGATGACCCGGCTGCTGGAGGCCTACGGCGTGCGGCCCGACCTGGTGATGGGCCACAGCCTCGGCGAGTACGGCGCGCTGGTCGCGGCCGGCGCCCTGTCGTTCCGGGCCGCGCTGGAGGCGGTCAGCGCCCGTGGCCGGGAGATGGCCGACCTGGCCATGGCCGACAACGGCGCCATGGCCGCGGTGACCGGTCCGCTCGCCGAGATCGAGCGGATCGTGGCCGCGACCGACGGGTACGTGGTCGTCGCCAACATCAACAGCATCAGCCAGGCGGTGATCGGCGGCGCCACCGAGGCCGTCGGGCGCGCCGTCGAGGCTTTCCGAGCCGCCGGGATGACCGCCAACCGGATCCCGGTCAGCCACGCGTTCCACACGGCCATCGTCGCACCGATCAGCGAACCGCTGACCGCGGCGCTGCGCCGGCTCGACGTGCGGCCGCCGGCCCGCCCGATCGTGTCCAACGTGACCGGCGACTTCTACCCGGCCGACGCCGACGTCGAGACCATGCTCGATCTGCTCGGCCGCCAGGTCGCCTCGCCCGTGCAGTTCGTCCGGGGCCTGCGCACCCTCTACGACGCCGGCGCGCGGATCTTCGTCGAGGTCGGCCCGAAGAAGGCGCTGCAGGGCTTCGCGGCCGACGTCCTCGGCGACGACGTGCTGAGCCTGTACACCAACCATCCCAAGACCGGCGAGATCGCCTCGTTCAACCAGGCACTCTGCGGTCTGTACGCCGCGGGGCTGGGTTTCGGGCCCGGCCGGGCCGAGTCGGAAGGCGCCACCATGACCACCGATCGCTACACCGAACTGGGCCATCTCTTCGCCGACGTGCTCGAACGCGGCATGCGGATCTACTCCGGCGAGCCCGCACGGGCCGGCAGCGGGCCGGCCCCGGCCACCGGCGAGCCGGTGGTGGTGACCGGCGCGGCGCTGGGACTGCCCGGCGTCCCGCGCGTCTTCGACGACGAGAACGTCGCCCGGATCCTGAGTGGACAGCAGTTCATCGACACCATCCCGCACCGGCTGCGCCGCGAGATGGTGGACCGGCGGATCACCCGGCTGATCAAGCGGGCCGACGGCGACCCCACCTTCGAGACGATCGACAGCGAGGCGGACGTCGTCAAGCTCGCCGGCCGCGCCGCCGGGCTCGACGTGGTGGCGCAGTTCGGCGTCGACGCCGACCGGGACGCGGCGCTGGACGATGCGACGCGGCTGGCCATCGGCTCCGGGTTCGACGCGCTGCGCGACGCCGGCATCCCGCTGGTGATGCACTACAAGACCAGCACGCTCGGCACCCGCCTGCCGGACCGGTGGGGACTGCCGGAGGCGCTGCGCGACGACACCGGCGTCATCTTCGCCTCGGCCTTCCCCGGGTACGACAACTTCGCGCACGAGATGCAGCGCTACTACACCGACCGGGCGCGCCGCGACCAGCTGAGCGGGCTGGAGACGCTCCAGGCCCGGATGCGCGGCGACGACCCGGCCGCCGCCGAGGTGGACCGGCGCGTCCGGGATCTGCGGCGGGAGATCGAGGCCGACCCGTTCGTCTTCGACCGGCGCTTCCTGTTCCGCTGCCTGTCGATGGGCCACTCCCAGTTCGCCGAGATCATCGGGGCACGGGGACCGAACACCCAGATCAACGCCGCGTGCGCGAGCACCACCCAGGCGGTGGCGCTGGCCGAGGACTGGATCCGCGCCGGGCGCTGCCGCCGGGTGGTCGTCGTGTCCGCCGACAACGTCACGTCGGACAGCCTGCTGCCCTGGGTCGCCTCCGGGTTCCTCGCCTCCGGCGCGGCCGCCACCGACGACATCGTCGAGGACGCGGCCACGCCGTTCGACCGGCGCCGGCACGGCATGATCGTCGGGATGGGCGCGGCCGCGCTCGTCGTGGAGTCGGCCGAGGCGGCCCGCGAACGCGGCCTGCGGCCGATCTGCGAGGTGCTCGGCGCGGTCTCCGCGAACAGCGCCTTCCACGGCACCCGCCTCGACGTCGAGCACATCGGCCAGGTCATGGAGCAGCTCCTGGGCCGGGCCGAGGCGTACGGCGCCGACCGGCACGCGATCGCGCCGGCCACCGTGTTCGTCTCACACGAGACCTACACCCCGGCCCGCGGCGGCAGCGCGTCCGCCGAGATCAACGCCCTGCGCCGTACCTTCGGCGCGGACGCCGACGCGGTGGTCATCACCAACACCAAGGGCTTCACCGGCCACGCCATGGGCGCCGGCGTCGAGGACGTCGTCGCGGTCAAGGCCCTCGAAACCGGGCTGGTTCCGCCCGTACCCAACTTCAAGGAGCCCGACCCGGAGCTGGGCCGGCTCAACCTCTCCACCGGCGGCGCCTACCCGGTGCGGTACGCGCTGCGGCTCGCGGCCGGGTTCGGTTCCCAGATCGCCATGTCGCTGCTGCGCTGGACGCCGTCGCCGGACGGGCGGCGTCGTGCGCCCGACGAGCTCGGCTACGCCTACCGCATCGACGACCCCGCGGCCTGGCAGCGCTGGCTGTCGCTGATCGCCGGCGCCGGAGCGCACCTGGAGGTCGTCCAACGGCGGTTGCGGGTCGTCGACCAGGCGCATCCGGCGGCCATCCCGCCCCAACCGGCCTCGCCGCCCGCCGTGCAGAATCCCGTGCTCCCGGAGCCGGTCGCTGTGGAGCCGGAACTTCCGGCTTCCCCGGCGACCGACGAGGTCACCGACGCGGTGGTGGGGATCGTGTCGGAGCTGACCGGCTATCCGCCGGACCTGCTGGACCTGGATCTGGATCTGGAGGCCGATCTGGGGGTCGACACGGTGAAGCAGGCCGAGGTGTTCGCCGCCGTGCGGCAGCGTTTCGAGGTGGCTCGCGACGACGATCTGCGGCTGCGTGATTTTCCCACGCTGTCGCACGTGATCGGCTGGATCCGGGAGAAGACGGGAACGCCTCCGGCGCCTGCCGTCGAGGCGCCACCTCCGCAGGCGACCGACGAGGTCACCGACGCGGTGGTGGGGATCGTGTCGGAGCTGACCGGCTATCCGCCGGATCTGCTGGACCTGGATCTGGATCTGGAGGCCGATCTGGGGGTCGACACGGTGAAGCAGGCCGAGGTGTTCGCCGCCGTGCGGCAGCGTTTCGAGGTGGCTCGCGACGACGATCTGCGGCTGCGTGACTTTCCCACGCTGTCGCACGTGATCGGCTGGATCCGGGAACGGACAGCAGCGTCGTCGTCCGCGCCGACGCCGGTCGAAGCCGCCCCGGCCGAACCGGTGCCGACCGGCCGGATCACCCGCCGGGTCCCGGTGCCGGCGCTGCGCCCCGACCTCGCCGCCTGCGTCCCGACCGGCACGACGCTGGACGCGGGCACCCGGGTCGTCGTCATGCCCGACACCGGTGGTGTCGGCGAGGCGCTGGCCGCCCGGCTGCGGCGGCTGGACGTCGAGGCGTTGACGCTCGACCCGGACGACCCGGCCGCGAGCCTGGCCGGGTTCGCCGCCGACGGACCGGTGCACGGCGTCTACTGGCTGGCGGCACTGGACGACGAGGGACCGCTGGACGAGCTTGGCCCGGAGGACTGGGACGCGGCCGTACGCCGGCGGGTGCACTCGCTGCACGCCACCATGCGCGTCCTCTACCCGCACAACCCGTTCCTGGTCACCGCCACCCGGCTCGGCGGCTTCCACGGCTACGACGACGCCGGGGCGACCTGTCCGCTCGGCGGCGCGGTCACCGGCTTCGCCAAGGCCTACCGCCGCGAGCGCCCGGATACCCTGGTCAAGGCCGTCGACTTCGCGCCGAGCCGGAAGACCGCGGCACTCGCCGAGCTGCTGGTGGAGGAGACGCTGCGCGATCCCGGCTGCGTCGAGGTCGGGCACGCCGAGGGCCGGCGGTGGGGCGTCGGCCTGGCCGAGCGGCCGTTCGGCGAGCCGAGCGCGCAGCTCGGACCCGATCAGGTCTTCGTGGTCACCGGCGCGGCCGGCAGCATCGTCTCGGCCATCACCGCCGATCTCGCCGCGGCGTCGCGCGGCACCTTCCACCTCATCGACCTCACCCCGGAACCGGACCCGGCGGATCCCGCCCTGCGGCGCTACACCGAGGACCGAGAAGCATTCAAGATTGAGTACGCCGATCGCCTGCGCGCGGCCGGCGAGCGGCCCACCCCGGTGGCGATCGAACGGGAGCTGGCGCGCCTGGAACGGCTGCAGGCCGCGCTGGCCGCGATCCAGGCCGTGCAGCGAGCCGGCGGATCGGTCCACTACCACTGCGCCGACCTCACCGACCCGGGCGCCGTCGAGAAGGCCCTCGCGCCGGTGCGTGACGGCGGAGGCCGGGTGGACGTGCTGGTGCACGGCGCCGGCCTGGAGATCAGCCACGCGCTGCCGGACAAGCCGCCGGCGGAGTTCGCGCTGGTGTTCGGCGTCAAGGCGGACGGGCTCCACCACGTGCTGCGCGCCCTGGGCGACGTGTCGCTCGGCACCGTGGTCGGGTTCAGCTCGGTCGCCGGACGCTTCGGCAACGCCGGGCAGACCGACTACAGCGCCGCCAACGACCTGCAGTGCAAGCTGCTGAGCAGCCTGCGCCGGACCCGGCCCGGCGTGCGGCCGCTGGCCGTCGACTGGACGGCCTGGGGCGACATCGGCATGGCCACCCGCGGCTCGATCCCGACGGTGATGGCGCAGGCCGGCGTCGAGATGCTGCCGGCCGCGATCGGCGTGCCGTGGATCCGGCACGAGCTGACCTGCGGCACCACCGACCCCGAGGTGGTCGTCGCCGGCGAGCTGGGCGTGCTGGCCGCCGAGTTCCACGACACCGGCGGCCTCGACCCGGCCGCGTTGCCGGCCGGTGGCCCGGTCGCCGGCCGGGCGGTCCGGTTCGGCCTGCACGATGGACTGGTCGTCACCACCACCCTGGACCCGGCCGGGACACCGTTCCTCGACCATCATCGGATCGAGGGTGTCCCGGTGCTGCCCGGAGTGATGGGCATCGAGGCGTTCGCCGAGGCCGCCCGGCTGCTCGCGCCCGGCTGGCACGTGATCGGAGCCGAGGGCATCGACTTCCACGCGCCGGTCAAGTTCTACCGCGACCAACCCCGGACACTGACGGTCGCGGCTCTGCTGCGCCCCGACGGCGGCGACCTGCTCGCCGAGTGCCGGCTCAGCGCCGAGCGGACGCTGCCCGGCTCCGACCGGCCACAGCGGACGGTGCACTTCACCGGTGCGATCCGGCTGTCGGCCGAACCACCGCGGCCGGTCACCGGGGAGCCGCCGGCGGCCGAGCCCGAACGGGTGAGTGGCCCGAGCGACGTCTACCGGCTGTTCTTCCACGGGCCGGCGTACCAGGTGGTCGCCGCGGCCTGGCCGGACGGCGACGGCGTGGCGGCGCGGTTCGCCGGCGACCGGCCGGCCCAGGCCGGTGCGCCGACGCTGGCCGGCCCGCGCCTGGTGGAGCTGTGCTTGCAGGCCGCCGGGCTGGACGAGGCGGCCCGGCAGGGGCGGCTGGCGCTCCCGCTGCACATCGGGGAGATCCGGCTGAGCGCCGAGCCGGCCGAGCAGGCCGGGCTCGTCGCGACCGTCCGGCCGGACGGGACCGGCGGCTACGACGGGGTCCTGCACGATGGCGACACGGTGGTCCTGGCCGTGCGCGGCTACCGCTCGGTGGCACTGCCGGAGGCCCTGCCGGACGACGTGATCGACCCGATCCGATCCGTCCTGCGCGGTTGAGGGAGTGACGGCGATGACCACGCAGATCCGCCGGTTGGCGATCGCCAACCGCGGCGAGGCGGCGATGCGCGCCCTGACCGCGGTCCACGAGCTGAACCAGGCCGGTGACGACCCGCCGATCACCACGATCGCGCTGCATACCGACCCGGACGCCCAGGCGTGGTTCGTCCGGGAGGCGGACGAGGCCGTCCCGCTCGGGCCGGCGACGTTCCTCGACGCCTCGACCGGTCATCGCCAGTCCCGCTATCTCGACGAGGACGCGGTGCTCGACACCCTCCGGCGGGCCCGGGCCGACGCCGTCTGGGTCGGCTGGGGATTCCTGGCCGAGCGAGCCTCGTTCGCCCGGAAGTGCGAGGAGACCGGGATCGTCTTCGTCGGCCCGTCCAGCGAGACGATCCGACTCCTCGGCGACAAGGTGGCCGCCAAGCGGCTGGCCGAGGCGGCCGGCGTCCCGGTGGTGCCGTGGAGCGGCGAACCGGTCGCCGACCTCGGCCACGCCCGGGGGCACGCCGCCCGGCTCGGCTACTCGCTGGTGCTCAAGGCGGCCGCGGGCGGCGGCGGCCGGGGCATCCGGCTCATCCACGCCGAGGCCGAGCTGGAGGTCGCGCTGACCTCGGCGCGCGCCGAGGCGGAGCTCGCGTTCGGCGATCCCACCGTGTTCCTGGAGCGGATGGTCCCGGCGGCCCGGCACGTCGAGGTCCAGGTGATCGCCGACCGGTACGGCACGACGTGGGCGGTCGGCGTCCGCGACTGCACCCTGCAGCGGCGGCACCAGAAGGTGATCGAGGAGTCGGGGTCGACGGCGCTGGACCGGCGCCTCGAACGGGAGATCCGCGACGCAGCCCTGCGGGTTACCGCAAGCGCCGGCTACTGCGGCGCCGGCACCGTCGAGTTCCTCGTCGACCCGGACACCGGCCGTTTCCTATTCCTGGAGGTCAACACCCGGCTGCAGGTCGAGCACCCGGTCACCGAGGCCACGACCGGCCTCGACCTGGTCAAGTTGCAGTTGCACGTGGCGCGCGGCGGCCTGCTGACCGGGACACCGCCGGCGGTCCGCGGGCACGCCGTCGAGGCGCGGCTGTGCGCCGAGGACCCGGAGAACGACTTCGCCCCGGCTCCCGGCCGGCTGCTGCGGCTCGACCTGCCGGCCGGCACCGGCGTCCGGGTGGACACCGGCGTGCGGGAGGGCGATGTGATCCCGCCGGACTTCGACTCGATGATCGCGAAGATCGTCTGCTGGGGTCGTGACCGGGAGGAGGCCGTCGCGCGGCTGCGGCGGGCGCTGCGCCAGACCACGGCGGTGATCGAGGGCGGCACGACCAACCGGTCGTTCCTGCTCGCCCTGCTCGGCCGGCCGGAGGTGCGCGCCGGCCGCTTCGACAACCACTGGCTGGACCGCCTGACCGCCGCGGGCGGACACCTGCCCGACCCGGACCCGGTAGCGCTGCTGGTGGCCGCGGTCACCTCGTACGACGCGGACCAGGCCGCCGAACAGGCCGCCGTGCACGCCCGGGCCGCCCGCGGCGGGGCCGAGCCGCCGGCCGGGGTCGGGCACCGCTGCCGGCTGCGCTACCGCGGCCACCACTACGACCTGCACGTCTACCGGACCGGCCCGGACACCTACCGGGTCGCCGGGGTCGGCGGCGCCGCCGACCTGACGATCGGCCACCCGGACCGGTACGCGGGCCGGGTCACCGTGGCCGGCCGGACGCTCCGGTTCCTCGCCACGGTCGACGGCGCCACGATCAGGGTCGACCTCGACGGGGTCGCGCACACCGTCTCCCGCGACGACGGCGGCGTGGTGCGCTGCGCCGGCCCGGCGTTCGTGGTGTCGGTGCTCGTCGGACCGGGCGACCCGGTCACCGCCGGGCAGCCGCTGGCGGTGCTGGAGAGCATGAAGATGGAGTCCACGATCAGCGCGCCGTTCGGCGGCACCGTGGTTTCCGTCGAGGCCGGCGCCAACGTCCAGGTGGACGCGGGCGCGCCGATCATGCGGATCCGGGCGGACGAGGGCGACACGAGCGCCGGCGGGCCGTCCCTGAGCCTCGCCGGCCTCACCGCCGTCCCGGCGCCGGGCACCCCGCCGTGCGAGCGGGTGTACCGCGCCCTGGAGGGCTACCTGCTCGGCTACGACCTCGACCCCGGCACCCTCCGGGAGATGCGCACCCGGCAGCGGCGGCTGAGCGAGACCGCGCCGGCCGCCGACCCCGGCCTGCTGCGCTGCGAGGACGGCCTGCTGGACCTGTTCGCCGACGTCGGCGCGCTCTACCGGCCGCGGGAGGAGGCCGGCGCCGACGAGACGCCGGACGGCGGCAGCAGCCGTGAGCACCTCCTGTCCTACCTGCAATGGCTCGACGCCGACCGGGCCGGCCTGCCGTTCGAGTACCGCGAGCGGCTGACCCGGGCGCTGCGCCGCTACGGCGTCGACGGGCTGGACCGCACCGACCGGCTCGCCGAGGCGATCGTGTGGCTGCTGCGCTCGCTGCACCGGATCGACGACATGGTTCCGGTGATCGTGAACATCCTGGAGCGCCGCCTGCACCACCGGGCCGAGCTGGTGAGCCTCGTCGACCCGGGCACCCGCGCCCGGCTCGATCGGCTGGCCACCGCCGTCCGCGGGCATCGCGCCTTGGTCGCCGACCTGGCCCGCGACGTGCGGTTCCGCTTCGTCGACGAGCCGCTGCTGGCCGCCGTGGTGGCGGAGGAGAACACCCGCGCGCAGCAGGACCTCGGCGCGCTGCGCGCCGACCCCGACCGGCCCGATCGGGCCGCTCGCATCGACCGGCTCGTGGCCTGCCCGCGACCGCTGCACGACACGCTGCTGGGCGCCTGGCGCGGCAGCACCGACCCGGGACTGCGCCGCGCGGTGCTCGAGGCCTGCACCCGTCGCTACTATCGCGTCGGCCGGCTCTCCGGCCTGCGCTTCGCCGGCCACCGCGACCGGCCGCTGTGCGTCGCCGACTGCACCGCCGAGGGCGAGCGGTTCCACCTGGTCACCACGTTCCTGCCGCTGCCTTGCCTGCCCCGGGCGGCCGGCGTGATCGCCGAGCACCTGGCCACGGTGGACCCGGCGATCCCGGTGGTGGTCGACGTGGCCGCCTGGCGCGACGGTCCGGACGTGGGGGAGGAGCAGGTCGTCGCCGCGATGGACAAGCTGGCCGCGGAGTGCGACTTCGGCCGGCCGCTGCACGGCCTGAACATCACCGTCACCACGGCCGGCAGCGACCGGCATCACGTGACGTACCGGCGTGGCGAGGGCGGCTTCATCGAAGATCCGCGCTACCGCAATCTGCATCCAATGCTGGCCGCCCGCCTGGAGCTGTGGCGGCTGGCAAACTTCCGGCTGCGCCGCCTCGCCTCCGCGGAGGACGTCTATCTGTTCGACGCGGTCGCCCACGACAACCCCGGCGACCACCGCCTGTTCGCGCTGGCCGAGGTGCGCGACCTCACGTCGGCCCGCGATTCCACCGGCGCGCTGCGATACCCGCGCCTGGAGCTGATGGGGCTGCTCGGCCTGTCGGCCATGCGCGAGGCGCTCGCCGCACTGCCCGAGCGGGAGCGGCCCGCCGTCAACCGGCTCGTGCTCTACGTCCGACCGCCGTGGGAGCTGGCGCCCGCGGCATGGAACGGGCTGGCCCAGGCCCTGGCCCCGCTTGCCGCGGGAGCCGGGCTGGACAAGGCAGTCCTGCGGGTACGCCTGCCCGAGGGCCGCGACACCGTCCTACACGTCGAGGGGCTCGGCGGCGGTGTGACGGTGCGGGAGCGGCCGCCGGGCCGGGAGCCGATCCGGTCGCTGACCCCGTATCGGCAGAAGCTGCTGCGGGCGCGGCGGCTGGGCGCGCCCTATCCGTACGAGATCATCCGCATGCTCACGCCGCCGCCGGACGCCGTCGCCCGCTTCCCGGCCGGCCGGTTCACCGAGCACGACCTGGACGAGCACGGAGACCTCGTGCCGGTGTCCCGCCCGTACGGCATGAACACCGCCAACGTCGTGGTGGGCGTGCTGGCGAACGACACCGCCAAGGTCCCCGAGGGGATGACCCGGGTGATCCTGCTCGGCGACCCCACCCGGGGACTGGGCAACATCGCCGAACCGGAGTGCCGGCGGATCATCGCGGCCCTCGACCTCGCCGAGCGCCGCCGCATCCCGGTGGAGTGGTTCGCGCTGTCCTCGGGCGCCCGGATCGCCATGGACAGCGGCACCGAGAACATGGACTGGATCGGCGCGGTGCTGCGCCGGCTGATCGAGTTCACCCAGGCCGGCGGCGAGGTGAACATCGTCGTCACGGGGGTGAACGTCGGAGCCCAGCCCTACTGGAACGCCGAGGCCACGATGCTCATGCATACCCGGGGCATCCTCGTGATGAGCCCGGCGAGCGCCATGGTCCTCACCGGCAAGCAGGCGCTGGACTTCTCCGGCGGCGTCTCCGCCGAGGACAACTTCGGCATCGGCGGCTTCGACCGGATCATGGGGCCGAACGGGCAGGCGCAGTATTGGGCCGCGAACCTGACCGAGGCCTGCGACATCCTGCTGCGGCACTACGAGCACACGTACGTGGTGCCGGGTGAGGCCGGTCCCCGCCGTCGGTGCACCACCGACCCGATCGGACGGGACGTGCGCCAGGCGCCGCATGCCGGGGGCGAGGACACCGGGCTGCGCCGGGTCGGTGACATCTTCTCGGCCCAGCTCAACGCCGACCGCAAGAAGCCGTTCGACATGCGATCCGTGCTGCGCGCCGTCACTGACGCCGACGCCGAGCCGCTGGAACGGTGGGCGTACTGGCGTGGCGCGGAGACCGCGATCGTCTGGGACGCGCACCTCGGTGGCATCCCGGTCTGCCTGCTCGGCATGGAATCGCATCCGCTGCCGCGGCGCGGGTTCGTGCCGGCCGGCGGCCCGTCGGCGTGGACCTCCGGCACGCTGTTCCCGCAGTCGTCGCGCAAGCTGGCCCGGGCGATCAACGCGGCCTCCGGCAACCGGCCGCTGGTGATGCTGGCCAACCTGTCCGGCTTCGACGGCTCGCCGGAGTCCATGCGCCGCTGGCAGCTCGAGTACGGCGCGGAGATCGGCCGGGCGGTGACCAACTTCCGCGGCCCGATCGTGTTCGTGGTGGTGTCCCGCTATCACGGCGGCGCCTTCGTGGTGTTCGCCAAGACGCTCAACGAGCGAATGGAGATCGCCGCCGTCGAGGGCTCGTTCGCCTCGGTGATCGGTGGCGCACCGGCGGCGGCCACGGTCTTCGCCCGAGACGTCCGGCGCGCCACCGAGGACGACCCTCAGGTGCGGGCGGCCGCCGAGCGGCTGCGGCTGGCGGGCGACGCCGAGGCGGCCAAGGCGCGTACCGCCCTGGCCGAGACCACCGCCGCCGTGCGCGCCACGCAGCTCGGCGCGATCGCCGACAAGTTCGACCGGATCCACACGATCGGGCGGGCCCTGGCCGTGGGCTCGGTCGACCGGGTCATCGCGGCCGAGCGGCTGCGGCCCTATCTGGTGGACGCCCTCGAACGGGGACTGGCCGGATCACCGTAGCGGCCGGTCCAGCCAGGAGTGCCGGGGAGACGCGGCGGCGAGCCCGGCCGGGTCGCCGAGCGCGACCGGCGGCAGGCTCGCCGTCCGGCCGGCCATCGTGAGGACGAACCGGCCGTACCGCCGCCACCAGCCGGTGAGCGGGCAACCCTCGGCGACGCGTACGGTCAGCGGCGCCCAGCCGCCGGAGGCCGCGGCGCCCGGGCTCACCTCGACCTGACGCGTGTCCCGATCCAGGCCGGTGCGCAGCGCCTTGAGCGCGCTCTCCTTAGCCGACCAGATCAGGGTGGCCGGCGCACCCTCGTCGTCCGGCGGCCACTCCGCGACCAGGCGCTGCTCCGACCCGGTGAGGAAGTCGCGGACAAACCCGGGACTGCGGGGCTCCACCAGCTCCAGGTCGCAGCCGACACCCCGGCCCACGACGCAGACGGCCCAGCCAGCCCGGTCGGAGATCGAGACGTCGAGGCCGGCCGGCGTCCCGTCGACGAACACCTCCGGCGCCCCGCCGGGAGCGTTCGCCACCTCGACACCGGCCAGCGCGACGGGAGTGACCGGCCGCCCGAGCACCGCCGCGACGGCCCGCTTGGCGACGAGCCGGCGCAGCAGGTACTCGGTGTGCCGCTTGCGGTGGCGCCGGCCGGCGGCGCGCTCCGCCTCGGCGGAACTGAGCCAGCCCGAGCCGTCGGGCAGTGCGTCCTCGCCGAGCGCCAGCCAGCGCGGTGCCTCGCCGGTCATTCCTCGACGATATCCGGGACCAATGGCCCTGACCCGCCGGCGGCCGCCGGACGTAGCTTGGCCGGAGCAGGCGCGGCATGTCGGCGGACGACGACGTGGCGTACCGACTACCGTCCGCTGTGGATCTGGTTCGGCTTCGACATCTCGAGGGGTGCTCCATGCAGCCAGGAGGCGACACCGGGCACGAACGACCCATGACGATCGACGCACCGGCGTTGCAGGCCCTGTTCGACGCGCTGCACTCCCGCGGGTACACGGTGGTCGGCCCGACGGTCCGCGACGGGGCGATCGTGCTCGACGAGCTGACCTCCGCCACGCAGCTGCCGTACGGATGGGGCGTCGACACCGAGGCGGGCCGCTACCGGCTGCGCCCCCGCGGCGACACCGCCGCGTTCGCCAACTCGGCCGGACCGCAGTCCTGGAAGCAGGTCCTGCATCCGGCACGTGCCCGGATGTGGTCGGCCGACCGCTCCACGGGGGCGGTGGTCACCGAGCCGCCGGAGCCACACCGGTACGCGCTGCTCGGGGTGCGCCCCTGCGACCTGGCCGCCATCCGCGTGCTGGACCGGGTGCTCGCCGGTGGCCGGCACCCCGACCCGATCTACACGGGCCGCCGCGACGGCAACCTGATCATCGCGGTGGAGTGCACCGAGCCGGGCGCCACCTGCTTCTGCACGTCCATGGGTACCGGCCCGCACGCCGACTCGGGTTTCGATCTGGCGCTGACCGAGATGGTGGACGACAGCGGGCACCGGTTCCTGGTGCGGGCCGCCACCCCCGCGGGCGCCGACGTGCTCGCCGCCGTGCCCCATCAACCCGCCGAGGAGGCGGCCGTGCGGCAGGCCGGGGACGCGGTCGCGCAGGCCGCCACCCGGATGGGCCGCCGGCTGCGTACCGAGGGCCTGCCCGAGATGCTGGCCGCGAGCCGGCAGTCGCCGCACTGGGACGACGTCGCCTCGCGGTGCCTGACCTGCGGCAACTGCACCATGGTCTGCCCGACCTGCTTCTGCACCACCACCGAGGACGTCACCGATCTGACCGGCGAGCACGCGGAGCGGTGGCGTCGCTGGGACTCCTGCTACGACCTCGACTTCTCCTACCTGCACGGCGGCAGCGTGCGCACCAGCGGCGAGTCCCGCTACCGGCAGTGGATCAGCCACAAGCTGGGCACCTGGCACGAGCAGTTCGGCTCCTCGGGATGTGTCGGCTGCGGCCGGTGCATCGCCTGGTGCCCGACCGGTATCGACATCACCGAGGAGGCCGCCGCCCTGTTCTCGTTGCAGGAGGCCGCCGAACGGGAGGACCCGACATCATGACCGACGAGCTGATCGCCATCAACCCCGTCTTCGCCCAGCTCAGCGCCGCGCACCGGGCGCTGCTGGCGGACGGTGGCATACCGGTGTCCTTCCGGGCCGGGGAGCGGCTTTTCGCCGAAGGCGGCCCCGCCGACAAGTTCTGGCTCATCGACTCCGGCAGCGTGGCCCTCGACATGCAGGTGCCCGGCCGGGGGGAGCAGGTCATCGAGACCCTGGTCGGCCGCACGGTGCTGGGCTGGTCGTGGCTGCACCCGCCGTACCGCTGGCACTTCGGCGCGGTGGCCCGCGAGCAGACCACCGCGGTCGCGTTCGACGCCGTCTCCGTCGGTCAGCGGTGCGCGGACGACCCCGCGTTCGGGTACGCGATCATGTGCTGCTTCACGCCGATCATCATCGAGCGGCTGATGGCGACCCGGCTGCGGGTGCTTGACCTCTACGCCGCCCCGGCGCAGGCGGGCCGGCCCGCGACCGAGGTGCCGTCGTGACCGCCCCGGCCGCCGCGGAGACTGCCACCTCGGCGCCGTACCCGTACCGGGTGGTGTCGCGGCGGGTGGACACCTACGACACCGTGACGCTGGAGTTGCGGAACGACGCCGGTCCGCTGCCGCCGTTCGCCGCCGGGCAGTTCGCGATGCTGACCGCGTACGGGATCGGCGAGGTGCCGATCTCGTTGAGCGGCGGCGGGGAGGACGGCGACTGCCTGGTGCACACCATCCGCTCGGTCGGCGCGGTCACCCGGGCGCTGACCGGCACGGCGCCGGGTGGCACGGTCGGTGTCCGCGGGCCGTTCGGCACCGCCTGGGACCTGCCGGACGCGGACGGCGGCGACGTGGTGATCGTCGCCGGCGGGATCGGGCTCGCCCCGCTGCGCCCGGTGGTGCGGGCCGCGCTCGCCGAGCGGTCCCGGTACGGGCGGGTGAGCCTGCTGATCGGCGCCCGCACGGCCGCCGATCTGCTCTACGAGGCGGAGCTGCGCGAGTGGGCCGACGCCGGCATCGACGTCGCGGTCACCGTCGACCGGCCCGACGGCGGGTGGGGCGGGAACGTCGGCGTGGTCACGTCGCTGCTGCCGGGTGCCGAGTTCGACCCGGCGCGTACCGTCGCGTTCCTCTGCGGCCCCGAGGTGATGATGCGGTTCACCGCGCAGGGGCTGCTCGCCCGCGGAGTCCCGGCCGGCCGGATCAAGGTATCGCTGGAACGCTCCATGCGCTGCGGGGCGGCCTGGTGCGGGCACTGCCAGCTGGGGCCGCTGCTGGTGTGCCGGGACGGACCGGTGGTCGGCTGGGACGTGGCCGAACCGCTGCTGAGCGTACGGGAGCTGTGATGGACGACGCCGACCGCGACGGCCGCCCGACCCTGGCGGTGTGGAAGTTCGCCTCCTGCGACGGCTGCCAGCTCACCCTGCTCGACTGTGAGGACGAACTGCTCACCGTGGCGGGCCGGGTGCGGATCGCGCACTTCCTGGAGGCCAGCCGCGCCGTGCTCCCGGGCCCGTACGACGTGTCCCTGGTCGAAGGCTCGATCACCACGCCGGAGGACGCGGAGCGCATCCGGCGGGTCCGGGAGCTCTCCCGGACGCTGGTGACCATCGGTGCGTGCGCCACCGCGGGCGGGGTGCAGGCGCTGCGCAACTTCGCCGACGTCGACGAGTTCCGTTCGGTGGTCTACGCCCAGCCGCAGTATCTGTCCACATTGGCCACCTCCACGCCGATCGCCGCGCACGTCGACGTCGACTACGAGCTGCACGGCTGCCCGATCGACCGCCGGCAGCTGCTGGAGGTCATCGGCGCGCTGCTGGTCGGGCGCAAGCCGAACATTCCGGCGCACAGCGTCTGCTTCGAATGCAAGCAGCGCCACACGGTCTGTGTCGTGGTGGCGCACGGGACGCCCTGCCTCGGGCCGGTCACCCATGCGGGCTGCGGTGCGCTGTGCCCAGCGCATCAGCGCGGTTGCTACGGCTGTTTCGGTCCGATGGAGTCGCCCAACGCCGCCGCCGAGGCCGGGCTGCTGCGGGCCACCGGCATGTCCGAGGCGGACATCGTCCGGGCGTACCGCACCTTCAACGCGGCCGCGCCGGCGTTCGTCGAGCTGTCCCGGGTGACCGTCGGCCCGCCGCCGGCCGCGGGGCCTTCAGATGTGGTGTCCCGCCGGCCCGTCGGCCCGCCGGCCGCCGGGCCCGGGGACGTGGAAACGGAGCGGGGATGAGTCACCGGTCGGATCGGACCCTCGACGTGCGGGCGCTGGCCCGGGTCGAGGGCGAGGGCGCCATGCACGTACGGGTCCGCGGCGACGCCGTCGAGGACGTACGGCTGGAAATCTATGAACCGCCGCGCTTCTTCGAGGCGTTCCTGCGCGGACGCCGGCACACCGAACCACCGGACATCACCGCCCGGATCTGCGGCATCTGCCCGGTGGCGTACCAGATGAGTGCGTGCGCGGCCATCGAGGACGCCTGCGGGGTCAGCGTGCCGGAACCGATCGCGAACCTGCGGCGGCTGCTCTACTGCGGGGAGTGGATCGAGAGCCACACCCTGCACATCTACCTGCTGCATGCGCCCGACTTCCTCGGCTACCCGAGCGCGCTGGAACTCGCCAAGGACCGGCGCGACCTCGTCGAGCGGGGCCTGGCGCTGAAGAAGGCGGGCAACGCGATCGTCGAGCTGCTCGGCGGCCGGGCCATCCACCCGATCAACGTGCGGGTCGGCGGGTTCTACCGCGCGCCCGCGCCCAGCGAGATGGCCGAGCTGGCCCTCACCCTGCGAGTCGCGCTCGACCAGGCCCTGGACACCGTGCGCTGGGCGGCCGGGTTCGACTTCCCCGACTTCCACCACGACCACGAGATGCTCGCGCTGACCACGCCCGGCCGGTACGCCATCGAGAGCGGCACGGTGACCACCACCGGCGGGCTGACCTTCGGGCCGCAGGAGTTCGAGCAGCACGTCATCGAGGAGCAGGTGCCGCATTCCACCGCGCTGCACGCCCGCCTGGCCGGCCGTGGCCGTTACCTGGTCGGCCCGGCAGCCCGGTACACCCTCAACCGGCAGTGGCTGACCCCGCTGGCCCTCCAGGCCGCCGACGCGGCCGGGCTGGGCGCCGAATGCCGCAACCCGTACCGCAGCATTCTGGTCCGCGCGGTCGAGGTGGTGTACGCGGTGGAGGAGGCGCTGCGGCTGATCTACGCCTACGAGCCGCCCACCCGGCCCTACGTCGACGTGCCACCCCGGGCCGGGGTCGGCTTCGGTGCGACCGAGGCGCCCCGCGGGATCCTGTTCCACCGCTACGGCCTGGACGCCGAGGGTCTGCTCACGACGGCCCGCATCGTGCCGCCCACCTCGCAGAACCAGGCCAGCATCGAGGACGACCTGCGCCGGTTCGTCAGCGCCCGGCTGGACCTCGACGACGAGCGGCTCACCGCGGAATGCGAGCAGGCGATCCGCAACTACGACCCGTGCATCTCCTGCTCCACCCATTTCCTCGACCTGACCGTCGACCGGGGATGACCCGCGTGGACGGACAGCGCTGCGTGGTGATCGGGGTCGGCAACGAGTACCGCCGGGACGACGGGTTCGGCCCGGCGGTGGTGGCGAGGCTGGCCGAGTTGCGGGCGGCCGATCCCCGGCTGGCCTCGGTGGAGCTGCGCGCCAGCGACGGGGAACCGACCCGCCTGCTCGACCTGTGGACCGGCACCGACCTCGCCGTGGTCGTCGACGCGGTCCGGGACGGCGCCGACCACGGCGGCCACCGGTACGAGCTGGTTCTGGACGAGCTCGCCGAGCTCGCCGACGGCGTCACGAGCTCGCACGGGGTCAGCCTGGGCAGCACGGTCGAGCTGGGCCGGGCGCTCGGGAGGTTGCCGCGGCGGCTGGTGGTGCTGGCGGTGGGGGCTGCCGAGTTCGGCTTCGGCGCCGGGCTCAGCCCGGAGGTGGCCGAGGCGGTGGACCCCGTCGTCGCCCGGGTCCGCGAGCTGGTGGGCTGAGGCATGACCGTGACCCCCGCGCCCGCGCGCGAGGCCTGGTCCATCCGGGTCGAGGGCACCGTCCAGGGGGTCGGTTTCCGGCCGTTCGTGCACCGGCTGGCCACCGGGCTGAGGCTCGACGGCGTCGTCCGCAATGTCGACGGCGATGTGCTGATCGAGGTCGCCGGGCCGGCCGCCGCCCTGGCCGCGCTGGCCCGCGCGTTGCGGGAGCAGCCGCCGCCCAACGCGGTCGTGACGCGGGTGAGTGTGACGCCGGGCGGCGGGGAGTCGGCCGCGATCGGGGTCGGGACCGGCTTCACGGTGGCCGTGAGCGGCTGGGTGCCGGGCGTGCGGGCGGGCTTCGCCGGTCTGCCCGTCGACCTCGCCACCTGCGACGACTGCCTGCGCGAGCTGTTCGACCCGGCCGACCGGCGTTACCGGTACCCGTTCGTGAACTGCACCGCCTGCGGGCCCCGGGCCACGATCGTCGACGGGCTGCCCTACGACCGGGTGCGGACGGCGATGGCCGGCTTCCCGCTGTGTGCGGACTGCGCCGCCGAGTACCAGGATCCGGGCGACCGCCGATTCCATGCCGAGCCGGTCGCCTGCCCGGCCTGCGGGCCGAGCCTGTCGTGGCAGCCGGCGGGCGCCACCGGAGAGGGTGCGCTGTCCGCCGCGGTGGCCGCGATCGCCGCCGGGCAGATCGTCGCCGTCAAAGGGCTGGGCGGATACCAGCTGGTCTGCGACGCCACCGACGCCGCCGCGGTCGATCGGCTGCGTGCCCGTAAGCGGCGGCCCCGCAAGCCGTTCGCCGTCATGGTGGCCGACGTCGCCGCGGCCCGCGCGCTGAGCCGGCTCACCCCCGCCGAGCTGCGGTTGCTCACCGAGCCGGCCCGCCCGATCGTGCTGCTGACCGCCCGGCCTGGCATGCCGTTGGCCCCCGGCGTCCATCCCGGCACCGACCAGGTCGGACTGTTCCTGCCGTACACCCCGCTGCATCACCTGCTGCTGCGCGCGCTGGCCCGGCCGCTCGTGGTGACCAGCGGGAACCTCAGCGACGAGCCGATCGCCATCGACGACGGCGACGCGCTGATCCGGCTGGCGCCGGTGGCCGACGGGTTCCTGCTGCACGACCGGCCGATCCGGGCCCGCTACGACGACTCCGTGGCCCGGGTGATCGGCGAGCGGCGCGTCACCGTGCGCCGGGCCCGCGGTTACGCGCCCGGCCCGCTGCCGTTGCCGGTGCCGGCCGCCCGGCCCGTGCTGGCGGTCGGCGCCCAGCTCAAGCACACGTTCACGCTGGCCCGCGGCGATCGGGCGCTGGTCGGCCCGCACGGCGGCAGTCTCGACGACGCCGACGCGCTGGCCGCGTTCCACGGCACCCTCGGCCAGCTGTCCCGGCTGCACCGGTTCACGCCCGAGGTGCTCGCCCACGACCTGCACCCGGGCTACCTGTCCACCCGGTACGCGGCGGAACAGCCGGCCGGGCTGCGCCGGGTGCCGGTCCAGCACCACCACGCGCACGTGGTGTCGTGCGCCGCCGAGAACGGCATCCGGGGTCCGTTCCTGGGCGTCGCCTACGACGGGCTCGGCCTCGGCGCGGACGGCACGCTGTGGGGCGGTGAGCTGCTGCTGGCCTCGTACACCGGATTCCGCCGGCTGGGCCGGTTCGGCACCGCACCGCTGCCCGGTGGGGAGGCGGCCGTGCGCCACCCGGCCCGGATGGCCCTGGGCTACCTGCTGGGTGGCGAGTTCCCGGTGCCGGCCGGCTCTTTCGACCGGCTCGCGGCCGCGGAACGCGACATCATCGCGCGGATGATTGCCCGCGGCGTCAACAGCCCGCGGGCCTCCAGCGCGGGCCGCTTGTTCGACGCCGTGTCCAGCCTGCTCGGGCTCTGCGACGAGGCCAGCTACGAGGGCGAGGCCGCCGTCCTGCTGGAGGCCGTCGCGGCCGCCGTTCCCCGTGCCGAGGCGCTGCCGTGGCGGTTGACCGAGGTCGAGGGCCTGTGGGTGTACGACTGGAGCGGCACCCTCACCGCGGTCCTGGACCGGACCCGCGCCGGTGTGCCCGCGGGCGAGCTGGCGGCCGCGTTCCACACCACGATCGTCGAGGTGACCGTGGCACTGTGCGCCCGCGCGGCCGAACGCACCGGGGTTACCGTGGTGTGCCTGTCCGGTGGGTGCCTGCAGAACCGCATCCTGGCGTCCCGGCTCCGGACCGAGCTCGACGCGGCCGGTCTGACCGGCCACCTCAACCGCGACGTGCCCGCCAACGACGGCGGGATCAGCTACGGCCAGGCCGTGGTGGCGGCCGCGATCTGCGACGAAGGGGGCTGATCGGCATGTGCCTCGGCATCCCCGGCCGGGTCACCGAGGTGACCGACCGGGACGGGCTGCTCATGGGTGTCGTCGACTTCGACGGCATCCGCAAGGACGTGTGCCTGTCCTACGTCCCGGACGTCGGCGTCGGCGACTACGTGATCGTCCACGTCGGCTTCGCGATCACCGAGGTGGACCGGCAGGAGGCCGAACGCACCCTCGGCGTGCTGCGGGCGATGGGCGACGCGGTACGCGAGGAGCTGGGCGAACCGCTGCCCGCGAAGGACGGCTCGGCATGAGGTACCTGGACGAGTACCGCGACCCCGAGCTCGCCCGGCTGCTGCTCGACGAGCTGCATCGCACCGCGACCCGGCCGTGGACGCTCATGGAGGTCTGCGGCGGCCAGACCCACACCATCGTGCGGCAGGGCATCGACGAGGTGCTGCCGGCCGGCATCCGTATGATCCACGGCCCGGGCTGCCCGGTGTGCGTGACCCCGCTGGAGACCCTGGACCGGGCGATGGCCATCGCGGCGCGACCCGAGGTCACCTTCACCAGCTTCGGCGACATGCTCCGGGTGCCCGGCTCGCACACCGACCTGCTGGCGCTCAAGGCGCGCGGCGCCGACGTACGGGTGGTCTACTCCCCGATGGACGCGGTGGCCCTGGCACAGCAGCGACCGGACCGCGAGGTGGTGTTCCTGGCGGTGGGCTTCGAGACCACCGCGCCGGCCAACGCGATGGCCGTGCTGCACGCGGCGGCCCTCGGCCTGCCCAACTTCAGCATGCTGGTCAGCCACGTGCTCGTGCCGCCCGCGATGACCGCCATCCTGGAGGCGGCCGGCTGCGAGGTGCAGGGCTTCCTCGCCGCCGGGCACGTCTGCACGGTGATGGGCTGGACGGAGTACGAGCCGCTCGCCGAGAAGTTCCGGGTGCCGATCGTGGTGACCGGCTTCGAACCGTTGGACCTGCTGGAGGGGATCCTGATGGCGGTACGGCAGCTGGAGCAGGGCCGGTTCGAGGTGGAGAACCAGTACGCCCGCGCGGTGCGCCGCACCGGCAACGGCCCGGCCCAGGAGGCGGTGCGCCGGGTGTTCCAGGTCACCGACCGGGCCTGGCGCGGCATCGGCACGATCGACGCGAGCGGCCTGGAGCTGTCCGATGAGTACACCGCGTTCGACGCCGCCCGCCGATTCGACGTCGGGCGGCTGACCGCGATCGAGGACCCGGCCTGCATCGCCGGGCAGATCCTCACCGGCATGAAGGTGCCGACCGACTGCACGGCGTACGGCACCACGTGCACCCCCCGGTCGCCGCGGGGCGCGCCGATGGTGTCCAGCGAGGGCACCTGCGCGGCGTTCCACCGGGCCGGCCGCCGCCGGTCCGCCGACGCACCGGTTACCGGAGGTGCCCGATGACCACGGTGGATCCCCTCGCGGGCAGCTGCCCGGTACCGCTGGCCGAGACCGAACGGGTGCTGCTCGGCCACGGTTCCGGCGGACAGTTGTCGGCCGATCTGATCGCCGGCGTACTGGTCCCCGCGCTCGGCTCGGCGGCTCCGCCCGGGGCGCTGGAGGACGCCGCCGTGGTACCGGTCGACGGCGTCGACGTTGTCCTCAGCACCGACGCGTACGTGGTCAGCCCGCTGTTCTTCCCGGGCGGTGACATCGGCGCGCTCGCCGTGCACGGCACGGTGAACGATCTGGCCATGCGGGCCGCGGTGCCGGTGGCCCTCTCGGTGGCCTACGTCGTGGAGGAGGGATTCCCGCTGGCCGATCTGCGGCGGGTCGCCGCGTCGGTCGGCGAGGCCGCGCGAGCGGTGGGCGTGCCCGTGGTCACCGGCGACACCAAGGTCGTCGGCCGGGGCGCCGCCGACGGGCTGTTCGTCGTCACCACCGGCGTCGGACGCCGCCTCGCCGGTGCCGCGCCGTCGGCGACCGGTGCCGCGCCCGGCGACGCCGTGCTGTTGTCCGGCCCGATCGGCAGCCACGGCACGACGATCCTCTGCGCGCGGGAGGGCCTGGGCTTCGAGGCCGACATCCGCTCGGACACGCAGCCGCTGCACCGGCTGGTTCAAGCCATGGTCGATGCGGGTGGCGACGCCGTGCACGCGCTGCGCGACCCCACCCGCGGCGGCATCGCCTCGGCGCTCAACGAGATCGCGGCGTCCTCCGGAGTCGGCATCGAGATCGACGAGCAGGCGCTGCCGGTACCGGCAGCGGTCCACGCGGCCTGCGAGATCCTGGGCCTCGACCCGGCGCAGGTGGCCAACGAAGGGTGCCTCGTCGCCTTCGTCGCGCCGCGCGAGGCCGACGCCGTGCTGGCCGCCATGCGCGCCCGGCCGGAGGGCCGGTCCGCGGTCCGCATCGGCACCGTGCACCGGGACGAACCCGGCCGGGTCGTGGTGCGGACCGCCGTCGGATCGCGCCGAGTCCTCGACATGCTGGTCGGCGAGCAACTGCCCCGCATCTGCTGAGCCCGGCCAGGTCAGCCGGCCAGGAAGCGACCCGGACCAGGTCAGCCGGCCGGGAAGACGATCCGGGCGAGCTCAGCCGGCCAGGAAGACCGGACAGTTGGCGTGCTGGACCATGGCCCGGCTGACCGACCCGAGCATGGTGACCGGGTTCATGCCCACGCCGCGCCGGCCGACCACGACCGCCGCGGCCCGGTGCGAGTAGTCGATCAGCGCCGGTGCGGGATGCGCGTCGACCGTCAGGTGGTGCACGACGACACCGCCGATGGTGTCGGTCCGCTCGGCGGGTGCGGCGTTGGGCTGGGCATGCAGCATGACCAGGTGGCATCCGCGCAGGCGGGCCTCGGTCTGGGCGAACGTCACCGCCGGTGTCACCGCCGCGTGGTTGTCCACGCCGACGACGATGGGCAGCAGGTCAATGCCGGGTCCCGGCGGCCAGTACGGCACCCGAACGACCATGACGACCCCGGAATGCTGGGCGGCCACCCGGTCGCCGACGCTGAGTCCCAGCGTGGTGCCGACCGCGTGGTGCCGGTGCCCGACGACGAGCAGGTTCGCGGTGCCGCCCTCGATGAGCAGCAGGGAGGCCGCTGATCCGGTCACCAGGTGGCTGGTCACCGGCACCGCCGGCGCGGCGGCGTGGACCCGGTCGGTCATCCCTTCGAGCAGCCGGAAATCGGCCGCCTTCGTGGTCCGGCGCTCGCCGGGGTGTTGCACGTGCAGCAGCCTCAGCTCCCAGCCGTGCAGCTCCGCCTCCCGCGCCGCGAGATCCAGCGCCGCGTAGCTGGCCGGCGAATCGTCCACGCCCACCAGCACCGATCCGGCGGGCGTAGCTTCCAAGGGAGCGTGGGCGGCTGCCGGGGCGGATCGCACCGAGGCCGCGAGAATGCCATGCAGGGCATCCGGCTTGCCGGCCGGCGGGGCACCGCCGCTTCGGGGCTCCTGGAGGACGCGATACGTGCCGATCTCGTTCATGACCCACCCCCTGCGCCGTTTCCGACTTTTCCTCCTTTACCAGTACAACGCCGTCATGGCCGCGGTAACCAGGGTCGTTGGTCCCGCCCGGACGGCACTCCGGCACTACACCGTCAGGCCGTTGTTACCGGAACGGGTTCGTCGGCCGCTTGCCACGTGGTCCTCGCGAGCTCGGTCACCAGGTCGGCCGGGGACTTCGCCCGTCGCCAGGCGGCCCGCTGGCGATCGGCGCCGGTGCCCCGAGCCGCCAGCGCATCGAGCAGGCCGGCAGCCGTCTCGGCGTCGCCGAGCGTGGCGAGGGCTCGGCCGGTGTGGTCCACGAGGTGGTGCACCAGCGCCCATGGCTGGGCACGCGCACCGGTCCACGGGTCGACGGCGAGGCCGGTCAGCCCGTGCCGGGCGGCGGCATCGAGGCCGGCGAGGATCGTTGCCCGGCAGGGGCGGGGTGGCGGTTTCGCCGCGGTGATCTCGGTGAGCGCCGTGGCGACCAGGCCGCGGACGAGTACGGCCAGCAGCAGAGCCGTGTCGGCGTCGGCGCCGACGTCGGCGACCCGGACCTCGATCGTCGGGTATCGCGGTGACAGCCGGGCGAGCAGGTAGACGCTGCGCTCGTCGAGCGCGGCACCGTGTCCGATCAGTTTTCCCAGGGCCCGGTCGTAGGCCGCCGCGTCGGTGAACACCGGGGGTGGGCTCGCGGTGGGCCAGCGGGCCTGACTCGGGTAGCGGCGGCTTGCCCAGCCGGTGTCCCGGCCGTTCTCCACCGGGGAGTTGACGCTGAGCGCGAGCAGGGTGGGCAGCCAGGGCCGGAGCCGGGCCAGGACCTGGACGCCGTGCTCGCGCGAGGGCACGCCGACGTGGACGTGACAGGCGCAGGTGCCGGAGGCCGCGGTCAGGCGGGGATAACGTCGCGCGAGCTCGCGGTAGCGAAGGTCGTCGGTGAGCGCGGCCAGCCCCGGTGTCGGGTACGGCGAGGTGCCGCTGGCTACGAGCCGGCAGCCGCACACTCGGGCGGCCTCGGACGCCATATGCCGCAGGCGCAGCAGTTCGGCGTGCAGCTGGCCGGCGCTGTCGCAGACTCGGGTCGCGGTCTCCAGCTGGTATCGCATCAGCTCGGCGCCCGGCCCGGGCCGGCCGCGCAGCAGCCGCAGCAGGCGCGGCGCGGCCGGGACCGGGTGTCCGCTGACCGGGTCGAGCAGGAGGAACTCCTCCTCCACGCCGAAGGTCGGCGGCCGGCGCGCGATCATGTCACCCTCCTCGGCTCGGTGGGGGTCAATGCGCGCCCGTGAGCGGGCGGACGATCGGCGCGGACGTCGTCGCCTGCGCTGCTCGAGATCGCGCCCGTACAGTCTCACGATCGTCCCGGGGACCCGCCGCCGCCAGGGCCGATGGTCCCCGGCCGCGCGGATGTCGGTCACCACGGTTCAGGGCGACCGCCTCTGACCGCGTCGCCGTGCTCGGTGCAGCATGGACAGTGAGCCCACCGGTACCTTGGCGAGAGCCTCGGACGGCGGAACCATCAGGCTCGAGCGCCATTGCCGACGCCCGGGCCCGGCCCCCCTTCCGCCGTGGGTCAGCGAGCAGCGCCGCCGGTGGGCGTCGTCCTGTCCGCCGCGCGCCGGACTCTGCCGCTGCTTAGGTCCTCCATGCCAGGGCCTTCGGCCCCTACGGATCGCGTCGCCTCGCCCATACCGTAGGGGGTATCCAGAACGGCGAGGAGGTGGGCCCGATGCGACGGCTGCTGGTTCTCGGCGCCGGTACCGCGGGCACGATGGTGGTCAACAAGCTGCGGCGGAGTCTCGCCCGCGCCGACTGGGACATCACCGTCGTCGAGGCCGGCGACCGGCATTTCTACCAGCCCGGCTTCCTGTTCCTGCCGTTCCGCGCGTACGCGCCGAAGCAGGTCTCCAAGCCCACCCGCGGGCTGATCGCGGAGGGCGTCGAGCTGGTGCACGGCGAGGTGGACCGGGTGGACCCGGCGGCGAACCGGGTGCTGCTGGCCGACGGCCGGACGCTGCCCTATGACTACCTGGTGATCGCCACCGGCGTCACGCCCCGCCCGGACCAGACGCCCGGCCTGTTGGACGGCGGCCAGTGGCGCAAGACGATCTTCGACTTCTACACGTACGACGGTGCGGTCGCGCTGGAGCGGGCCCTGCGGCACTTCGACGGCGGCCGGCTCGTCGTGCACGTCACCGACATGCCGATCAAGTGCCCGGTGGCGCCGCTCGAGTTCGCCTTCCTCGCCGACGACTTCTTCCGCGGGCGCGGCCTGCGGGACCGGATCGAGCTGGTGTACGCGACACCCTTGCCGGGCGCGTTCACCAAACCGATCGCCGCCGCCCGCCTCGGGTCCATGCTGGACGATCGCAAGATCTTGGTGGAGCCCGACTTCCTGGTCGAACGGGTCGACGGCACGAGCCTGGTCTCCTACGACGAGCGGGAGATCCCGTTCGACCTGCTGGTGACCGTGCCGCTGAACATGGGCGCCGACTTCGTGGCCCGCTCGGGCCTGGGCAACGAGCTGAACCTGGTGCCGGTCGACCGGCACACCATGCTCGCCAAGGCGCACGACAACATCTTCGCGCTCGGCGACGCCAACGACATCCCGACGTCGAAGGCCGGGTCGGTGGCGCACTTCGCCGTCGACGTGTTCGCCGGCAACTTCGTCGAGCACGCCGCGGGCCGGCCGATGACCGGCAGCTTCGACGGGCACGCCAACTGCTTCGTCGAGTCCGGCCACGGCCGGGCCCTGCTGATCGACTTCAACTACGACACCCAGCCGCTGCCGGGCCGCTACCCGGTGCCGGTCGCCGGGCCGTTCCGGCTGCTCGGCGAGTCCGCCGTCAACCACTGGGGCAAGCTCGCGTTCCGGTGGATGTACTGGCACCTGCTGCTGCCGGGGCACATGCCTTCGAAAGGGAAGTGAGACAGCCATGCCAGTCACCACCATCGGCGGCCGCGAGATCCACGTCGACGACGAGGGCTTTCTGACCGCGTACGACGAATGGGATCCCGCTCTGGCCAAGGAGCTCGCCGCCCGGATCGGCATCGACCTGACCGACGCGCACCGCAAGGCGATCGACTTCGTCCGCGACGACTACCGCGAGCAGGGCGAGACCGCGACCCTGCGCCGGGTGTCCGTGGTCGGCGGCATCCCGACCAAGGAGCTGTTCACGCTCTTCCCGAAGAAACCGGCCAAGAAGCTGGCGTACGTCGCCGGCCTCCCCAAACCGCACGGCTGTGTCTGAAAGGGGTTCCGCCATGACCACCGAGACCGCCCCGGCGATCGTGCCCGACTTCGGCGACGACGAGGCCACCGGCCGCAAGCTCGCCATCATCTGCTCCAAGGGCAACCTCGACATGGCCTACCCCGGACTGGTGCTGGCCAACGCCGCGCTGGGCGAGGGCGTCGAGACGCACCTGTTCTTCACCTTCTGGGGCTTCGACATGATCACGAAGTCGCGGATGGGCGAGCTGAAGTTCACCATGCTCGGCAACACCGCGACCCACCTGCCGCAGGGCCTGGGCGGGCTGCCCGGGATGACCGCGATCGCCACCCGCCAGATGCGCAAGCAGATCACCGAGGTCGGGGTGCCCGACGTGCCGGAGTTCCTCGATCAGATCGTCGCCTCCGGCGGCCACCTGTGGGCCTGCCGGATGTCTGCCGACATGATGCACCTGAGCAAGGCCGACCTCTACCGCGGCGTCGAGGACATCATCAACGCGTCCGACTTCATCGAGAAGACCGCCGGCGCGCAGCTCCTGTTCATCTGATGAGGCCAGGTCTCACCAGCGCAACAGGGCGGCGACACCGTCGGCGTCGGACAGTGGTTCGGCGACCTCGCGGTCGAGCAGGGTGACCTGCGCGCCGGTACGGTAGGCGAGCTCGATCATCCGCTCCGGAAGATCGGGCTCGGGCCGCAGCGTGCCCCCGTCGGCCGGCCGTTCCGGGTCGGCCCACAGGCGACCCCGGTCGTCGCGGTGGCCGGCCCAGTGCGCCGATGCGTCGATCAGGAGGTGCCCGACCCGCCCTTCGGCGAGCAGAGCGAGCGTGTCGCTGAGGCCGCGCGCCGCGTGCCCGCGCCCGAGCGCGGCGCTCACCAACGCTTGCTGCCGGGTTCGCTGCGCGGCGTGCAGATCACCGGCGACCAGTGCGGCGATCCGCGCGGGCGGCAGCGCCTCGGGTACCGTGCGGTGCGCCGTCGCGAGGCGTTCGCGGGCCGCGCCGGTCAGGCCGGCGGCGAAGGTGGCGACCAGGCCCGGTTCCCCGGTGACCAGCAGGTGTGCCCAGCCGGAGAACTCGGCCGCGTGGCTCACCCGTCCCGCGGCCCCGGCGAGGAAGCGGTCGAGGTGGTCCTGCCAACGGCGCCGGCGGTCGTCCAGCTCGTCCCGGTCGTTACCGGCAGTCCTCCCGACCTCGGTGGTCGACTCGTGACGCAGCTCGGCGATCGGGCTCAGAAAGCCGTGGCGGGCCTCGAGGACGCGTACGCCGTGCGCTGTCACCGCGACCACACCGGCGGGGTCCCCGGCGCCGTACGCCTCGACGAGCGGCCGCAGGTACGGCGACTCGTCCAGCACCACGTGGTCGCCGAGCGAGGCCTGGGTACGGACGGTCCGGATCTCGCCGCCGCTCAGACCGGCGAAGAGCGCGCGGCCGCGGCCGGGCGTCGCGCCGCCGGTCAGCCTTCGCAGGTGCGGCTGCAGCTCCGTCAGCCGTGCGGCGAGCCGCGCCTGCCGGGCCGGTTCACCGCGGTCGCCGAGCGCGGCCGCCACGGCGTGGAGTCCTTTGAACAGCTTCGTCTCCCCGGGAAGACCGCCGGCGGTCTCCTGATCGGGATCGACGGTGACGTAGCAGGAGAGCACACCCTCCTGATCGCGCAACTGCGCGACTGCGGTCAGATCGTCACTGTGCATCGCGGACATCTGTCACCTCCGCGGGTTCACGGCAAGCATCGCGCGGGTTCGCGCCCGTCGTCAGGGCCGGAGGTCCCGTAGCTACGGCCGGTCCGCTCGAGGCCGGGGCCCAATGGCCCTGGCCCGGCGCGCGCTCCCGGCGTTGTGGTGGAGGTGTTCGGGCCTATGCGAAGGGAGTTGGTCGGCATGACTTCGTCAGAGCCAGCCACGGATGTCCTCGACGCGGTGCGAGCCGCGGTGGACGGTACGACCGCCGGCCGGGTGTTCGGAACCCCGGTAAGCGGCGAAGGAATCGTGTTGCTTCCGGTGGCGCGGATCGCCGGCGGGGGCGGCGGCGGAACCGGGCCGGCCGCCGAGGGCGGCCAGGCGGAAGGCACGGGCGGCGGGTTCGGCACGTCCGGCCGCGGGCTCGGTGTCTTCGTCATCAAGAACGGCAAGGTGGGCTGGCGTCCGGCGATCGACGTCAACCGCATCGTGCTCGGCGGCCAGGTGGTTGCCGTGGTTGCGCTGCTGGTTCTGCGCAGCGTCGTGCGCTCTCGCCGGAGCCGCAGAAGGTGAGACTCCACTCCGGACGTCCGGCCTCTACGTCCAGCCGCGGGCATTTCGGCCCTGCCCGCGGCGGGGTCCGGTTTCTACGGTCAGAGGAGGGAGGTGTCTAACATGATCATGAGCAGTGCCATGCGGCGCCGGATGTACCGGGGTGGCCGGCCGAGCCGGCTGGCCCGGGCGCTCAACCGGGTGTCCGCCCTGCAGTTCGGCTCCGGAATTCTGGCCCCGGCCGGCTGGGTCACGATGGAGGTGACCGGCCGCAGATCCGGAAACATGGTGGTCTGCCCGCTGGTCGTGACCCGGTACGAGGGCGAGCGCTACCTGGTGTCGATGCTCGGGGAGAAGGCGAACTGGGTGGCCAACGTCCGGGCCGCGGGCGGCGACGTCGTGCTGCGTCACGGCCGGCGGGAGCGGGTGCGGCTGGTGGCGGTGGAGCCGGGCGAACGGGCCCCGATCCTGCGCCGGTTCCTGACGGTCGCGCCGGGTGCCCGCCCGCACGTGCCGGTCGACCGGCACGCACCGCTGGAGGAGTTCGAGCGGATTGCCGCCGGCTACCCGGTGTTCCGGGTGACCCCACGGCCTTGAGGGCCCGGGTCACCGGCCCGTTCTTCGCCAACGGCCGAGGAGCTCGGCGCCGGGCCGGCTGACCGGTCAGCGGGGGCACCACCCCTGCACGGCCTGCAGCTGCCGGATGGTGGCGGCGGAGAGCCGGGTGTACGCGTCGTGCACGTCCGGCGCGGACGCGTGCGGCAGTTCGGCGTCGAGCAGCACCAGCACGCGATGCAGGGCCTCGGCGACGGCCCGCGCGGCCTCGGCTCGCCCAAGGTTGCCGCGGGCGAGCAGATGGTCGTAGTCGTCGCGTACCGTCGTGACGCCGAACCGCCCGGCCGGGTAACGGCGGAGCAGATCGCGCAGCAGCCGCACCTCGCGCTCCTGCGCCTCGGCGAGGCGGGGGAAGGCCGCGTATCGGTCGGCGAAGGTGAGCAGCAGATCGTGGGCGACCTGGACCCGGTCGGCGATCTCGGCCAGCCGGGCCCGCTGCCCGAGATCGAGGCGGCCGGCCGGGCGGCTCAGGACGTCGGCGCCGGAGAACCCGGCCGGATCGAGAAGCATGACAGCCTCCCTGGCTCGGAGCCCATCGGGCACCCGGTCGCGGCGCCGGCGAGCGTCTTGACGACGATGGGTCTGGCGGCTCGGTGGCCGTCCCCTGCGGTGGCCGGTCGCCGTGTCGCGAGCGTCCGATGAGCTCGGGTCCAGCATCGCTCCGGTGGTCGGCTGGTGGTCAGGGTCGTTGGTCACCTGTCACCACGCGTCGCGTTGCGCGAGCGGCACGACGGCGACCGGGCACGGGGCCTCGGTGGCGACGGTGAGCGGCACGTCGCCGGTGCGGGCCCGGCCGATCACGCCGCGCCGCTTGTCGCCGACCACCAGCAGCCGGGCGCCCGCGGCCGCGTGGACGAGCTGGTCGCCGACCGGGCCGGCGAGCACCGAGCAGCGGGTCGGCACCAGGGGATAGGCCCGGGTCCAGGGCGCGACCGCGTCGGCGAGCAGGCCGGCGGCGTCGCCCGGCGCCTGCCCGGAGACGTGCAGCGCGGCGACCGGCAGCCGGTTCTGCTCGGCGTAGGCGTATGCCATCTCGAGCGCGGCCCGGCTCGCTGGGCTGTCGTCCACCCCGGCTACGACGTGGCCCGCGT
This sequence comes from Actinoplanes sp. KI2, assembly GCF_025630775.1. GTDB lineage: Bacteria > Actinomycetota > Actinomycetes > Mycobacteriales > Micromonosporaceae > Actinoplanes. The sequence goes on from NZ_JAOSZE010000047.1 coordinate 51,922, forward strand.
ACGGGCTCGCCGGAACCCGGGCCGGCGGACGCACGACGACGATCGGGCAGTGTGCCTGGCGGACCACCCGGCGTACCGTCCGGCCGCCCTCGCCGTCCCCGATGACCAGCAGCCGCGCGCCCGCCGACGCGTCGGCCAGCTGCTCGGACGGCGAGCCGGCGCGGATCTTCAGAACGGTGCGTTCGTGGCCGAGGCGATCCCGCACGGTCGTGTAGGCGCGGGCCAGGGCCGGATCGACGACCTCGACCTCGGCCGGGGTGGGATCGTTGACGGTCCGGTCCAGCGGCGAGCCGGGTACGCAGACGTGCAGCAGGATCAGCCGCTCGCCGGTGTGGGCGGCGAACTCGGCGGCCCAGGTCAGGGCGCGCCAGCCACCGGCACCGCCGACACCGGCGGCGATCGGGTGTCGCATCGGGCGCCTCCGCGGGCTCAGCGCCGGGGCGCCGGCTCGGCGTCGGCGCGGTCCGGCGCCGGCATCGGGATGACGACGACCGGGCAGGTTGCCCTGCGGATGCACTCCTCGCTGACCGAGCCGAGCACGGTGTGCCGGACCCGGCTGTGCCCGTGGCTGCCGAGCACCAGCAGGTCGGCCGAGCCGGCGGCCCGGGCCAGGGTCTCGCCCGGGCTTCCCTCGACCACCTCGGCGGCGATCGGCAGGTGTGAGCCGTGCCGGGCGACCAGCGCGTGGATTTCGTCGTCGAGCAGGCGCGTGGCTCGCTCCTTGGCCTCTTGCGGGTTGGCGGCGATGGCCGGCGTGTAGTCCAGGCCGTCCCACTGCCAGGCGGTGACGGCCTGCACGGCGCTCCCGCGGGTGTCCGCCTCGCGGACCGCCCACTCGAGGGCGCGTCGCCCGCCGTCCGAGCCGTCCACGCCGACGACGATCAGATGCCGGCTGTTCATGGCGTCTCCCTTCCTCGGTCTTACCGTGCCCACCGCCGCCCCGCTCGGGTCAGGGCCGAAGGTCACCGGCGATGGGTAAGCCGGGCCCAATGGCCCTGACGTCCGGCGGCGACCGCTCCTAGCGTCGGTATTGAGGGGAGGTCCGCGATGAAGGAGAGGCCCGTGATGAAGAACTGGACGGTGGACGATGTGATGTCCACGAAGGTCATTTCCGTGGATCAGGGCGCCTCGTACCGCTCGGTGGTGGACACGCTGATCGAGAACCGGGTCAGCGCCGTGCCCGTGGTCGACCCGTTCCTGCGGGTCGTCGGCGTGGTGAGCGAGGCGGACCTGCTCCGAAAGATCGAGTACGCGGGCGACGAGGAGCCTCGCCTGTTCGAGGGCCGCCGGCGTCGCGGCGAACGCGACAAGGCGCGCGCCCGGACGGCGGCGAACCTGATGAGCGCACCGGCGGTGACCGCGCTGACCGGGACGTCGATCGCGGCGGCCGCTCGCCGGATGGACGCCGACGGCGTGAAGCGGCTGCCGGTGGTCGACGACCTGGGGCGGCTGATCGGCATCGTGACGCGCGGCGACCTGTTGAAGGTGCACCTGCGCCCGGACGACGACATCCGCGCCGACATCGAGTCCGGCGTGCTGCACGGGCCGCTGGCCGCCGACGCGGTGACCGTGACGGTCGAGGACGGCGCGGTGACGCTGTCCGGCAAGGTCGAGGCGTGGTCCACGGGATACGAGGCTGCCCGGCTGACCCGGCAGGTCCCGGGTGTGGTCGAGGTGATCGACGAGGTGGGCTTCGAGGTCGACGACCGCTTCGTCTACGCGCCCGGCACGGCCTACGGCGCCGCCTGAGCGGAGGGAGGCTGCGATGAATGACACGGACGTCGTGGTCGGTGTCGACGGCTCGCCGTCGTCCAAGGCCGCGCTGCGCTGGGCCCTCGACCAGGCCCGCTTGACCAAGGCCCGGCTGCGGGCCGTCATCGCGTGGGAGGTTCCGACGTTCACCGGCTGGGGCGCCGGGGCGCACCAGGACTTCGGCGCCGCGGCCGGCAAGCTGCTCGGCGAGTCGGTCCGGGAGGCCCTCGGGTATGACCCGCCGCCGGACGTCGAGGTGCTGGAGGTCGTGCTGCCCGGGCATCCCGCGCAGGTGCTGATCGATCAGTCGGCGCACGCCGCGTTGCTGGTCGTCGGCTCCCGCGGGCACGGTGGCTTCGCCGGCACGCTGCTCGGCTCGGTGAGCCAGCTCTGCCTCCAGCACGCGCATTGTCCGGTGCTGGTCGTGCGCGGCAAGCGCTGAGCTCACGATGACCGCGCCGCCGCGGATCGAGCGGGCCGGCGACGCCGACCTCGCCTTCCTGGCGATGGACCGGGGACCGGTCCCGGAGCATCTCGGCGTCGTGCTGGTCCTCGACCGGCCGCTGACCCCGGCGGCGTGTGCCCGCCTGCTCGGCGACCGCGCCGGGCGGGTGCCGAGGCTGCGGCAGCGGCTGGTGCGGACGCCACCCGGTTGCGGGGCGCCGATCTGGGCGGACGACGAGACGTTCGACCCGTGGCGGCATCTCGAGATCACCGGCTGCCCGGCGCCCGGCGACGACCGGGCTCTGGTCGACGCCGTCCTGCCGTGGGTGATGCGTCCGCTGCCGCGGGACCGCCCGCTGTGGCGGGCGGTGCTGATCGGCGGGCTGCCGGGCGGCCGCTGTGCGCTCGCGCTGATCGCCCACCACGCGATCAGCGACGGCCTGGGCGGGCTGGCGGTGCTCGGTCTGCTCGCGGACGGCGCCGCCCCGGCGGCCGTGGCCCCGGCGTTGCCCCGGGCGGGCACGCGGGCCCTGGCCGCCGACGCCTGGCGGTCCCGGTTCGCCGGGTTGCGGTCGGCGCCGGACCGGGCGCGGCGGCTGCGGACCGCGATGGCCGCCGGCGGGGGCGTTCATCCCGTACGCGTGCAGGCGTGCTCGTTGGTGCGGGTGACCGGTGCCCGCCGCCGGGCGGTGGTGGTCCGCGCGCCCCTGTCCGCGCTGCGGGAGTCGGCGCACCGCCACGACGGCGGGGTGAACGCGGCACTGCTGGTGGCCGTGTCGACGGCCGTGGGCCGGCTGCTGGAGCGGCGCGGCGAGACGATCGGGGCGGTGGCGATCGCCGTTCCGGTGGGCACGCCACGCGCCCCGGGCACGGCTGCGGGCAATGCGGTCAGCCCGCTCGTCGTGCGGGTCCCGACCGCCGGCCCGTGGGCGCAGCGCCTCACCCGGGTCGCCGCGGACGTCCGGCGCCGCCGTGCCGCGGCCGCCGGCCCCGCGCCGATCACCGTTGCGGGCGGGGCGTTCCGGCTGTTCTCGGCGCTGGGCGGATACCGGTGGTACATGACCCACCAGCGCCGCCTGCACACGCTGGTCAGCCACGTCCGGGGTCCCGCCGGGCCGGTACGTCTCGGCGGCGCGGTGGTGCGCGACATGATTCCGCTGGTGACCGGCGGCGCGTCCAACGTGACGGTGCTGTTCCTGGCTCTCGCGTACCTGGACACGCTGACCGTGACCGTCATCGCCGACCCGGACCGGTGCCCGGACCTGGACCTGCTGGCCCGGCTGCTCGCCGACGAGCTGACCGCGCTCAGCCGGGTGACCATCGGCCCGTCCGAACAGGACCTGCCGCCCTGACCCGGCAAGGCCACCCGGCCGGACGATCGAGGGGAGACCTGAGAAGGGAGCGGTCATGAAGGTCAATGCCATCATCGTCGGCGCTGATGGCACCGACAACAGCAAGGCGGCGGTGCGGTGGGCGGCGCGCGAGGCGCAGCGGCAGGGCCTGCCGTTGCGGGTCACGCACGTCTACGACTGGGAGTGGCGCGAGGCCCGGTACGACTCGAGCAACGTCTACCTGGACGACGCGCGGCGGCACGCCGAGGGCGTCACGGCCACCGCGGTGCACGAGGCACGGGTGGCGGCGCCGAAGGTGGCGGTCGAGGGCGATCCGGTGATCGGTCACCCGGCGGCGCGGTTGCTCGCCGAGACCGAGCACGGGCAGTTGACTGTCCTCGGCAGCCGGGGCCGCGGCGGGTTCGCCAGCCTGCTGCTGGGCTCGGTGAGCCAGCGGGTGGCGACCCACGCGGCGACGCCGGTCGTGGTGGTGCGCGGTCGTGGTGACGTCACCGAGGGCCCGGTCGTGGCCGGGGTGGACGACTCGCCGACCGCGGAGGAGGTGCTGGCGACGGCGTTCGACGCGGCCGCCAAGCGCGGGTGCGAACTCGAGGTCGTACGGTCGTATCTGCCGGTCGTCCCGCTGTGGATGGACAAGAGGGCGGACGCCGACGCCGTCGCGCCGGACGCCGACCAGCAGGAGCTGGCGAAGCTGGAGGCCCAGCTGGCGCCGTGGCGGGAGAAGTACCCCGACGTTCCGGTCGAGGTCCTGCTCACCCACCACGGAATCGCCGGCGAGCTGGTCGCCGCCTCCCGCCGCGCCCAGCTGGTGGTCGTCGGCAGTCGCGGGCACGGTGTCATCACCGGGACCATGCTGGGCTCGACCGGCCTGCAGTTGCTGCACCACGCCGACTGCCCGGTCCACATCGTCCGGCCCAAGCACTGACCGCGTACGGAAATACCGGCCGCCGCCCGCGAACCGCGGACGGCGGCCTCTTTCAGACGAGCTCTTTCTTCCCGGCCTTGCCGGCGGCACTGCGCCGCGGGCGCCGGGTCGCGGCGCGCGATGCCACCGGACCCATGCGGCGAATCTCGTCCACGACGGCCGCGGCGAACTCGGCGGCCTCGGGCACCGCGGAGAAGTCGGTGGTGACGCCGAACGCGGCCGTCCCGCCGTAGGTCAGCACGGCGACGCCCACCCGCATCCGCTCGGCGATCGGCACGTACGGCAGGATCTCCCGGATCGGCCGGCCGAGGATGTAGAGCTGCTTCGGCGGGCCGGGCACGTTGGTGGTGACCGTCGCGATGCCCCGGTTCGGCAGGCTCAGGGCCGTGCGGGTGAGAAACGAGACCATCGCGTACGGCTGCAGCCCGGCGAGGTCGAGCAGGGCGACACCGGCCTCCACCTCGCGCCGCTCGCGCAGCTCCGCGATCCGCTCGTGCACCGCGCGCAGCCGCCCGGCCGGGTCGTCGATCTCGATCGGCAGGTCGAGCAGCAGCGAGGCGATCCGGTTGTCGAACACGTGCCGGGCGTCCTCGTGCCGCACGTTGACCGGCACCAGCGTGCGGATCGCGCCGGGCTCGGGCCGCTCGCCGCGGGCCAGCAGGGTACGGCGGAACGCGCCGGCGACCGCGGCGAGGTAGACGTCGTTGACGGTGACCTCGTGCCGGGCGGCGACCGCCTTGATCTCGGACAGCGGTGTCCGGCTCACGGCGTAGCGGCGGGCCCGGCTCAGCGGCCCGGCCAGCGAGGTCGGCGGGGCCGGGAGGAACGCCTCGGCGAGCGCGGTCGTGCCCCGGGCGAGCCGGCCCAGCAGGGAGGTGGTCCGGTCCGGGTCGCCGATCGCCGCGGCGAGCAGGCGGGCCTGTTCGAACGGCATCCGGGCGAGGCGGCCGAGGGCGTCCAGGGCGAGATCGAGGTCGTTGGTGCCCGGCTCGGGCCGCCAGTCGTCCGGGACCGGCGGGCGCGGCTGCGGCCCGGCATCGCAGATCAGCCGGTACAGCTCGTTGCCGGTGACCCCGTCGAGCATGCAGTGGTGCACCTTGGACAGCAGCGCCCAGCGGCCGCCGGACAGCCCCTCGATCAGCCAGTCCTCCCACAGTGGACGGTCGCGGTCGAGGCGCTGGGACATCACCCGGCCGATCAGCCGCTCGAGCGCCGCGTCGTCGCCGGGCGCAGTCAACGCCGTACGCCGCAGGTGGAAGTCGAGGTCGAAATCGGGGTCGTCGACCCACCGCGGGCAGCCGAGATTGAACGGCACCCGGCGCACCTTCTGCCGGTAGCGGGGGACGAGCGCCAAACGGCCGCGGATCGCCTCGGCGAACTCCGCCTGGCTCGGGGCCGGCCCGTCGAGCACGGCCACCGACGAGATGGCGAGGGACGCGTGCGGGTCCTCGTCCTCGACGTCGAGAAAGGATGCGTCCAGCGGGCTCAGGTAGTCCACGATGCCTCCCCGGTCGGGACCTGGTCACCTACCTTCACCCTCGATCCGCGGAGGTCTGGTCGCCAGGGTCCTCCGGCCCGTTCCGGTCCGGCTTCCGGCAGGTCACGCTGGAAGCATGAGCACGAGCACGGCGCGACACGGCGAGATCTCCCTGGCGTACGGGACGGAAGGGTCCCCGCAGGGCGAGCCCCTTCTGTTGATCATGGGTCTTGGGTTGTCGATGGACTTCTGGCCGGAACGGTTCCGCGCGTTGCTGGTGGAGCGGGGCTTCCGGGTGGCCCGGTTCGACAATCGCGACGTCGGCCGCTCCACCCACCTGACCGGGCTGGGCGCTCCCTCCGCCCTGTCGCTGCTCACCCGCCGTCCGCCGGGTTACACCCTGGGTGACATGGCGGACGACGCGGTGGCCGTGCTCGACGCGCTCGGCTGGGACAGCGCGCACGTGGTCGGTGTCTCGTTGGGCGGCATGATCGCGCAGACCCTCGCCGTCCGCCATCCCGCCCGGGTACGCAGCCTGACCAGCATCTCGTCCACCCTGTCGCCGCGGATCGGCCGGCCCCTGCCGCACGTCCTGCCGCTGCTGCTGGCCGGCCCGGTGCGGGACCGCGACGCGGCGGCCGAGCGGATGATCCGGGTCTTCCGGCTGATCGGCTCGCCGGCCTACCCGCTGCCGGACGCGGAGATCCGGGCCGCGGCGGCCCGCTCCTACGACGAGGCGCATGACCCGGACGGCGTCCGCCGGCAGCTGGCCGCGATCGTCTCCGCCGCGGACCGGCGCCCGATGCTGCGCCGGCTGCGGCTGCCCGCCCTGGTCGTGCACGGCGACGCCGACCCGCTGGTCCGGCCGTCCGGCGGGCGCGCCACGGCCCGGGCGCTGGCCGGGGCGAAGCTGGTGATCTATCCCGGCATGGGCCACGACCTGCCGGCCGCGCTCCAACCGGACATCGCCGACGAGATCGCGGCGCTGGCCCGGCGGTGGTCGCCGGCCCGCTGATCGTGGCACCATGTGCCTCAGGCCACTGTGGCCTGCTGCGAGGTGGTACGACATGGCGGGCGGTAAACGCTTCGGCCTGGTGCTGGGCGCGGGCGGCACGCTCGGGGCGGCCTGGACGATCGGCGGTCTGGCCGCCGTCGAGGAGCGGATCGGCCGTCCGCTGGCCGAGGTCGACATGATCGTCGGCACCAGCGCGGGCAGCATCGTGGCGGCCGCGCTGCGGCACGGGTTCACCCCGGCCGAACTGGTCGCCCACCAGCTCGGCGAGGGCACCGAGCACCTGCCCGGCGCGAGTGAGTTCGAGTCTGACTCCGGCCGCCTGCCGCCGACGCCGAGGCTGCGGCTGGGTTCGGCCCGCCTGCTGGCGACCGCTGCGCTCGCTCCGCACAGCGTCCACCCCATCGTGCTGGCCAGCGCCTTCCTGCCGGTGGGCCGGTCCGAGCACCACACGCTACGGCGATACGTCGCAACCCTGGTCGCCGACGATCCCACGCACTGGCCCGAGCGGGACACCTGGATCGTCGCCGTCGACTACGAATGCGGCCGGCGGGCCGTCTTCGGCCGCCGCGGCGAGCTCCCCGCCTCGCTGCCGGACGCGGTCGTCGCCTCCTGCTCGATTCCCGGCTGGCACCAGCCGACCAGAATCGGCGACCGCCGGTACGTCGACGGCGGGGTCCGCTCGGCGGCCTCCCTCGATCTGCTGCACGACCAGGGGCTCGACGAGATATTTGTGCTGGCCCCGATGGCCAGCCGGCACACCGACCGACCGGTGCGCCCGTCCTGGCGCGCCGAGCGGGCGATGCGCCAGGCCTTCGCGGCCCAGCTCGACCGGGAACGGTGCAAGGTCGAGCGGGCCGGCACCCCGGTCACGGTGGTCATGCCCGGTCCGGCCGACCTGGCGGCGATCGGGCTCAACCTGATGGACGGCCGGCGCCGGGCCGAGGTGCTGCGGACCGCGCAGGTCACCGTCGCCGCGGCGCTGCGGCGCGACGTCCCGGCGGCGGCCTGACCGGTGTCCTCCGTGCAGCCGGGCCTCGGCGAGATCATCCGCCGCCGGCGGGAGCTGGCCGAGGTGCCGATCCGCCGGTTCGCCTCGATGGTCGGGATCTCCGGTCCGTACCTGTCGCAGATCGAGCGTGGCCTGCGGGCGCCGTCCGATCGGGTGCTGCAGGCGATCGCCGGCTCGCTGCGGACCACCGCGGACGCGCTGCGCAGCGAAGCCGGGCCGGAGTGGGACCCGCCGCCGGCCGTGCTCGCCGCGATCGCCGCGGACCCGCGGCTCAGCGCGCGGCAGCGGCAGGCCTTGACCGAGGTCTACCTGGCCTTCGTCGCCACCGCGGACGTTGATCGGCCCAGGGGCTGAGCCCCCGGGCCGATTCGTGGTGGACTACTTCAGAACCTGGCGTGCCGTCCGCACGTAGGCGGCGCCGACGTCCTCGATGAGTCCGGCGCTCATGGTGAACGCGTCCTTCATCCAGGGGTACGGTGCGATCTTCGCGGCGTCCTTCTCGAACGCCACGAAGTCGGCGACGCCGCGCTCGTACACGTTCACCGCCAGCGTGCCGATCTCCCGGCCGAACTTGCGGCCGCGGTCGCGACGGGCCTCCAGATGGGCGACCGCCTTGGGCGCCGCGGTGTCGCGGGCGGGCTTGGTGGTTGTGGCTGTCATGACTCTCGCCTCCCTCTGTTAGCAAGTTAGCTCCATTTTGCTAACGCGGTCAGGGTCGTCCAGCCCGTCCTCTTCGGACCTTCGCGGGGGATCAGTGCCGACTGAGCCGGTCCATCTCGTGCCGGATCGCCTCTTCGGACGGCGCCGATCCGAAGTACACGTCCCAGGCATGGAACACCAGGCCGATTCCCCAGCCCAGCATCGGGATGATCGGCCAGTAGAAGCCGCCCGGGGTGGTCACCCACCAGATCCCGTTCAGGAAGAGGTTCACCAGCACGTACGCCAGGACGTGCGCTCCGAAGTCCCGCCGCTTGCGCAGCCGGGCCACCGCTTCGGCGCGGAGATCCGGCACGCCGGCCGGCTCCTTCAGTTCGGAAGTGCTCATCGCCGGCCTCCTCTCTGTCACCTACCCTCCACCGTCCTCGCCGGACCCGGTCCGCGAGCAGAGCCGATCGGCCCGGCCGTCCGGAGCTTCCGGCCCTGCCGGGCGCGGACCCGCACCGGTACGCCTGGAAGGGAGGGGGTGCCCCATGTCGATCTCAACCACGCACCGGCGACCCACCACACTCCAGATCCGGCACGCGCTGTCGCACGCGTCGTTCGCGGTGCTCAGCCACGTGACACCGGCCGGCGCGCCGCGCTCCAGCGGCGTCGTCTACACGATGTCCGGCGACCGCATGTACGTCGTGGTCGCCGAGGACAGCTGGAAGGCCCGGCACATCGCCGCCGACAGCCACGTGGCGGTGACCGTCCCGATCCGTCGCGGCGGCCTGCTCGCGCTGCTGTTCCCGATCCCGCCGGCCACCGTCAGCTTCCCGGCCGTCGCGGTCGTGCATTCCCCGGAGGTGCTGGCCGGTCTGCCCGATCTCGTCCGGCTGCTTCCCGAGGAGCGGCGCAGCCGATGCGCGGTCCTCGAGATCCGGCCGACCGGGCACTTCCTGACCTACGGTCTGGGCGTGCCGCTACGCCGGATGCGCGATCCGGCCGCGTCCCGGGCCCGCGTCCCGATCGGATGAGCGCAACGCCTTCGAGCCCGCCCGCCGCAGCGGGCGGGCTCCGCTACACCCGCGTCAGGTTCCGATGGGTACCGGCGGCGACTGTGGAGTCGGCGCGGACGGCCCGATCCCCGGTGGCGGTTCGGTGTGCCGGCGGCCCAGGCCGACGCCGCCGAGGACGATCAGGCCGACCGCGATCAGGCCGAGCACGATCCCGGCGGTCAGCAGACCGCCGCCGAGAACGGCCAGGCGTGGCACCTGGACGGCGCCGCGCGCGTCGACGGCGACGCCCGGCGAGCCGTCGGCGTTCGTCACGACCACCGCGTATTCGCCATCGGTCACCTTCCACTGCAGGGTCGCCGTGCCCGGGCCGGTCGCCGAGGCCAGCCAGAACGGCTGGGCCGCCGGGTTCGCGACCGCCTGGGTCGCGCCGGCCGCCCGGTCGTAGCGGGCCGAGCCCGCGGTCACTGCGGTGAGCTCGTCGTGGGCGGTGCCGGCCAACCAGGCGTCGACCGACGACTGCGGGGCGACGCCGACGAAGACCGGCCGGCCGGTCGGCGAGGTCACCTTCACCCGCAGCCCGCCGACATCGGCGAGACCACTGGTGAACACGCTCGGGTCGACGATCTCCAGGTTCTCCGCCGTGACGGCCGCGGTGGTGCTGCTGAGCACCACGGACGGGCTGGTCACGTAGCCGTCGCGGTCCCGCCCGGCGTCGAGCGCCAGTAGCACACCGCCGCCGACGCCCAGTCCGATCGCGGGCGCCAGCAGCAACACGCCGGCGACCAAGGCGAAGATCGAGCCGGCCGTCGAGGGCGCCCGGGCAACGATCGGTGACCCGGCACGGGCTGGCTCGTCGGGGCGGGGGTCCGGCTCCGGGCCGCCCTGGTCCAGCCGGAACGGCGGGTACTGCCCGGGCAGCAGGATCAGATAGCCGGCCACCCGCAGCTGCCAGCGGGCGACGCCGACCAGCAGGTCATGCAGGCCGCCCGGGTACCGGCCGGTGAACAGCAGGGCGAAGCCGGCGACCAGCACCACGGCCCCGACCACGCTCAGTGGCACGGCCGTACGGGTGTCGCCCGACTGGTACGACCAGGTAGCGCCGGTGAGCGCGCCCAGGATGATCAGATGCGGCACGGCGAACAGCCATGCCACCAGCGGCAGCCACCGGCGCGGCGACGGCGCGTCCGCGTCCAGCCGCAGCCGCGCCGGGTAGTCCGGCACGTCGGCCAGCGTGAACGGCGGGTACCGGTCGGTTCCCAGAGCTTGGTAGCCGTAGTAGCCGACTCGCCAGCTCCAGCGTAGTACCCCGGTGTTGTAGGCGCGGATCGAGGCCGGGTAGCGGCCGGTGAACAGCACGGCGAGATAGGCCACCAGAGTGAGGACAAGGAGGCCGACCCAGAGCACGGCCAGCGCGAAGTAGTGCGGAATCAGCAGGAGCCACTTGACGAGCCAGAGCCATCGGCTCGGCGTCTCGTCGCGGTGTGCCTCGACCCGCACGGGATAGCGGTCCATGACACCTCCCAAGGAATACCTCCAGCTGACCCCCGTGGCGGTCCCCGCGGACAGGGCCGTCCGGCCCTGCTCACGAGGGCCGTGGGCTCTCTAGCCTCGGGAGGAAGGGAGTGCGGCCCATGTTGTCGGTCTTCGATCTTCTCGTGATGCATCCGTTCGTCGCGGATCTGCCGGCCGGGTGGCTGCACCGGATCGCGCTGCACGCCCGGCCGGTGCATCACGTCAGCGGTTTCCGACTGTTCCGTGAGGACACCCCGGCCGATCGGCTGTGGCTCGTGCACTCCGGCGACGTCGCGATCGACATGTGCGTGCCCGGCCGCGGCGACATCGTCGTCGAGCACCTCGGCGCCGGTTCGGTGGTGGGCTGGTCGTGGCTGCTCCCGCCGCACCGCTACCGGTTCGGTGCGAAAGTCGCCGACGACATCCGGGCGGTCGAGGTCGACGCAGCCCACGTCCGCTCGCTGATCGCCGAGGACGCCGAACTGGGGCGCGAGCTCGAGAGCCGCCTCCTCGCGGTGGTCGCCGACCGGCTGCTGGCCGCCCGGAACCGGCTCGTCGAGCTGTACGTGTTCCCGGGCGACCACGGCCACTGACGGGCCGACCGGGCCGGGGCGGGCCGCCCCCGCCAGCCCCGGCGGCGAGCTCGGCTGTCAGTTCGGACGGCCCGCGCCGGGCGAGAATGCCGCCCGGTCACCGTGCGGGTCGATTGTCGACGCGGACGCCAGGAGGTTGCGGGTCCAGTCGCCGATCGCGGCCCAGTCCCGCAGGTCCCGGCGGGTCGCCTGGCCGTGGGTCGCCTGGCCGCGGGTCGCCTGGCCGCGCGCCGCCCGGCCGCGCGCCGCGGGGTCGGCGCCGCCGAACAGCCCGACCGCCACCGGGTGCAGCCAGGACCGCTTCGCCAGCGCCCGGTGCAGTTGCGCCCAGCTGCGCCGCCAGGCCACCTCGTCGTCGCGGCGCGGACCGAGGGCGAAGACGGACACCGGCACGCCGGCCAGCTCGCGGCGGTGCCGCTTGAGGAACCGGTGGGCGTCGCGATGCCAGCGACCGGAGTAGATCGGCGCGCCGAGCACGACCAGATCGGCGGGTGCCACCGGTCCGACGACCGCGTGCGCCGGCACGACTTCGATATCGGCGCCCTCGGCCGCGGCGACCGTGCCGATCGCCTCGGCGACCTCCCGGGTCGAGCCGTTCTTGGTGGCATACACCACCAGAATCGCGGACATGGCGTCCTCCTGCAGTCTCGGCGGAACCCGGGCACGCTGCGGAAGCCCTCCCGGGCGATCACCCCAAGCACAGCCCACCGGGCCGTGACCGGTCAGAGGCCAAAGGCACGACTTCGGCGGGACGAGTGCTCAACGGCCCTGGTGCCGGTCCTCGGTGTGCCGCAGGCTGAGAGTGAAGTCGCAGGCTGAGAGTGAAGTCGCAGGCTGAGAGTGAAGTCGCAGGCTGAGAGTGAAGCCGCACGAGACGGAGTGTTGTGATGGACGGTGGCGGCGAGATCGGTGCGGCCGGCCGGCTGGTCGGTGATGTCCTGGCCGGCGTCGTCGGTGTGGTGCGAGATACCCACCGGGCGATCGCCGATCGGGTCTTCGCTGCTGTCGGGCCGGTGGGCCGGCCGGTCGGTGTCGCGCACGATGCCGTCGCGGGCGGGGTGTACGCGATCGTCCGCGGGGCGCACGCGGTGGTGCCGCGGCTGATCGGCACGACGGCGGGGTACGCCTGGCGTCCGGAGCAGGCTCCGCTGTCGGGCCGTCGAGCCGGCCGGGTAACCCTCGCCATGGTCAACGGCATCTGGGGTGACACGCTCAGTGAGCAACACCCGGTGCTGGCGACGCCGATGGCGGTCCGGTCCCGCGGCTCGGATGTCCTGCCGACGGCGGAGGCGCTGGGTGCAGCCTTTCCGGCCGCGACATCGCGGATAGCTTTGTTTGTCCACGGCTTGTGCGAGACCGAGGAGTACTGGTCGCTGGCCGCGCGCCGGCATCATGGGGCGGTCGGGACGACGTTGGGTTCACGGCTGCGACGGGAGTTCGGGTACACCCCGGTCTATCTGCGGTACAACACGGGCCTGCACGTGTCCGACAACGGGCGGCAGCTGGCGGCCCTGCTCGAGGATCTGATCGCCGGCTGGCCGGTCGCGGTGGAGGAGATCACGCTGATCGGCCACTCGATGGGTGGCCTGGTGATCCGCAGCGCCGGGCAGCAGGCGGCGGTGGCCGGGCACCGGTGGGTGCCGGCCGTGCGGCACGTCGTGTTCCTCGGTACCCCGCACCTTGGCGCGCCGCTGGCTCGGGGCGTGCACACGGCGGCGTGGCTGCTGGCCCTTTTCCCGGAGAGCCGGCCGATCGGGGAGCTGCTCACCCGACGCAGCGCGGGGGTCCAGGACCTGGCTCATGGTGCCCTGGTGGAAGACGACTGGTGTGCTGCGGATCCGGCCGCGCTGCCCCGCGACGTCTGCACCGAGGTGCCGTTCCTCCCGCACGCCAACCACTACTTCATCGGCGCCACTGTCGGCGCCCGCCAGGACGACACCCTGGCCGCGCTGGTCGGCGACCTGTTCGTCCCGTTCAACAGCGCCGCGGGCCAGGGCGACCGGCGGCGGCTGCCGTTCCCCTCCGGCAACGGCCGCCACCTCGGCGGCGTACATCACTTCGACCCCTCAACCATCCGGCGGTGCACGATCAGGTTTGTGTCTGGCTCGCCGGTTCGGCCTGACGCCCAACCCGGAATCTTGGAATTCTCCGATTTTCCGGCGCTACCCTTCGCCCACATCGTCCATTCACGACGGGGTGAACCGGTATGGCTCTTGCCCGCACTTGCATCGCATTGACGACGGCGGCGGTGATCCTGGTGGCCGGCGTCGCCGCGCCCGCGTCGGCGGCGGCCACCAGCACCGCCGGCCCCGTGACAGCCGGGCTGACCATCACCCCCTCGGTCACCGCTGTCGGTGGCCAGGTGATCGTGGTCGCGACGGCGACCAACACGAGTGCGTCACCCGTCGCCGCTTCGCTCGGCCTGGACGACTACCAATATGCCGACCAGGTCTTCACGAGCGTGCGAGGCACACCGGGCTGCACGCCACGCAACCTCCACCACCTGATCTACTGCGGCATCCAGTCGCTCGCACCCGGCGCCACCGCCGGCATCACCCTGACCCTGACGGCGGCGGCCCCCGGAACGGACAGCTTCCGGACGTATGCGCGGATCACCTACACCACCGACGACACGTTCGCGTACGGGACGCTGACCATTCGGTGAAGCCCTTCCGGGCACCTGCCTGATCCGGCCTCCGGGACCAAAGGCCCTACCCCGCGGTTGGGCAGGTGTATAGCCTGCTGGTCATGTGTTCAGCATGGGCGCCCGGCGGGCACCCGACGGCGGACCTGACGGCGCGCGCGCAGCTGCGGAACGCGGCGATCGCGGCGTTCGCGGAGGAGGGCTTCGACGCCTCCTTCCGTACGATCGCGAAGCGGGCCGGTGTCTCGGCGGGGCTGATCACGCACCACTTCGGCTCCAAGGAGGGGCTGCGGGCCGAGTGCGACGCCGAGGTCCTGCGGCAGTACACGGCGGTGAAGATCGACGCGGTCGAGCGGCCGACCGACCACCTCATCGACTACCTCATCGCGCCCGGCTTTGCCGCGAGCCTCGTCGTCTACATGCTGCGCGCGATCCACGCGGGCGGGCAGCCGGCGCGTGACTTCCTGGAGCGCATCATCGACAACGCGCGCGGCGTCATGGCGTACAGCGTCGAGACCGGCATGGTCAAGCCGTCGCGCGACGAGGAGGCGCGGCTGCGCTACCTGACCTACCAGACGTTGGGCGCGCTCCTGGTGCAGTTCGTGACCTCCCCGGGGCGGACGCCCGAGGAGTTCATCGCCTCGATCCAGGCCGGCCGGCAGGACCAGATCCTGCCCACCCTCGAGCTGTTCACCGAGGGCTTTCTCGCCGACCGCACGGTGCTCGACAACTACCTGACCTATCTCCACGATCGAACAAAGGAATGACGCATGCCTAGCAGTGAGCTGGCCGTCGAGGTCGAGGGCCTGCAGAAGCGCTTCGGCCAGGTCGCCGCGTTGCGCGGGCTCGACCTGCGGGTCCCGGTCGGACAGGTGACCGGCTTCCTCGGGCCCAACGGCTCCGGCAAGACGACGACGATCCGCGTCCTGCTCGGCCTGCTGCGCGCCGACGGCGGCAGGGCGACGGTGCTCGGCGGTGACCCCTGGGTCGACGCGGTGCGGCTGCACCGCTCGATCGCCTATGTCCCCGGCGACGTCACCCTGTGGCCCAACCTGACCGGCGGCGAGGCGATCGACATCCTCTGCCGGCTCTCCGGCCCGCTGGAGGGCGACCGCAAGAAGGCGATGCTCGAGCGCTTCGACCTCGATCCGAGCAAGAAGACCCGCGCGTACTCCAAGGGCAACCGGCAGAAGGTCGCGCTGGTCGCCGCGCTCGCGTCGCGGGCGGAACTGCTGCTGCTCGACGAGCCGACCAGCGGCCTCGACCCGATCATGGAGGCCGCCTTCACCGAGTCGATCCGGGAGGTCAAGGCCGAGGGCCGCTCGGTGCTGCTGTCCAGCCACATCTTCGCCGAGGTGGAGAAGCTTGCCGACCGCGTGGCGATCATTCGCGAGGGCGTCACGGTGGAGTCCGGCTCGATCGCCGAGTTGCGGCACCTGACGCGTACGCAGGTGACGGTCGTTCTCGACGGCGGCGCGGACGGCCTGACCGCCCTGCCCGGCGTCCACAACGTCGCGACCAGCGACGGTCACGTCACCTTCGCGGTCGACGACGATCAGCTGCCGGCGGTCCTGGCCGGGGTGGCGCGGCTGAACCCGCGCTCACTGGTGGCGAACCCGCCGTCGCTGGAGGAGCTGTTTCTGCGGCACTACAGCGACGAGCTCGCCGCTCTCGGCAACGGGGCCGAGAAATGACCGCCGCCCAGGCGCCGCTGCCGCAGGCCGCAAGCGTCCTGGCGCCCGTCGACGTCCGCCGTCCTCCGGCCGATGGCCTGGCCGGGCTGGGCACGATGGTCCGCCTGGTCGTGCGTCGCAACCGCGTACGGCTGGCGGTGTGGTTCGTCGTCATCGTCGGCCTGTTCGCCTACGTCGGCGAGTACTACAAGGGCCTGTTCACCACGCAGCAGGCGCTCGACGACTTCGCGAAGCTGTCCGACTCGCCCGGCATCAAGGCGCTCACCGGCCTCGCGGCGGCGCCGGCCACCCTGGGCGGGGCGGTGTGGACCAAGATCTGGATGACCTGCGTTCTCACCCTCGCGCTGGGCGTCGTCTTCCTCGTCACCCGTAACGGCCGGGCCGACGAGGAGGTGGGCCGCACCGAGCTGCTGCGCTCGCGGATGCTGGGCCTGCACGCGTACTCCGTCGCCTCGTGGCTGGTCAACGCGGCGCTGTGCGTCGCCATCGGACTGTTCGTGGCGTTGGCGTCCGCCGGGCTGGGCCTCGACCCCGCCGGCGCCGGGACGATCGGCTCCTGGGTGATCGGCGCCTCGGTGACCGGCGTCGGGCTGTTCGGCATGGGCGTCGCCGCCGTTGCCGGGCAGGTGTCCTCGACCTCCCGCGGCGCCAACTCCCTCGGCTCGATCGTCATCGTCGCCTGCTACGTCCTGCGGATGGTCGGCGACCTCGGCAACGGGGCTCTCACCTGGGTGTCGCCCATCGGCTGGGGACAACAGATGGCCCCGTGGGGTGCCAACCGGTGGTGGCCGTTCGCGCTGCTCGTCGCGCTCACCGGGGTGCTGCTCGCCGTCGCCTGGCGGGCCGAGGCGCGTCGCGACCACGGCGCGGGCCTGCTTCCGCAGCGCTCGGGGCGGGTCGACGCACCCCAACGCTATGCGACGCCGCTCGGCCTGGCGCTTCGCCTGCAGCGCGGCCCGATCATCGGCTGGACCATCGCCGCGGTGCTCGGCGCCCTGCTGCTCGGGTCGGTGGTCAAACAGATGAACGACCTGCTGGCCGACGCCGGCAGCAACGTTTCCGCGATCATGCACGGCACCGGCGTCGCCGCGCTGCTCGGGCTGATGGCCGGGCTGATCGCCCTCATCGTCGCGGTCTTCGCCGTCCAGTCCGCCACGCAGCTGCGGGCGGACGAGGCGAGCGGGATCCTCGAGCCGCAGCTGGCGGGCGCGCTGTCGCGGACCCGATGGGTGCTCGAACGCCTGCTGATCCCGACGGTCGGCGCCGCGGCGCTGCTCGCCGTCGGTGGCGGGCTGCTCGGCATCGGGTACGGGGCCACGATCGGTGACGCCTCGCAGGGCCCGCGGATCGCCGGGGCGGCCCTGGCATATTGGCCGGCCGTCATGGTGCTCACCGGGCTCGCCGTGCTGCTGTTCGGCTATCTGCCCCGCGTGGCGATCCCGGTGACCTGGGGCATCGTCGCGGCCCTCTGGATCGTCATGCTCATCGGCGACGCGCTCCACCTGCCGGGCTGGGTGCTCGACGTGCTGCCGTTCTCGGCCACACCGATCCTGCCCGCCGAACGGATGACCTGGACACCGCTGATTGTCATGACGGCCGCCGCGGCGATGCTCACCTGGGCCGGTCTCGCCCGGTTCACCCGGCGAGACGTCCAGCCGGGATGACGCGACCCGGGGACGGACCGGACCACCGGGCCCGTCCCCGCTGTCGACGACGGGCCTGGCGAGCCGGGAGCTACCGGGTGGGCTTGGACCGGGAGAGCATGAAGTCCGTTACGGCCGGGGCGAAGGCGGGCCCCAGCTGCGGTACGTGGGTGCCACCGTTTATCGTCCAGCTCTGGACGGTCGACCCGTCGGCACAGCCCTGCACGTAGGTGCGTACCGCCGTCTCGGCGGCCGGCAGGTCGGTGACCAGGTCGAGGCGGGGAGCATCGCGGCCGGCTCCGGTGCACCGGTCGTAGCCCAGCCATTGGGTGACCGTGGTGGCCGCCGAGGGGTAGGCGACGCCGTTGATGTCGCCGCCGTCGAAGGCGACGGTCTCGTCGGTGCTGCTGTGGATGGCGAGCACGCTCACCGGTTCGGACGGCCGGCACCGTGCCGTGTCGTTCCAGGTGGCGCCGTTGAGGGAGACGATCGCGGCGATCTGGTCGGCGTGGTCGCAGGCCATCCGGAACGTCATGAACCCGCCGTTCGAGTGGCCGATCAGGTAGACGCGGGCGCGGTCGATCCGGTACGAGCTCTGCATCGTGGTGAGCAGTTCGCTGAGGTAGCGCGAGTCGTCAGGTTTGGGGTCGGAGAAGGCGCAGCACGCGTCGGTGGCGTTCCAGAGACGGTCGCCCCGATCGTCGGTCGAGCCGTCCGGATAGGCGTAGACAAATCCTCGCCGGTCCGATTCGGGCGTCAGCCGCAGGTATCCCTCCAGTTCGTTCGCGTTGGAGGTGTATCCGTGCAACGCGACGACCAGCGGCGCGGGCCGGGCCGGGTCGTAGGAGTGCGGGACGTGCACGGTGACCTGCCGGCCGCCGATCTCCACCGTGCCGGTGCCGCCCGCCGGCAACGCCGATGGAACAGCGGACGATGCCCGGCCGCTCTCCGCCGAGCTGCACGCCAGCGTCACCATGACTGCCGCGGCGGCGATCAGGACCCGGGCGTTGTGCCATCCGTATCGAGCCATCGCACCTCCAGAATCAGGCCTCGACATCCGTCATCCCGTCACCGTCCGCCCGCCGGCCACGGCAGGGAAGGGCCGAATGGCACGTATCGATGCGCGCCTGGTCGCGGCTACCATCCGGGCCATGAGCGACACTGCTGCGGCGCTCCTGCCGTTGGTTCTGCTCGGCGTGGCCTTCGTCGGCTACTGCCTGTACGACCTGTCCCGCCACGAGGTGCGCTACCTGCCCAAGTGGGCCTGGGCGCTGATCTGCGTCATCTCGATCCCGCTCGGCGGGATCGTCTACCTGTTCGTCGGCCGGGACCACCGATGATCGTCGAGACCTCGGCGCTGGTGAAACGCTACGGGCCGCACGCCGCTCTCGACGGTGTCGACCTGTCCGTACCGGCCGGCTCGGTGTACGGGCTGGTCGGCCCGAACGGTGCGGGCAAGACGACGTTGCTGGGTGTCCTTTCCGGACTGCGGCGTCCGACCAGTGGATCGATCCGGCTCGACGTGGACCGCGATCGGGTCGCGACCCTGCCCGACACACCGCAGTTCGATCCCTGGCTGACCGGCCGGGAAGTTGTCGAGCTGGCGGCCCACCTCGCCGCCCGGACGCCCGCCGGCCGGGTGGACGAGGTGCTGGCGGAGGCGGGCCTCACCGACGCCGCGGCTCGCCGGGTGGGCGGCTACTCGCGCGGCATGCTCCAGCGGCTGGGGCTGGCCGCCACCATGGTCGGTGAACCGTCGCTGCTGCTGCTCGACGAGCCGGCGTCCGCCCTCGACCCGGCCGGGCGCAGAGAGGTGCTCGACCTGATCGCCCGGCTGCGCGACCGCGCGACCGTCGTCTTCTCCAGCCACATCCTGGCCGACGTGCAGGAGGTCTGCGACCGGATCGGCATCCTGCGCGACGGCCGCCTGCTCTTTCAGGGCGGCCTGGAGCAGCTGCTCGTCGGGCGGGCGACACCGGCCTATCACCTGCGTCTGCGCAGCGGCACCGACCCGGCCGAGGCGCTGCTGCGACGCCAGCCGTGGGTGACCTCGGTACGGCCCGAAGGGGCCGGCCTGGTCATCGGCGTGCGCACGCTGGACGAGGCGGAGACCCATCTGGCCGGCGTGCTCGCCGAGGCCGGCGCGAAGGTGATCAGCGTCGGTCCGCGGGAGGCCGAGCTGGAGGACGTCTTCCTGGAGCTGACCTCATGACCCTGTGGCGGCTGGAGTGGCTGCGGCTGGCGCGGACCCGGCGCCTGGTCGCGCTTCTCTGCACGTACGCGTTCTTCGGCCTCGCGGGTCCGCTCACCGCCCGCTACCTCGCCGAAATCCTCCGCGCCGTCGGCACCGAGGGTGTTCAGGTGCAGTTTCCCGAGCCCACGCCGGCCGACGGCATCGCACAGTTCGTCAGCAACGCATCGCAGATCGGATTGCTCGTCGTGGTGCTGGTCGCCGCCTCCGCGCTGGCGTTCGACGCGCGCCGGGAGATGGCCGTCTTCCTGCGGACGCGAGTGTCCAGCGTGCGTTCGATCGTGCTGCCGGCGTACGGGACCACCACCGCGGGCGCCGTTGCCGGCCTGCTGGTCGGGTCGGCCTGCGCCTGGTACGAGACCACGGTGCTGCTCGGCGCCCCACCGGCCGGTGCGATGCTGGCGGGGATCGCCTACGGCGCGGTGTCCCTGGCGTTCGCCGTCGCGCTCGTGGCGTTCATGGCCGCCCTCGTGCGCAGCGTGCTGGCGGCGGCCGGAAGCGCGCTGATCGTGCTCCTGCTCACCGGCGTCCTCGGCAGCGCGACCCAGACGAGCAGGTGGCTGCCCACCGGGTTGCTGGGAGCCCTTGCCGACGTCACAGCCGGCCGGCCCGCCGGCGACTACCTGCCGGGTCTCGCGGTGACGCTGGCCCTCATCGCCCTGGCCCTGACCGGCGCCGTCCTGCTCGGTGACCGACGGGAGCTCTGACGGTGGGGCGGTAAGGGCGGTGGTCGCCAGGGCGCGCCAAGGGGCGTCGGGCCGTCGGCGGCTGCTCGGGCAGCGCCGGGAATTGCAGGGTGGGTTTGCTCGGACATGGCACACCTCCGCCGGCCGCGTCTCGATGGCCCTCCCCAATCGTCGGGTGGATGCCTGCCGGGGGCTCAGAGCAGGAGGTCGCGTTCTCGCGTTACCAAAGCCTCCGGAGGCGGACGACGAGCAGGCAGACGACCGTCCACCCCGCGAGGACGGCGAGGTGTCCCCAGGCGAAACCGCTTCCCGCGGCGTCCGGCGCGGTGGCGGTGAGCAGCGCCTGGAGCAGGTGCCGGGGCGGGAACAGACCGGCGACCGCGGTCAGCGCCGCCGGCAGCGGCCGGTCGCCGACCACGAAGACCTCGGAGGCGAAGCAGACCGGCAGCAGCGTGCCGAGCGTGACGGCGACCAGCGACCGGGCCGACCGCAGCAGCGCCGCGACCGCCAGACCCAGCGAGGCGAAGCAGAGCGCGCCCGCTAGGAGCGTGCTCAGCACCGCGGGCAAGTGCCCGGCCGGGACGCGTACGCCGAGGAAGCCGACCCCGGCCGCGGCCAGCACGGCGGCCGCGAGCAGCGCGGTCAGCAGGGTCGCGCACACCCGGCCGGCCAGGTGCCGGCGCATCGGCAGTGGTGTGCCGCTCAGTCGTTTGAGGACTCCGGCGGCGCGGGCGGCCGCCACGCCTTCGGGCAGGTCGACGTAGCCCGCGACCGCGGCGGCGTAGGTCAGCATGCCGGCGAACAGGTACTGCGCCATGGCGAGTCCGTGCACGTGCGCGTCGTCGAACACCGCCGGAAACAGCACCAGCAGCAACGTGGGGAAGACGACGGCGAAGAAGACCGCCAGCGGATCGCGGCTCAGGCCGACCAACGCGTACCGGATCTGGCCGGCCAGCGACGCGGCCCGCCGCCGGCCGGGCGGCAGCGTCGGCGGCGACAGTCGCGCGGCCGTGCGGACCGTCGGCTCCGCGGGCGGCCGGGCGCGCGACGATCCGCGCGGCCGCCAGTCGGAACGCCGTACGGCAAGAAACGCGCCGGCCACCGTCCACGCCGCCAGGACGGCCAGGTGCCCCGGCGAGAAGCCGTACCCGCCGCCGGGGTGGAAGGTCTCGGCCATTGCCCGGGCGAAATGCTTGAGCGGCAACGCCGAGCCGGTCGCGGCGAGCCATCGTGGCAGGTCGGCACCGACGATGAATACGTCGGAGATGAACGCCAACGCGATCAGGATTGCTTGGGCGAGGGCCTGGGTGGCACGCGCGGTGCGGACCAGGGCCGCCAGCGCCAGGCCGAGCGAGGCGCAGCAGGCGGCGCCGAGCAGCAGGGTGACCAGCATCGCGGGCAGTTTGCGCCAGACGATCGCGACGTCGTACCCGGCCACGCCGACGACCGTGAGCAGCAGCACGGTGGCGGCCGACACGAGCATCGCGGCGGCGATCCGCGCGGCCAGGACGGTCCGGATCGGTACCGGCGCGACGAGCTGGCGGGCCAGCACGCCGTTCTCGCGCAAAGCGGCGGTGTCCGCGGCGAGCACGGTGAAGGATGCCTCGGCCACCCCGAAGACCGCGAACGGCGCGACCAGGAACTGCGCGACGGGTACGCCCGCCGGGGTCGTCTCGTTACCGACGATCGACGACACGATGATCAGGAAGGTGAGCGGGAAGGCGACCGTGAAGAACGCGGCGACCGGATTACGCAGAAAGGCGTGAACCGCGTGCCGGATCAGCGCGGGCAAGGCGCGCACCCGGGTCACCGCGGCGGGCGGACGGGCGCGGGGGAGCACGTCAACGGTCATCGTCGCGCTCCCCGGTCAGGGTCAGGTACACGTCCTCGAGGCTGGGCGGCGCGACCGTGAGGTCGGCGAGCGGCACGTCGTGGCTCGCGGCCCAGCCGGTCAGCCGCCAGGTGTCCCACACCGGCTCGCGGCTTGCCAGCACCAGCCGGTCGCCGGCCGGCCGGGGCACCGTGCTGAGCTTCGGCAGGTCGGTCGCGGCCGCTTTCCCCGGCAGCCGGAAGCTGATCTTCGTCGGCAGGTCGCTGGCGGCGCGCAGCTCCTCGGGGGTGCCGACGGCCACCAGCCGGCCGGAGCGAAGCACGCCCACCCGGTCGGCCAGGCGCTGCGCCTCTTCGAGGTAGTGCGTGGTCAGCAGGATCGTGGTGCCCAGGTCCCGCAGGCTCGCCACCAGATCCCAGGCGTGGTGCCGGGCGGCCGGGTCGAAGCCGGTGGTGGGCTCGTCGAGGAAGAGCAGATCGGGCGCCCCGGCCAGACCGAGCGCGAGGTCGAGCCGGCGGCGCTGTCCACCGGAGAGACCCTTCACCCGGGTGTTCCGCTTGTCGGCCAGCCCGACCAGGTCGATCAGCTCGTCCGGGTCGTGCCGCCGCGGGTACAGCCCCGCTTGCAGCCGCACCAGCTCGCGTACGGTGAACTCCTCCTCGAACCCGGCGGACTGCAACACGACACCGATCCGCTCGCGGTACGCCGACCCGCCGGTGGCCGGGTCGAAGCCGAGCACCTCGACGGTGCCCGTGTCCCGCCCGCGGTAGCCCTCGAGGATCTCCACCGTGGTGGTCTTCCCTGCGCCGTTCGGGCCGAGCAGGGCGAACACCTCGCCCTCGGCGACCGAGAAGGTGATGCCGTCGACCGCCCGCACGGCGCCGTACGAGCGGGCGAGATCGCGGACCGTGATGGTGGCCATGTCCGCAGCGTCCGTCCGCTCCGCTCCGGTCCGCCAGCGGAGAAGGTCCCGTGGCGGGCGGGACCACCGGCCCTGGCCGGGCGTGACCGGCCGAGGTGTGGTGGAGGTAGATCACTGTCGGTGAGGAGGAGCGATGAATACGACCACGGTTCGGCCTTCGCGAAATACCCTCGTCGACTGTGTCCACACGGCGACGACCGCGCCGTCGCTGCACAACAGCCAGCCCTGGCGCTTCCGGATCGAGGGTGCCGCGGTGGAGGTGTACGCCGATCCGGCGCGCCGCCTCGACGTGGTCGACCCGGCCGGGCGCGAGCAGCTGATCAGCCTGGGCGCCGCCGTCTTCACGCTGCGCCTGGCCATCCAGCGGGCCGGCTACCACGTCGAGCTGACCACCTTCCCCCGCCCGGACGAGCCCGATCTGGTGGCCCGCGTCGTGGGCGGGCGGCCCGTCGCGGTCAATCCCGCGACGGAGGCGCTGGCCGAGGCGATCCCGCACCGGCACACCAACCGCCGGCCGTTCGCGCAGACACCGGTGCCGCCCGAGGCGCTGCACCATCTCGTCGACGCGGCGCGCCGGGAGGGCGCCGTGCTCACGGTGGCGAGCCCGGCCGGCCGTGACCAGATCATGGCGATGGCGTTCGAGGCCGGTCGCCGGCTGCGGGACCGGCCCGGCTACCGCGAGGAACTGGATCGCTGGACCGGCTACCGGCCCCGGCACGATGGGGTGCCGGTCTGGGCCGTCGGGCCGTGGGACGCGCTCGAGGCGGTGCCGGTGCGCGACTTCGGCGAGTTGTCCGAACTGCGGCGGCCGGTGGAGCCGTTCGAGCCGTACCCGACGATTCTGGTCCTCTCGACCGACGGGGACCGGCGGCCGGACTGGTTGCGCGCCGGGCAGGCGCTGCAGCGGGTGCTGCTGACCGCGACCTGGCAGAACCTGGCCACCACGCCGATCAGCCAGCCGGTCGAGGTGCCCGAGGTGCGCAAGCAGCTCTCCGACGCGGCGACCGGCCTGCACGCGCAGATGGTTCTGCGGGTGGGGTACGGCAAGGTCGCCGGCCGTTCCCCCCGGCGGCCGGTGTCCGAGGTACTGCTGCCGGACCGCGCACCGTAGACGGTGGGGACCATCGGCCCTGGCCGGGACGCGGGCCTGGGGTTTGTGATGGTGGTAGAGGAACGGTCCAGGGAGGTCGGCCATGAGTGACCTCGACAGGCTCCGCACGGAGCGGGATTCCCGGCAGAATTATCCAGGCACCAGTCGATACAGCGGGGCGGTCAACCGCTACCTGGGTGTACTCGGCCACCACCCGGACGACCCGGGCGCGTCCGTGCCCGGCCGGGTGCCGTCGGGTGTGGTCGCGAAGACCGGTCTGGTGCTGGTGGGTGTGGACGACAGCCCGATCAGCCACACCGCTGTCGATCATGCCGCGATCGAGGCCGAGCTGCGCGGCTGGGATCTGCGCATGGTGCATGTGCAGGGTTCCCGTCAGTCTGCCCAGGACGCCGGTGCCCGGTTGCTGGAGCGGTTGACCGAGCGGGTGCGTGCCTGTGCCCCGACGGTCGCCGTGACCAGCCGGATTGTGACCGGTGCGGCGGCGTCGCGGTTGCTGGTCGAGGGGCGGCACGCGGGTCTGGTGGTGGTCGGGCATCGGCACGGCGCGGCGAGTTCGGTGTTCGGGGTCAGTGTGGGTGAGCGGGTGGCGGTCGACCACAGCGGTGTGGTGATGGTTGTGCGCATTCCCGGCTGGCCGCCGGGGCCCGGGTTCGCCGCGCGTCCGATCGTGGTCGGGGTGGATGGTGACGACAGTCCGGTCGTCGGTTTCGGGCATGGTGAGGCCAGGCTGCGTGGCAGCGAGCTGGTGCTGCTGCATGCGGGGCGGACGCCCCGGGTGGAGCGGGTCGAGATCTTCGGTGGGGTGCGGATGCACCGGCGGTTCGTGGCCGATGATCCGGCTGCCGCGCTGGTCGAGGCGTCGGCCGGGGCGGCGGCGCTGGTGGTCGGGCGGCACGGTCCGGGTGGCATGCCCGCGGGCATGCTCGGTTCGGTGAGCCGCGCGGTGGTCCAGCACGCGCACTGCCCGGTCTTCCTGGTGAGTTGAAGGGAACGCCATGACGGTCCTGGTCGCGTTCGGAACGACGGGCGGCGGCACCGGTGAGATCGCCGAGTGGATCGCCGGCGAGCTGCGAGCCGCCGGCCTCGCGGTGCGCCTGATGCCGGCGGCCGAGGTCACCGACGTCGCCGGCTACGACGCGCTGATTCTCGGGTCCGCCCTGTACGGCTACGGCTGGCATCTCGACGTCCGCCGGTTCGTGCACCGCTTCGCCGGCTGCTTCGCCGATCGCCCGGTCTGGCTGTTCAGCAGTGGGCCGCTGGACGACTCGGCCGACACCGGCCAGCCGCCACCGGTACCGCACGCCTGCACCGCGCTGCGCGAGCTGCCGGCCCGGGCCCACGTGACATTTGGCGGCCGGCTGACCGCCGAGGCGCACGGCTGGCTCGGGCACGTGGCCAAGCAGCTCGCGCGCGACGGGCAGGCCGGCGACTTCCGCAACCCGCAACGGGTCCGCGCCTGGGCCCGCGCCGTCGCCGTGGAGATCCGCACTCCGTCCCACGAGACCGATCGGCCCTGACGACGGGCGCAGACGGAGCGGGACCGATCGGCCCTGACGACGGGCGCAGACGGAGCGGGACCGACCGGCCCTGACGACGGGCCGTCCGGCCCTGACCGGGGCCGCGGTCCCGCGCTCGGATGGAGATAGAAGGAAAGGAAGGGAGGCAGGAAATGAGTTCCCTGTTGCCGCGGCTGTTCGGCGACATGACCGACTGGATCGAGCTCGACTTCCCACGCCCGATGCCACCGATCCGCTTCGAGGACAAGCTCACCGACCAGGAGTACATCCTGCGCGCCGAGCTGCCCGGGCTGGACCCGGAGAAGGACGTGCAGGTGAGCGCGTTGCACGGCGTGCTGACCGTGAAGGCGGAGCGCCGTGAGGAGGAGACCGCCCGCCACCGCAGCGAATTCCGGTACGGATCGGTGCAGCGCTCGGTGCGCCTGCCGGGCAACGCCGACGAGTCCGCGATCAAGGCCACCTACCGCAAGGGCATCCTGGAGATCACGGTGCCGCTGACCGAGCCCCAGCCGGACGGGAAGCAGATCGCCATCACCGTGGAGTGAAACCCCTTGCCAGCAACGGCCGGCGACCCTCGGGCCGCCGGCCGTTCCGCGTGTCAGCGCGCGTACGCGTGCAGCGCCGTCAGCAGCGACGCGAGTCCGGCCTTGGCGTCCGCGAAGAGCATGGCGGTGTGTGGGTCGGTGTAGAGCTCGTTGTCGATGCCGGCGTAGCCGTGTCCGAGGGAGCGTTTGAGCACGATGACGGATTTGGCCTTGTCGACGTCGAGGATGGGCATGCCGGAGACCGGGTTGCCGGGCCGGCGGGCGGCCGGGTTGGTGACGTCGTTGGCGCCGACCACCAGCGCGACGTCCGTCCGCGGCAGCTCCGCGTTGCTCTCGTCCAGGTCGCGCAGCTGGTCGTAGGGGGCGTTGGCCTCGGCGAGCAGGACGTTCATGTGTCCGGGCATGCGGCCGGCGACGGGGTGGATGGCGTAGGTGACT
>NZ_JAOSZE010000048.1 GCF_025630775.1 Actinoplanes sp. KI2
GTAAGCACCTCGTCCATACCCGGCAGGTGGTCCCAAGAAGGCAGTTGCCTTTTCGGGACCACCCGCCGGCCAGGGTTATTGCGTGAAGGTGCCGCGGTGAGGCCACGCCGCGAGGGATGAATTGAGCGGTGGACGATCCTGGGAGTTGCAATGATGCTGCCGTGACCGTCGTCCTGACCCGTTCGCAAGTGGACAGCCTGGTAGATGTGAGTCAGGTAATGGAAATCCTGCGCGAGGGCTTCACCGCACCGGTCGCGCAGCAGCCACCGCTGCGTATCCGCACGGACCTTCCCGGCCCGGGGACCGCGACCTGTCTGATGCCGGGCCTTCTGCCGGGCATAGCGGCCTACACCGTCAAGGTGAACGCCAAGTTCCCTGACGCCACGCCGGCGTTGCGCGGGGTCGTCTGCCTGCATGACCTTCGGTCCGGCGAGCTACTCGCCCTGGCCGACTCCTCCTCCGTCACGGCGTGGCGCACCGGCCTGGCCGCCGCGCTGGGCACCCACCTGCTGGCCACGCCCGGCGCCGACACGCTCGGCCTGGTCGGAACCGGCGCTCAGGCCACCAAGACCCTGGCCGGTCTGCGGTACCTGCGCAGCTGGCGGCGGCTGGTGGCGTGCGATCTGGACCCGGCCCGCGCGGCCGACCTAACCTCGTACGTCGTGGGCGACGCCCGCGAGGTGTGCGCCCAGAGCGAGGTCGTCGTCCTTGCCACCTGGTCCCGGCAGCCCCTACTGAACGCCTGCGACGTGCTGCCCGGACACCACCTGACGACCCTCGGCGCGGACGAGCCGGGGAAGATCGAGCTCTCCGCCGACCTGCTCCGCACGGCGCGCGTAGTCGTCGACGACCTCAATCTTGCCGCCACCTCCGGCGCGCTGGCCAACGCCGGCCTTGAAGTCAGCGCCGCGGCCGGAACACTCTCCGACGTTCTGCAGGGCAGGATCGCCGGCCGGGACGCTGAGGATGCAGTCACGGTCTATGCGCCGGTCGGACTTCCGTGGCAAGACCTCGCACTGACCTGGGCACTGTACTCACGTGCGACAGCCCCGGATCAGACGACTATTGATCTTCTCGCCTGACGCGAAGTTTCGCACCTGCGCCACGCAGAGCGCTGGCTTCATCAGTGAGTTAGGGGCGATCCTGGACGGACATCCGCCCCCGACCTGGGCGGCGGCGTGCAGATCGCTCGAGATGCGGTCGCACCGGTGACCTGGTTGACAGCCATTCCATAGGACCACGATGCCTGCTCGATTCACGATCGTCGTAGACTGCAGAAATCCTGAACCGCTTGCCCGCTTCTGGGCGGCCGCCCTGGACTACGTCCTCGAGCCGCCTCCGGAAGGATTCGAAACCTGGGACGACTGGCGGCGCGATATCGGGCTTCCCGAAAGTTATCTCGGAGTCGGATTCGACAGTATTGTCGATCCGCGCGGGGAGGGTCCGCGAGTCTGGTTCAACGTGGTGACGGAAGCCAAGGTGGGCAAGAACCGCCTCCACTTCGACGTACACGCCAGCGGCGGCAGCCCGACGGCGAGCAGCGACGTCCCGCTCGCCATCCGTAAACAGCGAATCGACGCCGAAGCGACGCGATTGGCCGATCTCGGTGCCACGATCACCGGGGCTCTGACTCCCGAGGGATCCGACCACTACGCGATGGGAATGAGGGACCCGGAGGACAACGAGTTTGACATCAACTGACGGAAGGGAAAGAGTGCGCCGATTCTCGCGGCAATGTGACCAGGCCTGATCGATGCGGCGAGGATAGCGCCGACGGTGTTGAGAACGTGGGCGCGCCGTGTCGGTGATAAACGACGCACCGGGCTCCGGACCGCGCGGTCGGTTGCGGCAGTCGTGGCGACGAGAAGAGGACGCGTGTAACTCCCAGGCGTATCTGTCACCGAGCCGAAATTCGATTCTCGGAGGTACGACATGTCAGGAGTACAGCGCAGATCCCTGCTCCTCGCCGGTGGCGTGGCCGCATCGCTGCTGGCTACCGGCACTTCGGCGCAGGCAAGCGATGCCCAAGAGCACAACCCGGGCCCCCGAGGCCCGATGAACGCCGACGGTCGGATCGTGGTCGAATGGAACAAGCTCTTGCTGACGATCGTCCGCACGCCCGGATTGCAACCGGCCACCGTCCACCCAACCCGCAGCTTCGCGATGACGCACCTCGCGATGCGCGACGCGATCCTCTCGAGAGACCGGCGGACCTCACCGGTCGCAGCAGCGGCACAGGCGGCCCATGACGTCCTCGTCGCGCTCTATCCCAGCCAGGCCGGCGATCTCGACGCTCGACTCGTCGCGAACCTGATCGGGATTCCCGACGACGCCCGCCGGCGCGGCA
Organism: Actinoplanes sp. KI2; assembly: GCF_025630775.1. Classification (GTDB taxonomy): domain Bacteria; phylum Actinomycetota; class Actinomycetes; order Mycobacteriales; family Micromonosporaceae; genus Actinoplanes. Next base: position 2,348 of record NZ_JAOSZE010000048.1, read on the forward strand.
TCCGAGCCGGGATGCTCGCGGCTGCCGCGATCCTGCGCGCCAGGGCCGGCGACGGCTCGGACGTCACGCCGCCGCGGCATCCGGCCGGCACCATGCCCGGACAATGGCGGCCGGCGCCGCCCGCCTTCGCCGCGGCCGCCTTCACCCACTGGCCGGCGGTGAAGCCGTTCGTCATAACGTCGGCGCAGCAGTTCCGCCCCGCCGCGTATCCGTCGCTGAACAGCCGGATCTACGCGGCGGCCACCGATGAAGTGCGGCTGCTCGGCCAGGACACCAGCACCGCGCGTACCCCCGAGCAGACGCAGCAGGCGAAGTTCTGGGCGGCACCGATCTGGAACTACTGGAACGAGATCACCCAAGGCCTGACCACCCGGCACAACCTCGGCGTAGATGCCGCTGCACAGGTGTTCGCCAGGCTCGGCGTGACCCTGGCCGACTCGGTTGTCGCGTTCTACGAGGCCAAGTACCACTACTCCATCTGGCGGCCGGTGACCGCCATCCAGCAGGCGGTGGCCGGCGGTGACCCGACGTGGCTTCCACTGGCCAACACGCCCGCCGACCCGTCGTACCCCGGTGCGCACAGCGTCGTGAGCCAGGCCGCGGCAGTCGTGCTCTCCAAAGAGTTCGGCTCGCACCCGTCCGTGACCGTCACCTCTGAAGCGCTGCCCGGCATCACCCGTTCGTTCGGGTCACTCCAGAACATCGCCGATGAGGCCGGCCTGAGCCGGATCTTCGCCGGCGTGCACACCCGACTCGACCACACCTCCGGCCAGACACTGGGTCAGCGCTTGGCCGTGTTCGCCGAGCGGCACACGAGATGAACGAGGCGGCGCAGCCGGATTGACACGAGATGAACGAGGCGGCGCAGCCGGATTGCCGACAACCGAGCGGTTGTGGCACCGCAGGCCACCGATTCGTTCCGCCGTCGGGCTTGGCCGCCCGACGGGAGAGTATCGGTCACCGGTAGATACAGAAGGGGTTACCGCGGACCGACGGCTCCACGTGGCGTGCCCGACGCCGGGTGCGGATCGCGCCGCACCTCCCGGCGGCGGGCCATCCGGACCCGGCGGACGACCGAGGGCCGGTTCAGACCGCGCCGACGGTGGCGGCCGGGATCGGGGGTGCGTCGATCGGGCGCGGCATCCGGCGATCGCGAACCAAATCCATGGTCAGGAGTGCCAGGTTGCCGCCGAGGACCGCACCGACCAGCGTCGTCAGCGCGCCGGTCAGCCCGTCAGCGGCATGGCCGGCGGCCCAGCCGCCGAGCAGCGCTCCGGTCACAGCCACGAACAGGCTCGCGTAGCCGAGTCGGCGCGTCCAGTCGCGCCGGGTCCTGGCGAGGTGAACGCACAACCCGACGGCGATTCCCGTCGACGGCACCACGACCGCCGGGCTGCCGATGAACAGCGCCGGCCACCCGGTCATCGCGATCAGGACAGCCAGGAACCAGCCGCCCAGACCCACCGGCACCGCCGCCGCGCTCCGCAGCCATGCGCTCGCCGTACGGCCGAAGCCGCCCCGGCGCCGCACCCGCAACGCCATCCAGCCGAGCATGGCGACGGCGAACAGCGCGCCGCCGAGCAGCGCACCGAGGAGAATCTTTGCCATCGCCGGCATGGTCAGGGCGCCGGCGTCGAAATTCGCCTTCTGCACCCGGAAGCCGGACGTGTCGACCTGGCCGCGGTCGAAGAACGCGGTCACGAGTTGCTTACCGGCGTCCGGCTGGTAGCTCCAGAAGTCGGGGACGTGCCCGTACTCGGCCAGCACGACCTGATGACCGTTCGGCATCGCCGGCAGCGCCTCGGTCTCGGCCGCCTGCGCCGGGGTGGAGAAGTCGACCGTGCCGCCGATCAGGAGCGTCTCGACGTCGGTCGGCCGCATCCGGCGGTATCCGTTGTAGTCGGGGCTGACCGGCCACGCCTTGGCGAGTTGTCCGCCGCCCCAGAGCAGATCCGAACCGGCATTGCGCAGGATCGAGCCGTGGTCTCCGCCGGCGGCGTAGTAGGCGTCGACCGCGTCGGCGTCGATCATGCCGGCCCCGGCGAACTCGCCCCAGGTAAAGGCGGTCGGCATGAACAGCTTCATCAGCGTCGACACGGCCCACAAGCCGCTCGGATCGCCGGCCGCGGCGGCCTGCCACGCGTCGATCATGGTCGGGGCGTTCAGCGGCGCGGCCGAGGGTGTGGTGTTGAACAGGCCGAGGAACGTCCCCGCCCGCACGTTGCCCGGTTCGATCGGCAGGAACCCCCACCTGCTCGGCATGTGCGCCGAGGTCGCCCGCATCGCGGTGGTGAGATCGCCCGTCCGGGCGGCGCACCGCTCGTCCTGGGAGCACAGCTCGCCGTAGTGATCGAGTTGGGCGTCCGTCAACGCCGGATCCCACAGGTAGTGCCCCGGAGGATTCACCCCGATCATGACCGATCGCTTCACCGCATCCGGGTGGCGCCAAGCGTAGATCATCGCGGTGCGTGTCCCCGCGCTGTAGCTGATCAGGTCGACCTGCCGGTAGCCGAGCGCCTGGCGTGCGGCCTCCATGTCCTCGACCTGCTCGGGCTGGGAATAGCCGGCCAGGTCGACGCCCTGCCCGGCCAGCCGGTGCGCGCAGGCGGCGAAAGCTCGGCCGTAGCGTCGGTAGGAGGCATCGCTCACCAGCTCGGCCGACTTGCGCAGCGCCGAGGTGACCTCTGGGCAGTTCAGCACCGACGATCCGTCGACGCCGCGATAGCCGACCAGGACCACATCGTGGTGATCGGTCAGCCGATCCGCGGTCGGGAAGGTCATGTTCGTCTGGCCCGGTCCGCCCGACAGCTGGAAGATCGGCTCGGCCGGACGACTGCCGGTGGCCCGGATCCGGACCACCGGCAGCCCGATCAGCCGCGACGGTGGGCGCCGGCGGTTCTCCGGAACCACCAGGGTGCCGCAGTCGGCGGCGAGGTGCTTCGCCCCGGTGTCGAAGGTGCACGTTTGCAGCCGCAGGTCGCCGGCTCGCGCACCGGCCGGCACCGACGCCTGCGGGTCGGCGGGCCGGCCCACGTACACCAAACCGAGAGTGATCATTGCGATTGCTGTCAGGGCCGCGATCCGGCCGCGGGTGAAGCCCCGTGATCTCGTATGCATGGTCTCCCGCCCTCCCAAGGCGTCTTCCTTCACCTGAGCCGAGTCTGTTCGCGGGCACCGCCGAATTCGCTGACGCCTCCCGGTGGATATCCGGTAGGGCTAGCCGCAGGGAGGGCCCGGCGTGCGGATTCGAGCGGCTTTCAGGGCCCATGCAATGGACGTACCGGCAAGGTGTCCGATGTGTCCACTGCGCCGACGGCGACAATGGCGGGCCGCGCCGACCACGTACGGCGGATGGGAAGGTGATGTGGGAGGAGTCGCACAACCTCCAGGGCCACCGCTCCGAAGGCACCTCCCTCGTTCAGGACCTGGCCAGTCACGGGTACGTCGTGGTCACCGTCGACCACGTCCACGACGCGTTCGCCGTCGAGCTGCCCGCCGGCCGGCTCGAGGGGTCCTTCATCCCCGATCCCTCGACCGACGAGATCCGGGTGACGAGCGAGATCGTCGTGTCGCGGGTCGCCGACGTACGGTTCGTCCTCGACCAGCTCCGATACTGGACGGCTCGAAGCACCTCACGTTCACGGACTTCGCCACCCTGGTACCGCAGATCGCGCCGATCATCGGCGAGGGGCCGGAATGGATCAACCAGGGGGTAGGGACGATCGACGGGCTACGGGCCGTATCGATCGAGCGCACCTACCTGGGCGCCTTCTTCGGTCGGTACCTCCGGGGTGAGCCGAGCCGCCTGCTCACCCGTCCGTCACCGCGCTTTCCCGAGGTCACTGTCACTCTGTGACCCCGCAACCAGTTTCCCCTGGCGAGGGCGGCTCACTCCGAGTGTGATCGGAAGGTTCCGCGGTACGCCTGAGGGGTGGTGTTCAGCCGCTGGGTGAAGTGGTGCCGCAGGGTGGCTGCGCTGCCGAAGCCGGCCCGCTCGGCGATCGTGTGCATGCCGAGGTCGGAGTCCTCGAGCAGCCGGCGGGCGAGCAGCAGCCGCTGGTGGGTGAGCCAGTCGTGCGGGGTCGCGCCGGTCTCGTTGCGGAACTTGCGGGCGAAGGTGCGCGGCGCCATGTGGGCGAACTGGGCCATCGTGTCGACGCTGTGTGGCTGGTCGAGCGTGCCGAGCACCTCGGTGAGCACCGGCTGCAGGGTCTCGCACTGTACCGGCTGCAGCGGGGTCTCGATGAACTGTGCCTGGCCTCCGTCGCGGTGTGGCGGCACGACCAACCGCCGGGCGAGGTGGGTGGCGATCGCGGTGCCGTGCTCCTCGCGTACGAGATGGAGCCCGGCATCCAGGCTCGCGGCCGTGCCCGCGCTGGTCAGGATCTTGCCGTCCTGGACGTAGAGCACGTTTGGGTCGACCTTGGCGGCCGGGTAGCGCTGGGCCAGCTCGTCGGTGTGCAGCCAGTGCGTGGTGCAGCGGCGGCCGTCGAGCAGGCCGGCCTCGCCCAGCGCGAACGCGCCGGTGCACACGCTCATCACCCAGGCGCCCCGCTCGTGCGCCCGGCGCAGCGCGTCGCTGACCTCGGGGTCCACCGCGTAGCCGTGGTGGTAATAGCGTGCGACGGCGACCAGGTCGGCCGCCTCCACCCGGGACAGGTCGGCCCGGACGCTGAGGTCGAAGCCGGTGTGGGTGGGCACCGGGCGGCCGTCGAGCGAGCAGACGGCGAAGTCGTAGGCGGGCAGGCCCTCGTCGCTGCGGTCGTAGCCGAACAGCTCGCAGAGCACGCCCAGCTCGAAGGCCGCCACCTCGGGGAGGGCGATCACGGCCACGTTGCGGAGCATGTGACGCAGCTTTCCGCCGGTTGGCAGGATTTTGAAGGAGTATGGCATCTCTGCCACTGTCTGACCATCGGTGATCGGACGAACACTTACTGTCATGCTATTCGCAATTCTGCTCTTCTTCCTGCTCATCGCCCTCGCGTCGACGGCCGGCAAGGTCGCCTTCCGGACCGAAGGGCTCGGCGATCTGATCACCGCAGGGGTCGAGCGCAGCGTATTCATGGGAGGGGAGCCGATGCCGGCAGAGTCTGAGAGTCTTGGTGACTCCGGCGTTGCGCCGCCGCGCCTTCCGGCCGTGCTTGCCGCGGCGTTGGAGGCCTATCTCGCCTTTGACGCCACCGGGCGGGTGCTCGCCTGGAACCCCGCTGCGGAGACGACGTTCGGCTATACCTCAGCGCAGGCGTGCGGCCGGTCCGTGGTAGAGCTGATCATGCGGCCAGAAGCGCGGGCCGCCGGCCGTGCGGAAATCGCGGCACTGGCCGGCGGGCTGGCCGGGCAGTCGCGGGGCCGGCGGCTGCAGTGGGCCGCCTGGCACGCCGACGGTCACGAGGTACCGATCGAGATGACGATGACTGCCACCGACGAGCCCACCGGCCGGGTGTTTCACGTCTTCGCCCACGACATCACCACCACCCAGCGAGCCGGCCGCTTCGCCGCCACCGAAGCCGCCGTCGCCCGCGGCCTGGCCGAAGCCGACTCCAGCACCACCGCCGCGGCCCGGGTTGTCGAGGCCCTCGGCGTCAAGATGGGCTGGCCGGTCGCCGAGCTGTGGGTCGTCGACGACGACCGGCAACTGCTGAACTGCACCGCCCGCTACACCCATCCCGGCCGACGGCTGCACGACTTCGCCGTCGACACCTTGGAACCCGGCATCACGCTGCCCGGCCGGGTCTGCGCCGAAGGCGCGGCACACTGGATCCCCGATCTGGGCGCTGACACCGGATCCCCGCGCAGCCGGGCCGGCGCCCGGATCGGACTACGTGTCGCCATCGGCGTCCCACTGTGCGCGGCCGGCCGCGCCATCGGCGCGCTGTGCGTCTACGGTGACCGCGTCGAAGACCCGGAAGACACCCAGTTGGGCCTGTTCAGCGGCCTCGCCGCCCAGATCGGGCAGTACGTGGAACGGCGCCGCGCCGAAGAGCTCGCCATCGAACTGGCCCGCACCAAGGACGAGTTCCTCGCCATGGTCACCCACGAGCTACGCAACCCACTCGCAGCGATCACCAGCACTGCCACGCTCCTGCAAGAGGCGCCCGACGACCTGACCCACGACGAACAACAGCACTACCTGCGCGTCGTCACCCGTAACGCCGAACGACTGTCGGTCATGGTCGACGATCTGCTCGACCTGGCCCGGCTGGAGTCCGGGCATCTGGCCATCAACCCCACCAGCACCGATCTGTGCGCCATCATCCGACAAGCGGTGGACGCCGCCTCACCGGCCGCCGAAAAAGGCCTCACCATCACCACACAGCTGCCGGAACATCTCGAGGTGCACGCCGACCCGGACCGGCTACGCCAAGTCGCCGACAACCTGCTGTCAAACGCGGTCAAGTACACGCCGGCCGGCGGCACGATCACCATCACCGCCGCCCTCGACGACGCCGGCCGGAACATCACCTGGTCCGTCGCCGACACCGGTATCGGGATCCCCGCCGCTGAACGACCCCGCCTCTTCCGCCGTTTCTACCGCGCCTCCAGCGCGCTCGAACGACGCATACCCGGCACCGGCCTCGGCCTGGTCATCGCCCGCACCATCATCGAACGCCACCAAGGCACCATCGCCCTCAGCGACCACGACGGCCCCGGCACCACCTTCACCATCGAAATTCCGATCAAACCGAAATAGCGGATTCGGGCGTCGGCCTGCTGCGGGTTTAGGCGGTTTCGTGGGGGTATTCGGCCCGGCTATGCAGACCCCAGCCCGAGCCCGGGCGGAGGGAGGCATCTACCACGAGGGGGCAGTCGTGAAGGCAGTGGTTTATGAGGGGCCGCGGCAGGTCAGCGTCAAGGATGTGCCGGACGCGCGGATCGAGCGGCCGACCGATGTTCTGGTGCGGATCACGTCGGCGAACATTTGCGGTTCGGACCTGCACATGTACGAGGGCCGGACCGATTTCGAGCCTGGCCGGTGGTTCGGGCACGAGAACCTGGGTCAGGTGGTCGAGGTCGGCGCCGGGGTGGACAAGGTGCGGGTGGGCGACTGGGTCGTGCTGCCGTTCAACATCGCGTGTGGGCATTGCAAGAACTGTGAGCGTCAGCTGACGAACTACTGCCTGACCGCTCAGCCGGAACCGAAAATGGCCGGCGCCGCGTACGGCTTCGCCGACATGGGCCCGTACGGCGGGGGACAGGCCGAGCTGTTGCGGGTGCCCTGGGGTGACTTCAACTGCCTGCGGCTGGACGAGGATGCCCAGCAGCGCCAGAGCGATTATGTGATGCTCGCCGACATCTTCCCGACCGGTTACCACGCCACCGAGATGGCCGGCGTGCAGCCCGGGGATCAGACGGTCATCTACGGTGCCGGCCCGGTCGGTCTGATGGCTGCGCTTTCGGCGACCATCCGAGGGGCGAGCAAGGTGATGGTCGTCGACCGGCATCGCGACCGGCTGCGGCTGGCCGAGTCGATCGGCGCGATCGCCATCGACGACTCGAAGGTCGATCCGGTGCAGGCGGTCCTGGACGAGACGATGGGGCTGGGCGCGGACAACGGCTGCGAGTGCGTGGGCTATCAGGCGCACGAGCCCGACGGGCAGGAGCGGGCCAACCTGACGATGAACCGGCTGGTCGCCTCGGTGCGGTTCACCGGCAGAATCGGTAACGTCGGTGTGTTCGTGCCGCAGGATCCCGGGGCCGGCGACGAGCTGGCCAAGCAGGGCAAGCTTGCCTTCGACTACGGCATGTTCTGGTTCAAGGGCCAGCACATCGGCAGCGGTCAGGCCCCGGTCAAGAAGTACAACCGGCAACTGCGTGACCTGATCGCCGCGGGCAAGGCCGAGCCGTCTTTCATCGTGAGCCACGAGCTGCCCCTCGACCGGGCACCGGAGGCCTACGAGCACTTCGACAACCGCGACGACGGCTGGACGAAGGTCGTCCTGCACCCGGCAATGGCAGGGGCCGGTGCCTGACAGGGCGGTCTGTGAGGTTTCGTAGCGACATTCTCGCTCCCATTCGCTTGGGTCAATAGGCTGTGATCGTTCCGAGTCACTCCCGGAAAGGGAACGAGCACACGATGCGACTCCCAAGAATGGCGGGTGCCACGGCGCTCCTGCTGATGGCCGCCCTGACCCCGCAATTGGCCCCGACCCCGGCTACCGCCGCAACCCGGACCACCCCGTGCAGCAACGACCCGGCCGCCCACCTCGGCACGGTGCCGAGCCCGGAGACCTTCCTCGGCTTCCCGCTCGGCCTCGGCCAGCAGCGGGTGGTCACCAACGCCGAGATCCGTGACTACCTGAGCGCGGTGGACAAGGCGTCCGACCGCGTGGTCAGCGGCACGCTGGGCACCAGCGTGCTCGGCCAGCCGCTGCCGTATGCGGTGGTGTCGAACAAGCCGGGCGCCGTCGACCACCTCGCCGCCGAGATCCGGGGCCTGCGGGATCCGCGCACGATGCGGGTCGACCGGGCGCGCCGGATAGCCGCCGACCGGCCGGCCATCGTCTGGATCGCCGGCAATGTCCACGGCGGCGAGAAGAGCGGCGCCGACGCCTCCCTCAAGACGCTGTACGAGCTGGCCGCCGGCCTTTCCTGCGCGGTGCGGCAGCGCAATGACAACCTCATCACGGTGATCCTGCCGACCCAGAACCCGGACGGCCGGGACGCCGGCCGGCGACAGAACGAGTTCGGCTTCGACCTCAACCGGGACTGGTTCGCACGTACCCAGCCGGAGACCGACGCCAAGATCGAGCTGCTCCGGAAGTACCCGCCGCAGGTCTTCGTCGACGCCCACGAGATGGGCGGCCAGAGGTATTTCTTCCCGCCGAACGCCGACCCGATCCATCACGAGATCGCCGACGCGCCGGTGGACTGGATCAACCGGATCGGCGCGGCGAACAAGGCCGGATTCGGCTACAACGGCGCGTGCACCGACACGGTCACGACCGAGTGCTACTTCAACTACGACACCTACGACCTGTTCTACATGGGATACGGCGACACGGTCCCGGCCACCGGGTTCGGCGCGGCCGGCATGACGTACGAGAAGGGCAGCGCCTCGGCCGTCCAGGACCGCGTGCAACAGCAGTTCAACACGCAGTGGTCGACTCTGGGCTGGGCCGCCGCCAACAAACGTGAGGTGCTGACCAGCTACTACAAGATCTGGGCGGACGCGCTCGCCGAGGGCCGGGCCGGCGCGCTCGAGCCCAACGAGGTGGTGCAGCCGACCAACGAGGTCCAGTTCCCGGTGCCGGACGTCACGATCAGGTCGTACTTCCTGATGCCGAACCGCCAGCTGGCGGACGTGCGCCGGCTGGTCGAGCGGCTGCGGCGGATGGACGTCGAGGTGTACGAGGTGAAGAAGCCGCTCACCGTACGGAACGCCCGGATCTTCGGGGGCCGCAGCGCCCGGAACGTCACCGTGCCGGCGGGCGCGTACTGGATTCCGATGGACCAGCCGCAGAAACACTGGATCCAGGCGACCCTGGGCGAGGACCCGTACGTGCCGTTCCCGTACTTCTACGACGTCTCGTCGTGGAGCAATCCGCTGCTGATGGGCGTCGACACCATGTACACCGGCGACGCCGTACGGCCACGGGCCGACCTGGTCCGGCGGATCGAGGGCGGCATCTTCTTGGCAGCGCCGCCGACTGGCTCGTACACGTACCCGCTGGACTCGGCCTCGGCCGCCCAGCTGACCTTCCGGCTGCTCGGCCAGGGTGTCGCGGCCGTCCGCGCCGGCGATGCGGTGCGGATCCCGGCCACCGCCGGCACGCCTGCCGTTGACCGGCTCGCCCGGTCGCTCGGCGTCACGCTGACCCCGCGCCTCCGCCCCGCGACCGGGACGGCGATCGAGCTGCCCGACGTCGGGCTGTTCCGGGGCACCGGCATCTCCACCACCTCCGGCTCCTACGGCGAGGCCCGGTACGTGCTCGGCCAGCGCTGGGGCCTGACGCTCTCGCCGGTGACCACGGCCGACATCAACGACAACACGCCGGCGTTCACCGGCCGGACGGTGCTGCTCGTGCCGGACGGCGGCAACGCGACCGGCGGGCTCACCGCGACCGGCCAGGCCAACCTCCGGAACTGGATCGCCCAGGGCCACACCTACGTCGGCCTGCGCAACGAGGGCACCCGCCTGGCCCGGGCCGCCGGGCTGACCTCCACCACGGAGAAGCCGAAGCCGGACGACTACCTGGTGATCGGCTCGCACCTGCGGGTGAACACGGACGCAAACAGCCCGGTCGCGGCGGGCCGGCCGGCCGAGGACTTCGAGTTCAACAACGACGACCCGATCCTCAACCCGAGCACCACCGGGGTCAACGTCGCCACCTATTCGAGCGGCGACACGTTCTGGTCCAACGGCTACACCGTGCACGCCGACGTCCTGAAGGGGACGGCGACCGTGGTGGACGAGCCCACCGGCTCCGGACACGCGGTGCTGTTCGCGTACAACCCGCTGTTCCGGGCGTACAACGAGAGCGGCCTGCAGCTGCTCGCCAACGCGCTGCTCCACCCGGGGTCCGACGCCCAGGCCCGGCTCAGCACGCCCGGCGTCGACCCGGCCCGGGCGGCCGCGGCGGCCCAGCCGGCGCCGCCGAACCTGGGCGGGGAGTGGCGGCCGAGCCGCATCGAGGTGGCCGCCGGTGACCTGGCCCGCACCCGGAGCCTGGTCGACCGGTACACCTCCGCCGCGACGGTCGCGGTGGTGGGCGATTCCGCGTACGTGACCATCCCGAACCCGCTGGGCCTGCCGTTCGACGAGCACCCGTTCCTCCGGGACCTGGTGGCCGACCTGCGGACGGCCGGGATTCCGCTGCGCTCGGTCGTCGGCTGACGGTGTTTGAATGCAGGGATCCGAGGTCACCGAAGGGGAGTGTTTCGATGAGCCGACGCGCACGCGCCCTGCTGCTCGCCGCCCTCGCCGCCGCGGCCACCGCCACCGCGATGTGGCTGGCGTCGGCAGCTCAAGCCGGCATTCAGGGCTCGGGCTTCACGCACTGATCGCACGCCGGCTCGCCGGGTTCGCTCGTCCGGCGAGCCGGCCGGCAACGGGGAACAGCGTCTGGTGGGTGGCGACGCCGGCGGTCCCGGAGGGCTGCCGCTGGGGTGAGCGGTCCGTTGCGGGCCATCCTGCGGGGGCCGGGCGCCGACCTCGGTCATCACCGACGCCGGCATCGCGGCCAAGCTCCTGGACGAGGAGCCGCCCGCCACGCGGCGGCGATGACGATCAGGCCGGGCTTTTGCTCACCTGTCGGCCGATTGGTGGGCGGCGGTCTCGTCGACGAGTCTGCCGGCGATGTTGGTGAGGGCGTGGTGGATCAGGGCCCGGTCGTCGGGATCGGTCATGGTGATGTCGTCGAGGTGGGCGTCGAGCCATTGCAGCCAGGCGTCTTGGACGCGGTCGAGCTGTTGCTGTCCGCTGGGGGTCAGGGTGACGAGGTCGTCGGCCTGCTCGGCGTAGCCGGACTGGCACAGGTCGGTGAAGACGGGTTGCAGTACCTCGTGCGGCAGCCGGTGCGTCCGGGCGATCGCGGTCAGCTCGGCCCGGCCTTTCGTGCTGGTGTGCAGGTGGGTCTGGCCGATCGCCCAGGCCTGCGCGGTGCTCAGCGCGCCGCCGGCGCCGGCCACGACGTGGTCGAGGACGACCCGGGCGCCGGCCTGGCGCATGATGTCGCTGACCTCTCGTTCGAGTTGGGCGACGCGGTCGGCGGGCGTGGGGGCGGAGAAGCCGTCGCCGACGTCGGTGGCGGCGGCTCGGGCGCTGCCGCGCAGCGGCACCTCCTTGAGGAAGCAGGCAACGATCAGGCCCAGCAAAGCGACGGGCACGACCCAGCGGAAGACGTACTGGAACTCGACATGTCGGAAGTCTCGCCCACGACGCCGCGCGGCGTCGCCAGTACCGGAAATCTTGCTCCGGCACGACCCTGCCGCGCATCGACGACCCTCGGCTGACCAGCGATTCGTGCGGCCGACGCTTCTCCGGGGTCTGCCTCGGCCGTGTCAGAGCTACAGCGTGGAGACCAGCTGTGCGGTCGTCGAGCCGGTGGCGTACTTGCTGTAGAGAGCCTGCAGGGTGGCCTGGCTGATCGAGTTCCAGCCGGTGGTACCGCTGCCGGAGCCGGTGCTCTGCTGGTCGAACATCAGCCGGGCGAACTGCCCGTCCTGCTGCCGGCGCTGGGCCGGGCCGGCGATGATGTGGTCGGCGATCGAGTCGGCCCGATCGGGGGTCAGCGCCGAGTCGGCCTTGGCCAACGCCGTGGTCAGGGTGGTCTTGAGGGTGTCCGCGTCCATGCCGTGCGCGGCCGCGACGTCGGTCAGGCTCTGCCCGCTCTGCAGGCTGGACTTGAGCTCGTCCGTGCTGATCCCGAGCGTGCCGGCCAGCGAGTCCATCGCGGCGCCCAGCGGCGGCCGGCCGCCCTGGCCGGCGGGCGGCGGCCCGTCCGGGCGGCCCGTGCCACCGGCGGGCGGCCCGGCGACGATCCGCTGCGCCATCTCGGTGGCCTGCTCGCTCGACAGCGACGAGTTCGCGCCGCTGATCGCGCTACTGATCGCGGTGGTCAGGGTGTCGGTGTCGACGCCCTTGCTCTGCGCCAGCTCGGACATGCTCTGCCCGCTCTGCAGCGCGCTGCGCAGGTCGCTGCCGCTCATCCCGAGGGTCTGCGCCGCGGCGTCGAGCGCCTTGCGCATCGCGGCGCGGTCGCCGTGGCCGTGGCCGGTCTTCTGGGTCTGCCAGGTCGTGCTGCTCTGGCTGGTAGCGCTGAGGGCGGTGATGCTCATGTCAACTCCAAGGGCTGGTCGTTCTTGTCGGTCGCCCTCACCCATCGGCGCGGCACCGGCCGGCCCCGCGTGATCCACAGGAACGCACAGCAAGACACAGGTTCCTGACAGATTGGCCCGGCTCGGGCTCACGGCGCCCTGGCGAGGCGCAGGAGGCGCCGCGCACGCCTGGTGGGCAGCCCTGGCCATCCTCGAGCCGCTGCACCACCCGGAGGCCTCCCCGGTGCGCGAACGCCTCGACGCGCGGCGGCCCTGCCTCGGCTGCTGATCCGTTTCAGCGGCGCGTCAGCTTCGTTCCAGGCCCCGATGGCACCGTACGCCGATGGCTGGCGGCAGGACTGGCTCTACTCGGTGGCCGTGACCACCGGGCCCACCGTCTTCGCCGCCGGCACCCGCTGGGACCTCAACGAGACCGGCTCGCTGAGCGACCGCACCCTGTCGATGCGCGGCACCGGAAGCTGAAAGGAAAAGATCAATGAGACGTACGCTTCTGAACGTCACCGGATCGGCGGTGGTCGCCGGCGCGGTCATCGCCGGCGGCGGCCCGGCCTGGGCCGCGACCGTCACCCAGGTCCCGGCGGCCTCGGCCGGCGCCATGGGAGGCTTCGCCGACGCGGTCGCCGTCTCGGCAACCGACGGCTGGGCGGTCGGCGGCAACGGCAGCGGGGTGATCCAGCGATTCAACGGCGCCCGGTGGAACCTGACGACGATTCCCGACCTGCTCAACGGCGGCGCCAACAACTGGGCATATCTCGCCGGCGTCGACGCGACCTCGGCGGGCAATGCGTTCGCCGTCGGCCAGTCCACCGCCGCGACCGGCGGCGCGAAGACGGCCGTGGCCCTGCACTGGAACGGCACCGCGTGGAGCAAGCAGGCCACGCCCAAGCCGGGCGGCAACGACACCGAGCTGACCGCGGTGAAGGCGTTCTCGGCGAACGACGCGTGGGCGGTCGGCCAGCAGGCCACACCCGGCTCGACGTTCCGTAACACCCTGGCGATGCACTACAACGGCACCGCGTGGTCCGCCGTGCCGACGCCGAGCCCCGGCACCCGCACCAACTTCGTCACCGGCGTGGACGGCGTCGCCGGCAACGACGTCTGGCTGGCCGGTTACTCGCTGAACCTGCCGTACGGCAACCGGTTCCGCGAGTCGCTGATCGAGCACTGGAACGGCACGGCCTGGACCCAGGTCAGCACCCCGAACAACGGAAGCACCTACCTGTACGACGTCTCGGCCGTCTCGGCGACCGACGCCTGGGCGGTGGGCTACGGCTCCACCGGCGGCGCGTTCGTGATCCGCTGGAACGGCACCGCGTGGAGCTCGGTCGCGGCGCCACCGCTGGCGTCGCTGCAGAGCGTGGCGGCGCGGTCCGGCACCGACGTCTGGGTGGCCGGCTCGGACGCCGCGGGCGCGGCCGCCCTGGCCCACTGGGACGGCGCGACCTGGACGGTGACCCCGGTGACAGCCAGCGGCGGCGTGGCGACGCCGACACTCGGCGCGGTCACCCTGGCGACCGCATCCACGGAGTGGGTGGTGGGCTCCCAACAGGACGCCACCACCGGCCAGTCCTCGTTCCTGGCATACCGAGTGGGCTAGCCCCCGAGGGCCCGGCGGCGAGACGGGACCCGCCGCCGGGCTCTCGGTAGGGTGCTGCACCCGAAACTCCGGGCCCCCGGAGGACCCGTTCTCGGTCATGTCATAGCGTGTGGAACCGATGTCGACTGCCTCGAATCCCGACCCCTTGGCAGTATGTTCCGGCCACCACGAGATCGTCTGGGCGGTTGCCTTCGACCACGCTCCGGACGGCCGGCGGCTGCTCGCGACGTCCGGCTGGGACGGCTCGGTGCGGCTCTGGGATCCCGCGGCCGGCACCTGCCTGTGGGCGGCGGAGTTTCCCAGCCCGGCGCTTTCCGTCTTCTCGGTCGGCATGGACGCCGGGCTGCTCGCCACCGGCAGCGCCGACGGCCGTACGTCGGTGTGGAATCTGACGACCGGCGACCAGCTCTACGCGATCACCGGCGAGCCCCCGGTCCTGTCCGTCGCACTGGGCGCCGGGCTCCTCGCCACCGGCGGCGCCGACGGCCACGTCAAGTTCAAGGACCGGGCCGACGGCACGGTGCTGCGGGAACTGATCGGCCACACGGGTCCGGTCTGGTCGCTCGCGTTCGCCGGCGACACCCTGCTGGCCAGCGGCAGTGCAGATCGCACCGTACGAGTCTGGGATGTCGCCGGCGGCGAATGCCTGCGCGAGCTGACCGGCCACCGATCCACCGTCGGTTCGGTCGCCTGCCACACCTTGCCGGACGGCACCGTCCTGCTCGCTTCCGGCAGCGCCGACGCCGGCGGCCGGATCTGGAACGCAACCACCGGCGAACTCCTGCACACGATCTCCCGGCACACCGCCTGGCTGCGCTCGGTGGCGTTCGCGACGCTGCCGGACGGCACCGCGCTGCTGGCCACCGCGAGTGACGATCACACCGCGGTCGTGTGGCAGGTGGCCACGATGACCGAGGTAGCGGTCTTCGAGCACCCGTCCGGGGTGAACGGTGTCACGTTCGGCAGCCTCGAGGACGGCCGGCAGGTCCTGGCGACCGGCTGCACCGATCGCCGAGCGTACGTCTGGGGTCTCGACATCGATTAGCCGCGGCTGCCTGCGCCGGCCGACGCACATTGGACGCTGAGCCGACACCTCCTCAGCGCCGTCAGCAGGGCAGTGAGCAGACCGGCGCCTGGCCGGTCGGTTCGGCCGGGTCGGTTCGGGTGCCCGTTCGTGCCTTCTTCCCGGGCAGTTAACAAACTTCCTTGACAGTTAACAATGCTGTCATGAAAATCCGAGCTTGAGAGCGCTCTCTCACCCCCTTCTCTGCTCGTTCCCCTGCCGTCCCATCCCCCTGGGCGGACCGGTGCCGGCTTCCCGCTGTCAACTCGGCCGTCCCTGCTGTCCGGCCTCGTCCCCCTGCCGGGCAGGTACAAGAAAGTAGGGAAGCACATGAATGCTGTTCCCCGATGGCGTCGCCGCGGGTTGCTCGCGGCGCTGGTGCTCACCGTGGTCGCCGCACTCGGCGTCTTCGGTACCACTCAGTTCGCCTCAGCCGCCGCCATTGTCGGTAACACCATCGCCGGCCCGGCCGGCAAGTGCGTCGACGTCAGTGGCGACGACACCGGTGTCAACGGCACGGCGGTCCAGCTCTGGGACTGCCAGACCAACAGCGCGGATCAGCACTGGACCTGGAGCGGCACCGCACTGACCACCATCGGCCGCTGCCTGGACGTGACGAGCGGCGGCACCGCGAACGGCACCCAGCTCCAGCTCTGGGACTGCAACGGAACCGGTGCGCAGCAGTGGGTTCAGCAGGCCAACGGCAGCCTCAAGAACCCGCAGTCCGGCCGCTGCATGGACGCGCCGGGCGGCGCCACCGCCAACGGCACGCGATTGCAGATCTGGGACTGCAACGGCACCGGCGCTCAGACGTTCACGGTCACGACGGGTGCGACCGGCACCTGCCCGACCTACTCCGACACCCCGGACTTCGGGCCGAACGTCCACATCTACGACCACTCGATGTCGGACGCCGCCATCCAGTCCTCCCTGGACAGCATCTTCAACGCGCAGAAGGACACGACGTCGGCGCAGTTCGGAACGCGCCGGGACGCGGAGATCTTCAAGCCGAGCACGACGCCGTACAACGTCGGCGCGAACATCGGTTTCAACACCTCGATCCTCGGCGTCGGGCAAAACCCCGATGACGTACGCATCAACGGCGCCGTGACGGTGGACGCGTTCAACGCCAGTGACGCCGGCAACGCGACCCAGAACTTCTGGCGGTCGGCCGAGAACCTGTCGATCAACACGCTCGGTGGCACCGACCGCTGGGCCGTCGCGCAGGCCGCGCCGTTCCGCCGGATCCACGTGATCGGCGGGCTCAACCTCTTCCCGGCCAGCTACGGCTGGGCCAGCGGTGGCTACATCTCCGACTCGAAGGTCGACGGGACCACCGAGTCCGCCTCTCAGCAGCAGTGGTACACCAAGGACAGCACCCTGGGCGCCTGGAGCGGCTCCAACTGGAACATGGTGTTCTCGGGCGTCGGCGGCGCCCCCGCGACGAACTTCAACACCGCCGCGGCCGGACCCCGCTACACGACTCTCGCCACCACGCCGGTGTCGCGGGACGTGCCCTACCTCTACCTCGACTCGGCCGGAAAGTACCGCGTCTTCCTGCCGTCGCTGCGCACCAACGCCTCCGGGCCGAGCTGGGCGGGCGGGAGCACCCCCGGCTCCTCGCTGCCGATGAGCAACTTCTACGTCGCGCACGAGGGCGACTCGGCAGCGACGATCAACGCCGCACTGGCCAACGGGTGCAACATCTTCTTCACGCCCGGCATCTACCACGTCAACCAGACCCTGCACGTCACCAAGGCCAACACGACCGTGCTCGGCATCGGCTACCCGACCATCATTCCGGACGGCGGTGTCAACGCGATGGACGTCGCGGACGTCGACGGCGTACGGCTGAAGGGTCTGCTCTTCGATGCCGGCACCACCAACAGCGACACGCTGCTCAAGGTCGGCACCGCCAAGTCCGGGGTGTCGCACGCGGCCAACCCGACCACGGTGCAGGACGTGTTCTTCCGGATCGGCGGCATGGTGGCCGGCAAGGCCACCAACAGCCTGGTAGTCAACAACAACGACACGATCGTCGACCACACCTGGGCCTGGCGCGCCGACCACGGCGCCGGGATCGGCTGGACCGTGAACACCGCGGACAACGGCCTCACCGTCAACGGTGACAACGTGCTCACGACCGGCCTGTTCGTCGAGCACTACCAGAAGAACGAGGTCGTCTGGAACGGCGCCAACGGCAAGATCGTGTTCTTCCAGAACGAGATGCCGTACGACCCGCCGAACCAGGCCGCCTGGATGAACGGGTCGCAGAACGGTTACCCGGCGATCAAGGTGGCGTCCGGGGTCACCACGTTCGAGGCCTGGGGTCTCGGCAGCTACTGCTACTTCAACGTCAACCCGGCGGTCGTCTCGCTCCACTCGTTCGAGGTGCCCGCGGTCGCGGGAGTGAAGTTCCACGACATGGCGGTCGTCTCCCTCGGCGGCGTCGGCACCGTCTCGCACATCATCAACAACACCGGTGGCCCGGCGAACTCGACCACCAACAACGCCTACCTGGTCTCCTTCCCGTAGGCCGCGCCGGCGCCATCTGACCTGCCGGTGGCCGGCCCAGAACGACGGGGCCGGCCACCGGACATCGACCAAATGCGATGCTAATCACCGCGGCCGGCCGATCGGACAAATTGAAGCGCGACTTGGTGAGGGGCTAGGGTGATCTTACCGACCACATGAGATGGACGGTGCCGGCGACGATTCCGCGACGACCCGTAAATGACGGACCGAAAAGGGGCCCGATATGTCGTCGAAAGTAATCGTCGTTTAACCTCCGCGAAAGGAACATCCGGCATGCGTACGCGTCGCGGCCTCGGCGCCTTCGGGCTGCTGTCCGCATTGCTCCTGTTCGGCACGGCGGCCACCGGCCCGGCCGCCGCAGCGGGCAATGCCGGGCACACGCAAGCCGGCGACCACGTCCACGTGCATGCTCACGAGCATGCCCACGGGCACGACGACTCACCCGAGCACATGGCCCAGGACCTGGTGGGAACGCCGATGCGGGTCATCGAGCAGCAGACCGCCGGGAACGCGGCCCGGATCCGGCGCGCGACCGGGTTGCGCCCCGGATCGACGCGCACCAAGGCGGCGGTGGTCACGGACCCAGGGCGGTGGGGATCGTGGAGCCAGGTCGTCGACACGCCCGTCGTTCCGGTATTCCAGGCCGTGCTGCCGAATGGCAAGGTGCTGATCTGGGACTCCGTCGGCGACAATGCGGCCGAGAGCTATCCCGATCACAGCTTCACCCGCGCGATGGTGTGGAATCCGGCGGACAACACGTACAAGCGGGTCGACCTACAGGGGTCCAACCTCTTCTGCGCCGGTTTCGCGCATCTCGGCAACGGAAACATTCTGGTCGCCGGCGGAAACGCGAACGCGGCACTCGACGGCACGGTCCGGACCCACATCTTCGACTGGCAGACAGAAACGTGGACGCGGGGCAATGACATGGCCGGCGCGCGCTGGTATCCCTCGGTCGCCGAAACGGCGAACGGCGAGGAGGTGATCATCGGCGGAGGTCCGGCGACCGCCGAGGTCTACCAGACCAACGGCGCCATCCGGGCTCTCAACGGCTTCACCCAGTACAACGCACGCATCTATCCCTTCCTGGGCTCTCGCCCGGACACCCAGCTCGGGCTCTTCGGGCCGTACGACGCCGGATACACCATCAACACCGCCGGCGACGGCGTGATCACGGCAACCAGCACCCGCGACGGGCTCGCCCGGGAGTACGGGAGCTTCGCCACCTACAACATCGGCAAGTCCCTCGTCGTCGGGGGCGGCAAGACCACCGAGGAGGGCATCGCCAACGTGCCCACCCGGACCGCCGTCGTCGTGGACAGCGGGACCGGGCAGAACCTGTCGATCGCCGCGACCGGCTCCATGGCGACCGGCCGGCGGCAACTCAACGCGACCCTGCTCGCCGACGGCTCGGTGCTGGCGACCGGCGGCATGACCAGTGCCGCGACCTCGGACCTCGTCGACCTGAACCACGCCGCGACGGCGGCGGAACGCTGGGATCCGGTCACCGGCCGCTGGACGCTGCTCGCGAACGCCGGCCGCATCCGGCAGTATCACTCGACGGCCTCGCTGTTGCCGGACGGCCGGGTGATGACCGGCGGCGGCGGCGTCTGCGGCGTCTGCATGGACGCCGGTTACCTCGAGAAGAACATCGAGTACTTCACCCCGCCGTACCTCTACAAGCAGGACGGCAGCGGTCAGCCGGCGGCGCGGCCGGTCGTCGCCGCGGCACCGGCGAGCATCGACATCGACACGACGTTCACGATCTCCTCGCCGCAGGCGGCGAACATCAAGAAGGTCGCGCTGGTCGGGCTGAGCGACGTGACCCACGGCGTGGACCAGGGGCAGCGGTACGTGCCGCTGACCTTCTCGGCCTCCGGCACGACACTGACGGTCACCGGCCCGCCGACCGGTGGGGTGGCGCCGCCCGGCTTTTACATGCTCTTCGTTATCGACGCCGACGGTGTCCCCTCGGTCGCCAGGACGGTTCAGGTCGCCAAGAGCCCCAACCCGGTGATGAGCCCCGTCAGCAACAGCACCGGCCGGTGTGTCGACGTGCCGGCGGCCACCACGGCGATCCGCACCTATCTGCAGACGTACACCTGCAACAGCACCAAGGCGCAGGCGTTGACGCGGCTGCCCGACGACAACTCGCTGCGCGTGCTCGGCAACTGCGCCGACGTGCCGGGCAGGAACTTCGCGGCGGGTCAGCAGATCTGGACCTACACGTGCGACAGCTCCGAGGCGCAGACCTGGCAGTTCGACCCGGACGCGACGATCAGGCCGATCGCGAATCCGGCGCTGTGCCTCGCCGCGGATTCGCCGGAGGAGTACGCACCGATCAGGCTCGCGACGTGTGACGGCAACCCGCTCCAGAGATGGGCGTGGTAGCGGGGCGTGCCGCCACGCATTGCTCGAGATCCGGAACTCTGGCTCCAGAGGTTCGGTAAAGCACCTCGTTCCAGAGTGGACGCCGTGTTCCGGCCCTGGACGCGGGTACGGTCAAATTCCGTATCGCAATGAGAATTGCCGAGTACGGGGGACCTGTGATGCCAAATATGCAGGATTCGAGACAACTTCTGGTCGAACAAGTCGAACCGCCGCCTGCCGGGGGTGCGGTGGCCGGCCCGCCACTGATCGTCGGATGAGGTTCACCGCGCCGCCGGCGGCGCTCGGCGGGCATGCGCTGCTCGTCTTTCTGGTCGCCATGGTGACGCTGCTGCTGGTCGCCCGCCTCCTGGCCGCGTTCGCGGAGCGGGTCGGCCTGCCGGCCATCGTGGGGGAGCTGGCCACCGGCGTCATCCTCGGACCATCGCTGTTGGGTCACCTGCTGCCCAGCCTGACCGGCTGGATCTTCCCGCGGGCCGCCGAGCAGATGCACCTGCTGGACGGCATGGGCCAGATCGGCATCCTGCTTCTGGTCGGACTCACCGGAACGCACCTGGACGTGGCCATGGTCCGGCGGCGCAAGGCCACCGCGGCCCGGATCAGCGTGGGCGGCATGCTGGTGCCGCTCGCTCTCGGCCTGGTCGTCGGCTATCAGATGGCAGCCTGGATCAACGGCACCCCGGCCCGCAATCGGCTCCTGTTCGCCGGCCTGATCGGCGTGGCGATGTGTGTGACCGCCATTCCGGTGATCGCCAAGACGCTCTCCGACATGCGGCTGCTGCACCGCGACATGGGCCAGCTGACGATGGCGGCGGGCACGATCGACGACGCGGTCGGCTGGTTCCTGCTGTCGGTGGTGTCGATGGCCACCGTGGCCGGGCTGAGCATCGGGCACGTCGTGACGGCCGCCGCCTACCTGCTCGGCTTCGTGGTGCTCGCCGTGCTCCTGGGCCGGCCCCTGGTCCGCCGGGTCATGCGCCTGGCCGACCGGAGCGCGGCGCCCGGCCCCAGCATCGTGGCCGCCGTCGTGATCGTGCTGACCGGAGCGGCGATCACGCAGGCCCTGGGCATGGAGCCGGTCTTCGGCGCCTTCGTCGCGGGCATCCTGGTCGGGCTGCCCCGGGCCGCGAACGGCGCGAAACTGGCGCCCCTGCGCACGGTCGTGCTCAGCGTGCTCGCGCCGATCTTCCTGGCCGCGGCCGGCTTCCGGATGGACCTGACCGCGCTGGCCCAGCCCAGGGTCGCGTTCGCCGCGCTGGTCGTGCTGACCGTGGCGACCCTCGGCAAGTTCGCCGGGGCGTACGCCGGTGCCCGCCTCAGTCGGATGAGCCGGTGGGAGAGCCTCGCCATCGGCGCGGGCATGAACTCCCGCGGCGTGGTCGAAGTGGTGGTGGCGCTCACCGGGCTGCGGCTGGGCATCCTGAACACCGGCAGCTACACGATCATCGTGTTGGTCGCCATCGTCAGCTCGGTGATGGCTCCGCCGATCCTGCGCTACGCCTGCGCCCGGATCACGGAGAACGAGGACGAGCGTCTTCGCAAGATCGACCACGACACCTGGAGCGGTGTCCCCGCCGCCCGGCATTCCCCGTCGAACGCGGAAGAGTCCGCATGACCCGCACCGCGAAGCAGGCCCGACTCGATCCCCGGAGACGACACGGGCTGCCTCACCGGGGCCGGTGAAAGTCCGATCGGCAAGCCGACGCAGTACGGGTGCCGGACTTGACGTAGTTGCGGCCAGTCTCGACCCGGCGATCTGATTCGCGTTTGCTCGTGGGTAACGTCCAATTTGTTTTGATTTTCGCGCCATCGGAGGACGAAGATGCCCACTGCTATCGAGCTCGCGCAGGGCTGGGTCGACGCTGCGAACAACGCCGACCGCGCCGCGTTTCGTGCCCTGTTCGCCCCCGACGCCGTGGTGGTCGACACGGGACGGGAATTCGAGGGGATCGAGGCCATCGTGGGATGGTCGGATCGGGAGTTCATCGGCGCCGGGATGCAGATCGAGGTGCGACGCATCGAGCCCCGGCCGGACGGCGCGCTGCTTCGGTCGAAGGTGCACTCCACCGGGTTCAACGGACGCGCCAAGGTGGAGTTCACCGTGCGCGACGGGCTCATCCAGCACGTGCGCATCTGACGGCATGGTTTCCGAGGGAGCTGACTCATGACCAAGCCGCTCTATGTCGCCGCCGACGACTCTCCGAACGCCCGCTGCGTCCACCTCGGGCAGGCCCGGGCGGTCGAGCCGTCCACCACCGACGGCTGCGAGGACTGCCTGCGGGAGGGCACGATCTGGATGCACCTGCGGGAGTGTCTCGTCTGCGGTCACGTGGCCTGCTGCGACAACTCGCCGCGGCGGCACGCCACCCGGCACTTCCACGAGACCGGCCACCCGCTGGCCCGGTCCTTCGAGCCCGGGGAGGATTGGGCCTGGTGCTACGTCGACGAGCTCTTTCTGCTGCCCGCGGGGCAGCGATGACGGCACCGGCGGTCCGTGACTGGTGCAAAGTGCTCGCCTCCGTCGTCGACGGGGCACCGCTCGGCACCCGGTACGCGCGCCTGCTGCCCGATCTGCCGCCGCTCGTCGTCGGCGACGACGTGCTGCGAACGCTGGGAGAGGCCGGCGGGGTGTGTGACGCCGGGCCGGCAGCGGCCTGGGTGGACGGGTCCGACGACGGTGCGGAGGCGGCCGGCTGGCCGTTCTTCGGCCAGTTCGTCGCGCACGACATCACCGCGGACCGCTCGCCGATCGGCACCCGCGCGGATCTCGCCGGGCTGCGTAACGCACACAGTCCGTGCATCAACCTGGAGGCGCTCTACGGAGCCGGGCCGGTCGGGGCGCCGTACCTGTTCGACCGGAACGACCCGGCGAAGCTGCTGCTGTCGGGGAGCGGAACCGATGTGCCCCGCAATGCCCAGGGGGTCGCGGTCCTCGGCGACCCTCGCAACGATGTGCATCTGTTCGTCAACCAGCTGCACGTGGCGTTCCTGCATGCGCACAACGCCCTCGTCGACCGGCTCCGCGCGGACGGGATGGGCGAGGACGACCTGTACGTGTCGGCCCGTCGTGCGCTGCGATGGCACTACCAGTACCTGGTGGTGAACGACTTCCTGCCGAGGCTGGCCGGTCCGGATCTGGTCGCGGAGTTGCTGCGCGACGGCCCGCAGCTGTTCCGCCCGCCGCCGGGAGGCGTGTACCTCCCGGTGGAGTTCGCGCACGGCGCCTACCGATACGGCCACGGGCAGATCCGCCAGCTGTACCGCCTGCGCCTCGGCGGCCCGCAGTACCAGATCCTGCCCGACCTCATGGGGTTCGGGCCGGTCGGCCCCGAACACGCGGTCGACTGGGCGGAGCTGTTCGACTTCCCTGGTGCGGCCCGCGCCCAGCGGACGAGGAAGCTGGACGGGCGGTTGCCCTCGAGCCTCATCGGCCTGCCGCACGAGGTGACCGGGAACGTCCCGGTCGCGGCGTACCAGTCCCTGGCCGTTCGGGACCTCGAGCGTGGCGCCGCGCTCGGGCTCCCGTCCGGAGAGGCGGTCGCGCGGGCCATGGGCCTCGAACCGCTGGACCCGTCCGAGGTAGGCCTGCCGCGCTCGGCCGGCGGCACTCCACTGTGGTTCTACGTCCTCAAGGAGGCGCAGCACAGGGCGAACGGCGACCGACTCGGGCCGGTCGGCGGCCGGATCGTCGCGGAGGTGCTGATCGGCCTCGTGCGGGCCGACCCGGACTCGTACCTGTCGGTGGACGACGGCTGGCGGCCGACGCTGCCGTCGGCGAGCCCGGATCGGTACACGCTCGTGGACCTGCTCGCGTTCGCCGGCCGCGGTGCGACGGTGCCGGTGGCCGGCTGAGAGACACCGCCGCACCGCACCCGACGCGGGTCATCCGGCCCGCGTCAGCACGACTACCGGAATTCTCCGCGTCGTCCTCGACTGGAACGACGCGAAAATGGGGGCGCGCGCGACCTGGCGGGCGAAGAGCCGGTCCCGCTCGTCGCCGGTGGCGACGTTCGCGACGACGTCGAAGCTCTCGGTGCCGAGCTCGACGAAGGCCCGTGGGTCGGCCCGCAGATTGTGATACCACGCCGGATTTCCGGGGCCCCCGAAATTGGATGCGAAAATGACGATCCGGTCGCCGTCCCGCAGATATGTCAGCGGCGATGTGTGACGGCGGCCGGTTTTCGCTCCGGTGTGGGTGAGTAACAGCAGCGGCACACTTCGAAAATCGCCGCCGACCCGGCCGTGATTCGCCCGGAATTCTTCGACGATCGCGCGATCTGTGTCCAATCGGCCAGTCATCTCGTCACGATAATCGTCGTCGGGAGGATCCGGTGCCGGCGCGGACGGAACGCCCGGTACTTGTACAAGTAATGGAGCTCACCGCTGGAGGTCGACGGCGATGGCCGCGCCGAGCAGGACGAAGCAGAGGTTCCACCCGGCGATTGCCGGGTAGCTCGCCCCGCC
The DNA here is from genome assembly GCF_025630775.1 of Actinoplanes sp. KI2. Classification (GTDB taxonomy): domain Bacteria; phylum Actinomycetota; class Actinomycetes; order Mycobacteriales; family Micromonosporaceae; genus Actinoplanes. The sequence continues at coordinate 27,172 of NZ_JAOSZE010000048.1, forward strand.
CGCGAGCGTCTCGGCCGGGTACAGCACCGCGAAGACGTACAGCCCACAGAGGAGCGGTACGAACCGGCGGGGGCCCGACCAGCGGCCGGCCCGCAGCACGCCGACGCCGCCGAGGACCAGGCCGACGCCGGCCAGCGGCGTGCCGATGCCGAAGAACACCTCGCCGAGGTCGAACGCGAACCGCAGGATCAGCTCCGCGGCTGCGATCAGCAGCGCGCCGCCGGCGGCGACCAGCAGACCGATCCGCGACAGCGGCCCGGAGCCCGCGACCCCGCTCCGGGCCAGCGCGAGGATGCCGGCGAAGACGAGCAGGTGACCGGCGACCAGGACGATCCCGCTGTAGCGAAACGCCCAGGTGCCGGGGCGGCCGAGGCTGTCGTCGAGCACGGTGATCAGGCTGACGACGACCATGACGGCCGCTCCGGCGGCACACCAGAGCCCGGCCGGGCGGACGAGACGTGGGGAAGCGACAGTGGTCATCCCCCGATTCAAGACGCCGCGGCGGCCGCATGGGCCGGTCGCGCGGCGACCGGCCGTGACTTGCCGGGGAACCGGCCGGTACTTCCCGAGGTCGCGTGGTCCTCCCGGATCGGCTTCCGCCGTGCGGGTGAACGGGGGACTGCCGGGCACGACTTGACGAATTCCGGCCGTCAATGCCTTGCCATGCGCGCCGGGAACGGCCACGCCATTGACCGCTTCACCCGCCCGTGGTGACGATCCATTTTGAATTTCCCGTGGTACGCAGAAATCGGGCCGGAGGCGAGAATGGTTGATCACGCGTTGTATCTCGGCCGCGAGTGGAATGTCGAGCACGACCGGCGGGCCAAGGTCGACAATGCCGAACTCAGGTACGCGGTGCTGGGCAACGGGGAACCGGTGTTGTGCATTCACGGCACCAGCGTCGCCGACAGTCTCATCACCCCCATGAAGTTCTTTCCACCGCTGCTGGACGAATACCAGCTCATCAGCTACTACCGCGCCGGGTACAACGGCAGCACCCTGGACAAGGACTCCCTCAGCATCGAGGAGGGCGCCGACCACGTCCGGCAGCTGCTGGATCACCTCGGCATCGACAAGGCGCACATCCTGGCCTTCTCCTTCGGCGGGGTCATCGCGTTCCAGTTCCTCCTGTCCTACCCGGAACGGGCGCACTCCGCGGTGCTGCTCGAGCCCTACCTGCCCCGCGAGGAGCCGGCAGCGGTTCAGGCGAACATCGACGCGTATGTCAACGCGATGAAGCTGTTCGAGAACGGCGACAAGCTCGGCGCCGCATTCCAGTACATGGAGGCGGTGTGCGGGCCGCGCTTCCTCGGCGCGGTGGAGATGACCGGGCCGCTGGACGTGTGGCAGCGGGTCGAGCAGTGCGTGGACACCACGTTCCAGGTCGACTTCCCGGCGGTCGCCTCGTGGGGATTCAAGATGTCCCAGGCCGACCAGCTGGTGGACCGTAAGCCGGGGATGCCGGTGCTGGCGGCGATGGGCCTCGACAGCGAGGCGGCCATGCCCGGCTTCCGGGAGACCCAGCGGTTCCTGATGAGCTGGTTGCCGCAGGCGGAGCGGTGCGGCATCCCGTTCGCCACGCACGGCATGCAGAGCATGAACCCGGTCGCGGTGGCCGAGGCCGCCTACACCTTCTTCAAGAAGCACCCGATCGGTTAGGGGCGACGCGATGGCCCAGCAGGACTTCGTCCGGCTGCTGCGGGACGCCCGCTACGACCGGGCGACTCTCGCCCGGTACAGCCGGCGCGACCTGGCGCAGCTCGTGTTCCACGCCAAGAACGACGGTTACGACTTCACCCCCGACGAGGTGGCGGACGTCGTCGGCCGGCTGGAGGCGAACGTCATCGTGAACAAGGACCAGGACGCCTTCGACGGCGGTAGCCGGCTGTGGCGCCAGATGTGGGGGCGGTATCACTTCGAGTACCTGGTGGAGTGTTGTGTGTCCAGGCACACCGACGAGGAGCTCGCCGCGCTCGCCGCGGGTGAGCCGACGTGACCGCGGCAAATGTCATCGAGTTCCTGCGTAAGGCGGCCGCCCGTCCCGATGTCCTCGACTCGCTGAAGACGAGGAGCAAGGACGAGGTCATCGACGCGGCCATCCACTTCGGATACCCGTTCACCGCGGCCGAGTTCGACTCGGTCGTCTGGGATCTGGAGGCGAAGCTCGCCGAGACGCGGGGAGAGCCGTTCGACCCGCGTTTCGGCCTCTGGCAGACGATGTGGGGCAAGTACTACCTCGAGTATCTGGTCGTCGACCTGGTTCCCAGCTTCGTGGAAACAGGTCTGGTCTAGCAACGGAAGGGCGTACGAGATGGACACCTTCAACCTTGGCGACTTCACGCTGCGAAGCGGCGTCACGTTGCCGAACGCAAGCTTGGCGTACACCACCTTCGGAACGCTCAACGCGGCCCGGAGCAACGCCATTCTCTTCCCCAACTTCCTCGGGGGCGCCCCGGAGGCGCTCGAGACGTGGATCGGCGAGGGCCGCCCGCTGGACCCCGCCGAATACTTCATCATTCTGCCCGGCCATTTCGGGCTGTTGCCCTCGTCGTCGCCCAGCAACACGCCGGCGCCGTTCGACCGGGGCGCCTTCCCGGCGGTCCATATCGCCGACGACGTCATCGCGCAGCGCCGGCTGCTCAGCGAGCAGTTCGGCATCGACCAGCTCGAGCTCGTGCTCGGCTGGTCGGTCGGTGCCCTGCAGACCTATGAGTGGGCGGTCCGCTACCCGGAGGTCGTCAAGCGCGTCGCGTCCATCGCGGGTGCGCCGCAGCCGTCGCCGTGGACCCGGTTGTGGCTGCGCAGCGTCCTGGAGGAGCCGCTGACCGGCGATGCGGCCTACCACGGCGGCTTCTATCCGGACGCGCAGTCGATGCAGGCCGGGGTGCGGCGGATGGCGCACGGCACCGCGGTCACCCTGCCGCCGCTCGGTTTCTACCGCGAGGGGGAGGAGGCCTGGAAGGGTCTCGGCTTCTCCTCGATGGAGGACTTCATCATTCGCTTCTGGGAAGCGTTCTGGCTGCCTCACGACCCGAACGACATCATCGCCCAGGCGCGCAAGGCCCGGGCCGCCGACCCGTCCGGCGGCGGGGATCTCACCGAGGCACTGGGGTCGATCAAGGCCCGTACGGTCGTGGTGGCCTTCACCGGCGACCCGATGTTCCCACCGGCGGAGTGCGCCCGTGACGCCGAGCGGATTCCTGGCGCGCTGTACCGCGAGGTCGTGAGCAACTTCGGCCACCTCGCCACCTTCGCGCTGTCCGAGGCGGATGTGAAGACCGTGGACGGCATCCTGCGGGACCTGCTGGCCACCTGAGCACGACCGAGGAGCGCCGAGATGGACTTCGCAAGCAGTTACGACTACGTCGTGGTGGGCGCCGGAGCGGCCGGGTGTGTCGTGGCCCGGCGGCTGCTGGACCGTACCGACGCCTCGGTCCTGGTGCTCGAGGCGGGCGGCACCGACGACCGGGACAGCGTCCACCACACGGACATCGCCTCGATGACGTCGATGTGGGGCGACCCCACCGTGACCTGGCCGTACGAGACGGCCGCGCAGCCCGCGCTGAACGGCCGCACCGTGCACCTCCCGCAGGGCCGCCTGGTCGGCGGCGGCACGTCGGTCAACGCGATGATGTACGTGCGGGGCAACCGCCGGGACTTCGACCACTGGAACTTTCTCGGTAACGAGGGGTGGAGCTACGAAGACGTCCTGCCGTACTTCCGGCGCTCGGAGAACTATCACGGCGCTTCCTCGCTGTACCGGGGCGCCGATGGCCCGCTTGATGTCGTGCCCTACCCGGCGCCCTCGGAGGCGTCGCTCGCCTTCCTGGATGCCGCCCGGGAACTCGGTTTCGACGGCGGCGCCGACTGGGACTACAACGGCGAGCGCCAGGAGAACGCGGCGTTCCTCTACCAGTCCACCCGGACGCCCGGCGACCGCCGCGCGAGCACCGCTACCGCGTTCCTCGACCCCCTCCGGGACGATCCCCGGCTGACCGTCCACACCGGTGCGACGGCGACCCGGGTGGTGCTTTCCGGAGGGGTGGCGGTCGGGGTGGAGTACGTGGCGGGCGACGCCCGCCACGTCGTCGGCGCGACCTCGGAGGTGGTCGTGTGCGCCGGCGCGCTCGCCTCACCGAAGCTGCTGATGCTCTCCGGGATCGGCCCGGCCGCGGAACTGGCCCGCCACGGCGTCGACACCGTCGTCGACCTGCCGGGGGTCGGGCGCAACTTGCAGGACCACCTGCTGTTCGGCGTGGCGTATCAGAGCCTGCGGGATCTCGCGTTCCCGCAGCTGCTCTCGGAGGCGGGAATTTTCGTGCACACCCGGGAGGGATTGCCGGCCGCCTCCCCGGACCTGCAGTACTTCTTCGGCCCGGTGCAGTTCGTCGACGACCGGTACCGGGTCGACGGGCCGGGATTCACCTTCGCGCCGATCCTGGCCCGCCCGCACAGCCGGGGCACGGTCTCGCTGCGGTCGGCCGACCCGCTCGACCTGCCCGTGGTCGACCCCGGCTATCTGACCGCCGAGGCCGACGTCGACGTGCTGGTGCGCGGCATCACCCTGGCGCGCGAACTGGTCGAAACGTCCGCCTTCTCCGCGCTGCGGGGCCGCGAGCTGGCCCCGGGCGGTCACTTGACCGATCGCAAGGATCTGGCCGGCTACGTGCGGGAGTCGGCGTCCACGGTCTGGCACCCGGTCGGCACCTGCCGGATGGGTGCGGACCGCGACGCGGTGGTCGACGCGCGGCTGCGCACCGTCGGTGTGGACCGGCTGCGGGTGGCCGACGCGTCCGTCATGCCGACGATCACCGCCGGCAACACCAACGCGGCCACCATCATGATCGCGGAAAAGGCGGCGGACCTCATCGTCGAGGCCGCCGGCTGAGGCCGGCCCGCGGAAGGAGCGACAGACATGCCTGACACGTACGATTTCGTGGTCGTCGGCAGCGGCGCGGCAGGTGCGGTGATCGCCAGCCGGCTGAGCGAGATGCCGGACGCCACGGTCCTGCTGCTGGAGGCCGGCCGGCCCGACATCACCGACGCGGTGGTCAGCCCGTCCCGCTGGAACGAGGTGCTGCTGACCGACCTGGACTGGGCCTACATGAGCGAGCCGCAACCGGGGCTCGACGGGCGCCAGGTCTACAACGCGTCGGGCCGCGGGCTCGGCGGCACGTCGAACATCTATCACATGATCCACACCTGGGGCCGCCCGGCGGACTACGACTCGTGGGCGTACGGGGGCTGCGCCGGCTGGTCCTACCCCGACGTGCTGCCGTACCTGCGGAAGCTCGAGAACCAGAAGGACGGCACCAACCCGGACGCCGGCCGGGACGGCCCGATCACCGTCGTGGACGCGGCGGACACCGGCAACCCGATCTCGGAGACGTTTCTCGAGGGCTGCGCCGAGCTGGGCTACCCGAGGGTCGCGGACTTCAACGCCGAGGCGTTCGGGGCGGGCTGGCACCACGTCGACATCCGGGACGGGCGGCGGTGCGGTGTGCGCGCCGGCTACCTCGAACCGGCACTGGGCCGTCCGAACTTGACCGTGCTGACCGGCGCCCTCGCGACCGGGCTGGTCCTGGACGCCTCGCGGTGCACCGGCGTCACCTACCTGCGGGACGGCCAGACCCACACGGTCGGCGCCACCCAGGAGGTGATCGTCAGCGCGGGCGCGGTGCAGTCGCCTAAGCTACTGATGCTCTCCGGCATCGGCGACCCGGAACATCTGCGCGAGGTCGGCGTTCCGGTGGCGGTGGACCTGCCCGGCGTCGGGCAGAACTTCCACGACCATCCGCTGATCATCGGCCCGATCGGGTACATGTCCAAGCCAGGGGAGGACCCGCGGGGCAACGTCACCGAGGTGGCGCTCTTCTGGGGCTCCCAGCCCGGGCTGCCCGTGCCCGATCTGGAGATCTGCCTGGTGCACCGGGCGCCTTTCGGCGACCAGTTCTTCGCCAACGTGATCCGGCGCGTGCAGACCGGGCAGCCGGTCGCGTCGGTGCACGAGCTCGTCGACCCGCACGTCATCCTCGCCCTGCCGGGCCTGGTCCGCCCGCTGTCCCGCGGCTGGGTGCGGCTGGCCGGGACCGACCCGACCACGTACCCGAAGGTCAGCGCGAACTACTTCGGTGAGCGGTCCGACCTGGAACGCACGACGACCATGGTGGAGATGACGCGCGAGATCTACCGTACCCGTGCCTTCGTCGACGGGTGGGGGGTGTCGGAGATCGCGCCGGGGCCGGCCGTCGGCACCCGCGACGAGCTGCGGACCTGGGTTCTGAACAACGTCGGTTCCTATTACCACTACGCCGGTTCCTGCAAGATGGGCGTCGACAGCCTCGCCGTCGTCGACGAGCGGCTGCGGGTGCACGGCGTCGAAGGGCTCCGGGTGGCGGACGCTTCGATCATGCCGTCGATCGTCTCCGCCAACACGCACACCACGACGGTCATGATCGGTGAACGGGCCGCCGACTTCATCAAACAGGATCTCGCGGCGAAGACGGCGGGAAGGAGCAGCACAGGATGATTCACCAGTTTATTTTCGCGGCGCCGAAACCGGAGTTGAGCGACGCGGAGTTCCAGGATTACTGGGTCCACGTCCATGCGGTGAAGTACGCCAGCCGGATATCGCAGATAAAGCGGTACCTGATCGACACGAGAATCCCTTTCGAGGGCGATCTGGGCAAGTCGCTGCTGCCGCATCAGGGAATTGCCGAGATCTGGCTGGAGAACGACACCGAACAGCTGGCGTCTTTGCGTAGTGAAGAATTTCTGCAGGGTGCCCGGCTGGACGAGCCGAACTGGGCGGCGTTCTGGCTGACCATCGGGATCGACACGGAGGCCCACGAGATCGTGACCGGGCCGCCGCTGTCGGCCACCGAGCCCGGTGGGGTGAAGCTGACCGTGCTGATGAAGCGGCGCCCGGGGCTCGACCTGGCGACGTACCGCCGGCTGACTCTCGATCTGTACGCGCCGATCGTCGCCGGCCTGCCCGGCCTGCGGCGTTACCTGCACTGCCACACCCGCGACGGGTTCTACACGTTCGGCGAGGCGGGTTTCGACAGTGTCGAGCAGCTGTGGTTCGACGACGTCGACGCGCTGCGCGCGGCCCTCGCGTCGAGCCATTACGGCGACCGGGTACGTCCCGCCCAAGAGGCCGTCGCCGACCCGGCGCACCTGTTCTCGATGACCGCGAAGGAGCATTGGATCATCGGGCCGCAGCCGCGCTGAACCGATTCGTGCCGCCCTCCATTGTGGGAGGGGAGCGTCCCCCGCGCTCTCCTCCCACATTTTTTTGCGAAATAGCAGAAACAACTTGACGAATACCGGCCGCTCATTCCCCGCCGTGCTCGGTGACCGGCGGGCGGTCGTTGACTCGTATACGAATCCGGAATCATGATTTTCCTGTAAACCCGTCGGCTCTCCCGGAGGAGGGATCATGACTAGACGAGTCCTGGTCGTGTTGTCGGAGTACGGATATTGGGGTGAAGAACTCGTCGGGCCGTTGAGTTGTTTCGACGAGAACGGCTATACGGTGGTCTTCGCGACGCCGACCGGAAAACAGCCGCACGCGCTGCCGCCGAGCATGGACCCGAATTACCTGGATCCGCCGCTCGGCCGTTCGGTCACGTCGCCGGAGGTGGCCAAGCTGACCCGCGCCCTCGACGAGTCGGACCGGATGGCCACCCCGGTCAGCCTCCAGGCCTGGCTCCCGGAGCGTCCGTACACCAGTGACGACAACTATCTGCGCCGGCTCGAGGCGTACCACCGTGAGCTCGACAAGGTCGACCTCGACGTCGCCGACTACGACACGATGCTCATCGTCGGTGGCAGTGGCCCGATCGTCGACCTGGCCAACAACGAGCGGGTCCACGCCCTGATCCTGGCGTTCCTGCGGGCCGGCAAGCCGGTCGCGGCCGAATGCTACGGCGTCGCCTGCCTCGCGTTCGCCCGGGACTGGGAGGACCGCAAGAGCATCATCTGGGGCAAGCACGTCACCGGGCACTGCAAGGAGTACGACTACAAGGACGGCACCGGCTTCCTCGGCGTACCCGACTTCGACATGGGCCCGCCGCCGTACCCGCTGGAGTACATCCTGCGTGACGCGACCGGCCCCGAGGGCCGCTATCACGGCAACTTCGGCAAGGACACCTCGGTCATCGTCGACTACCCCTTCATCACCGGACGGTCCACTCCGGACTCTTTCCTCACCGGCCAGAAGATCGTCGATGTCCTGGAGAAGGACCTTCGCCGGTTCGGCTGGTGACCGGCCCATCCGCGTGGAGATCAGGAGGCTCGGCACATGGTCAGGCAGGGCAAAGCGGCGATCATCGAGCAGTTCCTCGCCGACGGCTTCGGCTACATGTTCGGCAATCCCGGCACCGTCGAGCAGGGCTTTCTCGACGAGGTGGACCGGCACGACGGCTTCCAGTACATCCTGGGGCTTCAGGAGACCGTGGCCGCCGGGATCGCCGACGGGTACGCCCGGGCCAGCGGTGGTCCGGCGCTGCTCCAGCTGCACAGCGGAGTGGGCCTGGGCAACGCGATCGGGATGCTGTACCAGTCCAAGCGGGGCCACACGCCGCTGGTCGCGATAGCCGGTGAGGCGGGGCTGCCGTACGACGCCATGGACGCGCAGATGGCCGCGGATCTGGTCGCGATGGCGCGGCCGGTGACGAAGTACGCCACCCGCGTGGTCGACCCGGGCTCGGTGCTGCGGGTCCTGCGCCGGGCCGTGAAGATTGCGATGACGCCGCCGCGGGGACCGGTCTTCGTGGCATTGCCGATGGACGTGCTCGACGCGCCCAACGACGAGCCGGTGGTACCCACGTCGATCCCGCAGGCCGCGGCCGCCGCCGTCCCGGAGCTGGTCGACCGGGCCGCGTCGCTGCTCGCCGGCGCCGTCCGCCCGATCGTCATCTTCGGCGACGGGGTGGTGGTGTCGGGCGCGCAGCAAGCGCTGACCCGCGTCGCCGAGCGGCTCGGCGCCGACGTCTGGGGCGCCGACTCGTCGGAGGTCGCCATCGACGGCCGCCACCCGCTCTACCGTGGGCTGCTCGGGCACATGTTCGGCGGCGTGAGCACGGCCGCGGTAGCCGACGCCGACGCGGTCCTGGTGGTCGGGACCTACCTGTTCCCCGAGGTGTTCCCGGCACTGTCGAGCCCGTTCCGGCCGGGCGCCCCGATCGTCCACATCGACCTGGACGGCTACGAGATCGCCAAGAACCACCCGGTGACGCTCGGTCTCGTCGCGGATCCGAAGGCGACCCTGGACGCGCTGGCGGACGCGCTCGATCGGGTGACCACCCAGGAGGGCCGGGACCGGGCCGCCGCCCGCCTGGAGTCTCGCCGGGCGGAGCAGCCGGGGACGCCCGTGGACGACGGCACGATTCTCAGCGCCTTCATGAGGGCGGTGGCCGAGCGGGCGCCGGACGATCTGGTGGTCTTCGACGAGGGGCTCACCTCGTCGCCGGCCATCGGTGCGCACCTGCCGCCGCGGCTGCCGGGACATTGGTTCCTGACCCGGGGCGGGTCACTCGGGGTGGGCATCCCGGGCGCGATCGGCGCCAAGCTGGCCCGCCCCGACAAGACGGTCGTCGGGTTCACCGGCGACGGCGGAAGCATGTACACGATCCAGGCCCTGGCGACCGCCGCCCGGTACGGCATCGGCGCCAAGTTCGTGATCTGCAACAACCACCGGTACCGGCTGCTCGACGACAACATCGCGGAGTACTGGCGGGAGCGCGGCATCGAGCGGCACGAGTTCCCCCATTCGTTCGATCTGTCCTCTCCGGACATCGGCTTCGTCGACCTGGCGCGTGGCTGTCGCGTCGACGCGGTCCGCGTCGAGAAGCCCGGCGAGGTCGACGAGGCCGTCGAGCGGATGTTCGCCGGAGACCGCCCGTTCCTCGTCGACCTTGTCACGGCTGCCGGTTGACGCCAGGAGGCACACCATGTCCGACATCGTCTCGAACCCGGCCGGCCCGCTCGCCGACCGGAAGATCGCGATCCTGATGGAGAGCGACTTCGTCGAGCAGGAGATCTTCTACTACGAGCGCAGGTTCGCCGAGGAGGGCGCCGAGGTCCACTTCCTGACCCGGATGTGGGACCAGCCGGCGCTGACGTTCACCGGTCACGAGTACCGGGTGCCGTTCACCGTCGACCGCAGCTTCGAGGGGGTCGACGTCGCCTCGTACGACGTGGTCATCGTGCCGTCGGGGATCGTCTCCGACCGGTTGCGGTACACCGACGACGTCAACCGGCTCGCGCCGGCGACCGAGTTCGTGCAGCGCGCGTTCGCCGCGCCGTCGGTGCTCGTCGGCATCATCTGCCACGGCATGTGGCTGCTGGCGACCGTGCCCGAGCTCATCCGGGGCCGCAAGGTCGTGGCCCACAACAACCTGGTCGGCGACGTACGCAACATGGGCGGCGAATACGTCGACCAGGACGTGGTGGTCGACGGCAACCTGATCACCGGCCGCAGCGTCCACGAGTGCCACCTGTTCGCCCACACCATCGTCGGTCTGCTCGCCGAGCGGAAGCGTTCGTGAGGCCGGCCCGACCCGTGGAGGTTCCCCATGCCTGACGACATCTACAGCCCGTTCATGGACACCATCGCGGGCTACGTCACCGAGTACGACAGCAGTCGAGGCGCGTTCACCATGGCGACCGCCGACGGCCGCCGGTTCGAGGTCGGCCTCACCGGCGACACGTCCGCCGAGCTGTTGCGCAACCTGGACGAGCCGTACGCCGACGCGAGCGGCCACATCGCGGAACTGCTCGCCCCGGGCCTGCACGTCATCGTGTACGGCGTTTTCTACCCGGAGAACAACGGCTTCACCTACGAGGCCAAGCGGCTCGTCTTCCTCGGCCGGAAGGTCGGCGAGTACAACTTCGAGAAGTCGACCTGGTGGATCGACCAGATCGGCTCGCTGGCGGGGTTCTACCGCAAGGCGCAGTTCGGCGCCGGCCCGATCGACTACCGCAGCTACCGTACGCAGATCCGGCTGGGCGGCGAGAAGGCCGCCAGCCACGTCCAGGAGACCGACACGATCTCCCGGATGGTCTACGGCATGGCCTCGGCCTACATGCTCACCGGCCACGACGAGTTCCTCGAGATCGCCGAGAAGGGCACCCAGTACCTGCGCGACCACATGCGGTTCGTGGACCCGGACAACGACATCGTGTACTGGTACCACGGCATCAAGGTCGACGGAGACCGTGAGGAGAAGCTGTTCACCTCGGAGTTCGACGACGACTACGACGCCGTGCCGATGTACGAGCAGATCTACGCCCTCGCCGGGCCGACGCAGACCTTCCGCATCACCGGCGACAAGCGCATCCGTTCCGACATCGATCACACGATGCGTCTTTTCGAGAACCATTTCCGTGACCACGAGGGCGGCGGGTACTACTCGCACATCGATCCGATAAGGCTGAGCCCGCACGCCGACACGCTCGGCTACAACAAGTCGCGCAAGAACTGGAACTCGGTGGGCGACCACGCGCCCGCGTACCTGATCAACGCGTTCCTCGCCACCGGCGACCCGGGCTACGCCGAGATGCTGGAGCGGACGTTCGACACGATCGTCACGCACTTCCCCGACTACGAGAACAGCCCCTTCGTCAACGAGCGGTTCTTCACCGACTGGTCACCCGACCACGGGCACAGCTGGCAGCAGAACCGGGCGGTTGTCGGGCACAACCTCAAGATCGCCTGGAACCTGATGCGCATGCAAGCGCACCGGCCGAAGGACGAATATCTGCGGCTCGCCACCCACATCGCCGGCATCATGCCGCCGGTCGGCAGCGACCGGCAGCGCGGCGGCTGGTACGACGTCGTCGAACGCGTGCGCGGCGACGACCAGCAGTGGCACCGGTTCGCCTGGCACGACCGCAAGGCGTGGTGGCAGCAGGAGCAGGCGATCCTCGCGTACCTGATTCTCTACGGCAGCCTGGGCGGCGACGATCTGCACCGCGAGGCCCGCCAGGCCGAGGCCTTCTACAACACGTTCTTCCTCGACCACGACGAGGGCGCCGTCTATTTCAACGTGCTGGCCAACGGGATGCCCTACCTGCTCGGCACCGAGCGGCTCAAGGGCAGCCACTCGATGAGCATGTACCACTCGGCGGAGCTGTGCTACCTCTCCGCCGTCTACAACAACCTGCTCATGAACCGCCAGCCGCTGACCCTGTGGTTCAAGCCGCGGCCGGACGCCGACCGCACGCTGCGGGTCGCGCCCGACCTGTTGCCGAAGGGCCGGGTGCGGCTGGACAAGGTCGAGATCGACGGCAAGCCGCACGAGGTCTTCGACCCCACCGAGATGACCGTCGAGCTGCCGGGCTCCTCCGACGACCTGACCGTCAAGGTCCAGCTCGTCGCCGCTGGTTGACAGCGCGCCACGGGGAAGCCGGCAGGCGAGTATTGGGAGTGCATTGTGGATATCCAGAGACACGTCGTTGACTCGATCATGGTGATCAGCCTCGCCGGCGACCTCGATGGGCGCTTCGCCGCAACGGTTCAGGAGGAGGTGCTCCGGTCGCTTCCGCGCGACGAGCGCATCCTCCTGGACCTGACGAGCGTCCCCTTCGTCTCCAGCGCCGGCCTGCGCACGATGTTGCTGATCTACCGGCAGGCGCAGGTGGTGAACAGTTCGGTCGCCCTCGTGGGTCTGTCCGCCGAACTGAGTTCCGTCCTGTCCGCCACCGGCTTCCTCGGATTCTTCGTCGTGGCGGACACGGTCGCCGAGGGCGTACGGGCGTTGAACAAGTCTGAGTTGAAACGGAGCAGCCTGACATGACCAGTCCGCTCGTGCTCCGGGACCGGATCGATTCGTTTCCGACCGATCAGATCGCCGGCTACGACGTCCGTCCCGGGCGTGCCTTCCCGTTCGGCGCGACCCTCGTGCCCGGCGGCGTCAATTTCTCGATCTTCTCCAGCGGCGCCGAGGCCATCTCGCTGGTCCTGTTCCGGCGGGGCGCCAAGACCCCCGTCGCGGAGATCCCCTTCCCCGACGAGTACCGGGTCGGCGGGGTCTGGGCGATGACCGTCTTCGGCCTGGACTTCGAGGACATCGAGTACGGCTACCGCGCCTTCGGTCCGGCCGATCCCGAACCCGGCGACCAGTACGACTCGACCCGGATTCTGGCCGACCCGTACGCGAAGGCGATGTCGGGTCGCGACGTGTGGGGCACGCAACCGGACTGGGACGACCCGTACCCGTACCGATCCCGGCTGACCTTCGACGACTTCGACTGGGACGGCGACCATCCCCTCCGCATCCCGGCCGAGGACCTGGTGATCTACGAGGCGCACGTGCGGGGCTTCACCCGGCACCCGTCCGCGGGCGTCGCCGAGCCGGGCACCTTCGCCGGCCTGGTGGAGAAGATTCCGTACCTGCGTGAGCTCGGGGTCAACTGCGTCGAGCTGATGCCGGTGTTCGAGTTCGACGAGTTCGAGAACAGCCGGATCCACCCGGAGACCGGCGAGCGGCTGTTCAACTACTGGGGCTACTCGACCGTCGGGTTCTTCGCGCCGAAGGCCGGATATGCCGCGACCGGCAAATACGGAATGCAGCGCGACGAGTTCAAGAACATGGTCAAGGAGATGCATCGGGCCGGCATCGAGGTGATTCTCGACGTCGTCTTCAACCATACCGCGGAGGGGAACGAGAACGGCCCGACCATTCATTTCCGTGGCCTGGACAATCGCACCTACTACATGCTGACCCCCGACGGCTATTACTACAATTTCAGTGGCACCGGGAACACGTTCAACTGCAACAACCCGGTCGTCCGGGACTACGTGCACTGGTGCTTGCGGTATTGGGCCAGCGAGTATCACGTCGACGGTTTCCGATTCGACCTCGCGGCGATCCTCGCCCGCGGGCTCGACGGCGCGCCCATGCAGAATCCGCCGCTGCCCGAGGCGCTGGCCTACGACCCGCTGCTGCGGGACTGCCGGCTCATCGCCGAGGCGTGGGACGCCGGCGGTCTCTACCAGGTGGGCTCGTTCCCCAACTACTTCCGCTGGTCGGAGTGGAACGGGAAGTACCGCGACACGCTGCGGCGGTTCCTCAAGGGGGACATGGGTACCGCGTCCGAGCTCGCGACCAGGATGGTCGGCTCGCCCGACCTGTACGAGCACCGCAGCGCCCTCGCCTCGATCAATTTCATCACGTGCCACGACGGGTTCACCCTCGCCGACCTGGTGTCCTTCAACGACAAGCACAACGAGGCCAACGGCGAGGACAACCGGGACGGCGGCAACGACAACAACAGCTGGAACTGCGGCGTCGAGGGGGCGACCGGCGACCGGGGCGTGCTCCGCCTGCGCCGCCGGCAGATGAAGAACGCGCTGCTCCTGCTGCTGCTCAGCCAGGGGACCCCGATGATCCTCGCCGGCGACGAGATCGGCCGTACCCAGCAGGGCAACAACAACGCCTACAACCACGACTCGGAACTGACCTGGGTGGACTGGTCGCTGGCGGACGAGAACTCGGAGCTGTTCCGGTTCGTCAGCCGCTGTATCGACTTCCGGATGGCGCACGCCGTGCTGCGCGGCCGCCACCACCCGACCGGCGACGACCGGTCCGGCACCGGGTACCCCGACGTGAGCTGGCACGGGGTCCGGGCGTGGCAGCCGGACTGGTCACCGACCAGCCGTCTGATGTGCCTCATGCGCAGCGGTCGCGGGGCCGATGGCACGAGTGAGCACATCTACGTGGCCGCGAACTCCCACTGGGAAGACCACGAGGTCGAGCTGCCGGTGCTCCCCGACGGGATGCGCTGGCATCTGTTCGCCGACACGGCAGCGGAGGAGCCCGCCGACGTGAACGTCCCGGGCGCCGAGCCGGTGCTGGCCGACCAGCAGTGGATCAAGGTGGGCGGGCGGGCGACGCTGGTGCTCGTCGGCCGTTACGCCGGCATCTGACCGGCCCAGCATCCGTTACCTGACAAGGAGTTACGCAGATGGGATTCAACGCAACACTGAGCCGCGACGGGCGGACCGCGCTGATCACGCTCGAGGGCGAGCTGGACACACTGCATGCGGAGAACTTCCGGGACCAGGTCGAGGAGGCGGCCACCGGCGTCGAGGTCGAGCAGTTGGTCCTCGACATGACCAACCTGACCTACATCTCGTCCGCCGGCATGCGCGGCCTGGTGTTCGCCCGGCAAAAGATGGGCGACGGCGTCCGCATCGTTCTCGTCCGCACGAGCCAGGCCGTCGAACAGACCATCCGGCTCGTCGGATTCCACCAGAGCGTCGTCTTCAGTGACGAGGTACCCGACTAGGAGGTTTCGTGGAACGGCTGACTCTGCCGGCCGTCCTCGACTCGCTCGAGGAGGTAGTTGCGTTTGTCGGCGGGCTCGCCTGCGTGGCGGGCCTGTCCGAGCCGCAAGCTCGGCGACTGCGACTCGCGACGGAGGAGTTCGTCACCAACATCGTGGTCCACGGCCACGACGGCGGCGTGGCCACCGCCGAGATGGAGATCGCCGGGGGTGTCGAATCCGACCGGGTCTGGCTGATCCTGATCGACCGGGGACCTCCGTTCGACCCGGACACCGTGGGCCCGCCGGACGACCTCAACGAGCCGCTCGCCCGGCGGCGCCTCGGAGGGCTCGGCCTGTTTCTGGCCAGGGACGCGGCAGACCAGATCACCTACGAGCACAGCGGTGGCCGCAACCGCACCACGATCGTCGTCAACCGGCGGTGACACGCCGGCCGGGTCGTGGCCGCGGTCGCGGTCCACGTGCCAAAAGAAGGGGGATGCCGTGTTGCACGGGCTCACGTTGGTGGTGAGTGAGCGATCGGTCACGGCGGACAACCTCTGCGCGGCGGTCAACTCCGACGGGTTGCCGGCTCGGGTGGTCAGCCCCGCCGAGGTGCTCGCCGGCCGGTACGCCGACGAGGACTGCGCCGACTTCCTCCTGATCAACGCCTCGCTCCGGTTGCACGTCGTGGGGCGACTCACTCAATGGTTCATGCAGCGCAACAGCCGGTTGCCGACCGTGGTCATGTTCGCGGAGAGAGACTTCCGCGAGCTCGAGGAGCACGTGACGGCCGGGCTTGACTACATCATCCCGCCGTTCCTGCCGGGCCTGGTCGGCAGCCGGCTGGCCGCCTTTCACGTCCGGCAGGTCATGTCGCGGACGGCTCGCGACATCCAGTTCGCGGCCAACCTGGTCAAGTACGAGCGTGAGCTGCACATCGGGCGCGAGATCCAGGCCGGGTTCCTGCCCGACGTGCTGCCTGCCCCGGAGGGCTGGCAGCTGACCGCGCGGTGTCAGCCCGCGCTCGAGGTGGGCGGCGACTTCTACGACGCGTTCGAGGTGCTCGGCGGCACCCGGATCGGACTGGTCGTCGCCGACGTCTGTGACAAGGGCGTCGGCGCGGCGATGTTCATGGCGCTGATCCGGAGCCTGATCCGGCACACGGCGGGCTGTCTCGACCCGTGCCTGCAGCCCGGTGCACCGGCCGGGCCGGAGCGGGACGCGGCGGGAACCCTGCTGTCGCAGGCGATCGTCACGACCAACCGGTACCTGACCACCAACCATCTCGCTCAGGGGTACTTCGCCACGATGTTCTTCGGCGTCCTGGACCCGGCCGACGGCTCGCTGGTGTACGCGAACTGCGGCCACAACCCGCCGGTGGTCCGCCGTGCCGACGGCGAGCAGAGCCGGCTCTGGCCGACCGGCCCGGCCCTCGGGCTGGTGCCGGGTTCGGTGTTCGACCTGGGCCGGATCCGGCTCGGGCACGGCGACCTGCTCTTCGCCTATACCGACGGCATACCGGAGGCGAAGGACGTCAACGGCCGGTTCTTCGGCGACGACCGGATGCTCGCGCTCATCCAGGCGAAGGACTCCGGCGCCGATGAACTGGTCGAGATGTTCGAGCGCCGGCTGGCTGCCCACGTGGGGTTCGCCGAGCGGTCCGATGACATCACGATGCTCGCGCTGCACCGTCGGCCCGACGACCGGGACGCCGAGGCGCGCGGCAAGGCAGCAGCCGGGCCGCCGTGGAGGTGGGGCCGCCCTGTGGACGGCGGGCCGGCGGGCCGATGACCGTCTTGCGGACCCAAGCCGCACGCGATGCCCGGACAAGATCAGCACACGTCCGTTGGGAGGATGCGCGTGGTACGGAGTGGGGCAACCGCAAGCGACGTGGTCGCTATCGGGCTGGCGGGCGGGCAGGGCATTCGCGCCCGTCCGCTGACCCTGGAGGCGTTCGGATATCTGCGGAGCAAGGCCACGATGAGCTTCGCCGGCCGGCCGCTCATCGATTGGCAGGTGGCGGCCTTCCGTGACCAGGGCATTGACAACTTCTACGTGGTCGCCAACGGCCGGGAGAACCGGTATCAGGTCAAGGAGGTGCTCGGGCACGGCGACGAGCTGCGCGTACGGGTGCGGTACTCGAGGCCTCGGATGGACCGGCACAACACCGGCTCGGGCGAGGCGACGCTGAGCGCGCTGGACTACTGGGACCTGCGCGGTCTCGCCCTGATCTTCCCGACCGACTCGCTGTTCGAGTTCGACCTGGCCGATCTCGTCCGCCGGCATCGGGCCGGCGGTGCCCTGGTGACCATGGCGACCGTCGAACGCACGGCGGCCGAGGTGGCCGGCACCTACGGCACCATGGTGACCGACCACACCGGATGGATCCGCGAGTTCGTGGAAAAGCCGCCGCTGGATCGGGCACGAGCACTCGCCGGCCGGACCGGCCGGATTCCCATCAACGCCGGCCTCTACCTGGTGGACGCCGCCGCGCTGCGGCGGCTCGCCGCCGGCCCGGAGCTCGCCGCGGCGATGCGCCATCGACTCGACTGGGGCAGTGACCTGCTGCCGTGGCTGGTCACCCACGGCCATCGGGTGCTTCAGGTCCCGATCGGCAAGGCGGGCGACCTCGGCAACCTGCGCGAGTACCTGACGACGCTCACGGACGTGCTCGGCGGCGGGTACCCGCACATGCTCAAGCGACTCGACCCGCCGTACGCCGGCAACATCTGGATCCACGAGTCCTCGCTGCGCCAGCGTGATCCGTTCACCGGTATGACCCTGAGCGCGAAGTTGAACGCCGGCCTGGTCAGCATCGGCCCGAACGTGCGGATCGGCCGCGACGTGGAGATCGGTCCCGGCGTCACGATCAAGGACGCCTGCGTCGGTGACGGCGTCGACCTCCATCCGCGCTGCCACCTGGAGCGGACCACCTGCCTCGACGGTGCCGTCGTCGGGTGGGGCGCGCGGATCACCGACGCGCACATCGGCGTGATGGCCACGGTGGAGTCGACGCACGAGGCGATCACGGCGCTCGAGGGGTACACGGCGCTGGGCCACGAGGCCACGGTGCGGGCCGGAGCCCGGCTGACCGGTACCGTGGTGTATCCGCGATTCACCGTGCCCGCCGGGGCGACCACGCCGAACGGTACGGTCCTGGTGACGGCCGCCGATCTCATCGCCGGTGACCTGGCCGCCGCGGCGTCACCGTCGAGCCTTCCGCCGGTCGCGGGGCCGTAGTCGACGCCTTCGCCGGTCGGGTCCCCGTGCTCGATGCCTCGCCGATTGGGTCCCCGTGCTCGATGCCTCCGCCGATTGGGTCCCCGTGCTCGATGCCTCCGCCGATTGGGTCCTCGTCCTCGATGCCTCCGCCGGTCGCTTCGGCGGAGGCATTTTCTCCGGTCACCGGTGGCGATGCGGAGCGGTGACGGATACGCCCGGGCCGGTCAGCCGTGACGCTCGCTCAGGGCGAACACGTCGCTGCGCGGGCAGCAACCGCCGGGGCCGGCGGTCGTGTCGGCTGCGAGCGACGGAACGAGAGTGAGAAGCGCCACGGCAACGGCGGTGACGATTGCGGTTCCCAGCCACTTTACATTCTTCATAATGGTTTCCTTTCTTTGCAAATAATTTCCGGTGATTCGAAACTATGCAGTTGCCGATCGTGATTCAAGTGAATGCGCACGGTCCGGGGTGAATTAGTAATATCGCCGGACGGCATTCAGGAAAAAGGCATTGGTATACGGGGTGGTAGGCTGCGAAATGGAAGAAAAGGAAACGTGTGCCGCCGGCCGCGATCGGCTCCCGGCCGGCGGGCCGGGCTCGCGGGTCCCGGGGAGTTTCACGCCGACTTGACGAAGTCTGGTGAGGACCTGACGAAAGGGGCCGGACGAAGCCGAGTTGACCGGTGTTGGCCGAGGTCAAGGGCATTGTTACGGCGAGGTTAAGGTGACGGCGAGTTGCCCATCGCGTATCCTGAATGTGATTGACAAGACACGCGGGGCGGTGCAATCGGATGTATACGGGCGGCACGGGCTGAGTTGAGGACGGCATGGTGCGTTCGCTAGGCGATCGGGTGCGTGAGATGCGGCTGGGAAGAGGCCTCAGCCAGAGCGGCCTTGCTCGCGGGCTCGTTTCCCCGAGCTATGTCTCACTGATCGAGGCCGGCAAGCGACTGCCGGAGCAGGAGATCCTTGAGGCCTTCGCGGAACGGCTGGGAACGACGCCCGAGTTCCTGGCGACCGGGGTGGACGCGGGCACGGCCCGGGAGGAACAGCTCAGCCTCCAGTACGCCGAGCTCGCCCTGGCCAACGGCCAGACGGCGGAGGCAAGGGCGCAGTTCGAGACGCTGGCCGGCAGCAGCCTGTTCAGCCGCCACGCGGCGACCTGGGGAGCCGCCCGCGCCCGTGAGTTCGACGGCGACCTGCCCGGCGCCATCGAACAGGTGGAGTGGCTGCTCGATGAGCACCGTGCCGGACGTGCCGACGCCCCGGGCCTGCTGATCCTGCTCAACACCCAGTGCCGGCTCTATCGTGAGGTCGGCGACCTCAGCCACAGCATCTCCCTGGGCGAGCAGGCCCTAGCCGAGGTGCGTCGGCTCGGCCTCACCGGTTCGGAGGACGAGATCAGGCTCGCTTCGACGCTGGTCGGCAGCTACTGGGAGCGAGGCGACTGGTTCCGGGCGAACCTGCTGGCCAAGGAGGTCGTCGCGCGGGCCGAGGCGCACGGTTCGCCACGGTCACGGGGCTCGGCGTACTGGAACGCGAGCCTCGCGGCGTCGTCGGCGGGCGACGTCGGACTCGCCGTCGAGCTGGCGCAGCGGGCGGTCGCGATGTTCTCCGAGACGGTCGACGAACGCAGTCTCGCCCGGCTGCGTACCGATCTCTCCTGGATCCTGCTCGGCCGGCGGCCACCTGACCTGGATACGGCCGGCGACCTGCTGAACAGGGCGTACGCCGCGCTGCGGGAGATCGGCGTCACCACCGACCTCGCCTATTGCGAGACCGAGCTCGCGCGATACCACCTGGCGAAGGGCGACCCGCGGACCGCGGTGGAGCATGCCGACCGGTCACTTGCCCGGATCGCCGGATCGGACACCGTGGAGGCGGTCCGGGTGCGGATGGTACGGGCATACTCCCTCGCCGCCATGGACGACCCCGGGGAGAGCCTGCGCTGCTGCGAGCAGGCCATGCGGATGCTTCGTGCCCGGCGGCCGTCCAGGCAGCACATGGCCGTTTGGCGGGAGGCCGCGGAGCTGCTGGTGCGGCTCGGCCGCACCGATGAGGCGCTCGACGCCTATCGGGCGTTGTCGGACTGCGGGGGAGCGCCGGCGCCGGCCTGGACGACACCGCCGGAGCATGCGGTCCCGGCGACCGGCGAGGTGCTGGAGATGGACGAGCGCGACACCGCGGGCGGGCTTTCCGATCCACACTGGGCCTCGTGAGCCGGCGTCCCGGCGCCGGGCGCGGTCACGCCAGCGCGAGCCTGGTCTGCGGTGGGTCCGCGTCGACGGCGCTGAGAATGTCGTACACGTACGCCGCGCTCGCGAGCGTCACGTGATGATGCCAGCCGGCGAAGGTCCTGCCCTCGTAGTCGCGCAATCCGAACCTGTCCGCGAACGTCTCCAGGTGGGACCGCACGTTCTGCCGCAGCTTGGCGAGCGCGACCAGGTCGCCCAGCGGCCGGTCGGTAAGGTTGGTGATCCAGTAACCGCGGGGCCGCGGCTTGCCGAGCGGCCACTCGACCAGAAGCTGCCGGGCCGGCGAGCCGGCGTGTGCCCCGGTCGTCGAGTCGGCGGCGGGGGACCGGACCGGTATCTGGATGAACTGGGAGCGGCGGACGATGCTGTCGTTCTCGGCGTCGGGCCAGCCGACGGTGGTACGCGGAGCGTCCGCGAACAGCCGGATCACCTGATCCACCGCGCCGTTCCAGCTGGGGCGGGGTGCGAGCGGACCGGTCGGGCCGGCGACCGGCCGCACCCGGCCGTCAAGCCGAACCCCCAGGCTGGGGCTGACCTGGGCGAGATAGGGCAGCTCCCGATTTTCGAGCGCGGTGAACAGAACCTCGGCGGTGGCGAGCTGGCGAGCGTCGACGGCGACCGGCGCGGCCGGCATCCCCCAGTCCAGCACCATGTCGTCGATGACCTCGAGCTGGTACTGCCAGTACGGGCGGGGGCGCTCGGCGGCGGGCATCCGCGCCCGGCTGCGACGGTCGGTGTCGTCGCCCCATGAATCGGGTACCACCAGCCGCCAGTTGACCGGGATGCTGAGCCGCTCGCCGGTGAGCGTGACGGTGATCGCCAGCTGACAGTTGCAGACTTTCTCCAGGGATCGCACATACTGGCGTTCCACGCCGGCGGAGTGCCGGCCGTGCTTGGGGAACGCGACCTCCTCGATGGCCCAGGCGACCGGTCGCATGTGGCGCGACAAGCGGCTCATGAGGCGCTGCCTGATCGGCTCGTGATCCCACGGGCTCTGGTTGACGAACTGCTGCAGCGACTGTTCCGAGTGCCGACCGGGCATGATGGCGGCCATTCTTCGGATCGACTTACGGCCCGGACAATTCAGCAGGCCATGGAGATAAGTTTCTCCGGCGCGGCGCTGGTCGGCGCGGTACAGCGTACCGAAAACGTAGCCGCAAAATTCCTGAAAATCGTCGCTCAAGTGGACCGAGGAAGTGTCTTCCCATGCAATGGCTGTCATCTTTACCCCGATTGAAGGCAGTCACGGTCTGTAGTCAAGGCTTGATCCCCCAGTTGTTCTAGCCGACGCAGATAAACGATCGCAAGGGGGAATGCGACGAAGTGCGGACCTGGATGGGCCAAGTTCCTGTCCATTTTGTCCGCCCGGGCAACATACGTGAGGGTTCCGGTGATCCAATTTCAACGATTGTCAATAATCGACTCCGAGTTGTGACGATGGTGAGTCATGAGTGTCGTGACTGACAGTCAAGACACCGAGTCAATAAGACCGGCGATCCGATCTTAATGGATGACCCGGATACCCGGTCGGCGGGAGGCCTGCCATCGACGGACGGTTATGGAAGATCGTCATTCGCGGTTGCCCTGGGCAAACGCGAGCCGCGGCCCGCCAGTCAAGTACTGGCGGGCCGCGGCCGGAGATCTGAATCTGTGCCGGCGGGCCGCGGGTGATCGGCGGGCCGCGGCCGGGAGTCGTCAGACGGCGCCGGAAGTGCGCTCGCTGTCGAGGGTCGCCATCACCGGCGCGGCATAGCGCTCGCCGGCGGCGGAGCCCCGCGGCACGGCCAGCTCCACCTCGGCGAGATCGCCGGCGGTCAGCGTCAACTCGCGCGCGGGCAGGGCCTCGTCCAGCCGGACCCGGCTGCGGGCGCCGACCAGCGGCACGATCTCGTCGCCCCGCGACAGCACCCAGGCGATCGCGACCTGAGCGACCGTGACGCCCCGGTTCGAGGCCACCTTGCGCAACGCCTCGACCAGAGCGAGGTTCCGGTCGAGGTTGTCGCCGGTGAAGCGCGGGCTCGACGCGCGGAAATCGGCGGGTGGCAGCGGGCGGTCGGCCGACCAGTGCCCGCTGAGCAGGCCGCGCGAGAGCACGCCGTACGCGGTCACGCCGATGCCCAGCTCACGGCACACCGGCAGGATCCGCGCCTCGACGCCGCGCGACAGCAGCGAATACTCGATCTGCACGTCGGTGATCGGGTGCACCGCATGGGCTCGCCGGATCGTGTCCGCACCGGCCTCGGACAGGCCGATGTGGCGCACGTACCCGGCCTGGACCATCTCGGCGATGGCGCCGACGGTCTCCTCAACGGGCACCGCCGGGTCGAGCCGGGCCGGCCGGTAGATGTCTATGTGGTCGGTGCCGAGCCGGCGCAGGCTGTACGCCAGAGAGTTCTTGACCGCCGACGGCCGCCCGTCGCTGCCCAACCAGCCTCCGGCCGGGTCGCGCAGCACCCCGAACTTCACGCTGATCACCGCGCGGTCCCGGTCGCTGCCGCGCAGTGCCTCGCTCAGCAGGAGCTCGTTGTCGCCCATGCCGTAGAAGTCGCCCGTGTCGAGCAGCGTGACGCCGGCGTCCAGCGCCGCGCGGACGGTCGCGATGCTCTCCTCCCGATCGGCCGGGCCGTAGAGATCGGACATGCCCATGCAGCCCAGGCCGATGGAGGACACACGCACCTGCTCAGACCCCAACAGTCGCTCGGTCATGGCGTCCTCCCTCAGGCCGGAATCAGACACACCATACCGGTGTCAAAGGCCGATTAATAGCGTTTCCAACGGCATTGTCGTGGCGGTCGCCCATTCGGGTCGCGACTTGACGAAATGTTGTTGCCGACCCGCGGAAGACCGATCTGGACTCGGCGCCGAGAGGAGCGGCGGCCGGTTCTTCGAATAGGATTTTCAAATTTGGGACTCGAAGGGAGGAAGGTGCGTGCCGACGCCCGAATCGGAGAGGACGGTGGAGAGCGGTGACTGACGCGACGGCATCCAAGAGGGTCTCGTGGATCGAGATGTTCTATGATCTCGTTTTCGTTTTCGCGGTGACGCAGATCGCCGATTTCCTGGCCGACGACGTGTCGTGGCGAGGGCTGCTCGAGGCGTGGGTTGTCTTCACTCCCTTCTGGTGGTCGTGGGTCGGTACCGCGATCCTTTCCAATCTCACCGATCTCGAGGACACCTGGCATCGGCTGAACATGTTCGCCATCGGCCTGGTCACCCTCCTGATGACCGTCGCCGCGCCGACCGCCTTCAGCCACAACGGCGTCTTCTTCGCGGCGAGCTTCGTGGTGCTGCGACTGATGCTGGTGTCGTGGTCGACCGGCCAGTTCCGCGGCCTGCACTTCAATCCGTTCACCGCGTCGGCCTTCATCACCGCGCCGCTGTTCCTGGTCACCGCGTTCCTGCCCCCGGAACAGAAGCTCGCCGCCTGGACCGTGTTGATGGTGGTCGAGCTGTCGACGTCGTGGCTGTTCCGCAAGCGGCTCAAGGCCCTCCGGGTGGACACCAGCCACCTGCCCGAGCGGTTCGGGCTGGTCATCATGATCGCCTTGGGGGAATCCGTCATCGTGGCCGGCCAGGCGGTGGGCGACCATTTCGACGCCGCCCGGATCGTCTCGCTGGCGACCTGCTTCGCGTTCGTGTGCGGCCTGTGGTGGACCTACTTCAACTTCTCGGTCAAGGCGGTGGCGTACAAGCTCAGCTCGGAGGACAACCAGAGTCGGATCATCCGCGCGGTCCTTTCGTACGGCCATTACGCGCTGATTTGCGCGATCATCGCCATTGCCACGGGGATGCGGCAGGTCGTCGCGGAGCCCGGCGCCCGCCTGCCGACGGCCGAGGTCTGGCTGCTGTGCGGCGGGACAGCCCTGTACCTCGCGGCCTTCGCCTGGCAGCGGTGGGGCACGCTCTGGATGCTGTCCGCTGTGCGCGCCCCGGCGGCCGCGGTGTCGTTGATGCTGGGCCTGGCGGGCAGGCAGCTCTCCGCTGTGGTCCTGGTCCTGCTGCTCACCGCCATCCTGGCCGTCCTGGCCGCCGTGGAACTGGCCGCCCTGTCGGCGGACCTGCTGCGGCCGGCTGCGGAGCCGGCCATGGCGGACCGGGACGCGTCGGGCTGAGCCCGTCCGCGGCGGAAACCTACGACCAGGCCGTCCCGCGTCATTAGTCGTCGTCGCGACGGGTGGCGAGACCCAGAGCCCAGACGCAGTTCGCGGCGTAGGCGTGCATGCCGCAGGCCAGGTCGACGCTGAGGCCGACGGAGAGGGCGGGCCGGCCGGCGACGCGTGACGGATGGTCGTACACGTCGAGCGGGTGGGACCGGGCGGTGCGTTCGATGGCGTGCATGAGTCTCCGATGGGCGGCGGCCAACTCGTCGTTGTGGTCCACGACGGCCTGCCGGGTCCCGGCGCCGACCGGCATCTGCACCAGCGGGAGATGCGCGGCCGGTGCCCGGAGCAGGCGCGACGGGAGTGTCACGGCCGGCTCGGACGGCGGAACGTAGCCCCAGGCCGCGTATATCGCCGTGATCAGCGTCGCGTACGCGACGAACGTCGCGGCCGTCACGGTGTAAACGGCGGTGATCTGCTCGCCGAAGCTGACGGCACAGTCCAGCAGCTGGTGGGCGAGGCCCGTGCGGTACCAGCCCCCGTCCGCGCACGCCGCCGCCGAATCGATCTCGGCGGCGGCGTACCGCTGCTGCAGGTACGCCTGGTCGGCGGCGAGTGCCGCCCGGTTGCAGGCGGTCCCCATGTCCAGCAGCCGGCCGCGGACCGCCTCCGGAACCGCGAGCTGCCAGGACACCGGCAACAGGTCATGGATCTCCAGCATGTTCCCGACGTCCCATCCCCGCGCCGCGGCCGGGCCCGCCGCGGTGCAACCTTCCGGCCGCGAATTAGCCATCGATTCGCGTGCCTGGTGTGGTCGTGACGCGCCTCCCGAAGGCCGCCTCGCCGTCCATTGATCCCGAAACGACCGGCCTGTCGGCTTCGTGGGGTCGCATCGAGAACGCTAATTCAACTCTCCGCACAGGACATCGCTCGACCTAGTTACAGCCGTCGACAATCTTGTAGCGTCGCTTGTAGGCCGGACGGCGACGCGCGGGATCGACCAACCCGCTGCGGTCCCGGTCAGTTCGGCGAGCGGGCGGGGGTGGCAGGGCGATCGTGGTGCGGATGAGATCGAGGGAGCTCGTCGGCCGTACCGCGGAACTCGCACGGCTGGATCGTTGTCTCGATGCTCTCACCGACGGGAAGGACCCGCCGCTGGTGCTGCTCATGGGCGACGCCGGGATGGGCAAGACCCGCTGTCTCACCTGGCTGGCCGAGCGCGCCCGATCCACCGAAGTCACCGTGCTGTCCGGCGATTGCCTGCCCCTTTCGGGCATGCGGACGCCGTACGGGCCGATCGCCGAGGCGTTGCGCGACGCCGGGCGGCAGGCCGGCGCCGCACGGATCGGCGAGTGGCTCGGCGGGCGAACGGACGCCGTGGCAGCGCTCGTGCCCGAGTTCGCCACCGGCGCGACGACCGAGGGCGCGCCCCGCCCGGGGTCGCCGGCACAGTTGGTCACCGACGTCCTGCGGATCATCGAGCGAATGGCCGCCGACAGCCCGCTCCTGCTGGTGGTCGAAGACATCCACTGGGCCGACGAGGCCAGTCGCGACCTGCTGTTGTTGCTGCTGCGTGGCATCGTCGGGCATCGTGTCCTGCCGGTCCTGTCGGCCCGCACCGACGAGCTGGCGCCCACCCACCCGGTCACCGGCTGGCTGGCCGACCTGGGCCGGATCCGGCCTACGGAGCGCATCGAGCTGGCACCGCTGAACCACGACGAGATGGTCGCGCTGCTGATCGGTGTCCTCGGCCGGGGTCCCGAACCGGACCTCGGCGAGCGGATCATCGAACGGTCGGGCGGCAACCCGTTCCTCATCGAGGAGCTGCTCGCCGCGGATCCGCGTGCCGGCACGCTGCCGGCGACCGTCCGAGACGTGGTCCTGAGCCGGGTCGGCGCGCTCGGAGCCGGGGCGATGCGCCTCGTCCAGGCGATCGCGGTGGCCGGAGGTTCCGGCCCGGACGTGCCGCATGAACTGCTGCGCGCGATCCTGGGCTGGCCCGACTTCGTGGTCTTCGCCGCGGCCCGCGCCGCCGTCGAGGCCCACGTGCTGGTCGGCACCGCGACCGGGTACGCCTTCCGGCACGCCTTGGCCCGCGAGGCGGTCGAGAGCGCCCTGCTGCCTATGCAGCGGGCGCGGCTGCATCTCGACGCTGCCCGGGCCTTCGAGCGGACCGGTGCGGAGCCGGCCGATCCGATCGTGCTGGGCCGTGTGGCGTACCACTGGCATTTCGCGGGCCGGCTGTCCCGTGCGCTCGCCGCCGCGGTGGCCGCGGGAACCGCTGCCTCCGCCGTCCACGAGTTCCGGACCGCCCTGGAGATGTTCGCCCGGGCGATCACGTTATGGCCGTCGGTGCCGTGCCCGGAGACCGTTGCGGGCATCGACGAGACGTCGCTGTACGAGAAGGCGGCCGACGCGTTCTACCGCGGCCTGCACCACGAGCGGGCGGAGAAGCTCGCTTACCGGGCACTCACCCGGCTCGATCCCGCCCGCGAGCCCGAGCGGGTGGCCCGCCTGCACCTGCTCGCCGGCGCGGCCCGGTGGGCCCATCGGGCCGACGCGCACACCGCGCTGCGGGCCGCCCGTGCCGCCGAGGCGCTGGTGGCGGACGGCACCGCCGCGCTCGCCGACGCCCTGGCGATGCAGGCCCGGTTCCTCGTGCTGCTCGGCCGCCCGGGGGAGGCGGTTCCGGTGGCCGGGCGGGTGCTGAATCTCTCCCGCGTGCCCGGTTCCGAGCAGGCCCGTGCGAGCGCGCAGATCAGCCTGGGCGTCGCGCATGCCGACCTGGGCGACGAGATCACCGGCCTGGCCGAGGTTTTGGCCGGTCGGCGCCTCGCCGAGCGGGCCGGCGACGGCATCTCGGTCGGCTGGTCCTATGTGAACGCGGTCGCCATCCACGCGCGGCAGGGGCGGTTCGGGTACCTGCTCGGCGAGGCCCTGGCAGGTGAGGCCGTCACGGTACGGCTGGGCGTCGACCGCACGGCCGGGATGGCGCTGCGCGCGAAAACCGCTTCCGCGACGGTGTTGAGCGGCCGGTGGGCCGATGCCGAACGGTTCAGCGCCGACGCGATGATGTCGGTGGGTGTCTCGCGCATCTGGGCCGTGCAGGCCCGGGTCGAGCTCTGCATCGCCCGCGGCGACTTCGACATCGCCGACAGCCTGCTGGCCGAACTGCTCGTCCTGGTGAACGGCCCGGCAGAGCCGCAGATGCTGGAGCCGACCTACGCCGCGGCCGCCGAGCTCGCCCTGCTGCGCGGCGCCGTCGACGACGCCCGCCGGTACGTCGCGACAGCCGAGGAACTCCTGCGCGGGCTCGGCGAGCCGGGGGTGCCGGCCGGCTCGCACCGGCTGCGCTGGCTGGCGCTTCGGGCGGAGGCCGACGCGGCCGGGCAAGGCAGCGGGCCCGAGCGGTCGGCCGTCGAGCGGCTGCGCCTCGCGACCCCGCCGCCGAAATCACCCGGGGAAGCCTGCTATGCCGCGCTCGCGGACGCCGAGATCGCCCGCGCCGACGGCGGGTCGGACCTGGCATTGTGGGATGTGGCGGTCAAGGGGTGGGATGCCCTGGACGCCATCTACATGACCGGATACCCGACGTTTCGGGCGGCTGAGGCGGCCGTGCTGGTCGGCGCACGCCAGGAGGCCCAGCTACGGCTTGCCGCGGTGTGGCGCCTGGCAAGCGGCCTCGGCGCCCGTCCGCTCCGCGACGCCGTGGCGGACCTGGCCCGGCGGGCCCGGGTCGGCCTGGCGGAACCGGCGTCCGCCATCGGCGGCAGCGCCCTGCCGTCGGGCCTGACCGAACGCCAGGCCGAGGTGCTGAAGCTCATCGCGATCGGCCTGACCAACCGCGAGATCGCGCGGCGGCTGTTCATCAGCGAATACACCGTGGGCGTGCACGTCTCGCGAGTGTTGCGGAAACTCGGCGTCTCGCGCCGGGCGGAGGCGGCCGCGGTAGCCGAACGGCTCGGCCTGGTGCAGCGCCGCGACCGCGGCCGGTAGCCCAACGCCGTGCCACACGGCGAGGCACGAACACCGACTCGACGTACTGCGGCGCCACTGCGCACAGAGTACCGGCCCAGCCCGCACGATCCGGTCCGCCCGTGCCCGTCGGGTGGCAGTGTCGTGATGGATGGCATCGGCTTCGAGTCATGGGAGGACGAGGGTGCCGACAGCGACCGATATCGTACAAGGCTGGGTGGATGCGACGAACAACTCGGACCCGCAGGCGTTGCGGGCGTTGTTCGCCCCGGACGCCGTGCTGGTGGACACAGGGCGCCGCTTTCACGGTGTGGACGCCATTATGCGCTGGTCCGACAGCGACCTGATCGGCGTGAACGCACGGATTCAGGTCGACCGCATCGACCCGAAGTCCGACGGCGCGACGCTGCACTCGACGGTGCATTCCAACGGATTCAACGGTCACGCGAAGATCGGCTTCAAGATCAGCGACGGTCTCATTCAGAACGTCCACATCTGACGCCGGCTTCCTCATCAACCTCGGCAGGAGGACTGCGATGCCCTTGCTCGACTTTGCCCGCCGGTTCTTCGACGCGATGAACAAGCAGGATCTCGACACCGTCGCGTCGATGATCAGCCCGAAGGCCGATGTCCGGACGCCCATCGGTTCCTTCATCGGCAACACGGCGTACAAGGACTGGATGGCAATGCATTTCCGGGCCTTCCCCGACTTCACCCACGAGGTCCGTGGGCTGTCGCTCGTGTCCGAACAGGACCAGACCCTCGCCTTCGAACTACACGCCACCGGTACGCACGCGGGTCCGTTGCCGCTGGCGACCGGGGAACTCTCGCCCACCGGGCGGCGGCTCGACGTGCCGGCCGCCGACTTCTGGCGCCTCGAGAACGGCCTCATCGTCGAGTATCGGCTGTACTTCAACCTCCTCGACTTCCTCGAGCAACTCGGGGTCGCGCCGACCCCGGCAGTCTCCGCCGCCTGAGCCCCCTGGGGGCCGAGTCTGTCGGCGCGCGAGGCCGCGCAGTCACACACTCACCGGAGCTGGCCGGGCCGGAGCGTCGACGCCGCGGCGGCGGTGAAAGGCCCGGCGACGGAAACCTCTCGTCGCCGGGCCTCGCGGCTCGGAGAGCGCTGCGGATCACCTACCAAACACAACATCAATGACCGCTCTCACTGATCCGGGCCAGGACGAACCCGTCGTACCCGCGGCCGCCGACGGTCTGGACCGCGACCGAGTCGACGTCGCCCCGGCCGGCGAGCGTGTCGACGAGCCGGCGTACGCCCGCTGATGCCTCGTCGGCGCCGTGAAGCACCCGGCCGCCGCGGACCACGTTGTCGACGACAATGAGAGTTCCCGGTCGCCCGAGCCGTACCGCATAGTCGAAGTAGACGGCGTTGGACGTCTTGTCCGCGTCGATGAAGGCGAAGTCGAACGGTTCGGGCCGCTCGTCGAGCAGTGCCCGCAGGCCGTCGGCGGCCGGCCCGACCCGAATGTCGACGAGGTCGCCGACGCCGGCCCGGTCGACGTTGGCCCGGGCCACCTCGGCGTGGTGGGGCTCCAGCTCAAAGGTGACCAGCCGGCCGGGCCGAGTGATCGCCCGGGCCATCCAGACGGCGCTGTATCCGCCGAGCGTGCCCACCTCCAGGACCCGTTGCGCGCCGACACTGCGGACCAGCAGCGCGAGCAGCTTGCCCTGGGCGGCCGACACGCTGATCGACGGCAGCCCGGCGGCCTCGGCGGCGCGCTGTACGGCCGCCGTCACCTCGTCCTCGCCGACCAGCGCGGCGGAGAAGTACTCGTCGACGGCCGCCCACGTCGACTCGTCGGATCGCTCGGGCTGCCCGGATCGGGCGGCGATGGTTTCGTTGCTCATGTGTCTCGGCTCCTCGGTCGTGTTCGCGGTTCGCCTTCGACGCTAGGGCCGGCCGCCGGAGCCGGGGAAACGATTCGCCTCAGCCGGATCGTCCGGGTTCCACGTCGAACATCGACAGCAGGGTGTGACCGGCCGGCTCGAGACCGTAGAACACCCGGCGCCCGGCCCGGCGCCGGTGCAGAACGCCGGCCGCATGCAACGCCGTCAGCTGCTCCGACACCGTGCTCGCCGGTAGGCCCAGGGCCGCGGCCAGGCTTGACGTGGTGGCCGGCACCGTGAGGGCCCGCAGCACCTGGGCCCGGCGCGGCCCCACGAGCACGCCCAGCCGGTCATCGCCGGTCATCGCCGGCGCCGGGCCCGGCTCGAGCACCGCGACGCCGCGACACTGGTACGTCAGCCGCAGCCGGCTGGGATGGTCGGTCGACGCGCTGACCCGACGATCGGCGAAAAGCATCGGCACGAGCAGCAGCCGGCGTTCCGCGGTACCCATGACGGAGTCCTTGGGCTTGGGCAGGCTCAGCACCGGCGGCTCCCAGCGGGCGATGCCGGCCAGGTCGCCGAGCACCGACTCGGCGCCGGCGGTCGCGATCGCCCGCGCCCGGATCTGCACCTCCTCCTCCAGCGCGCCGAGCATCTCCGGCCAGTACACCCGCAGCGTCTTCTGCCAGAAGCTCGCGAGGCTCTCCGCGAGCGCGGAGAAGGATCCCGCCGGATCCCGCTGGTAATCCGCCAGCCAGCGCGGCGCCCCGGTGGGGCAGTGCACGGCGAACTGCGCGTCGACGTCGGCCGGGGGAGTGCGCGCCAGCAACTCCAGCTCGTCCTCGAGCCGCGGCACCGGCGAGTCCGCGATCGGGTGGAATACGTCCGGCGTGCGCTGCCGGACCCGCATGTCGAGCAGTCGGCCGTACACCCAGAGCGGCGCGCCCGGGGGCGTCGCGCCGAGCCCGGCCCGGGCCTGCTCCGCCCAGCGTGTGTACGGCCAGGGCGCCCGGCCGGTACCGCGGCGGTGCAGGAGCTCGAGCGCCCCGATCAGCTCGGTGAGCGGGCTGATGCCGATCCGCGCGGACGCCAGCGTCGTGCGGCTCAACTCGATCCGAATCACCCGGCCACTCTCACTGGCGAACCCGTCCCGCCGCAACCTCGCGGAAGGCCCCGGCGACCGCGCCCCGGCGGGTGCTGACGAGGTGGGCCTGGTGCAGGACGATGGCGGTGGCCGGCTCGGGCGCCACACCCAGCGAATTCAGTGTCCCGCGCACCCGGTGCAGGGCCCGTTCCAGGGTCACGGGGTTGCGGCGTTGCGTTTCCACCGCCAGCAGCAGCCGCATGCAGCGTTCGGCGTACGGCTCGGCGGTGAGCGCGCGCTGGGCCAGCTCCCCGGCGGTGGCGGTGTCGCCCTCGGCCAGCCGGCGTTCGCCCACGATCAGGGCCGCCTCGGTGAGGTCGGCCCGAAGCGCGGTCGCCGGGGCCTCGTAGTGGGACAGGCCGGACAGCTCGGTCAGCGGCTCGCCGCGCCAGAGTGCCACGGCCGCGGCCAGCGCGGCGTCGGCGGCCGCCGGGTCGCCACGCCGCCGAGCCTGGCGCGCCTCGTCCAGGTGGTCGTGCAGCTCGGCCAGGTCGATCGTGAGCGCCTTCGACCGGATCAGCCGGACGCGGGTGCGGTCGCAGCGCAGATGGTCGGGGTCGAGGACCCGGCGTAGGTAGGTCAGGGTCACCCGCAGATTTCGGGCGGCGGCGTCCGGGTCGAGGCCGGGCCAGAGCAGGTCCATGACCCGTGCCCGGTCCATTTCGCCGTGCACGGCGAGGAGCGTGAGCAACTCGCGGACCCGGCGGCGGCGCAGGTCCGCCGGGTGTGCCTGGCGACCGTCGACAAGTATCCGTAACGGTCCGAGCACCTCGATGCGGGTGACGCCGGACGGCGTGGCGGGGACCGCGGCGAGCAGCCGGCGGGCCCCGGCGGCCGGCACCGGCCGATGGTCGCCGGCCAGGGGGCGAAGCGCGTCGTGCGCGCGCCGGCCCAGGTGGTCGGCGAGCCATTGCAGGAGTTGACGCCCGAACGGCAGGCCCGCGGCCTCCGCGTAGGCGGCCAGCTCGACCGACCAGGGCAGTGGGAAGGCGATCAGTACCGTCTCGGGGGTGACCTCGCCGGTGGTGGTGAGGCGCCCGGCGCGGGCGTCGAGCAGCAGCCGGGCGGCGGCGCGGACCCGGTCGTGGGCCGGCCCCAAGGGCTGGGCGTCCCACAGCTGTCGTGCATCGGGTGACAGCACATATCCGTACGCCAAGAAGCGCCGCAAATGCACCGCCGCGACCGGATCGGACAGTGGATGAAGGGTGAGGAAGCCCTCGATCTCGGCCCGGGCGGCCGGCTCGCCGCCGTGCAGGACGGCCCGCGCGGCCGCAGCGACCGCGAGCATGGCGGCGTCCCGGGTGTCGGTACCCAGCCCGCTCTCGTCCAGTTGGGCCGACACGTGGCGCAGCGCGGCCTGGTCGCCCAGGGACGCGGCGACCACCGCGGCGAACGCCAGGAAGTTGAAGCGGTAGCGGTCGTTGGCGTCGGCGTCCGGCAGGTGCGGTTGCCGAGAGTCGTGCGGGTACGCGTCGGGCAGGAAGTCGGCCGGTTGCCCGGCCATCCAGCGGGCGAACTGCGGCATGCGGCGTACGTGGGCGTACGGCGACGACGCCAGATAACGCTCGGCGACCTCGGCCGCCTCGTCCGCGCGTCCGGCCAGCAGAAGCAGATAGACCTGGAACCGTACGACGATCTTGCCGGGTTGTTGCTCGATGTCGGCCGGTGCCAGCGCCTCGACCGTGGCCAGCGCGTCCTCGATCGAGCCGATCAGCTCGTAGATGGCACCCTGGACGCCGCCCATGAGCAGCCGCAGCGTGGGCTGGTCGGAGGCGCCGGGCAGGTCGAGCGCCGCCTGGTAGAGCTCGGCCAGCCGATTCTCGTCGCCGCGGGCATGCGCGGCGATGGTCGCCAGGCTCAGCGCGGCGGTCTCGGTGCCGACGTCGCCGGCCCGGTGCGCGGCCTCGGCGGCCATGTCCACGATCCGGTCGACCTCGGCGTCGTCGGCGCGCGACGCGTACCGGGTGGCGGCGGTCAGCAACCGCAGGCCCCGCCGGGTGTGTTCGCTCTCCGGCACGGCGGCGAGCCAGCGCTCCCCGGTGTCGCGCGGGAAGGTCGCCAGCGTCGACCGCACCAGTGCCGTCGCGGCGCGGTCGAGAAGGGCCACGTCGCCGGCGGTGATGGCGATCGTCCCGGCCCGCAGCGCGTCGCCCCGGTCGAGGAGCAGGTCGGCCGCCCGGGCGCGGATGGCGGCGACCCGCTCGGCGGGCAGGAACCTCACCAGGGCGTCGGTCCACAGCGGGTGGGCGCGCACCTCGCCGTCGCCGAACCGGGACACCAGCGGCACCCGCTCGGTGAGCAGGTCGAGATCGACGGGCACTCCGGCGAGGGCGCGCAGGGTGGCGGCGTCGGCCGAACCGAGGACGGCCAGGTTGAGCAGGGCCTCCCGATCGGCCGCGGTGAGCGCGGAGACGACCTCCTCCCACAGGTAGTCGCGGGCGATGCCGGCCGGGGCGGCCAGGGTCAGCCGAACCAGGGCAGGCCATCCGCCCAGGCCGGTCAGGTCGGTGAGCGGGCGCTCGGCGTGCCCGGCGATCCGGTCCAACTCGCAGGGGTCGAAGGCGAGGTCGGACTCGTCGAAGCAGAGGATCCGGCCGGCGGCGTGCAGCCGGGCCAGCGGCACCGGCGGCAGGCTGCGCCCCGACAGCACCAGGTGGGCCCCCGCCGGTAGCCGGGATATGAGCTCGGCGACCAGGCGGTGGCCGGACGAACCCGGCGCCACCTCGTGGAAGTCATCCAGGATCAGGCAGGACTCGATCGGGGAACATGCGCGCAACGCCTCCAGCGCGGTGTCGAGCGGGCCGGTCGCGGTGGGGTCGACGCCGAAGGCGTGACAGATCGCGCCGGCCAGCCGCGGAGCGTCCTCGTCGCCCGGCTCGCAGGTCACCCAGCATTCGAGGCCGCGCGGGTCGGCCGCGTGCAGACGGGTGGCCTGCGCCAGCGCGGTCGACTTGCCGAACCCCGGCCCGGCCACCACGGTCGTCACCGGCACGTCCCACCGTACGGCGAGCCGCTCGACCAGGCGGGTCCGCAGGATCTCGCCGCCGATCGCGCGTGGTGGCCCGTCGAGCCTTCGGACGGTGGGTCGCATTTTCTTATCAGGCGACCGGGACACCGTACGAGACAACCGTGGAGTCACGTAGCGGACTGACGGCTCCTGGCTAGCGAACGGCTAACGGCGTCTCGCGACTCTTCTCCCAGGGCTCGCCCGAGCCCACGAAGTTATGGGGGGAAAGAAAATGTCCGAGACACGAGTTGGCAACCACACGTTCGTCTACAACGGCGAGCGGTACTTCCGGGACAAGTCCGAGGACATCCTGATGTGCTCGTACGGCGAGAAGGAGGACCCGCTGGGGACGAAGGCCAGCCTCAACGTCACCAACCACGTCGACCGCGGCATCCTGAAGGGCAAGGTCCGCTACGTCACCACGGCGGACATCGACTGGACCCGGCAGGCGAAGACGGACGTGGAGACCGGGGCCGCGCTGAAGTACTTCACCGTCTCGGCCTCCGGGACCGCGTCGTTCTCGTACGAGAAGGCGAAGAGTGTCCGCCTGAAGCTGGCGAAGTTCGTCATCGACGAGGGTCCGCTCAAGACGATGCTGAACAACGAGGCCGGCGGGGCCCTGCGGTTCCTCGCCCAGGAGGGCGCCGACGGCCGGATCGTCTCGACGATCTGGGTGGTGCTGGAGGGGACGATCGCCGAGTCGTTCGCGGCGGCCGGGACCACCACCGGCGCGCTCGAGGCCGAGGTCCTCCCCGGCATGAAACTGAAGCTGACCGCCAAGCACGCGGGCAGCTCCGCCGGTAACTCGACAATCGTGCTCGAGGAGGGCACGACGTTCGCGTACCTCATGCACCGGGTCGCCAAGTGGAACAAGGACAAGACCCACATCGAGGAACTCGACATCGACGCCAAGGGTCTCAACTGACCTTGCGCCGGACGGGGTGACGCTGTCGCGTCACCCCGTCACCCCGTCACCCCGTCACCCCGTCGCCATGACGACGGACGACCGACCGCGCGAGGCCGCGGCTAGGCTGTGCCGCGTGGGATTCTGGGGCACCGTTGTGGTGGCGAAGTCGCCGGTTCTGCTGGCGCACCGTGCCGATGTACTCGGCTTCGGGTACCAGCACGATGAGGTCCGCGACCTGGGCCAGGGCTGGCAGGTGCTGGTCACGCGAGGATGGCAGGACCCACCGGACCTTGCCGCCGCCGGCCGACGACTCGTTGCCGGTACCTCGGAGCCCGTGTTGGCGGCGTACGTCTGCGACGGTGACTGTGCCGCAATCTTCGCCCGGTGCACGACGGAGTGGACCTTCTCCGCACACCTACCACCCGGTGAGGACGACTGCGGATACAAACATCGGCCGAAGCCACCCGCGCGCACGGCGGCGGAGGTTACCGCCGATCTGGTCGCCTGGGGCGAGGCTGCCGGCCTGACACCGGACCGCGACCGGCTGCTGTCGCTGGTTGCAAGCGATTCGGGGGCCGACGCCTACCGCAGAGCCGACCACGTGGTTTTCGATCTGCTGCCCGCGCTCGGGTTCGCGGCGGTCGGACCCCCGCATCCCAAGGCTTTCGCCATCCACGAACGGCCATACAGCTACTTGGTCGACTTCTTCGGGCTCGGTACGCAGGCGCGGAGTCGCGCGGTCGTCCGCGAACAATGGCCGGACGAGATCGAGCCCGACGAGGTGGAGCAGCCGTGGGAGGCCGCAGCCGTACAGCTCGAATTTGACCTGTGGGCAGCGGTGCACCACACCGACCCGGACGTCGCCGCGCTAAAAATGCGCATCGACCAGGTACGGGCCGAATACGATCGCTGCCGTGCCGAGTACCCACCCGCACCGGAACACGTCGAGATCAACGGCTCTGCCGTGCACAACGCCCAGAGCGTGATGCAACAGTTATATGACGGTCACGTCTCGGGTCACGTAAACCCTCCGCCGACCGCTTGCGGGTGAAGACCGTAAGTCGGCGCGCGCGTCCACTACGGTTTCCATCCGGCTCACTCCGGGGGATTGTGCCGGCCACGCGGGTAACCGCGGTCGCCCAGCGGGTTGAACGGCACCTCGGCGTACCAACGGCCCTCGTGGACGACCGTGGGATAGACCGGCAGCCGGTATCGCGTGCTGTTGCGGCATTGCCCGTCCGCGGGATCGAACCGGTAGCGATGCCACGGGCAGACCACGGAGTCGTGCTGGATCCAGCCGTCCTGGATCGGCGCCCCGGCGTGCGGGCACCGCGCCTCCGTGACGATAAGCCGGCCGGACTCCGGGTGCTCGAAGACCGCGAGGATGCGCCCGGCGCCGCGGACCGACCAGCGACGCCGGCCCTGGCCGTCGGGAATGGGAACCAGCATCGGTTACAGCGGCGGCGGGACGAAGACCCCCCGGTCGGGCTCGTTGAAGGTCTCCTGGGCGATTATCTCGTCGATCGGGTTCGCGGTGCCCCACTGGTCGCTGACCTCGGGCTGGGTGAAGTCGTAGACGTGCGGGTGCCAGGCGTCCTCGTCGAGCTGCTCGAGTTCGGTGGTGTATTCGACCGTGTTGCCGTGCGGGTCGGCGAAGTACGAGAAGGTGTTGTCCCCGGCCAGGTGCCGTCCCGGTCCCCAGATCTTGCGGATGCCGGCGCGCAGCAGCCGCCCGGTGCCGAACATGTATTCGTCGATCCCCCGCAGCTCGAACGAGGCGTGATGCAGCGAGGTGTGCGGGCCGGACGCGATGGCCAGGCTGTGGTGCTGCGGATTGCAGCGCAGGAAATACATCATCTCGCCCAGGTGCGGGTGCGCGAGCGTGTCCGACAGGGCGAAGCTCAGGTGCCGGGTGTACCAGTCGCGGGTCGCGGCGGCGTCGGGCGAGTTGAGCACCACGTGCGAGAGCCGGACCGGGATCGACTCGCGCGGCTCGATCTTCCGGTGCCGGCGCGGTTCGACGCCGGCGGAGATCTCGACCGTACGGCCGTCGAGGTCGAAGAACCGGAAACCGTAACCACCGCCGGGGGTGTCCATCGCGCCCGGCCGGGTGATCAGCTGGACGCCGGCCGCCAGCAGCCGCTCGGCCAGCGCGTCGGCGTCGGCCGGCGTGGCCACTCCGAAGGCGATCAGGTCGAGCCGCTTCTGCTCGTCCTTGCGGATCCGGACGATGTACTGCTCCGGCGAGCCCTCGGCGGCGAGGAAGACCACGCCGCTGTCGTCCGCGACCCTGCTCAGGCCCCAGAGCCCCGTGTAGAAGTCGACCTGCTTGTCGAAGTCGGGCACCGCCAGATCGACGTGGCGCAGGTGGGTGATCAGTCGGTCGTCGGGCACGGCGGCCTCCTCGCGGGTGGTTTCAGGTTGGCGGGGCGACGGCCCGTACGCGCTGGGTGCCGAGCCTGCTGATCGTCGCCTCCATGACGTCGCCGTCGCGGAGCAGCCGGCCCCAGTGCGCGCCGTTGCCCGCGGGGCTGCCGGTCAGCACCAGGTCGCCGGGGTGGAGCGGAGTGATCTGCGAGATGGACGCGATGAGGGCCGGTACGCCGAAGATCATGTCTTTGGTCGATTCGTCCTGCATCGTTTCGCCGTTCAGCTTCAGCGTCACCCGCAGGTCGAGCGGGTCGCCGACGAACCGCGCGGGCACGATCCAGGGCCCGGTCGGCAGAAAGCCGGGGGCGTTCTTGGCCCGGAACCAGTCCGCGCCGAGGGCACCCACGTCCGGGCGGAACACCAGGTCGCGGGTGGTGATGTCGTTGACGACGGTGTACCCGGCGACGTGGCCGAGCGCGTCCGCGGGCGCGACCCGGAAGGCGCGCCGGCCGATCACGGCGGCCAGTTCCAGCTCCCAGTCGTGCTGCTCGCTGTAGGAGGGCAGGACCAGATCGTCGTACGGCCCGGCGACCGCCGACGGGAGGCCGAGAAACACGTACGGTGTCCCGGCGGCCCGGGCGTCCATGGTCGCGGCGGCCTCGGCCCGGATCTCCTCCACCGAGCGGGTGTCGTCCGGCCGGCGGTGCGCGACGGCCAGATCGATCACGTGCGTCCGGTAGTTGGCGCCACATTGGAAGATCTGACCCGGTGCGACCGGCGCTCGTACGTCCAGCCCGGCGAGACCCTGCCAGGGCAACGTCTCGTCCCGGGCCAGCTCGGCCAGCCGCGGCAGCATCACGTCCCAGGCCCGGAGCAGGTCCAGCGTCGTGCTGACCGCACCGGGCAGCAGTCCCGGCCGGCTCAGGTCCAGCACCCGGTCGGCGACCACGAGACCGGGAAAGTCGCCGAACGTTCCGAGCGCGAAAGTGTCTGCCACGGCTTTACTATGCGGGCAGCGTACACATGAAGGAAATGGATGTTGGTCATAGGAGCTATCCATGCCGCCGATGCCCAGTTGGGTGAGTCTCGCGAGGCTCGATCTCAACCTGCTGGTCGCCTTGCAGGCCCTGATCGAGGAGCGGAACGTGACCCGGGCCGGCGCGCGGGTCGGGCTGACCCAGCCCGCGATGAGCGCCGCGCTCGCCCGGCTGCGCCGCCACTTCGGTGACGAGCTGCTGGTCCGGCAGGGCAACCGGTACGAACTGACACCGCTCGGCGTGTCCCTGCGGCACCGCACCGAGCTGGCGATCGTGGCCGCCGAACGGGTCTTCGACGCCGAGCCCGACTTCGACCCGTCCACGTCCGACCGCGAGTTCCTGGTCCTGCTCAGCGACTATGCGTTGCTGGTGCTCGGGCCGGCGGTGGCCCGGCTGCTCGAGGAACGCGCGCCGCGGGTCCGGCTGCGCCTGGAACCGCACGGACCGAGCGCGCTCTTCGACATCGAGGCCACTCTCCGCTCGGTGGACCTGCTGCTGTTGCCGCACGGTTTCCTCAACGACTACCCGTGCGCGGACCTCTATCGCGACACCTGGGTCTGCGTCGCGGCCGCCGACAACAACGAGGTGGGCGACTCGATCACGCTGGACGATCTGCGCTCGTTGCCGTGGATCACCCAATACCACCGGCCGACCGCGTCCACCACGGTCGACCGCCAGCTGGCGCTGCTGGGCATAGAGCACCGGGTGGATCTGACCATCGAGAGTTTCCTGGCGCTGCCGTTCCTGCTCGCCGGGACCCGCCGGATCACGCTGCTGCAACGCCGCCTGGCCGAGCGTCTCGCGGTGGCCGCCGACGTCCGCCTGTTTCCCTGCCCGTTCGACGTGATGGATCTGGTCGAGGCGGCCTGGTGGCACCCGGTGCACTCGGCCGATCCGGGTCACCTCTGGCTGCGGGCGTTGCTTCGGGAGGCAGCGGAAAAGTTGCCCGGCTGACCTGGCGGTATCCACGGCGCCGATGACGGCCATGCGAAATGGGCCTCTTCCGGGCGGCCTCGCCGATCGGTTTGATCGGGACAGGTCCGTCATCGATCGGTTTGATCGGGACAGGTCCGGCATCGAGAGGGGCAGCATGAGCGCAGTGGCGCGCGTCGGCGTGATCGGTGGTGGAGCGGCCGGCATGGCCGCGGCCATCCTGCTGGCCGACGGCGGGGTGACCGTGGAGGTGGTGGAGGCCAAGCCGGATCTGTCCGCGCTCGGCTCCGGCATCACGCTGAGCGGAAACGCGCTGCGCGTGCTGCGCGGGCTCGGCGTCTGGGAGGAGGTAC
Organism: Actinoplanes sp. KI2; assembly: GCF_025630775.1. Taxonomy (GTDB): domain Bacteria; phylum Actinomycetota; class Actinomycetes; order Mycobacteriales; family Micromonosporaceae; genus Actinoplanes. The sequence continues at coordinate 67,598 of NZ_JAOSZE010000048.1, forward strand.
GGGCGCACGGGTACTCGTTCGACAAGGTGGCGTTCCGCGCGCCGGACCCCCACGGCACCGTGCTGGCCGAGGTCCCGGACGCCCGCCTCGGGGGCCCCGATCTGCCCGCCACCACCGGTATGTACCGGCCTGACCTGGCCCGGATCCTGGCCGAACGCGCCCGCGGGGCCGGCGCCCGGATCCGGTTCGGCGTTGCCGCGACGGGCCTCGAGCAGGCCGCCGCCGGGGTGGAGCTGGCGACCTCCGACGGCGTCACGGAGCACTACGACCTGGTGATCGGCGCCGACGGGCTGCACTCCGCGACCCGGCAGATGCTCGGCATCGACGTGGCACCGGTACCGACCGGGATGGGCATCTGGCGCGCGTTCACCGGGCGGCCGGCCTCGATCACGCACACCGACCTGTACTACGGCGGCCCTTGCTTCATCGCCGGATACTGCCCGACCGGCGAGGACAGCATTTACGCCTACCTGGTGGAACCCGCCCAGGACCGGTCCGGTGTCTCCGACGACGAGGCGCTGGCGATCATGCGTGGTCTCGCCGAGGCGTACCACGGGCCGTGGGACGACATCCGGCCGCTGCTGTCCACCGGATCCCGGATCAACTACACGTGGTTCACCCAGCACCTGATCCCGGGCGCGTGGAACCGCGGCCGGGTCGTGCTCATCGGCGACGCCGCGCACAGCTGTCCGCCCACCATGGCCCAGGGCGCGGCGATGGCCCTGGAGGACGCCGCCGTGCTGGCCGAGCTCCTGCTGGCCGCGGACACGGTCGACGACGGGCTGTGGAACGCTTTCCACGAGCGGCGGTCAGCCCGCGTGCGGGCCGTCGTCGACGCGTCCGTCCAGCTCGGGCAGTGGCTGCTCGACGGCGAGCGCGACGCCGACGTGCCCGGCCTGATCGGCCGGCTGCACCCGAAGATCGCGACGCCGGCGTGAGGACGGTCGACGTGCACGCCCACGTCGCAACGCCCGCGGCCGATCAGCTCCTGGCCGATCAGCCCGGGTTCTCCGAACAGCTGGCGGCGGAGGCCGCGACGATGGGAGCGGCCACCGCCGCGTACAACCGCGAGCACTTCGCGGCCCTGATCGGCCGCCTGACCGACGTCGGGGCCCGGCTCCGGGCGATGGACGCCGGCGGCATCGACGTGCAGACCGTCAGCCCCACGCCGACGTCGCGACACTGGCTGGAGGAGGCGCTCGCCGCCACGTACGTCGAGCGGGTCAACACGGCCGTGGCCGCGCACTGCGCTCAGGCCCCGGACCGGCTGCGCCCGGTCGCGACCGTCACCACGCACCTGCCCGCCCTGGCGGAGACGCAGCTGCGGTACGCCGTCAGCGAGCTGGGCGCGGTCGGCGTGCAGATCTCCACCACGGCCGCCAACGGCGTCGAACTCGACACGCCCACCCTTGATCCGTTCTGGGCGGCCGTGGTCGAGCTGGACGTGCCCGTGCTCATCCATCCCTGGGGCTGCTCGCTCGGCAGCCGGCTGGACATCGCCTATCTGTTCAACCACCTGGGCAATCCGACCGAGACGTCGCTGGCGCTGTCCCGGCTGATTTTCGGCGGAGTGCTGGACCGGTTTCCGGAGCTGCGGCTGTGGTCCGCGCACGGCGGGGGCTGGCTGCCCAGCTACAGCGGGCGCGCCGACCACGCCTGGCACGCCCGCAGCGACGCGCGGACCTGCGCCCAGCCGCCGAGCTGGTACCTGCGGCGGATGTGGTTCGACTCGCTGGTCTACACCGAGCCCGCACTCCGGCATCTCGTGCAGGCCGTCGGGGCGGAGCAGGTCACGCTCGGCACCGACTTCCCGTTCGACATGGGCGTCGAGGATCCGGTCGAGCGGGTGCGGCAGGCGTTCGACGATCCCGGCCTGCGCGAAGCGATCTGCTCCCGCAGCGCGGTCGCGCTGTTCGGCGGGCGACTGCCTTCTTGAGTACGAGCTTCTTGAGTACGAGCTTCTTGGGTACGAGCTTCTTGGGTACGAGCTTCTTGGGTACGAGCTTCTTGGGTACGAGCTTCTTGGGTACGAGAGGAGTCCGGCGACATGAGCACGTCCCGGCACGATCATGCCGCCTCGATCGAGAACGCCACGATCGAGGACCTGGGCGGAGGACTGTACGCCTACGTCCAGCCGGACGGCGGCTGGATGATCAACAACACCGGTTTCCTGGTCGGCCGGGACGGTGTGACCGTGGTCGACTCGTGTTCGACCGAGCGCCGCACCCGGGCCTTCCGGGCGAAGCTGGCCGCGATCACGCCGGCTCCGGTGCGCGTTCTGGTGAACACGCACAGCCATCCGGATCACACCGCCGGCAACGGCTTGTTCGGCGAGGCGGCGATCGTCGCGCACGAGCAGACCAGGGCCGAGCTGCTGGTCAAGGTGCCGCCGCTGGATTCCATCTGGGAGCCGATCGACGCGGGGTCGGTGCCCCCGGCGCCGCCGTTCCTGACGTACACAAGCGGTTTGACGCTCTGGATCGACGACCTGAGGTGCGAGGTCAAGCACGTCGGGATGCCCGCACACACCACCAACGACTCGATTCTCTGGGTGCCCGATCGGTCGGTGCTCTACTCGGGCGATCTGCTGTTCAACGGCGGCACACCGTTCCTGGTGTCAGGCTCGGTGACCGGGGCGATCAGGGTGCTGACCGAGCAGATCGCCCCGCTGGGCGCGACCACGATCGTGCCCGGTCACGGCCCGGTCTGCGGGCCCGAGGTGATCGCCGGCGTGCTGGGCTATCTGCGCTTCGTGCTGAGCACCGCGGAGCGGGCGAGGGCGGCCGGACTCACCCCGCTGGAGGCCGCCCGGGAGACCGACCTGGCCGATTTCGCGGAGTGGACCGATCCCGAACGCATCGTCGGCAATCTCCACCGGGCCTACGCCGACCTCGGCGGCGGCCCGGTCGACGTCCTGGCGGCCCTGGGCGACATGGTCACCTACAACGGCGGGCGGCCGCTCACCTGCCTCGCCTGACCTTTTCCGGAGCTTGACCTTTTCCGGAGCTTGACCTTTTCGGAGCTTGACCTTTCCGGAGGGAGCGCGCATGCGTTTTGCGACCTGGGAGGTCGGCGGCCGAGTACGGGCCGGCGTGGTCTCCGACGACGGGCTGCACGAGCTGCCGGACGACGTGACCGTGCTCGACGCGGTGCGGGCCGGGTTGCCGGCCGCGTTCGAGCTCGGCGCCCGGGCGCTCGACGGTCCGGCCGTGCCGGCCGCCGGGGCTCGGGTGCTGCCGCCGCTCGCGCCGCCGTCAGTACGCGACTTCGTCGCGTTCGAGGAGCACGTCGAGGGGATGACCGGCGGCGCCGGAGTGCCCCCCGAGTGGTACGAGGCCCCGACCTTCTACTTCACCAACCCGCACGCGCTGATCGGGGCGTTCGACGACATCGCCGTCCCGCCGGGCTGCCGGCAGCTGGACTACGAGCTGGAGGTCGCCGTCGTCGCCGGCCCCGACGGCGCCGCCTTCGGATACTCGGTGTTCAACGACTGGTCGGCCCGCGACCTCCAGCGGCGCGAGATGGCGGTGCACCTCGGGCCGGCCAAGGGCAAGGACTTCGCCACGACGCTCGGCCCGTGGATCGTCACCGCCGACGAGCTTCCACCCGACCAGGACGGCTTCCACGCGTTGGCGATGAGCGTCTCGGTCAACGGCGTCGAGACCGGCCGGGACCTGCTGTCGAACATGGGCTGGCCGTTCGCGGAACTGCTCGCCTACGCTGCCCGCGGGACCCAGGTGCGGGCCGGCGACGTGCTGGGCTCGGGCACCTGCGGCAACGGCGGATGCCTGGCCGAGCTGTGGGGATTGCGCGGCACCCAGGACCCGCCGCCGCTGCAGCCGGGAGACGTCGTCGAGATGACGGTCGAGGGCATCGGCACCATCCGCAACCGGGTGGTGGCCGGGATCGACCTGCCCCCGGTGCCGCCCGCCCGGCCGCGCACCCGCGCTCGGCCGCTGTGAACAGGCCGGTCGGCTCCGGGTCGCAAACTGACCTGGGCGTTGCTCAAGTGGCTGGGGGGCGTTCTCGTCACCTGTCACCGCAGCGACAGGCCGCCACGGCCGAGCCGCGCAGTGGCACCCACGCGCTCAATCTAATGTCACGAGATCAGTATGTCGGTGAGCCATGACCAGGCGCTATGAGGTTCGGGGCTGCTCCGCTTGCTGTCGGGTGGCAAGCTCATGTCCCGTGATTGGTGATCTCGCGGAGGACTCTCGGCTCGGTCCGTCGGCTCTTGTGGAAGGTCGCCCGTGAGGGCGGTCATCGTCGCGGCCGCGGTCGCGTTCATCGTGTCCCTGTTCGGCACGCCGGTGGCGATCCGCGTCTTCACCGCGCTCAAGGCCGGCCAGCCGATTCGATCCCTCGGGCTCGCCAGCAACGAGGGCAAGACGGGCACGCCCACGATGGGCGGCGTCGTGTTCATCGTGGCGACCGTCTTTGCCTACGTCGCCGGGCATATCGCCCTGACCACCCTCCCCAAACGGCAGATCGCGCAGGAGGGCCCGACCATGACGGCCCTCGTCCTGCTCGGGCTGTTCGTCTTCTGCGGCGCGGTCGGCTTGCTCGACGACTTCCTCAAGGTGCGCCGGCGCAACTCCGACGGCCTGTCCGCCAAGGGCAAGCTGCTCGGTCAGGCGATCGTCGGTGGCGGGTTCGGCGTCGCCGCGCTCTACGTGGCCAGCACCAACGGCCAGACCGTGGCCAGCGAGCACATCTCGTTCATCCGCGACATCAGCTGGCTGGACGTCGGCAAGGTCGGCTCGGTGATGGTGTTCGTCTTCGTGATCACGGCGATGTCGAACGGCGTGAACCTCACCGACGGCCTCGACGGCCTGGCCACCGGAGCGTCGGTCCTGGTGCTCGGCGCGTACTCGCTGATCGGCTTCTGGCAGTACCGGCACTGGTGCGGTGACACCGACTACGCGCTGCACAACGCGTACTGCTATCAGGTCCGGGACCCGTTGGAAGTCGCGATGATCGCGGCGGCGGCTGCCGCCGCCTGCGTGGGCTTCCTGTGGTGGAACACGTCCCCGGCGCGGATCATCATGGGTGACGTGGGCGCGCTCGGGCTCGGCGCCCTGATCGGCGGGCTCGCGGTGGCCACCCGCACCACGCTGCTCTCGATCGTGATCGGCGGGCTCTTCGTCCTCATCACGACGACCTGGGTGATCCAGATCGTCTCGTTCCGGACCACCGGTAGACGTGTCTTCCGGATGGTGCCGTTGCACCACCATTTCGAGCTGGCCGGGTGGAGCGAGGTCAACATCGTGGTCCGGTTCTGGATCGTGGCCGGCATCTGCGTGGCGGCCGGCCTAGGCCTGTTCTACTCGGATTTCCTGGCCGTCGTTGGATGAAGCCGCGCAACAAACCGGTGTCCGGCCATCGACAGTGATCCGCAGAGCCGATGTGGATCAGTTGAGGGTGACGGCGTAGAGGAGCATGCGCGGGTCGTTGGGCAGGGACAGCGAGCGGACCTGCTTGCCCTCCGGGATGGGAACGGTCACGCCGAACAGGCTGGTGGGCGGCCCGTCGACGCCCTGCCCGGCCTTGATGCGGTGGTCCATCGACAGCACGGTGGTGGTGCCGGGGGTCGCGGCGCCGCACCAGTCGGCGATCGTGAGCGGCACGGACTGGACCGACCCGTCGGTGTAGCCGATCGTGAAGACTCCGCTGACCGGACCGTTGTGGCTGGTCGCCACGAGGGCCACGGCGCTGTGGGAGCCGACCGGTAGCAGCAGGGGCCGGCCGGTGGCCGGAACGAAGTTGGCCGCGGTGCCGGTGGGATCCGGGGCTGCGTAGGTCACGCCGTTCCAGGTGACCGGGCCGGCGGCCGGGAAGAGGGCGGCGTCGTAGCTCCAGCCGCCGCCGTCGAAGTTGCCCTCGGCCGGGTTGGTCACGGTGGCGGTCCCGTCGACGGTCCGTTCGCCGGCCAGGTCGACGGCGCACTGACTGCCGGAGGCGCCGGCGCAGGTCAGCGGTGTCCGGACGAGCAGGCTCGCGGTCTTGGTCAGCGGTTGGGCGGCGTGGATGGTGATGGTCAGCGGATAGCTGCCGACGGCCACGTCAGCCGGAGCGGTGGCGGTCACGGTCGCCGTGCCGGAGGCCGGGAGATGCCGCGAGACCAGGAGGCCGGGCTGCTTTACGGACACCCGCCAACCGGCCGGCGCCTGGGCGGAGACGAACGGCAGGAGCACACCCGGTGCCTGGCCGACCAGTTCGACCGTGAAGTTCGCCGACGAGCCGGCGCCGACGACGGCCGATGCCGCGCCCGAGCCGGCGGTCGGTCCGCTGCTCGGCGCCACGGACGCGGCCGGGAAGGCCGCGGCCGCCGGGGTGACGGTGGCGTCGAGGTGAACGCGGTTGTCGAGTGGGGCCTTGTCGACCGACGGGGGCTCGTCCGACGGTGCCGTGCCCCACGCCGACGGGGTCGCGCCGACCGTCTGGGTGATCGTGCCGCCGGCGGCGATGGCCGACCAGGGGATCCAGCTGCGGGTCAGCGGCCGGCCGTCGACGCGGGCACGCTGCAGGTAGCGGTTGGTGTCGGAGACGCCGGCCGCGGTGATGGTCAGCGGGTGGCCGGACACGTCGACCAGGGCCGAGGGGAACTGCGGTGTCGAGACGGCCAGGAAGTTCGCGCCGCTCGTGGTCGGGTAGAGGCCGAGCGAGGAGAACACGTACCAGGCGCTCATCGTGCCCAGGTCGTCGTTGCCGGTCATGCCGTCCGGGCCGGTGGTGAACAGCGTCATCGAGGCCCGGACCACGGTCGCGGTCTTCGCTGGGGCGCCGGCCCAGTGGTACATGTACGGCGCGAGCAGGTCGGGCTCGTTGTTCGGGTTGTAGGTGGGCTTGGCGTAGTAGTCGTACGGGCTGGCGATCCATTCTGTCCGGGCGGTGCCCGCCGGGTCGGTGAGCAGTTTCGGGTACGCGAAGAAGTCGTCCAGCCGTTTCTGGGCCGCGTGCCGGCCACCCATCAGCGACACCAGCCCGGCCGGGTCCTGCGGCACCAGCCACTGGTACTGGTAGGCGCCGCCCTCGTGGAACTGCTCGTCCGCCGCCACCGGGTCGTACGGCGTGAGCCAGGTGCCCTCGACCGTCCGGGGCCGGAACTGGTCGGTGGAGACGTCCCAGAGGTTGCGCCACCACTGGCCGCGGCCGGCGAAGAGCCGGGCGTCCGCGCGGTGGCCGAGCCCCGCCGCCATCAGTGACAGCGCCGCGTCGGCGGCCGAGTACTCCAGCGTCGCCGAGGCCGGGTGCTGGCAGTCGTTGTCGCCGCCCTTGGCGACGCAGTCGGTGCCCAGCCGCAGGCCGGAGGGGATGTATCCGCGGTCGCTGTAGTACCCGACGCCGGTACGCCCGTTGTAGGGCGTCGAAGCCGGCGGCTGGCTCAGCGCGTTCTCCCGCAGCAGCCCGTAGGCCTCCTCCTCGTGCCCGGCCAGCAGGCCCTTCGACCAGGCCTCGACCAGGAACGGGGTGACCGGGTCGCCGGTCATGATGTTGGTTTCGCTGTCCGCCAGCGCCCACTTCGGCAGCCATCCGCCGTCCCGGCCGATCACCACCACCGACAGCGCGACGTCGCGGGCCACGTCCGGCCGCAGTAGTTCCAGCAGCTGGTTCTGTGGCCGGTAGGTGTCCCAGAGCGAGAAGTTCTGGTACGGCGTGTACCCGTCGGCCCGGTGCATGGCCTTGTCGAAGCCGGTGTACGACCCGTCCACGTCGCCGGCCAGGTTCGGGTGCAGCATCGCGTGGTAGAGGGCGGTGTAGAAGACGGCCTGGCGGTCCGCCGTACCCCCGGAGATTTTGATCTTGTCGAGCTGGGTGGCCCAGGCGGCGCGCAGCGAGTCGCGGACCCGGTCGAAGTCGTAGCTGTCGCCGGTCTCGGCGGCGAGGTTGGCGCGGGCGCCGGCGATGCCGGTGTAGGAGAGCCCGACCTTGAGCGCCACGTCGTGGTCGGTGGTCGCATCGAAGGTGACGTAGGCGCCGTTACTGCCGGTGCCGGCGGCGTCCCGGCCGGAACCGAGCGTGCTGCCCCGCCAGGTGCCGAACGATGCGAACGGCCGGTCGAAGGACGCCGAGAAGTAGACCGTGTGGTCGTCCTTGCCGGCGCAGAACCCGCCGGCGTGCACCCGCCCCTCGACCGTCCGGTCGCCGACCACGTGGATCTCGGAGTCGAACACGCTCTGGTTCGCCTTGCCGGTGTTGAACAGCACGTTCGCCGCCGCGGTGGCCGGGAACGCGTAGCGCTGCCACCCGGTGCGCGCGGTCGCGGTCAGCTCGGCGGTGATTCCGTACGTCGACAGGCCGACCCGGTAGTAGCCGGGTGAGGCCTCCTCGTCGGTGTGCGAATAGGCCGACTTGTAGACGTTCGGGTCGACGCTGGTGACCGGGCCGGTGGTCGGCATGACCGGCAGCTCGCCGGCCACCCCGCAGCCGACCCCGGACAGGTGGGTCTGGCTGAACCCGTAGATCGCCGACTGTCTGTAGTCGTAGCCGCCCTGACCGCCGGTGTCCGGGCTTACCTGGACCATTCCGAACGGAGCGCTGGCGCCGGGGAAGGTGTTGCCGAAGTTCTCGGTGCCGACGAACGGGCGCACGAGGTCGACCGGCGACGGCTCGCCCGCGCGGGCGGCGCTCGGCGGGGAGGCGGCGGCTTCGGCGCGGCCGGCCGCCGGCGCGGACAGGGCGGCCGCGACGGTCAGGACGGTGACGATCGCGAGGTGACGCACGGCGAACCTCCTGCTGCCGGGGTGATCGGCCGATGACAACGTTGTCACCAGGAAGTTACGAAAGTCAATGGCTGACACCCGATTGCATCCCGTCGATCAGATCCTCGACGACCTTCCCAGAACACGATGGCCTGGCCCATGACACCCGTGCAGCGTGCAACCGGGGAAGCACAAAGCCGCGATGGCCGGCCGGAAGACCGGCCATCGCGGCGGGGACGGGATCAATGCTTGCGCCAGCTCCAGCGGTTGCCGGAGGGCGCCCAGTCGGTGCTGACCGGCGCCGACTCAGCGGCAGCAGCAACTGCCGCGGCCGACTTGGTCGAGGCGGCCGAGTCGGCGGGCGGGGTCACGCCGTCGCAGCCGCCGGAGTCGGGGCGGCCGGTCAGGAAATATGCCTCGAGGTGCTCGGTGCACTCGGGCACCCGTGCGACCGAGCCGTGGATGTCGTCCTCGACCGTGAACGCGGTGCCGCCGATTTTCGCCTGTACCTGGGCGATCCAGGGGTACGGCGTCGGGCTCTCCCATCGGTGCCCCGACAGTTGCAGCGAGCCGTTCGACTTGCGCAGCTGGAACGGTTCCTTCGCGGGGATCGGCCAGCCCGCGCACATCTGGGTGGAGGGCGCCAGGCCCGCGGTGATCGGGAACTCTCGCTGCCAGCTCCGGTACGTCTTCCAGAAGGTGGGGAAGTCGTGCGGGCTGGTGTCGTCGTTGCACAGGATCGCCCGGCCGGCGACGTCGTTGAACTGCTCGGGAAGGTCGGCCGGCGGCTCGGTGGGCTCCTGCGGCCCGTCTCCGATGAGGATCGGCCGGAGGGCGTCCGGCACGGGGTCGCCGGTTTTCGCTGTGGTCAGCGCTGCCAGGGCGGGCGTGCTTTCCGCCCACAGCGGGCTGGGCGCGACGGCCAGGAAGGCGGCCAGGTTGCCATCGATCGGCTGGTCGAGGTCGCTGAACACGATCGGCGCCGCGTCCAGCTTCGTCTTCAGCCGTTTGACCAGGGCGATCACTTCTTCGGGGGTGTCGCCGAGGTGGTACGTCGCGTCCCGCTCCGCGGCCCAGGCAGCCCAGCGCGGAATCTTGCCCTCATCGGCCGCGGTCACGTCGTGGAAGCGTGAGTCGAGCCGGTTCGCGGTCGGGCCGACCACGCTGTCCAGCCACATCCGGCCGACCGACCGCGGGTAGAGGCTGCGGTAGACCTGGCCGAGGAGCGTGCCCCAGGAGACGCCGAAGTAGCTGAGCTTGGCCTGCCCGAGCGCCTTGCGCACCTGCTCGAGGTCGCGGGCCACGTTGGCAGTGGTGAGCTGCCTCAGGAAGGTGGGGTCGCTCTGCCAGCAGGTCTGGTTCTGCAGAACCTGGAAGTCGTAGATCTTCTTGGCGGTCGCCTTGGTCAGCGGCCCGGCCGGGATCTCGGGTGGAGTGACGTCGTCGCCCGGGCGCGTGCACGCGGCGCGGGTGCTGTAGCCGACGCCGCGTGGGTCGAACCCGATCAGGTCGTATTTCTCGGCGAGCGCCTCGAACTGCGGGCTGGTCAGCACCAGCTGGTGCGGCATCAGGTAGCCGCTGCCGCCCGGTCCGCCCGGGTTCACCGCCATGCTGCCCTGCTTGTGCCGCTGGTCGGTAGCCCGGAGCCGGCTGATCGCGACCGTGATCTTCGTGCCGTTCGGGCGGTTGTAGTCGAGCGGCACCTGGACGGTGCCGCAGTCGGTTCGGGCGAGCAGTGCCCGGATCCTGGGTAGCTCCTGCGGCGGGACACCCATCGCTTCGAGGGTCTCGTCCGAGTAGGCCACACAGTCGCTCCACGTCACCACTGATGGCGCCGTGCTCGCCGCGGCCGGCGGGGCGAGGGCGATGAGCCCCGCCCCGGCCGCCATGGTGAGCACCCCGATCCCGGCGGCAATTCCTGTGCGTCGTGTCATGCGGAAATTGATACAGATGGACGCGTCAAGCCGGGGTAACCAAAATCGTCCAGCTTCCTCCCAGGAGCAGGGTCCTACCGCGCCCATCAAGACAGACAGGGTTGCCGGCCTCCGCCATACTCGCCGGCGTCGAGTGTTGCGGGTGCCGGTAATGCTGCAGATGGCGTCAGGAGCCGATGATCGGCAGCCAGTCCGAGGTGTCGTCGCATCCGCCGAAGGTCATGTTCTCCACCATCCGTTTGAGCGCCGAGAAGGGGATCCGCGCCCGATCCGCGACCATGATGGTGATCCCGCACGACCCGGCTTCGATCAGCAGGTGACTACCGCCGGGGTTGTTGAAGTTGCCACCAACGCCCTCGATGTACCACGTTCGATGTCCCGCGATGGTGC
>NZ_JAOSZE010000049.1 GCF_025630775.1 Actinoplanes sp. KI2
GGTCGCGCCGCCTCCGCTGCTGGTCGCGCCGCCTCCGCTGCTGGTCGCGCCGCCTCCGCTGCTGCTCGCGCCGCCTCCGCTGCCGGTCGTGCCGGCGGGTTGGCTCGCGGTCGCGCCGCCCCCGCTGCCGGTCGCGCCGCTGCCTCCGCTGGCTTTGCCGTCGGACTTGCTGCTGGGCTCGCTGTCGGGCTTGCCGCCGATGCAGCGGACCGTCCCGGTGGCGGTCTGGATCAGGCGGCCGCCGGGATAGACGTACGCCGTCCTGGTCGGTTTCTGCGCCTGGGTGACGGTCGCGGTGTCGCCGCCGGTGAGCTGGTAGGTCGCGGAATACGTGAGACCGGTCACACGCGCCAGCTGAACGGACATCTCGGACAACAGGTCATCGTGGGTGATGCCGGCCGCGCTGGCCTGGTCGAGGTGCGTACACCCGGTCGTACCCAGCAGCAACGCCGCGGCGGCGGTGGCGCTGAGCGCGGTAAGGCGCGGGCCGGAATGCACGACTGACACCTTGGCCTATGCAAGCAACCCGCGCAAACCAGTAACGGGGTCGCGACGACTTATGGCAAAACTGCTGTTCAGTAGTCCCGTCTCCGGGAGAGCAACTGGTGACGCATGATGTACCGGCGAACCAGAGTGGCTTGGCTCTCGTTCTTCGGGCCCTCGGCGAAGACGGCCACCATTTCCACCGACATCGGCCCCTCGACCGGCACCCGCTGGCGCATCGAGCTGACCTTGAGCACGGTGGCCGGGAACGCCACCTCCTCGTCGCCGAGCGCGATGCGCACGGTCATCGCGTCGCCGTCCTCGAGTTCGACGTCGGTGAAGTGTGCCCGGACCGCGCGCTCGCTCAGGTCGTGCACCACGCCGCGGGCCGGCTCCTGGCCGGGCCGGATCATGGTGATGGTCTCCCCGCCGCCGCCGCGCACGTACGACCGCATCTGCTCCACCGTCGGCTCGCCGCTGAGGCGAATCTCGATCCGGTTGCCGTCGACCGCGGTCACCTCGGCAGCCTGGCACATCCGCCCGCGTGGCGGCGCCGCCCAGCGCAGCTCGATCTTCGACTTGACCGACGGCACGTAGATCAGCGCCATCGATAGCGTGGCAATCGAGCCGGAGGTCTGTACGACCCGCACCTCGGACACCGTTTCGCCATCCGAGGTCATCTCGAGATACGACCCGGCGGGCGGGAGCATGGAAGTACTCATAGTGCCAGGCTGATCGGCATTCGGCGAGTCGGGCTGAGGCATCGGGTGACGGAAGTTCACCGGCCGCGCGTACGCCCGCCACCCCGCCCCGATACGCTCAGACCGTGGTCGGCCGCAGGGTCGCGGTCGAAGATCGCAGCCTTATCCAGAGCTGCTTGAAAGTCAGAGGAGCGACACGACACATGGCCACCATCGAAGCAATCGTCGCCCGCGAGATTCTCGATTCCCGGGGCAACCCGACGATCGAGGTCGAGGTCGGGCTCGACGACGGCACGGTCGGCCGCGCCGCGGTGCCGTCCGGCGCCTCGACCGGCGCATTCGAGGCGCTCGAGCTGCGCGACGGCGACAAGGGGCGTTACCTCGGCAAGGGCGTCGAGAAGGCGGTCGCCAACGTCGAGGACAAGATCGCCGATGAGCTCGTCGGCTACGAGGCGAGCGAGCAGCGCCTCATCGACCAGAAGATGCTCGACCTGGACGGCACCGCCGACAAGTCCGAGCTGGGCGCTAACGCGATCCTGGGCGTGTCGCTGGCCGTCGCCAAGGCCGCGGCGCTCTCCGCCGAGCTCCCCCTGTTCCGGTACGTCGGCGGCCCGAACGCCGCGGTGCTGCCGGTCCCGATGATGAACATCCTGAACGGTGGTGCGCACGCCGACTCGAACGTCGACGTCCAGGAGTTCATGATCGCCCCGATCGGCGCGCCGACGTTCCGCGAGGCGCTGCGCACCGGTGCGGAGGTCTACCACGCGCTGAAGTCGGTGCTGAAGAAGAAGGGCCTCTCCACCGGCCTGGGCGACGAGGGCGGCTTCGCGCCGAGCCTGCCGGCCAACGCCGCCGCGCTCGACCTGATCGCCGAGGCGGTCAAGGCGGCCGGCTTCTCCCTGGGCACCGACATCGTGCTGGCGATGGATGTGGCCGCGACCGAGTTCTACAAGGACGGCTCGTACGTCTTCGAGGGCTCGCCGAAGTCGACCGACGAGATGATCACCTACTACGCCAAGCTCGCCGACGAGTACCCGATCGTCTCGATCGAGGACCCGCTGGCCGAGGAGGACTGGGCCGGCTGGAGCGCGATGACCGCGCAGCTCGGCAGCAAGATCCAGATCGTCGGCGACGACCTGTTCGTCACCAACCCGACCCGCATCGGCCGGGGCATCGCCGAGGGCGCGGCCAATGCCGTGCTCGTCAAGGTCAACCAGATCGGCTCGCTGACCGAGACCCTCGACGCCGTGGACCTGGCCCACCGGGCCGGCTTCAAGACGATGATGTCGCACCGCTCGGGTGAGACCGAGGACACCACGATCGCCGACCTCGCGGTCGCGGTCGGCAGCGGCCAGATCAAGACCGGCGCCCCGGCGCGGTCCGACCGGGTCGCCAAGTACAACCAGCTCCTGCGCATCGAGGAGCAGCTGGAGAGCGCCGCGCGCTACGCCGGCGCGGGTGCTTTCCCGCGTTACCGGGCCGCGTAAGGCCCGACCGAAGATCATGGAGTTGTGGCACTCGCGCAATCCGGCATAGGTTGCAGCGGGTGCCACAGCACCTGATCGGTCGAGCGGGGGTGCAAAGGTGACCACACAGCGACGTACGCCGAGCGGCCAGGGCCCGTCCCGCCGTCCCAGCTCGTCGCGGGTGCGCACCACGGGCGGGATCCGCACGACGAGCACCACCCGGGCGCCGGTCGGCAGCCGGACCCGCTCGCGACCCGCGCCGACCCGCCGCACGGTGAACGTGGGCACCGGCCCGGCGAAGCGGACCGCCGCGCCTCGTCCGCGGGCGCTGACCGGCCGGGCGACCGTCTTGATCGTCGTCTTCGTGGCGCTGGCCCTGGCGTACACGTATCCCCTGCGGGTCTATCTCGCGCAGGAGTCGCAGATCGCCCAGCTGGAGGCCGATCAGGCCAACCAGCGCAAGGTGATCGCGGACAAGCAGGAGCAGCTGCAGAAGTGGAAGGACCCGGAGTACGTCCGGGCCCAGGCCCGGGCGAAGCTCTTCTACGTGCGCCCGGGGGAGAAGATGCTGCTGGTGCTGCCCGACCCGAACCCCGCCGCGAGCACCACCGGCTCGCAGCCGGCGGCCGCGCCCGACCGCTGGTACGACACGCTGTGGAACAGCGTCCGAGCCGCCGACGAAGAGTCTCAGAACTGATGGACGCACCCTCCCAAGCCGACCTCGATCTCGTGGCGGCCCAGCTCGGCCGCACGCCCCGGGGCACCCGGGCGATCGCGCACCGCTGCCCGTGCGGCAATCCGGATGTGGTGGAGACGACGCCGCGCCTACCCGACGGCACCCCGTTTCCCACGCTGTTCTACCTGACCTGCCCCCATGCGACGGCCGCGTGCAGCCGGCTGGAGTCGGCCGGTGTCATGCGCGACATGCAGGAGCGGTTGTCCACCGATCCCGAGCTGGCCGAGCGATACGAGAAGGCCATGGAGGACTACCTGGCCCGGCGCAAGGCGATCGAGGACGTGCCGGAGATCGCGCACGTGGCCGCCGGCGGCATGCCCGACCGGGTGAAGTGCCTGCACGTCCATCTTGGGCACGCGCTCGCGGTGGGCCGCGGCGTGAACCCGTTCGGCGACGAGGTGCGCGATGCCATCGAGCCGTGGTGGATCGAGGGCCCGTGCGTCTCGGCGAAGAAGGACGAGTAGGTGGAGATACGGCGCGCGCGGACCGGTGACGTCAAGGCCATCCGGGCTCTCGTCGATGCGTATACGGCCGACCGCCGCCTGCTCAGCAAGGCCACGGTCACCCTGTACGAGTCGGTGCAGGAGTTCTGGGTCGCCGCCGACGACGACGGCACCGTGCTCGGGTGCGGCGCGCTGCACGTGATGTGGGAGGACCTGGCGGAGATCCGTACGGTCGCGGTCGATCCCTCCTTCCGCGGCCGGAAGATCGGCCACAAGATCGTGTCCCGCCTCCTCGATGCCGCTCGTGACCTGGGCGTCGCCCGGGTCTTCTGCCTGACCTTCGAGACCCGGTTCTTCGGCTCGTTCGGCTTCACCGAGATCGATGGCGCGCCGGTGCCGCACTCGGTCTACGAGCAACTGCTGCGCTCGTACGACGAGGGCGTCGCCGAGTTCCTCGATCTCGAGCGGGTCAAGCCCAACACCCTGGGGAACACGAGAATGCTCCTGCTGCTATGAGGGTCGCGGCGATCGACTGCGGCACCAACTCGATCCGCCTGCTGATCGCGGACGCGGCCGGCGGGCGGCTCACCGACGTGGTGCGGCGCATGGAGATCGTCCGGCTCGGCGAGGGCGTCGACCGCACCGGCCGGCTCTCCGACGCCGCGCTGGAACGAACCCGAAAAGCCTTGATCGCGTACGCGGCGGAGATCGAGAGCCGCAACGTCGACCGCGTGCGGATGTGCGCCACGTCGGCCTCGCGCGACGCGTCGAACGCCGCCGACTTCCGCGCGATGGTCCGCGAGGTGCTCGGCGCCGACCCCGAGGTGATCACCGGCGACGAGGAGGCGCGGCTCTCGTTCACCGGCGCGGTGACCGGCCTGAGCGCCGAGCCGCCGTACCTGATCTTCGACATCGGCGGCGGCTCGACCGAGTTCGTCACCGGCTCGACCGGCGTCGAGCACGCCATCTCGATGGACATCGGCTGCGTCCGGATGACCGAGCGCTACCTGCACGATGATCCGCCGACCGGGGCGCAGATCGAGGCGGCCACCCGGGACATCGCGGCGGCGGTGGACACCGCGCTCGCGGCCGTGCCGGGCCGGTCGGCGTCGACCCTGGTGGGTCTGGCCGGGACGGTCACGACGGTCACCGCGCTGGCGCTGGGCCTGCCGGAGTACGACAGCGAACGCATCCACCACGCCCGGGTGTCGCATGACTCGGTGGCCAAGGTGGCCGATGACCTGCTGGCCATGACGGTCGCTTCTCGTCTTGCGCTGCCCGTGATGCACCCCGGCCGGGCCGATGTGATCGGCGGCGGCGCGCTCATCCTGCGGATCATCATGGAGCGGGCGGGCCAGGAGTTCCTGATCGCCTCCGAGCACGACATCCTCGACGGCATAGCGGTTTCGATCTCCTAGCCGCCGGGTCTCCGGTGCGCTGTTCCGCTCTTGACGGTACTCCGCATTGCACAGTACTTTGCATCGCGTGGACACCACCCAGCTCCTCAAGGGCGTGCTGGACCTCGCCGTCCTCGCTGCCCTGCGCGACGAGGACGGCTACGGCTACGACATCCTGCGCCGGCTGCGCGGGGCGGGCCTCGAGGAGGTCGGCGACGCCTCGGTCTACGGCACGCTGCGCCGGCTGTTCAACGCCGGCTTCCTGAACACCTACGTGGTCCCCAGCGACGAGGGTCCACATCGGAAGTACTACGCGCTCAACGCGTCCGGCCGCGCCGAGTTGCAGCGGTCCGGCAAGATCTGGCACGGCTTCGCAACCACGATGGACGATCTGCTGCGCGAGCGGGGGGCGGCGTGAACGACGAGATCACCCGGTATGTCGAGGGCGTGCGGCATTCGTTGGCCGGCCTCGCCGAGGCGACCCGCGACGAGCTGATCGAGGACCTGCCGGAACACCTGGCGGAGGTGCAGGCCGAGGGAACGGGCACGCTGGTCGACCGGCTGGGCCCGCCCGAGGCGTACGCGTCGGAACTGCGCGGAACCGCCGGCCTGGTCGGCGGCTTCCCGGATCCGCCACCCGCCGCCTTCGCGCGCCTGCACGAGGCCCGCGATCAGGCCCAGCGTCTGCTGGATCGGGCCGACCGCAAAATCGGACCCATCATCGGGTACGAGCGGGCCCGCGACTTCCTCGTCCTGCTGCGACCGGGCTGGTGGGTGCTGCGCGGTTATCTGATCGCGATGGCCGTCGCCTACCTGCTCTCCGGCCACACGCGACTCGGCCTGCTCCCGCGCCTGGGCGACAACGAGCTGGTCGCCCTGGTCCTGCTGGCCGGCTGCGTGCTCGTCTCGATCGTGCTGGGCAAGCGCTCGCCGTCGTTCGCCCGGCTCCCGCGGCTGGCGCTGCACGCCGGCACGGTGGTGCTGGTCATCTTCGCGTTCTCCGGCTTCGTCAACGCCGACGACCTGGCCCGCGAGCCCGGCTACAGCGACGTCAACTACGGCTTCTCCGACCCGAACCCGTACAGCAACGTCAACGACGTGTACGTGTACGACGGCCAGGGTCGGCTGGTGCTGAACGCGCACCTGTACGACCAGGACGGCAACCCGATACAGCTGGGCACCAACCAGTGCGACGACCTGACGACGGGGGAGAGCAGCCGCTCGCGGAACATGGGCTACCCGTACTGCCCGCAGGACGCGCCCTTCGGGTCGCCGTCGCCGTCGCCGTCGGTGTCCTTCAAGCCCACGCCGTCGGGGTCGGCCGCCCGTTAGGGGCTGACGCGGTACATCAGCGCCTCGCCGCCGACCGGGCGGAACCCGGCGGCCTGGAACGTACGGATGCTCCGCGCATTGCCCGCCGCCTGCTGCGACCAGACCGGCAAGCCGCCCGGCACGAGATGCCGGGCGGCCGCCGCGAGCAGCCGGCCCAGTCCGCGCCGCCGCTGCGCCGGATCCACCTCGATCGCCGCCTCCCATCGCCCGGCCACCCCGCGCCCGAGAATCAGCACGCCGCCGTCGGCCTGCCAGACCCGGACGTCGTCGCGATGCACCAGTGCCCGGCGCACCCGCGGATGATCCGGGTCGTCGATCTCCTTGAGTTCGACCGGCGGAGGCCCGGCCAGCGGGTCGGCGACAGTCAGCAGATCGATCGTGTCCATCCGTCGCCCGATCCGGCTCATCAGCGCCTGCAGGAAGGCGGGGTTCATCGCCGCCGCCAGCTCATCGGTGTCCACATCGGCCAGAGCCCGCCCGACCCAGGCCGGATCCTCGTCGACGAACACCACCGAATGCGCGGTGAACGCCACCACCCCCGCATCCCGTTCACTCGGCTGCGGCACGACGATCGTCGCGCCGTCGTCGGGCGGGAAACGCCCCTCGGCCGCCGCCTCCAAAATCCCCGCGAGTGTCTCCGTCACCCGTCTATCCTGCCCGCGTGATCACCTTGACCCCGGCCCGCCTGGCCGGCGCCGAGCTCGACGACCTCGTGCGGATCTGCCGGTCCCAGCCGGACTACTGGCGGGTCAGCGGCGACCTCGACCCGGCGACGGCGTCCCGGGCCGACATCGAGGTCATGCTCCGCGAGGACGCCGAGGCCGAGGGCTGCCAGACCGTGGTGGGTCGAGATGCCGATGGACGGGTGGTGGGCTTCGCCCAGCTCCTGCTGCGCCATCCCGTCGACGGCTGCCCGTGGATCGGCCTGCTGCTCGTGGACGGAGAGCTGAGCGGCCGAGGTCACGGCCGGGCCATCGTCGCCGCCCTCGAGGAAAGGTTCCGGAACGAGGGGGTCACCGCGGTGCGCCTCGGCGTCCTGGTCGCCAACACGGCGGCCCAGCCGTTCTGGGCGGCGCTCGGCTACCGCCGGATCGACCTGCGGCCGGATCGGGCCAAGGGCCGTCCTACGCTCGTCCTCGAGAAGACGACCGCGGCTGGGTGAACCCCGGGCGCGACCGCTGTCGTGCCGGATGCTCTGCTGGTCCGGTGAGTTTGGGTGAGCTGATTACTCGTACACCCGCTGGGGTTGTGCAGAACGCGGCCTCGGCCGCGTCGCTCGGCGTGCTGGACGCCCGGATCGCGGATTGTTTCGCCTGCCCGCGGCTGGTGGCCTGGCGGGAGGACGTCGCGCGGGTCAAGCGAGCCTCCTTCCGTGACGAGGAGTATTGGGGGCGTCCCGTGCCCGGCATGGGCCCCGCGGACGCCGAGATCGGGATCCTCGGGCTCGCCCCGGCCGCGCACGGCGGCAACCGGACCGGCCGGGTCTTCACCGGGGACCGCTCGGGTGACGTGCTGTTCGCGGCGCTCTATCGCGCCGGGCTGGCCAACCAGCCGATCAGCGTCTCGGCCGACGACGGGTTGGAGCTCGAGCACACCCGAATTTTCGCGTCGGTGCGGTGTGCGCCTCCGGACAACAAACCCACTCCGGAGGAAAGGGACACCTGCGCGCCGTGGGTGCATCAGGAGCTTCGCCTGATTCGGCCGACCCTGCGGGTGGTCGTGGCGCTCGGCGCGTTCGCGTGGGCCTCGTGGTGGCCGGCGATGTCGGCGGTTTATGGCACAAAAGCGCCCGTGCCTCGGCCTAAGTTCGGGCACGGCGCCCTGGTGCGGCAGCCCGGCGTACCGGATCTGCTCGGGTGTTTCCACGTCAGCCAGCAGAACACTTTCACCGGGCGGCTCACCCCGGCCATGCTCGACGACGTGTTCAGCCGTGCGAAGAGCCTCGCGGGCCTGGCATGATGCGGCACAGTCGAACGAAAGCAGCACGAACATGGACCTCGCCGCACTGAGACGCTGGTGGCCCTTCGCCGCCGTCGTCGTGCTGCTCTTCGTGGCCGCGCTGTCCGCCACCCGGTCGGCGCCGCAGCTCGACCAGATCGAGCCGGATGCCACCCCGACCACGCCGCCGCTGCTGCCCAAGACGCAGCCCAGCGCGAACGATGCCGCCCACGGCGGCCCGGCCGCGGCTCAGGGCCTGCCCGAGTGGGTCGGCGCCGCCGCTCTCGTGCTGCTCGGCGTGGTGGCCTTCGTGGTGGTCGCCCTGGTGATCTGGGGGATCCTGCGCGACCAGGCGAAACGCCGGGCGCGCCGGGGCCGCCGCGAGGCGGTCACCGGGCGGCACGGCGCGCGGACCGCCGAGGAGCTGGTGGCCGCGCTCGACGCCGGCCTGGAGGAGCTCTCCGACACCGACCGCGACCCGCGCCGCGCGGTCATCGCCTGCTGGGTGCGGCTCGAGCAGGCCGCCGCCGCGGCCGGTACGCCGCGCAACCCGGGGGACAGCCCGACCGACCTGGTCGGGCGCCTGCTGCGCGAGCAGCGGGTCGACGAGCAGGCGCTCGCCGCGCTGCTGGCGGTCTACCGCGAGGCCCGGTACGCCACCACACACACCGTCGACGACCGGATGCGCCGCCAGGCGATCAGCGCGCTCGGGCGGTTGCGTGCCGATCTGGGGGCGGGGGTGCCGGCGTGAGCGACGGTGGTTTCAGCGATCCGGGGGCGGGGATGCCGGTGAGCGACGGCGGTCTCGACGGTCTTGGGGCGGGGGTGCCGGCGTGAGCGACGGCGGTCTCGACGATCTCTTCAGCCTCCGCGACGAGCCGGTCGAGGAGGTCGCGGAGCCGGTTGCCAAGACGCGCTCGACCCCGCTGTGGATCCTGCGCAACGCGCTGCTGATCGTCGCCGCGACGGTCGTCACCGTGGCCGCCCTGCACGCGGCCGACACGCACGTCTCGCTCCTGCTGATCGTCGCCTTCTTCGTCGGCCTGCGGCTGGTGCTGTTCGCCGTGTCCGAGGTGGCGCCGCCGCCGCTGCCGAAACGCCGGCGCGGCCTCGCCAAGGGCGGCGACCGTCCGACAGACTCGTTGCGTGCCGCCGTCCGGCGCTGGGAGCGCACCCTCGACCGGGCGCACGCCGACCCGGATCTCTATGCGCGTAACGTCTTGCCCGTGCTCGCGGAGCTGGCCGACGAACGGTTGCGGCTGCGACACGGGATCACCCGGGCCACCGATCCGCGCCGGGCCCGCGAGCTCCTCGGCGACCCGCTCTGGGCGGCCCTGCACGATCGTGGGCGGCGCTCGGCGAAGTCGAGTGAACTGGAGACCTACGTGATTGCGTTGGAACGACTGTGAGAAAGGTGTGCCGGTGACCGAGAACGCCCTTCCCCCGTACGAGGTGGGCAGGTTGGCCGGTGCCGTCCTGGACTCGGTCGGCAGCGTCGTGGTGGGCAAGCGCGAGTCGCTGGAGCTGGTGCTCGCCGGCATCCTGGCCGGCGGCCACGTGTTGCTCGAGGATCTGCCCGGCCTGGGCAAGACGCTGACCGCCCGCAGCTTCGCGCAGTCGCTGGGCCTGGACTTCCGCCGCCTGCAGTTCACCCCCGACCTGCTCCCCGCGGACGTCACCGGCTCCTTCCTGTACGACCAGCGCAAGGGCGACTTCGCCTTCCGGGCCGGACCGGTCTTCACCAACATGCTGCTGGCCGACGAGATCAACCGGACGCCGCCGAAGACCCAGGCCGCCCTGCTCGAGGCGATGCAGGAGAAGCAGGTCTCGGTCGAGGGCGTGACCTACCGCCTCGACCCGCCGTTCCACGTGCTCGCCACCGCCAACCCGATCGAGTACGAGGGCACCTACCCGCTGCCCGAGGCGCAGCTCGACCGCTTCCTGATCCGGGTCTCCTTCGGCTACCCCACCGCCGACGAGGAGTGGGAGGTGCTGCGTCGCCGCATGTCCCGCCGGCAGGAGGAGGCGTTCCTGCAGCCGGTGGTCGACGCGCGGATGCTGCAGGCGATGCAGGCCGCCCTCGAGTCGGTCACCGTGGAGGATTCGATCGGCCGGTACATCGTGTCGCTGGCCGCGGCCACCCGCGAGCATCCCTCGGTGCTGGTCGGCTCGTCGCCGCGTGGCTCGCTGGCGTTGCTGCTGCTCGCCCGGGCGCGGGCCGCGATGGCCGGCCGCGACTTCGTGGTGCCCGAGGACGTCAAGGACGTGGCGGTGCCCGCGCTGGCCCACCGCATCACGCTGCGGCCGGAGATGTGGCTGCGCCGCGTCGACCCGGCGTTCGTGGTGCAGGAGGTGCTGACCAACGTGCCGGCGCCGGCCAGTGGAGCGTTGCCGACCTACGCGCGGCATGACTGACCGGCTGGCCCTGCGCACTGCGGTGCCACCGACCGCGGCGGGCGGCGAGGGGGAGGCGTGGTCCGGGCCGGCCTGGGTGCCGACCCGGGCGCTCGGCCGGGCGGTGCTGCTCACCGGCCTGTTCCTGCTGCTCGGCGTGGCGCTCGGCCGGGTCGACCTGGTGCTGATGGCGGCGCCGTTCGCGATCGGCGCCGCGGCCGGGCTGCGCCGGATGCCCCGCTCGGCGCCCGAGCTGACCATCACGGCCGACGAGGAGCACATCGTCGAGGGCGGTCACGTCGAGGCCGCGGTCACCGTGAGCAACATCGACGTCATCCCGTACGACCTGGTCGTGCTCCGCACCCGCACCTCGCCGTGGCTCAAGCTGGAGCAGGCGGACCGCCCGTTCGCGATCACCGTGCCCCGGGACGGCTGGTACTCGGTGGAGCTGCCCGGCGACGCGATGCGCTGGGGCCGGCAGCCGGTGGGCCCGGCGGCGGCCCGCGTCGCGGCCTGCGGTGGCCTGCTGGCCTGCCGTCCGGTCGTGGTGGAGGCGCGCGGCGTGCGGGTCTATCCGGTCACCGAGCCGTTCAACGCGACCGAGGCCATGCCGGCCGCCGCCGGCCTGGTGGGAAACCATCGCTCGCGACGGCCGGGCGAGGGCGGCGAGCTTGCGGGGGTACGCCCGTTCGCGCCGGGCGACCGGCTGAGGCGCATCGATTGGCGGGTCTCGCTGCGTACCCGGGACCTGCACGTCGCCGCCACCCTCTCCGACCGGGACGCCGAGGTGGTCCTGCTGCTCGACGTGCTCGGTGAGATCGGCCTCTCCGGCGGGGTGACCGGCAGCGCGTCGGTGCTGGACACCACGGTTCGCGCGGCGGCCGCGATCGCCGAGCACTACCTGCAGCGCGGCGACCGGGTGTCGCTGTTGGAGTACGGCGCGGCGGCCCGCCGGCTGCGCCCGGCCACCGGCCGACGGCAGTACCTGACCGTGCTCGAATGGTTGCTCGACGTACGCCCCGACCCGGTCGAGCTCGACGAGAACGACTACGACAACGTCTTCGGCATCCACCACCTGTCCTCGGACGCGCTGGTCATGGTGCTCACCCCGCTGGTCGACCCGCGCTCGGCCGACATGCTGGCCCAGCTCACCCAGTCCGGCCGGTACGTGGTCGCGGTCGACACCCTGCCCCCGGACGCGAAGGTCACCGGCGGCGGCAACTGGACGCCGCTGGCCACCCGGCTGTGGCGGCTCGAGCGGGAGAACGTGCTGGGCCGGCTGCGTGAGCACGGCGTGCCGGTGGTCGCCTGGGCCGGCGCCGGCAGTCTCGACCTGGTGCTGCGCGACGTGTCCCGGCTCGCCCTGATCCCGAGGGGACGCTGATGGCCAAGCTCGGCGTGCAGATCGAGGCGGCCCGCGGGGTGATCGCCCGGGCCACCGCGATCCCGTTCCTGGTCCGCGCGATCGTGGCGCTCAGCGGCCTGATCGCGATGGGGGTGGCCTGGCCGGCCGAGCTGATCGCCAGCCAGCTCGTCGCGCCGCTGCTGTTGCTGGTCGCGATCTATCCGGCGGTCGCGCCGCGTGGCCGGGGCGCCACCTTCTCGGCGCTGGTCGTGGTCGGCGGCTGGATCGCCGACACGGTCGGCACCGGTGCGCGGATCGAGCTGTGGCGGGTGATCACCATCGCCACGCTGCTCTACCTCGGACACACGCTGACCGCGCTGGCCGCCGTCCTGCCGTACGACGCGATCGTGAGCTTCGACATGCTCGGCGGCTGGCTGCTGCGGGCCGGCGTGGTCGTGCTCGTCTCGGCGGTACTCACCGTGGCCACCCTCGGGCTCTCCGCTGATCTGGCCGGCGGCGCGTTCGTCCTGGCCACGATCGCGGGCATCGCCTGCGCCGTGGGGGCAACGATCCTCATAGCACGCCTTTTGCGGAGAGCGTGAAATCTCTTCGAAATATGTGCGTTACGGCACTTGACAAACGGCTTTGGGATAGATCACAGAACGAGGCGCGGCGGCCCGCCACGCGCGACAATAAATAGGTGAATCCGCAGCGCATCGTTGTCGTAGGGGCAGGTCACGTCGGGCTGTACGCGGCCCTTCGGCTGTCCAGGAAGCTCAGCCGGCGCCGCGCCGAGGTGGTCGTCATCGACCCTCAGCCGCACATGACGTACCAGCCGTTCCTCCCGGAGGCAGCGGCCGGCAACATCAGCCCGCGGCACTCGGTGGTTCCGCTCCGCCGTGAGCTCAAGAAGTGCCGCATCGTGTCCGGCGAGGTCACGAAGATCGAGCACGCGCGCAAGACGGTCACGATTCAGCCGATCGACGGCCCGTCCACGGAGATGACGTACGACCACATCATCGTGGCTCCGGGCTCGGTGTCCCGGACCCTGCCCATCCCCGGCCTCCGGGAACGCGGCATCGGGTTCAAGACCATCGGCGAGGCCATCTACCTGCGCAACCACATCCTGGACCGACTCGACGTCGCGGCGGTCACCCCCGATCCGGCGGTGCGCAAGGCATCGCTCACCTTCGTCTTCGTCGGCGGCGGCTTCGCCGGCATCGAGGCGCTCGCGGAGATGGAGGACGTCGTCCGCGACGCACTGAGGTACTACCCCGACCTGAACCCCGCCGAGGTCAAGTTCGTGCTGGTCGAGGCCACCAACCGAATCCTCCCCGAGGTCGGCGCCAAGATGGGGGCGTACGCGGCCCGCGCGCTCGACGCCCGCGGCATCGACCTACGCCTGGACACCCGGCTGGAGTCCTGCGTCGAGGGCGAGATCGTGTTGTCCGACGGGGACAGGTTCCGCGCCGAGACGCTCGTGTGGACCGCGGGCGTGAAGCCGAGCCCGATGCTCGAGCGCACCGACCTGCCCCGCGGCCCGCGCGGCCACGTCACCTGCCTGCCCACCCTGCAGGTTGTCGACGGCGATGAGGTGCTCGACGGCGTGTGGAGCGCCGGCGACTGCGCCCAGGTGCCCGACCTGACCAACCCGGGCGGGTACTGCTCACCGAGCGCGCAGCACGCCGTCCGCCAGGCCAGGGTGCTGGCCGACAACATCCGCACGGTGATCCTCGGCGGCCTGCCCAAGGACTACCGCCACAAGTACGTCGGCAGCGTCGCCGGCCTCGGCCTGTACAAGGGCGTGGCGCACGTCTACGGGATCAAGGTCAAGGGCCTGCCCGCGTGGTTCATGCACCGCACGTACCACATGAGCCGTATCCCGTCGTTCAACCGGAAAGTCCGGGTCGTCGCCGACTGGACCCTCGCCTTCGTCCTGCGCCGCGAGACGATCGCGTTGGGTCAGTTGCACGCACCGCGCGAAGAGTTCACGCACGTGACTCCCCGAGTCGACCTGCCCGACGACCGCGAAACGGTGGGGGCGGGGGCCCGCTAGTCGGATTCCACCGCCCGGGCGGCTACCGATACGGTGTTAGTCGCCGCCCGGGTGGTGGAATGGCAGACACGGCCGCCTTAAAAGCGGCTGCCTCCGAGAGGCGTGCGGGTTCGAGACCCGCCCCGGGCACCCTGAAGATCCACAACGAGATCATCAGCCTGCCGTTGAGCTGTGCTGTGTGACCCACTGGGGGCACGCAACGGATCCCCAACGGGATCGGGCGTGCCGTCCGCGGAGTCGAGGATCCTTTGCACGGTGGCGCCGAGCATGGTGGCGGTGTCTCCGGTGATCGTGACCCGCAGGTCGAGTTCGTCGGTGCGGTCGTCGTAGCGCAGTTCGAGGTGGAAGGCATCGAAAAGGCGTCGCCGTTGCGCTTCCGGTAGCCGGCTGACGGCGAGGCTTGTCTTAGGTATTGCTTCCAGCAGTGCCGGATTGACCTCTCGCTGGATCTGATCTTGCTCGGTGAGTTCTGCGAGTAGGTCGGTCTTCTTTCGCAGGTCGGCGAGGATTGTCCAGAACCGCTCCTGAATTCCGGACCGCCACGCTTGGTCGAAGCTCTCATCTCCGGACGGCTCGAACTGCTCGAGCTCGGTGATGAGGTTGGTCTGGCGGCGCTGAAGAGCCGCGATCTCCCTCGTGAGTGCTGCCGCGCGTTCCTCGACGTCGTTGCGGGCGGCGGTGGGTCGGTCTTCCTCCGCGGTCAGGAATCCGGCGCGTGCTTCGCCGAAGATCCGTCGCTCGAAGAAGCTGTTGAGCAGCGGGACGATCTCGTCTTCGCGAACGGTCACGTGCGGCGGATGGGCGTCGAACCATGGGAGATGCGAGTGGTGCCGTGGCTTCGGTGTGCACCGGTAGTACGTGCTCTTGTGCACGGTGTGGCCCCACATGCGTCGGTCGCAGAGCGCGTGGCGTAGATAGCTCCGGATCAGGTAGGTCTTCTTTGCCAACGGGTTCGGCGTGGCGTCGGACCGCGAGCCCTGGCGGAATCTGCCGACCGTGCTGGCCGCTTCGAAGATCTCGCGAGTGACCAAGGGCTCGTGGGTCGGCAGGGCGGACCACACCCACGCGGAAGGTGGATTGACCTTGCCGCGGATGCCGCGTTCCGGCCGGGGCCGTTTACGGCGGTTCCACACCATGTACCCGGTGTGCTTAGGATTGTCGAGAACCTCGCGGACGTTGCTGGCCGTCCAAGCGCCGACCCGGTGGCGGCGGCCTTCTCCAATGATCGGGTCTGGTGGCGGGTAGCTGTCGGGGTCGCGGTTGAGGCGGTCGGCGATGGCTTGGTAGCCGATTCGATCCAATGCCCGGAGGAGGAAGATTCGGGTGACCACCGGCCCGCGTACGGGATCCGGGACCAGGCGGTGCTTAGTCCGACCCTGCTCGGCCTTGTTCTTGACAGGGTGCCGCGTCTTGACGGCCGCGTAGCCGTACGGCGGTTTGCCGATGTTGAAGCCCTGGTTGGTGTGGGCTTTAGTGCCGCCCCAGGACAGCTCAAGCATGTTCAGCACGTACCACTCGGCGATGGCCTGCTTGATGCGCCGGGTCAGGGTGGGTGTGGCCCGGCGGAATGGCGCGGCGCGTTTGTCGAGCCCCGGCACTGCGGATGGGTCGATGCCCTCGTCGGCGGCCAGCAGAGCGACGCCGGCCTGCTCGAGCTCGTACTCGATCTTCGTGCTGAAGTACGTGGTCCTTGCCACCCGCTCGATCGACTCGCAGACCACCGCAACGAATCGCCGATCCGAACGCTGCGCCTCGGCGAGCAAGTCCGCGATCCCGCCGTCGCGGGGGATGGGAATGTCGAACTGCTCGTGCGCGGTGCCGGTGCCGCGGCATTCGACGCTCTTGCGGCCGGACTCGACGTCGTAGAACTTCGCCACGATGACGAATCCGGGTGGCAGCGCGTTGCGCGAGCTCTCCAGCTGGCGGGGGAGGGAGAGGGTGGGATCCTGCGCGTCGTCGGTCGAGGTGCGGCCCATCCAGGCGACGGGCACCGCCGCCTGCTGGAGAGTCTCGGGAACGTTCTGGTCGGCAACGATACGAAGCCAGTCCAGCAGGGTCGCCTCGTCACCAGCGTCGATGGGCTGCGATACCTCAGGCGGTTGTGCGGTCATGTCGTTCTCCGTCTGTCTCGTCGGGTGGGTGGTTGGCGAACCACTCGAGCGCGTCCCTGACGGCTGCCCCTTGCTGCTTGATCAACTCTTCGGCGGCGGTCCCGTGAACCACCACGAACGTGATCTTCAGGCTGAGCGGAACGGTGCAGGAGTGCTGGATTGCGCCGGCCTGGGCCGCCGCAACGTAACTTGACTCGCCTGCCGGCGGGCTCGGCTTGTCGGCCCTGTCGCCGGGCGACAGGGCGCTGTCGTGTTGGCCGGTCACGGTGTCACGGGTGACAGGGAACTGGCGCGGATTCTGACGCCCCGGGCCGTGACCGCTGTCGCCGCTGTCATGGGGTGTCACGGTCGCCGGTCCGGACGTCAAATTTCGTCGACGTGGTGTGGGCGGTCTGTCGTGGGGTGTCAGCGGCGCTGTCGCGATCTGACGCCGGCGGCTCATGGCCTGTCGCGTAGGTGTAGGTGTCGTGTGCCGTCGTGG
The DNA here is from genome assembly GCF_025630775.1 of Actinoplanes sp. KI2. GTDB lineage: Bacteria > Actinomycetota > Actinomycetes > Mycobacteriales > Micromonosporaceae > Actinoplanes. The sequence continues at coordinate 16,884 of NZ_JAOSZE010000049.1, forward strand.
GCGCCTCTGTCGCGACGGTGCCGCCCAGGGCGGTGCGCCAGAGGTTGATCGGTGCCGTGTCGTGAGCAGTCATCGGCGGGTCGCCCCGTGCCGACTGGCCGTGTTCGCACCTCACAAAGGCGTCGTTGCAGGCCTGCACGCGGCGTCGGTGTGGCCGTCCCGGGTCAACAGCAACCCAACAGAACACGCCGTTGGGTTGGTGTTCGTTCCAACGATCACCGGCCAACACGGCCAACAGCGCACCGACCTGCGCTGTTAGCCGTGTTGGATCACGTGACCATACCCAACACGGCCTCGATCTCCTCGGGGTCCTGTTGGGCGGTGTTGGGCGGTGTTGGGCGGCCGGCCGTAACGGACGCCGCGTTGGGTACCCAACCGGAGGCCTCGGCAGACAGGACATCAAATCGCGCGGTGGCCCATGTCCGCGCTCGAGAGGATCGCGTTGGCACCGGCTTGAGCGGGCCGCGTTCGCCCCCGACGCCACCGCTTCAACCTTGGTGGACGACCAATGCCCGGCCGCCGAGCTGACGTGCAAGTGCGAAAGGCGGTGCAGACCGCCCTGCGCCAGTCGCCGGTCTGAACCGCTGAACGCAACTGCCCGACCGGCGCTGTCGCCGCGGCCCTGGCGCGAGAACTGCGCTGTCAGCCTGAGCCCGGTCTGTTGGCCGGCCCACGTGTCGGCCCGGACCCGGCACCGCCCGGCCGACCCCAGGCCGGCCCTGCACGCCCAACATCGCAGCTAGGAGCCGCCGTGCCAGCTACCTGGCCGACCCGACTCTTCCCTATAAGGGGAAGTCTCCCGACCGGGGATGTCGCGTCGGTCCGTCCTCGCCGTGGGTGCCGTAGCAGACGCGACAACGGGCGTGCAGGGCGTCGGCAGGCTGATCGTCGCTGGGTACGTAGCGATGTGGCCGGTAGTCGAGCCGTTCCACACTCACCATCGGCACGGTGCCATCACGGATGACACGAGCAGCCGTGACAGTGGCGAGGTGGTAGCCGGCCTCGGCGAAGCAGAAGTGGAAGCGGTGGCTGTAGAAGCCGGTTTCCAACACGGATGCCATGACCGCCGGAAGCGCGGAACCCTCCACGCACTCCGGCACGTGGACGAGTACCGCAGGCGGGTAGTGCCTCATGATCATCGTCAGGCCGCCCGTCTCGTCGCGCGGTCCACCGGAGGGCAAGCCCACGCCGGGCGGTTGGGCTGATGTGGCGTCCTCGGGACCAGCATCAATGGCCGCCGTTCGCGCGCCGCCGCTGAGCCGGGGTGAGTGCCCCCGCTCGCCCGACCTGGTTGTAGGACTGCGTCGGCAGCGTCGCCCAACTCGGCGTGCTCGCCGGGCGTGGCGGGTTGGCCGCTGCGGGCATGTCGGCGGTGGTCATCGCGCCGCAGTGCGGACACCACCGGCTCTTGACCTTGAAACTGATCAGGCCCGCGAGGAACCCCACCACAAGCGCGCTCGTCGCCGCGATTGCCACCATTGGGTTTCACCTCCAACGAAGTGGTTCGTGGTCGTCGCCATGTCCCTGCCTTCCGTGATGGGCGAGGGCACGCCGACCTGCCGCTCGATCTGTGCCTGGTCGAGGAGGCGATGCAACGCGGCGGCTTTCTCAGCCGCCGATCGCTAACTGGCCTCGCGGCCCAGCCGGTTCAGCCGACGGCGCTGTATCGACCGGCGAAGGCCCGGAATCCATCGCAGCATCACCGCCTCCCTATCGCGGATCTAGGGGTACGGCGACGGGCCATCTGGGGTTCGTACCGCGGGTCGTCGCCGCCCACTACGCAACGTACGTTCGGCGATCAGGCAAATGAACGGACGCGACGCCCCATTTTCGGGCAAGCGTGATCTTCGGAAGGTGGGACGTTACGTCCTACTCGACGCCGAGGCGACGGGCCAGGCTCCTGACCGCGGCGGTCGGCTGGCGGCAGCCGAGCAACTCACCGACCACCGCGCGCGGAAAAATCTGGTAGCGAATCCAGCGCGGCGCCATCCGCTCAATGTTGAGCAGGATCCGCTCGGCCTCGGCGGCGTGTCCCAACGCCACGTGAGCATGTGCCAGGTCGGTCTGGTGCCGGGCTCGGGCCGCGAGTGGCAGGCCGGTATTCGCCGGCATGTCGCGAGCAGCGTCCACGGCTCGCACGTAGTCGCCGGCCACCACGGACACGTCGACGCGTTGCATCACAACCTGGCTCACGCCGAATGCGGTCTGGTAGTCGTTGCGGTCCTCGCCCAGCCGCGCCGCGGCCCCGTGCGCCACCTGCAGCAGGTCCTGGGCCTCGTCGTCGTCACCCGACCGCGCGGCCGCCGTGGCCGCCGTGACGAGCAGATTTCCCCACATGCTGATCGCGGCCTTCGGCGCCCGGCGACGCGGCTCCATCGCGTCCGCCTCCCGGATCGCGATCACCGCAGCGTCAGCCGCCCGCGCCTGATTGAGCAGCACCCACGACCGCGTGCCCACTATCGCGGCCCGCAGGAGCGGGTCCTCGACCACAGCGAGGCCCTGGTCGGCGGCGACCAGCGACAGGTCCGAATGACCGAGGTGGACCAGCGTGCACGCGGCAATCTGACAAGCCTCGGCGAATGGATCCCTCGAAGGCAGACTCCTGGCGCCGCCGATGATGCCTGGCAGGAACGCCGAGAGCAGGTCATAGTCGCCGCTCCAGTACGCCGACCACGCCTCGCTGATCTGCGAGCGCAGGTCCTCCGGCTCAGCCGGCTCCGCGAGCGCGTCTGCGACCGGGGTAAGCGCCCGCCGTAGGGCAAGCAACCCACCGTCTACCGGCACGGTCTCCAGGTGAGTGGGCTTGCTCAACAGCGAGGACAAGTCGACGTCCAGTGCCACGGCGATCGCCGACAGCGTACGTATCCGAGCCGTCGCCTTACGGCCCTGCTCGAGCTTCTGGATCACATCGACACTCACACCCGCCCGCTCAGCGAGCTCCTGTTGGGTCAGCCGGGGGACGCGCTCGGTGCGCAGTTCGTGGATGCGCTGCCCGATCTCGAACATCTGCATCTCCCCGGTAGCGGGTAAGGGCTGGCGGCGACCGCTACAAGCTGCCGCCACTACCGACGGTACTCGCCCCACATCCACCGCCAGCACCTGCGGCAGGCGCGGGCGAAGCCCCGACCTGTCGTTTCCGCTGGTGCATCCGCGAGATCGCAAGCCGACGCTGTGCGCGACAACGCGTGTAGGCCTTCTGCGACGCGAGGGACAACGCTACCTTCGAAATTAACGGCGTTTGATCAAGCTCGGGACACCGCCGGGCACTGTACGAACTGTTCCGTCGAAGCGGGTATGGCTACTGTGCGCTTGATGAGCGTTGAGCCGAAGCGGGCCAGTGAATGGACCATCCACGGGGAACGCGTCGTCGACGACACCCGCCGGGCGGTGCTGAGCATCGCGGACGTCGAGCTACCCGACGGCGTCCGCTTCGAGCAGTATGTGCTGCGCATCCCGGCCGCCGCGATGGTCATCGTGCTCGACGAATACGAGCGCGTACTGATGATGTGGCGGCACCGCTTCATCCTCGACCGCTGGGTCTGGGAACTGCCCGGCGGCTACCTCGACGCGGCCGAGGACTCCGTGACCTGCGCCGCGCGCGAGGTCGAGGAAGAGACCGGCTGGCGGCCTCGCAGCATCGAAAGGCTGATCAGCTTCCAGCCGATGGTCGGCACCATCGACCAGGAGAACATCGTGTACCTCGCCCGCGGCGCCGACTTCACCGGCGCGGCCCCGGACATCAACGAAGCCGAGCGCCTCGGCTGGATCCCGCTCGACGAGATCCAGCAGCACATCGACAACGGCACCATCGTGGGCGCAGGCTCCGTCTCCGGCCTGCTCGCCCTGCAGTTACGCAAGGCGACCGGCAAGCTTTAAGCGTTCGCCAGCTCGGCGAGTTGCGCACCGCGGGTAGCCCGGCATGCGGGGCGGAGTGGAGGCGTTGGTGATCGACGACGGGTGGCAATCAGCGCCGACGGCTGTCGACGTGGCCCGAGCGGGTGTCTCGCACGACTGGCTGACCAGCATCGGCGACAGGTTGTACTGGGTGGAGTCGTCTCCGGAAGCCGGCCGTGATGCGGTGGTGACCTGGTCGGCCGGGTCGGTTGCCGTTCTGCCCGGTGACGGGGTGGGCAGCGGCTTACACGCCTACGGAGGGATGCCGTACGCGGTCCTGCCGGCGGGTGAGGTCGTGCGGGTGAACGCCGAGTCGGGGCAGCTCACCGGCGCGGTCACGGAGCCTGCCACCGCGCATACCTATGGGGATCTGACCTGGTCGGGCGTTGAGCTGCTGGGCGTCCGGGAAGACGCCAGTGGCGACGAGCTGGTTGCGGTCGAGATGTCGTCCGGACGGCTGCAAGTTCTGGAGGCGACGGACGGGTTTCTCGCTTCGCCACGGGTGTCCGAGGATCGTCTGGCCTGGGTGCGCTGGGACCGGGGTGTGATGCCGTGGGATTCCAGCGAGGTGTGGGCGGCGAGCTACCTGCCGGATGGGCAGCCGAGGGGCTCCGTGCGCGTAGCCGGCGGGCCAAACGAGTCGGCGTTCCAGCCGCAGTGGGGCGTGGATGGGTGGCTGTATTTCATGTCGGACCGGACAGGGTGGTGGAATCTTTACCGGTGGCGTGACGGGCGGACCGAGCCGGTCACCCCGGTTGAGGCTGAGTGCGCGACCGCGCCATGGGAGTCCGGCTACGCCAACTACGCGATGCTGTCGGACGGGCGGATCGTGATGACCGTCCAGCTAGGCCCGGTGCATGAGCTCGCGGTGGTGTCCTCCGGCGCGGTGGCGCGACTGCCTGTGCCGTACACGTCGATCAAGCCGTTCCTGGCGGTGGTGGGTGACCGGGTCGCGGTGATCGGCTCCTCGCCGACCCGGATGCAGGAGATCGCGTTGGTCAGCACGGCTGGCAGGGTCGAGGTGGTCCGGCCGGGCGCGGATCACCGGTTCGCTGACGTGTCGATGCCGCAGCTGCTTCAGGTCCAGTCCGGCGGTGCCCAGGTGACGGCGGTCCTCTACCCGCCGTCCGGTGAAGCCGCTCCCGCGCCGACGATCGTGCGTCCGCACGCCGGGCCGACCTACCACAGCAATCTTCGGCTGGATGGTGAGGTGCAGTTCTTCACCAGCCGGGGGATCGCGGTGGTCGACGTCGACTACCGGGGCAGTACGGGCTACGGGCGTACGTTCCGGAAGGCTCTCGACGGGCAGTGGGGCCGTTTCGATGTGGCGGATTGTCGTGCCGTCGCCGAGCATCTGATCGACACCGGCCGGGCGATACCGGGTGCGGTGTTCATCTCCGGGGCCAGCGCGGGCGGCTATACGGCGTTGCGGGCCGTCTGTGCGGAGGGGCCGTTCGCGATGGCGGTGGCCCGGTCGGCGATCGTCGATCCGCGGCGGTGGACGACGACGGCACCGAGATTCCAGCGGCCGCACGCCGCGATCCTGGCCTCGCCCGACTCGGCGGTCCGAGCGGACCAGGTGCGCCGGCCGGTGTTGCTGGTCCACGGCGTACGGGATGAGATCGTCCCCATCGGCGACACGACGGCCTTGGCGGACGGGCTGCGGGGGCGCGGCCTGCTGGTCGGCATGCTAACGCTGGAGAACGTCGGGCACTACGTGTCCGGGACCGGGCTGGTGGCGGTGCTGGAGGCGGAGCTTGACGCCTACCGGAGCGTGCTCAAGGACGCCGGCCTACCGCTGCCGAGCTGAACAGCACCGGCAGCCGGAGCCGCGCGTACTCGGCGATCGCTTGCACCTCGGGCTGGAGAACCTGGAACCCAAAGATCGTTAGCCGCGAGGTCCTCCTGGTTGAGAACGAAACATGGACCAAAGGGACGTCCAGCCGGCAAGGTCATGCACCCAAGAGGCGGTTGCGACGGCCGACTTGGCTGCCCACTTCTCAGCGTTCTTTGTCGCGAAGTAGTTCAGGACCTTTGGGGCGGCCGTGTGCCACGCGGGTTGTCGTGCCAGCCATTGCTCGGCTTGTTGCGGCGTGTGGCCGGCGCTGATCAGCCACGGGGTGAGTGTGGCCAGTTCAACCCATGCCGCGGCTTTGGTGGCCATCGCCCAGTCGACGATCCGCAGGCCGCGTGGGGTCACTATCAGGTTGGCGGGTCCGAGGTCGGTGTGCACGAGCGTGTCGCCATCCATCGCGGGATGTTCGAATCCGAGTCGCGCCTTTGGGCTGAACAACGGCACATCGGGTACTGGTGTCGCGCCGAGCATCGCCAACGCTTCCTCAAGCAGTTTCAGGTCGGGGCTTCCCGGGGACAGGTCGGCGTGCGGGCCGTCGCAGTGCTCGAAGCCCACGACCAGCCAGCCGGCTGCATCGAAGTACCACTCGACGGCGGGTGAGTGAGACCTGCTGAGGGCCTCGCTCACCCGCAGTTCGTAGCGCAGGGACCGGACACCGAAGTCACTGTAGGCCGCCTTGACGAAGACCGTCCCGTGCGTGCCGGTGACGGTTGCGGCTATCTCCGCGTGATCACCGGTGGTGGCGGGGATGGCGTGCGCGTCGCCGACGCGGTCGGCTACCTCCTTGCGGACGACGTCGGGCAGCGCGGTCCAGTCCATGCGCATCGGTCAGGTAGCCCTTTCAGATTCCCGGGTTGGGCGGGCAGCAGGACTTCGCCTCGCCGTCCCAGAACTCGGGGTCGATGTGGTAGCCGGTCGCCTTCAGCGCCCGGCGGGTGAACTGCATCGAGGAGCCGTCCGCCATCCCCTCCGTCAGGATCGGCACGTGGTGCACGAATCCTCCCGCGATCTGCTGGCAGGCGGCCAGGTACGGCTCGGTGTGTTGCAGCGACACGTGCCAAGCCGCATCGACCGGCTCGGTCGGGACGACGCGGTAGGACCGGCCGTCGGGCAGCAGCTGGCCGAAATCGGGGTCGTGCTGCGAGTCGGCGTGCGCCTTCAGCATCAGCAGCATCTGCCCGACGGCCCGCCGGGCGTAGGTCTTGGTGACCTCCTGCACGGCGGCGAAGTGCAGGGCCAGTCTGTCGAAGGTCTGCGGGTCGACGAGGGTCTGGGGGTCCTTGTCGGCCTTGGCCGGCAACGTGGGGCTGAGCGTCACGGCTCCTCCTCAGGGATGGATGGATCGGGTATGGACCGCCGACGCCTGACCAGCGCGCCGGTGAAATCCCGAATCAACGGGCAGATTGCTGGTGGCCGATGAGGCTCGGTGCGTGGGAGATGTAATCGACGTTCGGCTCGGTGCGTGCTGTCTGGAGCAGATCGGCGGCCAGTGCGCTGAGATCGGCGCCGGCCAGCCATTGCGTCAGTAGGTCACGTGCCTCGGCGATCTGTCCGGCGAAGGCGTCAGGGTCGACAATGCTGGCGGGCGGGATCACGCGTCGCAGCGAGGCCGAGGCAAGCGCGGCCTGGGCCAGCTTTCCGGCGATCCAGTAGCCGGTGCGCTCGCGGGCCACGAAGGTCACGTGGACGCTGTCCTGCCCCTGGTCGCGAGCGTGCGGGTTGTGCATCCAGCCGCGCGGGAGCACCAGGATCTGACCGGGTTCGAGGTCGAACTCGTAGTCGGGTCGCATCGACTTCATCCGGTCGAGGACGTCGCTGCCCGGCGAGGTGTTGGACGCGAACTGTTCTCGGTGCGGTTCTTCGACCCCGGGTTCCCAGATCTGCCAGGTCTTGCGACCGGCGAGTTGGTAGACGAACCCCATGTTCTGGTCCCAGTGGTGGTGCAGTCCTTGCCCTCCGGCGGGGGTGACGAAGCCGGTGGCGTAGGCGCCGTAGCCGGTCTCGTTCTGGATCGCCGAGCAGATCGCATGCACTGCTGGACACCAGCGGTGCAGGTTGCGCAGTTGGACGGTGTAGCCCCGGCCGCGCCATTTCGCGACCTTGCCGGGGTCGAGGTAGCCATCTGTGGAGTAAGCCCGAGAATGCAGCGCCGCCCCGTCTCTGATCACGATGAGCTGGTCCGCTGGCGCGGTGCCGGTGTCGAGGTAACTGTTGACGAGGTTCGCGTTGACAAGGTTGCGAACGAGGCTGTCTTCGGGCGGCTTGTGTAGGGCCGGCTTGGTGGGCCAGGCGGTCATGATGTCGCTGACGGTGGCGTCGTCGAACAGGATCGAGAGAGACATTCCCACTCCAGCGTTTCCGGTTGGGGATCACTTGCGGGCCACACCGCCGTACACCGACACGTGCTCGGCCGGCGGCCGGTCGGTGTTGGGCTCAGGCCGCCATTCGCTGACGATCTGCAATCCCGGCTCGACCATCGCCAGTCCGTCGAAGAACGCCGCGACCCCGGGCCTTGCCGCGGAGCGTGGTATCCGTCTTGCCGACATGGCCAGCGGCGGTGAGCGCCTCGATGCTGCCGTGATCCATCAGGTCATCGGTGGCGTGCGAAACGACCAGATAGCTACCCGGCGCCATCGCGTCGACCAAGCTCTTGACCGCTGCGCCCGCCGCCGAGTCGTCCGGCAGGAAATGCAACACCGCGACCAGCAGCACCGCGATCGGCTGGGCCAGGTCCAGAGCGCCGGTCAGGGTCTCGTCGGCCAAGATCGTCTGCGGCTCGCGCAGATCCGCCTCGATGTACGCGGTCCTGCCCTGCGCGCTGCTGGTCAGCAGCGCCCGAGCGTGGACCATTACCAGCGGGTCGTTGTCCACGTACACGATCCGGCATTGCGGTGCGATGCTTTGGGCGACCTGATGGGTGTTGCCCGCAGCCGGTAGCCCGGTGCCCACGTCGAGGAACTGCCGGATTCCCGCCTGCTCGACCAGATAGCGCACCGCACGCTGCAAGAACATGCGGTTCTGTCGGGCCGAGGTCCGGATATGCGGGTAGATCTTCTCGATCGCGTCCGCCGACTCGCGGTCCGCGGCGAAGTCGTCCTTGCCGTCCAGCCAGTAGTCGTACCGGCGTGCCGGGTGTGCCACGGACGTATCAATCGACACGGATAGACCGCTGCTAGTCACAAGACACCTCTAGGCCGGAGTAATCGGCCTCCCAGACGGCGCGGGCTCGGGTAGTGAAACCAGCCATCAGCGGAAGGTCAGCGGGGGACTTCGGCGCCGCGGCAGGCGGGTGCGGATCTCCGGCCGCGGCAATCCGAACCTACGAGGCGCGTATCGCGGTGTGCTATGAAGTTGCAGATTGTTGCGCGAATTCGTGCCGTGCTTTGGCGATGAGGGCTATGGCGTTCCGACCGAACGCCGCTGCGTCCCGCATTCGCTCGAACGCGGCAACGTACAGCTCGATCTCCTCGGCGCGGGTGATGTCGAGGCCGGCGGTCAAGGTCTCCACGCGTACCAGGACGTCGTCGAAGATCCAGAAGGCTGTTTGGGTGTGGGCGCCGAGGCCGGCCGTGGCCGGAATGATGCCCAGCGAGACTCGCGGTAGATCCATAGTGGTGCTCAGGTGGTCGAGTTGCTCGATCATCGCCTCGGCGGACGGTACACGGCTGTAGAGGGCTTGTTCGGCGAGCAGAAAGACGAATCGATGATCGCCTTCACGCAGGACCCGCTGGCGGTCCATCCGGACCTGGTTGGCCGGCTCGGCGTCGTCGGGCAGGTCGTGGGTGCGCGCCCAGTCGGTCATGATGGCCTGGGAGTAGGCGGCCGTTTGCAGCAGGCCGGGCACGACCCAGTGTTCGTGGGCGCGCAGCAGCCGGGTGCGTTCGTACAGGGATGCCGCGGAATCTTGCAGGCGGCGCAGGCCGGTGCGGGTGTGGCGGCGCCACTCGCGGTAGGCCGTGTCGACCGTGCGCATCTGAGTGATGAGGTCGGGAATCTGCGCGTCGGCGCCGCATGCCGACGCCCATGCGCGGATATCGGCATCCGAGAGGCTCTGCCCGCCGTGCTCGACGCGGGAGACCTTCGTGAAGTGGAAGCCGGTGGCGTCGGCGAGTTGCCGCCCCGTGAGACCCGCATCGAGGCGGATCTCACGGAGACGGTTGCCGAACGCCTCGCGCGCTCGTCGTTCCTTCGCAGACACGTGAGGTCAGCTGGGCCGGTACTCGAGGTGCGGGATGCCGATCCGCCACGCGGCTTCGAACGCCTCACGGCACAGCTTGACGTCGTACGGGTCAGAACTTGTCGTGAAATCGATGTTCAGGCCGTTGCCGGTGTAGTGATGGAAGATCACCAGGTCGTCCAGCATGGTGAAGTCGTTGCCGGGGAACGCCACCGAGGAGACCAGGCGGCGCGAGACCCACCGAATCTGGTCACCGGCCTCGACCATCGGCCCGACAACGCTGTACGACCAGCGGTGATAATCCGACAGCGGCTCGGAGACGACATGCGCGCGCCGGTAGGTCCGCCCGGCGGCGACGTTCGCCCGGACCTTGTCGCAGTACGGCGCGAGCCACGCCAGATCGTCCGGCTCGCCAGCCGCCCACGCCGCCATTCTCGGCAGCTCAGACTCCGTGCCGTAGGAGTCTCGCAGCTCCAGATGCAGCGACTCGCGGTCGAACTGATGGATCCTGGCCTGGAACTCGGGCAGCGTCAGACGCGCCATCACTGCCCTTGCGTGAAGAACGGGATCATCCGGTCCGGAATCTCGACGCACGTTTCGCCGTCCGGGATCTTCATCGAGGCCAGCGCCTCGGGATCGGTGACGACCCAGCCTTGAACGACCCAGCTACCACGGTCGGTCCGGTACAGCGTCGGCGAGTTGTCCGGCACGGAGTTCGGATCCCCGGCGATGAGAGTCAGGCGCACACGGTCCTCCAACCCTTGAAGGTTGCGCGATGTTGCGCAATCCATGTCGACAACCATCCCATCGCCCGGCGAGCCGGCCGTCAACCGCCGAAATTGTCGCCAGCAGCACAAGGGCACCCGTTCGAAGATCGGGTGCCCTCACGTGGCTAGTTCGTCAGCCCGACCCGGTTGCCCCGGCGACGGCCGGGCGCGACGCGTCCGGAGCTGGCGGGCGCGCGGGGACCCTCGGGATTCAACTGGCTTACGGCGCGGGCCGGATGAGCCACTCTCGTGGAGGCCCAGGAGAAGAAGAACGAACTCCTGCGCCTGGCGCGCGACGCGACCCAGCTGGCGTCCCGCTATCCCGACCTCATCGCCGGTGGCTGGCACCGGCACTCATACGTTCATAAAAGGCGAGCCAAAACCGCGGATCAGCCGGGCAAGGTTTGACCTTTAGGAATGCTGACGGTAACCCACCGCCTCAGACTGCCTGGCCAATACCGGGGCAAAACGACCACATGGTCGCGAAGCTCTTGTCGCCTCTGATTGACCTGAGGCACGATGCCATCAGTGAAGTTGCTTTAAGTCATCGACAGAGTGCAGCGAGTAGCGCCACGGGTTCGAAGTACGGTGTTGTCTGTCTGATGACGGCCGAGACCGTCGAAGGTGTCGTGCTTCCCCGTGCCGGCTTAGTCAGGCGAGGGGCCCGCCCATGAGTCGTAGCGCGCGGTCGCGCAAAGTCTCCGCCGAGGACCACCAAGATTGGCTCGCCCTGGTCAGCATCTCTGGGCCGTTCCTGGCCCTTCCTGTGCTGACCAGGGTGTGGCCGACCCTAGCGGCGGTCGATCCAGACTGGTGGCCCAAGATGAGGGCAGCTCGTATGGGCGGCGACCAAGACCCGGACTATTGGATCGAATTTCTGTTGCGCCGGCTCTGTGGTTGGGGCGACCAATTCATCAGAAATGACCTCGGCCATCTTCGCATTGACGTCCCTGAGCACAGCACGACGGTCGAGCCAGACTTCGCGCTGGTCGAACCACGGACCGACGTCCCCAAGCTGCTGGGGATGACGCTCAAACCTGGCCAACATCCAACTACGCGCCCGAAGAGCGATGCTTGGCCTGCGACGCCAGTGGATCGCATCGCTCGGCTGTGCCGACACCACGATGTGCCGCTCGGCTTGGTGACCAACGGACGCTGGTTTGCTCTTGTCGTGGCACCGCCGCAGTCGGTCACGTCGACGGCGATCTTCGATACTGCGACCTGGCCGGAGTCGTCGGAACGTGCCGTAATCAGGGCTTTCTACTCTCTTCTGGAACGTCGCCGCTTCTTCGGCGTCCCCGAAGGGGACAAGCTGCCAGCGCTCCTCTGGGAGAGCCTGGAACGGCAGGCTGAGGTCACCGGCGTCCTCGGCGTGCAGGTCCGCCAGGCGGTGGAGATGCTGGTCCGCGCCATCAGCTGGCACGACCTGCATGCGATCGAGCAGCACCGTCCCGGCCTTGCCCGTGTCCCAGGTCACGACGTGTACCGCGCGGCGGTCACGATGGTCATCCGAGTCGTCTTCCTCCTCTACGCAGAGGAACGTCGGTTACTCCCGGCGGACAACGATCTGTACGCCGCCTCCTACTCGGTCCGGCACTTGGCCGAACGCCTGGAGATCCGCAGTCAGGAGGCCAGCGAGCAGGATCTCGAGCACTCCCGCGGCGCATGGCTGCAACTGCTTGCTCTCAGCGAGGCGATCCATTCGGGAGTGGTTCATGAACGACTCAGGCTGCCGACCTACGACGGACCGATGTTCGATCCGGGTGTCCATCCGTGGTTGGCAGAGGTCTGGATCGACGACCGCACTGTCCTTCATCTGCTGAAGGCGATTCGGTACGTCGTACTGGGCCGCGAGCTGCGTCGGTTGTCCTTCCGGGCGCTCGGCGTCGAGCAGATCGGGCATGTCTACGAAATGCTGTTGGCATACGACGCGAAGCGTTCCAGCGAGATCATGCTCGGTGTCGAATGGGCGGCGGGCAAGACGGCGGAGGTTGCTCTGACCGACCTGGAACGTCATGACCGACCCGCTGGCACTCCGCGACAACGAGCCGAGACGTTGATCGGCTTCTTCGCGAAGCCGGGCGATAAAGCGGTCGGAGGGCTGGGCCGCCGGCTGGACACTTCCGACCAGACCCGCGCCGAGGCAATGCCCCTTCTCTACGCCGCGTCCGGCGGTGATCGGGAACTCACCGCTCGCGTACTGCCTTACCTCGGCATACTGCGTCGTGATCTCCGTGCCATGCCGCTGGTCGTCGCGCCCGGAGCGCTGTACATGACTGCGTCGCAGGACCGCTCGATGACCGGCGCGCACTACACTCCGCCGGAGTTCGCCAGCCAGGTCGTCGACGGGGCGCTCGACGACCTGGCATACCGCCCAGGTCCGCGGGAGACGCCTGACCGGTCGCAATGGCGAGTCCGGCCCGGCGACCAGCTGCTCGACCTGCGGATTGCCGACATCGCGGTCGGCTCGGGTGCGTTCCTTGTCGCAGCTTGCCGCTATCTGGCACAGCGCCTGGTGGAGGCATGGGCAGAAGATGGCGACCGTACCGCAGCTGAACTCGTGGAGGCCGTCCGCCAGCATGGGCCTCCTGATGATGTCGAGGCCGATCCGCTGGTCATCCGAGCTCGCCGGACGATCATCGAGCGTTGCCTGTTCGGCGTTGACATCAACCCGATGGCGACCGAGATCGCTCGGTTAAGTTTGTGGCTGATCGCGTTGGATCCGGCAAAGCCCTTCAACTTCCTGGATCACCACATCGTGGTGGGCGACTCAATGATCGGCATTCACTCGCTGGGCCAGCTCAGGGAGCTGCATTTCGACGAGTCCGCCGGACGGCGGCTGCGAGGAAGGTGGCTGGGGGATCCCAGTCGTGGCGTTCGGGACATGGTGTCCGACCTAGTCAGAACGCGCCGGGAACTGGCGGAGCAGCCTGACGACAACCTGACGACTGTGATGGAGAAGTCCAGAAAGTGGCGACGGGTTCTCACCCGTACCAGCTCTGCGATGTTGATCGCTGACCTGGTGTCCGGCGCCATGATCAAGAACGCGGGTCAGCCAGAGAGCGAGATGGACGACGATGCGGTCGCCGTCGCAGAGCTTGCACGTCGAGTCAAGGCGGAGTTGCCTGGCGCGGTCGAACAAGCGCGAGAGGTGGCGGATCGCTGGCTTTCGGTGGAGCAGCCACACGGCAAGGCACCGCGGGTGCCGCTGCACTGGCCGCTGGTATTCGCCGACATCTTCGATAGGGGTGGATTCGACGCGGTGGTCGGCAATCAGCCCTATCTCGGCGGGCAGGGGCTGACCGGTGTGCTCGGGCGGCGATACCGTGAGCTTCTGGTGCGTTGGGTAGGTGGCGGGGTACGGGGCAGCGCCGACCTGGTCGCGTACTTCGTCGTGCGGAGCCATGACTTGGTGAAACCCGACGGCGTAACGGCTCTGATCGCAACCAACACGCTATGGCAGGGCGACAGCCGCGAAGTCTGCCTTGATCGACTCCTCGACCGGGGGGTCACAATCCGACGAGCCACCAAGAGCCGTCCGTGGCCGACCTCCTCAGTGAGCCTCCACGTCTGCATCGTGCACACCAGCCGACGGCCACCGGCTCCGAACGCCGCGACCGAGTTGGACGGACGGCGGGTGCCCGGCATCACCTCGTCACTTGATGTCCGCTCGCGGGTAACCGGAACCGCGCACCGCCTCGCTGAGAACGCTGGCCTTTCGTTTCAGGGGTCAAACATCCTCGGGCTCGGATTCACGATGGCCCCGGAAGAGGGACGTGCGCTGATCGAAAAGGACGAACGCAATCGGGATGTGCTCCTCCCTTACCTAAACGGCCAGGACCTGAACAGCCGCCCGGACTGTTCCGGCAGCCGGTACGTCATCAACTTCCACGACTGGCCCGAAGCTCGAGCGCGCGCCTACCCCGATTGCTACGAGGTGGTTCTCAACCTGGTGAAGCCCGAACGCGATCGCAACTCACGGAAGGTACGTCGAGAGCGGTGGTGGCAGTTCGCCGAACGGGCGCCGAACCTCTACAGGGCGATTGGAGGGCTGGCGCGGGTCTTGGTGATAACGCTGGTCAGCAAGACGGTGATGCCGATGATGGTGCCAACCGGGCAGGTCTTCTCCCACATGCTCGGCGTCTTCGCGACCGACGACACGGCCATGCTCGCGTTACTCTCCAGTGCGCCGCACTACTGGTGGGCCGTTACCCATGCGTCGTCGATGAGGGCCGATCTCCGTTACACCCCGTCCGATGTGTTCGAGACCTTCGCCCGGCCGGAGTCAACGGTCGAGCTGCGGCGACTGGGCGAACGCCTCGACGACTCCCGGCGTCAGCTGATGCTGGCCCGACGGGCGGGACTGACCGCAACGTACAACATGGTGCATGACAAAGGTTGCCGTGACGAGGACATTGTGAGGCTCCGCAACACCCACGCGGATATCGACCGCGCGGTGATGCGCGCCTACGGCTGGGACGACATGGTCCTGGATCACGATTTCCACGACACCCGCCAAGGAATGAGATACACCGTTAGCCCGGCTGCGCAACAGGAGATCCTCGACCGGCTGCTGGAACTCAATCACACCAGACATGCCGAAGAACGCCGTGGCGCGGCCGGCCGGCTTCCCCGCCAGCTCAGACTCGGCGAAGACTCGGAGACGTCAGCTTCACTTGCGCCGTAGGACGAGACGTTCCGCGTTCAGATTGACCCCGGTCGCCTTGAAGCCGGCGGCCGCGATGGCCTTGCCCAGAGAGTTGGACGGCGAATACCAGTACGGCGGGTGCCGGCGCGCGGATGGCGCCAGCGGAGTGCCGAGGACGTCCTCCAAGTCGTCGAAGGTGATTGGCAGTTCTTCGGCGGCCTGGGCAAGCAGCCATTGGGTGAGCGGTTGGTATTTACCCTCGGCGGAAGGCTCGTCGCCGGCCGGCAATGGATCACGCTGGGCCGGTACGGCTCGTGGCGCGAGGTCTTGAGGCGCCGGCCAGATTTCCAGCACCGCTTCGGTCAACTCGGCAGTGCGCGCCCGGATGAGGTCGTGATCCCACGCCGTGGCGGCGCCGTGGACAAGATCGGCATTGAGCTTGAGGGTGCTGTGCTTGGCAAGCTCGGTGCGCTTGCCCGTCGGGCCAAGGCCACGTTCAAGCGCTTGCTCGTCGGTCCAGGGTCGGTTGGACAGGGCAGGGTTGAGTCTGCCGTTGACCAGCGTCAGGTTACCCAGGGTATGCATAAGGCTGTCGCGTTCGGCGGCGTCGCTCTCGCTCGTGATGCCGGTGGTCCAGTGTTCGCGCCACGCCTGGGGAAGGACGTGCTCCACGGTGAGTCCGCGTGGACAGCGGGCCTCCTCGCTCTTGGCGGTGCGGCGGTTGTCCTCGATCGCTTCCAGCACCATACGCAGGCGCGCCCGTAGGAGTGACTTGTAGAGAGGCTCGGTCTCGAGAGCCGTCCGTACGACATCGTCCGATGGCCATACCCGGGAGTCGGCGGTCTGGGCGGCCAGATACCTCTCAACGACGTCGCCGGCGTTTGCTGGCCCGGCGGCGTTCATCTCTCGGAGGAGGTCAAGCACGAGCCGATTGATGTCTTTGGCGGTGAGCCGGCACAGCGTACGCCGTACCAGCCAGCTCTCGAAGCTTCTCAGGGCCTTGTCCCGTTGCCGGGCCGGCATCTCCTTCTCCGGCCACCGGAGCAACCAGAGCAGAAGAGGGGTGACGACCGCCGAATCCAGCGCCTGCAGCGCCCGGTAGCGGAACTGGCCGACGGCGGAGTCGACCGGCCAGCTGTCGAGGGTGGCGAAGGTCTTCGCGCCGGCGTCGAGGTCGGCCAGGAGAGGTTCGATCTCCAGCTTGCCGGCGCGGACCTCGTCGCGGAACGCGGTGAAGATCCGGTCGGCGGGCACTTCCTTGAGGAACCTGGCGACCATCCAGTGGTTGACGAAGATGTCGACACGCGGCACGTACTGCCGACCACGGGCCACCCGGGCCCGCCAGTAGTCGCTGTCGAGATCCTGCCAGTACTTGCGGTACAGCCCGACCACGTCGGCGTCGTGCGCACCTGCGAGCTGGAACACGAAATTCTTCATCAGGTCGGCCGCCAGCAGAGGCGCCCCGCGATGATTGAGGGTCTCGAAGATGACCTGCGCGTTGTCGCCCGGCTCGAGATCGATTACGACGAGCTTCAGATGGTCGCGCAAGGTCTGCGCCAGCGTCCTGATCCTCGGGACCGGGTCGGCCGGACCGTCCGTCGCCGTCGCCCACGCCGTGATCTCCTTGACGAAGAAGGCGTGCGCCTGCGCGATCCGGGTCGCGGCCAGCTCCGACGGCACTTCCTGGTCGTCATCCATCGCCGCCTCGAACGCGGCCTGATCGCGGTCCGTCGGCCAGACTTTGAAGATCTCCCAGCGCTGCTGCGTGATCGCCGGTGTGTTCTGCACGAGGGCACGCAGCGCTTGGGCGTCCACGGGAGCGCCGTGCTGCTGGGCGACCCACTGGGCGGCGTCGAGCAGCAACTGCAGCGTGGTCAGCCGCTGCTGTCCATCGACCACGTTCCGCACCGCGATGTATCCGGTGGGGACGAGCGGTTGATCGAGCACGATCGCGCCGAGGAAGTGCGGCGATGCCTGAGGACCGAGGTAGCCGACCGGAGCGTTCAAAATGTTTTCCGCGACCGTGCGGACGTCGGCCCAGAGCGGCGCCCACTGCAGCTCCTCATCCCAGACATAGGGCCGCTGGAACAGCGGAATCACGTAGCGGATGTCGTAGCCGAAGATCTCTGCGGGGCTCCGGGTAAACGCCTGCACGGGTTCTTTTCCTATCTACGCGGGTGTACCGAGAGTTCAATCGCACGTGACCGAGAAGTCTCTTCTGTCCGGATGTCGGGAATCGTTCGGCGTTTCGCTACCCGTCTTGCTTCACCCAGTCGGGTGGCGCCGCCGTCACGGCCCGCAGCTCCGCGTCGACCCGGAACTCGTGGAGGATCAAACGGGTCCGGGCTTCCTCGCGTTCGGCGTTCGTGAACAGCGGCTCGAACCACGGAAGGAGTGCAGCGAACTCGACGCTGTCCGCCAATCGTCCGAGCGTGTAGAGCCGTTGGAAACCGTACGAGGTGTGCCGAGGGTCGGCGAGGAGACGCTTCGTCGCTTGTACGGCGTCGCCGGAAGCTTGGACCATCTCCAGAAACTGGGTTGGGTTGTAGCCGAGTCGCCGCAGCCGTGGGATTCCTTCATGGATGTAGGCGTTGTAGCGGTTGGTGAGCTGCTTCAGGTCGTGACTCATCGGCCCTCCCCGGCGGGCTGGAGTTGACGATCGGTGAGGAACGGGCTGGGGACACCGTGCCAGAAGACGGCGAGCTCGTCGCGGGCTCGGGTGGCAGCCACGAACAGTAGAGACCGGTCGCGCTGCCGTTCGCGCTGGAACTTCTTCGGGTCGCTGTCGCGGTAGCGATTGATCATGCTGCGTGGCACGAGGCCGTCCACGACACCCGCGATGATCATCTTCTGATACTCGAGTCCCTTGAACCGGTGCATCGTGCCCAGGTGCACTCCGTCGGACTGCTTCGGACCGTCCGGGCCGATCTCGACCACCGTGACGCCGTCGGTGGCCAAGCGGGCGGCCACGTCGTTGGCCAACTCGCGGGTCGGCACGCAGACCGCCACGGAGCCGTCCTGTGGCGTATTCCAGTCGGCCACCTGTTCGGCGATGAGGTCAAGCTCTTCCGTCCACGTCCCGGCGCTACGGAAACGAGGCGGTGCTCCGCGCAGCAGGGAGCGGTATCCAGCCAGGTCCTCGGATCCGCCGTCGAGGTCGTCGTAGACCTCCCCGCTCATGATCTCCAGAGCCGCGGCGAGGATCTGTCGGGTCGTGCGGTAGCTGAGGGTGAGCCTTGACGATCGGCCTCGAATGTTGATGCCGAGACTGCCGAGCGTGACCTGGTTATCGTAGATGCGCTGGTGGGTGTCTCCCGTGAGGAACATGTCGTCGGGACCGGCCGAGACCATTGCACGGAGCATCCGCCAGTGCGCGGCGCTCAGATCTTGGGCCTCGTCCACCACGACATGTCGATATCGGTAGTCACCGGCCGCCGCTCGGGTGCTCTCCAGCGCGGCGGCTCGTACCGCGACCTGTCGCCAGGTGCTCATGTCCTGGGCCGCCAGCCAGCGGGCGAACCGTTCGGCCAGCTCCCATATCTGGTCGCGCTCCATCCGGTTGAGGTTGCGGCCACGGTAGGGACGGCGGGCGCGGAAGTAATCGCTTCGGGTAGCCAGCGCCTGCCCGAGGATGACCTGTTCCCATTCCGCGGCCAGGAAGTCGGCGTCCCATGCGGTCTCGCCGATCTCGGCGGCCAGGAACCGGCGCCACAGCTGCGGGGCTTGGCTGTCGTCGACCTTACGCTTGGGCGCGCCCGGGCCGGCTTCGGCGACCAGGCGAGCGGCCACCCGGTCGATGTTAATCACGTCGACGCGGGCGAGGATCTCTTCGCCGGCGAGAGCGACCAGACGGGTACGCAGATCGGCCGCCAGGTTCCGGTTGAACGTAGTGAGCAGCACCGCCCGGTCGTCACCCGAGGGCAGGTTCCGAACCAGGTGGGCGACCCGGTGAAGCGCCACGATGGTCTTGCCGGTGCCGGGACCGCCCCCGACCCGGGCGGGGCCACTGTAGTGGCGCTCTACCAACCGCCGCTGGGTCGGGTGCAGGAAGATTTGCCACCGTTCGAACGACTCGGCCAGCATGAAGTTGAGTGCTTCGTCGTCGGTGGTCACCGAGGTCGCGGGCCGCCGCGCCGCCGCTGCGAAATCTTGTGTGTCGACCGCCTCCGTGGTCCGCACCGGCCGGGTGACCTGGTCAAGCACGTCCGCGTAGGGCTTGCCGTCATACAGGGCGAAGAGCACGTCGACGGTGAGCTGCGGCGCGCGGTCGACCAGGTCGAGCAGTTCGTCTTCGCTGGTGAGCTGGCGGACCTCAGGAAGCAGAGGCTCGGCGACGCCCAACTCGATCAACTGGGCGTCGGAGATGGCGGCGAAGAGAGGCCCTGCGTCCGCGGCGCCGGTAAGAAGCCTGCCGACGATGCTGTCGCCGACCGGTTGAGTGTCGATTGGGTGGAGGTCCATCACCTCGATGCCGCCCGTGATCCGGTTGATCCGGTACGCGAACCGGTCCAGGTCGGCATAGACCGCGCTACGATGCTCGACACCGACCAGCAGGTAGTCCCGTTCGCCGATATGGAGGAGCAGGGCGCGAAGGTCACGCTTGACCCGAGCCGCCATGAGCCGGCTGTCGCCCCGCAGGTTCTTGAGGTCGAGCCCGGGTTGGTCTGGGTTAACGCGGAACTTGTGCATGAATTCGTAGACCGCCCCGATGTCGGTGCGGTCAAGCTTCATGATCTCCTTCTCGGCCCGTTCCAGGACCTGGAGCTTCGCAGCGGCGCTCATCGGGTGATCCGTTCCGCGAGCTCTTCTGCTGTCCATCGGTCGGCGGTGCGGGCGTCCCAGCCTTCTGTCGAGTAGGCGCTGTCGCGACGGATGGTCTCCGGATCGTCAGGCGGGTCGGCCCACAGGATGGCGATTCGCGGGCCCGGCCAGGCGACCTCAGCCGGCCATGCCTCGTCACCCAGCTCATAGCCGACCACCGGCGTAGGCAGGCCGCGGATCACCAACGGCTGCAGCAACTCCTTGATCTTGGCATCGTCGATGTGGCGCAGCACCTTGGACCACTCGTCGCCGACTGCTCCGCCGGTCACCGCATCCGGGGCGGTCAGGCCAAGCGAGGTGAGCAGGCCGGCGATCTCGTCCGGGTCGGGCCGGCCCTGGCCGGGCAACCGGCGCAGGTCAGCGAGAAGACTGGTCAAGGTCTGCTTCGCCTCTTCGCGGCGGCCTGCGCCGAGCAGCAGCAGACCGATCTGCTTGCGTAGTTCCAACGTCTGCGGATCCTCGTCACCGCCCTCCGCGCGCTGGTCGGCCAGCAGGTCGCCGAGATGCCGCAGCGCGTCCGGGGTACGGCCGATCAACGCGTAGCAGGTCGCTTCCTTGAGCCGGCAGTCGTATCGCAGCTGCGCCCAAGCGGAGCCGGCGAGATCCGGCGCGAGTGCCCGGTACAGCGGGGCTGCCTGCCGGTAGTCGCCACCGTCGAACAGCGCCGCCGCCAAATCGTGCCTGGCCCGCAGCACATCGGGGTCGGTAACACCGAACGCGTCTGCCGCTCGGCGCGTGACCTCGCCCAACGCGTCCGCAGCTTGCCGGAAGCGAGACTGTCGGACCAGTTTTTGAGCGTCCTCGTGAGCCTTACGCAGTTCCGCGCGCAACGCCCTCGCCTGCGGTCCGACGGTCTGTTTGTCCCGACGCGAGGGCGACGCGTTCTGCGTCTCGGCAGGTGAATGCGTCACGGCTAGTGGCGTAGGGGGCGAGACGGCGCCGTCGGCGAGGACCCGGCTGACCACCTCTGCGTACTGCCGAACCGGGCTGATCTTCGCCGGGTGATCCAGCACTCCAGCTATCGGGCCGAGCCCTCCGGCGAAGGGCAGTAGGCTCTGATAGACGGCTGCGGCGCTCTCTGGGCGGTCTTCGGGCTTCTTCGCCAAGAGCGCGAGAACCAATGCCTCAAGCGCCTCGGGCACATCCGCACGCACGGTACGCAGCGCCGGCGGCGTCTCCTTCACCTGCTTGAGCATGACGGAGATTGAGGTGGATCCGCTGAACACAGGCTCGCCGGTCAGCATCTCGTGGATGGTGCAGCCGAGTGCGTACAGGTCGGTCGCTGGTTCGGCGAGGTTGGCCTCGACCTGCTCGGGCGCCATGTAGGGCGGGCTGCCGAGCGGCTGGTTGGTCATGGTGATCCGGGAGAACTCCGCCAGCGTCGGGGCAACCGCGAGCCCGAAGTCGAGCACTTTGACACAGCCGTCCGGCTCAAGCATGAGGTTACTCGGCTTGAGGTCGCGATGGATCAGCGAGGCCGCGTGGGCCGCGCCCAGCACGGCGCAGACCTGCGCGGCGATGGCAGCGGTCCAGCCGATCGATAGGGGCCCTTGCTCGGAGATCAGGTGGGCGACGCTGATTCCGTGCACCCGCTGCATGACGAGAAAAGGCCAGCCGTGCTCGTCGGTCCCGCCGTCGTACACCGCGGGCACGCCGGGATGCTGGAGACGGGCGGTGATCCGGGACTCCCGGACGAAGCGCCGGATCTGCTCCGGCTCTGGGGCGCCACCGCCGGGCGTCCGGATGAACTTGACCGCGATCTCCCGGTCCAGCTTGGTGTCGCGGCCCAGCCAGACCTCACCCATTCCGCCACGGGCCAGCGGGCTGTCCAATTCGTAACGTCCGTCGCCGAGCATCCGGACCGGCACGACTCCTCCCCGCGTCAGCTGGCCAGTCGGGCGAGCACCCCGCGGCTGCGCAGCTCCGCGATGTGCTCCGCGGCCCGCTGTGGCGCCGTTCCGCCGCGGACCAGCAGCCCCGCCTCGATGTTCCGGTCGACGCCGGATTGGGTGAGGTTCGCGCTGGATACGAGCAGGAGCCGACGGTCAGCGACCGCTATCTTTGCGTGCATTCTTGCGTACTCTTCGCCACGCTTGTCGATCGGCCAGTGCCAGAGCTGAAGGCCGTCCAAGCCGGTGAACGCGGCCGCGGGCTCCTGGCCCACCAGCGCGCCGGCCGCGCCTTGCAAGGTCTCCACGACAATCGTGACGGCGACACCGCGGCCGAGCGCGGCAGCCAGCGCAGCCCGCAGAGGCGGGTGATCACGCGCCGAGTAGGTCATCAGCAGCAGTTCGTGCTGCGCCTCTCCGACCAGGCCGACCAGCACCTGGGCGGTGGAACGCACCGGCACCGGATGGGTCTTCGGACCGCTCCACACCGACTCGAGCTGCACCGCTGCCGCTCCCTGTTCCCGCCCGGCCGCGAGCCCACGCAGGTAGGCCGCCGCTTCCACAGCAGGCACGCCGGCCGCCCGACGAGCCGCCAGCAGGGGTAGGACAGCCTCGGCGAACCCGGGCACCGGAACGGCCTCGGCCACGACCTCGTCGGATGCACCGGCGCCAAGACGGTCGGCGAGCTGCCGCAGATGCACCGGGCTGATCCGGTGTGCTGCCGCCTCGGCCGCCGCCTCTAAGGCCGGGTGCCAGCTCATGGCAGGGTGGGGAAGAGCGCCAGGTTGGGGTTGTCGATCGGTACGACGAAGCGCCGATCCAGGAACCTGTTGCCCCGCTCGCAGGTCGTCTCCGAGACGAACAGGCAGACGTGGCAGGCCGCGCCATGCAGGAACTCGTCCGGATCGTGCGGCAGGCGCTCGGCGCAGAGCGGGTCGGACGAGCAGTGCATCGCATCGGTGAGAGCCCGCCGGGTAATCCGGACGAGTTCTTCGGACTCGGCCAGGGACACCAGCCCGCCGAGGGTGCCCTCGGCATCCGGCACGGCCGTGTAGATCAGGATGCCGGCCCGTTGCGGGTCGTCCGGCGTGCCGGAGTAGATGCGCTCCGACAGGCTCGCCGAGCTGTATCCGCATTCCAATGCGATGGTGCGGATCAGCAGGTGGGACAGGGTGTGCAGGGCGTAGTACCGAGCACCGGGCCAGTTGCGCATCGGGTCGAACGGTCCGGAGATCCGGCCCGAGTAGCGGTTCTTGCGGAACCGGGCGTACGCGTCGCGGTGCTCTTCCATCACCTCGGTGCCATGCACGGCCCGTTCCCACTCGGCCAGCAGACCTTCGGGCAGCCGGAGGAAGATGCCCTCGCCGCGCACTTCGCTCGCCGGGATCCAGGTCGGGGCGCCTTTGGCCAGCGGCGCGCGGAGCACCAGGTCGGGGTCGGTCGGGTCGGGAGCGTCAAGCCGGGTGAAGCCGACCAGCGCGCGCACCTCCCGCAGCCGCTCCGCCTGGATGACGTCGGCATAGATTTCCTTGAGCTGGCCGGGCACGCCGTCGGGATCGCGGTAGAGGGTGAAGTCGTCGCTCGCCTCTGGCAACTCGGCGGCCGAAAACACCTGCCATTCGGCCGTGTACAGGTCGGGATAGCCCTTGGCGTCGTCGTTCTCGGCCGGCTTGCTGCGGGTGTACTGGATGGCGGCCCACACCTGCTCGTCGGTCCACCGCTCGAATTCGCGCATCGCAGGCACGGTCGCTCGCGCGAACTTCAGGAAATCGATGGTCTGCATCATCTCGAAGGTCGACCAGTGCTGCTCGACCTTGGCCTGGAGTTCGCTTTCGCCGGTGCGGGGCACGGCCAGCGCGGACAGCGTCTGAGCAAACCACTGGTTCGAGGCACCGACGATCAGCAGCTTCAGGTCCGCCGTGCACGCCTTGGTCTCGAAATCGCCGAGGTGAGCCCGGCGGCCCCGGCAGCGCGGAAGCTTGTCGGCCCCACGGCCGAGCACCTCGCGCATGTTGCGCCGGGAGGTGCATGCCACGCACTTGATCTCCACGTTGGCGCCCAGGTTCCCGCCCCGATCGTCCATCTTGAGCTTCGGATGGCTCGCGTTGGGACAGGTCCCACCCTGATGGACGTAGTGCACGTAGGGAAAGTCGTCGAGATGCCCCGCGGTGCAGGCCAGGACGAACCGGGCCGCGACCGCCATCGGCCGGCGCCCGGACTTCTTGCGCGGGCAGGTGACGTGGAAGAACCGGGCCTCGTGCGGCTTGCGCGCCTTGGCGTTCTCGAAGCCGAAGACCCCGCCCTCGATGGGCGCCAGCTCATCGCAGGCGGTGCATCGCAGCCATCCGGGGAACGGCGTGATCGGGACACCGACCTTGGATGCCGGGCTGTTCGGCTCGTCGGCCCCCTCCATCCACGGCGCCGGACGCAACTCCTTGATCGAGTCCTGGCGGAGCAGCTTGCGGGTCGCGGCGAGCAGCCGCGGCTCGGCGATTGGCTCCCAGTCCGGCACCGCGTTGTAGTTCCAGTCGTCCAGACCACGCACCAGCACCGAGATGTTGGGCAGGTCGACGACGGCACCGACGCCGGTGGTGAACATCAGGTGGCTGGGCCGCACGGAGCCGACCCGCCGGAAGTGCTTGCCCGCCATCAGTTCTCCTTCCCGGTCAGGGTCGACTCGCCCATCTCGTCGCCGTCGGGTAGGTCGTCATCGTCCGGGCTGTCCTCCGGTGGCGGCCCGAACGACCACTCGGGTGCCTGGTAGAGCGGCTCGAACAGCTTGTCGCCGGCCGGCACGATCAGGTTGACCTCGTTCTCGGTCTCCCGCATCGACATTCCGACGGTCAGGTCCGTCCACCGGTCGCCACCAGCGACCTTCAACAGGCCATCCA
This sequence comes from Actinoplanes sp. KI2, assembly GCF_025630775.1. Lineage (GTDB taxonomy): Bacteria > Actinomycetota > Actinomycetes > Mycobacteriales > Micromonosporaceae > Actinoplanes. Next base: position 41,826 of record NZ_JAOSZE010000049.1, read on the forward strand.
GCTGCTGTTGCTGGTGCGTGCCCGGCGAGTAGCCCAGCCGGACGGCACCGGTCTTCCGTGCTTCCCACAGGTCACGCACCCGCTCGACGCGCGCTTCCAGATAGTCGCGCCCTCGGACACCCCAGACCGCCTCCGCCCGGGACTTCATCCGGTCGAGGACCTTGTTCACCTCCGGGCCGGCCAGCGGCACGTCGTACGCATCGGTGTTGCGGGAGAAACGCTCATCGATGTTGCGCACGGCCGCGACGAACGTCGCGGTGGTCCCCCGATCCAGCGCTCGCCGGGTGTACGGGGTGACCGACAGTGCCTCCACCTGCCGGTAGAACGTGGCGTGGTAGTACTCGAAGTCCTCGTAGTGGGCGAGATCCCGGGGCCGCGTCCAGTTGTAGAGCGTGATCACCAGACCGGGTCGGTTGGCGTCCCGGCCGACGCGCGACGACGCTTGGATGTACTCCGCGGTGTTCTTCGGCTGCCCGGTGACAACCATCAGGCCGAACCGAGACACGTCTACGCCGACCTGCAACATCGAGGTGGCCAGCACGGTATCGACCGGAAGCTGCCCATCGTTCTGCCGATCGTAGAAGCGCGCGGTGACCGGGTGCAGGCTGAGCTTCGGGTGCGAGGCGGTCTTGGCCTTCATCGCCGCACGCATGTCGTCGAGGACACCCCGGTTGCGCGGGGATGTGTCAATCTCCGGATCGAAGCCGATCTCCAGACGCTTCAACACCTCGCTGATGTCGCCGGACGAGATGCGCGAGGTCAGCTCCTGGACGTTGAGCATCTGCACACCGGTCAACCGGTCGGCCAAACCCTTACGGCGGCCGTGCGAGCGCACCCGGTTGGCGACCTGGTCGTCCAGGATGCGGCGCATCCCGGCCAGCTCGCGGGTGGAGCTGAAGTAGCCGACCGTGGTCATGTAGGGATCGGCCGGCTTCCCGTACTTGTCGAAGAGCGCCTGCCCACCGAGCAGCAGGATCTCGGCGACCCGGATCTGGGCAGACTTCAGGCGTACGCCATGCGCGCACACCCCGAGGTAGCGTCGGCCCGGGTTGTCCCGGGTGACCGGCACCTGCCTGCTGAAGAACGTGTCGGTGATGTCGAGAACCGGCGGCGGGAAGACGGCCAACTGCCGCCCGAAAACCCCGAGCACCTGCTCACGGGCCCGCTTGGTGGTCGCGGTGGAGGCCACGATCTTCGGGCCGGCTTCGCCACCACCGGGCAGCGGCCACGTGCACAACTGGTCCACGGCTGCCTCGAACAGGCCGACTACGGTGCCGAGCGCACCCGAGATCAGGTGCATCTCGTCCTGGATGATCAGGTCCGGTGGGCGCAGCCGCATGACGGGCTGGCTGGCCACCGCCTCCAGGCTGCCTTTCTTGTTGTGCCGGGATCCGCAACCGGTCCGCGTGTCGAGGTCGTCGTGCCGGTAGCCGTGCCGTGGGCAGCGCTCCCGCACCCGGCCGAACAGCAGACCGGCAAAGCCTCGCCAGGGCAACTGCGCGAACTTGTCGACGGTGGCGATGACCAGGCTTGGGGCGTACCTGTAAATCTCTTCGTCGACCGTGAGGATCGGCAGGCCCTCGCTGGACACGGTCCTGGCGAACGGGCAGGCGTCGGCACCTTCCGCCTCCGGGCAGTAAAGGTAGATCCGTCGTTGGTCCGCCTTCGGTTCGAGGTCACGGTGGCCCTGCAGCTTTGCGCCGCACCACGGGCAGTTCAGTGTCTGCAGCACGTTGGTGCGCTTGCTGTCGCCGGCTTCCCGCGCCTCGGCGATCTGCTCGGCGGCTTCGTCGAACCAGTTCGGCGAGACGCTGCCACCCACCCACAGGCCGATCCGGAACGGCTCGTCACCCCAGGTCGGCTCGTCGCCGCGGCGCAGCACCTCGGCCGCGCACACCAGCGCGGCGGCCCGTTGAAACTGCTGCGCGGTGAGCAGCCGCAGCGTGTAGCGCATCAACACGGCGACACCGGCCTCCCCGCTGCGTGTGTCCGCTCCGGAGCCGACGAGGCCCTGCAGCCGCCGGATGGCGAACGTGAACGCGGTCAACCCGAGATAGGCCTCGGTCTTGCCACCACCGGTGGGGAAGAACAGCAGATCGACGGTGGCGTCGGCATTCGCGGCCCGCTCCGGATGAGCGGGGTCGGCGATCGACGGCAGGTTGAGCAGAACGAACGCGAGCTGGAAGGGCCGCCAGGAAGCTGCCGCGGCACCCTTCTTCTCGATGGCCGCGCTGGCTTCCGCGTACGAGAGGGATCGCTCCTCGCGGAGCCGGACAGTTTCACTGTGCCGGCGTTGCAGCGCCATCGCTTCGTTGGCGAAGCGGAACGCCCGCAGCGCGTCGGTGTGCCGTGGCTGGCTCGCATCGGTGAGTAGCGTGATGCCGGATCGGACTCGTTCGGCGGCCTTGGTCGCCGTCTCGATCGCGTCCACCGCCGCCGGGCGCAGCTTCTCCGGAAGCTCCGGAATCTTGTCTGCCTCATCCTTAAGCCAGGCTGTGTAGCCGTCGGCCAGCGGGGCTAGACCCTGAGCGAGCGCGGCGAGGTCAGCCGTGGCAAGAACATCCATGGACAGCTCGACACCGGCCAGCTTGCTGCCTTCGCCGACCTGGGCGACCGTGGCGGGCACGTTGTACACGGGCAGCCAGGTGGTCTCCAGCCGATGCGCGCAACGTTCGTCGTCACGCACCGACGGGTGCACGGCGACGTTGCGGCCCGAGGCGTAGCGGCGTTGGGCCCGGTAGAGCAACCTCAGGTGCGCCTCCTCCAGGTCGGGGACAGTGTCGTGCACCCCGTCGAGCGGGTCGTCGATCGGCAGGAAGACAGCTTCATGGCCGTCCAGGGCGGTCACGGTCAGCCCGGCCTGGAAAAGCCAAGCGGTGTCCTTGTTGCTCTCCGCGTCCATCTGGGCGTTGATCAGCGCAAGCTGAACGATCCGGCGGCCGTCGCGCTGCCGCACATCGACGGCCAGCTGGACGCCGGGGCTGCCGATGTCTGCAGCGGTCAGCGGCACCCGGTAGGAGTCGTCATCGTCGAGCCGGATCTCCCGGGTGAACGACACCGGCTCGCGATACCAGGCCCGCGACCTCTTGCCCTTCTCGTCCTCGGTCTCGCGCAGGTCGTAATGCCCCCAGCCAGCCTGCACAGTCAGGACATCCACGTCGCCGAGGACCGCGAAGGACAGACCCATTGAGGATGCCCACATCCGGCCCAGCTTCTGCGGGGACACGATCTCGGGAAGTTCGGGCTCGCTGCCGTCGCCTTGGACGGGCGCGTCCACCTCGATGACGTCGTTGGTGGCGGCGCTCTTCTCCCGCTGCTTCGGACCTAGCATGCCGACCAGGTAACGCTCCCGCGGCCCCATTGCCTTCGGCGCGAACTCCTCCTGCTCACCGTCCCACGGACCGAGTAGATCCCGCCGGACGAGTTCCTCCAGCTCGTCACGGACCTGGAAGGAGGAAGCGTCGGCGAAGTCCTGCGGCACGTCGAGGTCGTGGACGAGCGGATCCTGCTGTGGCGGCGCAGGATCGGCGCGAGAGGCTAGCGCCTGCTGCTCGCCGTTCGGGTGTGGAAACAGACCCTCCGGGTCCGCAGTCATCATCGGCCTCTCCCCCTGGAGCTGAGATGGGCACGGCAGCAGTCGACAGCATCGGTGTGAAGCTGCTGCCAGGAGCAGTTGGTGCCTTCCGGCCCGATCTCCTGCTGACCGGCGTCGGCCCCGGTATCGACCACGCTGACCTTCTGCCCGGAGATGGTGATCGGGCGACCACGACCCCGGGTGCGTTTGAACTGGAAGGATTCCCTTCGCGTGCGGCCACGGGAGGTGTGCCCGACCCGGAGTGAATACTCGTCCGGCGCGTTGGTGCTGCTGTTGGTCGTCCAGGTCGCCTTGAGCTTGACCTGGATATGGGTCGGCGGCTTCCGTTCATCGCCGCCCCAGAAGACGACCTCGGCAAAGCCGCCGCGCAGGTCGATCGCCGGTTGCAGGTCTGTGTTGATCACGTCGGCGAGGAACCGGAAGACCTCCAGCAGATTGGTCTTGCCCGCGCCGTTCGGCCCGACCAGCACGTTGAGCGGCCCGAGCGGCACGGTCACCCGCCGCAGGCTGCGGAAGTTCTCCACGCTCAGCTCAAGCAGCCGCCGCGCCATCAGCCACCCATCCCCTCGAAGAGACTCGCCTGAGTGCCGCCCTTTGGCCTGCCACCCTTCTTGTCGTGCAGACCCTTGGCAACCTCCTCGGCGTAGCGCGCGTGGTTCAGCTCCAGCAGCCGATCCAGAATCTCACGCTGAACGGAGGGACTAACCGTGAAGCGGATGTAAGCGCCAACCCTATGAAACCCATGATCGAGCCCACGCTGGACTAAGTCGTCCCATCCATAGGCGCGGCACACAGCCTCGTCGATGGCGCGGTGCAAGCGACGCAGTTCGACGATGTCGTCGTCCATGCAAGCCGCATTGAAGGCAAGGTTGTAAGTCGCGGTAACACCAGTCCGTCGAGCTCGCATGACCTCACGGCGATACCCATCCAAATCTTCCCCATAGCGCCGCAACTCATCAGAAAGGGAGGGAAGTGGCAACGTCAGCAGCGCATCGGTGGGCGAATAGCTCAGATCCGCTTTCATTGTGCCGCTTTGACTTGCGGCCCAAAGATAGTGCTGACTGCTATTCAGGAATGCAAGAAAAGCTAAGTCCTCGACGGCAAAGACGATGATCTTTTGATCGAAGACCTGACGCGGGTCGACACGTACAGGAATGGCAGTCCTACTTACCTGAGCCATGACCACGACGCTGCGTAGTCCCGATAGCATGTCTTGTGCACCGCCGCGGGCGAAGCTCCACCAACGACCACTACGCATTCTGCCGTGGCCGCGCCTGCGCTCAGGCTTAACCTGGCTCTCCACAGTCGCGAAGCAAGCCGCGTATTGCTTTGCTTCGTCGAGGCTCCGATTTCCGAAGTCGACGATCCATCTATCAGCTGCAGCCATATAGTTGGAATTGAGCTCCTTGCCGTTGATGTACGGATAGAGAACGTCGAGGTTTCGGCGATCCTGATCTATCAGCAGCTTCGCATCGGCGGCCTCGACTACAAAACCCATGTCACCCGGCTCGGCACCCTTGAATGCAATTCCATTATTCTGCGATAACGGCATGGGGCTGAACCGGTCGATCCGAGCCGGTTCTAGATGGGCAGATATATAATCGACGGGTACTCCATCCAGAATCCTTAGCGCATCGGATCCGAGGGGCTCACGCGTGATCCACACCGCGCAATACTGCAAGGCAACGACACTGGACGGCCACGGCCGGCTTCTTACCGCCTTCCGAATTGCCGCCCCGCTCCGCGTGATTTGCTCGAGACCAACCGCCCTCGTATCCCCTTGCGCAAGGGTGTTAGTGGCAAGAAGGCCAACCTGGCCAAACTTATCGGAAATCCCAAGCGTCCTAAGTAGGAAATATGCCACCAAGTCGGCACTCCCTCGCACCTCTCGACCAATGATTTGGACGAGCAATTCGCGATAGGCATCGCCCAGTGCTCGAGCGATTTTCTGGCCACCAAGAAATGGCGGATTGCCGATAATGGCGTCGAACCCACCCCTGTCGAATACCTCGGGAAACTCCAGGGGCCAGTGCAGAGGGCGCCGTGCGAACCCGCCAGCCGGCAGGTCGACTGCCAGCCAGGTGCGCGCCTGCTGGCGTACCGGTTCGGCGTCATTGGTTTCGATGAACCGCTTGACAGTTTCCGCGGTGCGTGCGGCAACTCGCCGCGCGTCCTCCCCTTTCGTAGTGGACGCAACCCAGCTTCCCGCGACCAGATCTGCGTAGTCCCGGGCGCGTTCCATCGCAGACCGGGCCTCGTGGAGCAGGCGCTTCTTCTCGTGCTGGGCCTCGGCGGTATCCGGCAACTCGGTGATCTGGTGCCGCAGTTGCTTTGCTTCGGAAAGCGCTCGGTCCAGCCGGAAGTCCCGCACAGCGTCAGTCGGCAACGCGCCGATATTGCCCAGACCGAGCAGCGAGTCACCCGACACCAAACGGTCGTCAAGGAAGGTAAATGGCCGCTGCGGATCCATCGAGACCAGCCAAAGCGACAGTTTGGCCATCTCGACCGCCATCGGGTTGATGTCCACACCGTAGAGGCAATGCTCGATTATCTGACGTCGCGCCTCGATGACGGCCGGGTCATCGTCGAGATCGAGCGCCGACGTTTCGGCTGGCGCTCGATAGGTGCGGGCCCATTCCTTTCCCTCTCGCAGCGCCGCGTCAAGCAAGTGCCGCCCAAGATAGCGGGCCGCCGCAACCAGGAAAGCCGCCGATCCCATCGCGATGTCTGCGACTTTCAGCGCCAGGATCTGCTCACTCGACTTGGGTTTCCACTGCATGGTATTGGCGGTCTGCAAGGGTCCGGGCTCGTAGACCAGCGGTTCCAGTGCTCCCTCGACAATCTCTTCGGCAAGCTTGCGGGGCGTGTAGTGGGTGCCGGTGTTGCGGCGTAGGGCTGACTCAGTAACGAAGAGGGCACCGGGCAGTACGACCACGGGCAAGTCCCGCAGATCATTGCGGATCAATCCATAGAAGGGAAGCAAACGTTTCGATAGCTCGTAGTCGCCGCCGGTCACCGCGAGCAGCTTCTTGCGGGCTTCCTCCCGCTCGATGCCCTCCAAAGAGATTAGTCGCTTCGCCACGGCCGCCGATGAGCCAATCCTCGAGTCCTTGTACTTCTCGGCGATCACCTTGGCTAGCTCCGACGAGTCGGGGTGCCGGGCGGCGAGATCCTCCAGCTCGGTGAGGCGCACCTCGTCCTCCAAGCCTTCCCTGCCGATCAGGCCGACCGTGACGTCCTCGGCGCGGAAACCCTCGAACGACAGCAGGCCCTCGTAGACGTAGCCGATCTGCTCCACGTCCAGGGTGCGGAAGCTGACTGTGCGGCGCTCCGACGTTTTCGCCCCGCGACCGATTTGCACGAACTGCACGGCTCGCAGCATGTGCAGCACGGTGCGGTCGTCCACGTTCAGCGGCAGCCACGGCATTCCGGCCGGGTCGAAGAGCGACCCGTCATGGCCGTGCATGGTAAGCCGTGGATGGTCGACGCCGTGGTACACCGCGTTGAAGAGGCCGATCAACCGCTGCCAAGCAGCGGTGCTGTGTTCCAGGTCCTCCTCGGTGCCTTCGGTGACCCGCTGCTCCAGCTCGGCGCAGAGCCGACCGGCCGAGTAAGCCGTCGCGTACAGCTCGTTGTCGGCGGGCAGGAGCTGGCGTTCCTCCGCGAAGAGCAGGAAGACGATCCGCATCATCACCGAGACCGCGCCGCGGTAGACCTCGTGCGCATCCACGTCCTGCAGGCCACGCTCGCCTAGCTCCCGGTCCCGCACGTCGATCCGGCCGAACGCGCCGACCAGCAGCTCCACCGCCTGACGGACCTGGACGCCGAGCGCCTCGGTGATCTCCTCTTGGTTGTCGAGGCTTTTGCGCAGCAGGGGCGCCAGCTTCTCGTCGTCGGGGACGGCGCAGAAGCGGCGGCGGTGCAGCAGCGAGCGGAACGCCCGGACCACGTCGCGTTCGGCGGCTTCGGGCCAGGCGATCGTGTCGAATGTCGCCATGGTGGTGGCGCCGCCGCGTGGCGCCCAGACGAGGGTCCAGAAGCGGCCTTCGGTGGCCAGGCCCAGCTCAATGTCGTGGTGACGGCACATCTGGGCGAGGCGGTCGGCTGGCGTGGCGGCCCAGGTGCTGTCCTTGACGCGAGCGGTGGGGCGGCTGCCGGCGGGGCAGATCACGCCGAGCAGGCGTACGGTGTCGGGCTTGATCTCCTCGCCCGGCTGGACCAGCGCGAAGTCCGGGGTGAGCACGGTGTCGTGTTCGGCGACGGTGACCGCGAGGCCGTCCAGGCCGGTACGGTGCAGCGCGTCGCCCCAACCGAGCAGGTCGCCGAGCACGTAGTCGAGCCAGTCAGTTTGGCCCGCGGTCTGGTCGATTTGCCAGTCGGCGTGCCGGGTGCGCAGCCGTTCGCGGTCCGGCTTGTCCAGCGCGTCGAGTGTGGGCCAGGTCTGCCGGAGAACTGGGACGCTGAGGAACGGGCCGCTGACCTCGATGAGGCTGAGCCAGCGCTTGTGGTCGTAGTCGCCGGCGGTGCTGTGGTGGAGGTAGTTGCCCCTCATCGGGTGGCCTCCCGCTTCGGCACGACGAAGACCACGGCTACCGGGAAGCTGTGCGAGTTCGGCTCGCGGTAGCGGGCGTCGACGGCTTCGAGCTCGCTGCGGCGTTCGTCGGTCAGGCTGGCCAAGCGTTCCTCCCGTCGGTGCCGGTCCCGGCGGTACTGGGCCAGCTCTTCCTTACTCTTGCTCGCCTCGGCGCGGCTGAACAGCGCGTGTTCCTTCTCCGGGTCGTCGTCGGCGATGGCCTTGCGCAGGTTGGCCTCGAACTGGTCGAAGTTGTGGTTGATTCGGTCCTTCTCGGCCTGCTGTCGCTGGTCGAGCTTGCGCGAGAGCGCATCCTCACGGATTGATTTGCGCCAGCCAATGGCGGCGTTGAGACCGTCGGCAACGCGAGCCCAGTGCTCGGCGAGCCGGGTCTGCACGATCTCGGTCGCGGCGGTGCCGTGGGTAAGGGCACGGTCGAGAATCCCGCCGAGGGTGGTGAGATTCTCCAGGCGACGGAAGCGGCCCTGTGCAGGTGCCCAGCCGCCGGCGTAGAGCACCTCCTCATGCAGGCGTACCCCGTCGACGCCGACCAGGACGAACCGCGAGTAGGCGCCGACCAGCACCTCCTCCAGAGCGGGGTCATCACTGACCACGGCGGCGACGCGGTGCAGGCCCAGGTCGGGGTTGGAGACAGCGGCGCGTAGCAACCGCGTTGACATGGCGACCAGCGGGTGGTTGAGGTGGGCGAGCACGATCTCGTCGCGGTCCTTGACCTGGCCGGCGTCGAAGGCGATCGGCAGTTGTCGCGGTGGCTCGTCCTTCTTGTGGAGCTTGGCGGTGAGGCCGACGGTGGCGCGCTGCCATGACCCGGTCAGGGGCGGGACCTCGAACAACTCGACGCCCAGGTGCTTGTCGTCGATGTGCCGGCGGAGCTTCTGCTGGCGGGCGAGCTCCAACGCGGTGTCCACGACCCGCTTCACCGCTTGCGGGGTGATGCCCAACTCCTCGACCGTCTTGTCCAGGTCGGCGCGGAGGCGGCGGACCTGTTCGCGAACGTTGGTGTCGCTGGGCACGTCGCCTGCGTTCTTCGAGCCGATCTTGTCGAGGTCGATGTCGAGCTGCTGGCCGGTCATCTTGCGCTGAACGGCGTCGGCGATGACCGCGTTCACCGCGCCGAGGTCGGCTTCCATTTTGACAACCTTGTCGGCGACCCGGGACAGGAACTCGAGGTCGGCCTCGAAGCGATCGACGGCTTGCCCGAAACCGGTGCCGACGAAGTGTCGGATCTCTGGGGGGACCTTTTGTCCGTACCGGTCGATGCGGCCGATCCGCTGCTCGAGCTTGTTCGGGTTGAACGGGATGTCGTAGTTGACGAGCCTATGGCAGTGGTTCTGCAGGTCGATGCCCTCACTGGCCGCGTCGGTGGCCAGCAGGATGCGTACCGGCTGCTCGGTCGGGTCGGCCTGGAACGCCAGCCTCAGCTGTTCCCGCTCGTCGGGAGGGGTGCCGCCGTGCAGAAGCGCAACACGGGGAGCGCCGAGCCCTTCCTGGCGGAGGAGGCTTTCGAGCCAGATCTGGGTGTCGCGGTATTCGGTGAAGACCACGACTCGCTCGTTGGTCCAGTTCCGGCCGTCCGGTCGGCAGACGGCCGTGAGATAGGAGATCAGCTCCTGGGCTTTCGCGTCGGGTCGGGCTTCCTGCGCCTCGGCCCATTCGAGCATCCGCTTGAGCAGGGACTCCTCGTCCTCGGCCGGGTCCGGCTGCATGGGTGCCATGCGGTTGAGCGCGTCGTCCTCAGCCTCGGCGAGCTGCTCGTCGTCGTAGGTGGCGATGTCGTCGAGGAAGTCGTCCATCCATTCCGGAATGTCGTCCTCGGCCGTGGCCACCGTGCTGCGGCCGGCCCGGCTGGCGAGCGTTTCCAGATAGACCGCGACGGTGTGGGCGAAAGCCGCGGGGCTGGAGAACAGCCGCTTCTTCAGCAGCAGAGTGACGAGGTCGGTCGCCTTGCGGCCGCGCTGGGTCTTCAGCCGGGCGCGGCGAAGCTCGGCGAAGCGGGTCAGCAACGCGTGGATCTCGCGTTCCTCAGGTGGGTACTCGACCGGGAGGGCGGTGGCCTTCCGCTCGACGAAGCGGGCGCTGCCGTCGGGGTTCTCGATGTGCCGCTTGAGCCGGCGGACCACGGTCTCCTTGACGGCGGACGCGTCGGGCTCGGCACTGCGCAGGAACCGCTGATCGTCGATCAGCTCCAGCAGCGCCCAGAACGACTCGTGATAGCCGTTGTGCGGGGTGGCCGACAGGAAGAGCCGGTTGGTGAAGTGCGGGGCAATGCGGCGGATCAGCTTGGTCTGCTGCGAGTCGACCGCATAGACCTGCTTGGGCGCGGCCGGCGCGACGTGGTGCGCCTCGTCGAGGATCAGCAGGTCGAACGTACGCGGATGGGATGGTCCGTCGGCTGGCAGAACCTCGTCGAGCAGGCGCTGCGCTTTCGGTCCGCGCAGCCAGGGCAGGCTGACGATGGTCAGCGGGTAGACCTGGAATGGGTTGGCTGCCGAGCCGTGAGTCCGGCGTACGGTGGCCGCCCGCTCGGCGTCGATGACGGTGAAGTCGAGGCCGAACTTCTCGGCCATCTCGTCCCGCCACTTGGTGGTCAGGCCCGCCGGGCAGATGATCATAATGCGCCGGGCACGGTGGCGCAGCAGAAGTTCCTGGGCGACCAGGCCGGCCTCGATGGTCTTGCCGAGGCCGACGTCGTCGGCGAGCAGCAGGTTGACGCGTGGCGCGTCGACCGCACGGGCCACCGGCTCCAGCTGGTAGTCCTCGATCGCCACGCCGGAACGGAACGGCGCCTGAAGGGTCTTCACGTCGGCCGAGGTGACGGCGGACCAGCGGACTGCATCCAGGAAGGCGGCCAGCCGCTGGGGCGGGTCGAACTTGCCGACGGCGACCGGTGGCAGCGCACCGGTGGGCAGCACCTCGGCGCCTGGCTCGACCTCCCAGATCACCTCGAGAGTGTCGCCGTAGCGGCCGTCCTCGACGCTCTGCAGGCTGACCAAGGTGCTCCGCCCGGCCCCGTCGACCTTGCTGACCACCCACCGCTGCCCGCGAACCGAGACAAGATTGCCGTCAGCCGGTGCCGAGGTCGTCGTTACGGACATCGTTTCCCCCTTGTCGCGTGTGCTGCGCGATGCCGTGTGCGCACCCTACGTGGTTTGATCGCGACACTCGTCGCACAATCGGTCAAAGCTTCTCGGCTTCCGCTTGGATCAGACCTGCCGCCAGGCCGTCGGCGGCGTGTCGGATCAGCGCGCCGCTGAGCTCGGCGGCTGCCCGGAGCGCGTCGTCGAACTGTTGCAGTGCGCGGAACATGGCACCGTGCCGGGCCTGCTCCGCGAGCGGGATCCGTGGCACCTGGGCGCGGCGTACGTCGAACCTCAGCGTGGCCGACGAACCGCCTGCCTGTCGCTCGTTTGCGGAGGTGCGCAGGTGGCCGGCGAGAAACCAGGGATCGAGCGTGTCCGGGTCGCAGCGCAGCAAGTGCAGCCCGCGACCGAGCACGGCGGTGTTGTCGCCGATGACCCGGGCGGTGAGGCGCGGCGCGAGCACCGGCACCACGACGTCACCGGGTCGCAGCGGGATGACCGGCGCGATCCGCAGGTCGGTGTGGCCGGACGCGGGTCGCCCATGTAGGACGTCGTCGCTGGTCAGGACCGGACGGTCCGGGATCGGGTCGGTGTCAGCCGATGCTGCGCGGACCGGTCCGAGCAGTTGGAGGTGACCGGCGCGGATCAGATCGCCGACCGCGACGGCCGGCAGCGGCCCCGAGGGGTCGGCTTCCGGGCTGAGGTTGGGCATAAGGTCTCGGATCGAGTCGATCAGTTCGGCCAGGCGTTGCTGGCTTTCTTGGACGGTGATCGCGCTGTTGTGCCCGGAGTCGGAAGCGGGCGTATGCCTGCTCGGGGTGAGGTCGACTTCCTCGTCGAGCAGGTCGATCACCGGAACAGCTTGGGCCAGGCCAGCGCCGGTCTCGACCGCCTCGACGATCTTCGCGGTGCTGGCGTTGACGTCGAGTGCTGTGGCGTCGATGAGTAGCACAGCGGAGGCAGGGGTGTCTCGGTCCAGGATCCATAGGTGGAGGCCGACCGCGTGTGGCGCGGCGGCGCCCGCGGGGAGCGCGACGATGGCCTGGATCGCGCTGCGACGTAGCAGTTCGGCGCGGATGCGGCGGCCCGCACGCCGGCCGGCCGCCGACGGCGGCATCAGCAGGACCGCCCGACCGCCGGGCTCGAGGTGGGCCAGCGCGTGCTGCACCCACGCCAACTCCGGCTCGGTACGCGGCGGGACGCCGAACTCCCAGCGGCGGTCGTAGCCGAGATCCTCGTGACCCCAGTTGGTGAGGCCGAACGGCAGGTTCGCCACAACGGCGCCGAACGTGCGGCCGGTGAACCCGTCATGGCGCAGCGAGTCGCCTGTGTGGATGTGGCCGGCCAGGTCGTCGACGGCCAGCCAGAGTTTGGCGAGGCGGGTGGCGGCGGGGTCGTTGTCCTGGCCGTACACCTCGGTGGCCCCTCCGCCGATGGCCGCGCGCAGCAACCGTCCCGTGCCGCAGGCGGGATCGAACACCGTGCGGCCGCGTACTCCGGCCAGCGTGACCATGAGATCGGCCAGCGTGTCCGGTGTGGTGACGGCCCGCTGGCCGGGCAGGTCGGCGAAGCGCTGCCAGAGATCCGCGAAGACCTTGCGGTGACCGTGGTGAGCGGTGAGCGAGTCGAGGTCTGGTCGCAAATTCTCGTACGGCAGGAGGGGTACGCCGCGTAGGTGATCGCCGGCAACGGCGAGAGCCTCCGAGGGATCTCCGGCTGCTGCGAGCAGGGCACGCCAGAGCCGGTCCTCGGCCGCGACTTCGGCGAGCTTTCCTTGCCCGGCGAGCCATTTCTCGACCTCGTCGAGGTCGAACTGCGGGCTTGCGGCAGTGCCTCCGACCGGGGCAGGGAACGAGTCGTAGCGCTTGCGCCAGTTGCTGACGGCGGCCCGGCCGACGCCGGCCAGCCGCGCGATGTCGGCGGCGGTGACTCTCGCTCTCTGCTGCATGAGAGCAGTGTACACAATCCAAGGCAGAAACCGTTGTTGACATAGTTCACTGATACTGCTCTTATTGACGGCGCACTGGGACTCGCTCGACAAGCCGCCGGCGTCGGCGGATCGAGGGCTTCTCGGACGCGCTCGCCGTCGAGTCGGATTGACGACATGGCTTGGTGTCGATTCCTTCTCATCAGAAAGTTCTTGTATGTCCCGTCCGTCCACCGTCCCTGCCTGGGTCCCCGATCCGCGGATTGTGCTGGCTCAGCTCGCCAGCGGGATCCTGCGATATGCGGAGGAGACCGCTGACCGGTCGGCGTTTCGGCTGCCGTACCCAGCGAATCTCCAAATCGCGCTGGACCGGCTGAGCCTGCTCGCCTGGCACCAAGAGACTGCGGCTCCGGCGAGCGTCGTGGAGCTGCTGCAGTGGGGCGGCACCCCATTCGCCGACTGGCCGCTCAGGCTGCTGGACGCCGACGTCGACCCGGAGGAGTCCCTGCTTGCCCACGGACGACCGACCGCGATCTGTGAGGAACTCGGCAGCCTCCGCGGCGACGTCGAGGGCGAGATGCGGGAGAACGCGCTGATCCGTGCGGTGATGGACCGGACGCAGGCCGCTCAGGCTCCGGCTTCCTACGTGGCCTTCCGTCGCCTTCTGGTGGAGCATCCGGTGCTCACCGCGCTCGATCTGGACGTGCGCCTGGCCGACCCGGATCTGGCGTTGGTCGCCGATCAGGTGCGCCAGGCGTACCCCGACGCGCCGCCGGAAGCGGCAGCGGATGGCGTCGTCCGCACCTGCGGCGGTTGCGGCGGGCTTCTGCTCCCGCTGGACGATGACCGCACCTGGACCTGCGAGGACGACTCGTGTCCCGATCCCGGACGGGCAGGACCGACGCATCCGGCCGCAGAAGGCGTGCGGAGGCTCCGGCGAGAACTTCGGACGTTCATCGCCGCTCCAGGACGAGCGGAGCTGAGGATCGCCCAGGCGATAGAGAGCGTGGGCGTACCCGTCGCCCTGTGGCCGGACTTCGACGCATGCGACCTGTCCGTGTTCGCCGAACGACCGTGGGTCGCCGACGTCAAAGCGTGGCGGAACCCCACCCGGCTGGGGCGGGCTCTGCGGGCGCGGATGTTCACGGTGCCCGCCGACGCCGAGCGGGCATTCATCGTCATCGGGCAGGAGCAGGTCAGGGCCCAACAGCGCTACATCGAGCGGCTCCGCCGAGCCTGCCCTGCGGTACGGCCCGGCCAGCGGGTCCTCGCCGTGTCGGAGAAGCAGTTCCTAGAGGCCGTACGCGGGCGGGTGGAGAGGGAGTCGTGAGGCAGATCAGGACGGTCGAGAACCGCTTTCGCCGGGCGTTGGAAGGCAGCTACAGGCCGGCCGACGGGCAGCCGTCTGCGGTGGCCCTGATGCGTACGGAACTCTGCCTGTACCTCCTGGCAGGCGTGGCGCAGGGTCAGGCAGCGACCGGCGTGCCGGCGCTGCTCGACGGCTATCGAGCCCTGTGGGACGCGGTCGAAGACCCGCCCGCCGACGCCGTCGTACGGCTGACGAACGCGCGCACAATCCTCTGGCCCAGCCGCCGGTCCTACGGGTGGGACAACGAACTGCGCGCCTACCTGGCCGTGCCCGAGGAGGTCCGCGGCTTCCGGCTGGACGACCTCGGGCGCCCGGTCCGGCGCGAGTGCCGTGTAGCCCCGCAGCGGTGGGACTGGTTCGAGGAGTTACTCACTGCCCCGCTGCCGTTTGCCCCGGTGCAGGCCCGGTTCGCCGAGCCCGGCCGATACCGCATGGCGTCGACGGCACGCGGCGTCGGCATCGCCATCCCGGACGATCTGCCTGCGTCCCCGCCGCCTGCACGGCACGACATGACGGTGCGCGCTCGGCAGGCGGTCGAGGTCACATGGTCCAATCTGGTGGCGACCGCACGGTGGATGGACAACGCCGACGCGACCGCAGGCCGGCCCGGCAACAAGTGGACCGGACGCCTGCAGGACATCATCGTTCAGGTCCGCCACGGCGATGACACCTTCGTGGAGTCGTCGTCGCTGCGTATAGACCGAATGCTGCACCTGGTCGGCATGGTCAGCGTCGGTAAGAGCACCCTCGTCATGATCCTCGCGGTCTGGGCCGTCCGGCATCAACTCCAGGTCACCATCGTGGTCGGCGACAACTCGGCAGCGCTGCGGGCAGCGCATGAGCTGTCCGCGTACGAGGGAGTGGCCGCCGCTCCCGTCATGGGTCAGAACCGGACCCGGCACGCGGAACGACTGCACCGGCTGCAGCCATCGTCTCCTGGGCGGTTGCTTCCTCGGTCGCCGTACGGCTTCGACCTGGTGAGCACCGCCTGCGGGTTGGACGGAATGCGCGAGACCGCGACGCCATTGGCGGTCCGGGAGGCCCCGTGCCAAGACCTGATCACCGCTGACGGCGACGAGCCCCTCGATGGGTGGCGCAGCGGAACCCGCCGAACCTGCCCCCTGTGGCATCGCTGCCAGCGGCACGAAGCGGCCAGGCGGCTGGTTACCGCGAACGTCTGGATCGCGACCCCGTGGAGCCTCGTTCACACCCGGGTGCCGGCGCCGCTCAGCGACGGCCAGCTCCGTTACCTCGAGGCCGCGTGGCGCCGCAGCGATCTGATCCTCGTCGACGAGGCAGACCAGGTGCAGGCCAATCTCGACGCGATGTTCGCCAACTCGCAAGTCCTGCTCGGCCGCAGCGACGAGGCGTGGATCGACGAGATCGGCACTCGGGTCAGCGACCGTCTCCGCGCGGCAGGCCGGGCACAGGTGCGTTCGCGGCAGATCCGCCGGTTCATGCTCGCCCTCAACAACGCCCGCACCGCGTCCGACGTGATCTACCAACTGCTGCACCGCGACCGCGTACGTCCGGGGCAGCCGGTGCTGAGCTGGCTCGACCCCGACTATTTCACCGCCTGGTCGCTGTTCGACGGCCTCGTCCAGGACTGGGCCGGGCTGACCGGCAGCAAGGACCCAGGGTGGGATGATGACTCGCTCTACCAGGCACTGCGTCGGCAGTTCAACGCCTTCATCGATGCGCCCACGGACATCGCCGAGGACGGCGTTGCCCGGGGCCTCGCCGATCTGACGGAACGCCTGCTCTCGGACACGGATGAAGACGTACGCGAAAGTGACGTCCGCCGTTGGCTCACCGATCTCACCGGTACGGAGTTGGTCGAGGGCACCAAGGTCACGCCCAGCGACCTGGATCGCAACGTGTGGCGGCTGGAGTTCGCGATCGCGGTGGCCGTGATGGCACACCGGCTTAACCTGATGCTGGCGATGTGGCCCGAGGTAGCCGCCGAGCTCGAGCTTTTCGAAACGCTGCCAACGGAGGTGCGGCGCCCGCCGCTCGATCTGGCCGTGGCCGTTCCCGAGTCGCCCATGGGTAACGTGCTCGGTTTCCAGTACATCGAGGACGAGACAAGCCGCCGTGATGGGCAGCTGGGCGAGTTCCGCTTCTTCCGCTACACCGGCGTCGGCCGAGCACTTCTGGTGAACATGCCTGATCTGTTCCCGGCCGACGGCTACGGCCCGAACGTCATGCTGCTCTCCGGCACCAGCTGGGCCGGCACCTCACCGCGCTACCACATCGACGTGCCGGTGGGCGCGATCCTGCGGCCCCCGGCTGAGAAGCTCGCCGCGATCGCCCGGACCACATTCGCTCTCGATATCCAGCACGCGGGGGAGCGCAGCACACCGATCTGGGTGTCCGGCCGATACGGCGTCGAACGGACCGCCGCGTTGAAGCAGATGGTGGCCGCCCTGACCCGGCCCGGCGCCGGACCCCGGCAGCCGAATCGCCTCGAACGCGAACGAGCCGACCTGCCGCCCGACCGGAAGAAGATCATGCTGCTGGTCGGCAGCTACGCCGAGGCGCGCACGGTCACCGACGAGTTGCTGCGGCAGAAGTCCTCGTGGCAGGGGCAGGTGCGGTGCCTGGTCGGCGACGACGAGCAGGAAAGCGGCTGGGACGACACCCATCTGCTTCGCCGCACCGACGTCGCCGAGTTCGGCACCGATGATGACGCGTGGCTGCTCGTCGCGCCGATCCTCGCCGTGGAGCGCGGGCACAACATCCTGAACACCGCCGGCGTAGCCGCGATCGGCGCTGCCTTCTTCCTGGTCCGGCCCCACCCGCGTCCCAAGGACCTCAGCTACGTCACTCAACGCATCAACCAGTACGCCCTGGAACAGCTCGCACCGACCCCAATCAGCGAAGGCCCCGACCACGAACGACTCGCCACCGCAGGACGGCAACGCCGGCGTGCCGCGCAGCGTGAATGGCGCCGGCTGCTGCACGCGCTCGTCGCCTACAGCCAGCTCGGCACCAGCGAACGCAACCGCGTCGCCTGGACCCAGCTGGTCACGATCTGGCAGGTGGTTGGCCGCCTCCTGCGTGGTGGCCAGGCCGCCAAGGTCTATTTCTGCGACGCCGCCTTCGCCCCGAACACCGCGCGCCGTGGCGACGATGTCGCCGATCTCGACGACGCCAGCTCCAGCCTGCTGTACGGCATGCGCGACGTTCTCCAGCCGTACTTCGACTCCACCGGCACGCACGCCGACCGGCACCTCGTTCAAGCCCTCTACCAACCTCTTTACCAGGCCCTCAGCGCGATGGGAGACCACTGATATGGCACCCCGCTACGACGAACTCGCAGTCACCGTGCTCCGGCTGGACCCGGCCCATCCGATCCGCCGCGGATACCACCTCATGCGCTTCCCGGGTCGCTGGAAGGAACCGCTGCGCCGGCTGGCCCAGGCGCGCCGCGGCGGCGACGTTGCCAGCATCCCGATCGCCTCGCTCAACGAAGCCATCACCGCGCTGGTCCCCGACTGCGTCGTCACCCTGCCGTACGCCGGCCGCGGCGACGCGGACCAGGACTGGCTGCTCGCCTACCGCGAGATCAACCCTGCGGCGATATTCGCCCTGGTCGCCGCCTGGGTCCGGGCGCAGAAGGCCACACCGGACCAGATCCAGCTGACGCTGGCCCAGCTGAATGCCACCGATCTGGCCTGGTCGCCCGTGCATCTGGATCTGACCACGCCCGACGACCGGCAGCGTGCCATGCGGCTCCTGCCCATGGAGATCGCCGCGACCCTGTCCCGACCCGACGCCTGCTGTACGCACAACAACCTGCGGTTCCTCCGATGCCCGAGCCCCGACGGTGCAGAGTTGATCTCCTGGCCGCCCGAGCGGCTCGAGGACCAGACGCCGTTCTCCGTCAAGGTCGGCATCACCGCGCAAACCCTGCCGACGAGCGAGGAAGTCCTGATCTACCTGTCGTTCGGCGTCCGGCGCTGGATGCCGGTCCGCGGCAAGCTCGCATCCGACCACGGCCACTCGGTCTACCTTGCCCCCACCGTGCCCTACCTGACCGGACTGGAGAACTCCCGCCATTTCGGCACCGCCCGCATCCGGCGGACCAGGGTTACCGCTGCCGACGGCACGACGGCCTACGAAACCCGCTGGGACGACGCAGTCGCCCAGGTCCTCCGGGAAGCCGGCTGCCTCGACCGGCTCCCCAACCCGGTGCAACTGGTCGACAAGCCGATGGACTACCTGCAGCGCCACGGCGACGCCGCAGCGCTGGTCTACAGCGCCGGAATGCTGTCGAACGAGAAGGTCAGCGCCGGACTGTCGGTCGCCGACCGCGAGCCGCTGATGACCTGGATCGCCACCGAGCTGAACCCGCAATTCCAGCTCGCGATCCCGCTGCCACGCGAAAAATGCACGGTATACAAGGGCCTCGGCGGTGCCATCGACGGCCCGATCTCCGCCAGCTACCTCCGCGACATCGTCGGCCCTCGCCTGGACATCGAACTACTCACCGACACCGAGCCCGCCACCAGGTACGCCCTCGACCGACTGGCCACCCGCCTCGGCGTCAGCGCACCCTCCCCGGCCGACCTCGACGGGACGGGGACGCTTCTCGACCTGGGGGACCTCACTGTCAGGATTCGGCACATCCCGGCGCCCAGCATCCGCGCCGACCTCGAACGCGCCGGACGCTCCACTCGCCTTGCCGTGCAGGCCCGCATCGAGGAAGTCATCGACACTCTCGGGGCTGCGTCACACCCCACCATCAGCTTGGTCGAGATCGGCCACCCGGACGACTACCAGGGGAGACGCCGCGGCGACGACCCCAAATTCGCCATCCGCCAGGGTCTGCTGCAGACCGGCCGGCTCAGCCAGTTCATCACCCCGGTCGCCGACCCGAAGCGCCCGCCGCGCGTTCGTGAGGGCAAAGAACCCTCCGATGCCAACCGCGAACGGTTCGCGGCAGCCGTCGACGACCTCTTCCGCCAGCTCGGCATCCGACCGCAACCGCTTCCCGAACCGGCCCGAGGCACCATCCCGCGCCGACCGGCGCTTCTCGGCATCTGGATGATTCGGCAGAACAAGGGACAGGTCTGGGGAGTGGCCCGACAGGTACCGGTCGCGGTACTCGCCGACCCGACCGGTCGCGAGGTCCAGATCTGTGCACCCCAAGTGCCGTGGCAGCCCCTGCACACCGGCTTGCTCGAGATCGGCAAGCGCTACGTCGAGGCCGATCTGAAATGCGGACCGGAAGACGTCGTCCGGTTCATCAAGGACGTCGTCGACCAGGCCATCGACGCCTACCCCGACACGCTTCTGCTCACCCACGCCCAAAACCTTCGCTCGGTCTGGAACACCCTCGCCAACAGCCGCATGCAGCTGGACGCCCTCGGCTTCGGCGCCGGCGACCCTCAGCCGATCGGAAAGCTCCGCGGCCTGCGCCACGTACGAGTACGCACCGCAGAAGGCGGCGAAACCCCGGAATGCTACGGCGTCAGCGCCACCGAAACCGGCCAACCCAAGGGACTTTGGCGCTTCCTGCTCGGCCGGGTCTACGGCAGCACCAGCACCAAACCCAGCACCAGCTCCGGAGCACTCAAAGGCGTATCGAAACTCGTTCCCGGCGAACACAACGGGAAGCTCCAAGCACCGAAGGCGAAGGCTCAGGTCTGGAACCCCCAGTTCATCGAACTGACCGTAGCGGGGCTCCAGGACGGCGACTGCCCGGAGCACTGGGCCGCCCTCGCCCACGACCTCCGCGACGCGGCACCCTACGCCCGGAACACCACCATCCTGCCCTGGCCGTTGCACCTGGCAGAGCAGATCGAGGAGTACCTGCTGCCCTCAAAGGTCGGCACGACGCCCTCCGCCGACTCGTCGGAATCGGAATGAGGCTTCTGATCGTCGACGAGGCGATAGGCCGTCGCGATATCGTCGGTGGGCTATGACGGACGCTACGGCTTTGACCTTCGACGACTACGCTGCGGAGTCGGCCGTGCTCGGCATCTACCGGCAGGTCTTCGCGGTGCTCGCCCGCGAGGCCAACCGGATGGTGGACGATGCGGCATCGGTCCGGATCGACGAGGCGATCCTGCAAGCCTTCGCCGGCTCCGGGCCGAACGGCATGACGATCGAGCAGGTGATCACGGCCTGCGCGGGCTTCCCAGCTTCGACGGTGCGAAGCCGGTTCGACGTGCTCAAGTCGTACCGTGCGGTCACCCGGGTCAACGAGCGGGCGCACGAGATGTTCTACCAGGCCGCCTTCGCCCCGTACGTGATGCTGTTGTTCCTGCGGCGGCTTTCGGAAACGGGCGGCCAGGCCGAGCTACACCGGATGCTGTCGATGGCGCGGCTGGCCGTCGAGGACGACTCCACCACGTTGGAGGACGCCCGGGATCACCTGCAGGAGATGACGAACGTCTTCCGGCTACTGGCCAACCCGATCATGCAGCTGGCGAAGTCGGCGACGGTGGAGGCGCTGCGTGCGCAAGCGCAACCGCTACTGGGCAACAGCGATCTGCTGGACAAGGCGCGGATCTATCACGATGCGGCGGCGACCCGGTGGCCGCAGCTGCTGCCGGAGTGCACCGAGCTGCGTATGGCCCTGGCGGCGTACCGGGACGCGGTGAACACCGCGGCGCGGCGCTTGCTCGCGCATGCGGGGAAGACGCGAGCCCTTGGGCTGTTGCCGGCCGAACGGTGGCGCAGTTTCGCCCGGGACAGCAGCGCCGAGGTGTTGGCACAAGCATTGGATGGCCTGCTCTTCGACGCGCCGGCGCCGTTCTTCAGTGCGGACGACCTGTTGGATGCGGTGGAAGACGGGCTTCGCACCGATACGGGTCGGTTGCCGCCGCCCCGGCCCCGTATCGACGACGAGCCGCCGCCGACCGAGCTGGATTCCGACCCGGAGGCGGAGCTTCTGGCGGCCCGGGCCGAGGAATTGCTCGACGGGCGTGAGACGGTGACGGTGGCGGAGTTGCTCGCGGATGCGGGTGACTGGCCGGCTGGGCGGCGCGTGTTGTCCGATCTGACGGCGATCCATCTGAGGTCCGAGCTTCCGTACGGGCTGGCCTGGGGTGATGGGTTGCGCATCGACGTGACCTCGCCGCGCACCTGGGTCAGCGACGGCTGGTTCACCCGTCAGGGGACGGCCGCAGGATGAACGAGCGTGACACGGCGTTGTGGTGGGCTCGGATCCGGTCGGGTGGCCCGCAGCGGGTCTCTGCGGGCGGCCCCACACCGGCTGGGCTACGCAGACTCGTCGAGGCTGATGCTCAAGGGGTCTGGATGATCCCCAACCTGCCGGAGAGTGCCGGTCCGGTGGTGTTGGCCGAGTACGGACTGCCGGGTACGGCGATGCCCGACAGCAAGGGCACGTTTCGGGTGCTCGGCGCCTGCATACGCTGCTGCTGGCCGGACCCGGGGACCGACCTGTGGCCCGGCCAGCCGGCCTCGATCACTCATGTCGGTCGGGTGCTTGAGCGGCTGGTGCCGGGGCGCACGAGGCTGAGTAGGCAGCAGTTGCTGTCCGGTGGTTTGCGCCGTCTCGCGACGTACGGCTGGGTTTTGCTGCAGGAACGAACGGACACCGTGCGCCTCGGGCCTCGGGTTGCATCGTGGGGCGCCCTCGAGTTGAGCACGATTCGAGAGTTGTGGCGGGTGATACCCGACGACACAGCGCCGGACGACCGGCGGGAGGCATCGTGACACGGCCCAATCCGGTATTCGAGGAGGTCCTGGGCTCCCTGCCCGATCGGCAGCGCGAGCTGGTCGAGGCCGCTTACGCGGTGTTGGAGCACAGCAGCGAGCCGGTTCACCGCCAGTACCTGCCGGCGCTGCAGGATGCGACGAGTCACGAGCGGCTGGAGCAGCTGCTGCGCCGTACTGGCCGCACGTTGGTCGCCGTGGATGGCCTGCATTTCACCTCGGGATTCGACGACACCGTGGCTGCGGAGTTGGCGACGATGAACTGGCAACCGTTGCCGCTGGTCGACCGCGCGGTGCTGGTGCTTGTCCTGGTCTACTCGATTGCGATCCCCCGCAGCGAGGAACAAATCGGTCCAGATGCCTGGACGAGCCCTTATCCGACCACCGTCGGCGACATCTTCAGGAACAGCAAGGTGCCGGTCGCGGAGGCTCGGGCGGCGCTGGGTCGGCTTACCGCCAGCGGACTGCTGCGGAA
This sequence comes from Actinoplanes sp. KI2, assembly GCF_025630775.1. Taxonomy (GTDB): domain Bacteria; phylum Actinomycetota; class Actinomycetes; order Mycobacteriales; family Micromonosporaceae; genus Actinoplanes. The sequence goes on from NZ_JAOSZE010000049.1 coordinate 64,555, forward strand.
CGTGCGGGGCAGAGAGCACGAGGGCGGCTACGTGCCCGGCCCGCAGTTGCTCCGGCTGACCCCGGCGGCCCGCGAGCGATTGCAGGATCAACTCATTCTCGCTGCGGCACCGGATCATCCCCTCGCGGCAGTCGTCCGCGAGCGCCGCCAGAGTCACCAGCAGGGAGCGTAAACGTTTGACGACTCCGATCGCGTCGTCGGAAGGCCCCGTCGAGGACCTCGTCGGCGCCCGCGTCCTGGCGGGCATTCAGATGATCAATATCTCGCGCTTGTCGACCCATCCGGTCCCGATCACCGCGCGCGGTTTGATCACTGTCGCCGGGCAGGGGCCTTCGGACTCCAACGGCGCCGGGAAGTCCTCGTTCATCGCCGGCCTCAGCCTGCTGCACGCCGACGATCAATGGCGGCTGCAATCCGGTGCCCAGGCGGCGGCGGAACTGCTGTTCACCGCGGAACTCGCCGGCCAGGAGGCGATGCATGCCAACGCCGAACGCGGCTACATCATCGGGGTATTCGTCCCGCCGGACAGTGAAACCGTCGACGACCTGGACGCGTCCGCGCTGACCGTCTGGCTGCGGATCAACCGGCAGAGTCCTCATCTGGAGCTGCGGTGGGCGTCTCGCCTGCACGTCGCCTACGGCGACACGGAGGATGAGCGGGCCGGCGGCGTCGACCGGCTGTGGGACGCGCTGCCAAGGAGCAACGGGCGTACGGACATCCGGGCCAACCGGCTCGCGCGCACGCTGTACGGAAGCACAGTGCGGTGCGTCTCGTTCCTGTCGACGTCGGTGCGTGCCAGCCCGACCGCGAACCTGCTCGCCCAGCCGTTGAACGAGCTGTCTCCGGAGCGGATCTTTGACGCGATCGGCGCGGTCACCGGACTGACTCGGGAGATCGAGCAGGAGCAGAAGGCTCGGGCCGAGGAACACGACCACGCCGCCACTGCCGAGCAGGCCCAGAAAGACTTCGAAGTCTGGGACGAGCGTATGGCCGTGGTCGAGAAAGGCATCGAGGACAGGGAACGCGCTCGAAGTCTGCTCTCGGACGCCCGCGACATATGGCGCCACCGCTGCGCCCGACGCCTCGTCGACGGCATGGACGAGGCAGAGAGCATCGCCGCCGCGCTCGACAACAACGAACGGCACCGCCGGGAACTGGACGAGGCCATCGACCAAGCCGACCAAGCGGTGACCCGGCTGTCCGACGACAAGGCATTCGAGGCCAGCTACCGCGCCCGGGTGAAGGCCTACGACGACGTCAAGAACACCGCGGACGACCTGCACAACGAGCACAGCCGCAACGTGGGCAAGGCCGACACGCTCTCCGGGCAGCTCAGGACCCTGCGAGAGCAGGCCGAAAGCGCGGATGGACGCACTGTGGCGGAAGCCGAGGACGAACTCCGGGTTGCCGAGGAGCGAATCGGAGCGGCGCAGCGCGCCAAGGGCATTACCGATCACGCGCGGAAGGCCGCGCTCAAGGCGCTGGAAGCCGCGGAACGCGGCGAGGACGTCGCGGTGGAGCAGGTACGCGCGTTGCGGACGGAGGGCATCACGGCGGTCCCGCTCGTCGACGCGATGTCGTTGACCGAAGACCAACGCGCGACCTGGGAGCCGCGACTCCTGCCCTACCGGCACGCCGTCGTGGTCGAACACCACGCTGCCGGGCGAGCCGTCGCCCTGCTGGCTGCGATGCCGGGATCGCTACTCGTCGAGGCGGACCGCACCGGTCAGGTGGCTACCGCCGACTTGCCGAGCAGCACGGACACCGCCCTGACGGTCAACGGCTTCCTTGCGGCATTGCGTGAGCGCAGCGGTGTGGACCAGCACATCGACACGATCGCCGGCGTGCACGGCGTCGCCAACCTTCCCGACGCCCTCACCGGCAGGGCGGGCCGGATCCGGGCGGCGCAGGAAACCCTGGCCAGGGCCACGGACGCCGACAAGGTGGCCGATGAGGGCATTCGGATCGCGAAACGTGCACGAGACCGCGCGGCTGGACACGTCCGCGGGGCGCAAGCTGCTGTCGAAGCCGAACGCGTCGACGCGTCGATCTCCACGCTGCGAACGCGTAATGCCGAGATCGAGCAGGCGCAGAAGGATCTCGCTCTCCCCCTCCGGCTGGCGAAGGAAGGCTGGGAGGCTGCGCTCGGCGAGCGTGTCGCGCGAGATCAGCAGATTGAAGCGGCCAACGCCGCCCTGACCAACCTCAGGAAGGAACTGGATCAAAACCGGGAGGAATGGAACACACTGACCGACCAGCGCGCCGCCCTCGACCTTCCCGGTCGGCAGGCTGCCTGGACCGGCACCGTCGACACCGCCCGGCAGCACCTGCTCACCCTGGACGAACAGGAACAGCTCAGATCGGCCGCCGAGTGGGACGACCTGAGTGCCCGGCTCACCGACGAGACCCGGCACACGTGTTTTCCAGCCGACGCGCCCGAGCAACACCTGCCCGAGGAACTACGGGTCGTCGACGATCAGCGCCGCGACCGGCGTTCTGCCGCGTACATCCGCCTGATCCCCGAGGTACTCCGGATCGTCGGCTCATATCTCGAAGAACGCGAACTCCTCGACCAGCGAAACAGCGATCAGATACGCCACGAGCGGGCCGACAAGACCCTCACCCTGCGCGGTGCCCAGGACGCTCTCGACGAAGCCAAGAAGGCGTCCAACGCTCTGCGCGCCACGACCGCTACCGCCATCAAGAGGAAGCTGCGGCAGGTCTCCGAGGAATTCGACCGGCTCGACCAGGCGTATGGCGGATATGGCGGCAGTCTCGACTTCCCCGAACCCGAGGCGCCTGCCGACCCGCAAAAGGCCTGGCAGTGGAGCATCACGCCGAGGTGGCGGCGTGGCGAGGGCAAACCGCCCTCTTCGTACCGGCTCCGCGGCAACACCGCGCAGATGGACGATAAGGCCGTCAAGCTCGTCTGCGCCGCCGCCCTCGCCGGCTCACGCGACCGGCCGCTCTTGCTGGTGCTCGACGAACTCGGCCGCAACCTGGGCTCCGCTCACCGTCGCGATGCCGTCGCCCTCTTCGAGAACATCGGTCGCGACCGCGCGATCAGCGTCGTCGGCGCACTCCAGGACGACATGGAGCGATACGCGATCGGCTCCTCCAGCTTGTATATCAAGCTGCGACGGCCCTCCGACATCGTGCCGTACAACCAGGCCCCCGTCGTCGTTGGCAGCGACGCGGACGCCGCACGAGTACAACTGCTCGCCAACTGGATGACGTCCTTCCGGCCGGACCCAGAGACATGACGAACCCCGACGAGGACACCCCGGAACCCGAACAGGACAGCGAGATAGCGCTCACGTGGATTCGGGATCACCCCGGCTTGGCCGCCTACGCGCCGGTTCCGGCCAGCGGTCGATTTCCGCGCGACAGCCGGAACCGGCCACGCCCAAGGAACGCCCGGCTACGCCGCGCCGAGCCCGACCTGCCACCAACCCGGCCACCAGGCCTGCTCAGCGACGGTGACTGGTCCTGGATCATCCGCACCGAGCACACCTGGAGCAGTTTCGCCGCCCGATTCGGTGACCAGGCATACCCGATCGCGGTCGCCCTTGCTCAGGCCGGCTGCATCACGATCGGCCACAACCTGAACGGCAGCTCCCTGGCCCAGCCGCCACGCCGGGTTTACCCACACCCCGACCTGGCTGCGGGCGAGAACGAGCGCCGCAACCGGCGCCGCGACAATCGCACCGTCCTACAGAACCGGGCGGTCGAGCTCGCCTCCATGATCGCCGACGACTGGCCGGGCGTGGCTCAGGCGCTGCTGCACGGAACCGACAACCCGGAGCGGCTCGTCTGGGCCATCAACGCCGCATCCGATCTCGCCGACGGCCGGATCCACGACTCCGTCCGCGCCTTTGTGCAGCACCACGCCGGACACACCAAAGCTCGTGACGATGTCCACCATCTGCTCGCCGACCTGGGATTCGAACCAGAAGCGCTCTCCGCCCTCGGCCTGGCCCGCAGTCCGTACATCGGCCTCGGCGGCCCGATCCAACTCCACTCCGCCGGCGGATTACTCGATCTGTCGGTGCTGCCCGGCCCGCACGACATTCGACTCAGCCCGCACCACCAACTCCGTTTGAAGCTGCCGGACAACGTCGAGTCCTTACTCGTCATCGAGAACCGGCAGGCCGCCGAGACCATCTGCGACATCCACCCTTCCCAACCTGTCGTCTGGTGCCACGGACAACCACCCGACGCGGTACTTGCCCTCATCGTCCAGGCCGCCCGCCAAGCCACGGTCACGATCATCTGCACCGACGCCGACCTCGGCGGCGTACGCATCGCCGCCCGGATTCATGACGAACTGCCGGCAGGTACTGCCGTGCACGTCATCGATGTCGGTGCTGCTGAGCACGATGCCGGGCGGCCCTTCAACACCCACAGCCATATCCGGCTGCAGCAACTCGCCGCCCGAACCGACCAGATCGGGACCTTTGCCCAGCATTGCCTGGACCGGGGATATCCGATCGAACAGGAGGCAACTGCACGAGCTGCCCTTCGCGAGGCGCTCAGCTCGGTGGACCGGTGACCGGCCGATCCCGAACGCCGCACAGATGCGGCTCCGACGACGGCGGACGTCGCCTGGGCCCCACCAGAGGGCGATTAGACATCGGCGCCGAGGGTACGCGCGGCTCAAGGTCATGAATCGATAGGCGAGCTTCTCCGTTCGCGCTGGCCGAGCTCGATCAGCTGAGATTGCCTACCGGCGCCGATTCCTGCCAGAGAAGTACCCGCAGCTGCTGGACGACGAACCGATCGAAGCCTTCGTCGTCGACGACATGGACGACCCCGAACCACGTAGTCGACGGCGCGTTCAGCGTGATCGACGAACTCGTCGGCGAGGTGAGCCCTACCTGCGCTAATCCGGAGCAGGTCTTAAACTCGACTCCACGCTGGCCGTCGAGTGACCCGGGGATCAGACATCGAGCAAAGACTCCCACAAAAGTGCTCTAAATACGCTTTTTGCAGGTAGGCCGTGTGTGGTCATGACGATTATCCGCATTAGGAAACCGATGCTCAGGCGTCACGCCCGCGGCGCTCCCGTGGTGCTCGGATGTTTGGCGTCGAACCAGTGACCTTTCTGGGTGTAAACGGGGCGCCGTCGACAGTGACCCTGCCTGTCCGCCGCGAGGCGTCGGGCGGCGACCTCGGGCAGATCATCGACGCTCGTCATGCCACCGGCTGCGCCGCTTACGACAACGACGACGGGACGGCTGCGCCGCCGTGGCGCAGCCGTCCGATCTGCGGTCGCGGACCGCGCAGGCACGATGCAGGGTACGGCGCCATCGAGGCAAAGGCGCGGCGCCCGGCTATTGGTGATTAAGCAAGACCGTTTCGGTGATAACCAGCTCGCCGTGGAATCCTCCCCTGGGTTGAGGTGCTTTGCGTGACCCGCCCGGGGCACACACGGGGATCCCCAAACATCACCTTCCGTGGTTATTTTGTCTTCAGGGGTGGCCAGCGGTGCCTGAACGGTGGCGCCGAGTTCAGCCGTGGTGTTCCCGGTGATCGTGACGCGCGTTCCAGTTCGCCGATGCGGTCGTCGTAGCGCAGTTCGAGGTGGAAGGCGTCGAACAGCTGGCGTAGCCGCTGTTCAGGCAGCCTGCTGATGTCGATGTTCGGCTGGGGACGGCGTCGAGCAGCGCGGGATTGGTCGCTGGTGATGCCTGGCTCCGCTGGGCGAGTTCAGCGAGCTGTGATGTCTTCTGCTTCTCCGGCTCGGCGCGGTCGCCCTCGCTGCGGGCACGATCTCTTCGGCAACCCGCTCGCGCGGGCGCACACGACCTTCGCCGCCCTCGCTGATCTGATCACCGCTCGCGAAATCACCTGCCGGAGGGTGAGTCGTGCTCACCCCGGTGCTGACGACGATGACGGCAGCGCAGCACCGCATTTCATCCGGTACGGACCCGCTCCGAAGCCAACGAGCAAGGAGGAAGGATGTACGGTCCCGTGATCCGTCGCATCGCCCTGCCGGCCGGGGAGAAGATCCCCGTACTGGGGCAGGGCACCTGGCACCTGGCGGAGGTTCGTGAGCACCGG
>NZ_JAOSZE010000005.1 GCF_025630775.1 Actinoplanes sp. KI2
TCACAGCATCTCCTCAGTGCTTGTGCTCATCTGTGGGGGAAAACGATCAGCCCTTCACAGCACCGGCGGTGAGACCGGTGGCGATATTGCGTTGGATGATCAAGAAGAAGACCACCACCGGGATGGAGGTGATGATCGCACCGGCCATGAGGGGCCCCCAGGCGGTACCGCGGGTTGTCTGGTTCTGCAGCAGCCAGGCCATCAGGTTCTGCTTGCCCGGGCTGTTGAGCGTGTTGATGATGATGAATTCATTCCACGCCGCGATGAATCCGAACACACTGGTCGCGACCAGGCCGGGGCCGGTCAGCGGCAGGATGATCCGCCAGAACACCTGGCCGCGCGTGCAGCCGTCGATCAGGGCCGCCTCGTCGAGCTCGCGAGGGATGCCGTAGATGAAGCCACGCAGCGTCCACACCGTATAGGGCAAGATCAGGACCAAGTAGGTGATACTCACACCGATCAGACTGTCGGTCAAGGACACGCTCTGCAGCATCAGGAAGAGCGGGATGAGCAGCGCGATGAGCGGCACGAGCTGCACTCCGAGGATCACCAGCAGGATCCCCTTGCGGCCGCGGAAGTTGAACCGGGCGATCGCCAGCGCCGCCAGGAAACCGACCACCAGCGCGCCGGCCACCGCCAGCAGGGTGATGACGATGCCGTTGAGCATGTCCTGCATGAACAGCGGCGCCTTGACGGCCGACACGAAGTTGTCGAAGGTCGGGTTCTTCGGCCAGAACGTCGGCGTCAGCGCCAGCACCTCGTCGGCCGGCTTGAAGGCGGTGTTGAGCACCCAGTAGACCGGGAACAGCATCAGCAGCGAGAAGATCACGCCGACGGTGTTGGCCGCGATCGTGCCGGCCCGGCTGCGGCCGACCGTCATCACGCCGTCGTCGGTCCGGCGGCGCCGGCGGGGGGCGGGCGCGCCCGGAGTCGTGGCGACCATCAGTCCACCTCCCCGATCTTGAACATCTGCCGGATGTAGAACGCCATCACGCCGAGCATCAGCAGCACGGTGATCACCGAGATGGCCGAGCCGAGGCTGTACCGGGACTGCCCGAACGCCTGCGTGTACGAGTAGGTGGCGAGCGTCTGGTACTGCGGCTCGGGGTGACCGTCGCGCAGCGCCCAGTTCTGCGTGAACATCCCGAAGTCCCAGATCACCGAGAGTGTCGTCACGATCGTCAGCAGCGGCTTGAGGATCGGCAGCGTGATGTTGCGCAGCGTCTGCCAGGACGACGCCCCGTCCACCGTGGCCGCCTCGATGAGCTCCTTCGGCACCTGGGTGAGCCCGGCGTTCAGCGTGATCGCGAGGAACGGGATACCGGCCCAGACCACCAGCGTGGTGATCACCGACCAGCCCTGCCACGGGTTCACGAACCAGCTGTGGTTCTGGTAGTCCACGCCGGGCAGCTTGTCGATCAGGTAGTTCATGACGCCGAAGTCGGAGTCGGTGATCCAGCGGAAGGCCTGGGACGCGACCAGCTGCGGCATCGCCCAGACGAACATCATCGCGACGATCATCAGCAGGCGTACGCCGCGGGCCACCCGGCGCATCAGCAGCGCGATCGCCAGTCCGGCCACGACCGAGATGATCACCGTGACGACGGTGAAGGCGACCGTGCGGCCCACCACGGACCAGAAGACCGGGTCACTGAGGACCTTGGTGTAGTTGTCGAGGCCGACCCAGGGGGGCGTACGGCCGCTGAGCAGTTCGCGCAGCCGCATGTTCTGGAAGGACAGCACGACCATCCGCACCAGCGGATAGCCGAGCAGACCGGCGAGCAACAGCAGGGTGGGTAGCGAGAGAAGCCAGGGCAGACCCGACCCCTGACGGCGGCGACGCGTCCGGGCGCGACCGGAAGCACGGTGCGGTGCGGACCCGCCCGTCCGGCGGGTCGTCGGGGATTCGACGACGGACATCAACGTTCCTTTGCCGTTTCGCTGCCGCCCGCCCCGTGGGCGGGCGGCAGCATCGGAGGGATCAGTTCTCGTTGAGCGTGGTGTTCATCTGGTCGTCGGCCCACTTGGCGCCGTCGGCCACCGACTTCTTGCCGGTCAGGATCTCGGTGAGCATGGTCTGCAGGATGGAAGCCTTCTCGACGTCCGCCCACTTCTCCGCGTTCGGGGTGAACCAGCTGCTCTTCGCGGCGAGCGCGGCCGGCGCGATGGCCGGGTTGTCCGTGGCGGCCTTGTCCAGCAGCGCCGTCGAGTTCGGCAGCGCGCTCGCCTTCACGAGGCCCGCCATCGAGGTGCTGTCGGTGAAGTACTTGATCCACTGCGCAGCCAGCTGCTTGTTCTGGCTCTTCGCGGCGATGCCCAGGTTCGAGCCGCCGAGGAAGGACGGGACATCGGGCATCGGCGCGGCGGCCAGCTTGCCCTTGACCTTGGTGTCGACCATCGGGGAGTTCGGGTCGTTCGGGTCCTTCTTGATCTGCTCGGCCGCGCCCTGCTCCCAGGCGTTGCCGTAGAACATGCCCGCCTCGCCCTGGGCGAAGATGCCGGCCTGGTCGTTCTCGTTCTTGGTCGGGTCGGCCTTCGAGTACTTCTTGACCATGTCGACCCACTTCTGCAGGCCCGTGATCGAGGCCGGCTGCGAGAGCTGGCCGACCCACTTGTCGCCGTCCTGCTTGGCGATGTCGCCGCCGGACGCCTTGACCCAGGACATCGCCGCGTACCAGTACTGGCCCGGCATGTAGACCGCGCCGAACTTCGGGTCCGACTTCTGCGCGGCCTGCAGCTTGTCGGCGTCGGCCAGGAACTCGTCGTACGTCTTCGGGGCCGCCGCGATGCCGGCCTTCTTGTAGAGGTCGGTGCGGTAGATCAGCACCCGGGCGCCCGCGTAGTAGGGCACGCAGTAGGTCTGGCCCTCGAAGTCACACGCGCCCTTGAGGCCCTGCAGCCAGGTGCCCGAGTTCTCGTAGTCGCCCGGGTTGATCGCCGCGAACGCCTGCGAGAACACGTACTTGGGGAACTCGGTGTTGCCGAGCTCGATCACGTCCGGCACGTCCGAGCCGGCCAGCGTGGCGTCGAGCTTGGTGAGGTGGTTGGCCCACTGCTGGTACTCGACGTTGACCTGGGCGCCGGTGGCGTCGGTGAACCGCTTGGACGCGTCGTCCACCACGCCCTTCCAACCGCTCTGGGCGTCGACCATGAGCCAGACCTTGAGGGTCTTGCCCTTGCCGTCGACCGGACCGGAAGCGGACGTGGTCGGGGAGTCGTTCTTGGAGCCGCAGGCGGCGGCGCCGAGCAGCGTTGCGGCGAGGGCCGCGACTGCCACGATCTTGCGCTTCACGCTTCCTCCTGGAGAGCGAAAATATCTATCTGATGGGGGATTGGAATCAGTCGTGCCTGGTTCCGTCCTTGGCCGCCTTGTGGCCATGGACGGCTTGAGCGGTGCGTTGGAAAGCCGCGTGCGAACGTTCGTGGGTTCGCTGCGCGACCGCGACGTAGAGCAGATCCAGGACGACCAGCTGCGGATGCCGCGCGCTGAGCGCATCCGGCCGGAACGTCGTCGCCTGGGTCGCCGTGAGCAGAACGATGTCGGCCAGCTCGGCGAGCGGTGAGCGGGGAAAGCTGGTCAGGGCGATGGTGGTGGCTCCCCGGCTGCTCGCCTCGGCGAGGAGCTCGATCGTCTCGCCGGTCTCGCCCGAGTGCGAGATGCCGAGCGCGACGTCGCCGGGCCGGGACAGCGCGGCGCTGGCCAGGCCGTTGTGCACGTCCGTCCAGGCCCACACCGGCACGCCGATGCGGTGCAGGCTGAACTGCATCTCCTCGCCGACCAGCGCGCTCCCGCTGGCGCCGAAGATGTTGACCCGGGGCGCCACCGCGATCGCCACCGCGGCCCGCTCCACCTCGGCGAGGTCGAGCAGCGCGGCGGTGTCGTGCATCGCCCGGGTGTCGGCCGCCATGATCTGGCCGAGGACCCGCTCGAGCGGATCGTTCGGCTGGATCTCGCGACCGATGTCTACCGTCCAGCCGGCCGAGCGCGCCCGTCCCGTCTCGGCCGCGATCCCGAGCCGCAGGTCGGCGTAACCGTCGAAGCCGAGCGCGCGGCAGAACCGGGTGACGGTGGCCGGTGAGGTGCCGCTGCGCTCGGCGAGCTCGACGATGGTGGCGCGGGAAGCCGCCGCCGGGTCGGTGAGCACCTGCTCGGCCACCCGCCGCAGCGCGCCGGTGAACTCCGGCAGCAGCGAGCGGACCCGCAGGAGAACGCCGTCCGACGGCAGGCCCTGATCGGCGACCAGGGAGTCGACGACCGCGGTCGGTGCGGCGCCGTCCATCTCTGGCTCGCTCATGGGCCACCCTTTCAGGAAGGACTGTTTACTGTTGCGGTAAAAGTTCTTACTAACCGGTCCCTCGTGTCAAGGCCGCGGGCGAAGTTTTCAAACCGTTACCTGACCTGGGCCGATGAACGCGCGTTACAACGCCACCGCTTGACGGTCATCAATCCGGAAATGTTCTTTACGACGTGACCGCGGTCACATGTGCCGGTTCATACCGATTTGCACTCGTACCATCGGAGCACAGATGATCATCATTCGGCCACGCGGCATGGGCCGTTCGGTTGATCTCTCGAACGGTTGGTAACAACGAGGAAACCCCGGCAACGCCGTGAAAATCTCAACCACCCACGCGGTGGTGCGGGGGCCTGCCGTCAGGCGGACTCGCGGATCGCCGCCGCGAAGGCCTCGGAGCGGTGCTCGAAGTTGCGGTAACGGCCATAGCTGGGTGCCGCCGGGGAGAGCAGGACGACCCCGCCGGACGGGGTCATCTTGCGGGCCAGGCGCACGGCGGCCGGCAGGTCCTCGGCGACGTCCGTGGTCACGCCGGACAACCCGGCCAGCTCCGCGATGATGCGCGGTCCCGAGTCGGGAATGCCGATCACCGTGAGTTCGCGGCCCGTGAGGAACTCGCGTAGCGGAGCGTAGTCAAGCCCTCGATCGGTGCCGCCGACGAGAACCGTGAGCGGCCGGCCCGCGTACGCCTCGATCGCGTGCATCGCGGAGTACGGGCTCGTCGAGAGCGTGTCGTCGACGAAGGTCAGCCCGGACGGGTCCTCGATCTCGGCAAGCCGGTGCGGGAGGCCCTCGAACGTCTCGACGGCCGCCTCCAGCTCGTCCTTCATTCCCGCGATGTCCACGCCGAGGCCGTCCAGCACGGCCAGCGCCACGCACAGGTTGCGGCCGTTGTGCGCGCCCTTCAGATGCAACGCCTCGCGGTGGAACAGCGGCTCGTCCGAGCAGTACACCCACTCGTCCGCGACCCGGAAGCGGGAGTCGTCGGCCCCGGCGGGGATCGGCGGGAACCCGTTCAGGTCGCAGATCCCCCGGATCTCGTCGCGCAGGCGCAGGTCGGCGCCGTTCACCACGATCATCTCGGGGCCGTGCCGGAGCAGGTTCAGCTTGTCGCGGTAGTACTCCTTCTCGCCGCCGTGCGCGTCCAGGTGCTCGGGGAACAGCGAGGTCACCACGGCGACCCGCGGCGAGTCGGTCAGGTCGGCGCACTGGTAGCTGGACAGCTCCAGCACGTACTGGGCGGCCGGCGGCAGATCGAGCAGCGGCACGCCGATGTTGCCGCCGAAGACGTTGGGCCGGCCGACGGCGGCCAGCAGGTGGCTGATCAGGCTCGAGGTGGTGCTCTTGCCCTTGCTGCCGGTGACGCCGATGGTTCGCGCTGCGTTATCGGCCATCCAGAGGGCGCTACCGCCGGTGATCGTGACGCCGCGCTCGCGCAGCTCCTTCATCCACGGGTGGGTCTGCGGCACGCCGGGCGAGCGCACCACCACGTCGGCGGTCACCAGGGCCGGGAAGGCGTGGTCGCCGCCGGCCAGCGGAGCGAGCGCCGCGAGCTCCCCTTCCCAGGGCACGGACAGGAAGTTGGCGCTGTCGTCGACCGCGATCAGTCGCGACGGCTCGTGCGACGCGATCGCCAGGACCGCGGCCCGGCCCTCGCGGCCGGTCCCCCACACCGCCACCGACCGGCCGTTCAGGTCTGCCAGACGCACGTCGCATCCTCCTCGTCGAGTAGGCCCGGTGTCGGGGCCTATTAGTATTGCCGGTCGGCAACAAGACAGGAGATTCCGGGTGCAGTTCGACGTCATGCGCTTTCCCTCGTACGCGTTCGACCCGCAGACCGGCGTCGCCACCTTCGACTACCTTCTCGACGGCCCGGACCCGCTGTCGTTCACCGAGACGGTCATCTTCCCGGTGGCCGACCGGCCGGTGCCGGACGCCTTCCACCGGGTGCTTGACCTGCTGCACGTGGTCGCCGGGGTCAGCTACTACAAGGTCGGGGCGCCGGCCCGGGTGGTGGCTCCCACCGCCGTCCCGGAAGCGGCCGCCACCTTCTTCACCGCGGTCTACACGCACGGGATGGCCGAGTTCGCCTATCGCAACCGGCTCCCCCATGTCCTAGATCTGACCGTCGAGGTGCCCGGGGAGACCGAGCCGGCCGCGCCGGTGGACAACTCGCACGGCCGCCCGCTGTCCGCGGTCGGCGGCGGCAAGGATTCGATCGTCACCCTCGAGATCCTGCGCGACGCGGGGCTCGACCCGGTCCCGTTCTCGGTCAACCCCAACCCGGTGATCAAGGCGGTGAACGCCGCCTCCGGCCTGGGCGCGCTGGCCGCCCAGCGCCGGCTCGACCCGAGCCTGTTCGAGCTCAACAGGTCGGGCGTCGCGCTCAACGGGCACATCCCGGTCACCGCGATCAACTCGCTGATCGCGATCGCCACCGCCGTCTGGCACGGCCTCGGCCCGGTGGTGATGTCCAACGAGCGCTCGGCGAGCGACCCCAACCTCGTCTGGAACGGTCACGAGATCAACCACCAGTGGTCGAAAGGGCTGGCCGCCGAGGGCCTGCTCCGGGCGGCGGTCAGCGCGCACAGCGGGCTGACCGAGCCGTACTTCTCGCTGTTGCGGTCGTTGTCGGAACTGCACATCGCGCAGCTGTTCGCCCGGCACGACGCCTACGACGACGTCGTGACCAGCTGCAACAAGGCGTTCAAGCTGCACGACCCGACGGCCCGGTGGTGCGGCGACTGCCCGAAATGCCGGTTCGTCTACCTGGCGATGGCGCCGGCCATGGACCGCGCCCGGCTCAACCACATCTTCGGCCACGACCTGTTCGCCGACCCGGCGCAGGTGCCCGGCTTCCTCGAACTGCTCGGGATCGACGCCCACAAGCCGTTCGAGTGCGTCGGGGAGGTGGAGGAGTCGCTGGTGGCGCTCTCGATGCTGACCGACGAGGCGCCGGTGCTGGTCGCGCTGCGGGCCGCGGTGCCGCCGTCGGCGTGGGCGGCGGCGTCCCGCGAGGCGGTGCTGACACCGGGCGGCCGGACGTACCTGCCCGAGGCGTACGCGAAGATCTTGGATGCTGCGCTGGCATGAGCGGCGAGATCTACGTCGGCAGCGCCGATCTGGACGCTCCGAAGGAGCGGGGTTGGCTGGTCGGCTACTTCCAGCCGGACGACGACCCGCGGCACAGCCCCGAGGTCGAGGTCAAGTGGGGCCGGCACCCGGCCGGTGACCGGCGCGCCGAGTGGGTGCACGGCGAGGAGCGCACCGCCATCCTGTTCCTGATCAGCGGCCGGTTCACGCTGGAGTTCCCGGACCGCCGGGTCACCCTGGCCAAGCCGGGCGACTACGTGCTCTGGGGCAAGGGCGTCGACCACTCCTGGCACGCGGAAGAGGCGTCGATCGTCCTGACCGTCCGGTGGCCGTCCGTCCCGGGGTACGCCACCCCGCTCCCGTAACCCCGGTCGCTCATTCCGGGGCGTCGTGGTGGATGCGCTCCGGGCGCACGCCGAGCTGATGCAGGGCCGCGCTGGTGGCGGCCAGCATCAGCGGCGGGCCGGCCAGGTAGACCTCGTGCTGCGACCACTCCCCGTAGGCGGCGACCGCATCGGTGACCAGGCCGGACGCGTACGGCCCGGGATCGCCTTCGGACACCACGGGCACCACCGTGGCCCGTTTCGCGAGCCGGGCGATCTCCGCGATCTCGTCGATGTCGTACAGCTCGGCCAGATTCCGTACGCCCCAGAACAGTACGGCCGACCGGCCGTCGCCGGTGTCGGCCAGCTCGGTCAGGAGCGCCTTCAGCGGCGCCACCCCGGTGTCGCCGGCGATCATCAGCAGGTCCCGGCCGGGCCGCTCCGGCAGCACCATCTGCCCCTCGGCCCGCCCGATCCGCACCTCGTCGCCAACCACCGTGTGATGCACCAGCGTGCCGCTCACCCCGGTCTCGGTCTTGGCCCGCACGTGCAGCTCCACCAGATCGTCCCGCCGCGGCGCGCCCGCCAGCGAGTACGGCCGCCAGATCCCCGGCAGCCGGCCGACCTCGATCCGTGCGTACTGCCCCGGGCGGAACGGCATCGGCAGGTACGGCCGCAACCGGATCACCGTCAGATCGGGGCGCCGCAGCTCGTGTGAGACCACCACGGCGGTCCAGCTGACCGGTTCGTCCTGGTCGGTGACCTGCAGCCACTCGTACACGTGCTGCCAGGTCGTCCGCCAGGCCAGCTCGAAATCCTGCCGCCAATCCCCCGCGGGCGACCCCGCGCGCAGCGCCTCGGCCAGCGCCGCACCGACGAGCTGCAGCCCCCGCGGCGGCACATCACACGCCGCGAGCGCCGCGCCGAGCCGAGCGCTGCCGCTCACCAGCAGCGGCGGCTGGTCCAGGTGATCGACCAGCCAGATCAGCCCCTCGGCCAGCTTCTTCGTCTGCGTCCCGGCGTCGCCCGGCAGCGCCGCGACGACCTCCGGACGTGCCGTCAGCAGGGCCGCTCGCAGCCGTTCGGCCACCGCGACGGCACCGCCGGCGAAGTCCAGGCTCTCCCGCATCAGGTTCTGGGTCCGCCGCAGCAGAGCGTCGTCCGCCGGGTCCATCCCGTCGACCGCGGGCGCCCGTCCGGGCGCGACCGGCGGAAGCGCCACCTCCGGGCGCGGCTGTCGCGCTGGGTTTCCCGGCATTTGCGGTACGCCCGGAGCCTGCGCCGCAGGACTCTGGCCCCCGGACGCCCACCGCGGCCGCCCGAACGTCGCCCCGGCGGGGGTGGCCGGAGCCCTCTCCGCGGCCGCCGGGGTCCTCTCCGCGGCCGCCGGGGCCCTCTCCGCGGCCGCCGGAGCCCTCTCCGCGGCCGCCGGGGCCCTCTCCTGGGCCGGCATCACCGGGGCCGCCGGGGTTCTCTCCGCGGCCTGACCCACCGGGGCCGCCGGGAGCCTCGCCGCAGCCGGCGCCCGCCCCGCGGAGCCGTCTGCGCGGGGTTCAGGCGATTTTTCGCCCACTGATCCTGTTTCGGGAATGCCCGTCTCGCCGCCAGGAGAC
This sequence comes from Actinoplanes sp. KI2, assembly GCF_025630775.1. Classification (GTDB taxonomy): domain Bacteria; phylum Actinomycetota; class Actinomycetes; order Mycobacteriales; family Micromonosporaceae; genus Actinoplanes. The sequence continues at coordinate 9,325 of NZ_JAOSZE010000005.1, forward strand.
ACGTCACCATCGGGAGCAGCGACGTCACCGTCGTAGTCGGCGCCGGGCGCGGCCACGTCGCTGCCGGGAGCCGCGTCACCGCCGAGCTCGGCCGCGGCCACGTCGCTGCCGGGAGCCGCGCCACCATCGAGCTCGGCCGCGTCATCTTCCCCGGGCGCACCGTCCGGTGTCCGAGGAGCCGCCCATCCGGGCCGGACCGGGCCGGACTCCCGGTCGGGGCGCGTCTGATCGGCGGGCTCACGCGGGCCGCGGGCCAGGTCTTTGGGATCGGTCAGGGCCGCGGCCACGTCGGCGCCGCCGGCGGCCACCGCGTCGGGCGCGGCCTGCCGCAGCCGGAGGGCCCTCAGCAGCGCCAACAGGTGCTGATCCGCCCCCGAACCCGAGCTCGATCCGGAAGACAACAGCCACACCCCCGCTCAGCGGTCACGCGAACAGTACAACCGTACTGCCGACCCGAACCCTCCGTCCTCCTACCCACCACGAGCGTTACGACACGCAAGACCCAGTGGGCGAGGGCGGCCATCGCGGCACGGGTCTGCGCATCCGGGTCGGTGCCGATCGGGCGCAGCACCACGGTGTCCGCGCCGGCCTGGTGGAGGGCCTCGACCTGGGCCGGGATCGCCGACGCCGGGCCGACCATGCCGTACACCGCCGACGGCTCGACCCCGAGCCACGCCGCCTGGCCGGCCATCACCTCGCGCACCGCCTCGGAGGCCCGGTCCCGGTCGTCGTCGACGTGCAGGAAGGCGAAGACGATCAGCTCGTGCGCGGGCCGGTCCCCCGCGCTCCGGCCCCGATCGATGTGCGCGAGCGCGTCGACCACCTCGGCCGGGCCGGCGCCCTCGGCCAGGATCGTGCCGTCGGCGACGCGCCCGGACAGCTCCAGCGATCTGGGCCGCACCACGCCGGTGACGATCGGCGGCAGCACCGCGGGCGGGTGCACGAGCCGCACTCCGTCGACCGTGACCGCGCGGCCGTGCAGTTCGACCTCGTCGCCGGCGAGCAGGCCGCGCACCGCGACGATCGTCTCCTCGAGCATCGCCAGCTTTCGGGCCGGCTCCGCACCGACCTTGCGCATCCATTCCGGTACGCCGTGGCCGACGCCCGCCGCCAGCCGTCCCGGATGCACCCGGGCGAGGTTGCCGACCTCCATCGCGAGCAGGGCCGCGTTCCGCAGCGCGACCGGCGCGATGCCCACTCCGACCCGCAGCGTCCGGGTGGCGGCGAGCGCGAGGGCGGCGCTGCTGATCGAGCCGGTCCAGCCGAGGTCCTCGACCACCCAGAGGTCGTCGGCACCGAGCTCTTCGAGCAGGGCGGCGAACCCGGTCAACTCCTCCGGCGACCGCCCCCGATCGAACATGAACCCGATCCGAGGCCCGGTGCGATCTTCGGTCACGGCCTCACCCTAGTGGCACCGGAGCCGGTCAGTCGGTGGCGAGGAGGCGCTGCAGCCAGTCGTGCCGCGCCGCGACGGCGGCCTTGCTGATCCGCGCCTCGGGGACCTCCCGGTCGAAGGCGTGGATTCCGCCGGGCCACACGTGCAGCTCGGCCCGCCCGCCGGCCTGCCAGATCCGGCCGGCGTAGGCGAGGACCTCGTCGCGCAGGCACTCGGCGGAGCCGACGTCGAGGAACGCGGGCGGCAGGCCGGTCAGGTCGGTGGCCCGGGCGGGCGCGGCGTACTGCGGCACCTCGGTCTCGCCGCGGAGGTCGCCGAGGAGTGAGCTCCAGCCGAACCCGTTGTAGCTGCGGTCCCAGAACTCGATGGCGTCCATCTGCATCGCCGAGGCGCTGTCGTTGCGATCGTCGAGCATGGGTGACATCAGCAGCTGGCCGAGCAGGCGGGGACCGCCCTTGTCGCGCACGGTCAGGGCGAGCGCGGCGCCCAGGCCGCCGCCGGCGCTGTAGCCCGTGACGACGATGCGCTCCGGGTCGATGCCGAGGGCGTTCGCGTGGCCGGCGACCCACCGCAGGCCGGCGTAGGCGTCGTCGATCTGCGCGGGGTAGGGATGCTCGGGCGCGAGCCGGTATCCGACCGAGACCAGCGTGGCCCCGAACCGCTCGGCCGTTTCGAGCAGTTGGTCGAGCCCGAGGCGGTGGTCGTTGCAGAAGAAGCCGCCGCCGTGGATGAAGTAGAGCGCCGGCCGCGCCGCGGGCGCCCCGGCGGGCGTGCAGACGAGCAGCGGGACCTCGGGGGCGCCGTCCAGGCCGGGCACCGAGGGCTCGGCGACGATGAAGCGCCCGCCGTGGCTGAGGTCGGTGAGCGCCGCCACCTCGGCGTCGACCTCGGCGCGGATCCGCGGCAGCAGCGCGGGGCTCATCGGCGCCAACTCCGGCTCCTCGGCCAGGTAGGCGTCGTAGGCGAGCTGAAGTTCGGCGTCGAGCGGAACGGGAGCGGACGTCCCCGGGTCAACAGTCACGGGCGCAAGCTAGTCGCCCGGATCCGGTCGCGCCAATCGGCTTTCCGCACCTCGCCGAAATCGCTGTCCGGTCGCGGAGCCGGATGATAAAAAGCCGCAGTGCAAAAGATTCTGGAGTTCCCCGAGCTGTTGCGACTGATCGACGAGCGGTCGAGCGCCTTCCGCGCCGCGGTCGCCGCCGCGCCCAGCCTGGACGTCCCGGTGCCGTCCTGCCCCGAGTGGACGCTGTTCGATCTGGCGCAGCACATCGGCGACGGGCGCCGCTCGTGGGCCGCCACCGTCATCGCCGGGCCGGACGCCACCGCCAAGTCCGCATCGCCGGGCCCCGCGGCGCCCCACGAGCGCGAGGCCCTGCTCGCCTGGCTGGCCGTATCCGTGCAGGAGCTGCTGGCGGCGTTGCGCGAGGCCGGCCCGGATCGCGGTTGCTGGACGTGGTGGGAGACCTCGCAGTCGCCGCAGACCTGCGGAGCCGTCGCCCGGCACCAGCTCCAGGAGATCGCGGTGCACACCTACGACGCCCATCTGGCCCTGGGCACGCCCCAGCCGCTGCCCGACGAGGTGGCGCTGGACGGTGTCGAGGAGTTCCTGTCCACCTGCTGCGCGACGACGAGCGCGTGGCCGCACAAGCCCGCCGCCGTCGACTACCACGCCACCGAGGGCCGCTCCTGGCGCCTGTGGCTGTCCCCCGACGGCCTACGGACCGCCCGGCTCCCCGCAGCCACGGACGGCGACGACGCGGCCACCGGCGCCGACGCCTCGGTCCGGGGCACCGCCGGCGACCTGGTCCTGCTCTTCTACGGCCGCATGCCGCCGGAGTCCCTGGAGCTGGCGGGTGACCGAAATGTCTTCGACCAGCTCATCGCCTGGGACCCCGACGCGTAGGAGGCAACGACCCGCATGACCGTGGCGACCCTTGGGTAATGGGACAGACGTTCGACGAGGGACCCGAGGGCTGAGGAGGACGTGATGGCTGACCGGGACGATGTCACGGCGGGAAACGCCGTCAAGGACCCGGCGGACTGGACGACCGGCGACGAGCCGGCCACCGCCGCGCAGGAGTCGTACCTGCACACGCTGGCCACCGAGGCCGGCGAGCCGGCGCCCGAGGGCCTCACCAAGGCCGACGCCTCGCGCCGGATCGACGAGTTGCAGGAGCGGACCGGCCGCGGCCGGTAGGACGAGACCTGACGCGCGTGCCGCCCGGGCGGCACGCGCGTCACCCGCCACGCCGCGGCGTACGTTTAAATGCTTTTGGGGTTTTGATGCCGTGGTGTGGTCGGCGCGCTGTTGTCCTGATGCGGGTCTTGTTGTCGTGGGGCACATATAGGCTGCCCCTATGTCCGACACGGAGCAGCAGGAGCAGGACGAGCAGCCGGAAGAGTTTCTCAACCGGGCCGCTCGCCGGGCCGCCAAACACAAGAAGCATGCGCATGGCCTGGCCACCACCGGCCAGGCGGCCGACCAGGGGCACGGGCGCGGCGCGGCGCCGGCCCGCAAGTCGTTCACCAGTCGCCGCTCCGGCGGCTGACCGGAAGTGACCTGCCGCCTGCCATTGTGCCGAGGAGTCTCGGCACAATGGCGGGATGGTTCTGCTTCAGGTGGAGAGCGCGGACGATCCGCGGATCGGGGATTATCGCGCGCTGACCGACCTGGAGCTGCGCACCCGATGGGAGCCACCGAACGGCCTGTTCATCGCCGAGGGTGAGCTGGTCATCCGGCGTGCGCTGCGCGCGGGCTACCGACTGCGCTCGGTGCTGGTCGACGAGAAGCGGGCCGACCAGTTCGCCGACCTGCCCGACGAGGCGGTGGTCTACGCCGCCAGCCCCGAGGTGCTCGAGTCGATCACCGGCTTTCACGTGCATCGCGGGGTGCTGGCCTCGTTCCACCGGCGTGACCTGCCGTCGCTGGAGGAGTTGCTCGCGGGCGCCCGGCGGCTCGCGGTGCTCGAGGGGCTGAACACGCACACCAACCTCGGGGCGCTGTTCCGCAGCGCGGCCGCGCTCGGCATCGACGCGGTGGTGCTGTCGCCCAACTGCGCAGACCCGCTCTACCGACGCGCCGTCCGGGTGAGCATGGGCGAGGTGTTCGCGATCCCGTACGTGAAGGTCGAGGACTGGCCCGGTGCGCTCAAGACGGTCTCGGGGGCCGGTTTCCGGCTGCTCGCGCTGACCCCGGCCGACGACGCCGTGCCGCTGCAGGAGCTGAGCGAGGCCGACCGGGCGCGGCCGGCGCTGATGCTGGGGGCGGAGGGGCCGGGGCTGACCCGGGCGGCGCTGGCGGCAAGCGATGTCCGGGTCGTGATTCCGATGCAGAGCGGTGTCGATTCGCTCAATGTGGCGACGGCCGGGGCGATCGCATTCTGGGAACTCTGTCGTTAAGTTTCCGATCTTTCCACGGTCGAAATTCAGGGCTTTTCCGTGGGCCCGGTGATCGATACCCTGTCTCCGGAAAAAAGAACTGTGACCCGGGATGTGGGTAAATGCAGGAAAAATCCGGCATTGTGCGTGCTCTTCCGTGGCTTCCGACCATCCTGGGTGTCGCCGCTCTCGCGGTTTTCACGATCGTCACCATCGTGCGGCTCACTCCCGATCATGCACAGACGCTGCCCCCGCCCGAGCCGCCGTTCGCCCTGCCGGGAACGACCTCGGGACCGCAGGCGCCGGTCAGCCTGATCCCGTCCACCGACCCGACCATGCCGGCGACACCGACCACCGATCCCACCAGCCCCGATCCGAAGCCCACCTCCCGGGCCATGCCGGCCGTGATCACCCCGTCCCGGGCCACCACCACCGAGCCCGCCCGACCGATCCTGGTCAGCGGCCATTACCACGTGCTCAATTCCTATGCCGACAACTTCATCGGCGAGGTGTTGCTCTCCAATCGCACCGGCGCCGAACAGCATTGGACCGTCACCCTCACGTACCCCGGGAATCTCCGCACGTCGTGGCTGGAGTCGCTGCCGCAACCCACGCTGGTCCAGCGCGGACACACCTTCACCTGGACGTCGTCGGTGCCGCTCGCGGCCGGCTCCAGCGGTCGGTTGCGGTTCCAGTTCGACAAGGTGAACGGATCCGAGACCCCCGGCGACTGCACCGTCAACTGGTCCGCCTGCACCTGAGAAAGGCGGGTGGCCGGCCCGAGCGGGGGCCGGCCACGGTCCCGTTACCCGACACCGCCGCCTTGAAACCGTCGGACGCGTCGGCGTACGTCCGGGTCATCGGCGGATCTGGTGCTGCGGGAGTTGTGCGGCGAGGAGATCACCCAACGTGGACTCCCCCCGCTCGTCTGGCGCGCCTCCGCCTGACGTACCGGCCGCCGCCGGCCGCGGGGTCAGCTGGCCGGCCAGCAGCGCCGACAGGGCCAGGGCGAATCCGGCCAGCTGCGTCGCACTGAGGGTCTGACCGAGGACCAGCGCCCCGGCCGTCGCCGCCACCAGCGGGGACAGCAGGCCGAGCAGGGCGGTCGCGGTGACCGGCAACTTCCAAAGACCGGAAAACCAGATGGTGTACGCCAGGAGCCCGCCGACCAGGCCCAGCCAGAGGTACCCGCCGACCGCCGCGGCGTCGACCCGGCCCGGCACGCCCTCGGTCACCGCGACCGGCGCCAGCAGCACCAGGCCGCCGGCCGTCAGCTGCCATCCGGCGTACGCCATCGGTTTGATGCCCTCGGGCCGGCCCCAGCGCTTGGTCAGCGTGACGCCCAGCCCCATCGCCGCCGCGCCGGCCAGCCCGGCCGCGATCCCGGCCGCGTCCAGCGCCGCGGCCGGGCCAAGCACGACCAGCCCCACCCCGGCCACCCCGGCCAGGCCCCAGAGCAGCCGCCAGGCCGAGAGCCGCTCGCCGAGGACCGCGACCGCCAGGAACGCCACAATGATCGGCTGGGTCGCGCCGAGCGTGGCGGCGACCCCACCGGGCAGCCGCTCGGCCGCGAGGAACAGCAGCGGGAAGAACGCGCCGATGTTGAGGGCGCCCAGCACGAGCGCGCGCCCCCACCAGATGCCCCGCGGGAGCTGCCGGGTGATCGCCAGCGCGACCAGCCCGGCCGGCAGCGCCCGCATCAGCCCGGCGAACATCGGGTGCCCGGCCGGCAGCAGCTGCGTGGTGACGAGGTAGGTGGTGCCCCACACGGCCGGCGCCAGAGCGGTGGTTGCGGTTGTCTTCGCGTTCATACCCTCAGCGTCGGTCCGCGACATCAATGAGTCCAACACATACTTTTCAACGCAGCGATCGTGATTCACGATAGATCCGTGGAGCTGCAGCAGATGCGTTACGTGCTGGCCGTCGCGAGCACCGGAAACTTCACCCGCGCCGCCAAGCAGTGCCTGGTGGTGCAGTCGGCGCTGAGCCATCAGATCGCCGCGCTGGAGCGCGAGCTCGGCGTCCGGCTGTTCGCCCGCACCAGCCGGCGGGTGGCGCTCACGCCGGCGGGCGAGGCCTTCCTGCCCGCCGCGCGCGCCTGCCTCGAGGCCGCCGACCGGGCCGCCGCCGATGCCGCGGCCACCACCGGTGAGATCCGCGGCCGGCTGGCGATCGGCATGATCCCGACGGTGACCGGCATCGACCTGCCGGCCGCGCTGCGCGAGTTCCACCTGCGCCACCCGCAGGTGCGGATCGTCCTGCGCGGGGCGGGCAGCGACGAGATGGTCGAGAGCATCCGCGCCGGCGACCTGGACGTGGCGGTGCTGGGCCTACCCGAGTCGGCGCGGCCGCAGGGTGTGCGCTACCGCGCCCTCCACCACGACCGGCACGTGGCCGTGCTGGCGCGCACGCATCGGCTGGCCGCCCGCCGGCGGCTGGATCTCGCCGCGCTGGCCGGCGAGCCGTTCGCCGACTTCCCCGCCGACACGGCCGGCCGGGCACAGAGCGACCTGGCGTTCGCCGCCGCCGGCCTCACCCGCGAGGTCGCCTTCGAGGCCATGGCGACCGACCTCATCCTCGGCCTGATCCGCCAGGGCTTGGCGGTGGCGCTGCTGCCGTCCCGCTTCGTCACCGGCGCCCCCGGCGTGGTCACGGTCCCGCTGACCGACGGCCCCGCCCGCGTGGAGTACCTGGCCTGGAGCGACTTCAACCCCACCCCCGCGGCAACCGCCTTCCTGGAAACGGCCGCCGCCGGTTCGACACACCGACCCGTCGGCGACGGCTGACCCTCCGGCAGGCGGTGGGTCAATCGACCCGGTAGGTCAGGTGGGTGGCGTGGCCGGAGGGGCGCACGTGGATCTGCCGCAGCGTCCGCGGCGCCGCACCGTCGAACAGCGGGATGCCTCCGCCCAGCAGCACGGGCGACAGGTGCAGGCGCAGTTCGTCGACCAGTCCGGCCTCGATCGCGGTACGGACCGTCTCGCCCCCGCCCATGATGACCACGTCGCGGCCCTCGGCCATCGCCACGCCCTTGGCCACCGCGCTCGCGATCCCGTCCACCACGAACGTCATCCGGTCGGCGAGGCGCACCGTCTCCGGCGGGTTCCGGGTCACCACCAGCACCGGAGGCTCGGCGGCAAGGTCCGCGCCGTACCCCATCTCGGCACTCCACCCGTCCGGCGCATCGACCACGTCGAACAGCCGCCGCCCCATGATGACCACCCCGGTGGCCGCGACCGACTCCTCCAGCACGACCCGGTCGATCCCGTCCGGCTGCAACGCCCAGATGTGCAACCCTTCACCGCCGCGGCCCAGACCCTGCTCGGGCCCGGGCTCCGGCCCGGTGACAAACCCATCCAGCGACACCGAGATGTCGGCGACGACCTTGGTCATGACCGCTCCTCCCGCGGCCCCGCCTCGCGAAGCCCGCCCTCGGAGCATGCCACTCACGCCGGGCCACCGCTCACCACCGGATGCGCCAACCTGCCATGAGCGCCGTCCCGCACCCGCCGCCTGCGTGCGGCTCGGTCAGGCGCGTGGGATCAGTCGCGAGCCGGTCCAGGCCAGCCCCGTTCCCGCCGCCAGCAACAACAAAGCCCCCACCGTTGGCAGGGGCTGTCGTGTGTAGGACCCGGCTGCGATGGCCACCGCCGCGAGCATCAGGAGGACGCCGTCGGCCGGGTTGACCAGTTTGCAGCGGAACACCGCCCAACCCAGCAGCAGCCAGCCCGCCGCGGTGGTGGCGGCGGCGACCAGGACCGCCACCCTGAGCTGGTCCAGGCTCAGCGGGGCGCCCTCGGCCAGAGCGTCCGGGGGCAGCGCCGCCAGCGGCAGGCTGAGCACCGTGCCGGCCAGGCCGATCAGCAGGCCGACGATGGCGATCCGGCGGGTTCGGGCGCCGGCCAGCAGCGCCGTCAACGCCAGCATGGCGATCGTCGCCAGCCAGTCTGCGGTCAGGCTCACGACCAGCGGGCCGGGGAGCGCGTCGATGCCCAGGGTCAGCCACCCGTCGAGCACGGCGGCGGCGGGGAGGGCCCACAGCGCCAGCCTCGCGTAGCGCCGGACCGACCAGACCCAGACGGCCTCGCGTACGGGCAGCAAATGCTCTTGATCTGCCGCGCCATCGGCCGGGCGGGCGGCTCCGACCCAGGCCGGAGCGACCCGCAACGGTCGACCGCTCGCCGTGTGGTGATGGCTGGTGCTCATGGCTCCGCCTCGCGTGGGCTTCAACCGAGCGGCCTCGGGGGCAACCGTTGGCTCCTGCGCCGAGCATCCCAAATGTCCGGCAGATCCGCAGGAGTTTGCCGGAAAAGCCGGACGGGCGGATCCGGCCCGACCGATTTCAAACTTTTTCGGCACGCCGCTGAGCTGCCCAAACGCACGAGAACGGCACCCGAAATGGCGCCTTCGCGACGGCGCGTGTTGAACCCGCACGCGGGCGAGGTCCGTACAGGGGGCCGACCGACCACATCGACGTCCACGAACGAGGAGTGATGATGAGATCGCGTGCGTACCGAAGGAACCAGAACCCCAACCGGCGTAAGACCATCGGTGCCGTCGTCATCGGCGGTGTCCTGGTCGCAGCCGGTCTGGCCGGTGTTCAGCTCGCATCCGCCAGCACCACCCCGAAGGCCGCCGACGTGATCACGGTGGAGGGCAAGCAGTTCGACGTCTCGCAGTGCAAGGCCCTCGAGATCGCCGGGCAGGACGTGCTCTGCGATGGCAAGAAGCTCGACCCGCTGCAGCAGCAGGGCGCCGACGACGCGGCCCTCGCCTCGGCTCAGGCCTTGGAGACGGCGTGCGACACGTTCGCGGCCGACGCGAAGGCGGCCGAGGGCGCCGCGCAGCAGGGTGACGCGCAGCAACCGGGTGGCGCGCAGGGCGCGGCGGCGAAGGCCGCTCAGAAGAAGCTCGCCGCCAAGTGGGCGAAGGCGCTGAAGGCCAAGGCCGCGAAGGCGAAGGCGAAGGCCAAGGCCAAGGCGAAGGGTCCGGCCGCCGCCCCGAGCGCCTCCGCCGGTGACCAGGCCGGTGACCAGGGCGCGGGCGCCGCGGACCAGGGCGCGGGCGCCGCGGATCAGAACGCCGCCGCTGCCGCCGCGGTGACCTCCGCGCAGAAGTCCCTGCTCCAGGCCTGCCTCGCGCTGGCCGACGCCAAGACCGCCGCGGGCATCGCCGGCGCGGGCGCGGGCGGCGACCAGGGCGCCGGCGCTTCCGCCCCGCCGAGCGAGGAGCCGAGCGCCGAGCCCAGCGCGGACCCGAGCGCCGGAGCCGGCAGCAGCTCCACGGACTGACGGAACGACGAACGGCCGGCCCGTCATCGGGCCGGCCGTTCGTCGCAGAAAATCAGGCGGGGTCGCGCTGCACCTGGGTGCCGTTGTAGTCGGCGCCACCGAGCGCCGCCGACGGCGGGATCGGGTCCGGCGCCGGGAGCGCCGCGGTCCGGTCCGGATCGCCGGAAACCTGCGCCTCGGCCACCCGGACCTGCTCGTCCACCTGGGCCGCGGCATCCGCGGCGGCCTGCGCCGCGGCCGCCGCCTCGCGCTCCACCTCGGCCGCGTTGACGCTCGACGCGGGCACGTCGCCGGCCATGTTGGCCAGTCCGCCGAGCGCGCCGCCGAGACCCTCGAGGGCCTTGGTCAGCTCGGTCGGCACGATCCACACCTTGTTCGCCGAGCCGTTCGCGATCTGCGGCAGGGCCTGCAGGTACTGGTACGCCAGCACCTTCTGCGACGGGTTCGCCGTGTGGATCGCGTCGAAGACCGTCCGGATCGCCTTCGCCTGGCCCTCGGCCTGCAGAATGCGGGACTGCCGGTCACCGTCGGCCCGCAGCACCGCGGCCTGCTTCTCGCCCTCGGCCGTGAGGATCTGCGCCTGCTTGTGGCCCTCGGCGTTGAGGATCGTCGCGCGACGCTCCCGCTCGGCGCGCATCTGCTTCTCCATCGAGTCGCGGATGCTCGGCGGCGGCTCGATCGCCTTGATCTCGACCCGGGTCACCTTGATGCCCCACCGGCCGGTGGTCTCGTCGAGCACGGTGGACAGGTGGCGGTTGATCTCCTCGCGGCTGGTCAGTGCCCGCTCCAGGTCGAGGGAGCCGATCACGTTACGCAGCGTCGTGACCGTCAGCTGCTCGATGGCCTGCAGGAAGTTGGAGATCTCGTAGGTGGCCCGGACCGGGTCCACGACTTTGAAGTACAGGACCGTGTCGATCGACACGACCAGGTTGTCCGAGGTGATCACGGGCTGCGGCGGGAACGAGACCACCTGCTCGCGCATGTCCACCTTGCTGCGTACCGCGTCGACGAACGGGACCAGCACGTTCAGCCCGGGGGTCAGGGTGCGCTTGTACTTTCCCAGGCGCTCCACCACATCCATCCGCTGCTGCGGGACGATGCGGATGGACCGGAGCAGCGTGACGATGGCAAAAACCACGATCACGATGACTAGGACACCGATCACTGCTTCCATGGCGCCTCTCTATATGTCGGGCAAATCGTCGCGCCACACGATGGCCGTGGCGCCGTGGACCTTGACCACCCGGACCCGCTCGCCCGGGAGGTACTTTTCGGTGCCGTCGAAGGACCGAGCCTGCCAGAGCTCGCCCTCGAGCTTGATCATGCCGTGCTCGCCGTCGACCTCTTCGACCACCATGCCGTGGCTGCCCTCCATCGCCTCGATGCCGAACGGCGTGTCCCCGGTCTCCAGGGCCGACTTGGCGTGCCGCAGGATGATCGGGCGGAGCGCGGCGACGGAGACCCCGGAGGCCAGGGCGAAGACAATGGCCTGGACCAGGAACGGGGCGCCGAGCGCGGCGGCACCGGCCGCGGCGAAGGCGCCCACCGCGAAGAAGATGATCAGCAACGTGGCCGTGAAAGCCTCGGCGATCGCCAGCGCGATGCCGAGCACTACCCAGAGAACCGCTTCCACACCTCGATCGTTGCACGACGGCGCACGCGTTGCGATGCGTCATTCTGGCGTAGCCGGATCGGCGGTTCGCAGTTGTTCAGAAGAGTCAAATCTCGAGGGGGTCCACGTGTCGCTGCTGCCGGATACCGCCCGCCGGGTCGAGGAGGTTGCCGCCCGGGCGCAGACCAAGGGGCGTGCGCCGTCGTTGGCCCTGGCGATCGTCCGGGACCGGGCGGTGCTGCACTTCACGGGCGCCGGTGAGCGCCCGATGCCGGATGCGGAGACGCAGTACCGCCTGGGCTCGATCACCAAGACGATGACCGCCACGCTGGTCATGCAACTGCGCGACGAGGGCTTCTTCGCCCTCGACGACCTGCTCTACCGCCACCTGCCGGGCACCTCGATCGGCGGGGTGAGCCTGCGCCAGCTGCTCGGCCACGTCTCCGGCCTGCAGCGCGAGCCGGACGGCCCCTGGTGGGAGCGCACCGCCGGCGGCGACGTCGACAAGCTGCTGGCCGACCTCGGTTACGACAAGCTCTCCGGGCCGCCGTTCCGCCGCTACCGCTACTCGAACCTGGCTTACGGCCTGCTCGGGGCGGTCCTGGAGCGGGTGACCGGCGAGTCCTGGCCCGACCTGATCGGCAAGCGCCTGCTCGACCCGCTCGGCATGAGGCGCACCACCTATGGTCCGGTGGAGCCGTTCGCCCGCGGTTACGTCGTGCACGCCCTCGACGACAGCCTGCACGAGGAGCCTCGCCTCGACTCGGGCGCGATGGCCCCGGCCGGCCAGCTCTGGTCCACCGTCACCGACATGGCCAAGTGGGCCGCCTTCCTCACCGATCCGCCCTCCGCGGTCCTGCCGCGCGAGACGCTCGACGAGATGTGCGCCCCGGTGGTGCTCAGCGACCTGGAGTCCTGGACCGGCGGCTACGGCCTGGGCCTGCAGCTCTTCCGGGTCGGCGAGCGCGTCTTCGTCGGACACGGCGGCTCCATGCCCGGCTACGTGGCCCACCTGGCGGTGCATCGCCGCAGCCGGCTCGGCGTGATCGTCTTCGCCAACTCGTACGGCCTGCGCGGAACCCACATCCGCAAGGTCGCGCTGGCCGCCCTCACCGCCGCTGTGGACGGCGAACCGGTCACGCCGGCGCCCTGGCAGCCCCCGTCGCCCCCGTCGGGCGAGGCCGCCGAGCTGGTCGGCCGCTGGTGGTGGATGGGCCGCGAATACGAGATCCACGCCGACGGGGAGACCGTGGAGATGTCCGGCCCGAACCATTGGTCCAAGTTCGTCCGTGAGGCCGCCGACCGCTGGCGAGGCGCCGACGGCGAGAACGAGGGCGAGATCCTGCAGGTCATCCGCTCCCCGGAGGGCGCGGCACTGAAGATCGACATCGCCACCTTCGTCTTCAGCCGCGATCCCTACGATCTAGCCTGAGAAACACGTTCCGTTCCGCTCTACCACCCTGGTCCGGGGCATGTCCGGTGCCCCGGACCAGGGGGCAGTTCGTGCCTGTGGTCAGGCGGCCTCAGTGGCCCGATCCACCGTGGCTGCCGCCGGAAGAACCCGAGCCGGCACCGGACGAGCCCGGACCACCACTACCGGGACCACCGTGGCCACCCGAACCAGGCTGACCCCAACCACCACCGGACGAGCCCGGACCACCACTACCGGGACCACCGTGGCCACCCGAACCCGGCTGACCCGAGCCACCACCTGACGAACCCGAACCACCACCGGACGAGCCCGGACCACCACTACCGGGACCACCGTGGCCACCCGAACCGGGCTGACCCGAACCGCCACCCGACGAGCCCGGACCACCACTACCGGGACCACCGTGGCCTCCCGAACCCGGCTGACCACCGGTGCCACCGTGGCTACCACCCGAACCGGGCTGACCACCGGGGCCACCGTGGCTACCACCCGAACCGGGCTGACCACCGTGGCTACCACCGGGACCGGAGTGACCGCCCCCGCCCGGGCCGGACTGGCCCGGCCAGCCCTGACCCGAGTGGCCGCCGCCCGGACCCCCGTGACCCGGCTGACCCCACGGGCCGTTCTGCCCGGGCCGGTTGACGCCGCCGTGCCCGAAGCGGCCCGGGTCCCCGGGGCCGTGCCCGAACCCGCGCCCGATGCCGGGCCCGAAGCAATACTGCGGGTCCCACCCGCGCAGGCCGCGCGACGGGTCGAAGATCCGCAGTCCCCAGGTGTCGCCGCCGAGGCCGGAGAAGACATAGTTGCAGTCGTGGCCGCCCCAGTGCGAGTGCCGCTCGCCGTCGATACCGACCGATTCGCACTGCTGCCGCGACGGGTAGAAGCGCGCGGCACGACCGTCGAACGGGTCGTGCCGGAAGTTGCCGCCCGGCCGGAGCACCGGGCCCCCGTGCCCGTGGCCACCTTGGACCGGTCCGGGCCCATGGCCGCCGCCGTGTACCGGTCCGGGCCCGTGGCCGCCGGCCTGGGCCGGCCCGGCGCCGAAGGCAAGGGCCGCGAGCAGGCCCATACCGGTCATGGTCATCAAACGCGGCAGAGTTTTCATTCGTGCCCTTTCATACGTGATCCCTTGCTTTGCATTTCGAGGGAACACGTAAATGGCAGGACTGGCAAATCTGCCGACGTTTTGTCAGTCGCAGGGCCGACCACCTTTGGGCCGGTCGGCGGGGGCATTTTCGTTCCCGTGAACTGGCGGAAAGTACAGGTCCGCGCGTAGGCAACGATGTGTTTGACTTTCTCGAACCGCGCCTGGCCACCGAATATTAACCACAAATGATTTCGCCTGGCCCGCGGGAAATGCGAATTGCCGAGCGTTTTTCATCCTCGGGCGGATCGGGTTCGCGACATCGCGCCGGGGGCGCCGCCGACCCCGGCGAGGCCGGCCCGGGTGCGGCCGGCGTCGCGGCGTACGCGATCGCGGTGGGTCAGCCCCAGCGCCAGGCCGGTCGCCACGACCGCGACGCCGAGCCAGACGAGCAGCGAGGGCCGTGGCCCGCCGAGCGCCACCCCGGTGGCCGCCGCCGCGATCGGGGTGAGCCCGGTCAGCAGGCCGGCCCGTGCGGCGCCGACCCGCTCGACGCAGGTGTACCAGAGGACGAACGCCATCGCCGTCACGCCGACCGCCAGATAGGCCCCGGCCAGCAGGTCCGCGCCGTCGAGCCGCAGCACCGCGGCCGGCCCCTCGCGCACCACGCCGGTCACCCCGAACAGCAGGGCGGCCATCCAGGTCGCGTGCACCGAGACGCCGATCGGGCCGTGCCGCCCGAGCACCGGCACCGCCATCAGCGTGAACCCGGCCTCGCACGCGACCGTGACCAGCGCCCACAGCAGCCCGATCGCGTCGGCCCGGCCGAAGCCCTGGACCAGGCCGGCGCCGGCGGTCACCACCAGCGCGGCGGCGATCAACCGGGGCGCGGGCGTGTGTCCCTCGAGCAGCGGCCCGACGACCGCGAGCAGTACCGGCACGCAGGCCACCGCGACGCCGAGCACGGCCGGCTCGGCGTGCCGGGCGCCGAGGACCAGGGCCAGGTTGAACAGGAACATGCCGGTCAGCACGACACCGCCGAGCCACCACCACTCGGCGCCGCGGGGGCGCACCAGGCGGCGGCCGGTGACCCGGGCGAAGAGGGCGAGCAGGAGGCAGGCGACCGCGTACCGGAGGGATTGGACGGTCAGCACGGGGGTATCGGCGAGGACGCCGGAGACGGCCACGCTGCCGCCCACGAAGATCATGCCGGCGGCGCCGGCGAGGAGCGGGAAGGGAGTCACACCAGGAATGCTTCCGCCGGGTATGGTCCAGTTGAAGGGCCAATGTGGTGTCGCAAAAGGAGGACCAATTTCCGGATCGGACTTTCTCCAGCTGCGCGCCGAGGACGCCCCGGTCAAGGGCCTGACCGCGTGGCTGACCGCCGGTCTGCGGGACGCGATCGCCGGCCGCCGGCTCGCCGCGGGGGCCCGGTTGCCGGCCACCCGGGTGCTCGCCGCCGATCTGAAGATCTCCCGTGGCGTGGTGGTCGAGGCGTACCAGCGGCTGATCGACGAGGGCCTGGCAACCGGCCGCACCGGCGCCGGAACAATCGTCATAGGAAATCGGGATAAGTCGGATATTGCGGAGGATCGTCGTAAGACGCTCGACGATCTTCGCCTGCCATTTCCCCCGCCGGAGGGGATCGACATCGACCTTTCCCCAGGCGTGCCCGATTTGTCCGCTTTTCCGAGGCGCCAATGGCTCAAGGCGGAGAAAGCGGTCCTCGACGAGATCACCGGCGCCGACCTCGGCTACGGCGACCCGGGCGGCACCCCCAAACTGCGTGCCGAACTGATCGCCTGGCTACGCCGCACCCGGGGCATCCGCGCCGAGGCCGACGACATCGTCGTGGTGAACGGCGTGGCCCAGGCGCTCGCCCTGCTCGCGCGGACGCTCCGGCAGGGCGGCGTGACCGCCGCCGCCATCGAGGACCCCGGCTCCCGCGGAACCCGGGACCTGATGATCCATTGGGGCGTACGCCCGGAGCCCGTCCCCGTCGACGAGCAGGGCATCCGGGCCGACCTGATCACCCAGGACGCCGCCGTGCTGACCCCGGCGCACCAGTTCCCCACCGGAGTCGTGCTGAGCCCGGCGCGCCGCCGGGCGCTCCTCGACTGGGGCGGCCTGATCGTCGAGGACGACTACGACGCCGAGCACCGCTACGACCGGGCCCCGGTGGCCGCGCTGCAGGGATCGGCGCCGGAGCGGGTCGCGTACACGGGAAGCGTCTCGAAATCCCTCGCGCCCGGCATGCGCCTCGGCTGGCTGATCGCCCCGCGCCGGCTTCAGCCGGCGCTGCTGGCCGCGAAGCACGACTCCGACCTGGGCAGCCCCGCGCTGCCGCAGCTCGTGCTGGCCCGGCTGCTCGCCTCCGGCGACTACGAGCGGCACCTGCGGCTGGTGCGCTCCCGGCAGCGGCGCCGGCGGGACGCGCTGCTCACCGGGCTGGCGCAGCACCTGCCGAGGGCCCGGGTCACCGGCGTGGCGGCCGGGCTGCACCTGCTGATCCTGCTGGAGGCGGACGGGCCGGACGACACGGTCCTCGCCGAGCGGGCGGCGGCCCACGGCGTACTCGTGCATCCGTTGTCCTGGCACCGGCAGCGACCCGGCCCACCCGGCCTGGTCCTCGGGTATGCGGCGCAGCCGCCGGACCGGCTGGCCGAGGCGGCGCAGCGGCTCGGCCGGGCCCTCACCCCACCGTGACGAAGTCGATCAGCCGCTCCATCGAGTTGACCAGCGGGGTCTCGACGTCCTTGTAGCTGCTCACCTCGCGGAGGATGCGCCGCCACATGTCGGCCGGCTCACGCACGCCGAACGCCTCGCAGACGCCCTCCTTCCAGTTGCGCCCGGGCGGGATGACCGGCCATTTCTTGATGCCGATCCGGTCCGGCTTCACGGCCTGCCAGATGTCCACGTAGGGGTGGCCGGTGATCAGCACGTTGGGGTCGGTGACGGCCGCGACGATCCGGCTCTCCTTCGAGCCGGGCACCAGGTGATCGACGAGGACGCCGAGGCGGCGATCCCGGCTCGGCCGAAAGGCGCTCACCGCGGCGGCGAGATCGTCGATGCCGTCCAGCGGCTCGACGACCACGCCCTCGATCCGCAGGTCGTCGCCCCAGATGCGCTCGACCAGCGCGGCGTCGTGAATGCCCTCGACCCAGATCCGGCTCGCCTTGGCGACCTGCGCCTTGACCCCGTCGACCGCGATCGACCCGGAGGCAGTGATCTTCCGCTGCGGCGGCGCCGGCGAGGCGACGGGCTTGCGCAGCGTCACCGCCCGGCCGTCGAGAAGGAACGCGGCCGGCGTCAGCGGAAAGTTCCGGCGCTTGCCGAACCGGTCCTCCAGCACCACCGCGCCCAGCTCGAAGCCGACCACCGCGCCGCAGAACCCGGAGTCCGCGTCCTCGACCACCAGATCGATCTCCGCGTCCACCTCGGGCACGACCTTCTTGCGGCGCCACTGCTCCTTGAGCACGTCCTCCCCATACATGCAAGGCACGGTAACCCGTGGCTTGGGACACGGCCTTTCTGACGCTCCGGCCGAGACAACCTTCCCGATGGGCACGTACCCTTGCTCGCATGTCCCCCGCTGCTGATGCGGTCACCCGCACCGCGCGGCGCTCGACCCGGTTCGCGGCCTGGGTGCGCGCCTGGCGCGCCGGCTTGGTGCCGTTCGACGAGGTGGCCGGCGAGATCGCCGCCGACGAGGAGCACCTCGTCGCGGACGCGCCGGGCACCTGGACCGACGTGCCCCTCCCGCAGGGACTGCCGATGTTCGCCAAGGTGCATCCCGACGACATCCGCCTGGTGCTGCCCGCGCCCGGCGACCCCCGCGGCCTGCCCGGCCCCGGCGCGCTGACCGGCGCCGCGCTGCTGGCCGGCGAGGCCGTGATGACGCCCGAGTTCGGCGTCGTCCCCGAGGTCCGGCGGCACACCTCCGGCTCCGGCGTCGAGTTCGAGACGGTGCTCTGGCGGGTCTTCCCGGTGGGCCAGTTCCGGCCGGTGTTCCAGCTCGGCGCGGCCGAAGCCGAGGCCGAGCTGACCGCCGCGCTCGGCGAGGCCACCGCCCGGCTCACCCGACTCGACGTCGCGCAGTGGAAACCCGAGCTGGCCGGTGCCCTGCAGGCGTTGCGCCGGCCGGAGTCCACCGCCACCCTGCCGCCCGGGTTCGACCCGCGCGCCCGGCGGCTGTTCGCCCGCGCCAGCGTGCTCGACCAGGTGCTCGCGCTGGCCGAGACCAACGCACCGGGCGGCGCGATCAACGGGTACGAGGCGCAGCAGCGCGACGCGGCGCTGCGCCCGCTCATGTCCGCCTGCCGGCAGGCCCTGGTGGCGGCCTGCAACTCACCCCTGCATCCGTAGATGCCGGATCGTTTCGCCCACTGCACGTTCTGCGGTGCGCGGTTCGGGCGCGGCCAGGCCTGGCCGCGCCGCTGCGCGGCCTGCGGCGAGACCAGCTATCAGAACCCCAAGCCGGTCGCGGTGGTGCTGCAGCCGGTGGGTGCGGGCCTGCTGGTGGTACGCCGGGCGATCCCGCCCGCGCGATACCGCCTGGCGTTGCCCGGCGGCTACATCGACGTCGGCGAGACCTGGCAGGCGGCCGCGGCGCGGGAGCTGTTCGAGGAGGTCGGCCTCGCGGTCGACGCCGCCGAGGTGCGCCTGTTCGACACGGCCAGCGCCCCGGACGGCACGCTGCTCGTCTTCGGCCTGCTCCCGGTGATCAAGAACGCGGCCGTCATCCCACCCTCCCAGCCCAACGACGAGTCGCTCGGCTGGGAGGTCCTGTACGGCCCGGCCGAACTGGGCTTCAGCCTGCACACGGCGGCCGCGGCCCGGTTCTTCGGCCAAGCTCAGTCGTGAGCGAGCACCTCGACGCTGACCCCGACTCGGTCGCCGGGCTTCAGCCCGTTGGCCGTGCGGACGGCCTGCTTGATCGGCAGCACGTACGCCCCGGTCCGGCTGTCCGGGAAGATCGACGTACGCCAGATCGTCGTACCGACCCGCGCCTGCACCCGCACCGACCCGAACCCTCGCCGCTGCCCGCCGGTCCGATCCCGGATCTCGTCGGACGCGTCGACCGGCAGGCTCACGAACGTCCAGCTGTCGTCGCGGCGAGCCGTCCAGATCCAGAGCTCGGACTCGAAGTCGACAACCATGCCGGTCAGCCTATCGGCAGGACAGACCCTAGACGCCCATGGAGGATTCATGCCCCGGTACGGCCAAACCGCCCTGCTGACCGCGACGGCCGTGGTGCTCGCCGGGGCCGTCACGGCGGCCCTCGTCGCGGTGACGAACCGTACCGCAGCCAACGGCGCCGGCGCCGCGCCGAGCGTGCCCGGCAATCCCCGGGTGAGCGGCCTGACCTGCAAGAACGTCACCTTCGCCTGGGACGCCGCCAGTGACGACAAGGGCGTGAGGTTCTACGACGTCTACCACGACGGCCAGCTGATGAAGTCGGTCGGCGACCGGACGCTGTCCACCGCGCTGACCGTGGTCCCCGGCGCGTCGTGGGGCCTCTACGTCAACGCCCGCGACGCCGACGGCAACGTCTCGCAGGCCAGCACCACGGTGACCATCACGCCGCCGGCCTGCTCGGCCGACGCCAAGGCTCCCACCGCGCCGTCCGGTCTCGCCGGGGTCGCCTCCGGCACCACGGTCACGCTGACCTGGAAGGCGGCGACGGACAACGTCGGCGTGAAGAGCTACGACATCTACCGTGGCACCACCCGGGCCGGGTCCGTCGCCGGCGGCGGCACGTCGTTCGCCGACAGCGGCCTGCCGGCCAAAACCACTGTCGCGTACGTCGTGGTCGCGCGCGACGCCGCCGGGAACACATCGGCGCGCAGCAACACGGCGACGTTCACGACCGGCGCCGCCTGCACCAATCCGGTGTGCACGGTGACCCAGGTCGGCACCGACAAGGACATCCCCTGGGGGCTGGCCACCCTGCCGGACGGCCGCATCCTCTACAACCGCCGGGACGCGCACGACATCGTCGTGCTGAACCCGGCCGACGGCACCAGGAAGACCGTCGGCACGGTGCCGAACGTGCAGAGCACCGACGGCGAGGGCGGCCTGACCGGCCTCGCGATCGCGCCGACCTTCGCCGCCGACCACTGGCTGTACATCATGCACACCTCGCCGACCGACAACCGGATCGTGCGGATCAGGATGGTCGACGACAAGCTTCCGACGGCGAGCGAGCAGGTGCTGCTCAAGGGCATCCTGCGGAACAAGTTCCACGACGGCGGCCGGCTGCGGTTCGGCCCGGACGGCAAGCTGTACGCCGTCACCGGCGACGCGCAGAACGGCGACAACGCGCAGAACAAGAACGGCCTGAACGGCAAGGTGCTGCGGCTCAACCCGGACGGCAGCGTCCCCGCCGACAACCCGTTCCACAACTACGTGTGGAGCTACGGCCACCGCAACCCGCAGGGTCTCGCCTTCGACTCGCAGGGCCGGCTGTGGGAGCAGGAGTTCGGCAACACCATCATGGATGAGACCAACCTGATCGTGAAGGGCGGCAACTACGGCTGGCCCGCCTGCGAGGGGACGGCCGGCACCTGCAACACGCCCGGCTACATCGCGCCCAAGGCCACCTACCCCACCGCGGCCGCGTCCTGCTCCGGCCTCGCGATCGTCAAGGACGTGGTCTACCTGGCCTGCCAGCGCGGCACCCGGATGTACCGCTGGGTGATCAGCGGCGACCAGCTGACCGGCGGCCGGCAGTTCTTCAACGGCACCTACGGCCGGCTGCGCACGATCGAGCCGGCCCCCGGCGGCGGCCTGTGGCTGACCACCACCAACACCGGCGACAAGGACAGCGTCGCCGACAACAGCAACGAGAAGATCCTGCACGTCGCCCTGGGCAGCTGACCGACCCGGAGCATTCTCTTTGGGGGGAAATGACCGCCGGGCGCCCGGTCCAGCACCTAATGTGGCCGGGTGAGCCTGGCCCGTACCCGTCGGACCGCGCCGGTGTGCGTGCTGATCCTGTCGTTCTGCGTGATCGCGGGACTGGCCAGGGCGACCGCGGCGCCGCCGACGAAACCGCCGGTGCCGGCCGTCGCCCCCATCGCGGCCCAGCCGGCCACCACCATCGCGCCGATCAAGGCGCCGCCGCGGGGTCTCCCGGTGATCACCTACCGGCACGTGCCGGGCGGCTTCCCCGCCGACCCCGGCCCGGCCGACACCGCCCCGATCACCGAGGGCCTGCACGCGATCGGGAAGCTGGCGCTCTACGACGCCCCCGGCGGCAACCCGCGCGCCTTCCTGCCACCAGACATCCGCGGCGTCGAGGTCACCGTCCCGATCGTCGAGCGGGAACCGGGCTGGGTCGCGGTGCTGCTGCCGTCGATCAACCGGCGGATCGGCTGGCTGCCGGCCACCGGGTGGAGTTCCCGGCCGCTGCGCGACCAGATCGTCGTGCATCTGGACCGGCACGAGCTGACCTGGCTGCACGACGGCGTACGCCAGGAAAGCTGGACGGTGGCCACCGGCAGCGACCGGACGCCGACCCCGCCGGGGCGGACCTTCGTGCTCGGCCGCACCACCACCGAGGGCAGCGTGTACGCCGGACTGGACGCGCTGGTCCTCGGCGCCGTGCCGGACGATCGGGACGCGGTCGCGCCCGGCCTGCGCGACGCGCACACCGGCATCCACGGTTGGTACAGCGCGTCCGCGTTCGGCCGCAGCATCTCCAACGGCTGCCTCCGGCTCCCCCGGGACGGCCAGCGCACCCTGCTCGACCACATCGGCCCCGGCACGCCGGTCGTCGTGCTCGACTAGGCTCCCCGGGTGACCAGCACGATCATCGCGACGGCCTGGGTGTGCGTGCGCGACCGCCGGGTGCTCGTCGTGCGCCCGCACTACACCGATGCCTTCTACCTGCCCGGCGGCAAGCCGGAGCCCGGCGAGACGCACGCCGAGGCGGCCGCCCGCGAGGTGCTCGAGGAGGTCGGGCTCGTCCTGGACCCGGCCGCTCTCACCCTCTACACCGAGATCGTGGCGCCCGCACACAACCGGCCGCCGGGCACGACGGTCCGCCTGGTCTGCTTCACCGGCGGCGACGCGGGCGCCGCCCCGTCGGCCGCCGCCGAGATCGGCGAGATCGCCTGGTTCACCCCCGACGACACCGCCCGCTGCGCGCCGGCGATCCAACTGCTGATCGCCGACCTGTCCACGGCCGGTCTCATTTGACCGGCGGCCGGGTGACGCGCGGTCAGATCTCGTCGATCAGGTCGGCCACCGAGTCGACGATGCGCGAGGGGCGGAACGGGTAGCGGTCGGCCTCCTCGCGGGTGCTGATGCCGGTCAGGACCAGGATCGTCTCCAGGCCGGCCTCCAGCCCGCACAGCACGTCGGTGTCCATCCGGTCGCCGATCATCGCGGTGCTCTCGCTGTGCGCCTCGATGGTGTTCAGCGCGGAGCGCATCATCATCGGGTTGGGCTTACCCACGAAGTAGGGTTCCACGCCGGTGGCCTTGGAGATCATCGCGGCGACCGAGCCGGCGGCCGGGAGGGCGCCCTCGTTGGACGGGCCGGTGGCGTCCGGGTTGGTGCAGATGAACTTCGCCCCGCCGTCGATCAGGCGGATCGCCTTGGTGATCGCCTCGAAGCTGTAGGTGCGGGTCTCGCCGAGGACCACGTAGTCCGGGTCGAACTCGGTCAGCACATAGCCGGCCGCGTGCATGGCCGTCGTCAACCCCGCTTCGCCGATCACGTACGCGGTGCCGCCCGGCCGCTGGTCGGACAGGAACTGCGCGGTCGCCAGCGCGGCCGTCCAGATCGACTGCTCGGGCACGTCGAAGCCCATCCGGTTGAGGCGGGCCTGCAGGTCGCGCGGGGTGTAGATGGAGTTGTTCGTCAGGATGAGGAACGGTTTGCCGGAGGCCTTCATCCGGTTGACGAACTCGGGCGCGCCGGGGACCGGCTCGCCCTCGTGGACGAGAACCCCGTCCATGTCGGTGAGCCAGCTCTCGATGGCCTTGCGCTTCTGGGGTTCATTCTGGGGTTTTCCGCCGCGGGTGGGCAGAGTCATGACGCTCCTCGTCGCTGTGGGGTGGGGCAGCAGCCGCTCGGGCAGTCGTCCCAGATCGGGAGCGTACCGAGCCGCCTGCGGGGCTGCTCGGCGGTACGCTCCTCGACCAGTTCGCGGATCATGGTGACGAAGCGCGGGTCGGTGCCGGGGGTCGCGGCGCGGGCGTAGCCGAGCCCGAGCCGGGCCGCGGTCTCGGCGGCCTCGTTGTCGAGATCCCAGATCACCTCGAGGTGGTCGGAGACGAAGCCGATCGGGCTGACCACGACGTCGGTGACGCCCTCCTTGGCGATCGACTCCAGATGGTCGTTGATGTCCGGCTCGAGCCACGGCACCTGCGGCGGGCCGGAGCGGCTCTGCCAGACCAGGTCCCACGGCAGGTCATCGGCGGCCGCGGCGCCGACCAGGCCGGCCGTCTCGGTGAGCTGCGCGGTGTACCGGCCGCCGTCGGGTCCGGCCGCGTCGGCCATCGACACCGGGATGGAATGGGCGGTGAAGACCAGGCGGGTGCTTCGCCGCCGGCGGGGGTCAAGAGCGTCCAGGGCATCCCGTACGGCGGAGACATGCGGCTCGACGAACCCGGGATGGTCGTGGAACTGGCGCAGCTTGGTGATCACCGGCGCGCTCGGCCCGACCTTGGCCCGGGCGCGGGCGATGTCCTCCCAGTACTGCTTGCACGACGAGTAGCCGCCGTACGCGCTGGTGGCGAAGCCCAGCGCGTGGGTGACGCCGTCGTCCCGCATCCGGGCCACGGTGTCCTCGAGCATCGGGTGCCAGTTCCGGTTGCCCCAGTACGTCGGCAGGTCGACGCCGTTGGCCGCGAAGTCGGCGTCCACCGCGGCGAGCAGGTCGCGGCACTGCTGGTTGATCGGCGACACGCCGCCGAAGTGCAGGTAGTGCTCGGCGACCGCGGCCAGCCGCTCCTCCGGGACGCCGCGCCCGCGCACCACGTTGCGCAGGAACGGCATCACATCGTCGGGCTTCTCGGGACCGCCGAAGGACAGCAGGACGAACGCGTCGTAAGCCACCACGCGCCCATCTTCGCCCATCCGACCGCCCCGCCCACCACCCATAGACCCGACTGAAGGCCATTTCACTCAGGTACCGACCGCGTGGAAGCCCCCGTCGACGTGGATCACCTCACCGGAGGTGGCCGGGAACCAGTCGGAGAGCAGCGCGCACACGGCGCGGGCGGCCGGCTCCGCGTCGTCCAGGTCCCAGCCCAGCGGGGAGCGCTCGACCCACGCCTTCTCGAACTGCTCGAAGCCGGGGATCGACTTGGCCGCCATGGTGCGCAGCGGCCCGGCCGAGACCAGATTGCTGCGGATGCCCTTCGGGCCGAGGTGCAGCGCCAGGTAGCGCGAGGCGGACTCGAGGCCGGCCTTGGCCACGCCCATCCAGTCGTAGACCGGCCAGGCCAGGGTGGCGTCGAAGGTCAGCCCGACGATGCTGCCGCCGTTCGGCATCAGCGGCAGGCAGGCGGTCGCCAGCGACTTGTACGAGTACGTGGAGACCTGCAGCGCCTTGGACACGTCGGCCCAGCCGGCGTTGAGGAACTCGCCGCCGAGCACGGCCTGCGGGCCGAACGCGATGGAGTGCACGACGCCGTCGAGACCGTCCACGTGCTCGCGAACCCGGTCGGGCAGCGAGGCGAGATGCTCCTCGTCGGTGACGTCGAGCTCGATCACCGGCGCCTTCTCGGGTAGCCGCTTGGCGATCCGCTCGACCAGCGACATCCGGCCGAAGCCGGTCAGCACCACGTCGGCGCCGTTCTCCTGGGCGACCTTGGCCACCGAGAAGGCGATCGAGGCGTCGGTGATGACGCCGGTGATCAGCAGCCGCTTACCGGCCAATATTCCAGACACGGAACTACGCTCCTTGTTGCGAAAGCCTCAATGCCCCATGCCGAGACCGCCGTCGACCGGGATCACCGCGCCGTTGATGTACGCGGCGGCGTCCGACGCCAGGAACGTCACCGTGGCCGCCACCTCGTCCGGGCTGGCCAGCCGGCCGGCGGGGACGGCTTTGATGATCTCCGCCCGACGGTCGGAGGACAAGACCGCGGTCATCTCGGTGTCGATGAATCCGGGCGCCACCACGTTCGCGGTGATGTTGCGGCTACCCAGCTCACGAGTAATGCTGCGGGCCATCCCGACCAGGCCGGCCTTGCTCGCCGCATAGTTCACCTGACCGGGTCCGCCGTACAGGCCGACGACGGACGAGATGAAGATGATGCGGCCCCACTTCGCGCGCAGCATCTTCGAGCTGGCCCGCTTGGCGACCCGGAACGATCCCTTGAGGTTGGTGTCGACGACCCGCTCGAACTGGTCCTCGCTCATCCGCAGCAGCAGCGTGTCGTCGGTGATCCCGGCGTTGGCCACCAGCACCTCGACCGGGCCGAGGTCCTTCTCCACCTGCGTGAACGCGGCGTCGACGGCGGCCGAGTCGGTGATGTCGCAGGCGACGCCGTACAGCCCCTCGGGCGCGCCGCTGCCGCGGTGCGTCACCGCGACCCGGTCCCCGTTCTTCGCGAACGCCTGGGCGATGGCCAGGCCGATCCCCCGGTTTCCTCCGGTCACCAACACCGTGCGAGCCACGACGAACGCTCCTCATACCCAGGTAGGGGGTGCCAGTTGGCACCACGGGGTCACGACGGCACGGCAATACCGCCGTAACCTGCCCGGGTGGAGATTATCCGCCCCGCGACCAGTCGCGATGCGACGGGGCCGCTGCGCCGGCTCCTGCTTGTCCGAGAGGCGCCGCGGCCCACGCCGCGACGACGGATCTGGACGTACGCGGCCCCGCTCGGCCTGCTGGCGCTGATCGGCCTCGGCTTCTCGGCCGGCGAGTACCTGCTGGCCAACCGGGTCCTGCCGGCGATCGTGATCTGGATCATCGCGGCCGGCTCGGTGCTACCGGTCGCGCTGTGCGTGCGCTGGCCGGTGCTGGCCTGGCGGGTCGCCTTCCTGATGATGTTCCTCGGCGTCATCAACGCGGGCCCCGCCGAGCCCTGGCCGTGGAACGCGGTGCAGATCTTCGGCTTCCTGGCCGTCCTCGGCCGGCTCGCGGTCACCCAGGACTCCGCGGTCACGGTCTGGGCGACCATGGGCAGCCTGGTCCCGGTCTTCCTGTTCGCCAAGGGCGCGAACGCGGGCGGGGCCGCGGTGCTGCTGGTGGCGATCGCGGCCCTCGGCAACATCCTCTACCGGCGCCGGCACACCCGGGAGCTGGTCGCCGAGCAGGAGGAGCTCACCGAGCTGGAACGGGCCAAGCGCGCCGTCCTCGAGGAGCGGGCGCGGATCGCCCGGGAGATGCACGACGTGGTCGCCCACCACATGTCGATGATCGCGGTACGCGCCGAGACCGCTCCCTACCGCGTGCCCGGCCTGCCCGAGTCGGCGCAGCAGGAGCTGGCCGGCATCGCAACGGCGGCCCGCGACGCGCTGGCCGACATGCGCCGGCTGCTCGGCGTGCTGCGGGCCGAGGACGGCGAGGCGCCCACCACCCCGCAGCCCGGGCTGAACGACCTCGACCAGCTGGTGGCCGCGGCACGGACGGCCGGCGTCGACGTCACGCTGACCGCCGAGGGGCTGGACGCCGTCCCGGAGACGGTCGGGCTCGCGGCGTACCGGATCATGCAGGAAGCCCTCGCCAACGCGGCGCGGCACGCGCCCGGCGGCTCGGTGACGATCGATGCTCGCGGTCTGGCCGACCGTCTGGAGCTGGCGGTGCGCAACCGGCGGACCGGGCCGGCGACGCCCGGCGGCGGGCATGGTCTGATCGGGATGCGCGAGCGGGCCGCGCTGCTCGGCGGGGAGCTGACCGCCGGGCCGGAGCGGCTCGACTTCGTGGTACGGGCGACGCTGCCTTTCGGACAGAGCCAGCCTTGAGGGGACCGGACGAGCAATGATCAAGGTGTTGATCGCGGACGACCAGGCGATGGTCCGCGAAGGTTTCGGCGCGCTGCTCGCCGCCCAGCCCGACATGCTGGTGGTGGGTGACGCGGCGGACGGCGAGGCGGCGGTGGCCCGGTCGCGCGCGCTGGGCCCGGACGTCGTGCTGATGGACATCCGGATGCCGGTGATGGACGGGCTCGAGGCGACCCGGCGGCTGGCCGGCGGCCCGAAGGTCCTCATCCTCACCACCTTCGACCTGGACGACTACGTGTACGAGGCGCTGCGGGCCGGTGCCAGCGGCTTCCTGCTCAAGGACGCCCCGGCCGCCGACCTGATCAACGCGGTCCGGGTGGTGGCGGCCGGCGAGGCGCTGCTCGCGCCCTCGGTGACCCGCCGGCTGATCGCCGAGTTCGCCGCCCGCACGCACGGCGACCGGCCGCGCCCGGCCGCGCTGAACGCGCTCACCCCGCGGGAGACCGACGTGCTGCGGCTGATCGCCCGCGGACTGTCCAATCAGGAGATCGCGGCCGAGCTGGTGGTGGCCGAGCAGACGGTGAAGAGCCACGTCGGCCGGATCCTCGCCAAGTTCGACCTCCGCGACCGCGCGCAGGCGGTGGTTTTCGCGTACGAGACGGGCCTCGTCGTCCCCGGGTAGGGGTTCGCAATGGGCTCTGCGGCGTGACGACCCGAGGGGTTTCGCGGCCGGAGCGTACGGCCCATGCGAATCCTGCCGAGCTTCCTGGCCCTGACCCTGCTCCTGCCGATCCCGGTGGCACCGGTCTCGGCTTCCGCGCCGGACGCCGAGACGCACCTGCCCGCGTTCACCGAGGCGTACCGGGAGACGGCGGTGCGCATGCTCGCCACCGGCTGCCCGTACGCCACGTGGGCCGCCCAGGGCCGGCACTTCCTGTTCTTCGACCCGGCCGGGGACGGGCAGACCGCCGAGGTCTTCGGCGACCTGAACCGGGCCTCCCGGATCGCCATCCTGGTGCCCGGCGTCGCCACCACGCTGGTCGACTTCGACCGCGGGCTGGGCGGGGTGGCCCGGCGCGCCCCCGGCGTCCAGGGCCGCACCCTCTACCAGCAGCTCAGCAAGCGGGACCGGGACGTGGCGGTGATCTCCTGGCTCGGCTACGACCCGCCGGACGGGGTGGGACTGGCCGCGGCCACCGAGGGCCGGGCGCAGGCCGGGGCCAAGCGGCTGACCACGTTCGTCCGGGACGTGCTGCGCCAGCGGCCGGACGCCACGGTCACGCTGATCGGGCACAGCTACGGCTCGCTGGTGGTCGGGCTCGCCGCCCGCGACCTGCCGGAGGTGCCCGACGTGATCGCGCTCGGCTCGCCGGGCCTCGGCGTCGGTCACGCCGCCGACCTGGGCGGCGCGCACGTCTGGTCGGCGCTCGCCCCGCACGACTGGATCCGCCGGCTGCCCCAGGTGCGCGTGCTCGGGCTCGGGCTGGGCCGCCGCCCGTCCTCCGCCGGCTTCGGGGCCACCGCGCTGCCCACCGGCGGCGTCGAAGGGCATGACTACTACCTGGTCGAGGGCAGTGCCACCCTTCGCGCGGTCACCGACGTCGTCCTGTCGGGTGGTCCTCGCCACGCGGAAGCCACCCACGTTTATTAATTGGTTCTTAAGAGGTACAGTTTCCGACGGCCCGGAAACCGCCGATGACGTTGTCGGCCAACGGATTCCGGACCCCGAGCGTCCCGGCCGCCGACGGACATGTCGGCATTGACCTACGGAGGTGATCGCTGTGCGAGATAGCGATCCTCCTAGTCGTGGCCGGGCCCCGCGTCAGCGCGCCTGACCGCTGACGCCGACCCGCCCCGCATCCCCCGGTCCGCCGCCGACATCTCGGCGTGGCCGGCTCGAGTCGTGTGCGCTGCGACCACGGGATGCGCCGGCGCCGGCCGCGACGTGAACCCGAGCGCCTTTCCTGGCCAGTTCACCTGAGCGGAGTCTGCAAATGAAGAACTTCGTCGCACCCCTGAGCTTCACCATCGCCGCCGCCTGGGTCGTCGTGCTGTTCGTCCTGGTGCACGGCACCAACTGAAACTGATGCCCTTCCCCGCGGCCCCAGGGCTCGCGGAGAAGGGCACCCTGCGTCACGGCAGGCGGGACGTCCACAACAGGCTGAGCGAGGCCGCTGCCAGGGCGAACAGCAGCGCCACGCCCGCGTACCACTGCGTCACCTCCCGGCTCTCGACCCGATGACCGATCGAGCTGCCCATGTCCTCGTACACCTGCCGCAGCTCGCTCACCGACGCCGCCTCGTAGAAATGGCCGTCGGTCTTCTCCGCCAGTTGCTGCAGGGACAGCCGGTCCACCGGGACCTGCTTCAGCTCGCCACGGATGTCGACCACGCCGGTGTCCGTGCCGAAGGCGATCGTCGACACCGGCACGTTGGCCTCCGACGCCGCGGTCGCCGCGTCCTCGATCGAGCGGCCCGACGTGCGGTAGCCGTCGGAGAGCAGCACGATCCGGGCCGGCGGCGCGCCGTTCGCGCCGTCCGCCGGCACCGATCGGATCGCGTCCAGCGAGGTGAACACCGCCTCGCCGGTCGCGGTCGCCTCGGCCAGCGTCAGGCCGTCGATCCCCGCGATCACCTGGCTCCGGTCCTTGGTCGGCGACACCAGCACGTTCGCCGCCTTCGCGAACGACACCAGACCCAGGTTGTAGCTCGGCGGCAGCTCGTTGACGAACGCCTTGGCCGCCTCCTGAGCCGCCTCGATCCGGGTCGGCTGCACGTCGTCGGCCTCCATCGACAGCGACACGTCGATCGCCAGCATGACGGTGGCCCGCTCGAGCGGCTCCTTCTTGTCGACCGACGGCCGGGCCATCGCCAGGCCCAGGATCAGCAGCGAGAGCAGCAGCGCGGTCGCCGACACGTGCCGGCGCCAGCCCAGTCCCTTCGGCGCGATGGTGCGCAGCAGATCAACATTGGTGAAGCGCATCGCGTACGTGCGGCGGCGGAACTGCCGCCACACGTAGACGCCGGCCAGCACGAGAACGGGCAGCAGCGCGAGCAGCCATGCCGGTTCCAGGAAGCGGATCATCGGGTGGTCCCCCGGGTGCGTGCGTGTCGCTGGGCGGCCACGAATCGGACCATGTCCAGCAGCCAGTCGGTGTCGGTGCGCAGCCGCAGGTGAGCGGCGCCGGCCGCGCGCACGGCGCGGGCGATGGCGCCGCGTTGCTCGGCCGCTGCGGCAGCGTACCGGCTGCGCAGCTTGGCGTCGGAGGTCTGCACCTCGTGCAGCGCTCCGGTCTCGGGATCGGCGAGGGCGAGCACGCCCACGTCCGGCAGTTCCAGCTCGCGCGGGTCGACCACCTCGATGGCGAGCACGTCGTGCCGCACGCCGAGCTTGCGGAGCGGGCGGGCCCAGCCGTCGACCGGCGCCAGGAAGTCGGAGATGACCGCGGCCACCCCGCGGCGGCGCGGCGGCCGGTTGAGCATGTCGATCAGCTCGCCGAGGTCGGCGCGCCCGGGCCGGACCTCGGTGCGGGCGATCGCCCGGAGCAGCCCCTGCGCCTCCTTCCGGCCCGGGCGGGCCGGAAGCCGGACCGTTGGTGAGCCGACGGGCTCGGCCTTCCGCTTGCGTCCCCGGTCCGGTACGCCGGAGCCGGTGCCGACCACCGCGCCAATGCGGTTGCCGCCACGCACGGTCAGGTGCGCCATCGCGGTGGCGGCGGCCACCACCAGATCACGTTTGAGCCAGTGCGCGGTGCCGAAGTCGAGACTCGCCGACAGGTCGACCGCGAGCCAGGTCTCCAGCTCCCGGTCGGCGACGGTCTGCCGGACGTGCGGCAGCGTGGTGCGGGCCGTGACCGGCCAGTCCATCCGGCGCACGTCGTCGCCGGGGCGGTACTCCCGGGACTCGCCGGCCTCGCTGCCCGGGCCCGGCAACAGGCCCACGTAATCGCCCTGCAGCAGGCCGTCGAGCTTGCGGGTCACGAGCAGCTGCAAGCGCCCGAGCACCGCCTCCGCCCTGGCCGCCCCCTCGACCGCCGAACCGCTTCCGCCGCCCGGCCCCAGCGACGGCGCGAACCCGGGCCCCGGGTGGGCTGTGCCACCACCGGCGCCTCGCCCCGCGGGCGGCGCGGCGAACCCAGCCTCGCGGGCCGGCTCTAGTGCTGGCCCGGCCATGCGACACCTGTCTGCGAGCCGACCCCGACCGGCTGGCCGTTCGGGGAAGCGCCCTGGCGGGACGCGACCGACGGCATCGGGACGCTCTGCATGATCCGGGCGACGACGTGATCGGCCGGGATGTCGTCGGCCAGCGCGTCGTAGCTGAGCACCAGCCGGTGCCGCAGGATGTCCGGCGCGATGTCCTGCAGGTCCTGCGGTAGCGCGTAGTCGCGGCCGCGGAGCAGCGCCAGGGCGCGGGTGGCCCGCACGATGCCGAGCGAGGCGCGCGGGCTGGCGCCGTACTGGATCAGCTGGGCCACGTCGGGCATGCCGTGCTGTGCCGGGGCGCGGGTGGCCAGCACCAGCCGGACCGTGTAGTCGACCAGCGCGTTGTGCACGAACACCTGATCGGCACGACGCTGCAGGCCGAGCAGATCTTCCGGGGTGAAAACCTGCTTGGGCACCGGGGCGCTCACGCCCATCCGGTAGACGATCTCGCGCTCCTCGGCATCGGTCGGATACCCGACGAGGATCTTCATGAGGAACCGGTCGCGCTGGGCCTCGGGCAGCGGATAGACACCCTCCTGCTCGATCGGGTTCTGGGTCGCCATCACCAGGAACGGGTCGGGCACCTCATGCGTCTGCCCGCCGATCGACACCTGATGCTCGGCCATCACCTCGAGCAGCGCGGACTGCACCTTCGCCGGGGCCCGGTTGATCTCGTCGGCCAGCAGGAAGTTGACGAACACCGGGCCGAGCTCGACGTCGAACCTCTCCGAGGACTGCCGGTAGATGCGGGTGCCGACGATGTCGGCCGGGACCAGGTCGGGGGTGAACTGCACGCGGGAGAACGTGCCCCCGACGACCTTGGCCAGGGTCTCGACGGCCAGGGTCTTGGCCACGCCCGGGACACCCTCGAGCAGGCAGTGACCGCGGGCGAGCAGCGCCACGAACATCCGCTCGACCATCCTGTCCTGGCCGACGATGACGCGCTTCACCTCGAACATGGCCCGCTCGAGCTGGGTCGCGTCCTGCGCGGGAGGCACCGGGGCGCCCCCGGAAGTCGGCTCGTTCTCGGGCGTGAGCGGCTGGGCCACCGGTCCTCCACAGCGGTCGGCATGCAGGGCTATGACGAACAAGACTTACACGACGGACCTGAAAGTGTGCTCGGTGTCCCCGCATAACGCGCTGCGGGTGGCCACCGCCATGGTCCAGTCGTGTCGATCTTTCTGCGCAATGCGCCGGAACGGGCACCCCAAGCGGGAGGATGCGCGCCCACGTCAACCGTGTAACATCGTCCCCGTCGCCGGGCAACTTCCCCCGTGGTTGCCCGGCGTCAGCGTCGAGTGGCCCCTGGTCCGCACAAACCGCGGACCTGGGGCCGCTTCGCATTTCTGCTCCGGGGGCCGAGCCCCCGGAGACCCCACAACTTGTGGTTGCGGTGGGTGGCTCGCCTGCTGATGGGTCGAACTATTGTTTGATCGTGGTTGAGGAGTTGGCGCCGCGGTGTTCGGCCAAGGGGTGTCGGGGGGCCGGTGTGTGGGCGCTGCGGTGGAACAACCCGAAGTTGCACACGGCCGACTATCGGAAGACGTGGCTTGCGTGCGACGAGCATCGCGAATCGCTGGGGAACTTTCTGGAGGTGCGGGGTTTCCTGCGCGAAGTGACGCCTTTCGGCGCAATCTCCTAGGCTTCACGTTGTGACTCCGCCGCCGCTGCACGTCGACGCTCTCACGCCCTGGCCGGACACGGTTGCCTGGCGGCCGGTGTCGCCGAAGCTGATCACAGTGGAGCTGATCGCCCGCGGCATCGGGGTGGTGGTGCTGCTCGCCGCCCTCGGGCTGGGCTGGTCGCTCGCACCGTACTGGCTGTGGCCGGCCGGGATGGCGGCGGTCGTCGTCTACGGGGTCTGGCGCTCGTTCGTCACGGTCCGCGCCGTACGGGCCTGGGGGTACGCCGAGCGCGACCAGGACCTGCTGGTCCGGCACGGTCTGCTGATCCGGCGACTGTCGATCGTGCCGTACGCGCGGATGCAGTTCGTCGATGTCACGGCGGGGCCGCTCGAACGCGCGTTCGGCCTGGCCACCGTGCAGTTGCACACGGCCGCGGCGGCCAGCGACGCGAAGGTGCCCGGCCTGCCGCCCGAGGAGGCGGCCCGGCTGCGCGACCGGCTCACCGCCCTCGGCGAGGACCGGGCCGAGGGCCTGTGACCACCACACCCGGCGACGTGGGCGAGCCGCGGCGCCGACTGCATCCGCTCAGCCCGCTGCTGCACGGCGCCAAGACCATGGCCGTGGTCGTCGCGGCGCTGTCCTGGCAGACGCTGGGCCAGGTCGGGCTCGAGCGGTTCGCGCTGGTCGTGGTCGTGCTGGCGCTCGGCGCGGTGGTGTTCTCGGTGGTCAACTGGCTGACCACCGGCTACCACGTGGTCGGTCGCGAGCTGCGCATCTCCGACGGGCTGTTCTGGCGGCGCAACCGGGCCATCCCGCTGGAACGCCTGCAGGCCGTCGAACTGCGCCGGCCGCTGCTGGCCCAGCTCACCGGCCTGGCCGAGCTGCGCCTCGAGGTGGTCGGCGGAAGCAAGACCGAGGCGCCGCTGGCGTACCTGACGGTCCGCGACGCCGCCGCCCTGCGGGAGCGCCTGCTCGCGCTGGCCGGGCGTACGACCTGGGCGGCGCAACCGGACGCCGGAGCGCAGGCCGCGCCGCCCAGCCTGGAACGCGCCCTGCTGCGCGTCTCGAACCGGGACCTGGTGACCAGCCAGCTGCTCACCCCGCAGGCGTTCTTCCTGCCGGCCGGCATCACGTTCGTGGTCATCCAGTTCGTGCTGGAAGCCCAGTGGACCTTCATCGGGATCGCCAGCACCATCACCGCGATGGCCGGCGTGCTGCTGCACCCGGTCCGCCGGATCCTGCAGGACTGGGACTTCCGGCTGGCCCGCGACCCGGGCGGACGGCTGGTCGTGCGCTACGGGCTGCTCGAGACCCGCAGCCAGGTCGTGCCGCTGCACCGGGTGCAGTCGGTCGGGCTGACCTGGCCGCTGCTCTGGCGCGGGCAGCGATGGCTGCACCTGCGGCTGGACATCGCCGGGTACGCCGGTGAGCACGGCTCGGACAGCAAGCAGTCGGATCGGCTGCTGCCGGTCGGCGACTTCGGGACGGCCCGCGCCCTGGTCTGGGACGTGCTGCCCGGCGTCGACCTGACCACGCTGGCCACCTCGCCGCCGCCGGCCCGGGCCCGCTGGCTGCACCCGTTCGCGCTGCGCTACCTGGGCGTCGGGCTCACGCCGGAGGTCTTCGTGTCCCGGTGGGGGCTGCTGACCCGGGAGATGAACCTGGTGCCGTATGCCCGCTTGCAGAGCGTACGGGTGGTGCAGGGGCCGTTGCAGCGACTGCTCGGGCTGGCCACGGTCTACGCCGACACCGCCGGCGGGCGCTCCGGGCAGGCCCGGGATCGGGACCTGGCGGAGGCGTGGGCGCTGGCCGAGCAACTGGCCGTACGGGCCCGGCATGCCCGCGGCCTGCTCAGCCAGCCTTAAGCTTTCATCCATGGAGCTTCCGGAGTTCGCACCCGGTCTCACCGCCCGGGTCGAGTTGACCGTCACCGATGCCGACACCGCGCAGGCCCTCGGCTCGGGCGACGTGCCGGTGCTGGGCACGCCACGCGTCCTCGCGCTCGCCGAGGCGGCCACCGTCGCGTGCACGGCCCGGCAGTTGCCCAGCGGCGTGACCACGGTCGGCATCCGGGCCGAGGTCGAGCATCGGGTCGCCACCCCGGTCGGCCGGCACGTGACCGCGCAGGCCACGCTCGCCAAAGTGGACGGTCGCAGGCTGCTCTTCGAGGTGGCGGTGAAGGAGGGCGACGTTCTGGTCGCCGAGGTGCGGGTCGAGCGGATGGTGCTCGACCGCCAGCGCTTCATCCAAAAGTCGCTAGATCAGGGCGCCCCAGCGGGCAACTAGCTCGTCGTTGGTCGGCATCGCGGTGGCGCCGCCGCGCCGTTCGCAGACCAGGCCCGCAACGGCCAGGGCGAAGCGTACGTAGCGCTGCCAGCCGGCCAGGTCGGCCGGGAAACCGTCGGCGAGCAGGCGGCGGATCAGCGCGCCCATCACGGAGTCGCCGGCGCCGGTCGCGTCGATCGCGGCGACGCTCGGGGCGGGCAGCATCCCCACGCCGTCGGCGGCGGCGATGTAGGCGCCCTTCGAGCCGCAGGTGACCACCACGGCCTTGGCGCCCAGCTTGCGGATGTGCTCGGCGGCGGCGGCGGGCTCGGCGCCGTCGTAGAGGATCACCGCGTCGGCGGAGCTGAGCTTGACCAGGTCGGCGGTCGCGAAGAACTCCTCGACCAGGTCGCGCAGGTCGCTGACGGCGCGCGCGTCGGGCAGCAGGGCCGGGCGGGCGTTGGGGTCGAAGACCTTCAGCGGGCCGGGGATCTGCCAGGCCGCCCGGGCGGCCGCCCGGAACGGCTCGCGGAGCAGGGCGATCGAGCCCGCGTAGAGGACGCTCGCCCCGGCGATCGCGTCCCGGTCGAGGTCGGCCGCGGCGAGCAGGGCGTACGACGGCGGCTCGCCGTAGAACGTGAAGGTCGGCTCGGCGCCCACGAACGTCGTCACGGCGAGCGTGGTCGGCACCGGGGCGCGCCGGACGCCGCGCAGGCCGACCCCGGCATCGCGGAGGAACGCGGCCAGCCGGTCGCCGAGAATGTCGTTGCTCAGCGAACCGGCGTACCGCACGTCGCCGCCGAGCCGGCTGACCGCCACGCTGACGTTCAGCGGCGCGCCGCCGATCGCCTGCCGGTAGATCAGCTCGCCGTCCAGATCGGCCTCCAGCAGATCGACGAGCGCCTCGCCGAGCACCACCGCGTATCCCATGCCGGCCCCTTCCACGTCCCGGATTCTCAGCCTTCCGTCCGCACGCGTTCCACGCCAGTCGCCGCCGCTTAGATCCGCTTTTGACATTATTTAGACATGATGATCCGAATTCTTGCGCTGGGACTACCGCTGTCGATGCTGGCCGGCTGCACCAGCCCCGTCGACCTCGGCCCGATCTCGTCGGCCACGACGTCCGCCTCGTCCTGGGTGCTCTACAGCTCGGGGAGCCCGTCGCCGGAGCCGTCCCTCGCCAACCCGCCCTACCTGGCGGCCTTCGGGACGTTCCTCCCCTACCGGCCCGGCTCCACGGCCATCACCTACGACCCCGCGGTGGTTCCGCCGGGCGCGACCGCCACGCTCACCATGACCAGGACCGGGTACGGGACGGAGGTACACCTCGAGGCCATCCGGCTGATCCCGAACCGGGTGTACGGCGCACACCTGCACATAAATCCCTGCGGTGCCGATCCGGAGGCCGCCGGCAGCCACTACCAGAACGTCCAGGACCCGGTCACGCCGTCGGTGAACCCGGCCTTCGCCAACCCCTCGAACGAGGTGTGGCTGGACTTCACCACCTCAGCCACCGGGACGGGCTCGGCGACCAGCCGCCACGGGTGGGACTTCGACCCGGTGCGGCGGCCGCGGTCGCTGGTGCTGCACGCCGAGCGCACGATGACCGCGGCGGGGATGGCCGGCAAGGCCGGCGCTCGGGTCGCCTGCCTCACGCTGCCCGCCTCCTAGCCGGCCCTCCTAGCCGGGCCTTCTGGCCGGCAAGGCCGGCTTTCGTTGCAGGTCAGCCCGGCGGTCGCGCTGCGGCCTGGGGTGGCACCCAGGTCGCGGTGCCGACCGGGGCGGTGGAAGTGCGGTCGGGGACGGGCTCGCCGTACCTCCGCATGCTTTTGATTCTGATCTTGGGGTGTGGGCGGTCTGCTCGGCCCCGGGCGCAGGCGGTACCGTCGAGGGCGGATCGACGAGCGGAGGCAGACCCATGGCCGAGCAGGGCGGCAAGCCGGAAACGCCGCGGACGGAGTCGCACGACCCCGACTTCCCGGAGGCGTTTTTGCAGTTCATGCGCAGCGGGTGGCGGGAGGATCCGATCGAGGTCGCCGCGCTGCCGGAGGCGCCGAACTTCGCGAAGCGGCGGGCCGCGCTGTCCGAGGCGTTCCCCGGGGAGACACTGATCATCCCGACCGGGAACGAGAAGGTGCGCGCCAACGACACCGACTACCCGTTCCGGCCGGGGAGCGACTTCTTCTACCTGACCGGCGATCGCGACCCGGACAGCGTGCTGGTGCTGCGGCCGACCGGGTCGGGGCACGACGCGATCCTGTACACCCGGCAGCGGAACTCGAAGGACACCGACGCGTTCTTCCGCAGCCGCAACGGGGAGCTGTGGATCGGCCGCACGCACACGCTCGCCGAGAAGTCGGCCGAGCTGGGGCTGCCGACGGCCCCGCTGG
This sequence comes from Actinoplanes sp. KI2, assembly GCF_025630775.1. Classification (GTDB taxonomy): domain Bacteria; phylum Actinomycetota; class Actinomycetes; order Mycobacteriales; family Micromonosporaceae; genus Actinoplanes. The sequence continues at coordinate 46,909 of NZ_JAOSZE010000005.1, forward strand.
GCGAGCTGGGCGCGCTGCTGGCCGGCTCGGCGCCGGGGCAGACCCGGGTGCTGCGCGGCTTCGACGCCAACGTCGACCGGGCGGTCCTCGCCTACGAGCCGGACCGGGAGAAGCCGCGCGACCGCGAGCTGGCCTGGGTGCTCAGCGAGCTGAAGCTGGTCAAGGACGAGTGGGAGATCGCGCAGCTGCAGGCCGCGATCGACGCGACGGTCCGCGGGTTCGAGGACGTGGCGCGGGTGCTGCCGGCCGACCGCGGGGTGAAGGAGCGGCTGCTCGAGGGCGTGTTCGGGCTGCGGGCGCGGCACGACGGAAACGACGTGGGCTACGGCTCGATCGTCGGCGCCGGGGCGCACGCGACGATCCTGCACTGGGTGCGGAACACCGGCGAGACCCGGCCGGGCGAGCTGCTGCTGATGGACATGGGCGTGGAGGGGCACAACCTCTACACCGCCGACGTGACCCGGACGGTGCCGGTGAGCGGCACGTTCACCCCGCTGCAGCGCCAGGTGTACGACATCGTGTACGCGTCGCAGCAGGCCGGGATGGACGCGATCAAGCCGGGCGTGCAGTACCGGGACGTGCACAAGACCTGCATGCGGGTGCTGGCCGAGGGGCTGCACGACCTCGGGCTGCTGCCGGTGAGCGTGGACGAGGCGATGAGCGAGAAGAGCACGGTCTACCGGCGGTGGACGCTGCACGGGTTCGGGCACATGCTCGGCATCGACGTGCACGACTGCTCGAACGCGCGGAACGACAACTACCGGGACGGTGCGCTGGCCGAGGGCTACGTTCTGACCGTCGAGCCGGGGCTGTACTTCCAGCCGGAGGACGAGCTGGTGCCGGCGGAGCTGCGCGGGGTCGGCGTCCGGATCGAGGACGACGTGCTGGTCACCGCGGACGGCTGCCGGAACCTCTCGGCCGGGCTGCCGCGGTCGGCGGCGGATGTCGAGGCGTGGCTGGCGTCGCAGCGCGAGGCCGGCCCGCGCCTGCCGTGATCCCTACGAGGCGGGGGCGTAGTCGGTGACCGACCAGCAGTCGTCGCCGCTGGGCCCCTCGTCCGAGACGTTGATGATGACCTTGACGGGGTGACCGTCCGTCCCGTCGTAGGTCGTGGTGACCTGGCCACCGTCGTCGGTCGCGGTCTGGGCCATGTCGCGCAGCCCGGCCAGCGTCGGGACGTCGATCTCCTCGCCGTTCTGACCGTTGACCGGGCCCAGATCGGCATCCGACGACGTGGCGGTCGACGGGGCCGCCGAGCCGCCGATCCGCTGCGAGCTCGTCACCGCGCCGGACCGCACGGCCACCCGGTATCTACCGAGCGGGGACGCGTCGTCGCAGCCGTGGGTCAGCGTGAAGGTGTACGAGGCCGGCTCGGTGAACGGCGGCGCGGAGCCGGCGGCCGCGGGGGCCGAGGGCGCCGTGGAGTCGGCGCCGTGGAAGGTCGGGCTGCCCGAGTGCGCGGTGCAACCGCCGACCAGCGCCACCGCCGCGACGCCACTGAGGGCCAGACCGAGCCGCACGACTTTCCTCCACCACACCGGACCATGAGAGACGCGAAGAAGTTTCTTCCGCGGCGGCGAATGTAGCGCAGGCGCGCACGCCCGGCAGCGGCGGAGGCGCCGGACTCGTAGACAGGCGCGCACGCCCGGCACCGGACTCCTAGAGGTGCCAGATCACGCCACCGCTGCGCAACTGGACCGCCATCAGGCCGGCCAGCACGAGGAGATCGGCCAGACCCAACGCGACCCCGATCAGGCCCGCGGTGCGGCTCGGCGAAGAGGTGCCACGGTGCCGGTGGGCGGCGATCGCGCCGAGGACGATGGCGGTCGGCCCGAAGAGGACGTTGAAGAAGAACAGGCCGGCCACGCCCAGGGTCAGCGAGGCCACGGCACGGTCGTCGAGGCTGCCGGCGCGCTTGAGAACGTTCATGGCTCAGTGCCGTCCCGTCAGGGCCGAGCCGCGCCGCCCGCGCCGCGTGACGATCAGCACGGCGCCCGCCAGGACGACGCCGAGCACCACGAGCAGCGGCTGCCCGGTGAGCAGGGTCGGGCCCACGATCAGCGCGATCAGCGCCATCGTGGCCATCAGTGCCAGCATCGGTCGCTCCCCTCAGTTCACAGTTGTTTACTGAACTCACCATAGGCCTCCACCAATACAGTCGACAGGTGTTTACTGAGTGACATGAACCACGACCGCCTCAGCCGGCCGGCGCAGAAGGCGCGCACCCGGCAGTCGCTGCTCGACGCGGCGCTGACCCTGATGCAGCAGCGGAGCCTGAGCAGCATCGGCCTGCGCGAGATCACCCGCGTGGCCGGCCTCACCCCGGCGGCCTTCTACCGCCACTTCCCGGACGTCGACAGCCTCGGGGTCGCCCTCGTCGACCAGTGCCTGGGCAGCCTGCGCACCACCATCCGCACGGTCCGCGACGGCCTCAGCTCCAGCGACGAGGTGATCAACCGGTCGATCGACATCCTCGCCCGGCAGGTGCACGCCGACCCGGCGCACTTCCGCTTCATCGCCCGCGAGCGGCACGGCGGCGTGGCCGCGGTCCGCGCCGCGATCGCCGAGCAGCTCGACCTGTTCGCCGCCGACCTGGCCATCGACCTGGCCACCGACAAGATGGCCGGCGGCCCGCGCTTCGACCGGTGGATCGTGGCCGACCTGCGCATGGTCACCAGCCTGTTCGTCAGCCACATGGTCTGGACCGCCGCGGCGCTGCTCGACGCCCCGCCGGACGACCCCGCCGCGACGGACCAGGTGATCGACACCGCCGCCCGCCAGCTGCGACTGATCATGCTGGGCGCTCGCGAGTGGCCCGCGGAGCCCGCGCCCTGACCGCCCGGCTCGGCCATACGCCCACGGCCGACCCCGCGACCCTGGGAAAATCCAACGGATTCGCCGTCCGCGCGTCCCGGTCACCCCGCCTTGCGCGGACTTACAAGACGGACGTACGGTTTACGGGAAACGTGAACCGAGAGTTAGGTTCGCCTAACTCCGGCAGCACCCGAGCCGGTGCGAAAGACTGACTTGACTTCCAGTCGCTGGGTGAAGGAGATGACGTGGCCAGCCTCGACACCTTTGGTGCGAAGAGCGAGCTGCGCGTCGGAGACGCGAGCTACGAGATTTTCACGATCGACAAGGTCGAGGGGCACGCCCGCCTGCCCTACTCCTTGAAGATCCTCCTGGAGAACCTGCTCCGGACGGAGGACGGCGCGAACATCACCGCCGACCACATCCGGGCGCTCGGCGGCTGGGACCAGACCGCCGACCCGAGCGTGGAGATCCAGTTCACCCCGGCGCGGGTGCTGATGCAGGACTTCACCGGCGTGCCCTGCGTGGTCGACCTGGCCACCATGCGCGAGGCCGTACGGGAGCTGGGCGGCGACCCCACCAAGGTCAACCCCCTCGCGCCGGCCGAGCTGGTCATCGACCACTCGGTGATCGCCGACCTGTTCGGCCGCGAGGACGCGTTCGCCCGGAATGTCGAGCTGGAGTACCAGCGGAACCGCGAGCGCTACCAGTTCCTGCGCTGGGGACAGACCGCGTTCAACGAGTTCAAGGTCGTTCCGCCCGGCACCGGCATCGTGCACCAGGTCAACATCGAGTACCTGGCCCGGACGATCATGGAGCGCAACGGCCAGGCGTACCCGGACACGGTGGTCGGCACCGACTCGCACACCACGATGGTCAACGGCCTGGGCGTGCTCGGCTGGGGCGTCGGCGGCATCGAGGCCGAGGCCGCGATGCTCGGCCAGCCGGTCAGCATGCTGATCCCCCGGGTCGTCGGCTTCAAGCTCTCCGGCGAGATGCCGGCCGGCACCACCGCGACCGACCTGGTCCTCACGATCACCGAGATCCTCCGCGAGCACGGCGTGGTCTCGAAGTTCGTCGAGTTCTACGGCCCCGGCGTGAGCGCCGTGCCGCTGGCGAACCGCGCCACGATCGGCAACATGTCGCCGGAGTACGGCTCGACCGTGGCGATCTTCCCGATCGACGACGAGACCATCAAGTACCTGCGCCTGACCGGGCGCAGCGACGCCCAGGTCGCGCTGGTCGAGGCGTACGCGAAGCGGCAGGGCCTCTGGCTCGACCCGAACGCCGAGCCCGACTACTCGGAGAAGCTCGAGCTCGACCTGTCGACGATCGTCCCGTCGCTGGCCGGCCCGAAGCGCCCGCAGGACCGCGTCCCGCTGAACAGCGCCAAGCCGATGTTCCGCGAGGCCCTCAAGAACTACGTGCAGCCCATCGGCCACGCCGACGAGGCCAGCGACGAATCCTTCCCGGCCTCCGACTCGCCGGCCAACGCCGTGCAGGACGATTCGGACAAGCCGCACGTCTTCTCGGCGGCCGAGGGCGCGAACGGCCGGCCGTCGAAGCCGACGCGGGTGGTCGGCGAGGACGGCACCGAGTTCGAGCTCGACCACGGCGCCGTCGTGATCGCCGCGATCACCTCCTGCACCAACACCTCGAACCCGCAGGTCATGATCGGCGCGGCGCTGCTCGCCAAGAACGCGGTCGACCGCGGCCTGTCCCGCAAGCCGTGGGTCAAGACCACGCTCGCCCCGGGCTCCAAGGTCGTCATGGACTACTACGACCGGGCGGGTCTGACGCCGTACCTCGACAAGCTCGGCTTCAACCTGGTCGGCTACGGCTGCACCACCTGCATCGGCAACTCCGGCCCGCTGCCCGAGGCGATCTCCGCCGCGGTCAACGCGGAGGACCTGACCGCGGTGAGCGTGCTCTCCGGCAACCGGAACTTCGAGGGCCGGATCAACCCGGACGTCAAGATGAACTACCTGGCCTCGCCGCCGCTGGTGGTCGCGTACGCGCTGGCCGGCACGATGGACCTGGACATCACGTCGGAGCCGCTCGGCACCGGCAGCGACGGCCAGCCGGTCTACCTCAGCGACATCTGGCCGAGCGCCAAGGAGATCGACGACGTCATCGCCAACGCGATCGGCGCTTCGGGCTTCAGCTCCGCCTACTCGGATGTCTTCGCCGGCGACGAGCGGTGGCAGTCGCTGCCGACGCCCGAGGGCCAGACCTTCGAATGGACGGACGAGTCCACGTACGTCCGCAAGCCCCCGTACTTCGAGGGCATGGCCGCCTCGCCGGCGCCGGTGTCCGACATCTCGGGCGCCCGGGTCCTCGCGAAGCTCGGCGACTCGGTCACCACCGACCACATCTCGCCGGCCAGCTCGATCAAGCCGGACTCCCCCGCGGGCAAGTACCTGGCCGAGCGCGGCGTGCCGCGGCACGAGTTCAACAGCTACGGCTCGCGCCGGGGCAACCACGAGGTCATGATCCGCGGCACGTTCGCCAACATCCGGCTGCGCAACCAGCTGGTGCCCGGCGTCGAGGGCGGCTTCACGGTCAACCACCTGACCGGCGACCAGACGACGATCTACGACGCCAGCGTGGCCTACCAGGAGGCGGGCGTCCCGCTGGTCATCCTGGCCGGCAAGGAGTACGGCTCGGGTTCGTCCCGGGACTGGGCGGCGAAGGGCACCATGCTGCTCGGCGTCCGCGCCGTCATCGCCGAGAGCTACGAGCGCATCCACCGCTCCAACCTGATCGGCATGGGCGTGCTGCCGCTGCAGTTCCCGCCGAAGACCAACGCCGAGTCGCTGGGCCTGACCGGCACCGAGACCTTCACCATCACCGGCGTCACGGCGCTCAACGACGGCGCGATCCCGGCCACCGTCAAGGTCCGCACGGACACCGGCATCGAGTTCGACGCCGACGTGCGCATCGACACGCCCGGCGAGGCGGACTACTACCGCCACGGCGGCATCCTCCAGTTCGTGCTGCGGAAGATGCTGCACAGCTGAGTCGGAAATCGCCCCGCCGGTTCTCCGGCGGGGCGATTTTTTCGGCCTTCCTAGTCCAGTCTGACCTATGTCAAACTGGACGGCGTGTACCTGGACATCGTGATCCTCAGCCACCTCCAGCGCGGGCCGGTCCATGGCTACGAGCTCAAGCGCAAGGTCAGCCAGACCACGGCGTACGCGCTGCACAACAACACGCTGTATCCGGCCCTGCGCCGCTTCGAGGAGGCCGGCGCGGTCACCAAGACCGCCGAGACGCTGCCGGGCCGCCCGCCGCGACACGTGTACGAGATCACCGAGCTCGGCCGCGAGCTGCTGCACGACATGCTCGCCGACCTGACCCCCGAGCAGGCCGCCGACGAGAACGAGTTCCTCACCCGGGTCGGCCAGTTCGAGCACCTCACGGCGGACGAGCGGGGTCGGGTCCTGTCCGCCCGCACGGAGGCACTCGGCGTACAGAAAACGCATCTGGCCGGCCTGGCCGAGCGCTCCACCCGGTCGCGCAACCACGAGTGGGGCGGCCTCGTCGTGGCCGAGTTGGCCGGCCGCATCGACCGCGAGCTCGCCTGGATCGAGCGGCTGACCGGCCTGGTCGACCAGCCATGAGGAAGCTCAGCCCGCTGATGCAGCTCGGCCTGCTGGCCGGCCCGCTGCTGACCATGGTGGACTCCTCGATCGTCAACGTCGCGGTCCCGGACATCGCCGCCGAGCTGCACGCCGACCTGGCCACCGCGCAGTGGGTGGTCAGCGGCTACCTGCTGGCCCTCGCGGCCGGCCTCACCACGACGTCCTATCTCGCCCGGCGCTTCGGCACGATGCGCGTCTACGCCGTCGCGCTGGCCGCGTTCCTGCTGGCCTCGGCCGGCTGCGCCGCCGCACCCGGGATCGGCGGGTTGATCGCCGCGCGGGCCGTCCAGGGCTTCGCGGGTGCGCCGCTGGTGCCGCTCGCGATGAGCGTCCTGCTCGGCCGCCAGGGTCGCGAACGCCGCGTCCCGGTCGCGGCCGGCCTGCTGTTCTTCCTGGCCCCCGCGATCGGCCCGTCCCTCGGCGGCCTGCTGATCGCGGCCGGCGGCTGGCGCTGGATCTTCCTGGTCAACCTGCCGATCGGCGCGCTCGCCCTGCTCGGCGTCCGCCGCCTGCCGCCGGAGGTGGCACCCACCGCGGACGGTCACGCTCGTCCCGACCCCGTCGGTCTCCTCCTGCTCAGCGTGGGCCTGGTCGGCGTCCTCTTCGGCGCGAGCCGGGCCACCGGCGAGGGCTGGACCGACCCCGGGACGATGGTCACCCTGGGCGTCGGCGTCGCGCTGCTTCTTGCGTACGTCTGGTGGGCCCCGCGCACCCGAGACCCGGCGGTCGATCTCACCCTGCTCCGGCACGGCCGCTCGGCCCTGGCGCTGGTGCTGAGCGTGACGTCGTCGGTCGTCGCGTTCGCGGCGGTCTTCCTGCTCCCGGTCTTCACCCAGTCGGTGCAGCGGCACTCGGCCTTCGCCACCGGCCTGGCCCTGCTGCCCCAGGGCGTGATCACCGGCGTGGGCACCGCGCTCGGCCAGCGGCTGGCCGCCCGCCACGGGGTCCGCTACCTGGTGGTGACCGGGTTCGCGGTGCTGGCGGTGGCGAGCTCCGGGCTGCTCCTGCTCACCGCGGCCACTCCGCTGTGGGCGACCTCGCTGATCCTGGCCGGCCGGGCGGCCGCGATCGGCTTCGGCATCACCCCGCTGCTGTCGGTGATGCTCGCCCCGCTGCCCGACGCCAAACTGGCCGACGGCAACACGCTCTTCAACATCGCCCAGCGCCTGGGTGGCTCGATCGGCGTCGGCATCCTCGGCTCGCTACTGGCCGCCCGCGCGGTCCAGGTCGGACCGGTGCCCGCCTTCCACGAGATCGGCCTGGTCCTGTCCGGCCTGGCCGTCGCCGCGGCGCTGCTCGCGCTGCGCTTGCCCACGCGTACGCCGGAGGTGGCGCTCGACACGATCGGCGCGAGATCAGCCGCTGGGGCTGGTCACAATGTCGCCGGTGAATAGGCTTCGCACATGGATGACAAGAATGTGCTGGACCGGATCCACGGTTTGGTCGACGAGGAGCACACGCTCCGTCAGCTCCTGGCCCAGGGCAAGATCTCCTCGGATGAGGAGCACGCTCGGCTCCGCGAGCTGGAAGAGTCCCTGGACCAGTGCTGGGACCTGCTGCGCCGGCGCCGGGCCGCCCGCGATGTGGGCAACGACCCGAACGCCGAGCAGGCCCATGCCGTCACCGAGGTCGAGGGCTACCTGCAGTGATGCAACCCGGCCGCGGCCGCCTAGTGCTCGGCGGTCGCGGGCCGGGGCGCGTGCGGCGGGTCATCGCAGGCCCGCCTCGTGCAGCAGACGGTCCAGCAGGTCGTCCGCGTCCACCTGCAGCCCGCGCTGGGTGAACCAGCCGGCCACATTGCGCACGTCGCGGGCGATGAAGTCGGCGCCCTGCGGGTTGGCGACCACATCGACGATCTGCGGCAGGTCGATCAGCACCAGCGCGCCGTCGTGCACCAGCGTGTTGTACGGCGACAGGTCGCCGTGTGCCACCTGCGCGCGGGCCAGCACCGACAGCGCGTCGGTCATCTGCTGCCAGAGATCGGCCAGGCCGTCCGGGTCGGTGCGCACCTGCGCGAGCCGGGGTGCCGCCTCGCCGGTGTCCCAGTCGCCGACGAACTCCATCATCAGCTCGGTGCCGATGAGCTGCACCGGGTAGGGCACCCGGACCAGGCCACTGGCCTGCCCGATCTGCCACAGCCGGGAGAGCGCGCCGAACTCGGCCACCGCCCACTGCCCGGCGATCATCTGCTTGCCGAACGAGCTGCGGTTGGTCATCGCGCGGTTTTCCCGGGAGCGGCGGACCCGTCGGCCCTCGAGATAGCCGGCGTCCCGGTGGAACAGCCGGTGGTCGCCGTCGCGGTACCGCTTGGCGGCCAGCAGGCTGACCTTGTCGGTGCCGGGGATGTGCCGGCGAACCAGGAAGACGTCGGCTTCCTTGCCGGTCTTGAGCATGCCCAGCTCGTCGTCGACCGCGGCGTGCTCGGTGCGCACCCAGTCGGGTCTCGGGTCGGGACCGTGCAGCGCACCGTCCCAGCTGGACCAGTTGTCACCGGTCTCGGGCAGGTCGGGCTCCTCGGCCAGGCGTGGCTCGAGCCGCCCCCGCTTCAGGAAGTTTGGATCGTCGTCGTCGAACTTGCGCCGACGGCGTGAAGTCTCGTGCGAACGCACTGGAGGGTCTCCTCGGAGAAAGAAGGAAGGAAAGTGATCTGGGCAGGCGACATCGCAAAGACGGCCATCTGACCCACCCCCTTCTCTCTCGTCGGAACGCGCCCACTCTCTCCTGGGCGCTCGGGAGAACGCAACCGAATTATTGGGCGGCCATGATCGCGGAGATGCCCTGGATCACGTTGCCCACCACGCGGGTCGGCGCGAACCGGTTGTCCACCCACTCGCGCCCGCGGTGCAGCCACACGCTGGGCAGGCCCATCGCCGCCGCCCCGCCGATGTCCGCCTCCGGGCTGTCGCCCACCACCCAGGCGCCGCCGAGTCGCATCCGCACCCGCTGCGCGGCGAGCGCGAAGATCCGCGGGTTCGGCTTGCTCACCCCGGCCCGCTCGGAGATCACCCAATCGGCGATGTACTGGTCGAGGCCGGTCCGCCGGATCCGGGTGTCCTGGATCTCGGACTGCCCGTTGGTGACCACCACCGGCACCAGCCCGGCGTCGCCGGCGATCCGCAGCGCGCAACCGACCAGCGGGTCGAGCCGCTCGAACGCCAACGGTCCCTCACGCAGCTCCTCGAGCAGATCTATCGAGGGCACGTTGAGCCGGTACCGGTCGCGGATCAGGTCGGCCAGGTCCCAACGGGGAGTGAGACCGTCCGCGTCGACGGAGAGTAACCAATCGAGATCATCCTGTGAGGCCCCGATCTCGTCGAGGAAACCCTTTGCCCACAGCCGGAAGGCACCGCTGCGGTCGAGCAGGGTGTCGTCGAGAGCGATGAGGACAAGTGGCACCCGCGCACTTTACGTGAGGTAGGGCGGAAGCGAACAGTCCAGGACTGTCAGCAATTTCGGGACCGGACGGTGGATTTCGCGCCATCCGATCCCGGCCGTACACCCGGCGCTGACAAGACGTACGTACGGATTGCAAAACGAAGCACCTGCGTGACACGATCCAAGGCGTGCCCAGAGTAAGCCAGGACCAGCTGGAGGCGAGGCGCCACGAAATTCTCGCGGCGGCTCGCGACTGCTTCGCGCGGTTCGGCTACGAGGGCGCCACGGTGCGCCGCCTCGAGGATGCCACCGGCCTGTCCCGCGGGGCGATTTTCCACCATTTTCGCGACAAGGAATCGCTGTTCCTCGCCGTCGCCGAGGACGACGCCGCCGCCATGGTCGAGACCGTGGCCCGCAACGGCCTCGTCCAGGTGATGCGTGACCTGCTGGCCCGCGCCGGGAGCAGCGACGGCGACACGGCCGGCTGGCTCGGCACCCAGCTCGAGGTTTCCCGCCGGCTGCGCACCGACCCCGCGTTCGCCAAGCGCTGGGCCGAACGCTCGGCGGCCATCGCCGACGCCACCCGGGACCGCCTGCAGCGCCAGCGCGAGGCCGGCGTGCTGCGCGACGACGTGCCGGTCGAGGTGCTCACCCAGTTCCTCGAGCTCGCGTACGACGGCTTGGTCCTGCACCTGGCCACCGGCCGGCCGCCGGGCGAGCTGAGCCGGGTGCTCGACGTCGTGGAGGAAGCGGTAAGGCGCAGGTAGGAGGGTCGTTGCGGGCCTCTGCACAATGAGGCCATGCAGGACACCTGGGGGATTCCGGGCCCGGCCTTCATCGTCGGGTACATCGTCGCGCTGGTCGTCATCGCGATCCTCGCCGCGGCGCACCGCAAGGTTCTGTTCCGGGGGGACCGGAACGCATCTGTCGACGACCTCGGTCCGCAGCAGCTCGCCTACCTCAACGGCGGCGACCGCCTGGCCGTCTACTCCTCGATCAGCGGCCTCCGCGCGGCCGGCGCCCTCGGCACCTCGGGGAACGCCCTCGTGCAGACCGGGCCGATCCCGGCCGGTGTCACCCCGCTCGACTCCGCGATCCACCACGCGGCGAGCGGCCAGATCCGCACCCGCGACCTCACCGGCGACCAGTGGGTGCGCTCGGCCCTCGACGACCTGCGGGCCGGCCTCGAACGGCGCGGCCTCGCGGTCAGCACCGAGGCGCTCAAGCAGGCGCGGTTGTGGGCGTGGGCGGCCGGTGCGCTCGGCCTGATCGGCGTCTTCCGCATGGTCGCCGGTGTCCAGAACAACAAGCCGGTCGGCTTCCTCTTCGCCGCCCTCGTGGTCGTCGCCATCCTGACCTGGCGCCTGGCCCGCACCCGCCGGATCGCCACCGGCGTGGCCACCGCCCGGATGCGGGAGCTGCGGGAACGGCACGGCTACCTGTCACCGGGCCAGTCGCCGGCGTACGCGACGTACGGCGCGGCGGGCGCCGCGCTCGGCGTGGCGTTGTTCGGGGCGGCCGCGCTCTACGACATGGACCCGGCGTTCGCCGCCGAGGCGGGGATCCAGCGGGTCGTCTCCAACGGTTTCACCAGCGGCTCCTCCGCCGGCTCATGCGGGAGCAGCAGCTCGTGCGGGAGCAGCAGCTCGTGCGGGAGCAGCAGCTCGTGCGGGAGCAGCAGCTCCTGCGGCGGGGGCAGCTCGTGCGGGGGCGGGGGTGGTTGCGGTGGCTGAGATGGCGTACGGGGTGGGCATCGGCTGGCGCCCGGAGATCTCCGGCTACGTCGCCGGACTGCCCGGCCTGCGCTTCGCCGAGGTGGTGGCCGAGTCGGTGCACGCGCACGGCGACCTGCCCGACGGCCTGCCCGCGCTGCTCGACCGCGGCGTGGCGGTGATCCCGCACGGCGTGCGCCTGTCCCTGGGCGGCGCCGAGCCGGTCGACCCCGCGCGGGTCACCCACCTGGCCACGGTGGCTTCGCGGCTGAAGGCCCCGCTGGTCAGCGAGCACATCGCCTTCGTACGCGCGGCCGGCATCGAGGCCGGACACCTGCTCCCGATCCCGCGCACCCACGAAGCGATCGACGCGGTGGTGGCCAACGTCGCCCGCACCACCGCCGAGCTGCCCGTGCCGCTGGCGCTGGAACCGATCGCCTCCCTCTTCGACTGGCCCGACGACGAGCTGACCGAGGCCGACTTCCTGACCGAGATCCTGGACCGGACCGGCGCCCTGCTGCTGCTGGACATCGCCAACGTCTACGCCAACGCCCGCAACCGCGGCGACGACCCGCTGGCCCTGCTGGACAAGCTTCCGCTCGACCGGGTCGCCTACGTCCACGTGGCCGGCGGCGCTGAACACCAGGGTCTCTACCACGACACCCACACCGACGCGGTCCCCGAGGAGGTGCTCACCCTGGTCACCGAGCTGTGCGCCCGCCACCGCCCACCCGCGCTGATGCTGGAACGAGACGGCGACTACCCACCCGCCGCCGAACTCAGCGCCGAGCTCGACGCCATCGCCGCCGCCGCCGGCTATCCCGCGATCACCGCATGACCACCGGTCTCGGGCCGCGCAGCGGAGACCGGCTCGGCAGCGAAGGCCGGCTCGGCAGCGAAGGCCGGCTCGGCAGCGAAGGCCGGCTCGGCAGCGGAGACCGGCTCGGCAGCGAGCCCGGCGTGGCCGGGGGCGGCCGGGAGGGTGGCCATGCGGAACAGCCCGGCGGCGCACCGCGGAGCTTGGCCACCCGCCAAGCCGAGCTCGTCGAAGCGCTGACCCGGGGCAAACCCGTACCTCCTGGTTTTGATGCCCTCAAGGTGGACGCGGCGCGAGTCGCGCTGCTGCGCAAGCGCGCCGGTGAGGTCGCGCGGCAGTGGCCGATGCTCTCGGCCGGCCTCGGTGATCGGTGGAAGGCCTCCTTCTCGTCGTGGGCGGCGGAACGCCCGACACAGGGTTCCTTGCGCGACGGCTGGGATCTCGCGCGCGACCTTCGCCGGAAACGCGAGCTGCCCGCGATCGCGGGGGCGGAGCTGGCCGAGCGCGAGGCGCGGTGGAGCTATGACGGCTCCTCCGCGCCCCGAGCTCGCCGCGGACCGGCCGTGCGATCCGCCGTCGGCACCGTGGCGGTTCAGGTGGCGGGCCGAACCTGGGTGATCGGCGGCCGAACCTAGGCCGGAACCCTGTCGAGGAAGCCGAGCACTCGCTGGATGCGGCCGTCCGCATCCAGCTCGGCCACGTCGAAACCCTCCACCAGCGGCTCGCCCGGGACCGCGCCCAGGTGCCAGGTGAAGCGGGCCTGGTCGTGGTGACCGTCGACCTTGGTGCCGAGGCTGAAGGTCAGGCCGGGAAACTGCTGCTGGACGGCGCCGACGAGGCCGTCGAGCGCCTCCCGCCCGGAGACCGCGGCCATCGGGTCGACATAGCGGACGTCGTCGGCGAACAGGTCGTCGATCCGTTTGCGGCGGGCGGCCGGGTCGGTCTCGTTCCAGACGGCCAGGTACCGCGAGACCACGCTGTCGAAGTCGCTCATCGTCTTTCCCTTCGCTGTGACTATGACGGGGCCAACCCTCGCCGAGGTTGGGTCATGCGGTCGATTACGTCGGAGGTAATGGCGCCCGTTCCCGCGCGGTACCTAGGCTTCCCGCATGAGTGACGTCGGCACGCTGCTGCGCGAGTGGCGAACCACTCGGCGGATGAGCCAGCTGGAGCTCTCCTCGACGGCCGGTGTGTCGGCGCGGCACCTGTCGTTCGTGGAGACCGGACGGTCGCGGCCGACCCGGGAGATGATCCTTCGGCTCGCGTCCCGGCTCGAGGTGCCGCTGCGCGGGCAGAACGAGCTGCTGCTGGCCGGCGGGTACGCCCCGGCCTGGGCGGAGACCGGTCTGCGGGACGCGCCGCTGTCGGACGTGCTGTCGTCCCTGCGGGACGTGCTGACCGGCCACGACCCGTACCCGGCCGTGCTGATCGACCGGCACTGGACGATGATCGATGCGAACGACGCGGTCGGCCGGTTCACCGATGGCTGCGCGGCGTGGCTGCTGGAGCCGCCGGTGAACGTGCTCCGGCTGTCGCTGCACCCGGCGGGGATGGCGCCGCGGATCGGGAACCTGGCCGAGTGGCGCACGCACGTGCTGCACCGACTCGACCAGCAGGCCGCGCACACCGCCGACCCCGCGCTGCGCGACCTGCACGCCGAGCTGGCCGGCTACCCGGGCGGCACGGTCGGCGGCACACCCACCGGGCTGGTCGTGCCGCTCCGCTTCGGCGACCTCACGTTCTTCAGCATCACCTCGGTGCTCGGTACGCCGCTCGACGTCACCCTGGCCGAACTCGCCATCGAGGCGTTCCTGCCCGCCGACGCCGCCACCGCCGCCGCTCTGCATAGACCCTGAGGTGGCAGGATCGACGCCATGGATCTCGGCCTCGACGGACGCGTCTACATCATCACCGGGGGTTCGCGGGGGCTGGGCTACGCCACCGCCCAGGCGCTCGTCGCGGACGGGGCCAGGGTGGTGCTGTCGTCGCGCGACCCGGAGCACGTGGCCGCGGCCGCCGAGTCGCTCGGGCCGCTCGCGATCGGGGTGGTCGCCGACCTGACCGACCAGGACACGCCGGACCGGCTGATCCAGGCGGCGACGAACCACTTCGGCCGGCTGGACGGCGCGCTGATCTCGGTCGGCGGGCCGCCGCCCGGCACCGCCGCCGCGATGACGGACGAGCAGTGGCGGTCGGCGTTCGAGACGGTGTTCCTCGGGACCGTACGCGCGTTGCGGGTGATCGCCTCGGCGCTGTCCGAGGGCGCCGCCATCGGCGTGGTGCTGTCCACCACGGTGAAGACGCCGCTGACCGGGCTGGGGCTGTCCAACGGGCTGCGGCCGGGGCTCGCGATGGCGGCCAAGGACATGGCCGACGAGTACGGTCCACGCGGCGTCCGGATCGTCGGCCTGCTGCCTGGCCGGATCATGACCGACCGCAACCGGGAGCTGTTCGCGGACGCCGACGACCCGGCGGCGGCCGCGGCCGAGGCGGCCGGGACGATCCCGCTGCGCCGGGTCGGCGAGCCGGAGGAGTTCGGCAAGGTGGCGGCGTTCGTGCTCTCCCCCGCTGCCGGGTACGTGACCGGGGCGGTCGTCCCGGTGGACGGCGGATACCTGCGTGCGCTCTGAACCGCTTTTTGAGAAGCCGACCGCGGGCGAGGTGGCGGCCGCGGCCGGACGCACCATTCCCGACCTGATCGGGCCGGACCTGCGGGTGCTGTTCTCCGGGATCAACCCGAGCCTCTACTCAGCCGCCACCGGGCATCACTTCGCCCGGCCGGGCAACCGCTTCTGGCCGGCGCTGCACCGGTCCGGGTTCACCCCGCGGCTGCTGCACCCCTCCGAGCAGGCCCGGCTGCCGGCGATGGGGCTGGGCATCACCAATGTGGTCGCCCGGGCCACCGCGCGGGCCGACGAGCTGTCCACGGCCGAGCTGGTCGAGGGCGGCGCGATCCTGGCCGAGCTCGCCGCGACGTGGCGTCCTCGGTATCTGGCCGTGCTCGGGGTGACCGCGTACCGGACGGCCTTCGGGCGGCGAACGGCGGCGATCGGGCCGCAGGAGCAGACGGTCGGCGGGGTGCCGGTCTGGGTGCTGCCGAACCCGAGCGGCTTGAACGCTCACTACCAGATCGAGGGTCTGGCGGCCGAGTTCGCCCGGCTGCACTCCGCTACGGTGGCAGGTCATGACGACCAGGATCAGCGAGTTACTGGCGGCCGCCGCCGAGCGGACCGTTCCGGTGGTGCACGGCATCGATGACACCCAGCTCTCCGACCCCACCCCGTGCGCCGAGTTCCAGGTGCGCGACCTGGTGAACCACCTGTTCCAGGTCGTGGTGAACTTCCAGGCGCTGGCGACCAAGCAGGACGCCGACTTCGACACCAAGCCGGACTTCCTCGCCGGCGACTGGCGGAACCGGTTCGCCGACGAGACCCGCAAGCTGGTCGACGCCTGGTCGGAGCCGGCCGCGATCGAGGGGACCTCGCCCCGGATGGGGCTCCCGCAGGCGGTCGTGGCCAACCTGGTGCTGGTCGACCTGACCGTGCACGGCTGGGATCTCTCGCAGGGCACCGGTCAGGACTACACGCCCAGCCCGGAGGTCGTCGCCGCGGTCACCCCGTTCACCGAGCAGATGGCGCCGCTGGGCCGCGAGCGGGGCGCCTTCGCCGAGATGACCGAGTTCCCGCCGGACGCCGACGAGTTCACCCGGCTGCTGTCCCTCACCGGCCGCAAGGCCGGCGCTGGAGGTCACGGAGCACGATCAACCTGAACAGTCAATGCGTCGCGAAATACGGCGACGGGGCCTGCGCCGGTTACAACGACATCACGGCGCATCGCAGAGGCGTCATTTCCTCTCGGCGGACGAGGAGTTCGCCGGGGAAGGCCGGATCCCGCGGCTGTCGAAGACCTCCTTCGCGGCGAAGGTGGCGTTCAGTGCCCGCGGGAACCCGGCGTAAACGGCGGCGTGCAGTATCGCCTCGACGATCTCGTCCGGGGTCAGGCCGACGTTGAGTGCGGCCCCTACGTGCACCCTGAGCTGAGGTTCGCACCCGCCGAGGGCGGTCAGCACGCCGATCGTGACCAGCTGCCGGGACCGTGCGTCGAGCCCCGGCCGGTCGTAGATGTCGCCGAAGGCGAACGCTGCCACATGGTGGCCCAGGGCGGGCGACAGATCGGCCAGCGAGCCGATCACCCCCGTCCCGGCATCTCCATCGATCCTGGCGAGAACATCCAGGCCATGGCTACGCCGTTTGAGGTTGTCTGCGCTATCGATGTCGTGCTGAAAATTGCTCATGGCTGAGCCGATCCTCCGTACGTGGCGATCTTGTATTCGGTAGCGGCCAGAGCGAGTTGGATCTGCGCTAGCTGGGCCCGCAACGTGTCGCGGTGCTCGAGGAGCATGTCGAGGCGGTCGGGAATGGTGGCGTCGCCGCGATCGACGAGCGCGACGTAGTGGCGCAGGTCGCTGATCGGCATGCCAGAGGTGCGCATCCGTGTCAAGAACACCAGGCGCCGGACGGACGAGGCATCGTAGACGCGATGCCCAGCGGCGTTGCGAGGCACCGTGATCAGGCCGACCCGCTCGTAATAGCGCAGCGTGTGCGGGCTCACACCGACGTACTGGGCCGCCGTCGCAATGTCCCACTGCTGGGCCAGGTCCTCCATGACCAGGCGCCGCAACGCAGCAACCGACACGCCGCCGGGCGGGTCGACGGCCAGGCGCAACGCCTCCGCCAACTGCTCGTTCGCCTTCATGGCCACGAGGCTATGGCTTCGAGCGCGCTACAACGCAAGCTCGGTATCCGGTCTGCCACCGTAATGTCGTGCCGGCCCGACGGGCGGTCGGCCAACAGCCGCAACGCCACCGTGGTCTCGTCGTCGGGCCTGCACCCGCCGCAGATCCCAGCCGGCCGACCCCGCAACGCAGCCGACCAACCCCGCCGCAAGCCAGCCGGGCGGCCCCGCCGCAAGCCAGCCGGCCGGCCCCGCAGCCAGGCAGCCGGGCGGCCCCGCAGCAAGCCAGCCGGGCGGCCCCGCCGCAAGCCAGCCGAGCGGGTCGGCGGCCAGGCATCCGCCCGGTCCCGCCGCCGACGCGGGCGGGCCGGCCGGTTAGGGCTCGACCGAGCCGGCCGGGACCGTGATGATCTCCACGTCGCCCTGCTCGTAGGGCGGCGCCTCGGCCTCGGGCGACGACACCGCGAACTGGGTGCGGTACAGCTCCGCATACAGCCCGCCGGCCGCGACCAGCTCCTCGTGCCGGCCGCGCTCGACGATCCGGCCGTCGTCGAGCACCAGGATCTGGTCGGCGTCGCGCACGGTGGAGAGCCGGTGGGCGATGACCAGCGCCGTGCGGCCCTCCAGCGCCACCGTGAGCGCCCGCTGCACGGCCGCCTCCGACTCGCTGTCCAGGTGGGCGGTGGCCTCGTCGAGTATGACGATCGACGGGTGCTTGAGCAGCAGCCGGGCGATCGCGATCCGCTGTTTCTCGCCCCCGGAGAAGCGGTACCCGCGCTCGCCGACCACCGTCTCCAGCCCGTCGGGCAGCGCGCGCACCAGGCCGGCGACCTGCGCTCCCGCCAGCGCCGCCCACATCTGGTCCTCGGTCGCGTCCGGCTGGGCGTACCGGAGGTTCTCGGCGATCGTCTCGTGGAACAGGTGCGAATCCTGGGTGACCACGCCGATGGTGTCGCGCAGCGAGCCGAGCGTGGCGTCCCGCACGTCGACCCCGCCGACCAGCACCGCGCCGTCGGTGACGTCGTAGACCCGGGAGACCAGCATCGAGGTGGTCGACTTGCCGGCGCCGGACGGGCCGACGAGCGCGACCAACTGGCCCGGTTCGACGGTGAAGTCGACGCCCTTGAGCACCGGCGCGGACTCGGTGCGGTCGAGGGTCGCGACGTCCTCCAGCGTCGCCAGCGACACCTCGTTCGCGCTCGGATAGCGGAAGTGCACGTCGCGGAACTCGATCCGGCCCGCGCCGGCCGGGACGTCGACGGCATCCGGCTTCTCGGCGATGCCCGGCTGGAGATCGAGCACCTCGAAGACCCGGTCGAATGAGACCAGCGCGCTCATCACGTCGACCCGCACGTTGCTCAGCGCGGTGAGCGGCCCGTACAGACGGGTGAGCAGCAGCGCGAGCGTGACCACCGTGCCGGCGGTGACCGCGCCGGTGACCGCGAGCCAGCCGCCGAGGCCGTAGGTGAGCGCCTGCGCCAGCGACGCGACCAGGAGCATCGCCACGAAGAAGGTGCGCGAGTACATCGCCTGCTGGACGCCGATGTCACGGACCCGCGCGGCCCGCGCCCCGAAGCGCGCGGCCTCGTCGTCGGGCCGGCCGAACAGCTTGACCAGCAGGGCGCCGGAGACGTTGAACCGCTCGGTCATCGTCGCGTTCATCTTGGCGTCGAGGTTGTACGACTCGCGGGTGATCTCGGCGAGCCGCTTGCCGACCCGGCGCGCCGGAAGGATGAACAGCGGCAGCAGGGCCAGCGACAGCACGGTGATCTGCCAGGACAGGCTGAACATGACCACGGCGGTGAGCACCAGCTGGATGACGTTGCTGACCACGCCGGAGAGCGTCGAGGTGAACGCCCGCTGGGCGCCCAGCACGTCGTTGTTGAGCCGGCTGACCAGGGCCCCGGTCTGGGTGCGGGTGAAGAACTGCAGCGGCATGCGCTGGACGTGGTCGTACACCTGGGTGCGCAGGTCGAGGATGATGCCCTCGCCGATGCGGGCCGAATACCAGCGCTGGGCGAGCGACAGGAACGCGTCGACGACCGCGAGGACGGCGATCGCCAGGGCCAGCCGGGTGATCACCCCGGCCGCGCCGGCGCCGCCACCGGTGATGGCGTTGACCACGTGGCCGGCCAGCAGCGGGGTGGCCACCCCGATCACGGCGTCGAGGACGACGGTGAGCAGGAAAACCACGATGTCGCGGCGATAGGGCCGGGCGAAGCGCATGATCCGGCGGGTGGTGCCGCGCGTGAGGCGGTGCTTCGTGACCCGATCGGAATTCTGGATCGAACGCAGCATCATCCAGCTGGACGTGCTCGAGGACGGGCCCATCGGTTCACCTCCCGGGCTGTCGTGGGGCGGGCAGGTGCACAGTCTGCACCGCGGGTACGACAACCCGGGACGAGCTCGGTTTACTCCCCGGTACCGAGGAGATCGCGAATGCGGCGGGTCTGCGCTTCCCGCTCGGTCCGGTCCTGATCCGCGTACGAACGCTGACCGATCCCGGTGAACAGGCCCTTGATCTCGGGAATCGTCCCGTCCGGGGCGGACAGAATGGCCGCCGCCAGATCATTGACCGCTTCGCCGAGAGCGGAACCGGGAACCACGGCGGTGGCCAGCCCGATCCGGTCGGCCTCGTCCGCCGGAATACGGCGGCCGGTGACGCAGATCTCCAGTGCCCGGGACACCCCGACCAGTTCGCTGAGCCGTTTGGTGCCGCCCAGGTCGGGTACCAGACCCAGCGTCACCTCGGCCATCGAGAACCGTGCGTCGTCGGCGAGCACCCGCATGTCACAGTTCAGCGCGAGCTGGAATCCCGCCCCGATGGCATGTCCCTGTACTGCCGCGATCGTCACGATCGACGGGTTACGCAACCACGTGAACGCCGACTGGAAGCCGGCAATCCGATCGGCGCACTCGGATGGTGACAACTGCGCGAGGCGAGCCAGAGAAGAATCGCCGTCGCCGCGCGCGGACGACAGATCCAGGCCCGCGGAAAACGCGCGCCCCTCGCCTCGGACAATGACGACTCGGACGCCACCCGGCAATTTCCGTGAAATGTTCGCCAGCTCGGCCCACATCGCCGGAGTCTGTGCATTGAGCACCTGGGGCCGGCACAACGTCACCGTTGCGACCGGCCCGTCCAGGTCGTAGCGAACACCTGCCTCGTCGGCAGGCACGGCACTACCGGGCTCGGCGTTCTCCGTCGTCACGCCTTCTTGCGCCGGCGAGCGCCGCCCCGCTGGCGCAGCTGCACGCCCGACTCGGTCAGCACCCGGTGCACGAATCCGTAGGAACGTCCGGTCGAAGCCGCGAGCGCGCGAATGCTCTCGCCAGAGGTGTAACGCTTGACCAGATCCTTCGCTAGTGACTGGCGCTCGCTGCCGACGATTCGGCGACCCTTCTCAGTGCTGGTGGCTGTGCCCGTGGCTGCCATGTTGAATCCTCACGTCCCAGACTGTGCGGTTCGATACGGTCCCACCTATTAGACCGCCTCCAACGATCATGCGCTAGCCATCTTGGCTTAGCCAACGTGCCCATTTAGCACTGTCAGGAACTTGACGCTGACCACCTGCATCAATGTCAGACACTTAACTGACGTTAGGCCGAGAGTCTTTCCGACCACCCGGTAGGTGGCCGGGCCCTGCTCCCAAGACCATGGATCACCTGCGGAAACACTCGATCGAGGAGACCCGCCGGCGAGACATGACGCACTGTCGATGCAACGAACACGCACCGCTCGCACGCCGAGTGTGCCAACTTCGCCATGATCCGGCGGATGCCCGGCCTGACCGCAAACGCCCGAACGTCGCACTGTCTGTGTGGGCACCAGTTGACAACTGACGATCGCGAAGGTCCAGTCCTAGGCCAACTCGACGAGCTCCAGGAGATCGTCGCTCCAGGCGTCCTCGTCGCCGTCGGGCAGCAGGATCGCGCGGTCCGGCTTCAGCGCCTGCACCGCGCCCGCATCGTGGGTGACCAGCACGATCGCCCCCGGGTAGTTGGCGATGGCGTCCAGCACCTGCTCGCGGCTGATCGGGTCGAGGTTGTTGGTGGGCTCGTCGAGCAGCAGCACGTTCGCGCCCGAGCAGACCAGCGTGGCCAGGGCGAGCCGGGTCTTCTCCCCGCCGGAGAGCACGCCGGCCGGCTTCTCCACGTCGTCGCCGGAGAACAGGAACGCGCCGAGAATCTTGCGCAGGTCGGTGTCGGTCTGGTCGGCGGCGGCGCTGCGCATGTGCTCGAGGATGGTCCGATCGACGTCGAGCGTCTCGTGCTCCTGCGCGTAGTAGCCGAGCCGCAGGCCGTGCCCGGGCCGCACCTCGCCGGTGTCGGACGCCAGCAGGCCGCCGAGGATACGCAGCAGCGTCGTCTTGCCGGCGCCGTTGAGGCCGAGGATGGCCACCCGGGAGCCGCGGTCGACCGCCACGTCCACATCCGCGAAGATCTCCAGCGACCCGTACGACTTCGACAGCCCGACCGCGGTGAGCGGCGTCTTGCCGCACGCGGCCGGCTGCGGGAACCGCACCTTGGCCACCTTGTCCGCGACCCGGTTGTCCTCCAGGCCGCCGAGCAGCTTCTCCGCGCGGCGGGCCATGTTCTGCGCGGCGACCGTCTTGGTGGCCTTGGCCCGCATCTTGTCGGCCTGCGCCATCAGGGCGCCCGCCTTCTTCTCCGCGTTGGCCCGCTCCCGGCGGCGCCGGCGCTCGTCGGTCTCCCGCTGCTCGAGGTACTTCTTCCAGCCGACGTTGTAGATGTCGACGACCGAGCGGTTGGCGTCCAGGTACCAGACCTTGTTGACCGCGGCGTCGAGCAGCTCCACGTCGTGGCTGATCACCACGAGGCCGCCCTTGTGCTGCGCCATGTACGACCGCAGCCAGGAGATCGAGTCCTGGTCGAGGTGGTTGGTGGGCTCGTCGAGCAGCAGGATGCCCTTGCCGTTCTGCCCCGAGTCGGCGAACAGGATGCGGGCCAGCTCGATCCGGCGCCGCTGACCGCCGGAGAGGGTGCCGATGGTCTGGGCCAAGGCGCGGTCGGGCAGGCCCAGGTTCGCGCAGATCCGGGCGGCCTCGGCCTCGGCGGCATACCCACCGAGGGCGGCGAACTGGTCCTCGAGGTGGCCGTACCGGCGGACCAGCTTGTCGTCGGCGCTCTCCTCGAGCTCGACCTCGAGCTTCTGCATCTCGGCGAGAAGCGCGTCCAGCCCGCGGGCGGAGAGCACCCGGTCGCGACCGGTGACGTTCAGATCGCCGGTACGCGGATCCTGCGGCAGGTAGCCCACCTCGCTGGTCCGGTCCACGGCGCCGGCGTACGGGATGCCCTCGCCGGCCAGCACCTTCAGCGTGGTGGTCTTGCCGGCGCCGTTACGGCCGACCAGGCCGATCCGGTCGCCGGGCTGGACCCGTAGCGTGGTCGGGGACAGCAGGATCCGGGCGCCGGCACGAAGTTCCAGTCCGGTGGCGGTGATCATGTGGAAACTCGCTCTCGAGAGGAAGGCTGACTCCGGCAGGTCAGCCTTCGCAGAGCAGCACTGCGCCATACTACCGGGCGGTGGACGGCACCTCCCACCCGATTACCGACCAAGATCAACGGGTATCCGTGGCGCAACCCCGGCGTCAGTGAGGATGGAATGGAACTCAACGAGAACGCTGACATCGACACCAGTCAGGTCGACGACCAGCGCGGCGGAGGAGGCGGTGGCGGTGGCGGCTTCGGCGGCCTGCCCATCCCGATCGGCGGTGGCGGCATCGTCGGCCTCGTCATCACCATCATCCTGGTCGTGGCGGGCGGCTATTTCGGCGTCAACCAGCTCGGCGGCGGCAACAGCGGCTCGACCGGTGACAACACCAACATCACCAAGGAGTGCGCCGACAAGAGCACCCGCCTCAAGAGCCTCGACTGCCGCAACGTCCTCTACATCAACTCGATCCAGGCGTTCTGGAAGGACGCCGAGCCCAAGTACTTCGGCAAGCAGTACCAGCCGTCCAAGACCGTGCTCTTCTCGAACCGGGTGAGCACCGGCTGCGGCGCCGCCGACTCGGGCACCGGCCCGTTCTACTGCCCCGCCGACGACCGGGTGTACATCGACCTCACCTTCTACCAGCTGCTGGCCAAGCAGCTCGGCGCGCCCGGCGAGTTCGCCCAGCCGTACGTGCTGGCCCACGAGTACGGCCATCACATCCAGGACCTGATCGGCACCGAGGCGAAGATGCGGGCCGCGCAGAGCGGCGCCTCGAACAGCGAGAAGAACCTGCTCTCGGTCAAGCTGGAGTTGCAGGCCGACTGCTACGCCGGCGTCTGGGCCAACCACGCCACCGAGACCAAGAGCGGCGGCGGGCAGCCGATCTTCAAGAGCATCACCGACCAGGACATCCAGCAGGGGCTGGACACCGCCAAGCAGATCGGCGACGACACGCTCCAGCAGCGGGCCGGCCAGCAGATCAACCCGGCCGAGTTCACCCACGGCACCTCGGCCGACCGCCAGAAGTGGTTCAAGCGCGGCTTCGATTCGGGCAACCCGGCCGAGGCCTGCGACACCTTCGCCGCCGGCGCGGTCACCGAGGGCGACTGAAGCTCCCGTACGACTAAGGTTCCCGCACCAGCACGGACACCGCCCGGGCCCCGGCCACCGCGGACACCAGCACCGCGTGCCGGGGCTCGGGCACGTCCAGGAACCGCTCGGCGCGCAACTCGGCGACCGGGGCCAGGGTCGGCACGGCGAGAACGGCGTCGACCGCCGCTCGATCTCCCCCGGTCACCAGCGCCGTCATGTCCCGTACCCGGGGAAGAAGCAGACGCCCCACGATGCCGGCGCCGTCGGCAGCCGCCGCCTTCGCCTGGTTGTCCCGCCGGCGCGCGAAGCGCTGCTGGGACCAGCCACCCGCCGCGGTGCGCCCCTGCACATAGTGCGTCTCCACCTTGGACGTGACCAGTTCCGGTCCCTGCGCGACACCGACCGCGACCGCGCCCTTGCGCGCGAGCAGCAGCCCGAGGGTGCGCGGCTCCTGCGCGACCCGCACCAGATCGGTCATTGTGGCCACCGGCGGCGCTCCCGGGGGCGGCTGCCACTCCGCCGAGGCGCCGTCCTCCGCGATCAAGAGCAAACCCTTTTCCGTGTACGCCCCGTGCCGGGTCACGAAGTTCTCCAGCCAGCGCGGCAGCCGCTCGGGGGCGACCGTCACCCACTTCCCGCCGCCCGCGGCCGTGCGCTCACCCATTCTTGTCACCCTACGGTGGCAGACTGCGGGTCGTGACAGACCTGGCAGGCGCCCTGATGAGCCGGCTCGCGGCGGGCTTCGCCGCCCGGCGTGACCCGGAGCGAGCGGTCGCGATGGCCGCCTACATGCGCGACCAGTTCCCGTTCTTCGGCCTCCCGGCGCCCGAGGTGCGCGCGGTCGAGCGGGCGGCGTTCGCCGGCCTCCCCCGCCCCACCGACGAGGATCTCACCGTCGTCGCGCTCTCCTGCTGGGCGTTGCCCGAGCGCGAGTACCACTACGCGGCCTGCGACTACCTGCGAAAACACGTGTTGGTGGCGGGGCCGGATTTCCTGCCGGTGGTGCGCACGCTGATCACCACCAACTCCTGGTGGGACACGGTCGACCCGCTCGCGACCCGGTTCGTGGGCGACCTGGCCCGAGCCCATCCCGCGCTGGCCGAGGTGATGGACGCCTGGTCGGCCGACGAGAACATGTGGCTGGTCCGCACCGCTCTGCTGTTCCAGCTGCACTACGGCGCCGCGACCGACACCGACCGGCTGTTCGGCTACTGCACCCGGCAGGCCGGCCATCCCGACTTCTTCGTGCGCAAGGCGATCGGGTGGGCCCTGCGTCACTACGCCCGCACCGACCCGTCGTCGGTGCGGGCGTATGTGGCGGCGACCCCTTCGCTGTCACCGCTGTCGCGGCGGGAGGCGATGAAGCACCTCCAGGCCTAGAGGAGAAGAACGGCGAGGACGGCGATCACGGCGCTGGAGACCAATGCCGTGATCATGCGGCCGCGGTCGCCGGTCAGGAAGCGGCCGATCACCGAGCCGCCGCCGGCGAGCAGCAGTTGCCAGCTCGCCGAGGCCAGGAAGGCGCCGATCACGAACCAGGCGCCGCCGCCCTCGCCGGAGCGGCCGAGCACCAGCGCGGCGAAGTAGATGACGGTGGCCGGGTTGAGCAGGGTCAGGGCCAGGATGCCGGTGTAGGCGCGCAGCGGCGTGGCCGGGCGTTCCGCGCGCGCGGCGCCCGGTTTGCGGAAGGCGCTCCGCGCGGTCAGCACCGCCAGGCCGAGCAGCACTGCGGCTGCGGCCCAGCGCAGCGGCGTCGCGATCGGCGCGACGAGGCTCGCCACGGCCGCACCGCCCAGGACGGCGATCATCGCGTAGATGCCGTCGGCGGTGGCCGCGCCCAGGCCCGCGGCCGCGCCTACGCGCAGTGACGTGCGGGCGCTAAGGCCGGCGATCAGGACGCTGATGGCGCCCACGGGCATGGCTACGCCGTAGCCGGCGACCACGCCCGCCAGGAACGGCGCGCTCACGACAGCTGCTGACGAACCGACCCTTCGGCGACGGCCGTCTGCTGTCGGGCGGCCCGTTCGGCCGCGGCGACACAGACGGGGTGGGGCTTCAGCAGCATGGTCATGTGGAGAAGGATGACGGCGACCGGGCCATCCCGCTACCGGATTAACGGAGCGTTACGGGTTGCCGATCAGCCAGTTGGTGATGCACTGGTCGACGTAGGCGAGCACCGTCTCGATGTCACCGACCGTGTCCGGCATCCGGGCCAGCGCCACCAGCGACGAGTGCAGCCGGTCCGACCCGGCGGCCAGCCAGCTGTACTCGTCGAAGAGCGCGTTCAGGTCGGCCAGCCAGCGCTCGTTCGTGGTCCGCAGGCTGGCCAGGCGTACCCGGAAGGCCTCCAGCTCGCCGCGCAGCTCGTCGCCACCGGCGATCGCCCGGGTGCGGCCGAGCTTCTCGGCCGCGTCCGGCGCGCGGCGACGACGCTCCAACAGGGCGACGGCCCCGGCGGCCGCGGTGATCGCGCCACGCCGATCGGTCAGCGACGTCCAGCCGTCGGAGACCACCTTGAGCACGCTCTCGGCGAGCCAGGCCGCGTTCGGGTCGTCGCGCTCGGCCCGGCGCAGCACCGCGGTCGCCGCGCGCAGCCACTCGTCCGGCGAGGCGACGGTCAGGCCGCCGAGCACGTCGACCGCCGCCTCGGTCGGGCAGTCGTGCTGGCCGGCCAGCGTGCGCAGCAGCTGATCCGCGTACGCGACCTGCAGCTCCGGATCCCAGTCCGGGAACTCGGCGGCGATCCGCACGCAGCGCCGGTAGACCTCGCCCGGGTCCTCGCCGGAGGCTGGCAGCAGCCAGACCGCGAGCAGCGCCTGGGCCGCCGACGGGGCGTTCTGCCACCAGGACGCGTACATGGCGGTGGTCGGCCCGAGCCGGGAGTCGAGCAGCGGCTCGAGGGTGTACCAGGCGAGCTCGTTCTGCGTGCAGCCCTGGAAGAACACACGGCGGCGGCGTGCCTCGACCTCGAAGCCGTCGGTGATCGTGACGCTGCCGCGGTCGGCCTCGGGCCGGCGGAAGAGCCAGTGCGGGTCGGGTTGCGGCGTGACGAACGTGCCGTCGTCGAGGGTCAGCCGCACGTCCCGGCCGCGCGAGCCGGTGCACCGCTCGACCGCCAGTGTCTCGACCAGGGTGGCCCAGCCCTGGTTGTTCAGCTGCGCGTGCCAGAGCGTCGCGTGGTCGTGCCACTGCCGGAACGGTTCGTAGCGGGCCGGTTCGGCCAGCTCGCCGAAGCGCAATCCGCCCGAGGTCACGACCGCGAGAAGCGTCAGATTCGCCGTGTACGCCGCGAAGCGCGCCGCCACGTTACGGCCCGGGGCCGGCCGGTACGCCGAGGCGGCCCAGTCCCCGCTGCGCTCACCCTGGCGGAACATCCGGATCAGCACGTCGGTGTACCGGGCGCGGCCGTCCGCGGTCAGCCGGGCGGCCATCTCGGCCAGGAACTGCACCACCGGCGCCCGGGCGGTGAGCGGCACCTCGGAGAGCAGGTCGGTGATCAGGTCGTGGCCGGTCATCGGGCGCGCCGCGAGGGTCACCGCGTCGCGCGCGACCGCCTCGGCCAGCAGCTGCCAGGTGAACCGGGCGACCAGGTACTCCCCGAACGTGGCGTGCAGGAACTCGTACGTCCGCCTGGTGTCTCCGCCACGGACGGCCTGCGACCGATGCACGAAGAAGAACCGGCCGAAGATCAGCTCGGAGTCGGTGAGCGCGTCGGCGCTCACCGGCGGTTGCCGGCCCGGCGCGGGCTCACCGAGAGTTGCGCGCAGGTCGGCACTCACCGCCTCCTCGGTGACCCACTGGGCGGAGCGGTTGAGCATCGCGAACGCGACCACGGCGAGCCGGCTCAGCTCCTGCTCGGCGAGCGCGTCCACGGTCCGCGCCGGGATGTTGCTGTACGCCTTGCCGACCTCGCGCCGGGCGAAGCCGACCAGCAGCTGCTCGTAGAGCTCGCCGGTGGTGAGCCGGCCGGCCGGTCCGCGGCGCAGGGCGTTCCCGTCGCTGTCGTGCAGGGCCAGCATCAGCAGCAACAGCGGCTGCCCGGCCAGCTCCCGGTGGGCCAGGACGTCCTCGGCGGCCAGGTGGGTCGCGTTCACCTCGTTCCAGGCGTCCACCCAGCCCCGGATGCGCGGCTCGTCGAACGGTTGCAGGCGCAGCAGCAGTGTCTCCGGCGGCAGCGCGGCCCGGTCCGCGACGCTGGTCCGGCTCGTCACGATCACCGCGGCGGCCCGGCCCTGCTCCCGCTCGCGCTGCTGGAACTCGGCCGCCACCTGCAGGAAGTCGTTCTGGCTGACCCCGGTGGCCTGCAGCAGCTCGTCGAAGCCGTCAAAGATGATCACCGGTACCGCGTCGATCGAGCGGGCCAGCGACGGCCAGGTGGTCTCCTCGGTGGTCGCGGTGAGCACCGCCTGCTCGATCTGCTGCTGAAGGCGCAGCGAGGTGTCGACGTCGCGCAGCGGCACCCGGATCGGCAGGAAGCGGGTGGTGGACAGCCGCGCGGCGAGGATGCGGGTGAGCACCGACTTGCCGGCGCCGGGCTGGCCGAGCACGAGCATCGGCGCCCGGACCGCCCGCGGGGTGCCGAGGTAGCCGGCGAGGAACCGGTCGATGTCGTGGCGTACGCCGAGGTCCTGCCAGAAGGCCTCGTCGGCCGGGGAGACGCCCTCGACCCGCTCGGCGACCTGGAAGGCCGGCGGGATGTAGCCGCGGTCCAGGGTGGGCACGCCGAGCCCGTCCGGCAGGTCGATCGACTCGACGATCCGGTGTTCGAGCAGGGCGGCGTGCGCCCGTTGGAGGGCCTTGGCCACGCCCTCGGCGGTGTTCTCGGCAGCGACCTCGCGCAGCAGCCGCTCCAGCTCGCGC
This sequence comes from Actinoplanes sp. KI2, assembly GCF_025630775.1. GTDB lineage: Bacteria > Actinomycetota > Actinomycetes > Mycobacteriales > Micromonosporaceae > Actinoplanes. The sequence continues at coordinate 75,412 of NZ_JAOSZE010000005.1, forward strand.
AGCGACGGTTCGAGCGAGTCCAGCCGGCCCTCGATCGCGTTGCGATGCCGGTGGTCGATCCACAGGGCCATGTCGGGGCAGTCCGCCATGAGGTTGAGGAGCATCTCCTCGTACCGCTTGCGGGCCCGCCGGCCGCCCGCCTCGAGGTCGCGCAGCAGGATGGTCCGCTCCCCCTCGCTGAGCTCGTCGAACGGGGCCAGCCCGCTGAGGAAACGGCCGAGGTCGGCGGTCAGCCGGTCGTAGAAGATCTCCAGCGCGGCCAGGTACTTCTCGTTCGGGATGTGCGGCTCGGGGGTCGGCACGCCGGCCCGCAGCGCCGCGGAGGTGAGGTCGCGGGCGCCTTCCGCGCCCTGGCCGGCCAGCCGGAGCTGGTCGGCCCGGGTGAGCCGGGCCCAGGACAGGTCGACGTCGGCCAGGGCGTCGAAGTAGGCGGCGATCACGATGATCGTGTGCGCGGCGGCGAGCCGGTCGGTGCGATCGCGCCGGCCCGAGCCGGTCATCGCCCGGGCGGTCGAGGTGACCAGCTCGCCGGAGACCCGGGCCAGCTCGGTGCGCAGGTCGAGCAGGGCGAGCAGCTGCGGCGCGGCGATCGCGGCGCCGGCCAGCAGGCCGCCGGTCATCGTGTTGACCCGCTGGTAGACGGCCGACTCGGGGCCGCCGCCGAGGATGCGCACCGCGTCCGCGTAACTGATCGTCCTAGCCACGCCACCGATTGTCGCATCCGTCATTCCCCGATACAGATATCCGATTTTCCGTATAAAAGCGGCAGTTCGGCGCCGGGTAACGTGGGCCGGTGACTGTCGTCAGTGAACTGATCCTGGTACGACACGGGCAGAGCCTGTCCAATGTGGCCTTCCCGGCCGCCGACGCGAAGGGCCTGCTGGACGCCGAAGCGGGCGACCGGGACGCCGAGGTGCCGCTGACCGAGCTCGGCGAGGGGCAGGCCGCGGCGGTCGGTGGCTGGCTGGCCTCGCTCCCCGCCGAGCAGCTGCCAGAGGTGGTGATCACCTCGCCCTACCTGCGCGCCCGCGAGACGTGGCGGATCGCCGCCGAGGCCTCGGGCCTGTCCCTGCCCGAGCCGAAAACCGACGACCGGCTCGTCGACCGGCGACTCGGCGACCTCGAGATGCTCACCCGGGCCGCGGTCGCCCGGCGCTTCCCGGCCGAGGCGGGCCGCCGGGCCGAGGCGGGCGAGTACCGCTACGCCCCGCCGAACGGCGAGTCCTTCGCCGACGTCGAGGCGCGGCTCGCCGCGTTCCTGGCCGACCTCAACGCCGAACACGCCGGCGAGCGGGTGGTGGTGGTCGCCCACGACGCGGTCGTGCTGATGATGCGGGCCACCATCGAACGGCTCGGCTGGGACGAGGTGGTCGCCGTCGAACGCGCCGCCGGCAGCATCCGCAACGCGTCGATCTCCCAGTTCCTGGCCCGCGACGGACGGCTGGAACTGGTCCGCTACAACGACATCGACCACCTGCCCAGCATCTGACCCCGCGACACCCGAGCCGGCGACGCACCAGCGCCCGGACCCCCGCCAGCGCCCCGACCCCCAGTGCCCCGACCCCTGCCAACGCTCCGACCCCGCCAGCGCCCCGACCCCCGTCGGCACCCCGACCCCCCGGCCAGCGCCCCCGAACCGCCAGCGCCCCCGAACTGCCAGCGCCCCGGAATCGGCGGCACGTCAGCACCCGAACCCCGCCAGCGCCCCGAACCCCCACCAACGCCCACGAAACTGCCAGCGCTCCCGAACCGACGCGCGCCAGCGCCTCGAACCGACGCGCGCCAGCGCCCCGAACCCCCGGCCAGCGCCCCGAACCCCCGGCCAGCGCCCCGAACCGCCAGCGCCCCGAACCGGCGGCGTGCCGACGCCCCGAACCGCCAGCGCCCCGAACCGGCGGCGTGCCGGCGCCCCGGACCCCCAGCGCCCCGAACCGGCGGCGTGCCGGCGCCCGAACCGGCGGCCCGGCCACCCGACTCAGTCGGCGGCGGACCACCCCAGCATCTCGTCGAAGACGGAACGATCCCCGTCGACGCGCACCGCGTCGACGGGGATGCGCTTGTAGAGGGCGAGCACCAGATCGCTGGCCGACCCGTGCACGGTCGTGACCGGCTCGCCACCGGCCGCCGGATCGAGCTGCACCCCCGCCGGCGACAGGTCGACCACCCAGGACGGCCCCTCGATCGCCGTGAACGCGACCCGCGCCGGCCGATGCGGCCACTTCCCCAGCGACGCCATGCCGACGCTCAGGAACTCGGCGACCCCGTCGACCGCGACCGCGGCCGGCAGCGGCGACGGCTCGCCGGCGGCCTCCTGCGCGTCGTACGCGTGCACAGCCGCCTCCTGCACCTGGTGCCGCGCGACCGCCGCGGCCGTCAACGGCGTGCCGGAGCCGCCCCACCACGCCCAGGCGGCGCTTTCCGGCCCGGCCGCGCGCAGGGCCCCGACCAGCAGCGCCGTCGACTCGGCCGACCACTCCAGCAGATCGCCCTGGGGGTCGAGGTCGCCGCGTTGCTCGGCGGTGGGCGGCGCCGAGGCGTCGGCCAGCCGGACCACCACCGCCCAGAACCGCTGCACGGCACCCAGATGGCGGATCAGATCGGTCAGCGCCCAGTCGGGGCAGCCGGGCACCCGGGCCTCGAGCGACGACGCGGCCGCGGCGGCGGAGCGCAACGCCGCGGACCGGTCGTCGACGAGTGTCAGCAGTTCATCGAAAGTCACGCACCGGTTCTATCACCGGGGTGCGACAGAAACCGGCTCAGACGTTGAAGCCGAGCGCCCGCAGCTGCTCGCGGCCATCGTCCGTGATCTTGTCGGGACCCCACGGCGGCAGCCACACCCAGTTGATCCGGAAGTCGCTCACCAGACCGCCGCCCGGTCCGGTGGTGAGCGCCGCCCGGGTCTGCTCCTCGATCACGTCGGTGAGCGGGCAGGCCGCCGAGGTCAGCGTCATGTCCAGGGTGGCCACGTTGTCGTCGTCCACGAACGTGCCGTAGACCAGGCCGAGGTCGACCACGTTGATCCCGAGCTCCGGGTCGACGACGTCCTTCATCGCCTCCTCGACGTCCGCGACCGAGGCCTTGCCGGCCGGCGCCGAGGCCGTGGGCGCGGCGGCTGTAGGTTCCGCGGGCGCGGGCGCCGCCTCGTTCAGGTCGACGGAAGGCGCCTCATCAGCGGTGCCTGCGGCGGCCCGCTCCTCGGCCAGCCACGCGGGAGTCTGTTCGGTAGTCATGCCTTCACCTCCGGGCTCACGCCCACATCGACGCCCGCGCGCGCCGCGGCGTCCTTGAACGCCATCCACGGCAGCAGCGCGCATTTCACCCGAGCCGGGAACTTGGCCACGCCCGCGAACGCCACCGCGTCCCCGAGCACGTCCTCGTCCGGCTCGACCTGCCCACGACCCTGCATCAGCTCGACGAACGCTTCATGAATCTCGGCGATCTCGTCCGGCGAATGACCGACGAGCAGCTCGTGCAGCACAGAAGCGGAGGCCTGCGAGATCGAGCACCCGAGACCATCGTACGAAATATCGGTAAAATCGCTTGAAACCCGTACGGTGATCTCGTCGCCACACGTCGGGTTGACGTGATGCGCCTCCCCGTCGAAGGGGTCACGCAGGCCACGGCCGTGCGGATGCTTGTAGTGATCGAGGATGATCTCCTGGTACAGCGCGTCGAGCATCATCAGCCGAACACCCTCTTCACCTGATCGAGTCCTCGCGCCAGCGCGTCGATCTCGTCCGTCGTCGTGTACAGGTAGAACGACGCGCGCGTCATGGCCGGCACCCCGAACCGGGCGCAGGTCGGCTTCGCACAGTGATGTCCGACGCGAACCTCGACCCCGAGCGCGTCCAGGACCTGCCCGACGTCGTGCGGGTGCACCCCGTCCAGCGCGAACGAGAGCGTGCCGCCTCGCCCCTCGGGCGTCGCCGGGCCGAAGATGCGCACTCCTGGCACATCGCTCAGAGCCTTCAACGCGTACCCGGTGATGTCCTGCTCGTGCTGGTGGACGGCCTCCATGCCGAGCCCGTTCAGGTAGTCGACGGCCGCGCCCAGCCCGATGGCCTCGGCGATCGGCGGGGTGCCCGCCTCGAACCGGGCCGGCGGCGCCGCGTAGGTGGTGCCGGCCATGGTGACCGTCTCGATCATCGAACCGCCGCCCAGGAACGGCGGCATCTTCGCGAGCAGGTCGAACCGGCCCCAGAGCACGCCGATGCCGGTCGGGCCGAGCATCTTGTGCCCGGTGAACGCGATGAAGTCCACGCCCAGCCCGCGCACGTCGACCGGCAGGTGCGGCACCGACTGCGAGCAGTCCAGCGCCACCAGCGCGCCGACCTCACGGGCCCGCGCGACGATCCGCGAGACGTCGTTGATCGTGCCCAGCGTGTTCGACATGTGCACGACCGAGACCAGCCTGGTGCGCTCGTTGACGAGAGCACTCAACGTGGACTCGTCGAGCCGGCCGTCGTCGGTGATGCCGAACCAGCGCAGCGTCGCGCCGGTACGCTCGCAGAGCAGCTGCCAGGGGACGATGTTCGAGTGATGCTCCATCTCGGAGATCACGATCTCGTCGCCCGGCTTCAGCGCCAGGTACTGCCCGGCGGAGTGCGCCACCAGGTTGAGCGCCTCGGTCGAGTTCTTCGTGAAGACGATCTCGTCGGGGGTGCCGGCGTTGACGAAGGCCGCGACCTTCGCGCGGGCCTCCTCGTACGCCGTCGTGGCCTCGGTGCCGAGCGTGTGCACCGAGCGGGACACGTTGCCGTTGTGCCGCTCGTTGTGCACCCGCATGGCATCGATCACCTGGCGAGGCTTCTGCGAGGTGTTGGCGCTGTCCAGATAGACGAGCGGGTGGCCGTTGACCTCCCGTTCGAAGATCGGGAAGTCGGCTCGGACCCGGGCCACGTCGAACGTCATCGTTCTCCCCCAGCTTCAGACGCGCGCGGCGACGTAGCGCTCGTAACCCTCGGCTTCCAGCTGCTCGGCCAGCTCCGGGCCACCCTCTTGAACGATCTTGCCGGCCACGAAGACGTGCACGAAGTCCGGCTTGATGTAGCGCAGGATCCGGGTGTAGTGGGTGATCAGCAGGAGGCCGGTCTCGCCGGTCTCGCGCACCCGGTTGACGCCCTCGCTGACGATCCGCAGCGCGTCGATGTCCAGGCCGGAGTCGGTCTCGTCGAGGATCGCCGTCTTCGGCTTGAGCAGCTCGAGCTGCATGATCTCGTGCCGCTTCTTCTCACCGCCGGAGAAGCCCTCGTTGACGTTGCGCTGCGCGAACGACGGGTCCATCTGCAGCTTCTCCATCGCCGAGCGCAGCTCGCCGGCCCAGGTGCGCAGCTTCGGCGCCTCGCCGTCGATCGCGGTCTTCGCGGTACGCAGGAAATTCGCCACCGACACGCCGGGAACCTCGACCGGGTACTGCATCGCCAGGAACAGGCCGGCGCGAGCGCGCTCGTCCACGGTCATGGCCAGCACGTCCTCGCCGTCCAGCGTCACCGTGCCGCCGGTGATCTGATACTTCGGGTGTCCGGCGATCGAGTAGGCCAGCGTCGACTTGCCCGACCCGTTCGGCCCCATGATCGCGTGGGTCTCGCCGGCCTTCACGGTGAGGTCGACCCCGGCCAGGATGGGCTTCAGCTCGCCCTCGGGCAGCTTCACCGACACCTTCAGGTCGCGGATCTCGAGGGTGCTCACGGGTTGACTCCATTGCTCGGTGTGGTCGAAACGTACAGATCGCCGTCGCGGATCTCGACGGCGAAGGTCGCCACCGGCTCGGTGGCGGGCAGCCCGGTGGGCTGGCCGGTGCGCAGGTCGAAGCGCGAGCCGTGCAGCCAGCACTCGAGCGTGCAGCCGTCCACCTCACCCTCGGAGAGAGCTACCGCGGCGTGACTGCATTCATCGCGTACGGCGTAGAAGTTGTCGTCGTCGGCACGCACGACGGCGATGTCGATGCCGCCCACCTCCACCGAGATGGCGGCGCCCTTCGCGACGTCGTCGGCCGAGCCGACAAGCTCGAAGTTCACGCGCCGGCCTCGGCCAGTCGCGCCTCGATCGCGTCGCCGAGCCGCGACCGCAGCTCCTCGACCGGGATCTTGTTGATCAGCTCGGCGAAGAAGCCGCGCACCACGAGCTTGCGCGCCTCGCCCTCGGTGATGCCCCGGGCCATCAGGTAGAACAGCTGCTCGTCGTCGAAGCGGCCGGTCGCGCTGGCGTGCCCGGCGCCGACCACCTCGCCCGTCTCGATCTCCAGGTTGGGCACCGAGTGGGCGATTGCGCCGTCGGTCAGCACCAGGTTCCGGTTGATCTCGTACGTGTCGGTGCCGGTGGCCGTGGCGCGGATCAGCACGTCGCCGACCCAGACGGTCTTCGCCGACGAGCCCTGCAGCGCCCCGCGGTAGCCCACGTAGCTGCGGCAGTCGGGCACGCTGTGGTCGACCAGCTGACGGTGCTCGAAGTGCTGGCCGGCGTCGGCGAAGTAGAGCCCCCACAGCTCGGCGTCGCCGCCCCGGCCGGTGTACTCGACGCTGGTGTACTGGCGGACCAGGTCGCCGCCGAGCGCCACCTGCACGTGCTGCACCCGGGCGTCCTTGCCGACCCGGAACCGCACGTGCTGGGCCTGCACGGCGCCGGCGTCCCACTCGGCCAGCGTCACGAACGTCAGCTGAGCGCTGTCGCCCAGGACGACCTCGACGTTGTCGGCGAGCAACGCCGTACCCGTCTGCTCCAGAATGACGGTGACCTTGGCGAACGCACCCACCCGGAGCACCGTCCGGGCGGCGGCGGCATCGCCGCCCTTGCCCAGCACGCGCACGACGATCGCCTCGTCGGTCGACGTCTCCGGCGCCACCTCGATCAGCGTCACGCCCGCCGCCGAGCCGTACGCCAGCGCGCTGATCCGGTCGAACGGCGTCAGCACCGCCTCGGCCTCGTCGACGTGCTTGACCGCGACGCCGACCGGCAGCTCACCGTGCTCGACGACCGGCGCGACACCGGTCAGCCGTGACGCGGTGACCAGCTCGCCGAGCCGCTTGAGCGGGGTGAAGCGCCACTCCTCCTCCAGCCCGTTGAGGGCCGGGAAGTCGGCGACGTCGAACGACCGCAGCACCTGCGACTTGGTGCTGGGCGGGGCGCTCTTTGTTTCCGTGGTCATTGGTTAGCCGACCGCGCCTTCCATCTGGAGCTCAATGAGCCGGTTCAACTCGAGGGCGTATTCCATGGGGAGTTCCTTGGCGATGGGCTCGATGAAGCCACGCACGATCATCGCCATCGCCTCGTCCTCGGTGAGACCACGGCTCATCAGGTAGAAGAGCTGGTCCTCGCTGACCTTGGAGACGGTCGCCTCGTGCCCCATCGACACGTCGTCCTCGCGGATGTCGACGTACGGGTAGGTGTCCGACCGGGAGATGGTGTCGACCAGCAGCGCGTCGCACTTGACCGTGCTCTTCGAATGCGACGAGCCCTCCATGACCTGCACGAGGCCGCGGTACGAGGTGCGGCCGCCGCCCCGGGCGATCGACTTCGACACGATCGTCGAGGAGGTGTACGGCGCGGCGTGCACCATCTTGGCGCCGGCGTCCTGGTGCTGCCCCTCGCCGGCCATCGCGACGCTGAGCACCTCGCCCTTGGCGTGCGGGCCGGTCATGTAGACCGCGGGGTACTTCATCGTCACCTTGGAACCGATGTTGCCGTCGATCCACTCCATGGTCGCGCCCTCCTCGCAGGTGGCGCGCTTGGTGACCAGGTTGTAGACGTTGTTCGACCAGTTCTGGATGGTCGTGTACCGGCAGCGGGCGTTCTTCTTCACGATGATCTCGACGACCGCCGAGTGCAGCGAGTCCGACGAGTAGATCGGCGCGGTGCAGCCCTCGACGTAGTGCACGTAGGCACCCTCGTCCACGATGATCAGGGTCCGCTCGAACTGGCCCATGTTCTCCGTGTTGATCCGGAAGTACGCCTGCAGCGGGATCTCCACGTGCACGCCCTTCGGCACGTAGATGAACGACCCGCCGGACCACACGCTGGTGTTCAGGGCGGCGAACTTGTTGTCGCCGACCGGGATCACCGTGCCGAAGTACTCCTTGAAGATGTCCTCGTGCTCCTTGAGAGCCGTGTCGGTGTCGAGGAAGACGACGCCCTGCTCCTCGAGGTCCTCACGGATCTTGTGGTAGACCACCTCGGACTCGTACTGGGCGGCGACACCGGCCACGAGGCGCTGCTTCTCCGCCTCCGGGATGCCCAGCTTGTCGTACGTCGCCTTGATGTCGTCGGGCAGGTCGTCCCAGGACGCCGCCTGCTTCTCGGTGGAGCGCACGAAGTACTTGATGTTCTGGAAGTCGATCCCGGTGAGGTCGGCGCCCCACGACGGCATCGGCTTGCGGTCGAACAGCCGCAGGCCCTTGAGCCGGAGGTTGAGCATCCACTCGGGCTCGTTCTTCTTCGCGGAGATGTCGCGCACCACGGCCTCGGACAGCCCGCGCTGAGCCGCGGCGCCCGCGACATCGGCGTCGGCCCAGCCGTACTCGTACTTGCCCAGGGCGGCGAGGTGCTCTTCCTGAGTGACGATCTGGTCGGTCATGTATCTGTCCTAACCATGGGTGCGGTTAACCGCGTCGGGCTGGGAATGTGCGTCGTGCACACTCCGTCGCCGTGCGCGATGGTGGCGAGACGCTGCACGTGGGTGCCGATGAGCCGGGAGATGACCGCGGTCTCGGCGTCGCACAGCTGGGGAAACTCGGCAGCCACGTGGGCCACCGGACAGGAGTGCTGGCACAGCTGGCCGCCGGACGCGATCGTGGTCGCGCTGGCAGCGTAGCCCTCGGCGGTGAGCGCCTCGGCGAGCGCCTCCGCCCGCTTGATCGGATCGTCGCCGGCCTCGCACATCGCCTGCCGGCACCGCTCCTCGAGGGCCGCGACCTGAGCCGCGGCGAACTCGCTGACCGCCTCGGGACCGCTGCGGTGCGCGATCCAGCGCAGGGCGGCGGTGGCGATGCCGTCGTAGTGGTGCGGATTGAGGTCTTCCCGCGCGGCCGGGGTCAGCGCGAACGCCTTCGCCGGCCGGCCACGCCCGCGAGGACCCCGGTTACGGACCTCACGGGTCTCGACCACGCCGTCGGCCAGCATCGCGTCCAGATGCTTACGAATCGCCGCGGAACCCAGCCCCAGCTCAGCGCCGAGCTCGGCGGCGGTGGCCGCGCCCCGCTCGAGCAACAGCTGGGCGACGCGATCACGGGTGCGCCCGTCCGACGCGCTGGCGGACGCCAGCACACCGCTTCGGACCAACACCTCGTTTTTCACTACGACAACGTTACGTATTTCCGCCGGAGGCCGCAAACGGGCTTTCCGGTGATCCAGGCCACCGCTCTCCCGGAGCCCACGATTTCTCGTCCGGGCCGCTGCGTACGATCCGAGAGGTGAAGCTCCCCGGCCTGCGCCCGATGGCCCTGGCGTCCCTGATCGCGAATATCGCTCTGGTCGTCACCGGTGCGGCAGTTCGCCTCACCGATTCCGGTCTCGGCTGCCCCACCTGGCCCAAGTGCACCGACGCCTCGTACACGACGACGTCGGCCATGGGCGTGCACGGCGTCATCGAGTTCACCAACAGGCTGCTGGGGATCGCCCTGTTCGTGGTCGCCGTGGCCTGCTTCGTGGCCGCCTGGCAGCAGAAACCGAGGCGGCGCCGGCAGGTGCGCCTGAGCCTGCTGATCCTGCTCGGCATCCCCGGCCAGGGCGTCGTCGGCGGCATCACGGTCCTGACCGACCTCAACCCGTGGGTGGTCGGCCTGCACTTCCTGCTCTCGATGGCCCTGATCGCCGCCGCGTACGCGCTGTGGCTCTCAACGGCGGAGGACGACGGCGCTCCGGTCTCCCTCGTCCCCGCCCCCCTCCGCCACCTCACCGTCCTGACCGTCCTGGCCGCCGCAGGCGTCATCGTCCTGGGCGTCGTCGTGACCGGCAGCGGCCCCCACTCAGGGGACCACGGCGCCAAGCGCAACGGCCTCGACCCCGCCGCCATCTCGCAGGCCCACGCCGACATGGTCTTCCTCCTGCTCGGCCTCACCGTCGCCCTGTGGCTGTCGTTCCGCGCGGTCAACGCCCCCGCCCCGGCCCGAGTCGCCCTGACCCTGCTGGTGATCGAACTGGCTCAGGGCCTGATCGGCTTCGTCCAGTACTTCACCCACCTCCCGGTAGCCGTGGTAGCCGCCCACATGCTCGGCGCCGGGCTGGTCTGGACGGGCGCCGTCGCCGTCCTGCTGGCCATCCGCGACCGCCCAGCCCCACCGCCGGCACCCACCGCGTCAACGACGGCTGCACTCCCCGCCACCGACCCGGTCCCCTCCCGCTGACCTCCGCTCCCGCTGACCTGGTCTCCGCCGACCTCCCCTTCCGCCGACCGGGTCTCCGCTGACCTGGTCTCCGCTGACCTGCCCTTCGCCGACCCGTCTTCGCCGACCCGTCTTCGCTGACCTGTCTTCGCTGACCTGTCTTCGCTGACGTCCCCTCTACCTATCCCTCGGCGTCCTTATCGACGACTCCGCGCCGATACCTCCTGCCCCACTCGCGTTCGCGGAATCACAGCGCTCGCTACACACAAGCCGTCCACCGTTCACGCCAGCACCCATGCACTCGACCGCGTGCCCGGACCAGCTCGGCGACCTGAAGAGTTACGGGCGACAGCGCACGAAGAAATGGCACATCCTCGACATTTCGGTCAGCAACAGTCCTGGAGCGGCGGTTCCTCGAACGCGAACACACCATGATCGAGACGTGGTGGCCGAAGAGAGTGGATTTTCTGCTCGCTCCGAACGCCAGCCCTTCATGATCTGCGTGCGGCGGACAACGTTGGGGTGGTTGCGAGCGCTGCGCTCACCAGTCGCACGAACGCTCCGCACTTTGCCGCGGGGCATCGACGCGGGTGGAGACGGCGCCAGGCGTCGGCACCGGGCCGGGCGGGCCGCTGTTTGCGCTGCGGGGCGGGTGGATCCACCGGCACCGTCGTGGAGGTGCGCCTGGACGGTGCCGGTGGACGGCGGGCGCACCGGGAGAGTTGTGCGCCGCCACGCTCGCATTCGGAGGAGTCTCTTAGGCGTCTCCTTTCTGGGCCCGGCGTGGAGAGGGGACGCCGGGTGGTCCTGGTCGGAGTGACTGGGCTCGGCCGCGGCCGGGGCTCGGATGAGAGTTCGCCGCTCCGGCGATGACCCCACGGGACAGGAGCGGGCGAAACCGGGCCCCGGCCGCGGCACTACCGGGCTGGGGCTGCGACGGGCGGTCGGTCGCCGGTGAGGCCTCAGCCCGGGAGCCGGTCTGCGGTCGGCGATCGACCGCCGGGCACGTGCGGGAAGCTGGGCCGGGCCGGGACCGACCGACCATGGTGCGAGACCAATGACCAGCCGGCCGAGACCGACGCACCCCGGGCCAAGACGGACCGACTGACGGCCAGGACCGACCGACCGCCGGCCGAGAGGGCTGGGCTCCCGGCCGAGCGCGAGGGGCTGCCGGCCGAGCGCGAGGGGCTGCTGGCCGCGAGGGGCGGGCTGGCGGCCGCGAGGGGCGGGCTGCCGGCCGCGAGGGGCGGGCTGCCGGCCGCGAGGGGCGGGCTGCCGGCCGAGGACGGGAACTGTGGCTGCCTATGGGCGGTGGTGGGGCGTGACATGCGAGCAGCGTGCCGGGTGGGGCCGATCAATGACGGAGCAAGAGCGTGGCCTGTGGACGACACGCCAAGCCGTCCACAGGGGCCAAACGAGGCATCGCAGCTCAGCGCGTTTCGTTGCCGGCTGCCGCGGAGCGGAAGGGCCACCGCGGACACCATCCAGGCGCAAGGGAAGGCCACACGCGAGAGTCGCGCTGCGGCCGTAGGGGTGCAGGCGGTCGCGGGGCGCGGCGGGTGCGGCCGCAAAACCGCGCGGGGCGGCCCGGCCCTCGTACGCGAAATGGGGTGTTAAGGGAGGCGGTTCTGGATGGCGTCGGCCAGGCGTGCTGCCGCGCCGGCGGCCGTGCGGAGGAACAGCGACGGCTCGGTGAGCTCCAGTTCGAGGAGCATGGGGAGGCCGTCCGGGCCGGGGATGAGGTCGACCCGGGCGTAGAGCAACGCGGCCGGCGAGGACGGGATCGCGGCCAGGACCTGTTCGGCCGTGGTCAGCTCGGCGGGGGACGGCGTGCGGACGGTGATCTGCTCGCTGCCGGGGTCGATGCGGCCCTCGTCGGGGCCGGTGAGCATGGGGCCCTTGCGCACGGCGTGGCTGAAGGACAGCCGGCCGGTGGCGTCGGGGAAGTACAGCAGGGCCGTCTCGCCGTCGGTGTCGACCGCCTTGAGATACGGCTGGATCATCGCGGTGCGGCCGGCCGCGGTCAGGCGGTCGACGTGTGCGGTGGCGAGGGCGGCCTGGCTGGGCAGGGCGTAGCGGCCGGTGTCCTGGCTGCCGGCGCTGATCGTGGGCTTGACCACCCACTCGCCGTCGGTGGGCGGGGTCCAGGTCTCGCCGGGGCGCACGTAGGTCGTGGGGGTGATCGGGACGCCGGCCGCCTCGAGGTCGCGCAGGTAGACCTTGTCGGTGTTCCAGCGCAGGATGTCGACCGGGTTGAGCAGGCGGGGCACGCTCTGCGCCCAGGTCAGGAAGTCGGCGCGGCGCGGAACGTAGTCCCACGGGGAGCGCAGGACGGTCAGGTCGTAGGTGTCCCAGTCGGCGGCGGGGTCGTCCCAGCTCACCGCGTCGACCACGAGGTTGCGCGCCCGCAGCTCGTCGCGCAGGGGGAAGTCGTCGTCCCAGAGGTCCGGGAAGAGGTCACAGGTAACGAGGGCGACCCGGGAGGTTTCCCGGGTCGCGTGGGTGGGGTGGGGCAGGGACAAGATCAGCGGGCCATGGCGCGGCGCGACATCGAGCGCCACAGGTCGTGGCTGGGTCGCATCTGCTCGAGGAGCTCGCGCTCCCACTCGTTCTCCACCTCGACGCCGGCGGACTCGCACGCCTGGCGGGCGACGTTCGTGTCGTCGGCGAACTGGTCGGACCACTCGCCGTCCTGGCCGACGAGGACAATGCGGGCGCCGCGCTTGCCGACGTACTCGATGACCGCCTTGGCGCCGCCGTGGCCGGTGGCGAAGGATTTGATCCCCGCGGTCAGTGTCGTATCGGAACCTTGAGCCATGAGGGGCAGCGTAAGCACTTCCCTCCCCGGAGCAAGCATCGTCTCTGCCATTTTGTGACGGCAATTACCTGCGGGTTTAAGTTCGCGGCCCATTGGTATGGGTGAATTGCGCCCGAATTGCCGGTATCAACAGGTTCCCATCGATGGAGTGATCACCCGTAACCCGAAATCGGGACAGTCCGGTCAGACGAGGGCCTCGACGGCGACCGCGATGAACAAGATCGTGAGGTACGTGATGGACCAGTGGAACAGTCGCATCGGCTTGGCCGGCTCGCCCTTGCGGGTCCGCTGAACCAGCAGGAAAGCCTCACCGAGGAACAAAGCGCCCGTGATCACCGCGGTGACGCCGTAGATCGGCCCGAGCCCGAGCGGCCAGGCGGCCAGCGAAGCGACCACGGTGAGCACGGTGTAAAGGGCGATCTCGCCGTTCACCCGGGCCGCGGAACGCACCACCGGGAGCATCGGGATGCCGGCCCGGGCATAGTCGGCCTTGTACTTGATGGCGAGCGCGTAGAAGTGCGGCATTTGCCAAAAGAAAACAACCGCGAAAAGCGCCCAGCCGAGCGCCGACACCGAGCCGGTCACCGCGGCCCAGCCGATGATCACCGGAGCCGCGCCGCAGACGCCGCCCCAGAACGTGTTGGCCGGGGTGCGCCGCTTGAGCCAGAGCGTGTAGACGACGTCGTAGTAGACGATCGCGCCCGCGGTCAGCGCGGTCGCCAGCCAGTTGGTGAAGACCGCCATGAGCGCGACGGCGACGACCGCGAGGGTCAGTCCGAAGATCAGCACGGCACGCGGGGTCACGCTGTGTGCCGGCAGCGGCCGCCGCTTGGTGCGCCGCATCAGCTCGTCGATGTCGCGGTCGATGTAGCAGTTGAGCGCGCTGGCCGCGCCGCCGGCGAGACCGCCGCCGACCAGGACCACCGCGAGAATGCGCAGGTCGGGCCAGCCGCCGGAGGCGAGCATCAGGGTCGGCACCGCGGTCACCAGGAGCAGCTCGACGATCTGTGGCTTGGTCAGCGCCAGATAGGCGCGGAACACGGCGATCAGATCGCGGCGCGCCCGCGTGCCGGCCGGCTGGTCGGCGCGTGGAGGGACGCCCGGCGCCCGTCCGGGGACGGGTCGCTCGGTGATCATGCTCACGGACAGCCACCTTCCGGCATCGGCACTCGCCAAAATCACGACCGTTGCCGGCGCCAGCCGGCGGCACGCTCGGACAGCCTACGCTCAGCCGAATGCACTGCTCCGGCGGCCCGGGCCGGGTGCGGGGCGTCACACTGGGTGTCCGCTCTCAGCGTATGGGCCTGGGACGTTCCCCGGGCACGGGTTTACGGCAAGTGGATAGGGTCAACCTCAAAAGGGTCCCCAATTCATGCCCCGAGGAGCACAACCGACGTGGCTGCCACAGTTCCTGCTCTCAATTGGTCCGACCTCGACCGTAAAGCGGTCGACACCGTCCGGGTGCTGGCCATGGACGCCGTGGAGAAGGCCGGCAACGGCCACCCCGGCACGGCGATGAGCCTCGCGCCGGCCGCCTACCTGCTGTTCAACCGCGTCATGCGCCACGACCCGACCGACCCGCACTGGGCCGGGCGGGACCGGTTCGTGCTCTCCGCGGGCCACTCCAGCCTCACCCTCTACATTCAGCTGTTCCTCAGTGGTTACAGCCTGTCGTTGGAGGACCTCGCCTCGCTGCGCCAGTGGGACTCGCTGACCCCGGGCCACCCGGAGTACGGCCACACGCCCGGCGTCGAGGTCACCACCGGCCCGCTGGGTCAGGGCATCGGCAACGCGGTCGGCATGGCGATGGCCACCCGGCGGGAGCGCGGCCTGTTCGACCGGGCCGCCGAGGCGGGCAGCTCGCCGTTCGACCACCACATCTACTCGATCTGCTCGGACGGCGACATCGAGGAGGGCGTCAGCCACGAGTCGAGTGCGATCGCCGCGGTGCAGAAGCTCGGCAACCTCACGGTGATCTACGACGACAACGAGATCTCGATCGAGGACGACACCCGGATCGCGAAGTGCGAGGACGTCGGCGCTCGTTACGAAGCGTACGGCTGGCACGTGCAGACCGTCGCGTGGCGTAAGGGCGACCCGGCCAAGGGCGACTACCACGAGGACGTCGAGGCGCTCTGGACCGCGATCCAGACCGCGAAGTCGGTGACCGACCGGCCGTCGTTCATCGTGCTCAAGACCATCATCGGCTGGCCGGCGCCGCACAAGCAGAACACCGGCAAGATCCACGGCTCGGCGCTGGGCGCGGACGAGGTCAAGGCCACCAAGGAAATCCTCGGCTACGACCCGAACGAGACGTTCGTCGTCGACCCCGCCGTGCTGGAGCACACCAAGAAGGCAGTCGAGCGGGGCCGCGCCACGCACGCCGAGTGGCAGAAGGCGTTCGACGCGTGGGCCGCCGCCAACCCGGACGCCAAGGCGCTCTACGACCGGCTCATCGCCCGCAAGCTGCCCGACGGCTGGGAGAAGTCGCTTCCCGAGTTCCCCGCGGACGTCAAGGGCCTCGCCACCCGCGCCGCCTCGCAGCAGGTCCTCAACGCTCTGGCGCCGGTGCTGCCGGAGCTGTGGGGCGGTTCGGCCGACCTGGCCGAGAGCAACAACACCACGATGAAGGGCGAGCCGTCGTTCATCCCGGCCGAGTACGCGACCAAGGACTTCCCCGGCAACGAGTACGGCCGCACGCTGCACTTCGGCATCCGCGAGCACGGCATGGGCTCGATCCTCAACGGCATCACCGTGCACGGCGCGACCCGTCCGTACGGCGGCACGTTCCTGGTCTTCAGCGACTACATGCGCGGCGCCGTCCGGCTCTCCGCGCTGATGAAGCTGCCGGTGATCTACGTGTGGACGCACGACTCCATCGGCCTCGGCGAGGACGGCCCGACGCACCAGCCGATCGAGACGCTGTCCGCGCTGCGGGCGATCGTCGGCCTCAACGTGGTCCGGCCGGCCGACGCCAACGAGACCTCGTACGCCTGGCGCGGCGCCCTCGAGCACACCGACTCCCCCACCGCCCTGGCCCTCTCGCGCCAGCCGGTGCCGACCTTCGACCGGTCGAAGTACGCGTCGGCCGAGGGCGTCCTCAAGGGCGGCTACGTGCTGTCCGAGGCCGCCGGCGGCGACCCGAAGGTGATTCTCATCGGGACCGGCTCCGAGGTGCAGCACTGCCTCACCGCCCAGGAGCGCCTCGAGGCGCAGGGCACCCCGACCCGGGTGGTCTCCATGCCGTGCCAGGAGTGGTTCCACGCCCAGCCGATCGCGTACCAGGAAGAAGTGATCCCTCGGGGGGTCAAGGCACGTGTAACGGTCGAGGCTGGCATTCGGATGAGCTGGGATCGCATTCTTGGAGACGCGGGCGAGCCCGTGAGCATCGAGCACTACGGCGCCAGCGCGCCCGCCAAGATCCTCTTTGAGCAGTTCGGCTTCACCGCGGACAACGTGGTGGCAAAGGCCAACGCCGCCCTGGCCAAGGTCGGCGAGATCACCGGTCACACGACCGGTAACTGAGGGAGCAGAACCATGACTGATCGGCTGGCCGAGCTCTCCGCCCAGGGTGTGGCGGTCTGGCTCGACGATCTCTCCCGGGTTCGACTGACGAGCGGCTCGCTGAAGAAGATGCTCGACGAGCAGCACGTCGTCGGTGTGACCACCAACCCCAGCATCTTCCAGAAGGCCCTCTCCGACGCCGACGCGTACGACGCCCAGGTCAAGGACCTGTCCGTGATGCGCGTCACGGTCGAGGAGGCGGTTCGCCTGATGACCGCCCAGGACGTCCGTGGCGCCTGCGACGTCGAGCGGCCGGCCTACGACGCCTCGAACGGCGTGGACGGCCGGGTCTCGATCGAGGTCGACCCCCGCAAGGCGCACGAGACCGAGAGCACCATCGCCGAGGCGAAGACGCTCTGGTGGCTCGTCGGCCGGGAGAACCTCTTCATCAAGATCCCGGCGACCCTCGAGGGCCTGCCCGCGATCACCGCGACCCTGGCCGCGGGGATCAGCGTGAACGTGACGCTGATCTTCTCGCTCGAGCGCTACCGCGCGGTCATGGAGGCGTTCCTGGCCGGCGTCGAGCAGGCCAAGGCCAACGGCCACGACATCACCAAGATCGGCTCGGTGGCGTCGTTCTTCGTCTCCCGGGTCGACACCGAAGTGGACAAGCGCCTCGAGAAGATCGGCACCGACGAGGCGAAGTCGCTGATGGGCAAGGCCGCGATCGCCAACGCGCGGCTGGCCTACGAGGCGTACGAGGAGGTCTTCGGCACCGACCGGTGGAAGGCCCTCGCCGCGGCCGGCGCGCACCCGCAGCGGCCGCTGTGGGCGTCCACGTCGACCAAGAACCCGGACTACAAGGACACCATCTACGTCGAGGAGCTGATCGCCCCCGGGACGGTCAACACCATGCCGGAATCGGTGATCCACGCCTTCGCCGACCACGGCGAGGTCCGCGGCGACACCATCACCGGCGCGTACCCGCAGGCGCACCAGGTGATGGCCGACCTCAAGGCGGTCGGGATCGACTTCGACGACGTGGTCAAGGTCCTCGAGGACGAGGGCGTCGACAAGTTCGCGGTCAGCTGGAAGGAGCTGCTCGAAAGCGTGCACAAGTCCCTCCAGGCCGGCACCGGCGTCTGACACTCCGCATCGGGGTCCGCTCGATCATCGGGCGGGCCCCGTGCCTATTTCAGCTGCACACACCGAGAACTGGCAGGATGGAGCACGTGGGCAATCCGCTGCGTACCGCACAGGACCGCAGACTCCCGCGCATCCCGGAGCCCTGCGCTCTGGTGATCTTCGGGGTCACCGGTGACCTGTCCCGAAAGAAGCTCATCCCGGCCGTGTACGACCTGGCCAACCGCGGTCTGCTGCCGCCCGGTTTCGTGGTGCTGGGCTTCGCCCGCCGCGACTGGGGCGACGGCGACTTCGAGTCCCTGGCCCTCGAGGCGGCGAAGAAGGGTGCCCGGACCCCGTGGCGCGAGGAGGTGTGGCAGCGTCTGGCCGGCCAGTTCCAGTTCGTGCCCGGCTCGTTCGACGACGACGCCGCGTTCGACAACCTGGCCACCACGCTGGACGACCTGCGCGAGCGCAACGGCATCCCGGGCAACGCCGCCTTCTACTTCTCCATCCCGCCGGCCGCCTTCCCGCTGGTGCTCACCCAACTGGCCCGCACCGGCATGGCCGACAACGCCAAGTCCGGCGGCTGGCGCCGGGTGGTCGTGGAGAAGCCGTTCGGCAACGACCTGAAGACCGCGATCTCGTTGAACCAGCTGGTCGACGAGGTCTTCACCCCGCAGGACGTCTACCGCATCGACCACTACCTGGGCAAGGAGACGGTCCAGAACATCCTGGCCCTCCGCTTCGCGAACAGCCTGTTCGAGCCGGTGTGGAACTCCAAGTACGTGGACAGCGTGCAGATCACCATGGCCGAGGACGTCGGCATCGGCACCCGCGCCGCGTTCTACGACTCCGCCGGCGCCGCCCGCGACGTGCTGCAGAACCATCTGCTGCAGCTGCTCGCGCTGGTCGGCATGGAAGAGCCGACGAGCTTCGATCCGAACGAGATCCGCGCCGAGAAGCTGAAGGTGCTCAAGGCGATCAGCCTGCCCAAGGACATCGCCGCCGGCTCGGTCCGCGGCCAGTACCTGCAGGGCTGGGTGGCCGGCGAGCGCGCCGTGGGATACCTCGAGGAGAAGGACATCCCGTCCGACTCCACCACCGAGACGTACGTCGCGGTCCGCCTCGGCATCCAGAACAGACGCTGGGCGGAGGTCCCGTTCTACGTGCGCGTCGGCAAGCGGATGCCGCGCCGGGTCACCGAGATCGCGATCCTCTTCAAACGCGCCCCGCACCTGCCGTTCGACCCGGCCGACGTCGAGATGCTCGGCAACAACCAGCTGGTCATCCGGGTCCAGCCGGACGAGGGCGTGGTCCTCAAGTTCGGCTCCAAGGTGCCCGGCACCACGATGGAGGTCCGCGACATCGCGATGGACTTCCAGTACGGCGAGGCGTTCACCGAGTCCAGCCCGGAGGCGTACGAGCGGCTCGTGCTCGACGTGCTGGTCGGCGACCGCACCCTGTTCCCGGACGCGGCCGAGGTCGAGCAGTCGTGGCGGGTCATCGACCCGCTCGAGGCCGCGTGGGCGGACACCAAGCCGGAGCCGTACCGGGCCGGCGAGTGGGGCCCGCGGGCGTCGGACGAGATGCTGGCCCGCGAGGGTCGCGCGTGGAGGCGAGCATGATCGGGTTGTGGGACACCACCGGCAACGAGGTCGTCAAGGCGCTCGCGGCCGAGCGGCGCAGCGCCGGCGGCGTGGCCTCCGGGCTCGCCCTGACCCTGGTCGCCGTGGTGGAGGAGAAGAAGGTCCGGGAGGCCGAGGCGGCCGCCACCATCGCGGCGGCGGCCCACCCGTGCCGCCTGCTCATCGTGGTCCGCTCCGACCTGGAGGGCCGCAGCCGGCTGGACGCCGAGATCGTCGTGGGCGGCCGGCTGGGGCCGGCCGAGGCGGTCGTCATGCGGATGTACGGGCGGCTCGCCCTGCACGCCGAGTCGGTCGTCATGCCGCTGCTCGCCCCGGACGTTCCGGTGGTCACCTGGTGGCACGAGGAACCGCCGGACGTGATCGCCAACGACTTCCTGGGCGTCGTCGCCGACCGGCGGATCACCGACTCGGCGCAGGCCCCCGATCCGGTGGCGGCCCTGCGGCAGCGGGCGCAGGACTACGCCTCCGGCGACACCGACCTGACCTGGACCAGGATCACGCTGTGGCGCACGCTCGTGGCCGGCGCCTTCGACACCACCGAGGAGCGGGTCGTCGGCGCCACCATCGTGGCACCTGAGAAGGACCCGACCGCGGCGCTGATGAAGGGCTGGCTGCAGTCCCGCCTCGGGATCGTCCCGACGTGGGAGTTCACCGACCGGGCCCCGCGGATGCACTCGGTCGAGCTGCAGTGCGCCAACGGCGACTGCGTGCGGGTCACCCGGGAGGAGAACACCGCGCTGTTCAGCCGCACCGGGCAGGAGGACCGCTACATGCCGCTGCCGAAGCGGCCGGTCGGCGACGAGCTCGCCGAGGAGCTGCGCCGGCTGGACGCCGACCAGATCTACGCCGAGGCGCTCGGCGCGCTGGCCGGGGTCTCCGACCTCGACAAGAGGCCGCCCATGCGGGTGCACGTCTGGAAGGATCCGGCCCTGGCCGCCCGCGCGAACGACGCCGGCGCCATGGCCGGCCCGGGCGGTTCGGCCGCCTAGCTCCACCGTCAGCAGGGCCGCCCGCCGCACGGTGGGCGGCCCTTCGCCTCAGGAGGCACATGTGAGCAAGACCCTGGTCGTGGTGGTACCCGACGCGGACGTTCTCGCCGCCACAGTGGCGTCGCGACTCGTCGCCAAGATCGTGGACGCGCAGGCCGAGCGCGGCGCGGCGAGCGTCGTGCTGACCGGCGGCCGGATCGCCGCGAAGGTGCTGCGCACGGTCAAGGACCTGCCGGCCGCGCGGGCGATCGACTGGTCGACCGTGGACCTGTGGTGGGGCGACGAGCGGTTCCTGCCGGCCGGCGACCCGGACCGCAACGAAACCCAGGCGCGCGAGGCGCTGCTGGACGCGCTGCCGCTCGATCCCGCCCGGGTGCACCCGATGCCCGCCTCGGACGGCCCGGACGGCGACAACGCGGAGGCGGCGGCCGCCCGCTACGCCGCCGAGCTGAGGACGCCGTTCGACGTGCTCATGCTCGGCGTCGGCGAGGACGGACACGTCGCGTCGCTCTTCCCCGAGCACCCGGTCCTCAACGAGGCCGGGCAGGCCACGGCCGCGGTGCACAACAGCCCGAAACCGCCGCCCACCCGGATCACGCTGACGATGCCCACCATCCAGAGCGCCGACGAGGTGTGGCTGGTCGCCGCCGGGCCGGACAAGACCGACTCGGTCGGCGCGGCCCTGAACGGCGACAAGACCAAGCCGGCCGCACACGCCACCGGCACGTCGCGCACCTATTGGCTGCTCGACCGCGCCGCAGCCGCCAAGATCCCGTAAGAAGGCGTCACTCGCCGCGGCGCTGGCGAACCTTGGCCAGCGCCTCGGCGAGGATCTTCGCCCCGTCCTCCGCGGAGCGGCGCTCCTTGACGTAGGCCAGGTGTGACTTGTACGGCTCGACGCGCAGCCGGCCGGGCGGGTTCTCCCCGTCCAGGCCCGCGGGCTGACCACAGCGCGGGCAGTCCCACGTCTCCGGCGCCGGGGCCTCGGCCGCGAACTTGATCTGGCTGGCGTGCCCGGCCGCGCAGAAGTAGACCACCTCCCGGCGCGGGGCGGGTTCGCTGCGCTCGTCGGGGCGCATCGGGCTGGACCCGACGCGGCTGCCGCGGATCGCACTGCCACTGGACACGGACGTCACTCCTGTCTCGAGGGGCGTTGGTGAGAAGACCACAAAAGCAGGCGAAAAACGCCGCGCGCCCGGCTGAACCGGACGCGCGGCAGATTCTACGACTATTACCGTCGGTCAGGAAGCAGGCAGGGCCAGGCGCAGCCAGAGTCCCAGCCCGACGATGCACGCGAACCACACGATGCCGACCAGCACGGTGTAGCGGTCGAGGTTTTTCTCCGCCACCGAGGAACCCGCCAGGCTGGACGTGACGCCGCCGCCGAACATGCTCGACATGCCGCCGCCCTTGCCGCGATGCAGCAGGATCAGCAGGGTCAGCAGAATGCTGGTGATCACCAGCAACACGATCAACGTGTACGCGAACCACATCGGCATGATCGGGTTCATTCCTCTCGAGGGACAGATTGCGCCCCAACAATAGCGGGTGCCCGGCCACGCTCGGCGACCGGGCACCACAGCGTGCTCAGCGGGTGACGTGCTCCCGGAACCGGACGATCGAGGCGAACTCCTCGGCGTCCAGCGACGCGCCGCCGACCAGGGCGCCGTCGATGTCCGGCTGCGACATGATCGCGGCGATGTTGCCGGACTTCACCGATCCGCCGTACTGGATGCGCACGACGTCGGCGACCTCCTTGCCGTAGAGCTCGGCGACGCACGACCGGATCGCGCCGCACACCTCCTGGGCGTCCTCCGGCGTCGCGGTCTTGCCGGTGCCGATCGCCCAGACCGGCTCGTACGCGATGACCAGCTTCTTCACCTGCTCGGCGGTGAGCGACTCGAGCCCGGCGGTGACCTGGTTCGCGCAGTGCTCGACGTGCCCGCCGGCCTCCCGCACCTCCAGGCCCTCGCCCACGCACAGGATCGGCGTGAGCTCGTTCCGGAAAGCGGCACGCACCTTCGCGTTGACCAGCGCGTCGTCCTCGTTGTGGTACTCACGCCGCTCGGAGTGCCCGGCGAGCACGTACGAGCAGTTGAGCTTGGCGAGCATGCCGCCCGAGATGTCGCCGGTGTAGGCGCCCTTCTCGTGCGGCGAGAGGTCCTGCGCGCCCAGGCCGAGCTGCAGCTTGTCGCCGTCGATCACGGTCTGCACGGTGCGCAGGGCCGTGAACGGCGGCACCACGACCACCTCGACGTCGGTGAGCTGCTGCTCGGTGAGGCTGGCCGCCAGCTTCTGCACCAGGAGGTTGGCCTCGAGGTGGTTGACGGTCATCTTCCAGTTGCCGGCGATGATCGGACGACGGTCACTCATCAGTTCTCCAGAGCTTCGACGCCGGGCAGCTTCTTGCCCTCGAGGTATTCGAGGGAGGCACCGCCACCGGTGGAGATGTGCCCGAAGGCCGACTCGTCGAGGCCGAGCGTGCGCACGGCCGCGGCCGAGTCGCCGCCGCCGACCACCGAGAAGCCGTCGATCTTGGTGATGGCCTCGGCGACGCCCCGGGTGCCGGCCGCGAACGGCGCGAGCTCGAAGACGCCCATCGGGCCGTTCCAGAAGACGGTCTTGGCGCCCGCGATCGCCTCGGCGAACAGCGCCGTCGATCTGGGTCCGATGTCCAGGCCGAGACGGTCAGAAGGAATGTCCGAGACATCCACCGTGTCGAAGGAGGCGTCCGCCGAGAACTCGGTCGCCGCAACCACGTCCACCGGCAGGACAATTCGCCCACCCGCCTGCGACAAGAGCGACGAGCAGGTGTCGACCATCTCCTCCTCGAGCAGAGACTTGCCGACCTCGTGCCCCTGAGCCTTCAGGAACGTGAAGCACATGCCGCCGCCGACCAGCAGCTTGTCCAC
The DNA here is from genome assembly GCF_025630775.1 of Actinoplanes sp. KI2. Lineage (GTDB taxonomy): Bacteria > Actinomycetota > Actinomycetes > Mycobacteriales > Micromonosporaceae > Actinoplanes. The sequence continues at coordinate 98,722 of NZ_JAOSZE010000005.1, forward strand.
CTTCGGCAGCAGCGCCTGGATCACCGCGAGCTTGTCGGACACCTTCGAGCCGCCGAGCACCACCACGTACGGCTGCTCCGGGCTCTCCGAGACGCGCCGGAGCACCTCGACCTCGCGCAGCACCAGCCCGCCCGCGTAGTGCGGGAGAATGGCCGGCACGTCGAAGACCGAGGCGTGCTTCCGGTGCACCGCGCCAAATGCGTCATCCACGTAGAAGTCAGCAAATTTCGCCAACTCTCCCGCAAAAGCGGCACGTTCCGCGTCGTCCTTCGAGGTCTCCCCCGCGTTGAAGCGAAGGTTCTCCAGCAGGAGCACGTCGCCGTCGTTCAAAGCGGCGACGGCCGCGGTGGCGGAAGCGCCGACCGTGTCGGCCGCGAAGACCACCGGCGTGCCGAGCAGCTCACCGAGCCGCGTGGCGACGGGCGAGAGCGTGTACTTGGGGTCCGGCGCGCCCTTCGGGCGGCCGAGGTGCGACATGACGATCACACGCGCACCGGCGTCACGCAGCGCGACCAGGGTCGGCAGCACCGCCCGGGCCCGCCCGTCGTCGGTGATGACGCCCGGTTTGTTCTTGTCGAACGGGACGTTCAGGTCGGCGCGCACGAGCACGCGCCGACCCGAGACACCCTCGCCGAGCAGGTCGTCGAGAGTCTTCACGATGCGTCAGCCAACCAGCTTGACCAGGTCGACGAGGCGGTTCGAGTAGCCCCACTCGTTGTCGTACCAGCCGACGACCTTGACCTGGTTGCCGATGACCTTGGTGAGGCCGGCGTCGAAGATGCAGGAGGCCGGGTCGGTGACGATGTCCGCCGAGACGATCGGGTCCTCGGTGTAGGTCAGGATGCCCTTGAGCGCGCCGTCCGCGGCGGCCTTGATCGCGGCGTTGACCTCGTCGACCGAGGTCTCCTTCTTCGCCTGGAAGGTCAGGTCGGTGGCCGAGCCGGTCGGGATCGGCACGCGCATCGCGAAGCCGTCCAGCTTGCCCTTGAGCTCCGGCAGCACCAGGCTGACGGCCTTGGCCGCACCGGTCGAGGTCGGCACCACGTTCAGGGCGGCGGCGCGGGCGCGACGCAGGTCCTTGTGCGGGCCGTCCTGCAGGTTCTGGTCCTGCGTGTAGGCGTGGATGGTGGTCATCAGGCCACGCTCGATGCCGATCGTGTCGTTGAGGACCTTCGCCATCGGGGCGAGGCAGTTGGTGGTGCAGGACGCGTTCGAGATCACCGTGTGCTTGGCGGCGTCGTACAGGTTGTCGTTGACGCCCATCACGATCGTGATGTCCTCGTTCTTGGCCGGGGCCGAGATGATGACCTTCTTGGCGCCGTTGTCGGCGTGCACCTTGGCCTTGGTGGCGTCGGTGAAGAAGCCGGTCGACTCGATGACCACGTCGGCGCCCAGGTCGCCCCACTTGAGGTTGGCCGGGTCGCGGTCGGCGAACGCCTTGAAGGTCTTGCCGCCCACCGTGATCTCGTCGGCCGTGGCCTTTACCTCCTGCGGCAGCCGGCCCAGGATCGAGTCGTACTTGAGCAGGTGGGCCAGCGTCGCGTTGTCGGTGAGGTCGTTCACGCCGACGAGCTCGATGTCCGCGCCGGAGGCGAGCACCGCCCGGAAGAAGTTGCGTCCGATACGGCCGAAGCCGTTGATGCCAACCCGGATAGTCACAGGTGGATCTCCTCGTTTCGGTCCGCCGGATTTCGTCGACCGGCGGAGGGTTTACGCCGACCTCGTGCTCGGGCCGGCGAAACTTTGCGTCCGGCCGTCGCGCTCCCCACACAGGGGATCTAGTAGGTGGCGCCGCGCTGACTGGCGGCGTCACGGCGCGCATCGGCCGAGCTGCCGGCACCGTCGCCGTCCTGCAAACCCTATCGGAGCCCCCGGCCCCGGCGAGCGGCGGGTGGCTAACTCAGAAATTAACCAAAACCCCATTTACCGTACGCGTGAACACCAGTCCCGCCTTCTCCCCGCGGCCTCCCTGCCGCCCAAGGCCGCAGCGCGCCTCTCGCGTGTAGCGGTGGCCGAGCTCAAAACCTCAGCAAGCGAGCATCTCCGGCGTGACTGCGGCCTCGGTGTCCGGGATGCCCAGGTCGCGGGCCCGCTTGTCGGCCAGCGCCAGCAGCCGGCGGATCCGGCCCGCGATCGCGTCCTTGGTCAGCGGCGGGTCGGCGAGCGCGCCCAGCTCCTCCAGCGAGGCCTGCCGGTGCTCCAGCCGCAGCTGGCCGGCCGAGGTCAGGTGGTTCGGCGCCTCGTCGGAGAGGATCTCCAGCGCGCGGGTGACCCGGGCGGCGGCGGCCACCGCGGCGCGGGCCGAGCGGCGCAGGTTGGCGTCGTCGAAGTTGGCCAGCCGGTTGGCCGTCGCCCGCACCTCGCGGCGCACCCGGCGCTCCTCCCAGGCCAGCACGCTGGCGTGCGCCCCGATCCGGGTGAGCAGCGCGGCGATCGCGTCGCCGTCCTTGATCACCACCCGGTCGACGCCGCGGACCTCACGCTCCTTCGCGGTGATCCCGATCCGGCGGGCGGCGCCGCGCAGCGCGAGCGCGGCCTCCGGACCCGGGCAGGTGATCTCCAGGGCGCTGGACCGGCCCGGCTCGGTGAGCGAGCCGTGCGCCATGAAGGCGCCCCGCCAGGCCGCTACGGCGCAGCACACGTTGGCCGACACGACGTGCGGCGGCAGGCCGCGCACCGGGCGCCCGCGCACGTCCAGCAGGCCGGTCTGGCGCGCGAGGGCCTCGCCGTCCTTGACGATCCGCACGATGTAGTGGCTGCCCTTGCGCAGGCCGCCGCTGGCCAGCACGTGCACCTCGCTGGGGTAGCCGTACACGTCGGCGATCTCGCGGCGCAGCCGGCGGGCCACCGCGCCGGTGTCGAGCTCGGCCTCCACCACCACCCGGCCGGACACGATGTGCAGGCCGCCGGCGAACCGCAGCAGCGCCGCCATCTCCGCGCGGCGGCAGCACGGCTTGGGCACATCGACCCGGCTCAGCTCGTCCTTGACCGCTGCCGTCATAGCCATCGTGTTGTCACCTCATGCGCCGGATCTTCAAAAGTTGGTGCCGCACTACTACGCCACTGCTTAACGAGCGGCGCCCAATACTGGCACCAGTGCAACACCCAACGACTCAGGATCATGCCTGGGGCTGCCGTCCGCAACGGCCAGAGGTGCCAACACGAGCCGCGCGCCCAGCGATTCGGCCGCCCGGTGCACCGGATCGGGCTCGCCGACCCACTTCGCGTCGGCCAGCACCGTGTCGATCCGCAGCCCGGGCAGGTACCACCGCAGGGCGGCCAGATGGTCGGCCACCGACAGGCCGGAGGTCTCGTTGTCGGAGGCCAGGTTGAGCGTGACGAGCCGGCGGGCCGGGCTCGCCATGATCGCCTCAGCCAGGCCGGGCACCAGCAGGTGCGGCAGCACGCTGGTGTACCAGCTGCCCGGGCCGAAGATCAGCCAGTCGGCGGCGTGAATCGCCTCGATCGCCTGCGAGCAGGTGGGCGGGTCGGCCGGCTCGATCCGGAGCGCCTCGACGTGCCCCGGGGCGACCGCCACCGCGTGCTGCCCGCGCACGGTGACCACCGCACCGGGGCGGGCCGGGTCGCCGTCCAGGACCTCCGCCTCGATGCCGACCGCGTGCCGGGCCATCGGCAGCACCCGGCCCTGCGCGCCGACCATCGCGGCCGCGTGGTCGAGGGCGGCGACCGGGTCGTCGAGCATCTCCATCAGCCCGAGCAGCAGCAGGTTGCCCACCGCGTGCCCGGCCAGCGGATCGTCCCCGGCGAACCGGTGCTGCAGCAGCTCGGCGGTGCGCTGCCGGACCGGGTCGTCGCAGGCCAGGGCCGCGAGGGCCTTACGCAGGTCGCCGACCGGCAGCAGCGCGTCCCGCTCGAGCAGCAGCCGGCCGCTGGAGCCGCCGTCGTCGCCGACCGTGACGATCGCGGTGATGTCCAGGTCGAGGTCGTGCATGGCGTGCCGCAGGCCACGCAGCGAGGCGGCGAGCCCGTGCCCCCCGCCGAACGCGACCACCCGGGTCGCGGTCACTCCCGCCCCAGGTCGCGGTGCGAGGCGTGGGCCGACAGCCGCATGTCGCGCAGTTGCGCGGTCAGCTCCTCGGCGATCGCGACGCTGCGATGCTTGCCCCCGGTGCAACCGACCGCCACGGTCAGGTACCGCTTGCCCTCCCGCTCGAAGCCGGGCGCGGTCGAGCCGATCAGGCCCGCGTACGTGTTCACGAACTGGTCGGCGCCTTCCTGGTCGAGCACGTACGTGCTGACCGCCTCCTCCAGGCCGGTGTGGTCACGCAGCTCGGGCACCCAGAACGGATTGGGCAGGAACCGGGCGTCCAGCACGTAGTCGGCGTCCGGCGGCAGGCCGTACTTGAAGCCGAAGGAGAGCACGGTGATCCGCAGCCGGAGCACGTCCTCGCCGGCGAACAGCTCCTCGACCCGGCGGCGCAGCTGGTTCACGTTCAGGTGGCTGGTGTCGATGATCACATCGGCCTGCTCGCGCGCCTCCTCGAGCAGCTTGCGCTCGGCCGCGATGCCGTCGGCGAGGCGGCCGTCGCCCTGCAGCGGGTGCGAGCGGCGCACCGACTCGAACCGGCGGATCAGCACCTCGTCGTCGGCGTCGACGAACACCACCCGGGGCAGGAAGCCGCGGTCCTTGAGCGCGCGCACCGCGCCGGCCAGGTCGGTGGAGAAGGCCCGGCTGCGCACGTCCAGCACCATGGCGGTACGCCGGGCGGCGCCGCCGGCCTCGAAGGCGAGCTGGGCCATGTCCAGCATCAGGGCCTGCGGCAGGTTGTCCACCACGTAGAAGCCGACGTTCTCCAGGGCGCGGGCCACCGTGCTGCGGCCGCCGCCGGACAGGCCGGTCACGACCACCAGGTCGGTGGCCAGCTCGTTCGGATCCACCACACCCCCGACCGCGTCGTCAGGGAAATCCGGCACCGACTCCGTCACGAACGCCTCCCGCGTCGCCCCGCCCGCACCTCACCGGGCGGACACACAATCCTATGCACCGCTGCGCTCGCTCACTGTTCGGCACCGGACGTCGACGAGTTGAGCCCGGCGGCCCCCGCGACCCGCGACGGGCCGGACTCGGCGGCCCCCGCGACCCGCGACGGGCCGGACTCGGCGGCCCCCGCGGCCGGCGCCGGGTCGCGCTCGGCGGCGTCTCCGGCCGGCGCCGGGTCGCGCTCCGCGGCGTCCCCGGATGTCCCCGCCTCCGCGGCCGGCGCCGGGTTGAGCGCGGCCAGCAGTGCCTCGGCGGTGCGCTTGCCGATCCCGGGCACCTCGGCGATCTCCTCGACCGTGGCGGCGGCCAGACGTTTCAGCGAGCCGAAGTGCCGCAGCAGCGCCTTGCGCCGGGCCTCGCCGAGGCCGGGCACGCTGTCGAGGGCGGACGCGGTCATCCGCTTGGAGCGGCGCTGCCGGTGATACGTGATCGCGAACCGGTGCGCCTCGTCGCGCACCCGCTGCAACAGGTAGAGCGCCTCGGAGGTACGCGGCAGGATCACCGGGAAGTCCTCCCCCGGCAGCCAGACCTCCTCGAGCCGCTTGGCCAGCCCGCACAGCGCCACGTCGGTGATGCCCAGGTCGGACAGCACCGCGGCGACGGCGTTGACCTGCGGCTGCCCGCCGTCCACGACGACCAGCTGCGGCGGGTACGCGAACCGCCGCGCCTTGCCGGTGAGCGGGTCGATGCCGGGCAGGTCATTGGTGGCGATCTCGTCGCCGTCCGCCGCAGCCGGGGGCTCCCCGTCGAAGATCTGACCGGCGCCGGCCTGCGCCTTGTACCGGGCGAACCGCCGGCGCATCACCTCGCTCATCGCGGACAGGTCGTCCAACCCGCTGCCGTCCGCGTTGCCCCGCACCGCGAAGCGGCGGTACTCGCTCTTGCGGGCCAGGCCGTCCTCGAAGACCACCATGGACGCCACCACGTCGGTGCCCTGGATCTGCGACACGTCGAAGCACTCGATGCGCAGCGGCGACGTCTCCATGCCGAGCGCCTCGGCGATCTCGTCGAGCGCCTTGCTGCGGGTGGTCAGGTCGCCGGCCCGGCGCAGCTTGTGCCGCTGCAGCGACTCCCCCGCGTTGCGTGCCACCGTCTCCAGCAGGGCGCGCTTGTCGCCGCGCTGCGGCACCCGCAGGTGCACCCGGCTGCCGCGGTGCTCGGAGAGCCAGTCGGCCAGCGCGGGCGCGTCCTCCGGCAGCTCCGGCACCAGCAGCTCGCGCGGCACGTCGCCCTCGCCGGTCTCGCCGCCGTACATCTGCGAGCAGAAGTGGTGCACCAGGTCGCCGGTGGACAGATCCTCCACCTTCTCCACGACCCAGCCGCGCTGGCCGCGCACCCGCCCGTCGCGGACGTGGAAGACCTGCACGGCCGCCTCGAGCGGGTCCTCGGCGAAGGCCACCACGTCGGCGTCGGTGCCGTCGCCGAGCACCACGGTCTGTTTCTCCATCGCGCGGCGCAGCGCGGCGATGTCGTCGCGCAGCCGGGCCGCCCGCTCGAACTCGAGCTCCTCGGAGGCCTGCATCATCTCGCGCTCGAGCCGTTTCACGAACGTGTCGGTGCGCCCGGCCATGAAGTCGCAGAAGTCGTCGACGATGCCCCGGTGCTCGTCGGCGCTGACCCGGCCGACGCAGGGCGCCGAGCACTTGCCGATGTAGCCGAGCAGGCACGGGCGGCCGATCTGGCCGGCCCGCTTGAAGACCCCGGACGAGCAGGTCCGCGCCGGGAAGACCCGCAGCAGCAGGTCGAGCGTCTCGCGGATGGCCCACGCGTGTGAATAGGGACCGAAGTAGCGCACGCCCTTGCGCTTGGCCCCGCGCATCACCTGCAGGCGGGGGAACTCCTCGTTGAGGGTGACCGCGAGGAACGGGTACGACTTGTCGTCGCGGTACTTCACGTTGAACCGGGGGTCGAACTCCTTGATCCAGGAGAACTCCAGCTGGAGGGCCTCGACCTCGGTCCCGACCGTGACCCAGTCCACACTCGCCGCGGTGGTCACCATCTGCTGCGTGCGGGCATGCAGCGACCAGGTGTCGGCGAAGTAGGAATTCAGGCGATTCCGCAGGTTCTTGGCCTTGCCGACGTAGATCACCCGGCCGGCCGGGTCGCGGAAACGGTAGACGCCTGGCGACTCCGGAATGGTCCCTGGCGCCGGACGGTACGTGGACGGGTCTGGCACGGGCTCAACAGTAGTGCGAGGGGCTGACATGATTAGCCGACCGGAGGTCCGTTGCCGCCGCCACGGCGTCGGACCTCCGGCCGACTGTGCCTGTTTCGTCTGGCAGCTCAGGCCTTGACGATGCTGTCGCCGTCCACCTTGACCTTGGTCTCGGCGAGCGGCTTGGTGGCCGGCCCGGTGGTCGGCTCGCCGGTCTCGATGGAGAACTTGCTGCCGTGGCACGGGCAGCTGATCACGCCGCCGTCGATCTTGCTGACGTCGCAGCCGGCGTGCGTGCACACCTTGCTGAACGCCTTGTACTGCCCGGCGGCCGGCTGGGTGATCACGTAGTCGGCGGTGATGATGCCGCCGCCCTGCGGCACGTCGGCGGTGCTGGCCAGCGCGCTGCCGCCGGTGCCGCCGCCGGACTTGCCGGTGTCGCCGGGGTTGGCGTTCGCCTTGCCGCTGCCGGCCGGCGCCGGGTCGTTGCTGAAGTCCGTGCCGTTGGTGTTGGAGCTGCTGCTGGTGGTGCCGCAGGCGGCCAGGACTGCCGTGGCGCCGACGGCCCCGGCGCCGAGCAGGACGAGCCGGCGCGGCGAGCCGGTGACCGGACCGGCCGGCCCCTCGGCGGTGTGCTCGGTCTCCGTCGTCTGCACGTCTGTCATCGGTTGCCCTCCAGTGCATGGTCCGCGAATGTGGTCACGCGGCGTCGCAGTTGTGTACGCGGTCGCGGCCCGGCCGGTTCAGGGTTCCCCCGAATTGTCCCGCCCCGGCGCGACCATTTTTCCGCTTCTGGGCGCCTTTGCCCGGCGCGTTTGCCGCGTCGTTACCCGCGGCATCGCACCCGGCAGAGCCTAGGAAGCCAAACGAATGCCGTTGCTATGAGTCACCTGTGACTCTGCTGGGACATCAGACCGTAGCCTTCGCCCGGCCACGCGTCGAGCGGGGTTTCGCCGCCGCCGCGGTCGCCTTCTTGGCCGCCGCGGTCCCGTTCGCCTTCGCCGCGCGGGCCGTCGCCGCCGGCGCCCCGGCCGGCTCGCCGGTCAGCGCCAGCGAGTGCCGCAGGAACTGGCCGGTGTGGCTCTCCGGCACCTCGGCCACCTCCTCGGGCCGGCCGGTGGCCAGCACCAGGCCGCCCTTGCTGCCGCCCTCGGGGCCCATGTCGATGATCCAGTCGGCGTTCTTGATCACATCGAGGTTGTGCTCGATGGTGATCACCGTGTTGCCCTTGTCGACCAGGCCGTTGAGCACCAGCAGCAGCTTACGGATGTCCTCGAAGTGCAGGCCGGTGGTCGGCTCGTCGAGCACGTAGACCGTGCGGCCGGTGGACCGCTTCTGCAGCTCGGAGGCGAGCTTCACGCGCTGTGCCTCGCCGCCGGACAGGGTCGGCGCGGGCTGGCCGAGCCGGACGTAGCCGAGGCCGACGTCGACCAGGGTCTTGAGGTGGCGGTAGATCGCCGGGATCGCCTCGAAGAAACCGGACGCCTCCTCGATCGGCATCTCCAGCACCTCGGAGATCGTCTTGCCCTTGTAGTGCACCTCCAGGGTCTCCCGGTTGTACCGGGCGCCCTTGCAGACCTCGCACGGGACGTACACGTCGGGCAGGAAGTTCATCTCGATCTTGATGGTGCCGTCGCCGGCGCAGTTCTCGCACCGGCCGCCCTTGACGTTGAACGAGAACCGGCCCGGACCGTACCCGCGGACCTTGGCCTCGGTGGTCTCGGCGAACAGCTTGCGGATGCTGTCGAAGACGCCGGTGTAGGTGGCCGGGTTGGACCGGGGGGTGCGCCCGATCGGCGACTGGTCGACGCCCACCACCTTGTCGACGTGCTCCAGGCCGGTGATCCGGGTGTGCCGACCGGGCACCATCCGGGCGCCGTTCACCTGGTTGGCCAGCACCGTGTACAGGATGTCGTTGACCAGCGTCGACTTGCCCGAGCCGCTGACCCCGGTGACCGCGATGAACTGCCCGAGCGGGAAGTCGACGGTCAGGTTGCGCAGGTTGTGCTCGCGCGCGCCCTGCACCACCAGCTCGCGGCCCGCGGTCTGCGGCCGCCGGGTGCGCGGCGTCGGGATCGACTTGCGGCCGGAAAGGTAAGCCCCGGTCGGCGACTGCTTGTTCGCCAGCAGGCCCTCGACCGAGCCGCTGTGCACGATGTGGCCGCCGTGCTCGCCGGCGCCCGGCCCGATGTCGACGATCCAGTCGGCGGTGCGGATCGTGTCCTCGTCGTGCTCCACCACGATCAGCGTGTTGCCCAGCTTCTTCAGCCGGACCAGGGTCTCGATCAGCCGGTGGTTGTCCCGCTGGTGCAGGCCGATCGACGGCTCGTCCAGCACGTACAGCACGCCGACCAGGCCGGAGCCGATCTGGGTGGCCAGCCGGATGCGCTGCGCCTCGCCGCCGGAGAGGGTGCCGGCGCCGCGGTCCAGCGACAGGTAGTCGAGACCGACGTCGACCAGGAACCGCAGCCGGGCGTTGATCTCCTTGAGCACCCGCTCGGCGATCATCTTCTGCCGGTCGTCGAGCTCGATCGTCGACAGCAGCTCGGCGCAGTCGCCCACCGACAGGTTGCAGACCTCGGCGATGCTCTTGCCGGCGATGGTCACCGCGAGCACCTCGGGCTTGAGCCGGGTGCCGCCGCAGACCGGGCACGGCACGTCGCGCATGTAGCCCTCGTACTTGTCCCGGGACCAGTCGCTCTCGGTGTCGTTGTGCCGCCGCTCGATCCACTGCACCACGCCCTCGAAGCCGGTGTAGTAGGAGCGCTCGCGGCCGTACTTGTTGCGGTAGCGGACGTGGACCTGGTCCTCCGACCCGTACAGGATCGTCTTCTGCGCGCGGGCCGGCAGCGCCCGCCACGGGGTGTCGACCGAGAACTTCTCCGCCTCGGCAAGGGCCTCGAGCAGGCGCAGGAAGTACTCCATGGTCTGGCCGCCGGCCCACGGCTGGATCGCGCCCTCGCGGATGCTGCGCTCGGCATCCGGGATGATCAGCTCGGGGTCGACCTCCTTCTTCGTCCCCAGGCCGGTGCACTCGGGGCAGGCGCCGTACGGCGCGTTGAAGGAGAAGACCCGGGGCTCGAGGTCCTCGATCGCCAGCGGGTGATCGTTCGGACAGGCCAGGTGCTCGGAGAAGCGGCGCTCGCGGCCGGGATCGTCCTCCGGCAGGTCGACGAAGTCGAGCAGCACGATGCCGCCGGCCAGGCCCAGCGCGGCCTCGACCGAGTCGGTCAGGCGCTGCTTGCTGGACGCCTTGACGCTGAGCCGGTCGATCACCACCTCGATGGTGTGCTTCTCCTGCTTCTTCAGCTTCGGCGGCTCGGTCAGCGGGTGCACCACGCCGTCGACCCGGGCCCGCGCGTACCCCTTGGACTGGAGCTCGGCGAACAGGTCGACATACTCACCCTTGCGGCCGCGGATCACCGGGGCCAGCACCATGAAGCGGGTGCCCTCGTCCATCGCGAGCACCCGGTCGACGATCTGCTGCGGCGTCTGCTTGCTGATCCGCTCGCCGCAGACCGGGCAGTGCGGGATGCCGGTGCGGGCGAACAGCAGGCGAAGGTAGTCGTAGACCTCGGTGATGGTGCCGACCGTCGAGCGCGGGTTGCGCGAGGTCGACTTCTGGTCGATCGACACCGCCGGGGACAGGCCCTCGATGAAGTCGACGTCGGGTTTGTCCATCTGGCCGAGGAACTGCCGAGCATACGACGACAGGGACTCGACGTAGCGCCGCTGGCCCTCCGCGAAGATCGTGTCGAACGCGAGGCTGGACTTGCCCGAACCGGACAACCCGGTGAAGACGATCATCGCGTCGCGGGGCAGGTCGAGGTTGACGTCGCGCAGGTTGTGCTCGCGCGCGCCTCGAATGATCAAACGGTCGGCCACCAGCCAGCCTCTCCGTACATGTGTTTGAAAGAGCCGCGGCCACTCTAGCGATGGGGTACGACAAGTTTTCGCCGGAACCGGCCCGCATGGGTGCAGCGCCTGTCACATCCTGCACATTCCCGCACTTCGCGCGGACATCCTCACTCCGTGGAGGGAATCGGCAACGCTCGCATGTCCCAGACGTCCACCCCGCCGATCTGCTGCGGCTCGCCGAGCGCGTCGGTCAGCGTGGCCAGCAGCGCGTCGCCGTTGCGGCTGCCCGGGATGAGCACGACGGCGCCGGCCCGCCAGAAGATCAGATCCTGCCTGATCCGCTGCCGTTCGTCGCCGGTGAGCCGGGCCGGCACGCCGTACTCGCGAACCCGCCACAGCAGGTGCGAGGTGAACCGGCTGGGCGCGTTCCACGAGCCGGTGCGGTCGGCCGGCGGGTTGGCCGGGCCCATGAAGTAGCCGCGCGGCGAGGAGTACTCGAGGTTGGTCAGCGCCGCCCAGCGCATCCCGCCGCGGCCGGTGGTGACCTCGGGCAGCGGCACGGTGACCAGGGTGCGGTCCCCGGCCACGTACGGCCGCCAGGTCCCCTGGGTCAGGAAGGCCGGCAGCGGATCGCCCGCGACGGTCGGCAGCGGCTTGGGCGCGAGCGGCACCAGCGCGAGCACCAGCCCGACCCGGAACCAGGTGCGGCGCCGGCCGGCCGGCCACTCGCGGGCCCGGTCGGCGGCCAGCGCGAGCAGCACGCCGGAGATCGTGGCGGCCACCATCGCGAACCGGGTCACACTCACCAGATTGATGATCGGCAGGTGGCTGACCAGCCCGAACGGCAGTGGGACCGCGGTCTCGTGGTTGAAGATCTTGAGCGTCGGGCCCATCGAGACGATCAGCAGCGTCAGGCCGGCGATCGCCGCGGCGCGGGCCGCCACGGTGCGCCACAGCACCACCACCGACACCACGATCATCACGAGGCCGACCGGACCGAAGAACGTGTTGTCCTCGGTGCCGCTCACGCTCATGTGCCGGGTCAGCCAGGCGTTGCCGGCCACCGACTGCCGGGCGAACGCGCCGATCGACAGCAGATCGGTCGAGTACTTGTCCGGCAGGAACGGCTGCCCGTGATAGCTGCCCGGGCCGGTGAACTGGAAGTACAGCGGATACGCCAGCAGCGCGCCGGCGGTGGCCACCGCGACGCCGAGGCCGGCCAGCACGTGCCGCGCCGCACGCTTCGCCTGCCGGGGAGCCATGATCGCGTACGCGATGACGAAGACGCCGAGCGCAAGCGCGGTGAAAAGCAGCGTCTCCTCGTTGATGAAGACCTGCAGCGCGACCAGCAGCCCCAGGATGATCCCGCCGCGGACCGCCCGGCCCGGCTCGCGCAGCCGCAGCACCTGCCAGACGATGAACGGGGTCACATACTGGCTCACGAAGTTCACATGCGCGTTCGCGTGCGACACCAGGGCCGGCGCGAACCCGCACCACAGGCCGCCGATCCAGGCCGCGACCCGGCTCGTCACCAGATGCCGGGAGAGCACCCAGTACCAGGCCGTGGCGGTGCCGAACAGGCCCAGGGTGAGCGCCAGCACCACGGCGACGCCGGGACCGAGCAAGTGGGTGATCGGCGCGAACGGGATCGTGATCGCCAGCACCGACGTGTTGGCCATCATGTTCACGCCGTCCGGCACGTTCATCCGGTCGTCGAACAGCGGGTTCGCGCCGTGGAACAGCACCCGCTCGCCGTGCGCGAACACGTACATGAAGAAGCCGTGGTCGTCCTTGTTGCTGGCCAGCACCTTGCCGCTCGGGTCCAGCCAGAGCTGGAGCAGGACCAGCACGGCGATCGCCAGGTAGCTCAGCGGCGCCCACAGATCGGCACGGCCGCGCCGGGCGACCGCCGGCGGCGTCGGAGCCTCGGGGGTCGCCGGCTGCTCGACCACCTCGTCCACCGCGCGCATCGCTGCATTCTGGCAGAGCCCCTCACGGGGCTGCCAATTCAGCCGCGAAGAGCCTTCACCACGCTGCCAATTCAGCCGCGACGATGCCGGTGACCGCCGGCCGCGGCCTGCCGGGCCCGCTGCCGGGCCGACTCCACCTCGACCTCGTGCCGCAGCTTGCGCCAACTGGCCAGCCGGCGGGCCGAGAGCGACCCGTTCTCCAGGGCCGCGGCGACCGCACAGCCCGGCTCGGCGCCGTGCCGGCAGTCGCCGTACCGACAGTGCGCGGCCAGCTCGGCGATGTCGGCGAAGGCCCGGTCCAGGCCCTCGGCCGTGTCCAGCAGGCCGACACCGCGGATACCCGGGGTGTCCAGCACCGCGCCGCCGCCGGGCAGCGGCACGAGATTGCGGTACGCGGTGGTGTGCCGGCCCTTGCCGTCCGCGTCCCGGATCGCCTGCACCGGCATCACCGCCGCGCCGGCCAGGGCGTTGACCAGGGTCGACTTGCCGGCCCCGGAACGGCCCAGCAGGGCCAGGGTGCGTCCGCCCTCGGCGTACCCCCGAATCTGGTCTATGCCTTTCCGGCCGCGCACGCTCAGCAGAACAACCGGCACCCCCGGCGCGAGCTCGGCGAACTGCCGGGCCACCGCCTCCGGGTCGGCGGACGTGTCGGCCTTGCTCAGCACCAGCACGGGCTTCGCCCCGGACTCCCAGGCCAGCGCCAGCAGCCGCTCGATCCGGGCGTCGTCGGGCTCGGGGTGGATCGGCTCGACCACCGCGACCGTGTCCATGTTGGCGGCCAGTAACTGGCCGGTGGCGTCCTTGTCGGAGGTGCGGCGGATCAACGCGGTACGCCGGGGCAGCACCGCCTCCAGCGTGACCCGGCGATCGGGCCAGCGGCGGGTGACCACCCAGTCGCCGGCGCAGGGCAACTTGACCGGGTCGTTCGCGGCGGCGAGCAGAAGGCTGCCGGCCAGGCTGGCCCGGGTGACACCCGACTCGCCGAGCACGGTGCAGACACCACGGTCGGCCCGCAGCACCCGGGCCGGTTCGGCGTCGGGACGGTCGAAGGGACGGTACGAGGATGCGAGGGAGTCGTCCCAGCCGAGCCGGGACAGGTCTTGCGACATGGGAACCCTTTGCGGGACGGGAGGGCGCCTGGCCGGGCGGTCAGGCGTCGACCTCCGGGTGAAGGGACGCGAAAACGAGTAACGGCACGTTCCCCACCTCCTCCGCGGGTCGGACCGGCGCGTCTGCGATCGACGGTAGGTCGTGGGCTACTTTGGCGAAAGCGAATTCCGTGCCGCTCGGCGAACCCGAGCCCCTCCCCCGCCGTACCGATAGGGTTTGGCACGTGACGATGGATCCGCTCGTTCTGCTCACCGATGTCGACCGGGCCACCGACAACCTGCTGCGCGCCGCCGCGGACCTCGACCCGGCGGTGGTGTCGGCGCCGTCGCTGCTGCCCGGCTGGACGGTCGGGCACGTGCTGACGCACATCGCGCGCAACGCCGACGCGTACACGAATCTGCTGACCTGGGCCCGCACCGGCGTGGAGACGCCGGCCTACGCGTCGCCGGCGGCGCGCGAGGCGGCGATCGCCGAGGGCGCCGGGCGTCCGCTGCGCGAACAGCTCGCGGACATCCGGGCCGCGCACGAGCGGTTCGCCGACGCGGGCGCCGCGATGCCGGCCCAGGCATGGACCTTCCAGCTGGACTCGATCAAGCTGCCGGCCGCCGGGGTGCCGTGGGCCCGGCTGCGCGAGGTCGAGGTGCACCACGTCGACCTCGGCCAGGGCTACACCCCCGCGGACTGGTCCGACGCGTTCGCGCTGCGTCTGCTCCGCGAGATCGTCACCACCGCGAGCACCGACTTCCCGCCGATGATCCTGCGCCCGTACGGCATCGACCACCCGCTGACCATCGGCACGGCGGACGACCCGCCGGTCGTGGGCGGCCCGACCAAGTCCCTCGCCGCCTGGCTGTCCGGCCGCGGCGACGGCGCCGACCTGACCGTCTCGCCGGACGGCGAGCTCCCTACCCCAGCGAGGTGGAAGTGACCATGGCCTACACCGGAGACGTCTCCCGCGGCGGCGCGCCCGCCGTCCGCACGCTCGACCACCTGACCATCACGAAGGTCTCGGTCGGCCCGATGGACAACAACGCGTACCTGCTGCGCTGCGGCGACGACCAGCTGCTGATCGACGCGGCCAACGACGACGAGACGCTGCTGGCCCTGATCGGCGACGCCGGCCTGGCCACGGTGGTCACCACCCACCGGCACGGCGACCACTGGCAGGCCCTCGAGGACGTGGTCTCGGCGACCGGCGCCCGCTCGCTGGCACACGCCGACGACGCCGGCGAGATCCCGGTGGTCACCGCCACGCTGGCCGAGGGCGACACGGTCACCGTCGGCGACTGCTCCCTCGAGGTGATCCACCTGGTCGGACACACGCCGGGCTCGATCGCTCTGCTCTACCAGGACCCGAACGGCCACGGCCACCTGTGGACCGGCGACAGCCTGTTCCCGGGCGGCGTGGGCAACACGCACGGCGACAAGGAAAACTTCGCGTCCCTGATCGACGACGTCGAGCGCAAACTCTTCGACCGCCTCCCGGACGACACCTGGTTCTACCCGGGCCACGGCAAGGACTCGACGCTCGGCGCCGAGCGCCCCCACCTCGCGGAGTGGCGCGCCCGCGGCTGGTGAGCAGCCGTCCATCTGCCCACCCGACCGCCGGCCAGATGACCACCGAACTAGCGGCCAGATGACCACTGATATAGCGGCCAGATGACCGTTGATCATGATGCGCTCCACGGCCGCATGGAGATCATCGGGTTCTGGCCGTCCCTCAATCGAAGGGGTTGACCAGCGGGACGCCGGTTCGAGCGACGTCAGCGACGTTACCGGTGACCAACGTCAGCCGGTGAACACTTGCCGTCGCGGCCATCAGGCCATCGATGACCGGCGGCGGCTCATTCGTGGCGCTCATCCGGCCCCACTCCTCGGCGACCTGCACTGTCACGGGTAAAAGGCGTTCCCGGTACGCGGCCGTCAGCCCGGAAAGCCAGCGTTCCAAGACGTCGGCCTGCTTGGGGTCACGTGGCCGAAGCCGGCCGATGCCGCGCCTGATCTCGCCGATGACCAACGTGCTGAGATAGACATCGGCGTGGGAGTGGTCGGCGTGCCACTTCGCGACGCGGGGGTGTGGCGCGGTCTTGCGGAGCTCGGAGACGACATTCGTATCAAGTAGGTACGCCACGGTCATCCGGCCAGATCGATGTCACGTGGTTGCTCACGCGGACGGTCGATCTCGGCATCGAGGTCGACATCATCGAGGGTGTCGACACGCAGGTACTCCATCAGGCCGACCTGCTCGCCTCGGAGCCGTCGGTATTCCGCGATGTCGATGACCACGGCGACCTCCGCGCCGTGCTTCGTGACAATCTGCGGCTCACCCGCCTCCGCAGCGCGCAGCACCTCGCTGAAGCGTTGCTTGGCTTCTTGCATCTGCCACCGCACGGGGAACACCTCCATGTCTAGACAGTCTAGACTTTAGCCTACCGGGCGGCTTGCACCCACCTTTCTTCACGAGGCCCGTGGCGGAGTGACGCAAGCAGTCCGAGCAAACGTCCGGCTGCCCGGTTCGTGGCTGTTCCCGGGCGGCGTGGGCACCACGCACGGCGACAAGGAGAACTTCGCGGCCCTGATCGACGACGTCGAGCGCAAACTCTTCGACCGCCTCCCGGACGACACCTGGTTCTACCCGGGCCACGGCAAGGACTCGACGCTCGGCGCCGAGCGCCCCCACCTGCCGGAGTGGCGAGCCCGCGGCTGGTGACCGGCCGGTCACCCTGCCCACCCAACCAGCGGCCAGGTGACCACTCAAGCGGGCACTGGCGGGGATGCTGCCCGCTCAGAAATGCCGGTTGATTCCGTACGGCGTCAGCCGCTCGTCCCACCCGCTGAACAGGTTGGTCATCCCGCGCACGGTCTGGAACCCAGCCCCCGCCGGAATCTGCACCGGCGTCTGGGTGCCGACCGCTAGTCCGTCGCTCGCCGTCGTGAAGACCAGAAAGCCGCTGCGGCGACGGCCGTCCAGATCGGTGATCCGGCCGAGCTCCCGGGACCACCGCGGCCCCGTCCGCTCCACCAGTAGGAGACGATCGGCGGTCAGGACCAGCAATGCGATCTCCTGCCGGAAACTCGCCGGCAGGTACCCCAGGTCGGTGCCACGGCGGGCCTGACCCGGCTCGCCGTGATGGAACAACCGTACGTCCGGCAGGACCGCGACCGGCCCCACCGTGACGTACCGGGCGTCGGCCGGCACGATTGCGGCCACCAGGTCGGCGCGCGCCATCTCGGACACCGCGCCCATCTGACCGAAGAATCGTCGCAACGTGTCAGCCAGGCCCATCTACTTCTCGCTGCCTTTCCGATGAGCGGACGGTCTTTCCGATGAGCGGATGGTTCGGCGTCGATCAGATATTCGACGAGAACGCGGCGAAGGTAGCGGCGGCGCACAGTGCAGTGACCGGGATACCCCACCATCGGGCGCGGGGCACGAGGAACCACCACGCGACCATGGGAGCGACGACGAGCGCCGCCATCAGCAAGCCGAACGTCACGGCGCCGGGCGTTGACCTGTGTCCCCCCGGCCACGGGTGGATCTGCCACATCATCGCGAGGTAGCCGCCGAAGGCGAAAAGCGCCCCGAGGTACGCGAGCACCAGCGCGACCACCACCCGGACGACCAGCACGCCTGTCAACACCTTCCGAAGATCCTCGTACGGGCCGAGGCTGATGACGCCGCCTCGGGAATCAGTCGAGGCGGAACTCCCGGACGAGGTTGCGCAACTGCCCCGCAAGCCGGGCCAGATCGGTCGCCGCGTTCTGGGTCTCGCCCGCACCGACCCGGGTCAGCGAGGCGTCCTGCATCACGGCCTGGAGCTCGCTGGAGATCCCGTCGACCGCCGTGACGGCGCGGGACACGCTGTCGGTGATGTCGATCGTGGCGCGGCCCTGGTCGTCGACCGCGACGCCGATGACGTCCTGGGTGCCGTTGATGTCACCGACGATGCGGGTCACCTCGGCCGTGGCACGGCGCATCGCCTGCGAGTCGTGCTGGATCGCCTCGATCCGCCGGGAGATGTCCTCGGTCGCCGCGGCGGTCTCCCGGGCCAGGTCCTTGACCTCCCCGGCGACCACCGCGAAGCCCTTGCCGTAGTCCCCGGCCCGGGCGGCCTCGATGGTGGCGTTGAGGGCCAGCAGGTTGGTCTGCTCGGCGATCGAGTTGATCAGCTTCACCACGTCGCCGATCTCGGCGCTCGAGGTGTCCAGCTGCTCGGCGAGCCGGCCGGAGGTCGCCGCGGCCGCCGCCGCGTCGGCGGTGATCCGCCGGGCGTCGGTGGTACGCGCGGCGATCTCGTCGATCGAGGAGCTGATCCGGCCGATGCCGCCGGCGGCCGAGCCGACCACGTCGTGCACCGTCCCGGCCGCCGCGGCCAGCGTGTCGGTCCGGGCCACGGTCGCCTGGGCGCCGTCGGTCAGGCTTGCGCTGGTCGCGTGCAACTCCTCGGAGGCGCTGCTGAGGGTCGCGGCGGCCTCGTCGAGATCGAGGAACGCCGAGCGGACGTTCTCCGACGCGCGGCTCATCGCGATGGTCAGCTCGGTCAGCTCGTCCGAGCCGGTGATCCGGGGGTGCACCGACAGGTCCTTCTCGGCGATGGCGTTCGCCACCCGCAGGCAGTCCGCCAGCCGGCGGCTGATGTGCCGGGCCAGCAGCATCGCGGGGCCGAGCAGCAGGACCGCGGCCAGCGCGCTGGCGACGATCGTCAGGTTGCGGGCGGAGCGCTGGACGGAGTCGGCGTCGGCGCTCGCCTGCTGCGACTCGGCCGCGATGGCCTTCTCGACCGGGCGGAGCGCGCTGATCAGCGTGTCGGAGGCCTTCTGGAACTGGGGCAGCGCCGCCCGCGCCCGGTCCTGCGACGGGTCGGTGACGCCGAGGTTCGCGAGGCTCACCAGGCGCTGGCTGAGCGTGATCAGCGTCTCGACCTTGTCGTCCAGGCCCTCGGCCGCAGCGCGCACGGACGACGGGGCCGAGTCGGCGTGCAGCGCCTCGATGCTGTCGCGCAGCGTCGCGGCGTCGCCGCCGAGCCCGTCGAGGGCTGCCCGGCGCTGGTCGGCGGTGCGCGCGACCATGGCCGCGAGCACGTCGCCACGGAGAACGGCCTGCGCGGCGGCGACCGCCTTGTCGGCGCGTTCCGCGTCGGTGGCGCGGACCAGCCGCTCCTGCGCCTGCTGCTGCCGCGCCGCGGCGAGCAGCCCGATCCCGCCCACCGCGAGAACGAGCACCAGGCCGGCGATGGCCAACGCGCCGATCTTGCGCCCCAGGCTCAACCGTGGCATGAGATCCCCCCTGTGTTCATCCCCCTTCGCATCGGTGAGTGCGAGGACTAGTTGAGGATTGAAATTCCCTCATTTTCATGACGTGGCCGTCGATTGAACGGACGCTCCACCAGGCTCGGGAAGGAAGAGACGTGCTCGCCAAGCCAGCCCTCGCGACGTTCGCCGTCGTGGCTGCCGTCGTTGTCGGCAGCGCCACCCTCACCTATGCCGCCCCGACCGGAGCGGACTCCGCCGCCGCGGCCGTGCCGGCCGACGTGCGCCAGGCCGGGACTCTCGTCGTGGCTGCGGAGTTCGGCTACCCGCCCTTCGAGGACTACGATGACCAGAAGAAGCCCGTGGGCGTCGACGTCGACCTGGCCACCGCGATCGCCGAACGGCTGCAGCTGCGCCTGGACTTCCGCGACGTCCCCTGGGACGACCTGATCCCCAACGTCACCGGGCGCAAGGCCGACGCGATCATGTCGGCGATGACCGACAACGCGGAGCGGCAGAAGCAGCTCACCTACGTCGACTACCTGGTCGAGGGCTCGCAGGTCGTGGTCGCCGGCGGTAACCCGCGCAACATCAGTGGCATCGACGGCATCTGCGGTCGCCGTGTCGCCCTCCAGGCCGACACCACCCAGGACGACCTGGCGCAGGCCCAAGCCGCCCTGTGCGCCGCCGCCGGGCGGAAGAAGCCGACCATCTTGCGGCTCGGGTCGGACGAGACGTACCCGATGCTGAAGGCAGGCAAGATCGACGCGGTCGTCGACGGCTACACCAGCGCCGCCTCCCAGATCAAGGACGGCGGGGGCGCCTTCGCCCTGGCCGGGGTCCAGGTGGAGGCCAGCCCCATGGGCATCGGCATCTCCCGGGACCGCACCGACCTGCGCCACGCCGTGCAACTCGCGCTGCGCGAGATCATCGCCGACGGCACGTACGTGAAGATCCTCGACAAGTGGGGTCTGAAGGCCGAGGCGCTGACCACCGCGGCCATCGACGGCGGCGTCTAGCGCCGCCCGCCCCCGGCCCTACTCGCCGGCCGGGGGCTGCGCCGCCACGAACGCGGCATCCTTGTCGATCTTGCCAAGCTTCGCCGCGCCGCCGGGCGAACCGAGATCCTCGAAGAACTCGTAGTTCGCGTTCGTGTAGTCCTTCCACTGTTCCGGGACGTCGTCCTCGTAGAAGATCGCCTCGACCGGGCAGACCGGCTCGCACGCGCCGCAGTCGACACACTCGTCCGGGTGGATGTAGAGCATCCGGTTGCCCTCGTAGATGCAGTCGACGGGGCACTCCTCGACGCACGCCCGGTCGAGCACATCGACACAGGGCTCGGCGATGATGTAGGTCATTCAAGCAATGTAGAACAGGCCCTCAGCCCCGCCGCCAACCGGCCTCACAGAGCGGCTATCACCTGCGCCGACTCGACCGGGATCGAGAACATCGGATAGTCGTACGCGATCGCGTTGTCGTGCTCCTCGGGCGAGGTCGCCGCCGTGCAGTCGGTCAGCGTGATCACCCGATAGCCGTTCTCGTACGCGCTGCGCATCGTCGACTCCACGCAGCAGTTCGTCAGGAACCCGCCCAGGATCACCGTCTCGATGCCCCGGCTGCGCAGGATGAAGTCGAGGTTGGTGCTCGCGAACGTGTCGAGGCCGCGTTTGCCCTCGATCACGATGTCCCCCGCCGCCGGGGTCAGCCGGTCGACGATCGCCGCGCCCCACGTCCCCTTCACGAAGGCGTTCCCGTCGACAACACCTTTCAAGATGCCGTACGGGTGCCGCGACAGCTCGCCGTAGCCCGGCGCGAACGTGATCGGCGCATGCATGATCGTCACGCCGGCCCGGCGGGCGGCCTCGACCAGCGCCACGGTCTTGTCCAGCATCCCGGTCTTGTCCATGACCGGCGCCACCGCGCCGTGCAGCACGCCGCCGTCGGTGGTGAACTCGTTCTGGTACTCGATCAGCACGACCGCGGTCTTCGCCGGGTCCAGTTGCAGCGTCTCCGACATACCCAACCTCCTGTGGCCCTGGTCACCGTTCTCCAAAGCAAGCACGCCAGATCCTCCGAAGCAAGCACGCCCCTGGCTACGCTGGCAGGAAAGAGGCATCGGAGGTAATTCGGTGAACCTGCGACACGACCCGATGCGCTGGGGCCAGCCCCCGCACCACTCCCCCGAGCCCTGGCCGCCATCCCACCCCGGCGCCGGTCCCGCGCTGCCCGGCTGGCTCGAGGAGCGCCTCTTCGACCAGCGGATCGTCATGGTGCGCGGCCCGCTCACCAACGAGGCCGCCACCGGCATCGCCGCCGCCCTGCTCACCCTCGACACGGCCGGTCCCGCCCCGGTCCAGCTGCACGTGGCCAGCGACGGCGGCGAGCTCGGCGCCGCGCTCGCCGTGATCGATGTGATCGACGCGATGACCGCGCCGGTGCACGCGCTGGTCACCGCCCAGGCCGGCGGCGCCGTGGTGGCCGTGCTCGCGGCCGCCGACAAGCGCGCCGCCTACCGGCACGCCCGGTTCAAGCTCACCGAGCCCCGCGCGGCCGGGGTGACCGGCACCGCCGACGAGGTGACCCGCGCCGCCGGGCAGCACCTGCGCGAGCTGGAAGAGGTGGTGCTGCGGCTGGTCGAGGTCACCGGGCAGACCCGCAGCCGGATCGAGGACGACCTGCAGGCGGGCCGCTCCCTCACCGCGCAAGAGGCGGTGGAGTACGGCCTGATCGACGAGATCGTCGGGAAGGCATGAAAAAAGGGGCCCCGCGGGGCCCCTTTTTCACCGAAAAGCTCAGGCGACCTTGACGCCCATCGAGCGCGCGGTGCCGGCGACGACCTTGATCGCCGCGTCGAGGTCGTTCGCGTTGAGGTCGGGGAGCTTGCGCTCCGCGATCTCCTTGATCTGCTGCGCGCTGAGCGTGCCGACGGTCTGCGTCAACGGGTTCGACGCGCCGGACTGGATGCCCAGGGCCTTGCGGATCAGGAAGCTGGTCGGCGGGGTCTTGTAGGCCAGCGTGTGGCTGCGGTCCTCGTAGACCGACACGATCACCGGGATGATCTCGCCACGGTTCTTCGCCGTCGCCTCGTCGTACTCCACCTTCACGGCACGCATGTTGGCCCCGGTCGGACCAAGCATCTTGCCGAGGTCGACCATCGCGGCGTTACCCGCCTCAAGCGCGAGGGTTACCTCATGGGTCTTCTTCTTGGGCGGCATTGCGTAGGGCTCCTTTAGGTGAGCTGCACGGGCCGTAAGACGCAGCTCGCCAGCTAGAAATCAACACACGACAACCCCGGGACCTTACTACCGCGTCGCCGGACGGGTCAAAACGGGGGTCCCGGGTTCCACCGGCAAGTGTAGCGCGACGCTCGGGCGCACCCGTCAGTAGGTGTCACAGAAGCAGGACTTCATCAGCGAGCGCACCGTGTTCACGTAGTCGGCGGACGGCAACTTCTTGCTGGCGGCCGCCGCATCGACGGTGCCGGACCCGACGTGGTAGGCCGCGATCACGGCGTTGAGCAGGCACCACGATGTGGTCGAGGAGCACTTCGACGTACTCAAGCTGTAGTTGTCGCTCTTGAAGTAATGATCGCCCATCCACTTGGTCAGCCAGGCCAGGTAGTTGGCGCCGAGGATCGCGTTCTGCTTGTAGTCCCTGACGTCGTAGGACTGCTCGAACCGCGTGTTGATCATGTCGACCGTGCCCGGCATCAGCTGCATCAGGCCGAACCCGCCGTCGCAGTTCACGATGTTGGACTGCCAGCCGCTCTCGTTCCACGCCACGCTGCGCACCAGGTCGGACGACACGGTCAGGGTCGGCGCGCTCGTCGGCCAGTAGTGCTTGGCGGCCGCCGCGTTCAGCGCCGCCTTGGCCGACTTCTTCGAGACCGCCTTGCCATCGTAGTGGTAGCAGTCGG
The DNA here is from genome assembly GCF_025630775.1 of Actinoplanes sp. KI2. Lineage (GTDB taxonomy): Bacteria > Actinomycetota > Actinomycetes > Mycobacteriales > Micromonosporaceae > Actinoplanes. The sequence goes on from NZ_JAOSZE010000005.1 coordinate 121,983, forward strand.
CGTGCTGGAAGTTGTTCACCGGCCCGGTGGGCGTCGGCTTGGTCGTCGCCTTCGTCTTCGGCTTCGCCGACGTCTTGGACGGGCTCGGCGACGGCGTCGGCGACTCGGCGGCCAGATCGTCGACCGTCGGCTCCGCCGACGGCGGCTCGGTGTCCCAGACCGGGCCGGAGTTCGGCTGCGTGGCCGCCGCGTTCTTGTCGTGGCCGGTCAGCCCGCACCCCGCCGCAACGACCAGCGCGACCGCCGCCGCCAGCACCTTCGCTCGAAGACCCATCGACGAAATACCTCCCCGTTAGACGCCGGAGGCGAAATCTAACAGGCTTCGCACAGTGTTCGCCGCCCGGCAAAACGGACAAAGGGCTCATCGTTCGTCGATTGACCCCGCACCCGCGACAGCAACCGAGACCGGCGACAATGGGAGCATGCAGACCCGCACCGACCTCCGCAATGTCGCCATCATCGCTCACGTCGACCATGGCAAAACCACCCTGGTCGACGCCATGCTCCGGCAAGGCGGACAGTCCCACGCGCGCGGCGAGATGACCGACCGCGTCATGGACTCCATGGACCTGGAGCGGGAAAAGGGCATCACCATTCTCGCCAAGAACACGGCCATCAGCTACCAGCCGGTCAACGGCGACCCGGTCACCATCAACATCATCGACACTCCCGGCCACGCCGACTTCGGCGGCGAGGTCGAGCGCGGCCTCACCATGGTCGACGGGGTGGTGCTGCTGGTCGACGCGTCCGAGGGCCCGCTGCCGCAGACCCGGTTCGTGCTGCGCAAGGCGCTGCAGGCCCGGCTCCCGATCATCCTGGTGATCAACAAGGTGGACCGGCCCGACGCCCGGATCAAGGAGGTGGTGGACGACACGTACGCCCTCTTCTTCGATCTTGATGCGGACGAGTCACAGATCGACTTCCCGATCGTCTACGCCTGCGCCCGCGACGGCATCGCCTCGCTCAGCCAGCCCGCCGACGGCACCGTCCCGCAGGACAGCGAGAACCTCGAGCCCCTGTTCACCACGATCCTCGAGACCATCCCGGCGCCGACCTACCACGAGGACGCGCCGCTGCAGGCCCACGTCGTCAACCTCGACTCGTCGCCGTTCCTCGGCCGGCTCGCCCTGTGCCGCGTACACGAGGGCACGATCCGCAAGGGTCAGACCGTCGCCTGGTGCAAGACCGACGGCACCATCGCCAACGTGCGCATCTCCGAGCTGCTGATGACCGAGGGCCTCGAGCGCAAGCCGGCCGAGAGCGCCGGCCCCGGCGACATCATGGCGATCGCCGGCATCCCCGACATCATGATCGGCGAGACCCTGGCCGACGCGGAGAACCCGCAGCCCCTGCCCCTGATCACCGTCGACGAGCCGGCCATCTCGATGGTCCTGGGCACCAACACGTCGCCGATGGTCGGCAAGGTCAAGGGCGGCAAGGTCACCGCCCGCATGGTCAAGGACCGCCTCGACCGCGAGCTGATCGGCAACGTCTCGCTGCGCGTGCTCCCGACCGACCGCCCCGACGCGTGGGAGGTGCAGGGCCGCGGCGAGCTCGCCCTGGCCATCCTGGTCGAGCAGATGCGCCGCGAGTCCTACGAGCTCACCGTCGGCAAGCCCCAGGTGGTCACCAAGACCATCGACGGCAAGGTGCACGAGCCGGTCGAGCGCCTCACCATCGACGCCCCCGACGAGTTCATGGGCGCGATCACCCAGCTGCTGTCCACCCGCAAGGGCCGGATGGAGCAGCTCACCAACCACGGCACCGGCTGGCTGCGGATGGAGTGGCTGGTCCCGGCGCGCGGCCTGATCGGCTTCCGCACCGAGTTCCTCACCGAGACCCGCGGCACCGGCATCATGCACCACCTCTTCGAGGACTACGAGCCCTGGTTCGGCGAGCTGCGCACCCGCAGCAACGGCTCGCTGGTGGCCGACCGGGCCGGCGTGGTCACCGCGTTCGCGATGACCAACCTCCAGGAGCGCGGCCAGCTGTTCGTCGAGCCCACCACCGAGGTCTACGAAGGCATGATCGTCGGCGAGAACTCCCGCCAGGACGACATGGACGTCAACATAACCAAGGAGAAGAAGCTCACCAACATGCGCTCGTCGACCGCCGACGAGACGGAGAAGCTGATCCCCCCGCGCAAGCTCTCCCTCGAGCAGGCCCTCGAGTTCTGCCGCGAGGACGAGTGCGTCGAGGTCACCCCCTCGGCGGTCCGCATCCGCAAGGTCATCCTCGACCAGCAGACCCGCGGTCGCCAGGCCGCCCGGCGCAAGCACCAAGCCTAAAAACATTCAGAGGTACGCCCGGCGGGCTCCCCAACCGCATCGAGGCCGTACCCGATTCACCTCGCGAGCTCTCCCGGTGGTCGCGCCTTTGCCGCGACCGCCGGGCTGAGCTGCCCACTCAAGCTTTCCAACCCTCAGGCTTTCGCGTGGTTCAGTTCTCTTTTGCGGTCGCGGCTCGACTTCGCCAGGCTGGCCAGCGTCGCGAAGGCCAGCGTGCCGATGATGATCAGCAGGCTCAGCCAGATCGAGATCTCCGGCGCCCAGTCCACCCCCGCTCCGCCGTTGATGAACGGCAGGGTGTTGGTGTGCAGCGCCTCGGAGAAGAGCTTGACGCCGATGAAGGCCAGCACCGCGGCGAGGCCGTAGTTCAGGTAGACCAGGCGCTCGAGCAGGCCGCCGAGCAGGAAGTAGAGCTGACGCAGACCCATCAGGGCGAAGACGTTCGCGGTGAAGACCAGATACGGCTCTTTGGTGATGCCGAAGATGGCCGGGATCGAGTCGAGGGCGAACAGCAGATCGGTGGTCCCGATCGCGATCATCACGATCAGCATCGGGGTGAACAGGCGCTTGCCCGCCGAGGTCACCGTGGTCAGCCGCCCGCTGCCGAACGAGGAGGAGACCGGCAGGGCCCGCTTCGCCCACCGGATCAGCACGTTCTCCTTGAAGTCCGACGCGTCGGCCTCACCCTCCTTCAGCAGCGTCACCGCGGTATACACCAGGAACGCGCCGAAGATGTAGAAGACCCAGGAGAACTGCGTGATCATCGCCGCGCCGGCCGCGATGAACAGGCCGCGCATCACCAGCGCCAGCACGATGCCGATGAGCAGCACCTTCTGCTGGAACTGCCGGGGCACCGCGAACCGGGCCATGATGATGACGAAGACGAAAAGATTGTCGACGCTCAATGAGTATTCGGTGAGCCAGCCGGTGTAGAACTCGCCCGCGTAACTACCGCCCGCAACGATCCAGACGCCGACCCCGAAGAGAACCGCCAAGCCGACGTAGAACGCGACCCAGGCGCCCGACTCCTTCATCGAGGGTTCGTGCGGTCGCCGGCCGATGATCAGCAGATCGACGGCCAGGACGGCGACGAGGGCGACAAGGGTGGCGATCCACACCCAGGCGGACACAATCAACGAGGACCTCCGGCAGACACGGGTCATCGCCGTGAACGCCCGAGGTCGAGCGAGCACAGCGACGTGCGGCTGTCGGAGGTCTCTTCCGCCGCCTGAGCGACCACCGGCCCCGGGTAGCCCCACCAGGGACATTCCGTGCTGACGAGACCGGTGCGAGGGAATACTCCCCTCCTACGGCAGCCATTGTGTCTCATCCCGAGACCAATGGCACGGCACCACGAAAAGGCATGTCCCGGCCGACGACCGAAACCACCCATCCAGTTAGGTTCCGCTAACCAGTCTAGCGCGCCGCCGACGGACCTCGTTCATCCCCAGCTGACGACCAGGTCACCCCCGCTGTGACCAGCGCCGCCCCGCTCAAGCTTCCTAGGAGGCTAGCTCACTCGCCCCGACCACCCGCACCCCGCACCCGACGGCCACCCGCACCGCATGAACCGCAGTCGCCCGCACCGAAACACGCAACCAGCGACAGCCACCCACCCCGCCGGACCGCACCGGGCCCCCGCCCGGCCGCACCGCACCGTGCCGATCCTGGCCGCACCGCACCGCCGGGCCGCACCGCGCCGCCGGGCCGCACCGCACCGGGCCGGACCGCACCGCGCCGCTCCTGATCGCACCACGCCGCACCGCCGGGTCGGACTGGGCCGCACCGCACCGCGCCCGGCCGCACCGCGCCGCCGGGCCGGACTGCATCGCACCGGACCGCGCCTGGCCGCACCGCACCGCACCGCACCACCGGGCACCGGGCACCGGGCACCGGGCACCGGGCACCGGGCACCGGGCACCGGGCACCGGGCACCGGGCACCGGGCACCGGGGCGAACGACGACCGCCCGCGCCAGGGCACCGGGGCGAGCGACTGCCGTCCCTACTTCACGCCGGCCATGTCCATGCCGCGGAGCTCCTTCTTCAGCTCGGCCATCTCGTCGCGGATGCGGGCGGCCAGCTCGAACTGGAGCTCTCGGGCCGCCGCCAGCATCTGGTCGTTCAGGTCCTGGATCAGCTGGGCCAGCTCGGCACGGGCCATGCCGGCGCGGGCCGTGCCGCTCGACGCGCGGGCCTTCGACCTGGTCTCGGGGACCGGGGCCTTGCCACGCGAGATCTGACGGCCGCCGCCGCCGACCATCGGGCCGCTGACCGCGGCGTCGGTGTCCTCGGCCTCGCGGTAGATGTCGTCGAGGATGTCGTGGATCTTCTTGCGCAGGGCCTGCGGTGTGATGCCGTTGGCCTCGTTGTGGGCGATCTGCTTGGCCCGGCGCCTGTCGGTCTCGTCGATCGCGTCCCGCATCGACGGGGTGACCTTGTCGGCGTACATGTGGACCTCGCCGGAGACGTTACGCGCGGCCCGGCCAATGGTCTGGATCAGCGACCGCCCGCTGCGCAGGAAGCCCTCCTTGTCCGCGTCGAGGATCGCCACCAGCGACACCTCGGGCAGGTCGAGGCCCTCGCGCAGCAGGTTGATGCCGACCAGCACGTCGTAGTCGCCCTTGCGCAGCTCTTTGAGCAGCTCGACCCGGCGCAGCGTGTCGACCTCGGAGTGCAGGTAGCGCACCCGGATGCCGTTTTCCAGCAGGTAGTCGGTGAGGTCCTCGGCCATCTTCTTGGTCAGCGTGGTGACCAGGACCCGCTCGTTGCGCTCGGTGCGCAGCCGGATCTCGTGCATCAGGTCGTCGATCTGGCCCTTGGTCGGTTTCACCACGACCTGCGGGTCGACCAGGCCGGTCGGCCGGATCACCTGCTCGACGAACTCGCCCTGCGCCTGCTGCATCTCCCACGGCCCGGGGGTCGCCGACAGGAACACCATCTGGCCGACCCGCTCGAGGAACTCGTCCCACCGCAGCGGCCGGTTGTCGGCGGCGCTGGGCAGCCGGAACCCGTGCTCGATGAGGATCCGTTTGCGGGAGGCGTCACCCTCGTACATGCCGCCGATCTGCGGAATGGTCTGGTGCGACTCGTCGATGACCGTGAGGAAGTCGTCGGGGAAGTAGTCGAGCAACGTGTACGACGGTTCGCCGTAGGTGCGGCCGTCCATGTGCATCGAGTAGTTCTCGATGCCGTTGCAGAAGCCGACCTGGCGCATCATCTCGACGTCGTACGTCGTGCGCATGCGCAGCCGCTGCGCCTCGAGCAGCTTGCCCTGCCGCTCCAGCTCGGCCAGCCGCTCCTCCAGCTCGGCCTCGATGCCGCGGATCGCCCGCTCCATCCGCTCCGGGCCGGCCACGTAGTGCGTGGCCGGGAAGATGATCAGCTCGCTGACCTCGCGGATCACCTCGCCGGTCAGCGGGTGCAGGTAGTACAGCTTCTCCACCTCGTCGCCGAACAGCTCGACCCGGACGGCCAGCTCCTCGTACGCCGGGATGATCTCCAGCGTGTCCCCGCGCACCCGGAAGGTCCCCCGTTGGAAGGACATGTCGTTGCGCGCGTACTGGATGTCGACCAGGCGGCGGAGCAGCTTGTCGCGGTCGACCTCCTCGCCGACCTTCAGCCGGACGGAACGGTCCACGTACTCCTGGGGGGTGCCGAGGCCGTAGATGGCGCTCACCGTGGCGACCACGACCACGTCCCGCCGGGTCAGCAGGGACATGGTGGCGGAGTGGCGCAGGCGCTCGACCTCCTCGTTGACCGAGGAGTCCTTCTCGATGTACGTGTCGGTCTGCGCGATATAGGCCTCGGGCTGGTAGTAGTCGTAGTAACTCACGAAGTATTCGACGGCGTTGTTGGGCAGCAGCTCGCGAAACTCCTTCGCCAGCTGGGCGCAGAGCGTCTTGTTGGGCGCCAGCACCAGCGCGGGCCGCTGCAGCCGCTCGATCAGCCACGCGGTCGTCGCGCTCTTGCCGGTGCCGGTGGCGCCGAGCAGCACCGTGTGCCGGTCGCCGCGCCGGACCCGTCGCTCCAGCTCGTCGATGGCCGCCGGCTGGTCACCGGCGGGCTGAAACTCACTGACGACCTCGAACCGGCCGTCGAGAACTGGGATGTCGAGCGCCATGGGGACAACCGTACGTCGGGGGTATGACAAGTTCTCCGGGTCGCGGGACCCTCTCGGCGAACCTCTGTGCTGAGGGTGCACATTCGCCGTGTTGTCCGGCCTTGCGGGCCTCGCCTAGCCTGTTCGGGTAGGCCGCTCGCGGCGGCCGCCCGGCACGATGACGGATCACCACACGGTCCGTCCGTCCGGACCGTGGTCGATGCGCCCCGGACTCTTCCGGGCATGCGCACCCACGGGGGTCGCGCTGAGCGCTGACCGGCCGCCGCGAGCGCCCTTCTCGTCTCGGCACAGGTACGGCCTGGGCCGCGCCCGCCGCCTATCCACCCGCGCACCGTCGGGCACCCGCGCGGCCGTCACGCCACCTCGCGCACCATCGGGCACCCGCACGGCCGTCACGCCACCCCGCGCACCCGCGCGGCCGTCACGCCACCCCGCGCACCATCGGGTACCCGCACGGCCGTCACGCCACCCCGCGCACCCGCACGGCCGTCACGCCACCCCGCGCACCATCGGGCACCCGCGCGCCCGTCACGCCACCCCGCCCACCGTCGGGCACCCGCGCGGCCGTCGGCCAGCGACTCGTCGACCAGGCCGGGCCGGGTTACTCGCCGGGCTCCCAGCCGGTTTCCTCCGCCCAGTCGTCGGCCGCCCGCGCCTCCGCGTCGAACCACGGCTCCTTGGCCTCGCCGTACGCGAAACGGTCTTGGTGCTCGCAGGACCACTCGGCCTTCGCCGCGGCATAGGCGTCCCGCGCCGCCGGGATCGCGCGCAGGTGGTCCCGCATGAGCAGGGCGAACCGCCAGCCCGGCGAACCGGCCACCCGGACGTGCAGGTTGACCGGGCGACCGGGGTCGGCGTTGCCGTGCAGCCTCTTCGGCCAGGTCTCGCCGGGCACTCCGCGCGCGTTGTCGGCCCACTCCCCCGCGCGCCGCGGGAAACCGGCCTCGGCCAGCCGGTCGGCCAGCGCGTCGGCCTCGTCGAGGGTGCGCACGGCCAGCATCAGGTCGATGACGTCCTTGGCCGGCAGCCCGGGCACCGCGGTCGAGCCGATGTGCTCGATCGCGGCCTCCGCGCCGATCGCGTGCCGGATCCGGGCGATCAGCCGAGCCGCCTGCCCGGGCCAGCTCGGGTCGGGCTCGGCGATCACCAGCTCGTGGCCGGCCGGGGCGGCGACGTGCAGCCGCAGGTGCTGCTCGAACGGCACGAGCCGCTCCCGGTAGAGCAGGTCGACCTGCCCGTGCAGTTGCTCCATCGTGCCGTTGTTGTCCACCACGACGTCGCAGGCGGCCCGGCGCCGGGCGTCGTCGGCCTGCGCGCCGATCCGCGCGGTCGCCTCCTCGGCGGTCATCCCGCGGGTCTGCTCGAGACGCCGCAGGCGCAGCTCATGCCGGGTCTCCACGACCAAGACCAGGTGGTACGTGGGTGGCAGCCCCGTCTCGACCAGGAGCGGCACGTCGTTCACCACGATGGCGTCGGGCGCGGCCGCCCGGGTCATCTCGACGGTCCGCTCGCGCACCCGGGGATGGATGATCCGCTCGAGCCGGCGGCGGGCTTCCTCGTCGCCGAAGACCTTGGCCGCCAAGGCCGGCCGGTCGAGGTCACCCGCGCCGGTGAGCACGCCGGACCCGAACACCTCGACGATCTCGGCGAGCCCCGGCGTCCCGGCCGCCACGACCTCGCGGGCCAGCTTGTCCGCGTCGATGATCACCGCACCGCGCTGCGCGAGCCGCCGCGCGACCGCACTCTTGCCCGCCCCGATCCCGCCCGTCAACCCGACCCTCAGCACCGCCCAATTATCGCCGTTGAACGCGGCCTGAGCCCGTCCGCCCCCGCCCGCACATGCCCAAGGCCACCCGGGCCGCCCGCGCATGGCGAAGGCCCGGACACCCACCCAACGCGGCCCGGACACGGCGAACTGCCGCCGCCCGGACACGGCGAACGGCCCCCGCGGCCCGGACACGGCGAAGGGCCGCCCCTAACCGGGACGGCCCTTCGTGCTGCTGCTACGTGCTACCTCAGTTCTTGCCGCCGGCCAGCTTCTCGCGCAGGGCAGCGAGAGCCTCGTCGGTGGCCAGGGTGCCGGACGGCTCCTCGGCGGCGCGCGCCGGAGCCGGCGAGCTCGACGAGGTGGCCGAGGCGGCGGCAGGGCCACCAGCGGCGGCCGGCGCCGGGTTGAGCGCGGCCTCGGCGTCGGCGTCGCGGGACGCCTGCACCTGCTTGGTGTGGGCCTCCCAGCGCTCGCGGGCGTCGGCGTACTGCTTCTCCCACGTCTCGCGCTGCTTCTCGAAGCCCTCGAGCCACTCGCCCGTCTCGGGGTCGAAGCCCTCCGGGTAGATGTAGTTGCCCTCGGCGTCGTAGGTCGCGGCCATGCCGTAGAGGGTCGGGTCGAAGTGCTCCTCGCCCTCGACGAAGCCCTCGTTGGCCTGCTTGAGCGACAGCGAGATGCGCCGGCGCTCCAGGTCGATGTCGATGACCTTGACCAGGACGTCGGAGCCCACCTGGACGACCTGCTCGGGCAGCTCGACGTGCCGCTCGGCCAGCTCGGAGATGTGCACCAGGCCCTCGATGCCGTCGTCGACGCGGACGAACGCGCCGAACGGAACCAGCTTGGTGACCTTGCCCGGGACGATCTGGTTGATCGCGTGGGTGCGGGCGAACTGACGCCACGGGTCTTCCTGGGTCGCCTTCAGCGACAGCGAGACACGCTCGCGGTCCAGGTCGACGTCGAGCACCTCGACCTCGACCTCCTGGCCGACCTCGACGACCTCGGAGGGGTGGTCGATGTGCTTCCAGGAGAGCTCGGAGACGTGCACCAGGCCGTCGACGCCGCCGAGGTCCACGAACGCGCCGAAGTTGACGATCGAGGAGACGACGCCCTTGCGGACCTGGCCCTTCTGCAGCTTGTTGAGGAACTCGGTGCGCACCTCGGACTGCGTCTGCTCGAGCCACGCACGGCGGGACAGGACCACGTTGTTGCGGTTCTTGTCCAGCTCGATGATCTTCGCCTCGAGCTCGCGGCCGACGTACGGCTGCAGGTCGCGGACGCGCCGCATCTCGACCAGCGAGGCCGGCAGGAAGCCGCGGAGGCCGATGTCGAGGATGAGACCACCCTTGACGACCTCGATGACGGAGCCACGCACGACGCCGTCGTCTTCCTTGATCTTCTCGATCGTGCCCCAGGCCCGCTCGTACTGAGCGCGCTTCTTGGACAGGATCAGGCGGCCTTCCTTGTCCTCCTTGGTGAGAACAAGAGCCTCGATGTGGTCACCGACCGACACCACTTCCGCGGGGTCCACGTCATGCTTGATCGACAACTCGCGCGAGGGGATGACGCCCTCGGTCTTGTAGCCGATGTCGAGCAGGACCTCGTCCCGATCGACCTTGACGACGGTGCCTTCGACAATGTCGCCGTCGTTGAAGTACTTGATGGTCTCGTCGATGGCGGCGAGGAATGCTTCCTCGGACCCGAGATCGTCGACGGTGACCTTGTTGGCGCTCGAGGTGGCCTCGATGCTGCTCGTCATGTGGACAGTTGCTCCGAACGGATGGTTTTGTGGTGTCTCTCGCGCTCCACGAAACTGCCGACGGGCACGACACAACCGAGCGAGAAAGACCGGACCGGGAAAGATCAGATCCTTGCAGTCGATCGTGCTGCGACCGACGACCACGGAGCCTGCTCCCTGCCGAGGCACACGATCCGCGAGCGCATCGACTAGCTTACCGTGCGCATTACCACAGGTTGCAAGCCCTCCCGACGACCGCGGCACAATGTTCGGAGGAAACCCCCCAGTCTGCCCGAAATATGCCGAATCAGGACCGCGACACGCCCTCGCGTACCGTGGTTGTGTGATCGATGTTCCGAGTCCCGGGACGGCTGTCCCGGCCACCGAGACGACGGTGCTGCGCCGGCCGGTTACCGACGACGAGAGCCGACATGCCAGCCGCGCCTGGTGGGATCTCGACGCCGACGCCTACCAGGGCGAACACGGCGCTTTCCTGGGCGACAACGACTTCGTCTGGTGCCCCGAGGGGCTTCGCGAGGCGGATGCCCGGCTGCTCGGCGACGTGCGCGGCAAACGGGTGCTCGAGTTGGGCGCCGGTGCCGCCGCCGGCGCGCGCTGGCTGGAGGGGCAGGGCGCCGACGCGGTGGCCATGGACCTTTCCGCGGGCATGCTGCGCCAGGCGCGGGGCGGGGAGGAGCGGTCCGGCGTACGCGTGCCGCTCGTGCAAGCCGACGCACTGGCCCTCCCGTTCGCGGAGAGCATATTCGACATCGTCTGCACCGCCTTCGGGGCGATCCCGTTCGTGGCCGACTCGGGTGCCGCGATGCTCGAGGTGGCCCGGGTGCTCAAGCCCGGCGGCCGATGGGTGTTTTCGATCACTCACCCGATGCGCTGGATCTTCTGGGACGAGCCGGACGAGAGCGGCCTGATCGCGCGGAACTCGTATTTCGACCGGCGGCCGTACGTCGAGGTCGACGAGCAAGGCCGGCCGACCTACGTCGAGCAGCACCGCACGCTCGGCGACCGGGTGCGCGAGCTGGTCGCGGCCGGCTTCGTGCTGCGCGACCTGATAGAGCCCGAGTGGCCCCCCGGCCACGACCAGATCTGGGGCCAGTGGAGCCCCCTACGAGGCCGCCTGTTCCCCGGCACCGCCATCTTCATAGCCACCCTGCCAACAGCCCAACCCACCTAAGGCCCAGCCCACCAAGGAGCCGCCCCGCCCAGAGGCCAACCCACCCAGAGCCGACCCACCAGAGCCGACCCGCCCAGGAGCCGACCCCGTCCGGGGCCAACCCGCCCGGGGCCAACCCGCCCAGGGCCAACCCGCCCAGGGCCAACCCGCCCGGGGCCAACCCGCCCGGGGCCAACCCGCCCGGGGACCACAATTCACCCCGGTGTCTGCGGGGTGCCCCCCATCCGGCAACGGCCCGCGATCGCCCCGCTGATGAGGAGAGGCCGCTTTTCGGCACCGCGGGGTTTGCGGTACCGAAAAGCGGCCTCTCCTCATCAGCCTCGAAGGGGCGATCGCCCGCGGAGCGAAGCGAAGCCAGCCAGCTCAGCCGCACGTGACAGTCCCCCCACGCGACTCATCCGGTCAACCGCACCCACCCGGCCAAGCCAGAGCAAAGCGAAGCCAGCCAGCTCAGCCGCACGTGACAGTCCCCCCACGCGACTCACCCGGTCAACCGCACCCACCCCGCCAAGCCAGAGCAAAGCGAAGCCAGCCAGCTCAGCCGCCGGTCAACCGCACCCACCCGGCCAGCCAGCTCAGCCCAGGAAGTTCTGCCCAGCGTCGAGAAGGGCTGCCAAGACCGTGAGACCCGCCGGTATCAGCCGGTAGTAAACCCACGTACCCCGCCGGTCCGCGTCGACCAGGCCGGCCTCGCGCAGCACCCGCAGGTGGTGCGAGATGGTCGGGCCGGTCAGGTGGAAGGCGCCGGTCAGGTCGCAGACGCAGACCTCGCCGCCGCCCGCGGAGGCGATCATCGAGAGCAGCCGGAGGCGCACCGGATCGCCGAGTGCCTTGAACATCGGAGCAAATCTGCTCGCCTGCGCCGGGTCCATCGGGCCCTGCGCGATCGGAGCGCCGTCGGCCGGCACGACCGCGGGCTCCCCGCTCGATTTTCTCAGCATCGGCCCAGCCTTTCCACGGGCCACCAGCCGCACACACGCCGGTCAGTCGTGTTCCGCAACCGGCACTCATCGCCGCCCACGACACCTCCGCTCTCCGAACAAGCCGCGCCGACCATACATCTACAACCTGTAGGGGGGAATCGCACCCGCCAAGCGGCCGAATCGCGTGTCCTAGTGATCGGCGCCGTTCCAGTCGCGGCCGGAGCCCACCGAGACCTCCAGCGGCACCGACAGCGGGTGCGCGCCGCCCATCTCGCGGCGGACCAACTCTTCGAGCACCTCTCGTTCGCCCGGGGCCACGTCGAAGACCAGCTCGTCGTGCACCTGCAGCAGCATCCGCGAGCGCAGGCCGGACTCCCTGATGGCGGCGTCGACCCGGAGCATCGCGACCTTGATGATGTCGGCCGCCGAGCCCTGGATCGGCGCGTTGAGGGCCATCCGCTCGGCCATCTCGCGGCGCTGACGGTTGTCGCTGGACAGGTCGGGCAGGTAGCGGCGCCGGCCGAGGATGGTGGCCGTGTAGCCGTCCTGCACCGCGCGCCGCACGACCGCCTGCAGGTATTCGCGGACGCCGCCGAACCGCTCGAAGTATTCCTCCATCAGCCCGCGGGCCTCGTCCACCCCGATGGTGAGCTGGTTGGACAACCCGTACGCGGAGAGGCCGTACGCCAGTCCGTAGTTCATTGCCTTGATCTTGCGACGCTGGTCGGGCACGACCTCCTCCACCGGGACGTGGAAGACCGACGAGGCGGTGGCGGCGTGGAAGTCGAACGCCGAGTTGAACGCCGCGATCAGCGCCTCGTCGCCGGAGAGGTGCGCCATGATACGCATCTCGATCTGGCTGTAGTCGGCGGTCATCAGCTGTTCGAAGCCCTCGCCGACGACGAACGCGCGACGGATCCGCCGGCCCTCCTCGGTGCGGATCGGGATGTTCTGCAGGTTCGGGTCGGTCGAGGAGAGCCGGCCGGTCGCGGCGACGGTCTGGTTGAACGTGGTGTGGATGCGCCCGTCGTCGGAGACCGACTTGAGCAGACCGTCGACAGTGGATTTGAGCTTGGCGACGTCGCGATGCCGTAGCAGGTGCGCCAGCAGCGGGTCCGCGGTCTGCGCGTACAGGCTCTGCAGGGCGTCGGCATCCGTTGTGTACCCGGACTTGATCTTCTTGGTCTTGGGCAGGCCGCGCTCGGTGAACAGGATCTCCTGCAGCTGCTTGGGCGAGCCGAGGTTGAACTCCCGGCCGACCACCTCGTGCGCGGCCTGCTGCGCCGCCTTGACCTCGGCCGCGAAATGCGCCTCGAGCTCGGAAAGGTAGTGCGTGTCGGCGGCGATGCCCAGGTGCTCCATCTCGGCGAGCACGCGGGACAGCGGCTGCTCGACCTCGGTCAACAACAGCTGGGAAGCGCCGCCATCGCGGGACAGCTCCTCGGTCAGCACGTCGGCCAGGTCGAGGGTGGCGCGGGCCCGCAGCATCAGGCCCTCCTCCGCCGCGGAGTCGTGATCGTCGAGACCGGCCAGCAGGTCGAGCTGACCGCTCGGCGGCTCCTCGACGCGCAGCTCGCGCTTGAGGTAGCGCAGGGCGAGGTCGGTCAGGTCGTACGCCCGCTGGTCGGGTTTCGCCAGGTAGGCCGCGAGGGCGGTGTCGACGCGGACGCCCTCGAGGCGCCAGCCGTGCGCGCGCATGGCCAGCGACGCGGGCTTGGCGTCGTGCACCACCTTGGGCCGGTCGGGGTCGGCCAGCCACGCCGCGACCGCGGTCTCGTCGGCCTGGTCGAGCGCGGCCGGGTCGAACCACCCGGCCGGGCCGTCGCCGGTGGCGACCGCGATGCCGGTGAGGGTGCCCGTGCCGCGGCCGAAGGTGCCGGTGACGGCGACGCCGACCGGCGCCTCGGCGGCGTGCCGGGTGAGCCACGCGGCGACCTCGCCGGCGCGCAGTTTTTGCCCGGACAGGTCGAACCCGGCCTCGGCCTCGGGCTCGACCGCGTCGAGGTACGAATACAGCCGCTCCCGCAGGACCCGGAACTCGAGCGCGTCGAAGACCTGGTGGACCGCCTCGCGGTCCCACCCGTGCCATTTCGCGTCGGCCGGCGTCAGCGGCAGGTCGAGCTCGCGCTTGAGCGCGTTGACCTCGTAGTTGCGCAGCACCCCGGCCAGGTGGGCGCGCAGGTTGTCGCCGGCCTTGCCCTTGATCTTGTCGACGTTGGCGACGATGCCGTCGAGACCGCCGAACTCGGTGATCCACTTGGCGGCGGTCTTGTCGCCGACGCCGGGCACGCCGGGCAGGTTGTCGCTGGCCTCGCCGACGAGCGCCGCCTTCTCCCGGTAGCGGGACGGGGGCACGAAGTATTTCGCCTCGATGGCCTCGGGGGTCATCCGCCACACCTCGGAGACGCCGCGCACCGGGTAGAGGATCGTGGTGTGCTCGTCGGCCAGCTGGAACGCATCCCGGTCGCCGGTCGAGATGATCACTTCCATGCCGGCCTCACGGCCCTGGCGGGAGAGGGTGGCGATCACGTCGTCGGCCTCGAAGCCCTCCTTTTCCACCACCGGGATGCGCAGAGCGTCGAGGACCTCCTTGATCAGGCTGACCTGGCCCAGGAACGGCTTCGGCGTCTCGGAGCGGCCGGCCTTGTACTCCGGGTAGATCTCGGTGCGGAAGGAGATGCGGGAGACGTCGAACGCGACCACGATGTGCGTCGGCTTCTCGTCGCGCAACATGTTGATCAGCATTGAGGTGAAGCCGAACACCGCGTTCGTCGCCTGGCCGGTGGCGGTGCTGAAGTTTTCCACCGGCAACGCGAAGTAGGCCCGGTATGCCAGCGAGTGGCCGTCGAGCAGCAGCAAACGGGGGGTCAGGGCGTCGTCGCTCACGTCCAGGAACTCTAGCCCTGGGGTACGACAGAAACTCCGACCGCCCCGGTCGCCTTTACAACACCTTGCTGAGGAACGCCTTGGTCCGGTCCTGCTTCGGATTCGCGATGACCTCGGCCGGCGGCCCCTGCTCGACCACGACGCCGCCGTCCATGAACACGACGGTGTCGCCGACCTCCCGGGCGAAGCCGATCTCGTGGGTCACCACCAGCATGGTCATCCCGTCCCGGGCCAAGTCCTTCATCACGTCGAGGACCTCGCCGACCAGTTCCGGGTCGAGCGCGCTGGTCGGCTCGTCGAACAGCATCAGCTTGGGCCGCATCGCCAGCGCGCGGGCGATCGCCACCCGCTGCTGCTGTCCACCGGAGAGCTGGCCGGGGTAGTTGTCCTTCTTCGCACCGAGCCCGACCCGCTCGAGGAGGCCGGCCGCGCGGTCGCGTACGGCAGCCTTGTCCTCCTTCTTCACCCGGCACGGCGCCTCCATGACGTTCTGCAGGACGGTCATGTGCGGGAAGAGGTTGAACCGCTGGAACACCATGCCGATCTGCTGGCGCTGGCGGGAGACGTCGCTGTCCTTCATCTCGTGCAGCTTGCCGCCGCGCTCGTGGTAGCCGACCAGGTCGCCGTCCACGAAGATCTTGCCGGCGTTGATCTTCTCGAGGTGGTTGACGCAGCGCAGGAACGTCGATTTGCCGGAGCCGGACGGGCCGAGCACGCAGCACACCTCGCCCGACTTGACGACCAGGTCGATGCCCTTGAGCACCTCCAGCGAGCCGAACGACTTGTGCACGTTGTCGGCCCTGACCATCTCGGTCATGTGGACCCCCCTCCGTCGGCGGCGATCCGGCCGCTCTGCTCGGCCTCGATGTCGCGCAGCTTCTGCCGGGCGCGACCGGTAGCGCCGTAGCCCTTGCCGAAATGCCGCTCCAGGAAATACTGACCGATCATCAGGATCGTGCACAGGATCAGGTACCAGATCACGGCGGCGACCAGCACCGGGAACACCACGAACGTCCGGGCCGCCACCGCGTTGAGCTGGAAATACAGCTCGAACGTGACCGGCACGTAGGCCACCAGCGAGGTGTCCTTGACCATCGCGATGACCTCGTTGCCGGTCGGCGGCACGATCACCCGCATCGCCTGCGGCAGCACCACCCGGCGCAGCACCTGCGCCCGGGACAGGCCCAGCGCGGTGGCCGCCTCGGCCTGACCGGAGTCGACCGACTGGATGCCGGCCCGGACGATCTCGGCCATGTACGCGGCCTCGGACAGGCCCAGCGCGAGCATGCCGGCCACGAACCCGGCCAGCAGGTCGCTCGCCTTCACGCTGAAGAACTGCGCGTTCAGGTCGTCGATGCCGAACAGCTTGCCGATCTGATGGTCGAACGGCAGGCCGAACCCGATCCGGGTCCACAGGATGTTCAGGTTGCCGAACAGCACGGCGAGCACGAGCCGTGGCACCGCCCGGAAGAACCAGGTGTAGACGAACGCGACCGACTTCAGGACCGGGTTGTCCGACAACCGCATGATCGCGATGAAGACGCCCAGGACGATGCCGATCAGCATCGACGTGATGGTCAGCAGGATCGTGCCGCGCAGGCCCTCGAGCACCGGTTCGGTGAACATCACGCCGCGCTTGCCCGGCGCGTACGAGACGAAGATGAACTTCCAGTTGAACTGGTGGTTCGTCAGCAGCACGTGCACGAACATCGCGGTCAGCACGCTCATCACCGCGATGAGAACCCAGCGGCCGGGGTGCCGCACGGGCACGGCCTTGATCGGTTCAGGCCGTGCCCGCTCGGTGGTTGTCTGGTCGGTCATCGACGGATCAGACGGTCGGGTTCACCGCGGGGTCGGTGATCCCGCCCGCGTCGACGCCCCATTTCGCCAGGATCGTCTTGTAGGTGCCGTCGGCGATCAGCGCCTTCAACGCGCCCTGGACCGCCACCGCCATCGTGTCGGCCTGGTCCTTGGGCAGCACGTAGCCGTACGGCGCCGAGTCGTAGATGGAGCCGAGCAGGGCCAGCTGGCCGTTGGTCTGCTTCACCGCGTACGCGCAGACCGGCGAGTCGGCGAGCATCGCGTCGTCCTTGCCGGTCACCACGGCGTTGGTGGCGTCCGACTGGGCCTGGTACTGGTCGACGGTGATCTTCGCCTTGCCGCCGTCGGTGCACTTCTTCGACCGGGCCGCGATGTCGTCGGCCTGGACCGTCGAGGTCTGCACGGCGATCTTCTTGCCGCAGGCGTTGTCCGGGTCGATCGTGGCGCCGGCCTTGGCCGCCCACTGGGTGCCGGCGCTGAAGTAGCTCACCATCGTGACCTCCTTCAGCCGATCCTTGTTGATCGTGAAGGAGGAGACGCCGGCGCCGTACTTCTTGCTGTTCACGCCCGGGATGATGCTGTCGAACTTCGCCGACTGCCACTCCGCCGTCAGGCCCAGCTTCTGGGCGACGGCGTTGAACAGGTCCACGTCGAAGCCGATGACGGTCTTGCCGTCGGCGTCCAGGAACTCACTGGGCGCGTACGTCGAGTCGGTGCCGATGACGAGCTTGCCGGCCGCCTTGATGTCGGCCGGGACCTTCTCGGCCAGGCTCGTGTCGGCCGAGGCGCTGGTCGTCGGCGTCGTGCCGCTGCCGGTGCTGCCGGACTCCGAACCGCAGGCGGCCACGGAGGTCGTCAGCGCCACCGCGACGGCCAGCCCGAGGATCGCCCGACGGCCTGAGGGGGTGCGGAACATAAAAAACTCCTCTGTTGCAAGAAATATCGGGTTAAGCGACGCCCAGGTAAGCGTCCTTGACCGCCGGGTCGTGCAAGAGCTCGGCCCCGGTGCCTTCCTTCACGATCCGTCCAGTTTCCAGAACGTACGCCCGGTGTGCGCGGGAAAGCGCCTGCTGAGCGTTCTGCTCGACCAGCAGGATCGTCGTGCCCTGCTGGTTGATCTCCACGACGATGTCGAAGATCTGCTGGATCAGCATCGGTGCCAGACCCATCGACGGCTCGTCCAGCAGCAGCAGCTTCGGCCGGCTCATCAGGGCCCGGCCCACCGCGAGCATCTGCTGCTCGCCGCCCGACAGCGTGCCCCCGGACTGCTTCTCCCGCTCCTTCAACCGCGGGAACAGGCCGAACACCCGCTCCATGTCCTCGTCGATCTCGGCGCGGACCCGGCGCGTGTAGGCGCCCATCTCGAGGTTTTCCCGCACCGTCATGCCGGGGAAGATGCCCCGTCCCTCCGGCGACTGCGACACCCCGCGGACCACGCGCAGGTCGGCGCGCATCTTCGTGATGTCCTGGCCGTCGAACTTGATCGTGCCCTGCGACACCGGCCGCAGGCCCGAGATGGCCCGCATGGTGGTCGACTTCCCGGCGCCGTTGGCGCCGATCAGGGCGACGATCTCGCCCTCGCCGACGGTCAGGTTGATCCCGTGCAGGGCCTGGATCCGGCCGTACGCGAGGGAGATGTTGTCCAGCTCAAGCAGCATCGGTGGGCACCCCCAGATACGCGGCGACGACCGCCGGGTTGTCCCGCACCTCGGCCGGAGTCCCCTCGGCGATCTTCTTGCCGAACTCCAGCACCACGATCCGGTCGGTCACGCCCATCACCAGGCGCATGTCGTGCTCGATCAGCAGCACCGTCACGCCGAGATCCCGGATCCGGCGGATCAGCTGCAGCAACTCCACCTTCTCGGCCGGGTTGAAGCCGGCCGCCGGCTCGTCCAGGCAGAGCAGGGTCGGGTTCGTCGCCAGGGCCCGCGCGATCTCCAGCCGGCGCTGCTCGCCGTACGAGAGATTGCGGCTGACGTCCCCGGCCCGGTGCGCGATGCCGACGAAGCGCAGCAGCTCGAGCGAGCGTTCCCGGCCGGAGCGCTCCTCCTGCCAGTGCCGTGGCAGCCGGAACAACGCGCTGATCACGCTCGTCTTGTGGTGCGCGTCCGCGCCCACCATGACGTTCTCCAGCGCGGTCATCTCCGGGAACAGCCGCACGTTCTGGAAGGTACGGGCGATGCCACCGCGGGTGATCTCGTGCTTCTTCTTGCCGACGATCGACTCGCCGTTGAACCGGATCCCGCCGCTGGTCGGCCGGTACACCCCGGTCATCGCGTTGAAGCAGGTCGTCTTCCCGGCGCCGTTCGGCCCGATCAGGCCGAAGATCTCGCCCTTGCGCAGCGAGAAGCTGACGTCGTTCAGCGCGACCACACCGCCGAACCGCAGCGTCACGTGATCGACCTCGAGAAGAACATCCGGATCGTGTACGCCGGAATCCTCGCCACCGGTGCCGCCCGTCGGAGCGGGCTCGTCGATCGGGCGAGCGTTGAGACGGTCGAGCTCCTCGGGAGTCTCCATATGCGGCTCACTCACTGCGGAGCCACCTCCTTCTCCCGGTCCTTGAGCTCCATGGCCCGGCGCCGGCTCGGGATGAGTCCCTGCGGCCGCAGAATCATGATGACGATGATGATGACGCCGAACATCGCGAACCGGTACTCGTAGAGGTCCGTGCCGCCCAGCGAGATGCCCCGCAGCCGGTCCGGGATGTACGAGATCAGCGCGCCACCCAGGATCGCGCCTGCCATGTTGCCGGAACCGCCCATGACCACGCCGGCCAGCACCAGGATCGAGAACTGCAGGATGAACGTCGACGAGTTGATGAAGCCCTGCTCGCCGGCGAACAGCACGCCGCCCAGGCCACCGATGAACGCGCCGACCGAGAACGCCCACAGCTTGAACTTGGTGGTCCGCACGCCCATGATCTCGGCGGCCTCCTCGTCCTCCCGGATCGCCAGCCACGACCGGCCCACCCGGCTGCGGTCGAGGTTTCGCACCCCGAAGACCACCGCGATGATGACCACCAGACCCAGCCAGAAGTACGGCGTCGCGTCGGTCACGCCGAAGATCGGCCTACCGCCCGACGAGCCCGGCGGGTGCGGCAGCTCGGTGAAGCCCCGGTCGCCGCGGAACGTCTGCGTGTTCGTCGCGACGATCCGGATGATCTCAGCGAAGCCCAGCGTCACGATCGCCAGATAGTCGCCGCGCAGCCGCAGCGTCGGCCAGCCCAGGATCAGGCCCGCCAGCATCGTCGCCGCCAGCGCCACCGGCGCCGCGGCCAGCCACGCCCACCCGGTGTGCGAGTACAGCACGCTGTCCTTCGAGGTCAGCAACGCCGTCCCGTACGCGCCGATGGCGAAGAAGCCGACATACCCCAGGTCCAGCAGGCCGGCGTAGCCGACCACCACGTTCAGGCCCAGCGCCAGCAGCACGTAGTAGGACATGTTGAACAGCGACGACGGCCAGTCAATGCCCGTGGTGACGATCTGCGGGCCGATCACCGGGATGTCCCCGGCGTACGGCAGCAGGAACGCCAACGCCGTGAACGCCAGGATCACGATCCAGCGCACCCACACCGGCAGCCGGCCGAACCAGCCCCGCACCCCACCGTTCGCCCGGAAGCTCGCCTTCTCCTTCTCCGGGGCCACCGCAGTGTCGCTCATGCTCGCGCCCTTCCGAGAGACTCACCCAACAGACCCGTCGGACGGAACATCAGGATCAGCACCAGCAGCACGAACGCCGCGCCGTGCAGCCAGCTCGAGCCGAACAGGCCGGCCGCGTAGTTCTGCAGCACACCCAGCAGCAGGCCGCCCAGCAGTGCGCCGCGCAGGTTGCCGATACCGCCCAGCACCGCCGCGGTGAACGCGTCGATGCCGAGCAGGAAGCCCGCGTCGTACTTGGTCACGCCGATCTTCAGGTCGTACATCACCGCCGCGATGCCCGCCATCAGGCCGCCCAGCAGGAAGACCAGCGAGATCACCCGCGACTTGTTCACACCCATCAGGGCCGCGCTGTCCGGGTTCTGCGCCACCGCGCGAATGCCCCGGCCCAAACGCGAACCGTTGATGAAACGATCCAGGACGAACATCATCACCAGCGCCAGCACCACGATCAGGATCTGCAGGTTCGTGATGTGCGTGTGGCCGATCGTGATGACCGTCCGCGCCTCGATGATCGGCGGAACACCCCGCTGGACCCGGTGCGTCGCCACACCCACGGTCTCCGAGATGGCCAGCGACGCGCCGATGGCGGTGATCAGGAACGCCAAGGGCGGCGCGTTACGGCGCCGCAGCGGCCGGTATGCCACCAGCTCCACCAGCAGCGCCAACAAGCCCGAGGCGATGATCGCCACGACCAGGCCCAGCGCCATGTAGCCAAGCATCGCGCCAAAACTCGGAGGGGCTGAGTTCTGGTCGAGACCGAACCATCCCCAAGCGATCAGACACGCGTACGTGCCGATCAGAAAGACCTCGGAGTGGGCAAAGTTGATGAGCCGCAAAACACCGTAGACCAGGGTGTATCCCAGGGCGAACAACGCGATGATCGCGCCCTGCGCCAGACCGGCGACGGTGAGCGGCCCGAAATTGTCAATCAGACCGGAGAAGTTCACGGGGGGCTCCAAACAACGAGGTCGGTGCGGCCGGAGATCATCCGGCCACACCGGCCCTACGAAGAGTTACGACGCGTTCAGGAGACCTTGATCTCCTGGTCCTTCACCGGGTTACCGGTCGCGTCGAACTTGAACGCCCACACCTTGATCAGGGACGGGTCCAGCTCGCCGGTCGACGTGAACTTGTACGTGTTCGCGATGCCCTTGTAGTTCACCGTGGACAGGTAGTCGTTCAGCTTCTGCGGCGTGGTGTTACCCGCGTCGATACCCTGCAGCAGGATGTTCGCCGCGTCGAACGCCACGTCCGAGTACGTGCCGGCGTCCTGGTTCCACTTCGCCTTGTAGTCGTTCACGAAGGTGCCGCCGGCCGCCTCGGGCGGCGAGCACGGGCAGGTCACCACGGTGCCGACCGCAGCGGCCGTGCCGGACGCCTTGGCCAGACCCGGGTCCTTCATGCCGTCGCCGCCGAGCAGCGTGCCCTTCCAGCCCGCCGCCGACAGCTGCTTACGGATGATGCCCGCGTTCGTGTAGTAGCCGCCGTAGAACAGCGCGGTTGCGCCGGACTGCTGCACCTTCGTCACCAGCGCCGAGAAGTCCGACTGCTTGCCGTCGCCCTCGGTCTTGTCCGTCTGCACGACGAGCGAGCCGAGCTTCGACTTCACCACGTCGGCCAGACCCGCGCCGTACGCCGACTGGTCGTCCGCGACGAACACCTTCTGCGCCTTCAGCACATCCTTGATGTACGAAGCGGCCGCCGGGCCCTGCGCGTCGTCGTTCGCCACCGCGCGGTGGAAGACCTTCCAGCCGCTCGACGACAGCGACACCCGGGTCGCCGACGGGGTGATCGTCGGGATACCGGCTTCCTGGAAGATCGGGTCGGCCGCCTCGGACTCACCCGAGAACGGCGGGCCGACGATGCCGAGGATCTTCTTGTCCGCCACCAGGCTCCGTGCGACACCGGGAGCGACCTCGGCCGCGCCCTGCGAGTCGAACTTCGCGACCGTGATGCAGTCGGAGCCCTTCTGCTTGTTGAACTGATCCACAGCCAGCTCGAAGCCCTGCTCGATGTTGACACCGAGGTTGGCAGCCGAGCCGGTGAGAGCGCCGAAGAATGCGAGCTTGTAGCCGCAGTTCGAGCCGCCCGCCGTGTTGTCGCTGCTCGAAGACTTATTGCAAGCAGCGGCACCGGCGATGAGCCCGATGATGGCCACCCCGCCGATGGCTCGTGCGAGAACCTGCCTCAAGGTTGGAACCCCTCCTCCATACCGAACCCACCGAGCCACCGGCGGCCGATTGGCACTTGCGTGCGCTCACGACCGCACCGCGCTCGTCATGGGGCGGGACGCTATCCCAGTTCTCGGGCCTGCCAAAAGACTTCGATCGGGCTTTCACCGAACCGTTACGTCAGGTCATTCGCAGGCGGGAGCAGGTGTTACAACATGAGTGTTACGCCAAGGTCAACTGGTGGCCGGCTGGGCGCCCCCCGCTTCCTGACTCTCCGCCAGGATCCGATCCGCCACCTCACGCATCGTCATCCGGTGGTCCATCGCCGTCCGCTGAATCCACTTGAACGCCTGCGGCTCGGTCATCTGGTACTTGGTCATCAGCTCGCCCTTGGCGCGCTCCACCGACTTGCGCGTCTCCAGCCGCTCGCTCAGGCCGGCGACCTCGGACTCCAGCGCCGCGATCTCCGCGTACCGGGACAGGGCGATCTCGATCGCCGGCACCAGGTCCGACTTCTGGAACGGCTTCACCAGGTACGCCATCGCGCCCGCCGCCCGCGCCCGCTCCACCAGGTCACGCTGGCTGAACGCGGTCAGGATCACCACCGGTGCGATCCGGCCACCGGCGATCCGCTCGGCGGCCGCCAGGCCATCCATGATCGGCATCTTGATGTCGAGAATCACGAGGTCCGGCCGGAGATCCTCGGCCAGGCGCACGGCGGTCTCGCCGTCACCGGCCTCCCCGACCACGTCGTAGCCCTCCTCGACCAGCATCTCGGCCAGGTCCAGACGGATGAGGGCTTCATCCTCGGCGATCAGCACCCGCTTGCGATCGGCCCCAGCCTGCGTGTCGGCCACGGAACCCCTACCCCCAACGCTCCCGAAGTCGCGACACCCCGGTATGTGGGTACCGCCGCCCTAAGCGTAGTAGGTAGGCTGTGGGAAGCTCATCGTGGCGTGGACAACTCGCGCGGGATGAGTTTGCTGGCCCCTGTATTCCAACCGGCAGAGAAGATGGTCTCAAACACCATACAGTGTGGGTTCGAATCCCACCGGGGGCACAAAAACCGTCGTACCCACGCGCAATGATTTCCGCGTGCGCCCTTCTCTCTTGCGTCTCGCAGCGCTCGGACTGCGCGCCGAGGGTGCGCCATTCCGCGAGATCCGCCGCGAGCCGGGATTGTCGCGCACCACGGTCGCCGGCGGGCTCCACAACCGGCGCGCCGCGCACGTAAAGATCGACAAGAGGTGCCCGCGATGTGATCGACCGCCCCGGCCGATCGACGAACCGCGGGCGTATGCCTACCTCTCGGGGCAGTTTCTCGGCGATAGCCATCTGCTCACCACCCAACGCGTGCCACTGCTGACGGTCACCTGCGACGTGCGCTGCCCGGGCTCATCCGTGCGGAGCCGCCCGCGATGCAGGCGTGCGGCGCCCGGACGGTCGGATATCCGGAGCGCGTCGGCTGCATGAGCGTTCGCGCACATTTGGATGCATTGGCCGTGCCCATTTCCGCAGCACCGCCCCGGCGCCCAAACATCTTCCGAAGATCGAGTTGGTGGATTGGCGGACAAATTGGTCGCCGTCGAGCAGAAAAGATTTCTGCGCGGCCTTTCCACTCCGACGGCAGCCGGTTCACCAATGGAACCGTCCGGAAGGGCACGACTAACACCTGTCCGCGTTACACCTTGGTTAACGAATCCACGGACATCATGGCCCGGCCCGACGTGGTGGACGACGACCGACGTGCCCGATCCCACACCGGCCGGCGGCAATCGGGCACCACCCGGTCACGCTGCGCGGTCTTGCTCTCGGCAAGGTGCTGAGTTGGTAATGACCGGCCAAGACCGCTGGTGCTCACCGCCGCGGCCTGGCCCAGGTTGTCGGAGGGACCGCTCGGCGCCGGTGAATCTGGGCGAACGGCGGATCGCCGCCGGACCCGGATGTTGTCATGGCAGGGGACACCTTCGGCAGGAGGCCTCATGTTGTGGTCTGGTTCCTCCCCCATGACGGTCATTCGCGACAGCATGTGGGGTGTTCTGCTGTTCGCGGGGGTGGCGTGGCTGGCGATCGGGTGGACCGTGTTGCGGCTGGAGCCCGCCGTGACGCAGGTGGCCGGGCCGGTGGTGCTGTTCGGGGCGTTGTGCGAGGCGGTCCGGGCGCTGTCCGGGACGCGTACCTGGTGGTTGAGCGCGGGGATGGCGGTGCTGTTCACGGCGACCGCGGCGATTCTGCTGCTCGATCAGGACGCCACGTACGCCACGTGCGCCTCGCTGGTCGGCTGGTTCCTGATGGTGCGGGGCGCGATGGACGTCGCGGTGTCGACGATGAACCGCGGGATCGACCGCACCTGGGGGCTGATGCTGGCGGTCGGGATGGCGGAGGTGGCGCTGGGCTACTACGCGGCCGGGCCGCTGGCGCGTACGTCCGACTCGCTGATCCTGGTGCTCGGCGCGCTGGCCGTGCTGCGGTCGGTGGCGGATCTGGTCACGGCGCTGCGACTGCGGGAGGTGTCCGTCGGCCGTGACATCTTGCATCTGACGCCGGAGCGGATGGCGGGCGTGGTCGGGTACTCGGCGGGGCTGGCCGATTTCGAGGAGAACCCGCCGACGAAGGCGAAGCACCGGGCCGACTCGCCGCGGCCGAAGTCGTTCCACGAGGAGGTCCTGCGCAGCACGATGGACCTGGATGCCAAGATCGCGCAGGCCGGTGTGATCGGCACCGGCAAGCCGCCGCCGATACCGAAGGAATGGCCGCCGGTGCCGGACTCACCCGCGGGAGTCGAGTCGGCAAAGAAGATCGAGCCGGCCAAGACCACCGAGCCGGCGAAGAACATCACTGAGGAATGAAATGTCCCCCGCTCCGCCGGGCGGGATCCGCGATTCGGCCAGTCGCCAGGCCGGCGTCCCGTCCGGCGGGGCCGGCAATCGGTCAGGCCCGGGAGCCGACCCGGCGCAACAGACCCTCCTGCACCGCGCTGGCGATGTGCCGCCCGTCCTGGGTGAACATCCGCCCCATGGCGAGCCCTCGGCTCCCGCTGGCCGACGGGCTGGTGCAGTCGTACAGGAACCACTCGTCGGCTCGGAACGGCCGGTGCAACCACAACGCGTGGTCGAGGCTGGCACCGATCACCCCGCCGGGCCCCCAGACCTCGCCGTGCGCCGAGAGTACCGAGTCGAGCAGCGACAGGTCCGACGCGTACGTGAGGGCACAGGCGTGGATCAGCGGGTCGTCCGGCAGGACGCCGTTGATCCGCATCCACACCCGCTGCTGCTCGCTGACCACCCGGTCGCCCGGCGGCACCCAGCCCGGCACCCCGACGTACCGGACGTCGATGGCCTGCGGCGACGTCGCGAAGATCCCGGCCCGCGAGGGGTACCGCTCCACCCAGTCGGCCATCGTCGGCACCTCGTCCGGGCCGGGCACGTTCGCCGGGGCGGGCAGATAGTGGTCGAGGCCCTCCTCGCGCACCTGGAAGGAGGCCGACATGAAGAAGATCGTCCGCCCGTGCTGCTGGGCCACCGAGCGCCGCACCGAGAAGGATCGGCCGTCGCGGATGTTCTCCACGGTGAACCGGATCGGCTCGTTCGGGTCGCCGGGGCGCACGAAGTAGCCGTGCAGCGAGTGCACGAACCGGTCCGGCTCCACCGTGCGGCCGGCGGCGACCAGGGCCTGGCCGGCGACCTGGCCGCCGAAGACGCGTTGCGCACCGGTCTGCGGGCTCTCGCCCACGAACGTGGCCGCGTCGACCTGCTTGAGGTCGAGGATCTCGAGCAGCTGGTCGACGGCGGCCTGTCCGCGAAGAGGCGCATTCACGCCCCTGAGCCTAAGCCGCGGTCAGGGGCGTGAAACCGGCCGAGTGGCCCGCGATGATAGCGATCACACCGTGGCCGGGTCGACCAGCGAGCCCAGCTGGTGCACCCGGAGCGTGTTGGTGGAGCCCGGCGCGTTCGGCGGGGAGCCGGCCACGACGAGCACGTAGTCGCCGGGCTTGGCCAGCCCGAGACCCAGCATCTTCGCGTCGACCTGCCGGAACATGTCGTCGGTGTGCTGCACGAAGTCGGTGAGGAAGGTCTCCACGCCCCAGCTGAGCGCCAGCTGGTCGCGCACCGCGGGGACCGGGGTGAACGCGTACAGCGGGAGCTCGCAGTGCAGCCGGGCCAGCCGCCGCACGGTGTCGCCGGTCTGCGAGAACGCGACCAGCGCCTTCGCACCGATGTTGCGGGCGATCTGGGACGCCGCGACGGTCAGCGCGCCGCCGTGGGTGCGCGGGTCGTGCTGCAGGCGCGGCACCGGGATCGAGCCGGCCTCGGTGGTCGAGACGATCTTCGCCATCGTGCTGACCGTGAGCACCGGGTACTTGCCGACCGAGGTCTCGCCGGAGAGCATCACCGCGTCGGTGCCGTCGAGCACGGCGTTGGCCACGTCGGAGGCCTCGGCGCGGGTCGGCCGGGAATTCTCGATCATCGAGTCGAGCATCTGGGTCGCCACGATGACCGGCTTCGCGTTTTCCCGGCACAGCTGCACGGCGCGCTTCTGCACCAGTGGCACCTGGTCGAGCGGCAGCTCGACGCCGAGGTCGCCGCGGGCCACCATGACGCCGTCGAAGGCGAGCACGATCTGCTCGAGGTGGTCGACCGCCTCGGGCTTCTCCACCTTGGCGATGACCGGGATGGTGCGGCCTTCCTCGGCCATCACGTTGTGCACGAGCTTGATGTCGTCGGGCGAGCGGACGAACGACAGCGCGATCAGGTCGACGCCGAGGCCGAGGGCGAACCGCAGGTCCTCCTCGTCCTTGTCGCTCATCGCCGGGACACTGACCGCGACGTTCGGCAGCGAGACGCCCTTGTTGTTGCTGACCGGGCCACCCTCGATGACCAGGCAGCGGATGTCGTTGCCCTCGACGCCGGCGACCTCGACGGCCACCTTGCCGTCGTCGATCAGCAGCCGGTCACCGGTCTTGACCTCCTGCGGGAGCTTCCGGTAGGTGCAGGAGACGCGGTCGACGGTGCCCGGGATCTCGTCACTGGTGATGGTCACCAGGTCGCCCGTGTTCCACACGTGCGGCCCGTCGGCGAACTTGCCCAGGCGGATCTTCGGACCCTGCAGGTCGGCGAGGACGGCAACCGCGCGGCCGGTCTGCCGGGCGGCCTCGCGCACGAGGTCGTACACCTTCTGGTGGTCCTCGTGGCTGCCGTGGCTGAAGTTCATGCGGGCCACGTCCATGCCCGCCTCGACGAGCCCGAGCATGCGCTCTGCCGATGCGGTGGCGGGACCCATGGTGCAGACGATCTTTACGCGGCGTGTCACAGCCATCAGGCTAGTCTCTCTTCCGGATCGGCCCTCTGACCGACCCCCGTCATGCGGATGAACGGTTGGCGAGGCCTTCCCACCAGGATCTTCCGGTGGACGCGCTGCGCCTTCGAGCGGGCTTCGACGACCGCGCGCAACAGCTTAATCGGTTCCGATTTGTGTTTCCTACGACAACCCCATATCCCGTACGAGGCGGTCGCCGTCACCGACCGCAACAACGGCCGTCCCCGCCTCGCCAACGCGAGCCGGGTGCATGGGGACGCCGTGGACGCGAGTCTCGCGTGTGGCGGTTGGTCACCCGACACAGGCCGCCCGCCGGAGCGGGCGGCACCCGTGTCAGACGCCCAGGGGCTGGGCGGACGAGCGGACCGGCGCCGGCAGCTCGCCCTTGGCGCCGAGGTAGGCGTGGATCGCGGCGGCCGCCGAGCGGCCCTCGGCGATCGCCCAGACGACGAGCGAGGCGCCGCGGTGCATGTCGCCGGCCACGAAGACGCCCTCGGCGTCGGTCTGCCAGGTGGCGTCGGCGTCCAGCACGCCCCGCCGGTTGCGGGTGATCCCGAACTGTTCGAGCAGCGGCTGCTGCTCGGTGCCGTCGAAGCCGATCGCCAGCAGCACCAGGTCGGCGCGCAGGTCCCGCTCGGTGCCGGGGGTGACGCTGACGGTGCGGACGCCGTCGATCCGCTCGACCACGACCTCGGCGACCCGGATCGCCCGGACGTTGCCCTCGCCGTCGTCGATGAACTCCTGCACCGCGACGCCGAAGACCCGGTCGCCGCCCTCCTCGTGTGCCGGGTAGTTGCGCAGGATCACCGGCCAGGTGGGCCACGGGTGCAGGTCGCCGGAGCGCACCTCGGGCGGCAGCGGGTACTGGTCGAGCTGGATGACGTTGGCCGCGCCCTGCCGGTGGGCGACGCCGAGGCAGTCCGCGCCGGTGTCGCCGCCGCCGATGATCACGACGTGCTTGCCGGCCGCGTCGATCGGGGTGGTGTCCTGCAGGCCGGCCACGACCCGGTTGGCCGGGACCAGGTGGTCCATGGCCAGGTGCACGCCGTTGAGCTCGCGGCCCGGCGTGGACGGGGTGTCCCGGCCGGCCAGCGCGCCGGCCGCGAGCAGCACCGCGTCGAACCGCTCGCGCAGGTCCTCGGCGGTGATGTCGACGCCGACGTTGACGCCGGTCTGGAAGACGACGCCCTCGGCCTCCATCTGGGCGAGCCGCGCGTCCACCACCGCCTTCTCGATCTTGAAGTCGGGGATTCCGTAGCGCAGCAGGCCGCCGATCCGGTCGTCGCGCTCGAACACGGTGACCGCGTGCCCGGCCCGCGCCAGCTGCTGGGCGGCGGCCAGCCCGGCCGGGCCGGAGCCGACCACCGCGACCCGCTTGCCGCTGGGCTCGGGCGCCTGCTGCGGGCGCACGTAACCGCGCCGGAACGCCTCGTTGGCGATCTCGACCTCGACCTGCTTGATGGTCACCGGGTCGTCGGCGATCCCCAGCACGCAGGCGGCCTCGCACGGCGCCGGGCAGAGCCGGCCGGTGAACTCCGGGAAGTTGTTGGTGGCGTGCAGCGCCTCGGCCGCCGACTGCCACGCCCCGGTGCGCACCAGGTCGTTCCAGTCCGGGATGCGGTTGCCCAGCGGGCAGCCCTCGTGGCAGAACGGGATGCCGCAGTCCATGCAGCGGGTCGCCTGGTCGCGGATCAGGTCCTCGCCGGCCGGCGGGTAGACCTCCCGCCAGTCCCGGATGCGCACCGGCACCGGGCGCCGCTTGGGCAGCTGCCGCTCGTAGCGGAGAAAACCGTTCGGATCAGGCACCCTTGACCCCCATGACCGCCTCGTCGACGTTGCGACCGGCGGCTTCGGCGGTCCTGATCAGTTCCATCACACGCTTGTAGTCGCGCGGCACCACGGCGGTGAACCGCCCGACGGCGGCCGGCCAGTCGGCCAGCAGCCCGTCGGCGACCGACGAGCCGGTCTCGGCCAGGTGCTTGCCCACCAGGCCGCGCAGCACGTTCTGCTCGTCCGGGGTGAGCGGGGCCAGGTCGACCAGCTCGGGGTTGACCCGGGTCGGCACCAGGTCGAGCACGAACGCGGTGCCGCCGCTCATGCCGGCCGCGAAGTTGCGCCCGGTCGGGCCGAGCACCACCACGGTGCCGCCGGTCATGTACTCGCAGCCGTGGTCGCCGACACCCTCGACGACGGCGGCGGCGCCCGAGTTGCGGACCGCGAACCGCTCGCCGGCCCGGCCGCGCAGGAACAGCTCGCCGGCGGTCGCCCCGTACAGGATGGTGTTGCCGGCGATGATGTTGTCCTCGGCGACGAACGGCGCCCGCTCGTCCGGCCGCACGATCACCCGGCCGCCGGAGAGCCCCTTGGCGACGTAGTCGTTGGTGTCGCCGATCAGCCGCAGGGTGACGCCGTGCGGCAGGAACGCGCCGAACGACTGCCCGCCGGTGCCGCGCAGGGTGAACGTGATGGTGTCGTCGGGCAGGCCGGCGCCGCCGAAGCGGCGGGTCACCTCGCCGCCGAGCATCGCGCCGACGCTGCGCTGGTCGTTGCGGACCGGCAGCTCCTCGGCGACCTTGTCGCCGCCGTCCAGCGCCGGGCGGGCCAGCTCGATGAGCTGGTTGTCCAGCGCCTTGTCCAGGCCGTGGTCCTGCGCGACGATGCCGCGACGGGCGGCGTCGTCGGGCAGCTCGGGGACGAACAGCACCGGCGACAGGTCGAGGCCGTGCGCCTTCCAGTGGTCGACCGCGGGCCGGATGTCCAGCACCTCGGCGTGGCCGATCGCCTCGTCGACGCTGCGGAACCCAAGCGACGCCAGGTACTCGCGGACCTCCTCGGCGAGGAACATGAAGAAGTTCTCGACGAACTCCGGCTTGCCGGTGAACCGCTCGCGCAGCACCGGGTTCTGGGTGGCGATCCCGACCGGGCAGGTGTCCAGGTGGCAGACCCGCATCATGATGCAGCCCGACACGATCAGCGGCGCGGTGGCGAAACCGAACTCCTCGGCGCCCAGCAGCGCCGCGATCACCACGTCCCGGCCGGTCTTGAGCTGGCCGTCGACCTGCACGGTGACCCGGTCGCGCAGCTTGTTGAGCAGCAGCGTCTGCTGCGCCTCGGCCAGGCCCAGCTCCCACGGGGAGCCGGCGTGCTTGAGCGAGTTCAGCGGGGACGCGCCGGTGCCGCCGTCGTGCCCGGAGATCAGGATGACGTCGGCCTTGAGCTTCGCGACGCCGGCCGCGACGGTGCCCACGCCGATCTCGCTGACCAGCTTGACGTGCACCCGGGAGGCCGGGTTCACCATCTTCAGGTCGTGGACCAGCTGGGCGAGGTCCTCGATCGAGTAGATGTCGTGGTGCGGCGGCGGGGAGATCAGGCCGACGCCCGGGGTGGCGTGCCGGGTCTTGGCGATCCACGGCCACACCTTGTTGCCGGGCAGCTGGCCACCCTCGCCGGGCTTCGCGCCCTGCGCCATCTTGATCTGCAGGTCGTCGGCGTTCACCAGGTATTCGCTGGTCACGCCGAAGCGGCCGGAGGCGATCTGCTTGACCGCCGAGCGGCGCTGCGGGTCGTACAGCCGCTCGACGTCCTCGCCGCCCTCGCCGGTGTTGGACTTGCCGCCCAGCCGGTTCATCGCGATCGCGAGGGTCTCGTGCGACTCGGCGGAGATCGAGCCGTAGCTCATCGCGCCGGTGGCGAACCGCTTGACGATCTCGGTGGCCGGCTCGACCTCGTCCAGCGGCACCGGCGTACGGTCGCCGCGGAACTCGAACAGGCCGCGCAGCGAGCCGGCCTGCGACGCCAGCTCGTCCACCTTCGCCGTGTACTTGCGGAACACGTCGTACTGCTTGGAGCGGGTGGCGTGCTGCAGCAGGAAGACCGTCTCGGGGTTGAACAGGTGCACCTCGCCCTCGCGGCGCCACTGGTACTCGCCGCCCACCTCCAGCCGGCGGTGGCTGCGCTCGGCCGGGTTCGCCGGGTAGCCCTTCTCGTGCCGGGCCTTCACCTCGGCGTGGATCTCGGCGAGGCCGGCTCCGCCGATCCGCCCGCTGGTGCCGGCGAAGTAGCGCTGCAGCAGCTTGTTGTCCAGGCCGACGGCCTCGAACACCTGGGCGCCGCAGTATGACGAGACGGTCGAGATGCCCATCTTCGACATGATCTTCAGGACGCCCTTGCCGAGCGCCTTGACGTAGTTGCGGACCGCCACGCGCGGGTCCATGCCGGCCAGCGGACCGGTGGCGATCAGGTCGTCCACGGTCTCGAACGCCAGGTACGGGTTGACCGCCGCGGCGCCGTAGCCGATCAGCACGGCGGCGTGGTGCACCTCGCGGCAGTCGCCGGACTCGACGACCAGCGCCACCTGGGTGCGCGTCTGCTCACGAACCAGGTGCTGGTGGACGGCCGCGGTGAGCAGCAGCGACGGGATCGGCGCGAGGTTCGCGTTGGAGTCGCGGTCGGAGAGGACCAGGATGCGTACGCCGTCCTCGATCGCCTCCGAGACGTGCCGGCAGATCTGGGTGAGGCGCGCCTTGATGCCGGCCGCGCCGTCCCGCAGCGGGTACAGGCCGCTGACCCGCACCGCCTTGAAGCCGGGCAGGTTGCCGTCCTCGTCGATCGACAGCAGCTTCGCCAGCTCGTCGTTGTCGAGGATCGGGTAGGGCAGCACGATCTGCCGGCAGGACGCCGGGCCCGGGTCGAGCAGGTTGGACTCGGGGCCGAGGGTGGCGGCCAGGCTGGTGACCAGCTCCTCCCGGATCGCGTCCAGCGGCGGGTTGGTGACCTGCGCGAACATCTGGTGGAAGTAGTCGAACAGCAGCCGCGGCCGGGCGGACAGCGGCGAGATCGGCGTGTCGGTGCCCATCGAGCCCAGCGGCTCGGCGCCGGTCCGGGCCATCGGCGCCACCAGGATCTTCAGCTCCTCCTCGGTGTAGCCGAACACCTGCTGGCGGCGGGTCACCGAGTCGTGCGTGTAGATGATGTGCTCGCGCGGCGGCAGATCGGCCAGGTTGATCAGCCCGGCGTGCAGCCACTCGTCGTACGGCTGCGCGGCGGCCAGCTCGGCCTTGATCTCGTCGTCGTGCACGATCCGGCCCGCGGCGGTGTCGACCAGGAACATCTTGCCCGGCTGCAGGCGGCCCTTGGCGACCACGGTGGCCGGGTCGAGGTCGAGCACGCCCGCCTCGGAGCCCAGCACGACCAGGCCGTCGGCGGTGTGCCACCAGCGGCCCGGGCGCAGGCCGTTGCGGTCGAGGACGGCGCCGATCTGGGTGCCGTCGGTGAACGCGACCGCCGCCGGGCCGTCCCACGGCTCCATCAGGCTGGCGTGGAAGCGGTAGAACGCGCGCCGCTTCGCCTCCATCCCCGGGTCATTCTCCCACGCCTCGGGGATCATCATGAGCATCGCGTGCGGCAGCGTACGGCCGGCCAGGTGCAGCAGCTCGAGCACCTCGTCGAAGCTGGCCGAGTCGGACGCCTCCGGCGTGTTGATCGGGAACAGCCGCTTGATGTTGCCGGGCAGCACCGACGACTGCAGCAGCGCCTCGCGCGCCGCCATCCAGTTCTTGTTGCCGCGGATCGTGTTGATCTCGCCGTTGTGCGCGATGAACCGGTACGGGTGCGCCAGCGGCCAGGACGGGAAGGTGTTGGTGGAGAACCGGCTGTGCACCAGGGCGATCGCGCTGGCGACCCGCTCGTCGGTGAGGTCCGGGAAGAACTCGGGCAGCTGGTCGGGCGTGAGCATGCCCTTGTAGGTGATGGTCCGGGCGCTCAGCGAGGGGAAGTACGCGCCGACGCCACGCTGCGACGACTCCCGCTCGGCCTGCTTGCGGATGGTGAAGGCGACCCGGTCGAGCTCCAGCCCGCTCAGCGCCTCGTCCTTCGGGCCGGCCGGCGTGTCGGTGAGCCGGTGCGCCGCCAGGAAGACCTGCTTGATCGCCGGGCGGGCCTCCTCGGCCGTCGCGCCCAGCCCGTCGGCGCGCACCGGGACGTCGCGCCAGCCGAGCACCTCGCCGCCCTCGACGAGCGCGTACTTCTCCACGATTTTGATCGCGCGGGCCGCGGCGTCGCCGTCGTTGGGCAGGAAGACCAGTCCGGTCGCGTAGTAGCCGGGAGCGGGCAGCTCGAACTCGGCGACGGCACGATAGAAGGAGTCCGGGACCTGGATCAGGATGCCGGCCCCGTCGCCGGTGTTTTGCTCGGCGCCGCGGGCGCCCCGGTGGTCGAGCCGGATCAGCGCCGACAGGCCCTTGGCGACCACGTCGTGGGAACGGCGGCCGTGCAGGTCGGCCACGAAGGCCACGCCACAGGCGTCACGCTCCTGCGAAGGGTCGTACAGTCCGCTCTTCTGTGCGAGCTGACGCGGTCCCTGGGGGTGCGGATATGCCACCGGGCCTCCTGTCGTCTCTGGTGTTACAGATCAAGGTCGGGACGACGTCGGCCCTGCAGAGTCTCTAGAGTCTACGTTAAGGGGGACCGATCTCCGCCAGTTCGGATGGATCACACTTGGATCGGGGCGAACTCGCACGTACGCGGGCAATTTGCTAAGGAGTTCTCGGCGGCGCTTCGTCGCGCCATTCGATAGTCTCGCGCGGTGGCGTACCCGGATTCCGACGTCTTCGTCAGGCTCGAGCGTTTCTACGACGCTCTCCCCCGACCCTACGCACGGGTGGAGAACGTCGGGGGGCTTGTGCTGTTCATCCGCGAGGGCGAGGGGTGGCCCTATTACGCCCGGCCCCGGATAGGGGCTCCGACGCCATCCGCTGCTGATATTACTGCCGTCCGGCGCAGACAGCGAGAATTAGGGGTTCCCGAGGCTTTCGAGTGGGTTCACGAGACCAGCCCCAACCTGCTGGCCGTGGCCCGCTCGGCCGGGCTCGAGGTGCTGCTCGCCCCGCTGCTGGTGCTCGACCCGGCCGCGCTCGTGCCCGACCTGCCGGTCCCCGGCGCCACGGTCAGCCTGCTCGACCCGTCCTCCCCGGCGTACGCGAGCGACCTGGCGGCCTCGCGCGCGGTGGCCCAGCTGGGGTTCGCCTACCCGCCGGCCGCGACCCCGCTCGAGGAGGTCGCCATCGCCTCCGAGTCCGCCCAGCCGTTCGAGCCGGCCCTGCTGGTCGAGCCGGCCGGCCCCGCCGAACGCGACGCCGCGACCGAGGTGCTGAGCGGCGCCCTGGTCGAGGGCTTCCGTACCCGGGCGGAGGCCGGCTCCTATCTCACCGCCGTGGTGACCTCGCCGGGCGAGGGCGTCCTCGCCAGCGGCGTCCTGATGCGGGTGGACGACGTCGCCGAGATAGCCGGCGTGGCCACCCTGCCGTCGGCGCGCGGCCGGGGTTACGCCTCCCAGCTCACCGCCACCCTGGCCCGCCGGGCGCTGACCGACCGGGTCTCCCTGATCTTCTTGTCGGCCGGCGACGACGACGTGGCCCGCCTCTACACGCGGGTCGGCTTCCGCCGCATCGGCACCGCCTGCATCGCCGAGCCCGCCGCCGCCTCGCTCTGAGGCCCGGCGGCGGGACTACAGCTGGGCGTCCAGCACCAGGGCCGCGTTGATCAGCGCCAGATGCGTGAAGGCCTGCGGGAAGTTGCCGATCTGCTCGCCGGTCAGGGCTATCTCCTCGGAGTAGAGGCCCAGGTGGTTGGCGTAGGTGAGCATCTTGGCGAAGGTCATCCGGGCCTGGTCGACCCGGCCGGAGCGGGCCAGGGCCTCGGCGTAGTTGAAGGTGCACAGGGAGAAGGTGCCCTCGGAGCCGCGCAGGCCGTCCGGCGAGGCCGCCGGGTCGTAGCGGTAGACGAGGCTGTCGGTCACCAGTTCGGCGGACATGGCGTCCAGGGTGGAGAGCCACATCGGGTCGGTGGGCACGATGAACCCGCTGCTGGACATGCGCAGCAGGGACGAGTCCAGGACGTCGGACGCGTAGTGCTGGCGGAAGGCCTGGCGGGACGGGCTCCAGCCGAGCTGCATGATCTGGTCGTAGAGGGCGTCCCGTTCGCGGATCCAGCGGGACAGCGGCGCCGGGCGGCCGCGCTCGGTGGCCAGGCGGATGCCGCGGTCGAGGGCCACCCAGCTCATCAGGCGGCCGTAGGTGAAGTCCTGACGGCCGCCGCGGGTCTCCCAGATGCCCTCCTCGGGCTGGTCCCAGTTGTCGCAGAGCCAGGAGAGCAGGTCGCAGATCTTGCGCCAGCCCAGGTGGCCGGCCGAGATGCCGTGGCGGTCGGCGAAGTAGAGGCTGTCCATCGCCTCGCCGTAGATGTCGAGCTGCAGCTGGCCGGCGGCGCCGTTGCCGATCCGGACCGGCGCGGAGTCGCGGTAGCCGCGCCAGTGGTCGAGGGTCTCCTCGGAGAGGTCGCTGGAGCCGTCGACCCGGTACATGATCTGGAGTGGGCCGCCGGCCGTGGCGCCGTCCTGCTCGTCCACCCGGTCGGCCAGCCAGCGGCCCAGGTCCAGCGCCTCCTCGGTGAAGCCCAGGCCGAGCAGCGCGTAGACGGAGAAGGACGCGTCCCGCACCCAGGTGTAGCGGTAGTCCCAGTTGCGTTCGCCGCCGATCTGCTCGGGCAGCGCCGCGGTGGGCGCCGCCACCAGGCCGCCGGAGGGTGCGTAGGTCATCAGTTTGAGGGTGATCGCGGACCGCTCGACCGCCTCCCGCCATCGGCCCCGATAGGTGGATCTGTCGAGCCAGTTCGTCCAGTACGCGACGGTGTCGTCGAGCAGGCGGCGCGCCTCGGCCACCCGGACCGGGCGGACCGGACCGGCCGTGCCCGTCGCCAGCACCAGGCCGCGCAGTTCCCCGTGCCGCAGGGTGACCTCACCGTGGACATCGCCGCCGTCGTCGACCCAGGTGCGGGCCAGCCGAGGGTCGTCGGGTTCGCGAACCAGGTGGACGGTGATCGCGTCGCCGCCGGCCTCGAAGACCGCGCCGTCGTCGGTGGTGTGGGTCTCGTGCTGCCGGCGGCCGTAGTCGAAGCGGGGGGCGATGTCGATCGCGAAGGTCATCGCGCCGCGGACGCAGCGGACCAGGCGGACCAGGCGGTGGACGTCCGTCCGGGTCTTCCCGGCGACGGGCATGAAGTCGATGACTTCGCCGACGCCGGCCTCGGTCAGGAACCGGGTGACCAGGATGGCCGTGTCGGGGACGTAGAGCTGCCGGACCGTCACCTGCCCGGCTTGCGCCGGTCGAATCCGGAAGTAGCCGCCGGAGTCGGCGTCGAGCAGCGCGCCGAAGATGCTGGGTGAGTCGAAACGGGGGGCGCAGAACCAGTCGACCGAGCCGTCGGTGGCGACCAGTGCGGCCGTTTGCAGGTCGCCGATCAAGCCGTGCTCGGCGATGGGCGGAAAATCAGCCATGGTGCCGAGCGTTCGGGGTGGCCGGGCGATCGCGCATCATGCGTCGCGGATGATGCGCGACTCGATCACCTGCCCGGGGATCCGCTCCTGCTCCCGGGCGAGCAACGCGAGCGCCCGCTCGTCCGCCTCGGTCGGGTTCGCGTTGTCGAGGGTGCGCGGCCACAGCCGGCCGTGCCGGACGGCGGCGACCTCGGCCACCGCGACCAGCGCCTGGCTGACCAGATAGAGCAGGGTGAACAGGCCGGCCACAGTGGCGAACGCGCCGTACACCGGGCCGGCCTTGCGGACCAGGAGGCTGAGCACGGGGGCGCCCACGTGCAGGACCACGGCCAGCAGCAGCGCGCCGGAGGCGGCCGGGCGCCACAGCGCGGACAGCGGCGCCGGGCGCAACAGAAGGATCTTGACGCCGAGGAGCAGGACGCCGAACGCGGCGATGCCGGTGCCGAGCGCGGCGAACAGCCGGTCGGGCAGGCCGAAGTCCGGCAGCGCGGCCGCCGCCACGGTGAGGCCACCGCCGGCGATCACGCCGGCCAGGGTGAGCAGGGCGACGCCGATGACCCGGGTGTAGGCGCCGATCGGGTACGGCAGGTCGCGCATCCGCACCCCGGCCACGTGGTTGACCGTGCGGTACGACGCGTACACCACGCCGGTCGCCGACCAGATCAGGCCGATCGCACCGATCACGAACGCCACCGGCGAGGTGGGCAGGGCCGCCGCGGCCGCGTCCACCGTCGGCTGCAGCGCGGGCGGGACGATCGCGGTGATCACGTCGTGCCGCAGCTCGGGGTCGGTGGCCAGCAGGCGGGAGACGACCGCGACACCCAGCAGCAGCAGCGGGAAGATGCTGAGGAATCCGTAGTAGGTGATCAGCGCGGCGTGGCGGAAGCCGTCATCGTCGAGGTACTTGATGATCACCGCGTACGGGAAACCGATCGCGCCGTGCTCCCGCTGGAACCGGTCTAGGCGGGCCAGCACACCAGTCATGGTCCGGTCGCCGAGGCCCTGCCGGTGTCATCCGGGCGGGATGAACCTGTCCCTCCGGTGGCATCCCGTCGGCCGATCACTCCGGTGGCATCCCGTCGACCGAGCCCTCCGGTGGCATCCCGTCGGCCGATCACTCCGGTGGCATCCAGTCGGCCGAGCCCAGCACGTTGCCGCCGAGGATGCGCGGGCGCATGTGGTTGAGCGCGGCGTCCCGGGCGCGCAGCGCGAGCCGGCCGCGAGCCTGCACGACCGCGGACATCCGCCGGGTCTGCCGGACCACGCTGGTGGTCCGCGGACGGCGCAGCCGGCTGTACTCGTCGATCGCCGCGACCAGGGCCTCGCCGGGCGCCGCGTCGGCGGCCAGCGAGCGCAGCGTGGCCGCGTCCTCGAAGGCGAGGCAGGCACCCTGGCCCAGGTGGTGCGGCATGGCGTGGGCCGCGTCGCCGAGCAGCACCACGCCGCCCGGGCCGGAGCGGAACCCGTACGCCCGGGGCAGCGGCCGCAGCTCGCGCACCTCCTGCGGCACCAGGTCGTCGGCGTGCGTCGCCTCGATCAGCGCGGCCACCGGCGAGTGCCAGTCGGCGAACCAGCGGCGCAGCAGCGCGAGCTGGGTCGCGGGCGGCTCGGGCCGGGGCGCGCCGGCCGCGGTCGCCACCCAGTAGACACCGCCCCGGCCGGCGGCGCGCTCGCCGAGCGGGATGGAGACGAACCGGTAGCCGGCGCCGAGCGTCTCGCCGCCGGCCGCCTCCTCCGCGGACAGGTGCGGCACCCGGTACGCCGGGATCACCGCCTGCCAGGCCGCGAAGCCGGAGCCGACCGCCACCGACTCGGGAGCGAGCGCGCGGCGCACCTGGCTGTCGATGCCGTCGGCGGCCACCACGAGGTCCGCCTCGATCGCGGTGCGGCCGACCGCGACCACCGGCCGCCGCCGGGTGCTGATGCGGACCGACGACACCGCGCAGCCGGTGCGGATCTCGACGCGGTCGCCGAGGCCGGCGACCAGCGCGTCGTACAGGTCCTGGAGGTGTACGACGGCGGGTGCCGGTCCGGACCCGGAGGGGTTTGGGTGCTCCGCGCCGTCGGTAGGACCAGGCGCCGGCTGCAGCACAGTGCCGTTGCGGGCGCGGGGAGCGACCAGCCACTGACCGTCCGGGCGGCGCACCCCGCCGTCGGGCAGCGGCGCGGCGATCGCCGACCAGCCGCCGTCCGGGTCGAGCGACTCCAGGGCGCGGCGGCCGTTGGACCAGAGCACCAGGGCGGTGGGCGAGGCGGCGATCCGCTCGCCCCGCTCCAGCAGGATCACCTGCCAGCCGGCGCGCGACAGGGCCCCGGCGGTGGCCAGCCCCGCCATCCCCGCGCCCACCACCACCGCCGTGCGCACGACGACCGCGCGTCAGTGCTCGTCGGAAGGACGCTTGTCCACCTCGGCGTCGCCGCCGGGGCCGGTGATCTCGGCCGTGCCGGTGGCGAAGACCGCCTCGGTGTCACCGTCCGGCTTCGTGTCGCCGTCCGGCTTCGTGTCGCCGTCCGGCTTCGTGTCGCCGTCCGCCTCCGTGTCGCCGGCCGGGCCGGCCTCTTCCGAAGCGGCATCGGCCGGGCTGGGATCGGCCAGTTTGGCGTCGACCACGGTGGCTTCGACCGCAGTGGCCTCGACCGGAGGGGCTTCGATCAGCTCGGGCTCGGCCGGGTGGCCGCCCGCGGCGATCTCCAGCGCCCGGTCCGCCGGCGTGTCGGGCGGGAGGACGCCGGTCTTCCGGTACGCCTCGAACCGCGCCTCGCTGACCACCTGGTAGCCCTTGGGCGCGCGCCGCGGAGCCTCCTCGCCCGGCTCGGGCGCGGTCGTCGGCGCGTCGTCGGGCACCACGTACGCCCGCGGGCCCCGCACGATCACGAAGTAGGCCAGCGCGCCGGCGAAGACGATCCCGGCGGTGAACACGTTGAGCCGGACGCCGAAGATGTGGTTGGCGTCGTCGATGCGCAGCATCTCGACCCAGAACCGGCCGACCGTGTACGCCATGACGTACAGCGCGAACGCCCGCCCCCGCCCGAACTTGTACTTGCGGTCGAGCGCCCAGACCAGCGCCGCCACACCCAGGTCCCAGACCAGCTCGTAGAGGAAGGTCGGCTGGTACAGCCCGGCCTTGGTGACCGGCTGGCCGTCGATGGTCAGCGCGTGCCCGGGGTTGTTCGAGTCCATGTCGTGCACGCGCAGGCCCCACGGCAGGGTGGTGGCCTTGCCGTACAGCTCGTTGTTGAACCAGTTGCCGAGCCGGCCGATCGCCTGCGCCACCGGCAGGCCGGGGGCGAGCGCGTCGGCGACCAGGCCGAACGGCAGCCGCAGCTGACGGGCGCCGATGTACGCACCGAGCGCACCGAACGCCACCGCGCCCCAGATGCCCAGGCCGCCCTTCCAGATGTACAGCGCGTCGATCGGGTGCCCGCCGGAGCCGAAGTAGTCCTGCGGCGAGGTGATCAGGTGATATATGCGGGCGCCGATGATGCCGAACGGCACCGCCCAGACCGCGATGTCGAGCGAGGCCCAGGGGGCCACGCCGCGGTTACGCATCCGCTGTTCCATGATCAGGACGGCGGCGACGATACCTACGACGATGCAGAGCGCGTACGCCCGGACGGGGAGGCCGAGCACGTGCCAGACGGACGTCGTCGGGCTGGGGATGGCGGCAACTATCACGGGTGCACACGCTACCGTCGCGTCGCTCGCGCGGAAGTACCAGGGCGCATTACTTTTCGTGCACACCCCCGGCCGAGTTCGGCCCTCCGGCGCAAGCACCACGGCGCGTTACTTCGCGCGCACACCCTCGGCGAGTTCGGCGCTCAGCGCGCGCAGCCGGCCCAGCCCGGAGGCCCGGTCCGGCGCCTCCAGCACACAGCGGATCAGCGCGCTGCCCACGATCACCCCGTCGGCGAACGCGGCCACCTCGGCGGCCTGCTTGCCGTTGCCGACGCCGAGGCCGACCCCGACCGGCATCTCCCGGTCGGCGTCCCGCACCCGGGCGACCAGCTCGGGCGCCTGCTGCGACACCGAGGTGCGGGCGCCGGTGACCCCCATCAGCGCGGTGGCATAGACGAAGCCCCGGCAGTTCGCCACGGTCATCGCGATCCGCTCGTCGGTCGAGGACGGCGAGACCAGGAACGTGCGATCAAGGCTTTGCTCGTCGGCGGCGGCGATCCACTCCTGCGCCTCGTCCGGGATCAGGTCGGGCGTGATCATCCCGGTGGCGCCGGCCGCGGCGAGGTCGCGGGCGAACGCGTTCACCCCGTACTTCTCGATCGGGTTCCAGTACGT
The DNA here is from genome assembly GCF_025630775.1 of Actinoplanes sp. KI2. Classification (GTDB taxonomy): domain Bacteria; phylum Actinomycetota; class Actinomycetes; order Mycobacteriales; family Micromonosporaceae; genus Actinoplanes. The sequence continues at coordinate 163,488 of NZ_JAOSZE010000005.1, forward strand.
CATCAGCACGACCGGGGCGCCGGCCTTCGCCACCGACTCGATGATGTGCAGCGTGTCCCGGGTACGCACGCCGGCGGCCAGGGCGATGTCGCTCGCCTTCTGGATCACCGGGCCGTCCATCACCGGATCGGAGTAGGGCAGCTCGACCTCGATGACGTCGCAGCCGGCCTCGTGCATGGCGATCATCGAGGCGATGCTGTCCTCGACGGTCGGGAACCCGGCCGGCATGCAGCCCACAAGGACGGCACGACTCTCCGCGCGCGCTTTGTGGAAGACGTCGGAAATGCTCACTCTTGCTCTCCCGGGACCAGCGTCTCGACCTGGTCGAGGATGCCGAAGTAGGCGCCCGCGGTGTGCACGTCTTTGTCCCCACGGCCGGACAGGTTGATGACGATCGTCGGTGGCCGGCCGATTTCGGCCGACAGCTCCGGAATGATCCGGATCGCGCCGGCGACCGCGTGCGCACTCTCGATCGCCGGAATGATCCCCTCGGTGCGGCACAGCAACTGGAACGCCGCCATCGCCTCGGCATCGGTCACCGGCTGGTACTCCGCCCGGCCGGTGTCGTGCAGCCAGGCGTGCTCGGGGCCGACACCCGGGTAGTCCAGGCCCGCCGAGATCGAGTGCGACTCGACGGTCTGGCCGTCCTCGTCCTGCAGCACGTAGGTGCGGGCGCCGTGCAGCACGCCGGACGAGCCACCGGTGATCGAGGCGGCGTGCCGGCCGGTCTCGACGCCCTCGCCGCCGGCCTCGAAGCCGTACAGCCGGACGTCCTCGTCGGGCACGAACGCGTGGAAGATGCCGATCGCGTTGGAGCCGCCGCCGACGCACGCCGCCACCGCATCGGGCAGCCGGCCGAGCTGGTCGAGGCACTGGGCCCGGGCCTCGGTCCCGATCCCGCCCACGAAGTCGCGGACGATCTCCGGGAACGGGTGCGGGCCGGCCGCCGTACCGAGCAGGTAGTGCGTGGTGTCGACGCTGGCCACCCAGTCGCGCAGGGCCTCGTTGAGTGCGTCCTTGAGGGTGCGGGAGCCGTTGGTCACCGGCACGACCGTGGCGCCGAGCATCCGCATCCGGGCGACGTTCAGCGCCTGCCGCTCGGTGTCCATCTCGCCCATGTAGACCACGCACTCGAGGTCGAGCAGGGCGGCCGCGGTCGCGCTGGCCACGCCGTGCTGCCCGGCGCCGGTCTCGGCGATCACCCGGGGCTTGCCCATCCGCTTGGCGAGCAGGGCCTGGCCCAGCACGTTGCGGACCTTGTGGGCGCCGGTGTGGTTCAGGTCCTCCCGCTTGAGCAGGATCTCGGCGCCGACCGCCCGGCTCAGCCGCTCGGCGCGGTAGAGCAGCGACGGCACGCCGGCGTAGTTCGTGAGGAGATTTCCGAACTCCGCCTGGAAGGCCGGATCGGTCTTGGCGCTCCGGTAGGCGGCATCCAGCTCGTCGAGCGCCCGGACCAGGGCCTCCGGAACGAACCGGCCGCCGTATCGACCGAAATGCCCGGAGAGGTCGGGAAGAACCGGCGCGCTCACCGCACCGGCCTCGGGGTAGCCGGGTGGTTGCCCGCGTTCACCAGTTCGGCGACCGCGTCGCGCGGCGACTTCTGGGTCACCAGGCCCTCACCCACCAGGACGGCGTCGGCGCCGGCCGACGCGTACCGAATGAGGTCGTGCGGCCCGCGCACCCCCGACTCGGCGATCTTCACGACGTTGTTCGGCAGGCCCGGGGCGATCCGCTCGAACACCGACCGGTCCACCTCCAGCGTCCGCAGGTCCCGGGCGTTCACCCCGATCACCTTCGCGTTCGCCTCCAGCGCCCGATCGGCCTCTTCCTCGTTGTGCACCTCGACCAGCGCGGTCATGCCCAGCGACTCGATCCGCTCCAGGAGGCCCACCAGAACGTTCTGCTCCAGCGCCGCCACGATCAGCAGGACCAGGTCGGCGCCGTGCGCGCGGGCCTCGTGCACCTGGTACGCGGAGACCACGAAGTCTTTCCGCAGCACCGGGATGCGCACCGAGGCACGCACCGCGGCCAGGTCGGCCAGCGAGCCGCCGAACCAGCGGCCCTCGGTGAGCACGCTGATGCAGCGGGCGCCACCCGCCGCGTACTCGCCGGCCAGCTCGGCCGGGTCGGGGATGTCGGCGAGCGCGCCCTTCGACGGCGACGACCGCTTCACCTCGGCGATCACCGCCACGCCGGGCTTGCGCAGCGCCGCGTAGGCGTCGATGGCCGCCGGGGCCGCCGCCGCCGCCTTGCGAACCTGCTCCAGCGGCACCCGCTCCTGCCGGGCCGCCACGTCCTCGCGCACTCCGGCGAGAATCTCCTCCAGCACGTTCTGCGGCCCGCCAGTGCCCGCTTCCGCCTGCTGATCGGATGTCACGAAATGACTCCCCTCTCCGGGTGTCCTCCGCCCGATGCTAGGAGGTCGCGGTACCCGGCAAGCCCCCGGGGTATGGCGCGCCTCACGAGGTGGGCTGCGGCATAATGCCGCCTGCTCGCGCATCTTGTCAGCTCAGTCACAGGGCTCCCACCGGCCTGCGCAGGCATACCTCATCTGTTCGGTGGATGCCGAAACCCGTTGACGCGGCCGTCATGATGCGGAAACAGGGCTCCGCCATGCTTGCTGCAGGGCACACTTGTTCGCGGCGTACCCGACCGGTGTCCCGAAGGTGACCAGGCAAACAGTGATCGACGTGGAGTAGACCGTGGCCTCTGTGCAATCCAGTCCGGCCCAGCCGGCCGGCCTCGCAGCCGTCTCCCGAGTCGTCGTCTCCACCGCCGCCGATCTGATCAGCACCGTGCAGCGCGCGGTGGTCGGCGACGAGAACGTCCGCACCGCCCGGGACAACGCATGGGACGCGATGCTCGCCGACCGCGCCCGCAACCAGGCCCGCGCCGATCTCACCCGCGAGGTCGCCGCCATGGTCGCCCGCCGCGCCCCCCGCGCCCGCAAAAGGACCAAAACCCCGCATATCGTACGCGGCTGAAGCTCGCCCGTCAGGAGCACTCTTGCAGGTGGGCGATCAAGCGGCCCAACTGCTCCCGGTAGTTCTCGCGGAACTCGGGTGACTCCGGGGACAGCCCGGTGAAGTCCTCGGCGAACTGGGCCAGCACCATCGGCGCCAGCGCCGCCCCGAACAGCGCCAGCTGCAGGTACGCCGGGTCGAGATCGGCCGCGATCTCCCCCGCGTTCCGTCGGCGCCGCAGATCGTCGACCATCGCGCGCCGATACTCCGCGTCCCCCTCGTCGCGGTGGCCGGCCAGCGCCTGCCAGATCAGCAGCCGCACCCAGTGCCGCTGCTCGGCGCTCACTCGCACGAAACCGGCGACGACCTCGGCCAGCGGCGCGTCCGGCGGGTTCAACGCGGCGCTCAACCGCCGCCACCGCTCGATCAACGCGGCGTGCAGGCCCGCCTTGCCGTCGAAATAGTACGAGATCAGCTGCTGGTTGACCCCGGCCCGGCGGGCGATCGCCCCGATCCGCGCCCCGGCGAACCCGTGCTCGCCGAACTCGACCAGCGCCGCGTCCAGGATCCGCTCCCGGGTCCGTTCGGCGTCGCGCACCCGCTCGCCCGCGGACGGCGAACGCCGCGGTCTCCGCTCCTCAGTCACGTGCCTGATCTTATCAATCAAACGTTTGGTTGACAGAGTCACTGATTCGTATGACAGTGGGAGGCATGACGAACCTGAGCGTGACGATCATTGGTGGCGGCATCGGCGGTCTGGCCCTCGCGCACGGCTTGCGGCGGGCCGGCGTCCGGGTCGGTGTCTACGAACGCACCCACGAGCGCACCGACTGGCTGCAGGGCTACCGCATCCACATCAGCCCGGCCGGCGCGCACGCCCTGCACGACTGCCTGCCCCCACCCAACTGGCAGGAGTTCCTCGCGGCGGCGACCTCCGGCGGCGGCTTCGGTTTCCTCACCGACCGGGCGACGGCCCTGCTGGCCTTCGACGAATCCGAGATCAACCGGCCCGGCGCGCCGGAGACCGACCGGCACTACGGCATCGGCCGCATCCCGCTGCGCGCCGCCCTGCTGTCCGGGCTGGACGACTCGCTGCGCCTCGGCAAGACCTTCATCCGGTACGAATCGGCCGACGACCGGGTGACCGCCCACTTCGCCGACGGCACGACCGCGACCGCCGACGTCCTGATCGGAGCGGACGGCGCCAACTCCGCCGTTCGCGCCCAACTGCTTCCGCACGCCCACCGCGTCGACACCGGCGTCCTCACCATCGCCGGCCGCAACCCACACGCCGCGGCCCTGGCGCCCGTCCTCTCCGCCCGCGCCAACATCGTGATCCCGCGTTCCCGGGGTTCCCTGTTCACCGCGGTCGAGTCCGGCCAGGCCATCTGGGGCTACTCGGACGCGGCGACCCGTTTCCCCATCGACGTGACCGGCTACGACGGCCCGGCGCTACGCACCCTGGTCCGCTCCCGCATCGGGTCGTGGTCGCCGGCCTTCCACGCCCTGATCCAGGAGAGCGACCCGGCAACCATCAATGCCTTCAACGTGAAGAGCGCGAGCCCGGTCACCCCGTGGCCGACCACCCGGGTGACCCTGCTGGGCGACGCCATCCACAACATGACCCCGATGGCCGGCATCGGCGCCAACACCGCCCTGCGCGACGCCGCCCTGCTGACCCGCGAACTGACCGCGGCCGCCACGCCGATCGCCGCACTGCACCGGTACGAGGCGGCGATGCTCGACTACGGCTTCCAGGCCGTCCGCCGGTCGCTGCGCAACGCCCGCCAATCGGCGACCTCGTCCTACCTCGGCCGCGCCGCCTTCCGCAGCACCCTGCGCGCGACCGCCGCGATCCCGCCGATCCGGCACGCGATGGCCCGCGCGCTCGGCCGGTAGCCCTCGGGCCCACGCCCCGGGACCGCGCGGCGACCGGTCAGCCGGCTGTCGGGTCGTCGCCTCGGTCGAGGGCATCCCAGGCGGCTCGATGGTCGGCGACCGCAGCCGATTTGTCGCGCTCCTCGCCGGTCGGCGGCTCGGAGCGGGGCGGTGGAACCGGTTTGCGGTCGTACCGGGCCGACATGCGCGGCCAGCGATGGCCCTGGCGCACCGCGGTCACCCCGCCCGCCAGGATGATGACGCCGCCGGCGACGCAGAGGATCGGCCACGTCGTGCCGCCCCGAGCCGAGCCGGGGTCGAGACCGACTCGGCCGGCGATCGCGCCGACGATGACGCCGAGACCGGCCAGGGAAAGCAGCACGCCGACCGCCTGGCGGAGCCGGCCGGACGTGGCCAGCAGGGCGCCGGTGCCGGCCAGGGCGACCACGGCCAGGCCGGTGACCCACGGCTGAAGGTCCGTGCCGGTCTGCACGTCGCGCAGGTCGGACATGCCGGTACGCGGGGTGAGGTGGACCGACCAGGTGCGGGTGATCGCGTACAGGGCGACGGCCGCGCCGGCCAGGCAGGCAGCCAGCGACAGCAGGTAGGAACGGCGGCTCATCGGGCGGCGCGCAAGGTTTCCGCGGAGGCTATCGCGGCCAGCACGGCGGCCGCCTTGTTGCGGGACTCGGTCTCCTCGGCGGCCGGGTCGGAGTCGGCGACGATGCCGGCGCCGGCGCCCACGTAGGCCGTGCCGTCCTTGAGCAGGGCGGTGCGGATCGCGATCGCCATGTCCATGTCGCCGGCGAAGCCGAAGTAGCCGACCGTGCCGCCGTACAGGCCGCGGCGGGTGGGCTCGAGCGACTCGATGATCTCCATGGCGCGGACCTTCGGAGCGCCGGAGAGCGTGCCGGCCGGGAAGGTGGCGGCGAGCGCGTCGAACGCCGAGCGGTCGTCGCGCAGCTCGCCGGTCACCGTCGAGACGATGTGCATGACGTGGCTGTAGCGCTCGATCCGGGCGAACTCCGGCACCTCGACCGTGCCCGGCTTGCACACCCGGCCCAGGTCGTTGCGGCCCAGGTCGACCAGCATGACGTGCTCGGAGCGCTCCTTCGGGTCGGCCAGCAGCTCGGCGGCGAGCGCGGTGTCCTGCTCGGGCGTGGCGCCGCGCCAGCGGGTGCCGGCGATCGGGTGCAGCAGCGCCCGGCGTACCCCGGCCTCGTCGGCGTTGACCTTGAGGTGCGCCTCCGGGGACGAGCCGACGATGTCGAAGTCGTCGAAGCGCAACAGATACATGTACGGACTGGGATTGGTCGCCCGCAACACCCGGTAGACGTCCAGCGAGTTCGCGTCGGTCGGCCGCTCGAAGCGCTGAGCCACCACGATCTGGAAGCACTCGCCGGCCCGGATCGCCTCCTTGGCCTCCTCGACCGCCTTCTGGTACTCCCCCGGCGCGGTGCGGCTGACCGGCTCGCCGGCCGGTCGGCGCTCCACAGTGGAGATCATCGGCGGGGTGGGGCGGGACAGCGCGGTGGTCATCGCATCGAGCCGGCCGACCGCGTTGTGGTACGCCGCGAGCCGGGCCCTGTCGTCGGCGTCCTCGGCGAGCAACGCGTTCGCCACCAGGATCGCCGAGCCGTCGTAGTGGTCGAGCACGACCAGGTCGGTGGCGAGCATCATGCCCAGCTCGGGCAGCGACAGGTCGTCCTCGGCGGTCGCCGGCAGCCGCTCGAACCGGCGGACCAGGTCGTAGCTCAGATATCCGACCATGCCGCCGGTCAGCGGGGGCAGGCCCGGCTCGGCCGGGCCGTCGGCGAGCGCGGCCACCGTCTCGCGCAGGGCGGTCACCGGGTCGCCGTGCAGCGGCACGCCGGCCGGGGGCGCACCCAGCCAGGCCGCCTCGCCGCCCCGCTCGACCAGGGTGGCGGCGCTGCGCACGCCGATGAACGAGTACCGCGACCAGGCCGCACCGGACGGGCCGGCACCCTGCTCGGCGGACTCCAGCAGGAAGGTGCCGGGGCCGCCGGCCAGCTTGGTGTAGACGCCGACCGGGGTCTCGCCGTCGGCCAGCAGCCGCCGGGTCACCGGCACGACCCGCCGGCGCTGCCGCAGGAAGGTCGCCTCGTCGGGACTCACCGCACCGCTGGTCACTGATCCTCCCTCGGGGCCGAGACCGGAAGCTGTGTAAAGAAGCAGTCGTGCGCGCCGGTGTGGCAGGCCGCGCCGACCTGCTCGACGGTGACCAGCAGGGCGTCGCCGTCGCAGTCGAGCGCCACCCCGCGCACATATTGATAGTGGCCTGAGGTGGCGCCCTTCACCCAATACTCCTGGCGGCTGCGCGACCAGTAGGTGGCCCGGCCGGTGGTGAGGGTGCGATGCAGCGCCTCGTCGTCCATCCAGGCGAGCATCAGCACGTCGCCGGTGCCGTGCTCGCGCACGATCGCCGCGACGAGCCCGTCGGGGGTGCGCTTGAGCCGGGCCGCGATCGCCGGATCCAGGTCGGTCTTGACTGCCACGCTCCGATTCTCCACCCCGCCGGAACCGGGGTCGGCACGGCCCGCGGCGCGGCCCACGATCCGGGCACGGGGGATGACCCCGGACGTCCAGGACGGTACCGTCGTCGTGCGCCGCGCCCGGCCCAGGACGCGGCCGCCCGCCCGCCGGATGGGGTCTGCGCAGCTCACGGGCGCGGGTGGGGCAGCCTCGCGACGGGAGTCTTAAGCCCATGGAGCCCACGTCCAACCCCGACAACACCCGGTCGTCGCGCGGTCTCTCGCGCTTCTGGCCGGTTCATCGGGAGGGCGAAGACCCGTCCAGCGACGCCGAGCATCCCGAGATAACCATCGCTCATCCGGGTGAAACTCAGATGGTTGCGCTCGGTTCGAGACGTCTGCCCGATCCCGCGACGGCCGCCGAGGGCGGCCCGATCCCGGTCGCGGCGGTGCACGGCACGCCGGTGCCGACCACATCGCCCTTTTCCGGTACGCCCTTTTCCGGTACGCCCGTCGCGTCGGCGACTCGCGGACCGGTCGGCGGTCCGGACGGTCCCCCGCCGAACGGCCCGGGCTCCTCACCGGCGTCCAGCGGAGCCAGCGGCGGCCTCGGCCCGGTGGGGGCGTCAGGCGGGCCGGGATCGCGGGGCGGCCCGGAAGGGTCCGGCGGCCCAGGAGCATCCGGCGGATCGGGAGGGCCGGGCGGATCGGGAACGGCGGGGCTCGGCGGGGACGAGACAGGCCCCGGAGGCGGTGGGCAGCACCAGGTACGGGATGGCGATCCAGATCACTCCGGCGCGTCGGAGCCCGGCGAAGGCGCAGCTCAGGCCGTAGAGTCCTCGCGACCTAATCCGTGGGACCGGGACACCGGCACGTTCGGCGGCTTCGGGCTCGGCGGGCGCAACGGGCGCTTCCTGTTCGGCGGGCGGACCATCGCCGGCGAGCATCAGCCCGGTCTGAACGGGCACCGCGGTCCCGAGGCGAACGGACGGCCGACCAAGCCGAAGGCCGATCCGTCTACTGTGGATAACCCGGCCGCGAAGACCACCGAGCCGGCGACGACGGCAAGCGACGAGAACGGGCGTGACGACATGAACGGACGGGCCGGCGTTTCCGGTTTCCCCGCACCCGGCTTCGCGGCACCCGGCTTCGCCGCGCCCGGCGACACCCACGTCGACGGCGACGCCGACGCGCCGCCGCCCGGTCGGCCGGGCGCGTCCGACCAGCCCGGCGCCGACCCCGGCCGGCAGACGGCCGGCTGGGCGTCCATGCCGACCTCCACCAACCCGATCGTCACGCCGACCTCGGGCGCCCCAGCCTCGGGCACGCCCTCCCCCGGCTCTCCGGCCTTCGGCACGACCAACCCCGGCTCTCCGGCCTTCGGCACGACCAACCCCGGCTCACCGGCCTTCGGCACGACCAACCCCGGCTCATCGGCCTTCGGCAGCCCGGCGCCGGGCGCCCCGGCCTTGGGCGGGCCCGTCTCGGGTGCCCCCGGTTCGGGCGGCCCGGCCTACGGCTCGCCCGCCTCGGCGGCCCCGATCTCGGGCGGGCCGACCCTTGGCGGGTCCACCTCCGGCGCCCCGGCCCTGGGCACACCCACTTCTGGCGCGCCGACCTTCGGCACACCCACCTCGGGGTCTCCGGCCTCGGGCGGACCTGCCACGGGCGGGTCGGCCATCGGCGCATCCACCTCCGGGGCTCCGACCCCCGGCCTGCCCGCCTCCGGAGCTTCGGCCCTCGGCACGTCCACTTCGGGCGTGCCCACCCAAGACGCTCCGGCCGAAGGGACGCCCGCCTCAGGCACGCCGGCCCAGGGCACGCCCACCCTCGGCACGCCGGCCCAGGGCACGCCCACCCTCGGCGCGGCGGGCTCGGTGCAGCCGCTCTCCCCCGGTTTCACTCCCGCCTACGGCCAGCCTCCGTCCTATGTGCCCGCGCTGCCCGACCCGGCGGCCGGCCCGGTCTCCGGCGTCCCGGCCCCGCGTGCGGCCGCCGCCCTGCCGCCGGCGCCGTCCGTGCCGCCGCAGCAGTCCCTGCCACCGCAGCAGTCCCTGCCACCGCAGCAGTCCCTGCCACCGCAGCAGTCCGTGCTGCCGGCGCAGCCCGTGCTGCCCGTGCCGTCCGGGCCGTCCGGGCCGTCCGGGCCGGCGTCGGCCAAGGCGTCGGTGAGGGCCGCCGAGCAGCCCTCGCCGCTGGTCACGCCGCCGGGCGAGCCGCGGATCGCGTCCCTATCGGCCGGCCTGCGGATCAGCGACGACGATCTGCGGCCCTGGGACGACCAGAACGCCCTGCGGCCGCCGTCACCGCGCCGGTCGGCCAGCCTCGAGGACGCCGAGCCGATCCGGCGTGGCCGCCGCGCTGCGCCCGACGACGGGCCGGGCGGCGCCGAGGCGCTGCGCCCGGGTGACGTCGCGGCGGGGCACATCGCGTTCTGGGACGACGACGCGACCCGGCACTTCCGGGCGGCCTGGCACGAGGTGAAGGCCGAGTTCGTGGACGACCCGGTGCAGGCGCTGACCCGGGCGCACGACCTGCTCACGGACGCGGTGAACGAGTTGACCGAGGCGCTGCTGGCCGAGCGGGACGAGCTCGACCCGCTGCGCGGCACCGCCACCCCGGACACCGAGAGCATGCGGATGGCGATGCGCGGCTACCGGGAGTTCCTGGACCGCATCCTTTCCCTGTAACCCCGCTCTCCGGAGCCCCTGTCACCTCGTTCTCCGAAGCGCCCGCCGTCGATCGACGGCGGGCGCTTCGTTTTGGGCCATGCAGGACAACCCGGCGGCCGGGGTCGGGGCGCAACCATGCACCCGGGCCGTCCGCTGCACCGGGGACTTGTCATATCCCGTACATCTTGGTGTTTTGCTCTTGCCGTCGAATTCAACATGCGGTGAAATCAACGTGTGATGAATTACCAGAGTGCGATCGAGGTGTCCGGCCTCGTGGTGGAGCGGGGGAGGCGGCGCGTGCTCCACGGGATCGACTGCTCGATCCCGGTGGGGAGCGTGACCGGGTTGCTCGGGCCGAGCGGCAGCGGCAAGACGACGCTGATCCGGGCGGTCGTCGGGGTGCAGATCGTCAAGGCGGGCACCGTGACGGTGCTCGGGCAGCCGGCCGGGAGCGCGGCGCTGCGGCGCACGGTCGGGTATGTGACGCAGGCCCCGAGTGTTTATGCGGATCTGTCGGTGCGGGAGAACGCGCGGTACTTCGCCTCGCTGTACGGGCTGGGCGCGACCGAGGCCGACCAGGCGATCGCGGATGTCGGGCTCGCCTCGGCGGCGCGGCAGCTGGTCGGGAACCTGTCCGGCGGGCAGCGCAGCCGGGCGTCGCTGGCCTGCGCGATGGTCGCCTCGCCGGAGGTACTGGTGCTGGACGAGCCGACGGTGGGGCAGGATCCGGTGCTCCGCGCCGACCTGTGGGCGAAATTTCATGAGATGGCGGCTCGGGGGACGACCCTCCTCGTGTCCAGCCACGTGATGGACGAGGCCGGTCGGTGCGACCGGCTGCTGCTGATCCGGGACGGCGAGATGATCGCCGACGACACCCCGGCCGGGGTCCGCGCCGCGGCCAGCACCGAGGACCTGGACGAGGCGTTCCTGCGCCTGATCCGCGAGCGCGAGGAGGTTGCGGCGTGAGTATCGGGATCACCCTGTCGACGTCCGGGCGCATCGTCCGGCAGCTGCGGCACGACCGCCGCACGGTGGCGCTGCTCATCGTGGTGCCGGCCGTGCTGCTGACGATCCTCTACTACATGTACGAGGACGTGCCGCTGCTCTTCGACCGGATCGCGCTGACCATGCTGGGCATCTTCCCGTTCGTGATCATGTTCCTGGTCACCAGCATCGCGATGCTGCGCGAGCGGACCAGCGGCACCCTGGAACGGCTGCTCACCACCCCGCTCGGCAAGGTCGACCTGCTGTTCGGGTACGGCATCGCCTTCTCGGTGGCGGCGGCGGTGCAGGGCGCGGTCGCCACCGGCGTGGCCTACTGGCTGCTCGGGCTGGACACCGCGGGCACCGCCGGGCTGGTCCTGCTGATCGCCGTGGTCGACGCGGTGCTCGGGGTGGCGCTCGGCCTGTTCTGCAGCGCCTTCGCCCGCACCGAGTTCCAGGCCGTACAGTTCCTGCCGGTGGTGGTCATCCCGCAGCTGCTGCTCTGCGGGCTGTTCGTGCCGCGCGAGGCGATGGCCGGCTGGTTGCAGGCGATCTCCAACGTGCTGCCGCTGACCTACGCGGTCGACGCGCTCCTGCAGGTCGGCAAGTCGGCCGAGGCCACCGCCACGATGTGGCGCGACGTGATCATCGTGGCCGGGGCCGCGGTGCTCGCGCTGGTCCTGGCCGCCGCGACGCTACGGCGCCGCACACCCTAGGAGAGGTCGTTGGTGAAGCGGAGCGGGCGGCGCCCCGGCAATCAGGACACTCGATCGTCCATTCTGGACGCCGCCCGCCGGAACTTCGCGGAGAAGGGCTTCGACAAGGCGTCGATCCGCGCCATCGCGGGCGACGCCGGGGTCGACCCGGCCCTCGTGCACCACTATTTCGGTACGAAGGAGAAGCTGTTCCTGGCTTCGATGAACGCGCCGATCAACCCGGGCGAGTTGATCCCCGAGGCCCTCGCCGGCCCGCGCGCGCAGGCCGGCGAGCGGCTGATCCGGCTCGCCCTGACCGTCTGGGACTCGCCGGCCGGCTCGGCGGCGCTGGGCATGTTCCGGTCGGCGCTGTCCAACGAGTGGACGGCCCGGCTGCTGCGCGAGTTCGTGATCACGCAGATCCTCCGGCGGGCGATCGGCGAGCTGATCGTCGATCCGGCCGAGGCGCCGATGCGCGCGTCGCTGGTGGCCACCCAGATCGCCGGCGTCCTGGTCGCGCGGTACGTCCTGAAGATCGACCCGCTGGCGGGCGCCGACCGCGAGGTGATCGTGGCCGCCATCGGGCCGAACATCCAGCGGTTCCTCGACGACCCGATGCCCGAGGTGTTCAAGCGGGACGCCGCCACCTAGGATCTCTCCCGCCGATCGCGCGGGCGGACAGACCTAGCCGGCGCAGCGGTGGCAGAGCACCGGGTGCAGCAGGTGGGCCAGGTCGTGGCGGTCGGTGACCGGGCGCGGGAAGGCGAGCCGGGCCAGCCTGTCGTCGAGGCGTACCAGGAAGCCGTACCGGTCCATCCGGACCACCCGGGGCTCGCTCTCGGGCTGGAACGCCGAGCCGAGCTGGCGGCGCACGTACGCGCTCATCTCGGCCAGGTGATGGTCGGCCAGGTCGGCGATCAGGTCGAACTCGATCTGCCGCAGCGGGTCCGGGGTGGCCGCCGCGAACTCGTCGGGGTCCACGTCGACCAGCTTCTCGCCGCGCTCGTGCCGGACCTCGGCGACGTCCATCCGGTGCAGCACCTGGGACTCGCCGACGTCGAGCAGGTCACCGGAGGCGTCGATCTCGGCGTAGGCGAGCGCGGCCTGCCGGGCCTCGTCACCGTCGAGCCGGGTCGCCCAGCCGGAGACCCAGACCCGGCCGAACGCGGGCGAGCCGGCGACCGGCGGCACGTCGGTGACGTCCAGCACCAGCGCCGTGTCCCCGGCGCCCGGCTGCGGCCGGAGCGCGGTCGCGACGGCCCCGCCGGCCGGGGAGAGCAGCAGCACCCGGCCCTGAGCGTCGGTCACGTGGCGCACCGGGATCGGGCCCGGGCGGCAGGCGATGTGCGCGACCGCCGGCAGGTGGCCGGCCGCGATCGTGCGGGCGACCTCGGCAGTAGTGGGCTGCATGGCTGGTACCTCCGCGGACGGGTTAGGCTTGCCTTAGTAAGGTGAGGCTAACCGTAGCACCGGCCTCGAGCGCAAGTGACCCTTCGGAGACTTCATGAACAACTCTCGGCCCAAGGCCAAGCTGTCCCGTGCCCTCGGCATCCCGCTGACGCCCAAGTGCGTGAAGTATTTCGAGAAGCGGCCGTTCCCGCCCGGCGTGCACGGCCGCGCCCGCCGCAAGGCCTCGGACTACCAGGTGCGACTGCTGGAGAAGCAGCGCCTGCGGCACCAGTACAACATCAGCGAGGCGCAGATGCGCAAGGCGTACGAGGACGCCCACCGCGCCGAGGGCAAGACCGGCGAGGCCATGGTCACGCTGCTGGAGCGCCGGCTCGACGCTGTGGTGCACCGGGCCGGGCTGGCCCGCACCATCTACCAGGCGCGCCAGCTGGTCGTGCACGGCCACTTCACGGTCGACGGCAAGAAGGTGGACCGGCCGGGCTTCCGGCTCAAGCCGGGGCAGGTCGTGCAGGCGCGCGAGTCGAGCCGGGCGAAGCCGCCGTTCCAGGTCGCCGCGGCCGGCGCGCACCTGGACGGGCCGACCGCGCCGTACCTGTCCACCGCCCTCGAGGAGCTGCGCACCACCCTGCTGCGCGTCCCCGAGCGCAGGGAGGTCCCGGTCCTCTGCGACGAGCAGCTGGTCGTGGAGTTCTACGCCCGATAGCCGCGGCGGTGGAGTCGGCCGGATCGTCGGCCAGAGCGCGTCCTACTGACCGGCGCCTTGGCCAGGGCCATGGGACGAGCGGGTCTGCTCGAGCCAGGACGCGTAGAGCTTGGCGTAGATCGAGCCCTCCTCGGCGACGAGCACGGCGTGCGGGCCGCGTTGCACGACGCGGCCCGCGTCCACCACGATCACCTCGTCGGCCGCCTGCGCGGTGGAGAGCCGGTGCGCGATCGCCACCGTGGTCCGGCCGCGGGTCACCAGGTCGAGGGCGCGCTGCAGGCGTACCTCGGTGGCCGGGTCGACCGCGCTGGTCGCCTCGTCCAGCACCAGCAGGTCCGGGTCGGCGACGTAGGCGCGGACCAGCGCGACCAGCTGCCGCTCCCCCACGCTGAGCGCCTCGCCACGCTCGCCCACCGGGGTCTGGGTCCCGGCGGGCAGGCCGGCCAGCCAGTCGGCGAGACCCAGCTCGTCGAACGCGATCCGCAACTGCTCGTCGGTGAGCGACGGCTCGGCGAACCGGATGTTCTCGGCGATGGTCGCGTCGAACAGGAACCCGTCCTGCGGCACCATCACCACCCGCGAGCGCAGCGACGAGAAGCGCACGCTCGTCAGCGGCGTGCCGGAGAGCAGCACCTCACCGGAGGCCGGGTCCATCAGCCGGGTGAGCAGCTTCGCGAACGTGGTCTTGCCGCTGCCGGTCTCGCCGACGACCGCGTACTTCTTGCGCGCCTCCATCGTCAGGTCGACGTCGGCGAGCACGATCGGCCCGCCCGGATAGCGGAACGACACGTCCCGGAACCGCACCGACAGCGGGCCGGGCGGCAGCGCGACCCCCTCGTCGTCCGGGTCGGCGACATCCGGCGAAAGATCAAGCACATCGAGGACGCGACGCCAGCCCGCGACCGCGTTCTGCGCCTCGTTGAGCATGTCGGTCGCGATCTGCACCGGCTGGATGAACAGCGTCACCAGGAACAGGAACGCGGTCAGCTCGCCGACCGTGAGGTGACCGCCGACGCCGAGCAGCGTGCCGACCACCACCACCGCGGCCAGCGCCAGACCGGCGCCCAGCTCGCCCGAGGAGAAGCTGGTCACGCTGGTGCGCAGGGCCCGCTGCTGTGCCACCCGCAGGCTCTCGATCGAGGTGTCCAGGCGCTTGCCGGTGCGGCCGGAGACCCCGTACGCCCGGATCACCATCGCGCCGACCACGCTCTCCGCGACCGCGCCGAGCATGACGCCGGTCCGCTCGCGGACCGCGCGGTAGACGGCCGCCAGCCGCTTCTGGAAGAGCCGGATCACCGCGACCGCCGGGCCGAAGGCGAGCAGCACGACGATGGTCAGCTGCCACGAGTAGAAGAGCATGACCACGGTGGACACCAGCAGCTGACCCGAGGAGAGCAGCAGTTGCACGCCGCCGAACTGCAGGAACTGGGAGATCTGGTCGACGTCGCTGGTCACCCGGGACACCATCGAGCCGCGCCGTTCGGACTGCTGGTGCAGCATCGACAGGTCGTGGATGTGCCGGAAGGTGCGCGAGCGCAGGGCGCCGAGCGCGGTCTCGCTGACCGTGAACAGCCGGCGGGTCATCAGGTAGCCGGCCCCCGTGGAGATCATCAGGACCACGAGGCAGGCCGCCACGACCTCGAAGACGTAGCCGAGGTCGGGGCCGCCGGCGGCCCGGATGCCGTGGTCGATGCCCTGCTGCACGGCGATCGGGACGGCCACTTTGCCGAGCATCTGCACGATGGCCAGCGCGATCGTGCCGGCCAGCCCGGGACGCAGCTCGGGCGAGAGCGACAGCCCTCGCTTGACGGTCGCAAAGGTGCCCTCGGCGCTGCTCATGCCTCGACCCGTTCCTGCTCGGCCTTCTCGTACGCGGTCACCAGGTCGGCGTACCCGGGGTGGGTGGCCAGCAGATCGGTGTGCGTGCCGGTGGCGACCACCTTGCCCTGCTCCAGGTAGATCACCTCGTCGGCCAGCGCGATCGTGGCCCGCCGGTACGCCACCACCAGGATCGAGGCACCGGCGTCCCGGCCGCGCAGCGAGCCGAGAATGGCCGCCTCCACCCGCGGGTCGACGGCGCTGGTCGCGTCGTCGAGCACCAGCAGCCGGGGCCGGCCGGCCAGCGCCCGGGCCAGGGTGATCCGCTGGCGCTGGCCGCCGGAGAGGGACGTGCCGCGCTCGCCGACCGCGGTGTCCAGGCCCTCGGGCAGCTTCTCGACGAACCGGTCGGCCTGGGCCAGGCGCAGCGCCCGCCAGGCGTCGTCCTCGCCGACCCCGTCCCGCTCGAGGGTCACGTTGCCGCGCACGGTGTCATCGAAAACAAACGGAATTTGCGGTACGAGCGCGGCCGTGCCCGCCAGCGACGCCTCGGTCAGCGACGGCAGCGCTTCGCCGTCCAGCCGGATCGTGCCGTCGGCCGGGTCGACCAGGCGGATGGCCAGCGAGGCGATGGTTGATTTGCCGGATCCGGTCGGGCCGACCAGGGCGACGGTCTTCCCCGCCGGGACGGTGAAGGACACGCCGTTCAGGACCAGCGGGCCGTCCCCGTACCGGAAATCGACGTTCTCAAACGCCAAAGCCGCCGCTTCGCCCGATTTTTCCAGCTTTATCGGGCCGTAGTGCAGATCGCCGGTGCTACTCAAAACCGCCTGCACGCGATCCCAGCCGGCGACGCTGCGCGGCAGCTCGGCGACCACCCAGCCGATCGCCCGCACCGGGAACGCCAGCACGGTGAACAGGAACGCGACGGTGACCAGCTCGGACACGCTGATCGCCCCGGATTGCAGCCGCCACGCCCCGAGCAGCAGCACCGCCAGGGTGCCGACGCTGGGCAGGCTGTCCATCACCGGGTCGAACAGGCCGCGCAGCCGCCCCACCGAGATCAGAGCGTCGCGCAGCTCGGTCACGAACACCGCGAACCGGCGGGACTCGTCCTCCTCGCGGCCCATCGTCTTGACCACGAGCGCGCCGTCGAAGCTCTCGTGCGCCACCGCACTGACCTTCGCGCGCATGTGCTGGGCCCGGATCTGCCGGGGCGACATGTGCCGGGAGTAGACCACGTTCAGCCCGAACAGGGCCGGGAACAGCGCCACCCCGACCAGCGCCAGCACCCAGTCGGTGAGAAACAGCGCGAGCACCGCGGCCAGCACCATCACGATCGTGCCGACCGCGAACGGCAGCGGCGCGATCGGCACGAACGCGGCCTCCACGTCCGAGTTCGCGTTGGACAGCAGGGTGCCGGTGGCGTGCGACTGGTGCCAGGACGGCGGCAGCGACAGGTAGCGGCGGGTCACCGCGCGGCGATAGCGGGCCTGCAGCCGGAACTGCATGAACCCGGCGCCGAGCCGGCGGCCGAAGATGCTGGCCACCCGCAGCGCGCTGATCCCGAGGAAGACCGCGGCGACCAGCGCCAGCGTGCCGGCCCGGACGTGCTGATCGGCGAAGGCGGGCACCACCACGTGCCCGACGACCGCGCCGACGACGTACGAGTTGGCGATGATCAGCAACCCGAAGAGGCTGCTGCCGACGACCCCGACGGTGAACAGGCGCGGCTCGTCCCGAATCGCTTGCCCGAGCACCCGCAGTCCCCGTCCCAGCACGTCCCGGCTGGCCCTGCTGCTGCTCAATGTCCCAACCCGATGTGTAAGCCTTCGCCGGGAGCACCGGCCTTACCGAACAATCCTGCCGCCGTTTACACCCGTGACAATGTGTCTACCATCACGTTCGTGACTGCGTTTGCCCGAGAAGAGCGTCAGCGCCTCGCCGACCTCCTGCTTCAGGTCGGCCCCGACCAGCCGACACTCTGCACCGGCTGGACCACCCGCGACCTCGCCGCGCACCTGGTCGTGCGCGAGCGCCGGCCGGACGCGGCGGCCGGGGTGATCCTGCCACCGCTGCGCGAGCACGGCGAGCGCATTCGGCGCGCCACCGCCGCCCGCCCGTTCCCCGAGATCGTCGCCGACGTGCGGAACCCACCCTGGTGGAGCCTGGTCAGCAACCCGCTGCTGGACGAGCTCACCAACACGGTGGAGTTCTTCGTCCACCACGAGGACGTACGCCGGGGCGTGGCCGGCTGGCAGCCGCGCGACCTGGCCGAGGACCACGCCCGAGCGATCTGGCGGGCCGTGCAGTTCACCGGCAAGATGGCGCTGCGCCGGGTGCGGATGCCGGTGCGGATCCGCGAGGCGAACGGCTACGGCGAGTTCACGGTCGGCGGCGAGAGCGCTCAGCTGATGGTCGTCGCGCCGGCCGGCGAGCTGGCCCTGTTCCTCTCCGGCCGGCAGGGGGCGGCCCGGGCCGAGGTCGAGGGCCCGGCCGAGCAGGCCGAGCGGCTGCGCGCGGCGAATCTCGGGGTCTAGCTATTGGACCAAGCCACTGGCACCGGATTGGCCCAGACGTCGAGCCAATCGGGCCGTAGGTTCGACCCATGAAACTCACCGTGGCGCAGGGCACCGCGCTCAGCGTCGGCGCCGTCCTCGGCACCGGCGTGATCTCGATGCCCGCCCTCGCGGCCGGCGTGGCGGGCCCGTCCTCGCTGGTCAGCTGGGCCGCGCTGATCCTGCTCTCGGCGCCGCTGGCCCGGACGTTCGCGGCGCTCGGCGCGCGGTACCCGGACGGCGGCGGCGTCGCCACGTACGTCCGGCTCGCCTTCGGTGCCCGGGCGGCGGCCGCGGTCGGCTGGTGTTTCTACTTCGCCGTGCCGCTGGGCGCGCCGGCCGCGGCCGCGTTCGCCGGCAACTACGTGGCCGACGTGCTCGGCGGCGGCCGCCGTACGGTGATCGCCACCTTCCTGGCGATCGTCGGCGTGGTCTATCTGATGAACTGGTTCGGCCTGCGGGTCTCCGGCCGGGTCCAGCTGTGGCTCACCGGAACGCTGGCCGTCCTGCTGCTGGTCACGGTGGTGACCGCGCTGCCGCACACCAACTGGCACAACCTGACCCCGTTCGCGCCGCACGGCGTGGCCGGGATCGGGGCGGCCGCGGCGGTGCTGGTCTGGGGCTTCGCCGGGTGGGAGGCGGTGTCGTCGCTCTCGCCCGACTACCGCAACCCGCGGCGGGACGTGCCGCGGGCCACCGCGATCGCGGTCGCCGTGGTCGGGGTGCTCTACCTGGCCGTCGCGGCGACCAGCGTGCTCGTGCTCGGGCCGGCCCTGGGGCAGAGCCCGGCGCCGCTGGCCGACCTGCTCGCGGTCGGCGTCGGCGGCCCGGTCCGGATCGTCACGGCGGTCGTCGCAGTGCTGCTCACGGTCGGCGCGGTCAACGCGTACCTGGCCGGCGCGTCCCGGCTCGGCGCGGCGCTGGCCCGGGACGGCGCGCTGCCGCCGAGGGTGTTCGGCACCACCCGGCGGTCGCTGACCTTCGTGCTGGTGGCGAGCCTGGGCGCGGTGGCGCTGCCGGTCCGGCTGCAGACCTCGATGCTGCTGGTCACCGGGTGCTTCACGCTGGTGTACGTGCTGGGCACGGCGGCGGCGCTGCGGCTGCTGCCGGCCGGACCGTCCCGGACGTGGGCCGCGGTGGCGTTCGCGGCGGTGCTCGGGCTGCTGGTGCTGACCGGGAGGCCGGCGCTGCTCAGCCTGGCGGTGGCGGCCGGGGCGGTCGCCTATCAGGCGTGGCGGGCGAGGAGACCGGCGAAGATCGCCATCCCCTCGCCGATCAGCGCGGGGTCGATCGCGCCGAACCCGACCACAAAGCCCTCCTGCGAGGTGGCGTAGCGGCCGAGGTCCTCGATGGCCAGTCCGCTCTTCCCGGCCGCTGCCACCACCGGAGCCGCGTGGCCCCGCCGCAGCAGCGCGGTCACGTGCAGGCCGGCCGACGCCGGCAGCACCTCCAGTTCCGGCATCGCCGACAGGTGCGCGCAGATCTCCGCATGCCGCCGGCCGTAGTTCCGCCCGGCCCGCCGGACGTGCCGGGCGAGCAGACCCTCGTCGATGAACCGGGCCAGGGCCGCTTGCAGCGGCGGCGACCCGTACCCGTCGTTCAGCTGCCGCGCCGCGGCCACCGCCGCCCGCAGCCCCGGCGGAACGAGGACGAACCCCGTGCGTACGGCCGGAATCATGCTCTTGGAAAAGGTGCCCGCGTAGATCACCCGCCCGGCTTCGTCCAGGCTGAACAGCGGCTCGAGCGGCCGGGCCGAGAACCGGAACTCGCTGTCGTAGTCGTCCTCGACGATCGCCACCGGCCGGCGGGCGGCCCAGTCGAGCAGCTCCCGCCGCCGGGCGAGGCTCATCGCCCGGCCGAGCGGGAACTGGTGCGACGGCGTCGCATAGACGAGCCGGCACCCCGCCGGCAGCGCCGTCACGACCAGGCCCTCCTCGTCGACCGGCACCCCCACCACGCGGCAGCCGAGCGCCTCGAAGAGCCGTCGGGGCGGCGGATATCCCGGCTCCTCGACGGCCACCACGTCGCCGGCTCGCAGCAGCACCCGCGCCACCAGGTCGAGCGCGTGCTGCGTGCCGTTGGTGACCACGACGTCGTCGGCCGACACCCGCACCGACCGGGCGTACCCGAGATAACGCGCGATCGCCGCCCGCAGCGCCGGATGCCCCTCCGGCCCGGCGTAGACCCCCGGGTGGTTCGCGCCCGGCCGCATCTCGGCGGCCACCAACCGGCGCCAGGTGTCGAACGGGAACAGCCGCGCGTCCGGAATCCCGGTGCGGAAGTCGTACCGGGGCGTCGCCGTGTCCGCGCTCGCCGGCGCCGGTTCGATCGCCCATCCGCGGCGCGGCCGCAGCGGATCGGCCGCCGCTGCGCGGGCCGGCCGGGACGCGGCCACCGAGGCCACGAACGTGCCCGACCCGACCCGCGACGTCAGGTAGCCCTCCGCCACCAGGCGTTCGTAGGCGGTCGCCACGCTTCCCCGGGAAACCCCGAGATCGATCGCGAGGGTACGGGTGGCGGGCAGCCGATGCCCGCGCGGCAGCCGGCCGTCCACAATGGCCGCCCGCAGCGCACGATAGACGGCCACGGTCTTCTCGCCCGCCGGGAACGCCTCGATGACCAGATCCACCGCCCCATTCTGATATGGGCAAAGCGATATGCCGGGCGCCCGGCAAAGGTCAAATAGGCTCCGTGCATACGGAACGGGGGTCGTCGCGCTGACGTGCCACGAACACGGAGACGGCCCGCCGACCGCTCCCGGCTGTTGCATTAATCGGCGTCGGTAAATACCTTACGCTAGGTGACCCTTCTGCCACCGAGCGGCGTGCCGTGACCACCACTCTCTGGCGTAACCGGGAGTTCAACCTCCTGTGGTCCAGCCAGTCGCTCTCCGACCTCGGCAGCGCCGTCGCCCAACTGGCCGTCCCGCTGCTGGTGCTCGAACGGACCGGCTCCGCGGTCAAGGCCGGCGCGGTCGGCACCACCGCCCTGGTCGTCAAGCTCGCCATGCGCCTGCCGGCCGGCGTCCTCGCCGACCGGATCGACCGCCGCCGCGCCCTGCTCGCCTGCGACGTGGTCCGCCTGATCGCGTTCCTGCTGCTGGCCGCCGCGGTCGTGACCGGCCGCGCCGACCTCGCGGTGATCATCGCGGTCACGGTCCTGGACGCCTGCTGCACCGCGCTGTTCAACACCATCGAGCTCGCCTCGATCCGCAGCATCGTGCCCAGGTCCCAGCTGCCCTCCGCGGTGGCCCGCAACGAGGCCCGCAGCTACGGCGCCTCGCTGGCCGGCCCTCCGCTGGGCGGCGTGCTCTTCGGCATCGCCCCGGCACTCCCCTTCGTCGGCAACGCCCTGTCCTACCTGGTGTCGTTCGCCGGCGTCGCGCTGATCCGCCGCCCGCTCCAGGCCGAACGCGACGATCGGCCGCCCGGCCACGCCGCCGCCCTGGCCGAGGGACTGCGCTTCGTCTTCGGCAACCCGTTCCTGCGCGCCGTCCTGATCATCGCCGCCCCACTGAACTTCGCCCTGAACGGCGCCATCTTCACGATCATCGTGACCCTCCAGCACCACCGCGTCGAACCCGGCGTGATCGGCCTGACCGAGACGATCGTCGGCGTCGGCGGCCTGGCCGGCGCCTTCGTGGCCCCGGCGCTCCAGCGCTGGCTCCCGTTCACCCGCCTGATCCGCGTCATCTGCTGGGCCGCCGCCGGCGTCCTGGTGGCCAGCGCGTGGCTCACCGGCATCGCCGCCGCCGTCCCGGTGGCGCTCGCGGTGTTCCTCGGCCCGTCCTGCAATGCCGCCCTCTTCGGCTACCAGGCCGCCATCACCCCCGACCACCTGCAGGGCCGAGTCCTGAGCGTCATCTTCCTCGCCGCCATGTCCGCCTCCGCCGCGGCCCCGCTGCTCTCCGGCGTCTTCGTCACGGCCTGGGGCAGCTCTCGCACGATCCTCGTCTTCGCCGCGTCGGTGGCCCTGGCCGCCTTGACCGCCACCCTGGCCGCCGGCATCCGGACCATGCGCCCCCTGGAGGAGCCCGCACCTACCTAGGCGTCCGCCAGCCGGCCGTCGACCCGGGCCCGCAGCGTCGCCCGGTCGATGAAGCTTTCCGCACCGACCGCCCGGGTACAGGCGAAGGCCCCCGCAACCGCCGCCTCCCGCAGGCAGACCTCGTCCGCCGCACCCGCCAGGAAGGCCGCCAGAAAGGCGGCCGCGAAGGCGTCGCCCGCCCCGTTGGTGTCCACCACCGGCGCCCCCGGATCCGCGGCGGCCTGATGCCGGGACCCGGCCCGGGTGTACAGCGTCGCCCCCTCGGCCCCGTCGGTGACCACCACGTGCGACGCCACCCCGTCGGCCAGCACCCGCTCGGCCGCGCCCGCAGCCAGCTGGACCGCGCTCATGAACACCAGGTCGGCGCCGAGCGCGAAATCCCGGTGGTACGGGTTCACCCCGTCCCAGTCGTGCAGATCGGTGGAGATCGTGCACCCCGCCTCGCGCAGCACCGGCAGCAGGAACCGGGCCCAGTCCATGATTGTCACGTGGGCGTGGCGGGCGGCGGCGAGCGGCTCCGCGTACGTCTCCGGCGGCAGGCGGTAGCCGGGGACGTCGCGGCCGTCGTAGATCGACAGGCGGCGCCCGTCGGGGCTCATCAGGTTGACCGCGCGACGGGTGCCGCCCGGCGAGACCGCCGCGTGCAGGGGTATCCCCCAGGCGGCAAAGGCCGAGGTCACCCGGCGTCCGGCGTCGTCGTCGCCGATCGCGTCGGCGAGCGCCACCGGTACGCCGAGCGCCCGCAGCGCCAGCGCCACGCAGGTACCCGTGTGGGACACGTCGTCGTGGATGGGTCCGGTCGGCCGGGCCGAGTCGGCACCCAGCACGGGAAGGCCGGGCACCGGGACGACGGTGTCGATCCCGGTACCGCCTAGCACAATGACGCTCATACTTCGCGAGGCTACCGGCGGGTTCGTCGATAAACTGACCAGCGTGGCGTGGTACTAGCCTGTTGACCGCACTTTCAATACTCTGCGGTAACAAACGCTTAACCCCCGTCCCCCGGCTCAAGTGCAAAAGGCGGCGCCCGATGGCTCTCGAGGTTCCTTACCGATCGATTCCCGACATGTTCTTGAAGCGCGTGGCGGCGACTCCGAACGGTCAGGCGTTCGCGACGCCGACGGCGGACGACACCGGCATGGTCTGGCACACCTGGTCGCAGGTGGGCGAGCGGGCCAAGGCGATCGCGGCCGGCCTGCACGAGCTGGGCGTGGGCCTCGAGGACCGGGTCGCGATCCTGGCCGGCACCCGGTACGAGTGGGTGCTCGCCGACCTCGGCATCAACTGCGCCGGGGGCGCCACGACGACGGTGTACCCGACCACCGAGCCCGAGGACGCGAGCTACATCGTGGCCAACTCGGGATCAAAGGTGCTGATCGCGGAGAACCCGAAGCAGGCCCTCAAGATCTCCGGCGCCGAGACCAGCGTCACCCACGTGGTGCTGCTCGACGGCCCGGCCGACGCGGGCGCCACCCCGCCGCAGCTGACCCTCGCCGAGCTGGAGGAGCGCGGCGCCGCGGCCCTGCGCGACAACCCCACGATGATCGACGAGATCGTCGCCGGGGTCGGCCCCGACCACCTCGCCACGCTCATCTACACCTCCGGCACCACCGGCCGGCCCAAGGGCGTCCAGCTGCTGCACAAGGGCTGGACCTGGGAGGGCGTCGCCCAGGAGGATCTCGGGCTGTTCGAGTCGACCGACCTGCAATACCTGTGGCTGCCGCTGTCGCACTCGTTCGGCAAGACGCTGCTCTGCGGCATCATCCACGTCGGCGTGCCCACCTACATCGACGGCCGGGTCGACAAGCTGGTCGACATGCTGGCCATGGTCCAGCCGACGCTGATGTGCGCCGCGCCCCGCATCTTCGAGAAGGTCTACAACAAGACCGTCACGACCGCGCTGGAGGCGGGCGGCGCCAAGGCCAAGATCTTCAGCTGGGCGGTGGCCACCGGCAAGCAGAAGGTCGCGCTCGAGCAGGCCGGCAAGCCGCTGCCGGCAGCCCTCAAGCTGAAGTACGCGGTGGCCGAGAAGCTGGTCTTCTCGAAGCTGCAGAACCGGCTCGGCGGCAAGCTGCGGGTGCTGGTCAGCGGTTCGGCGCCGCTGAGCCGGGACATCGCCGAGTTCTTCGCGGCCGCGAACCTTCCGATCATGGAGGGGTACGGCATGACCGAGACCAGCGCCGGCAACTTCGTGAACCGGATGGGCAAGCTCAAGATCGGTACGGTCGGGCAGGCCCTCGGCGACCTGGAGTGCAAGATCGACTCGGACGGCGAGGTCCTGCTGCGTGGCGCGCCGGTGATGAAGGGCTACCACGATCTCCCGCAGGAGACGGCGGAGGCGTTCACCGAGGACGGCTTCCTGCGTACCGGTGACATCGGCGAGATCGACGCGGACGGCTTCCTGATGATCACCGACCGCAAGAAAGACCTGGTCAAGACGTCCGGCGGTAAGTACATTGCGCCGTCGGCGATCGAGGGCATGTTCAAGGCGGTCTGCCCGTACACCTCGCAGGCGGTGATCATCGGACAGGCCCGCAACTACGTGAGCATGCTGATCTCGCTGGACGAGGACGCGATCGTCTCCTGGGCCAAGGGCGGCCCGCTCGACGGCAAGCCGTACGCGGACGTGGTCGCCTCGGCCCAGGTCCAGGAGCTGATCGACGGCTACGTACAGGAGCTGAACACCAAGCTCAACCGGTGGGAGACGGTGAAGAAGTTCGCCATCCTGCCGCGCGACCTGAGCATCGAGGCCGGCGAGATCACCCCGTCCATGAAGATCAAGCGGCGGAGCGTGGAGACCAACTTCGCCACTCAGATCGACAAGATGTACGAGGGTTCGTTGGCTCAGATCTAGAGCTAGACAAACTCGATCTCGAGGGCGGCCAGGGTCGCCGGGTCGGCAAGCTGCTCGATCCCGGTGACGTGGCCGCCCTCGATCGTGAAGACGAACGCCACCTTCGGCTCGCCGCGCAGCGCCCACACCAGGCCGGGCAGGCCGTCGATGAGCGCGGTCCGCAGCGCCTTGGCCCGCCCGTTGAAGACCCCGGCCACCTCGCTCGGGCCGCTCACCAGGGCGCTCACGCCCATCGTGACCGCCGCGGCGTCGGCGCGCAGTTGCACCGACGGATCGAGCAGCTCCAGCAGCGCCGAGAAGTCCCCACCGCGCGCCGCCGCCAAGAACGCATCCACTATTTCGCGCTTTCGGCCGATCTCTCCCTCGATGGCGGGGTCACTACCCTGCACCCGCCGCCGGGCCCGGCTGGCGAGCTGCCGGGCCACCGCCGGCGACGCCCCGATGATCTCGGCGATCTCCGGGAACGGCACCGCGAACATGTCGTGCAGCACGAACGCGAGCCGTTCCCGGGGCCCGAGCGTGTCCAGCACCAGCAGCAGCGCCGGGCCGAGCGCGTCGGCCAGCACCGCCTCCTGCTCCGGGTCGGCGGTCTCGGCGGCCACCACCGGCAGCTCGGCCGGGTCCTCCCGGCGGGCCTGACGCGAGCGCAGCATGTCCAGGCAGACCCGGGAGACGACCGTGGTCAGCCAGCCGGTCAGGTTGTCCACCTCGGTGGTGTCCGAGCGGCTCAGCCGCACCCAGGCCTCCTGCACCGCGTCGTCGGCCTCGTGCGCCGATCCCAGGATCCGCTGCGCCACCTGCCGCAGGTGCCCCCGGTCGGCCTCGAACCGTGCCGCCAGGATCTCCAGCTCGCTCATCGTCACACTCTCCGCTCGGCGTCCGTCATAGCCTTTGACGGACCGGAGCGGTCCGCTGTGACAGAAGGAGAGTCCCATGGCTATTCGCACCATCACCGTCCCGGTCAAGGACCTCGAGGCGGCGACCGCCCTCTACACCAAGCTGCTCGGCGTCGACCCGTACATGGCCTCGCCCTACTATGTCGGATTCCGCCCCGAGGGCTCGCCCGAAGTCGGGCTGAACCCGCACGGTGACCTCGCCGCCGGGCCGATCACGTACTTCCACGTCGGCGACATCAACGCGACGGTCGCCGAGCTCACCGCGGCCGGCGCGACCGTCGAGCAGGAGCCCCGCGACGTCGGCGGCGGCGGCCTCACCGCGCACCTGCGGGACGGCGACGGCAACCTCATCGGCCTGTTCCAGGGCGCCGATGCCTGACCAGCCGCGCCCGCGGATCCGGCGCAAGTCGGACGTGCTGGCCCGGCTGGCGGCTCCGGTGGCCGACTGCTGGGTGGCCACGGCCGGCGGCGACGAGCCCTACCTCGTCCCGCTGACCGCCGCCTGGCACGACGGCCGGATCATCCTGGCCACGTCCCGGCGCTCGCCCACCGCGCGGAACATCACCGCGCACGGGCGGGCCCGGGTCGGGCTCGGACCCACCCGCGACGTGATCCTGATCGACGCCACCCTCGACGAGACCATCCCGGTCGCCGACTCGGGCACGGTCGGCGAGGCCTACGCGCGGCAGAACGACTGGGATCCCCGCGAGGCCGGCGAGGGCTTCGTCTTCCTGGCCCTGCGCCCGCGGCGCATCCAGGCCTGGCGCGAGGAGAACGAGCTCCCCGACCGCCTCCTCATGCAAGACGGTGCATGGCTGGTCTAGGCGGTTCGCTTCCGCTGCTTTTACCGTACGGGTGAGCGAAGTCCCCGGTGTGCCAGGGCCGCACGCTGCAGCAACAGCTCCGACCCCGGCCGCCGGGTGGGCCCGGCCCAAGACCCCGAAGCTAGGCGATCACCGCAGGCGTTCGCCAGGCGGGCCGTGCGCCGCGGTCGAGGTCGTAGCGCACCGACGCGATCCGGCGGACCGCCTCGATCAGCGTCTCCTCGTCGAGGGCGAACGGCAGGCGCAGGAAGCGCTCGAGCGTGCCGTCGAGGCCGAACCGCGGTCCGGGCGCGAGCCGGACGTCGACGTCCTCGGCGGCACGGGAGAGCGCGCTGGAGATCGGCCCGTCCAGCTCGGCCCAGAGCATCACGCCGCCGGCCGGCACCGTGAAGCTCCACTCCGGCAGCTGCTCGCGCAGGGCGGCCACCAGGGCGTCGCGCCGGCCCCGCAGCTGGGCCCGGCGCGCGGCGACGATCTGCGGGGCCTGGTCGAGCAGGCGTACCGCGACCAGTTGCTCGAGCACCGGACTGGCCATGTCGACGCCCACCCGGATCGCGGCGAGCCGCTGCACCAGCGGGGCCGAGGCCCGCACCCAGCCGATCCGCAGGCCACCCCAGTACGCCTTGCTCATCCCGCCGATCGACACCACCCGCGAGTGCCGGTCGAAGACGGCGACCGGCGGCGGCATCTCGGCGCCGTCCAGCGACAGGTCGACGAACGACTCGTCGACGATCAGCTCGGTGCCGGCCGGGTGCGCGGTGGCGACCAGCCGCTCGCGCAGGCCGGCGTCCATCAGGTGGCCGGTGGGGTTGTGGAACTCCGGGATCACGTACGCGACCCGCGGCCGGCCCTGCCGCAGCGCCCCGAGCAGCATCTCGCCGTCCCAGCCGGTCGCCGCGTCGAGCCCGTGGGTGCTGATCCGCGCGCGCCGGGCGGAGAGCGCGGCCAGCGCGTTCGGATAGGTCGGCGACTCGACCAGCACCGGCGCGCCGGCCGGCACGGACAGCCGCAGCACCAGGTCGAGCGCCTGCTGGGTGCCCGCGGTGATCAGGATCTGCTCGGCCGAGGTGGCCACACCGCGGGCGGTGTAGCCGGCCGCGACCGCCTCGCGCAGCTCGACCAGCCCGGTCGGGTGGTAGCCGGCGCTGCCCAGATAGCGCGGCAGGTCGTCGGCGGCGGCCCGGGCCGCGCCGACCAGCTCGTCGGGCGCGGGGGACGCGGCCACCCCCAGGTCGATCACGTCGGCCTCGTCGCCGGCCGCCCACAGGCCCGAGGTGACCACCCGGTGGCCGTGCGGCAGGGTGGTCCAGCTGCCGGCGCCGCGCCGGCTGGTGAGGTGACCGGTCTCGCGGAGCGCCCGGTACGCGGCGCTGACCGTGGTCCGGCTGACCCCGAGGGCCTCGGCGAGTTCCCGCTCTGCGGGAAGCCGGACGCCGAGCGGCAGCCGCCCGTCGGAGAGCAGACCGCGCACGGCGGCGGCCAGCGCGGCGTAGTCGGGGCTGCGGTGGCGGCCGGGCAGGGAATGCCACTGACCGAGCAGGCGAGCCAGTTGGGCGCCACGCACCGAGCTCGTCACAGCCACCTCCGGCGAATTGGCTCTACGACTGTCGTCAATTGGCCTTCAGAGTGGCATTCATGAAGGCTATCGGCAACCGAGATCGGCGTCTCATTCAACTCTTCACCGGTTTGGTGCTCTACGGGTTCAGCATGGCCTTCATGGTGCGATCCGACCTCGGTCTCAATCCGTGGGACGTCTTCCATCAGGGGCTGTCCAAGGTAACCGGGATCAGCTTCGGCTGGGTGGTGATCCTGCTCGGCGTGCCGATCCTGCTGTTCTGGATCCCGCTGCGGCAGCGCCCCGGCTTCGGCACGATCGCCAACCTCGTGGTGATCGGCTTCGTGGTGGACCGGGCGCTGGCCCTGCTCCCCGAGAGCTCCGGCATCTCGGCCCGGGTCGGCTACCTGACCGCCGGCATTCTGGTCAACGGGCTCGCCACCGGCCTGTACATCGGCGCCGCGATGGGTCCGGGCCCGCGCGACGGGCTGATGACCGGGATCGTCAAGCGCTTCCCCCGGCTCTCGATCCGCTTGGTTCGTACCAGTATCGAGTTGTCCGTCCTCGGTGTCGGGTTTCTGCTGGGCGGCACGGTCGGGATCGGCACCGTCGCGTACGCCCTCGCGATCGGCCCGCTGGTGCAGTTCTTCCTGCCGCTGTGCACGGTCCGGGCGGCCCCGGAGACCCAACTGGCCTGAATGGACCGTCACGGCTCGGTGATCATCCGGACACATTTGCTTCCGGGCGCGGCGGCGGCGCGGCATCATTGCCGCATGGGGGCTGGCGGCTGGCAGTGGAACGACGCTTGGATCTTCGTGTCCGCGGTCATCGCCGAGCGCCTCGAGCGCGACCGGGCCGCGCACGCCAGCCTGCCGATCACCGGGGCCGGCCTGGCCGACGTGCTGGCCGCCGCCGACTTCCTGCACCACGCGGTCCCCAGCCGCCAGGAACTGCAGGATTCGGTACGCCGGCTGGCCGGCGCCGGACTGCTGATCGTCGAGGACGACCTGATCGAAGTGGCACCGGCCGGTGAGCAGCTGTGGCGGACCCGCCCGTTCAGCGGCCTGTCATCGGCCGTAATGACGCTCCAGGCCCAGCTCAATCGGGCCAGCACGCCGGGCGAGTCGGATTGGACCCTGGACGAGAAGACCTACAACGCGGCGGTCCGGGAGTATTCGCATCGGCTCGCTGACGGCCGCTAGGCGTCGTCGCCGCAGGGGTTGGTCTGTCCGGTGTGGTCCGCCGGGGGCGGTCACGCCGTCGCGGCCGGGCTTGCCTCGTCGGGCGCGGCCGTGGGGTCGACGCCCGACAGGAAGCCGATCGCGTTGTCGCGGACGCGGATCGCGCCAAGAGCCTGTGCCCAGCGTGCGACCTCGGCGGCGATGGCGTTCGCGGCCGCCTCGTCGCCCGAGTCGCGGGCGAGCACGGCCAGCAGCAAGAGCTGGGAGAGCGTGCC
The DNA here is from genome assembly GCF_025630775.1 of Actinoplanes sp. KI2. GTDB lineage: Bacteria > Actinomycetota > Actinomycetes > Mycobacteriales > Micromonosporaceae > Actinoplanes. The sequence goes on from NZ_JAOSZE010000005.1 coordinate 193,293, forward strand.
GGTCACCTGGCCGGCGCCCGCGCCCAGCGCGGTGGCCCGCTGCCAGCGGTCCAGCGCCGCCGCGTGATCGCCGCGGTCGTGGTCGTGGTCGCCGAGGTGCCGCAGCGCCTCGCGGGCGAGCAAGTCGTCCCCGCCGGCCGCCGCGAGCGCCGCCTCGTAATGAGCCGGCGCCGCTTCCCGGTCAGCGCGCAGATTGTCGGCGATCAGGCCGAGATACATCTCGGCCCAGCCGGCCTCGACCGGGCCGGGTGCCGTCTCCCGCAACCGCTTGCCCCGGCGTTCCGCATCGGCGATCGCCGCGGGATCCTTGCCCCACGGCCCGGGCTGAAAGCTTTCGCCGACCGGGTGGATCAGCCGGAGATAGTCGTTGCGCAACCGCAGGAACTCCACCTCCCAGCCGCGCGCGCCGGCCTTCTCGGCGGCCGCCAGCCGGTCCTCCGCGCCGTCCGTGCCGACCCACCAGTCCTGGTCCAGCGCCGTCTGGGCCGCCGCCATCGCGATTCGGGCCCGGTCGTCCGCGGTTCGCGCTTCTTCCTGCGCCGCGTCCAGCAGCGTGCGCGCCCGCTCCCAGCGGCCGCCCGTCGCGAGCTCGAGCGCCGCGGCGACCGCCTCGTCCATCAATGTCGTCATGGACGGGACGGTAATTTTTCCGAAAACTATCCACAAGGAAACTACTTTGGGGGTACGCGTGGCGGACTCGGTCGACCGGCACCTGGAGATCTGGACCCGCGAGCTCGCCTGGCTCGATCCCCTGACCGAGGCGATCACGGTGCGGCTCGCGATGGTGTCACGCCGGCTCACCCAGTCCCGCAAGCGGGCGCTGGCCGGCAGTGGGCTGCAGCTCTGGCAGTTCAAGACGCTGCTGGCCCTGCGCCGGCTCGGTGCCCCCTACGCCACCAGCCCGTCGCGGCTGGCCGACGCTATGGGCCTGACCCGCGGCGCGCTCTCCGCCCGGCTGGCCCCGCTCGAGGAGGCCGGCCTGATCGTCCGCAGCCACGACACGGACGACCGCCGGCGCGTCGAGGTGCGCCTGACCGACGCCGGCCACGACGCCTGTGAGCGGCATCTGAGGGCCGAGAACCGCGACGAGACCGACCTGCTCGCGCCCCTGACCGAAGACGAACGCCGGACGCTTGACGGCCTGCTCCGAAGACTGCTCCCCGGGTGAGCCAGGCAGGGAACGGGTTTACCGGACCGGGTTGCCGGCCGCGCGCAGGCTGTCCTTGACCTCGCCGATGCTGAGGTCTCCGAAGTGGAAGACGCTGGCCGCCAGCACCGCGTCGGCACCCGCCGCCACGGCCGGCGGGAAGTGCCCGGCCGTGCCCGCGCCCCCGCTCGCGATGACCGGGATGTCGACCACGGCGCGGACCGCCTCGATCAGCTCGAGGTCGAACCCGGCCTTGGTGCCGTCCGAGTCCATCGAGTTCAGCAGGATCTCCCCGGCGCCCAGCTCGGCGACCGTGCGGGCCCACTCGATCGCGTCCAGCCCGGCGCTGCGCCGCCCGCCGTGTGTGGTGACCTCCCAGCCGCTGGGCTGCTCGGCGGAGCGCCGCACGTCCAGCGACAGCACCAGCACCTGGTTGCCGAACCGCTCCGCGATCTCCCGGATCAGCTCGGGCCGCTTGATGGCCGCCGTGTTCACCCCGACCTTGTCGGCGCCGGCCCGCAGCAACACGTCCACGTCCTCGACCGAGCGGACGCCGCCACCCACGGTCAGCGGAATGAAAACACTCTCCGCGGTACGCCGCACGACATCCAGCATCGTCCCCCGGCCGTCCGACGAGGCCGTCACGTCGAGGAAGGTCAGCTCGTCCGCCCCGGCCGCGTCATAGGCGGCAGCCAGCGCCACCGGGTCACCGGCGTCGCGCAGGTCGACGAAGTTGACCCCTTTGACCACCCGCCCGTTGTCGACGTCGAGACAGGGGATCACCCGCACCGCCACAGTCATGCGCCCAGCGTAGTAACCCACCCGGCCGCCGACCCGCGCCGGGGACGAGGATCACGCGCCCGCACCACTCCGGCCGCCCCGACCCTGACGGAGTGTCCCGCACGCTGCCGGGTCGGGTGCGCGGTGGTCTTGGGCCGGGCCCACCCGGCGGCCGGGGTCGGGGAGCTTGGTGCAGTTAGCGGCCCTGGCACGCCGGGGACTCGGCCGGGGCTCGTACGGTCGAAGCAGCGGAAGCGAAAGTCGGAGCCGGACGGTCGCGGGTCAGCCCGAGCAGGATGCCGCCGACCACCAGGGCACCGCCGAGCACGTCGACCACCGTGAGGTGCTCGCCGAGCGCCAGGGCGGCCGAGGCCAGGCCGAAGAACGGGACGAGCATCGAGAACGGGGCCACGGTGGCGGCGCCGTAGCGGCGGAGCAGGAAGCCCCAGGCCGCGAAGCCGGCGAGGGTCGAGACCAGGGCGACGTAGAGCACCGCCAGGACGGCCTGGGCGTCGACGGCGCGCAGCGCGGCGAGGTCGGCCCGCGGGCCGTCGACCAGCAGTGAGAGCACGATCAGCGGGACCGACGCGACGGCGCTCACCCAGACCATGAAGCGCAGGGTGTCGGGTGGGGCGGCCGTGCGGGTGACGATGTTGGACAGGCCCCAGGCGGCGGCCGCCGCGATGATCAGCAGGAAGGCGCCGAGGCCGGCGGTCATGCCGGTGGCCACCACCGCGATGCCGGCCAGGGCGACCAGCAGGCCGATCAGCTGGATGCGGCGGGGGCGTTCGCGCAGCAGCAGGGCCGCGAAGAGGACCGTGAAGATCGGTTGGCTCTGCAGGACCAGCGAGCTGAGGCCGGCCGGCATCCCGGCGGCCATGCCGGCGAACAGCAGGGTGAACTTGACCACGCCGAGGATCAGGCCGGTCGCGACGATCCAGCGCCACGGCACCTGCGGACGGCCGACGAAGAACAGCGCCGGGAACGCGGCGACGGTGAAGCGCAGCGCGTTGAACATCAGCGGCGGGAAGTGGTCGAGGCCGGTCTCGATGGCGACGAAGTTGACGCCCCAGATCGCCATGACGGCCACGGCGAGCGCTACATCCCTCGGTTTCATCACCTGATCGTGACCGGCGCAAACCTTAAGCACCATCGAATAGTGCTGCATCGAGCATGTAGGGTCGCTACATGATTGACCTGGGCCGCCTGCGCGCCCTGCACGCCGTGGCCAGCTACAAGACGGTGCTGGCCGCCGGCGAGGCGCTGCACTGCACCCCGTCGGCGGTCTCCCAGCAGCTGGCCAAGCTGGAGCGGGAGACCGGCATCACCCTGGTCGAGAAGGACGGGCGCGGCCTGCGGCTCACCGAGGCCGGCCGGCTGCTGGCCCAGCACGCCGAGCGGGTCCTGGCCACGGTCGGCGAGGCGGAGGCGGCGCTCGCCGCGCATCGGGACACGGTGGTCGGCCGGCTCACCGTGGTCGCGTTCGCCACCGCCTGCCGGGCCCTGCTGCCGTGGGCGCTGCACAAGCTCGCGGCCGATCATCCGCAACTGTCCACCGGGCTGATCGAGGCGAACCCGCACGAGGGCCTGGAGGCGCTGCACCGCGGGCACGTCGACCTCGCCGTGCTGGACGACTGGCCCGAGGTGGCGCTGCGCTACCCGCCCGGCATCGCGCACGTGGAACTGGGCTGGGACGTGGCCGACCTGATCGTGCCGAGCGGGCACCGACTGCGCGACACGACGACGCTGGCCGAGATCGGGGACGAGCGGTGGATCTCGGCGAAGACCGGGGACATCTGCCGCGAGTGGCTGGTCCGGGTGCTGCCGGGGGTGCAGCCGGATTTCCACGTCGGGGAGTTCGAGACGCAGTTGACGCTGATCGCTGCCGGGCTCGGGGTGGCGATCATCCCGCGGCTGGCCCGGCCGGCGCTGCTACCCGATGGCGTCCGGATTGTTGGGATAGATCCGGCACCAAGACGCCGCGTCGTGATCGCTTGGCGGGAAGCCGCCGCGGCCCGCCCGGCGATCAAGGCCGCCGAGCGGGCGCTGCGGGAGTCCTGGGCTCAGGCCAGCGCGGCCAGGGCCTCGCGCACGGTGAACGCCCCGGCGTAGAGCGCCTTCCCGGCGATCACGCCCTCCACCCCGGCCGCCTCCAGCGGCTTCAGCACGCGCAGATCGTCCAGCTTGGACACGCCGCCGCTCGCGATGATCGGCTTGTCGGTGGCCGCGCACACCTCGCGGAGCAGATCCAGGTTGGGGCCGCGCATCATGCCGTCCTTGGTGATGTCGGTGACGACGTACCGCGCGGCGCCCGCCTTGTCGAGCCGGGCCAGCACCTCGTACAGGTCGCCGCCGTCACGGGTCCAGCCGCGGGCCGACAGGGTACGGCCCCGCACGTCGAGCCCTATCGCCACGCGGTCGCCGTACTCGGCGCAGACCCTGTCACACCACTGCGGGTCCTCGAGCGCGGCGGTGCCGATGTTGACCCGGGCCGCGCCGGTCGCCAACGCCCGGGTCAGCGACTCGTCGTCCCGGATGCCGCCGGACAGCTCGACCTGCACGTCGAGCCGGCCGACCACGTCGGCGAGCAGGTCGGCATTGGAGCCACGGCCGAAGGCCGCGTCCAGGTCGACCAGGTGCACCCACTCGGCGCCGTCGTTCTGCCAGGCGAGCGCGGCCTCGAGCGGGTCGCCGTAGGAGGTCTCCGAGCCGGCGGCGCCCTGGACGAGGCGTACCGCCTGGCCGTCGGCGACGTCGACGGCCGGGAGCAGGGTCAGTGTCACGGAAACTCTCCTTTATGCGCGCTTGCCGAGGATCAGGACGACCAGGGCCGGCAGGGCCATGACGATCACGATGGTGAGCACGACGCGAAGCGCGAGATCCGGCACCAGCAGCCAGACCGCGGCCGCGGCGACCAGCGGCACCAGCACGATGCCGATCCGCTGGCCGCGGCTGCGCCGGTAGATCCGTCCCGGCCGGCCGACCCGCGGGGTGAGGCGCTTGACCAGGACGCGACGCCGCTGCCGGCGGGCCACCTTGCGGGCCCGGGCCACCTTTTCCCGCTCCAGCACGGCGAGCCGCTCGGCGCGGCGTCGGGCACGCTCCTTGGACACCGGTCGCTACAGCCCGGCGACCCAGTTGCGCAGCAGCGCGAACCCGGCATCCGCGGACTTCTCCGGGTGGAACTGCGCGACGGCGAGACTGCCGAGCTCGACCGCGGCCGCGAAGGGCTCGTCGTGGCTCGCGGTGGTCACCTTGGCGCCGGCTTTCCGCAAAACATCAAGGTCCGAGGCCGCGTACGAGTGGACGAAGTAGAAGCGGGTCTTTTCGTCGACCCCGGCGAACAAATCGGAATTGTCGGGAATGCTCACGGTGTTCCAACCCATGTGCGGGATGCGCTCGGCGTGCAGCTTGGTCACCACGCCGGGCAGCAGGCCCAGGCCCTTGGTCTCGACCCCGTGCTCGACGCCCGAGTCGAAGAAGATCTGCATGCCCACGCAGACGCCCAGGGTCGGCTTACCGGCTCGGACCCGCTCGGCGATCATCGGACCGGCGCCCAGCTCCTCGATGCCGGCCATGCACGCCGCATACGCCCCCACGCCCGGCACGAACAGCCCATCGGCGGCCGCCGCAGCGTCCAGGTCGCTGGTCACCACCACGTCCACGCCGGTGCGAGCCACGGCCCGCTCCGCCGAGCGCAGGTTGCCCGACCCGTAGTCGAGCACCACCACCTTGGTCATGACGGCAGCAACCAGGCGATGCCGCCCGCGGCGGCCAGCGCCGCGAGCACCCCGACCACGGCCACGCTGAACTTCGTCGCGCCCGACTTGATCAGCTGCACGACCCCGCCGACCAGAAAGCCGGCCACGATGAACAGCACGATCGCCATCAGAGCACGCCCTTCGTCGAGGGCAGCGCGCCGGCGTTCCGCGGGTCGATCTCGACCGCCTCGCGCAGCGCCCGGGCGAACGCCTTGAACTGCGCCTCCACCACGTGGTGAGCGTCCGGCTTGCCGCCGTCGCGGGCCGCGCGCAGCACGCTCACGTGCAGTGTCACCTTGGCGGCGAAGCCGAACGACTCGAAGATGTGCCGGGTCATGCTGGTCGGGTAGACCGGGCCGATGTACGGCGCCAGCTCCGGCTCGTCGTGCACCACGTACGGCCGGCCGGACAGGTCGACCGCCGCCCGGCAGAGCACCTCGTCCATCGGGATGGTGGCCGAGCCGTACCGCCGGATGCCGGCCTTGTCGCCCAGCGCCTGGGCGAACGCCTCGCCCAGCGCGATGGCCGTGTCCTCCATCGTGTGGTGCGCGTCGATCTCGAGATCGCCCTCGGTGCGCACCGTCAGATCGAAGCCGCCGTGCTTGGCGAGCTGGTTGAGCATGTGGTCGTAGAAGCCGACCCCGGTGCTGAGGTCGCCCTGGCCGGTGCCGTCGAGGTCGATCCCGACGAGGACCTTGGTCTCCTTGGTGACGCGCTCCACGCGCGCGATGCGACTCATGTCAGGGCCTCCAGGAAAGCGTCGGTCTCCGCGGGGGTGCCGGCCGTGACGCGCAGCCAGCCGGGCAGGCCGACGTCGCGGACCAGCACACCCCGGTCGAGCAGCCGCCGCCAAGCGATTTTCTGGTCGCCACCCACCTCGAACAGCACGAAGTTGGCGTCGCTGTCGGCCACCTTGTGCCCGGCGCGGCGCAGCTCCCGGACGATCCGGTCGCGCTGCTCCTTGATCGCCTCGACCGTCGCGAGCAGGGCGTCGCGTTGCGCCAGTGCCGCCCGCGCGGCCGCCTGGGTCAGGGAGCTCAGGTGGTACGGGAGACGCACCAGCTGAACGGCGTCGACCACGGCCGGATGCGCCGCGAGATAGCCGAGCCGGCCGCCCGCGAACCCGAACGCCTTGCTCATCGTCCGGGTCACCACCAGCCGCGGGTGGTCCGCGATCAGGCCGAGCGCGCTCGGCGTGCCCGCCCGGGCGAACTCCGCGTACGCCTCGTCGACGACCACCATGCCGCGCGCGCTCGCCAGCACCTCGGCGATCACGCCGGGGTCCAGCGCGGTGCCGGTCGGGTTGTTCGGGGAGCAGAGGAACACCAGGTCGGGGTCGTTCAGCGCGATCTGCTCGCGGGCCGCCGCCGGGGTCAGCCCGAAGTCGGGGCCGCGCAGCGCCCCGATCCAGCGGGTGCCGGTGCCCTGGGCCAGCAGCGGATGCATCGAGTACGACGGGCCGAAGCCGAGCGCCGACCGGCCCGGCCCGGCGAACGCCTGGAGCAGCTGCTGCTGCACCTCGTTGGACCCGTTGGCGGCCCACACCTGCGCCGCGGTCAGGCCGTGCCCGAGGTAGTCGGCCAGGTCGGTGCGCAGCGCCACCGCGTCCCGGTCGGGGTAGCGGTTGAGGTCGCTCAGCTCCGCCTGCAGCGCCTTGGCGATCGCGTCGGTGACCTCCTCCGGCAGGGGGTACGAGTTTTCGTTGGTGTTCAGCCGGACCGGGACGTCGAGCTGCGGCGCGCCGTACGGCGTCTTGCCCCGCAGATCCTCCCGGATGGGCAGGTCGTCGATATTCACCCCTCGAACCTCACCTTCACGGCATCGCCGTGCGCCGGCAGGTCCTCAGCGGTGGCCAGCGCCACCACGTGGCCGGCCACGTCGCGGAGGGCGGCCTCGTCGTACTCCACGACGTGGATGCCGCGCAGGAACGACTGCACCGACAGCCCCGACGAGTGCCGCGCGCAGCCGGCGGTCGGCAGCACGTGGTTGGACCCGGCCGCGTAGTCGCCCAGCGACACCGGCGACCAGGCGCCCACGAAGATCGCGCCGGCGTTGCGGACCCGCATGGCCCACTGCCGCGCATCCCGCGTCTGGATCTCCAGGTGCTCCGCCGCGTACGCGTCGACCACGCGCAGGCCCTGCTCGAGGTCGTCCACCAGCACGACGCCGGACTGCTCCCCGGTCAGCGCGGCCAGCACCCGCTGCTCGTGCTTGGTCGACGCCACCTGCCGGGTCAGCTCCGCCTCGACCGCGGCGACCAGCGCCTCGGAGTCGGTGACCAGCACGGACGCCGCCAGCGGGTCGTGCTCGGCCTGGCTGATCAGGTCGGCCGCGACGTGCCGCGGGTCGGCCGTCTCGTCGGCGAGGATCGCGATCTCGGTCGGGCCGGCCTCGGCGTCGATCCCCACCACGCCCTGCAGCAGGCGTTTCGCCGCGGTGACCCAGACGTTCCCCGGGCCGGTGATGATGTCGACCGGCTCGCAACGGTCGTCCTCGGACGCCCCGTCCGAGCCGTAGCCCAGCATCGCGATCGCCTGCGCGCCGCCGACCCCGTAGACCTCGTCGACGCCGAGCAGCGCGCACGCGGCGAGAACCCGGGCGTCGGGCAGGCCGCCGTTCTCCTTCTGCGGCGGGCTGGCCACGACCAGGCCCTCGACGCCGGCCTCCTGGGCGGGCACCACGTTCATCACCACGGTCGACGGGTAGACGGCCAGGCCGCCGGGCACGTAGAGGCCGACCCGGCGCACCGGGAGCCAGCGCTCGGTGACGGTGCCGCCGTCGACCACCGTGGTCGTCACGTCCGACCGGCGCTGATCGGCGTGCACCTTGCGGGTCCGCCTGATCGACTCGAGCAGCGCGGCCTTCACCTCGGGGTCGAGGCTCTCCGCCGCGGCCGCGATCGCCTCGGCCGGCACCCGCAGCCGCTCGATCTGCACGCCGTCGAACTTCGCGGTGGCCTCGCGGATCGCGGCGAAGCCATGCTGATGGACCGCCTCGACGGTGGGTCGAATCTGCTCGACGGCCACCGAGACGTCGAGCTGGGCACGGGGCAGCAAGCCTCGCGGATCCCGGCGGGAGCCGCGCAGGTCAGTCCGATTCAGCACGGCTCCGAGTCTAGGCGGCGGCCCGTTGATCTCCTTGTCGGCCACAGCCCGGCCCAGGCCTTGGGACAGTGATCACTTACCGGATACGCGGGAGATGTACGGACGGGTTGACCATGGTCAGGCGGCCGATAGGCTGAACGCGTGAGCAAGCGGCTGCCGGTGTTCCCCCTGGGTACGGTGCTGTTTCCGGGGCTCGTGCTGCCCCTGCACATCTTCGAGGAACGCTACCGGGTCCTGGTGCGCGAGCTCGTGGCGAGCCCCGAGGACGGGCCGCACGAGTTCGGCGTGGTGACGCTGCGCCGGGGTGTCGAGGCGCCGTCCCCGGAGGGCGAGGACGGCCCGGCGCCCGAGCCGCCGCCGGTGCGGGCCGAAGACCTCTACCCGGTCGGCTGCACGGCCGAGTTGCGGCAGGTCACCGAGCTGCCGGACGGCCGCTTCGACATCATGACGGTGGGCCGCCGCCGATTCAGCATCGTCGACATCCAGCAGGGCGCCGAGCCGTACCTGACGGCCGGGGTCGAGTGGCTGCCCGACGAGTCACCCGACGAGATCGCCGCGCAGCTCGCCCCCCGGGCGCTGGCCGCGTTCCGCACCTATCTGGACCTGCTGCGCCCCGACTCCGAGACGATCGACGCGGTCCCCGGCGACCCGACCGTCCTGTCCCACCTGATCGCGGCGACCGCCCAGCTCACCACCGACGAGCGGCAGTTGCTGCTGGCCGCGCCGGACACGGCCACCCGCCTGCGCGCCGAGCTGAAGCTGCTCAACCGCGAGGCGGGGCTGCTGGCCCGGGTGCGAGCGGTGCCGGTCCCGCTCTCCGACCTGGCCCGCCCCGCCAGCCCGAACTGACCGCCGCGCCCGCTCTACGCAGATCTACGTCCCGCTCCGCGCGCCGCCGCGCCCCGCTCTGCACACCGCCGCGCCCCGCTCTGCACAGCGCCGCGCCCCGCTCCGCGCTCCGCCGCGCCCCGCTCCGCGCTCCGCCGCGCCCCGCTCCGCGCACTGCCGCGCCCGGTGGCCGCACCGACCGGCCGGGTCAGGTGCGCGGCGGCTCCGCGGGAGCCTGCGGGTGGGCCGGCTCCGGGTCGAGCGTCTCGTCGTGCCCCGGGTCGAGCGTCTCGTCGTAGGGCTCGGCCATCGCGGCGTTCGGGCCGTAGCCCGGCTTCGCCCCCGGCTGGTCGAGGTCGGGATCGTTGGACCAGCCGGCCAGCAGCGTCAGCACGATCGCCGCCGCGAACGCGGACACGAGCTTCGGCCCGGTCGAGTGCACCTCCGGCGGCGCCATGTAGGTCGCCCCCTTGGTGGCGATGTCCCGCCAGTGCTCGTACCCGCTGCGCCCGATCATCTCGCCAATCCAGGGCGCCACGTAGAACCCCGCGCCCAGCGTCCCGGCGACGACCCCGAGCAGCAGGAACGGCCCCCGGTCGCGGCGCAGCAGCAGCCAGGCGACGACCGCGACAAGTAGCCCGAAGCCGAGCCCGAGCAGGGTGTACCACCCGTCGGCCGCAATGTACTGCTCCGGCGACGGGTCGTTGACCACGATGCTGTCCCCGGTGGCGACGACCGGCACGCTCGGCGCGAGCCACGCCCACAGCAGGCCCAGCGGCACGCCCAGCAGGAGGATGACTACCGCGCTCAGCACGGAGACCACCGCGGTCCGCCGCCACGGCCGATGCGACGTCCCGGCCATCCCCCACCACCGCGCGCCGAACCCGGCATATGCCACCGGCTCCGGCCCGGTCGGATGCGCCAGCACATAGCCGCCGCTCTCCGCTGCCAGGCCATAGACCTCAGGGCCGCCCTCGTCGCCGTACGAGGGGTCGGCCGTGCCGTCATAGGCCGGGCCGCCCGGGCCAGCCGCGGCGGGGTCGGCCGGCGGGCCGGAATGCTGCGCCGGCTCCGGGGTGGGAGCCGACTCCTGACTCGGGTTCACCCTACGATCCTGCCAGGTCGCGGCGGCCGCTGCCGCGCGTGCCCCGATCGATCCCGGCCCACCTGCACATTTCCTTCGTCAGGCAACCGCGGACGGGCCGAGGATCATCTTGAGGTCGGCCCGCAGCGCCGGCGTCGGGGCGACCCGCACCGCCCCGAGCCGCAGCACCGTGGTCCGGCTGCCGTTCTGCAGGTGGACGTGCACCTCGGAGTCCCCGGGGTGGCTGGTCAGGATCTCCTTGAGCTCGGACACCAGCGGCGGCGTGCACCGGGTGATCGGCATGGTCAGCGTGACCGGCTTGCTGTCCGGATTGTGGCTGATGTCCGGCAGCGACATGTCCATCGCCATGATCCGCGGGGTGTCGTCACGCCGGTCGACCCGGCCCTTGACCACCACGATCGCGTCCTCGGCGATGTACTGGCCGATCACCTCGTAGGTGTTGGGGAAGAACAGCGCCTCGACGCCGCCGGCCAGGTCTTCCAGGGTGGCCGACGCCCACGCCCGGCCCTGCTTGGTGATCCGCCGCTGCACGCCGGTGAGGATGCCGGCCAGCGTGACGACCTGCCCGTCCGGGACCGAGCCCTCCTCGTTGAGCGCCGCGATCGACGTGTCGGCCGCGTTCGCCAGCAACTGCTCGAGGCCGGCGAGGGGGTGGTCGGAGACGTACAGGCCGAGCATCTCCCGCTCGAAGGCCAGCTTGTCGCGCTTGTCCCACTCGCTGTCGCCGATCGGCGGCATCGCCACCGTGGCCGAACTGCCGCCCATGGTGTCGCCGAACGCACCGAAGAGGTCGAACTGCCCGGCCGCCTCGTTGCGCTTCACGTCCGCGTACGCGTCGATCGCCTCGGCGTGCACCGCGAGCAGGCCCTTGCGGCTGTGCCCCATCGAGTCGAAGGCGCCGGCCTTGATCAGGGATTCCACGGTCTTCTTGTTGCAGGCGACCGCGTCCACCTTCGACAGGAAGTCGTAGAAGTCCTGATACTCGCCTTTCTCCTTGCGGCACCGGGCGATCGCCTCGACGACGTTGTGCCCGACGTTGCGGATCGCGGCGAGACCGAACCGGATGTCCTTGCCGACCGGGGTGAACGGGCCGGCGGACTGGTTGACGTCCGGCGGGAGGACCTGGATGCCCATGCGCCGGCACTCGGCCAGGTACATCGCCATCTTGTCCTTGTCGTCGCCGACGCTGGTCAGCAGGCCGGCCATGTACTCGGCCGGGAAGTGCGCCTTGAGATACGCCGTCCAGTACGACACCAGCCCGTACGCCGCGGAGTGCGCCTTGTTGAACGCGTACCCGGCGAACGGGACCAGCACGTCCCACACCGCCTGGATGGCCTCGTCGGAGTAGCCGCGCTCGCGGCAGCCGTCCCGGAACGGGATGAACTCCTTGTCGAGGATCTCCTTCTTCTTCTTGCCCATCGCCCGGCGGAGCAGGTCGGCCTGGCCGAGGCTGTACCCGGCGAGGATCTGCGCGGCGCGCTGCACCTGCTCCTGGTAGACGATCAGGCCGAAGGTCGGCTCGAGGATCTCCCGCAGCGGCTCCTCCAGCTGCGGATGAATCGGCGTGATGTCCTGCAGCTTGTTCTTGCGCAGCGCGTAGTTCGTGTGCGACTCGACGCCCATCGGGCCGGGCCGGTACAGCGCGAGCACGGCGGAGATGTCCTCGAAGTTGTCCGGCTTCATCAGCCGCAGCAGCGACCGCATCGGGCCACCGTCCAGCTGGAACACGCCCAGCGTGTCGCCGCGGGACAGCAACTCGTACGCGGCCTGGTCGTCGAGCGGCACCTGCAGCAGGTCGAGCTCGCGCTCGTGGTTGAGCTTGATGTTCTTGACCGCGTCGTCCAGGATCGTCAGGTTGCGCAGGCCCAGGAAGTCCATCTTGAGCAGGCCGAGCGTCTCGCAGGTCGGGTAGTCGAACTGCGTGATGATCACGCCGTCCGAGGCCCGGCGCATCAGCGGGATGTGGTCGATGATCGGCTCGGCCGACATGATCACCCCGGCCGCGTGCACGCCGGTCTGCCGGATCAGGCCCTCGATACCGCGCGCGGTGTCGATCACCTTTTTCACGTCGGGGTCCTGCTCGTACATCGTGCGGATCTCGCCCGCCTCGCTGTACCGCTTGTGCTCGGAGTCGAAGATGCCGGCGAGCGGGATGCCCTTGCCCATCACATCCGGCGGCATCGCCTTGGTGATCCGGTCGCCGACCGCGAACGGGTAGCCGAGCACCCGGGCCGCGTCCTTGATCGCGGCCTTCGCCTTGATCGTGCCGAAGGTGGCGATCTGCGCGACCTTGTCCTCGCCCCACCGGTCGGTCACGTACTTGATGACCTCGCCGCGCCGGCGCTCGTCGAAGTCGATGTCGACATCCGGCATCGAGATGCGCTCGGGGTTGAGGAACCGCTCGAAGATCAGTCCGTGCGGCAGCGGATCGAGGTCGGTGATCCCCATCGCGTACGCGACGAGCGAGCCCGCCGCCGAGCCACGCCCCGGGCCGACCGCGATCCCGTTGCGCTTGGACCACTGGATGAAGTCGGCGACCACGAGGAAGTACGACGGGAAGCCCATCTGGATGATGACGCCGAGCTCGTACTCGGCCTGCTTGACGTGCGTCTCCGGGATGCCGCCGGGGAAGCGGTTGCGCAGCCCCTCGTACGCCACCTCGCGGAAGTACTCCTCCTCGGTGCGGTCGGCCGGGATCGGGAACCGGGGCATCAGGTTCTTGAAGGTGAACATCCCCTCGGTGTCCACCTTCTCCGCCACCAGCAGCGTGGTGCGGCAGCCCTCCTGCCAGGCCTCCGACGAGTCGACGGCGCGCATCTGGTCGGCCGACTTCACGAAGTAGCCGTTGCCGTCGAAGCGGAACCGGTTGGGGTCGGCGACGTTGCTGCCTGTCTGCACGCACAGCAGCACGTCGTGCGCCTCCGCCTGCGCCTCGTACGTGTAGTGCGAGTCGTTGGTGACCAGCGGGCGGATGCCGAGCTTCTTGCCGATCTCCAGCAGGCCGTCGCGGACCCGTTTCTCGATGGAGAGCCCGTGGTCCATGATCTCGAGGAAGTAGTTGTCCTTCCCCAGCGCCTCCTGGTACATCGCCGCCGACTTCAGCGCCTCGTCGAACTGGCCGAGCCGCAGCCGGGTCTGCACCGCGCCGGACGGGCAGCCGGTGGTGCCCATGATCCCCTCGGCGTGCTCGGCGATGATGTCGAAATCCATCCGCGGGTACTTGCCGAGCTGGCCCTCCATCGACGCCCGCGAGTTCAGCCGGAAGAGGTTCTTGAGCCCGACCGCGTTGCGCGCCCACATCGTCATGTGGGTGTAGGCGCCGTTGCCCGAGACGTCGTCGCCCTTCTGCTCGGGGCGGCCCCACTTGATGCGGCTCTTTTCCAGGCGGGACTCGGGCGCCACATACGCCTCGACGCCGATCACCGGGATGAGCTCGGCGGCCTTGGCCTGGGTGTAGAAGTCGTACGCCCCGTGCATGTTGCCGTGGTCGGTGATCGCGGCGGCCGGCATGCCCAGCCGCTTGGCCTCGCCGAGCAGTTCCTTGACCCGGGCGGCCCCGTCGAGCATCGAATACTCGGTGTGCACGTGGAGATGCACGAACGAGTCAGACACCCGGGGCCCCCTTAAGTTGTGATGACCCCGGCGACTTTAGTCGGCCGGTACGACAGAAACGAGGGGGCTCGCAGAGCTCACTCGGCGAAGGGCTCGATCATCAACGAGGCCGCGCGGAGCCACGCCTGCTTGGTGTCCGGCTGGAGTTCCTGGTACTCGATCGACGACCCGACCTCGAGCGACGGGTCGTACGGCACGATCGCCACCGCCCGGGTACGGGTGCCGAAATGCTTGGCGAAATCGGCGAGCATCGGCAGCGGCCCCGGCGACGGGCAGGAGATCAACGTCACCGCGTTCGACACCAGGTCGCCCATGCCGCTGTCGTCGAGCACGTCGAGCATCCAGTCGGCGGTGAACGCGGCGTCCTCCCGGGGCACCGTGGTGATCACCAGCTGGTCGGCCTGGCGCATCACCGTCTGCCAGTTGACGCTCTCCACGTTGTTGCCGGTGTCCACGCAGATCACGTCGTGGGTACGCCGCAGCAGGTCGGTCACCCGGCGTACGGTGCCCTGGTCGAGCCGCTGCGCGAAGCGCGGGTTCTCCTCGCCGGCCAGCACGTCGTACGACCCGTCGGAGGCGTGCCGCAGGTAGCCGTCCAGCTCGCTGAGCAGCCCGTCGCCGTGCAGCGCCTCGATCTGCATCAGGTCGGCCAGCAGGTGCTTGATGGTGCGGGCGTGCCGGGCGCTGCCGGCTCGCAGGCCGAGGGTGCCGCGCAGCTCGTTGTCGTCCCAGGCGACCACGCCCCGGCCGCGGACGCTGCCGATGGTGGCCGCGGCCAGCACCGTGGCGGTGGTCTTGTGCACGCCGCCCTTGGGGTTGGCGAAGGCCAGCACGCGCGGCTTGCCGAGCTTGCGGCGCAGCACCGCGACGGCGCGTCCCATCTCGTCGTCGGGCCGGGTCTGCCGCCACTCGATGCGGGCGCCGGGCGGCGACGTCGGCGCCGGGGCGGGTGCGGGCACCGGCGGGCGCACCGGGGCGGCCGCCGACGCCCGGATGTGCGGGTAGTCGCGCGGCGGCGAGACCGGATGAACAGGCTGGACCGGATGAACAGGCTGGACCGGATGAACAGGCTGGACCGGATGAACGGGCTGGACCGGATGAGCGGGCTGGACCGGCGGCGCGACCGGTGCGGACCGGGCCGGGCTCGGGCTGAAGTAGCTGTGCGGTTGCTCGACCGGCGGCGCGGGCGACTGCTGCGCCGGAGGCTGCGCGCGGCCCTGGCGGCGCGGGTCGAGCGGGTTGATCGGTCGTTGCGGCATCGGCCGGGGCTGGTCGAAGCCCGGCGGCGGCGGTTGCTGCGGCTCGAAGCCGTGCGACGGACGCGGCTCCAGCGGCGCCCGGGTGTCCAGCGGGTTGTACGGCCGGCGGGTCGGCAGTGGCTGCCCGAACTCGGACGGCGGCGCGGAGGCGGGTGCCGAGGACGGCTCCTCCTCGGCCGCGGCACGGCCATGCCGGGCACGGTCGAGCAGCGCCCGCCAACGCGGGGCTGGTTCCGCAGGCCGGCCCCAGCCGGTCTCGGTCCCCTCCACGGCTCGTCCTCCCTGCCGTCGTTCCCGATGGTGCCCACGGCTGCCCGTTGCCCTTGACAGGCTACGGAGCGAACCCTGTTCGGGCCACTGCCTGATCGACCATCCCGGTCATTCTCCTCGATCGGGACTCGGCGCCACGATGGTGCTCAGTGGCCGTCCGTACGTTTCGCGGCCGAGAGAATCAACGGTCGGCCGGCGCTGGAGGTGCTGCTGATCACGAGCCGGGTGGCACCTGAGCAGCACTCACATTTGACGCTGAAGGTACGGCAGTGCGCTCCTCCGGTGCCGCGGCAGAAGGATCGGGCAAGGGGTCGGCGCTCGCCGGTGAGTCAGACATCACAGGGAGCCCGGACGAAGACAGTATCGGCGTGGGCGTCGGTGAGGCAATGGCCGAACCGGCGTTTGGCACAGGAATCGGAGATCCGCTCGGTTCCGCCGGAATAGTCCCGTCCTGCTCCGGCAGCGGCGGCCGGAACTCGGCCCGGTCGAGTTGCCGCACCTCGGGGGCGGGATCGACCACCCGGACCCCGGCCCGGTTCGCGACCACCTGCAACGCACCCGGGGCGGCGCGGACCACGGCCGCGAAGACACAGGCACATCCCGAGCGGTACGCGTCCGCCTCGGCCCGGGCCGTCTCGGCCGCCGACGCGTACGCCTCGCGGGCCCGCGCCACGTTCGGCCCGCCGCCGGTCGCCTGCCGGCCCAGCTGCTCGTACTGGGCCCGCTCCTGGTCGCGCTGGATGGCCACGTCGAGCATTCCGGACAGCACGTCGGCGGGCAGCCGGTAGACCGGGATCCGCACCACCGGGGTGTGCCGCCCGGCCAGCGGCGCCCGGGTGAAGACCTGGGCGACCGTCGCGCCGTCGAGGATCCCCGGCAACGCGCCCGCCGGCACGTACTCGGCGAGGCTGACCAGGGCCCAGGTATCGCCGGAGGGCGGCGCCGACGGATTGGTCAGCGCGGCCAGCTCGGCGCGGGAGTTGCGCAGGTAACCGGAGACCGCCTGCCCCTGCACGACGCCGACCTGCACCAGATCGCCCTGGGCCCCGGGGGTCGCGTCGTCCCGCCGGCTCGCCCAGATGGCGGCCAGCAGCAGAGCGAAGGCCGAGACGACGGCGAGCCCGAGCACGGCCCGCACCGCCACCACGCCCAACACCGGCTCCCGTACGGGTTCGGCCGGCCCCACGTCACCGCTCCCCGAGGTCAGCTAGCGTCCTGCAGGACGTCCAGCGCGTACTTGAGGTCGTCAGGGTAGTCGCTGACGAAGCGGACCTCATCGTGCGTTCGGGGATGGAGGAACCCCAATTCTCGGGCGTGCAGCCACTGCCGGTTCAGCTTGAGCCGGGCCGCGAGAGTGGGGTCGGCGCCGTACGTGAGATCGCCGACGCACGGGTGGCGCAACGCCGAGAAGTGCACCCGGATCTGGTGGGTGCGGCCGGTCTCCAGCTTCACGTCGACGAGGCTGGCGGCCCGGAACGCCTCGAGCGTGTCGTAGTGGGTGACGCTCGGCTTGCCGGCGGACATCACCGCGTACTTGTAGTCGGCGGTCGGATGCCGGTCGATCGGGGCGTCGATGGTGCCGCGCAGCGGGTCGAGGTGCCCCTGGACCACGGCGTGGTACCGCTTGTCCACCTCGCGCTCCTTGAAGGCCCGCTTGAGCACGCTGTAGGCCAGCTCGCTCTTGGCCACCACCATGAGCCCGGTGGTGCCGACGTCGAGCCGGTGCACGATGCCCTGCCGCTCGGCGGCGCCGCTGGTCGCCACGTTCTGCCCCATCGCGGCCAGCCCGCCGATCACGGTCGGGCCGGTCCAGCCGGGGCTCGGGTGGGCGGCCACGCCGACCGGCTTGTCCACCACCACGATGTCGTCGTCGCTGTAGACGATGCTCAGCCCGGTCACCGGCTCGGCCACCACGGCGGGCGCGGTCACCGGCGCGGGCAGCGTCACCTCGAGCCAGGAGCCGGCGGTGACCTTGTCGGACTTCGGCCGCGGGTAGCCGTCGACCAGCGCGTCGCCGGCCTCGACCAGGGTGGCCGCGGCCGTGCGGGACAGCCCGAAGAGCCGGGAGACGGCCTGGTCGAGCCGCATGCCGTCGAGGCCGTCGGGCACCGGCAGAGACCGCTGCGTCACGCCGCGCCTGCCAGGCGTGGGCTCAAGACCGTCGCGCTCACGCCGGCTCCGCCTTCTTGCGTACGGCCTTGCTGCCGTCCCGCTGCCGGCCCATCAGCTCGAGCAGCACCGCCAGGCAGACGCCCACGGTGAGACAGCTGTCGGCGATGTTGAAGACCGCGAACTTCTCCGCGTACGGCGCGAACGCGCTGATCATGTCGACCACGTGCCCACGGAACGGGCCGGGCGCGCGGAACAGGCGGTCGGCGAGGTTGCCGAACGCGCCGCCCAGCACCAGCCCCAGCGAGATCGCCCACGGGATCGAGCGCAGCTTGGTCGCCATCCAGCAGATCCAGCCGATCACGACCAGCGTGATCACCGGGAACACCCAGGTGTGCCCGCTGCCGAAGCTGAACGCCGCCCCGCTGTTGCGCAGCAGCGACAGGTAGATCAGGCCGCCGAGGATGCGCACGGGCCGGCCCTCGGTCAGGTGCTCGGTGCTGAGCCATTTCACCCACTGGTCCAGCGCCACCGCGAGCACGGCGGTGCCGATGAGCACAGCGAGGGCACGGCGGCTGAAACCGGGCCGGGCGCCCGGCTCCGGCTGCACCGTGGTCGCACCGGAAGCCTCGTCGGCGTTCAGCGTCGTTCCTCCAACTGCTTGCAGGTCACGCAAAGGGTAGCGGAAGGGAATGCGGCCAGTCGCTCGACCGGGATCGGGTTGCCGCATCGCTCGCACCAGCCGTAGTTGCCCTCGCCGAGACGCTCGATGGCCCGCTCCACCTGGGTGATCCGCTCGAGCAGGTTGTTGGCGAGGGTGATCTCCTGCTCGCGCTCGAACGTCTTGGTGCCCGCGTCGGCCTGATCGTCGCCGGCCGAGTCGGCGAGCCGGTCCCGCTGGAGCTCGGTGATCTCGCTGAGCGACTCGTCGTACTCGTTCTGCAGCGCGTCCCGGCGCGCGACCAGCGCCTTGCGGATCTTCTCGGTCTCGGCCGCGGTGCGCGTCCGCTTCGTGGCGGCCTTGGCGGTCGTTGCGGTGCTGGTGTTGGTTGCCTTGGCCATCGTCGCTCCCTCGGCCGCACCCCCCGGCGCGGCGATCAGCGGTCTTTCGGACCCGGGGCCGGGTCCGTTCTGGTCGTGCCGGTCGCGTCCCCCTCGAGCGCTCGGCCGCACTCCGGAGGGGCCGCCCACGTGCCCGGACGCCCCGTAGATCTTGCCCCACCGGCACAAATGGCGCGGCCGAACCGTCAGCCGCGCACTCCGGAGGGTGGCAAGGATACGGAACGTATCCATCAGCGACAACAATTGCTCACGATCTTGCCGGGCTAAACCTCTATAAATGCCCCAGTCGGATACCTGACCGTTCCGGATCAGGGCCTACCGCCCGGCCGGCTCTTCCCGGCCCTCCTCGCCGAACCAGCGGGCCAGCCGGCCGCGGCGGCTCACCGCCCGCAGCCGCCGCTCGGCCACGTCCCGCGCGGCCGCCGTCGCCACGATGAGCATGGCGTCGCCGGTACGCAGGCGGGTGTCCGGGCCCGGCACGAAACCGGCGCCGTCCCGCACGATCAGCGTCACCGAGGCACCGACCGGCAGTCGCAGCTCGTCGATGTGCACCCCGGCCAGCCGCGAGCCCGGCGCCACGTCCAGTTGCAGCAGGTCGGCGGCGATGTTCTCGAGCGGCGCGGTCTCCACGTGGATCTCGGCGGGCTCGGCCGGCGCGGTCACTCCGAGCATCCGGGCCGCCGGGCCGAGCGTGCTCGCCTGCACCAGGGTGAAGATGATCACGAGCAGGAAGACCGCGTCGAACAGGCCGTCCGCGCCCGGCGTGCCGGCCGAGAGCGGGATGGTGGCCAGCACGATCGGCACGGCTCCGCGCAATCCCGCCCAGGAGAGGAAGGCCGTGCCCCGCCACCCCACCCGGAGCGGCGCGGGCTCGCCGCGCCGTTCGTAAGACGAGGCGTCGGCGGCCGCACCGCCGCGACCCGGGGACCCGCCGCGCGGACCGGCCGGACGGCGTCCCAGCCCGCGCAGGCCGGCCGCCCAGCCCCGCATGCCGGCCGCGCTGCCCCGCGGACCGGCCGCGCTGCCCCGCGGACCGGCCGGGCGGCGCCGCAGACCACGTACCGGGCGGGCCGCCACGGCCGCGATCACCACCGACAGCGGGCGGGCCAGCAGCACCAGGGCCAGGCCGGCGACCAGGGCCGGCACCAGCGCGCCGCCCAGCCGGCCGGGCGAGGCGAGCAGGCCGAGCAGCACGAACAGGCCGATCTGGGCGACCCAGGCGAGCCCGTCGGCGAAGCCGAGGACGGCCCGGCGGTGCGGCAGCCGGCCATTGCCGAGAACCACCCCGGCCACGTAGACGGCGAGGAACCCGGAGGCGTGTGCGACCGCGCCGGCCGCATAGGCGAGGACGGTCAGGCCGACCGCGGCAATCGGGTAGAGGCCGGCCGAGGGCAGCGCCGCGCGCCGCAGCGTCCACCGTCCGGCCGCGCCCACCCCGAATCCGATCACGGCGCCGGCGGCCAGTTCGTACCCGACCATCAGCCCCTCGTACCACCAGGGGTGCTCGACCACCGCGGTGGCCGACAGCAGGACGACCAGCAGGACCACCGGGGCGTCGTTGAGGCCGGACTCCGCCTCCAGGGTGGCCACCAGGCGCGGCGGCAACCGCAGGCGGCGCAGCGTCGCGAAGACCGCGGCGGCGTCGGTCGAGGAGAGCACGGCGCCGTAGAGCAGCGCCAACCGCCAATCAAGACCCAGGATCAGATGTACGCAGAGGCCGACCACGACGACGCTGACCGCCACGCCGATCGTCGCGAGCGAGGCGCTGAGCCCGAGCACCGGCCGCAGCGTGCTCCACCGCGCGGTCAGCCCGCCCTCCGCGATGATCACGATGAGCGCGCAGAAGCCGAGGGTCCGGGTGAGCTCGGCGTCGTCGAAGCGGATGCCCAGGCCCGCCTCCCCGAGGACCATGCCGAGGGCCAGATAGACCAGCAGGCTGGGCAGGCCGAGGCGGGTCGACAGGCGCACCGCGGCCACCGCCACCAGCAGCACCGCGGCGCCGATGAGCAGCGCGACGTCCAGGTGACCGGTCACGTGCCGTCCCGCAGCGCGGCGAGGCGGCTGCGGATCTCGTCCCCGGCCGGCACCGTGAACACCTTGTCCCGGCTGGTCGCGCCGATCTTGAGCGCCACCTCCCCGGCCCGCAGGCCGAGTGCGCCGGCGAGGGCCTTGCGCACCGCCTCGGTGGCCTTGCCGTCGACCGCGGGCGCGGCCACCGCCACGATCAGCGCGGGCCCGTGCGGGCCGTCATAGCGACCACCCACCCGATCTCGCCCGGCACCGGGCCGGACGCGTACCGCGACGGATTGACCGGAGGCGTGGTTGACCATGCCTCATTGTGCCGGGAAATGCGGCCCGTGATCGCCGAGGTGACCAGGCTCAACGCCGCGCGGCGCCGGCCACCAGGCGATCGACCGGGCGGCACAGGCCGCAGGGGCTGAAACCGAGCTCGACCGCCTCGTTCACCGGGATCGGCTCGGTGAGCTTGCCGACCAGGTGCGGACAGTCGGCGACGTGGTAGCGCGGACGGCCGTCGACGACCAGCACCTCGCCGTTGAGGCGGGCCACCCGGACGGCGTCGGCCGGGCTGACCTTCTGCGGGAGCGGCTCGTCGGCCGGATCCTCCTCGTCGGCGTCGTCCAACTCGTCGCCGCCGTCCGGGCCGGCGTCGAAGTCATCGCCCACCGCGACCGGCTCGGCGTGCACCGGCTCGGCGTGCACCGGCTCGGTCTGGCGCCAGGCGGGCTCGTCGGAGCTCTCCCGCTCGGCTGCGGGGGTGGTCAGGCCGTCCACGGCGTCGCGCCGCCCGGCCTCGTACGCCTCGTCGACCGCGGGAACGGGCTCGACCTCGTCGTAGTCGTCGTAGGCGACCGGCTCCAGCTGGACAGTCTCGCGCTTGTCCGACAAATCGGACTGGGCCGATTCAGTTGATTCGGCGGCGAACACGGCTCCGCCCGGGGCAAAATCGTCCATGCCGCGTTCGGGCGACGTGGCCTCCGCGGCAAACTCGGGCGCCGCGGGGCCCGGCATCGCCCCGGCCGCGGCTCCGCGGGCTGCGGCTCCACGGGCCCCGGCTGCGCGAGCCACGGCGTTCCGCCGCGCGCCGATGATCAGGGCGACCGCGGCCAGCAGGCTGGCCACGATCGAACCGATGAGCAGACCGCTCGATCCGCCGGTGAGGCCGAGCACGAGCAACGTCACCGCGACGAGGATGAGCAGCAAGCTAGCAACGATCATGGCTCATCCTCGTCGGGTTCCTGGTCAGCTCGTCCTTCAGGGGTACTGCCGAGGGGTGTCGGCGACCGGTCAGCGCCCGGACTCGATGGCGCCGGTGCGGGAGCCGCCGTACGACCCGGCCAGGCCGGCCGCGGCGAGACCGCCGGAACCACCGACCGCGCGCTGCGAGTCGGCCCGGGTCAGCTCGGCCTCGAGACCCTGCCCGCGACCGTCGAGGTCACGCAGCTGGCTCTCCAGGTACGCCTTGAGGCGCGTGCGGTACTCCCGCTCGAACTGCTTGAGCTCCTCGATGTGCTTCTGCAGCGCCGACCGCTTCGCGTCCAGGCCACCCATGGCCTCCTGGTGACGCTGGCGGGCGTCGCGCTCGAGCGCGTCGGCCTTGGCCCGCGCCTCGCGGGTGACCTCCTCCGCCTTGGACCGGGCGTCGGAGAGAAGCTTGTCGGCCTCGCGACGGGCGTCGGCCACGTGGTCGTCGGCCGTGCGCTGGGCCATCATCAGCACGCGCAGGGCCTGCTGCTCGCCGTCGCCGGTGCCGCCGCCGGGAGCGCCGACCGGGCCCTGGGCCCGCACCTGCTCCAGCTCGGCCTGCATCTGACGGGCGGCCTGCTCGGCCTGCGCCTTGTCCCGCTGGACGCGGTCCAGCTGGGCCTTCATCTCGTTGAGCTCGGCAGCGAGGCGGGGGTCGGCGCCCGAGACGGCTGGCGCGCCACCCCGGCCGCCGCGCTCCACCTGGGCGCGCAGCTCGTTGTTCTCCTCGATCAGACGGGCGAGCTCGCGCTCGACCTCGTCCAGGAAGGCGTCGACCTCCTCCTCGTCGTACCCCCGCTTGCCGATCGGGGGTTTCTTGAAGGCGACGTTGTGCACGTCGGCCGGGGTCAGCGGCATCGCATCTCCTCGGGTCAGTCGCGGCCGCGGTGTGGGGCTGCTGTCTAGCTGTAGTTCCGGATCAGGTTGGCGAGCACGAACTCCATGAGCACGAACAGGATAACCAGCAGCACGATGAAAGCCAGGTCCAAGCTCACGTTACCAATGCGCAACGGTGGGATCACCCGCCTCAACGCCTTGAGGGGCGGATCAGTGACGGTCCACACCGTCTCCAACGCCGCCGCGGCGCCACGGCCGGGTTGCCACCGCCGTCCGTACTGGAGCACCGCCGACAGGACGAACCTCGCCAGCAGAACCAGGAAGAAAAGGTAGACGATGAGATAGAGGATCTGGAACAGGATCGACAGCACTTCTGAGGGTCCCTCGTTCGGGTTCAGCTCTGGTTGAAGAACCCACCCTCAGCGATCTTGGCCTTGTCCTCCGCGGTGACCTGGACATTCGCCGGAGAGAGCAGGAAAACCCGGTTGGTCACGCGCTCGATCGTACCGCGAAGGCCGAACGCCAGTCCCGCCGCGAAATCGACCAGGCGGCGGGCGTCACCCTCATCCATCTCGGTGAGATTGATGATCACCGGCACGCCGTCCCGGAAGTGCTCGCCGATGGTCCGCGCCTCCCGGTACGTGGTCGGGTGCAGCGTCGTGATCTGGTACCGCTGCTCCTCCTCGACCGGGCGCGGAGCCGGCTGCGGCGCGTGCACCCGCTCCTCGGCCAGGGCCAGGTTGTCCCGGGTCTGGTAGCTCACCGGGGTGACGGGCTCACTCGCCATGGTCGACCGAGTGATGGAACGCACGCGGGCCCGATCCCCGGCGTCCACCCGATCGTGGTCGTCGCGGTCGATCCGGGAGAGCCGGTCCGACGGGCGGGACCGCTCGCCGCGGGCGCGCGGGACGGTCCGCTCCTCCTCGAGGTCGTCGTCCTCGTCGGCGAACTCGTCGGCGTAGCGGTCCGACGCGTACCGGTCGCGGTCACGGCTGCGGTCACGGTAAGAGCTCTCCCGATAGCCGCGCTCCTCGTACCCGGTCTCCTCGTCCTCCTCGACGAGGCCCAGCCAGACACCGGCCTTCCGAATCGCGCTCATGCCCCCACCCCATCCCGCATCGCGAAAGTGCCGACCCGACCAGCCATGTCCCCCACCTTTTGTCCGCTGCGCGGCGCGCGCCCCCCGGCGTACCGCATCCCCCCTTGCACGGGCAGCGATCCGATCCGGACCGGCGACCCGCGGCGAAACCGTGCCCCAAAGCTTTCGCTTTAAACGACACCTATGTAGTTTGCTGCCCGCCGCAAGGCTACCGCAGCGTGTTTCGCATTCCGAGCAAAGAAGTGCCGATCCGGACGTGTGTCGCTCCGTGCCGAATCGCCGCTTCCAGGTCGCCGCTCATCCCGGCCGAGACCGTGGTCGCCTCCGGATGGATCGACACCAGGCGCGCGGTGACCGTGGCGAGGTGCTCGAACGCGCGGTCCGGATCCCAGTCCTGCGGCGCGACCGCCATCACTCCGCCCAGGCGCAGCGCCGCCGAGGCCGCCACGAGGTCGGATATCCGCCAGATGTCGTCGCCGGCCGCACCGCCCCGGTCCGGGTCGCCGTCGATGCTCACCT
The DNA here is from genome assembly GCF_025630775.1 of Actinoplanes sp. KI2. Lineage (GTDB taxonomy): Bacteria > Actinomycetota > Actinomycetes > Mycobacteriales > Micromonosporaceae > Actinoplanes. The sequence goes on from NZ_JAOSZE010000005.1 coordinate 218,049, forward strand.
GGACGAGCACCTCGAGCGGTGTCGGCCGGCCGGCCGCCGCCCGGTCCACGGCGGTGGCCAGCCGCACGCTGTCCACCGACTCGACCACGTCAGCGTACGCGAGCACGGATCTGGCCTTGTTGCGCTGCAACTGCCCGATGAAGTGCCAGCGCGGCGCCGCGCCCTCGGCACGCACCGCGGCGGCCTTCGGCCCCGCCTCCTGGTCGCGGTTCTCCCCCACGTCGGTGACGCCGAGCCCGGCGAGCAGCACCACGTCGCTCGCCGGATAGGTCTTGGTCACCGCGACCAGGGTGACGTCGTCCGCCGGCCGGCCCGCATCCACGCAGGCGCGGGCGATCCGCTCCCGGACCTCGGCGAGCGAGGCGGCGAGCTCGTCCCGGCGACCGGCGGTCACGAGCCGTTCTTGAGAAAGTCCGGCACGTCCACGTCGTCGAAGAGCACCCGGCGCGGCGTCTGCGCCGGCGGTGCCTGCACGGCGGGCGTGGAGGTCGTCGCCGACACCGGCGCGCCGGCCGGCTGGACCGGCGTCGCCTTGCGGGTCGTCTCGGCCGGCTTGTACGACGGGGCGCCGCCGTCGAACCCGGCCGCGATCACGGTGACCCGCACCTCGTCGCCGAGCGCGTCGTCGATGACCGCGCCGAAGATGATGTTGGCATCCGGGTGCGCGGCATCGGTGACCAGCTGAGCCGCGTCGTTGATCTCGAACAGGCCGAGGTCGGACCCGCCGGCGATGGACAGCAGGACGCCGCGCGCGCCGTCCATGCTCTGCTCGAGCAGCGGGCTGGAGATCGCCCGCTCGGCGGCCTCGACGGCGCGGTTGTCGCCGCGCGCGCTGCCGATGCCCATGAGCGCGCTGCCGGCGTTGCTCATCACGCTCTTGACGTCGGCGAAGTCCAGGTTGATCAGACCTGGCGTGGTGATCAGGTCGGTGATGCCCTGGACACCGGAGAGCAGCACCTGGTCGGCCTGGCGGAACGCGTCCATCATGCTGATGCCGCGGTCGCCGAGCGCGAGCAGCCGGTCGTTCGGGATCACGATGAGCGTGTCGCACTGGTTGCGCAGCTCCTCGATGCCCGACTCGGCCTGCACCTGGCGGCGCTTGCCCTCGAACGAGAACGGCCGGGTGACCACGCCGATGGTGAGCGCGCCGAGCTTGCGGGCGATGTTCGCCACGACCGGCGCGCCGCCGGTGCCGGTGCCGCCGCCCTCGCCGCAGGTCACGAAGACCATGTCGGCTCCCTTGAGAACCTCCTCGATCTCGTCGCGGTGATCCTCGGCGGCGTTCTTGCCGACGTCGGGCTGGGCGCCCGCGCCGAGGCCGCGGGTGAGCTCGCGGCCGACATCCAGCTTGACGTCGGCGTCGCTCATCAGCAGCGCCTGGGCGTCGGTGTTGATCGCGATGAACTCGACTCCCTTGAGCCCCACCTCGATCATGCGGTTGACGGCGTTCACGCCGCCGCCACCGATCCCGACGACCTTGATGACCGCCAGGTAGTTGTGTGGAGGTGTCATCGGGCTCAGCCTTCCCTTCGGGGTGGACGAATGTCGCGGCGTAACAGCGACGTTCGCTGCCGGGTAAGGGAGGGCGAGGAAACCCTCACCCTCTACTAGAGGCTTAGGGTTATGTCAACCATCCATCCTCTGGAGGCAACGTAAGCGGACTGCAGGCGTCAACCAAGGACCGGCGCGGCGTGTCGAGGGGCGCTTAAGTGGCGAATATCGGACCGCCCCGTAACCTCGGCCCGAATATGCCGTTCGTGGTTGAATGTCCGATCAGCGGATGGTCACCACGAGCGGCGCGCTGACATCGATCTCCTGGTGCGCCTTTTTCAGCAGCGCGGTCGCCACCCGACTCTTCGTGTCGTTCTCGGTGTCGTCGCCCCAGACCACCGTGCGGTTGCCGGTCAGCTGCAGGTGGATCTGCGCCGGCGCGGCCACCGAGATCTCCACCAACTGCTCGCGCAGCTCCGGGCTGAGCGCACCGAGCACCTTCAGTGCCGACCGGGTGTTCAGATCGGCCGCTCCCGGCGCCGCGGTGCGGATCAGCGGCAGGCCGTCCGGCCGGCGGGTCACCTCCCGGTACGGGGTGCCGGTCTCGTCGATCAGGGACAGCTTGCCGGGCCCGGTCGGCACCGCCGCCACCGCCGTACGCTCCACCACCTCGACCACGAGCGTCGACGGCCAGCCGCGCTTGACCGTCACCCGGTCGACCGCCGGGATGGCCCGCACCCGGGCCCGCACCGCGCCCAGGTCGACCCGGGCCAGCGGCTCGTCCGGCGGCACGTCGACGGCCTGCTCGACCTGCACCGGGTCGATCGTCTGCACGCCGACCACCTTGACCTGCCGGACGGCGAGCACCGACGTGCCGTACACCACCCAGGTCAGCGCCCCGGCGACGACCAGCACCCCGGCCGCCACCGCCCAGGGCACGGCGGCCCGCAACCGGCGCCGGCGGGCGCGGGCCATGAACCGCCGGGCCGAGGACGGCACCGCGTCGGTGTTCGCCCGGACCAGCCGCCAGTTGCGCCCGCCCGCACTCATCGGGTCAGATCGCCCGCTCCGCCGCGAGGGCGGCCAGCAACTCGTCGCCCATCAGCGAGATCGGCGGCGCGCCCATGGTGACCACGACGTCGCCCGGACGGCTGCGGCGAACCACCTCGGCCGGCACGTCCTCCCAGTCCGGTACGAAGACCTTGTGCTCGGCGGGCAGATCGATCGCGGCGGTCAGCGCCACCCCGCCCTCGCCCGGCCCGCGCACCTCGCCCGGCCCGAAGACCTCCATCACGATCACCTGGTCGGCGATCGCCAGCCCCTCGGCCAGCTCGGCCTGCAGGTCACGGGTGCGGTACACCCGGTACGGCTGGAAGACCACCAGCAGGCGGCCGTCGCCGGCCACCTCACGCAGGGTCAGCAGCGCCGCCTTCACCGAGGTCGGGTGGTACGCGTACTCGTCGTAGACGCGCACCCCGGCGGCGATGCCCTTGCGCTCGAAGCGCCGGCGCACGCCCGGGAACGACTCCAGCGCCTCGGTGATCTTTTCGAGCGGCAGGCCCAGGCGCAGCGCGGTGAGCACCGCCGCCGCGCTGTTGAGGCCCATGTGCCGGCCGGGCAGCGCCAGCTTGATCTCGCCGAGCTCCTGGCCGTCCAGCGAGGCCAGGTAGCGCACCCCGCTCACGGTGGAGACGACCTCGCTGATCCGCAGATCGGCGTCGGCGCTCTCGCCGTACGTGAAAACGGTCTTGCCCTGAGCGCGCAGCGACGCGATCAGGCCTTGGGTCCCGGGGTCGTCGGCGCACGTCACCACGAAGCCGTCGGCGTCGGTGAGCCCGGCGAACTCGAGGAAGCCGGCCTTCAGCCCGTCCAGGTCGCCCCAGTTGTTGAGGTGGTCGGCCTCGATGTTCGTGATGATCGCGACGTGCGGCCGGTAGATCAGGAACGACTTGTCGCTCTCGTCCGCCTCGGCCACGAAGTGCGGCCCGGTGCCGTGGTGCCCGTTCGAGCCGGCCTCGGAGATCTCGCCGCCGATCACGAACGACGGGTCCTGCCCGGCGTGCTGCAGGATCACCGTCATGATCGAGGTGGTGGTGGTCTTGCCGTGCGTGCCGGCCACCGCGATGGTCTGCCGGTTGGTCATGGCGGCGGCCAGCGCCTCGGAGCGGTGCATGATCCGCAGGCCGCGGCGGCGGGCCTCGACCAGCTCGAGGTGGTCCTGCGGGATCGCGGTCGAATAGACCACGGTGTCCACCCCGTCGAGGTTCTCCGCGACGTGGGCCATGTGCACGGTGCCGCCGAGCGCGCGCAGCGCGGCCAGCGCCGGCCACTCGCGCAGCTCGCTGCCGGAGACCGGCACGCCCCGGGTGAGCAACAGCCGGGCCAGGCCGCCCATGCCGACCCCGCCGATACCGATCAGGTGCACGCTGCCCAGGTCCTCGGCGGTCAACTCGCCGGCCGGGCTGAGCTCCGTGGTGTTCACAAGCCTCCTCCGGAGAAAAAGGACATCGCACCATTCCCCAAAATCATCTGGCCGCCACCGCTTCCAACACAAACTCCAGGAGGGCCTCGTCCCCGTCGCGGCGTCCGTACCGCGACGCCGCCTGGCCCATCATCGCGAGCCGCTGCCGGTCGCGTGCCAACGGGATGACCTGCTGCTCGATCCACTCGGGGGTGAACTCGCTGTTGTCCACCAGGATGCCGCCGCCGGCCTCGACCACCGGCAGCGCGTTGCGCTTCTGCTCCTGGTTGCTGTGCGGGTACGGGACGTAGACCGCCGGCACGCCCAGCGCGGTCGTCTCGGCCACCGTGATCGCGCCGCCCCGGCAGAGCATGAGGTCGGCCGCCGCGTAGCCCAGCTGCATGTCGGACAGGTACGGCAGCACCACGTACGGAACCGGGAGGTCGGCGGGCACCTCGAACGGGTCGTTCCGGCCGCCCTGCACGTGTAGCACCTGGATGCCGGCGTGCGCGAGCCGCTTGGCCGCCGCGGCCACCGCCAGGTTGATCGTCCGGGCGCCGGACGAGCCGCCGGAGACGAACAGCACCGGCAGGTCGGGCCGCAGACCGAACTGGTAGAGCGCCTGCGGGCGCAGCGCGGCCCGGTCCAGGTGGGTGAGCTTGGTGCGCAGCGGCACGCCGACCACCCGCGCGTCCCGCAGCGACTCGGCCTGCTGCGGCTGGCTGGGGAAGCCGACCGCGACGTTCTTGGTGAACTTCATGCCCATCCGGTTCGCCACGCCCGGCGGCACGTTCACCTCGTGGATGACGATCGGCAGGTCGCGTTTCCAGGCGGCCAGATAGGCCGGGACCGACACGTACCCGCCGAATCCGACCACCACGTCGGCCTGCACCTCGTCGAGGATCTTGCCGGCCGCGTGCGCGGACTTGTACATCCGGTCCGGCGTGCGCAGCAGGTTCAGGTTGACCGACCGCGGCAGCTGGAACGCCGGAATGATCCGCAGGTCGTACCCGGTGGGCGGGATGAGCTCGTTCTCCATGCCCTTGGGGCTGCCGAGCGCCGTGATCCGCACCTCCGGGAAGTGCCGCTGCACCGCGTCGGCGAAGGCGAGCAGCGGATAGATGTGACCGCCGGTGCCTCCGCCGGCGAGCACGACCGACCGCAGCAGAGCCATCACCGTCTCCCTTCGCCCCCCGCGGGTGTCGGAGCCCGGCCGGACCCGGCCCCCGGCTGCCGTTGCGGGGGAAGCGGCGGCAGCGGGGCCCAGAGTAGCCGCACCCACATCGCGGGCGGACGGGCGTTCAGCGCCCGGGCCGCGTCCGGCTCGGCACGGGCGAAGGAGGCGAGCATCCCGATCGCGGCCAGCGTCACCACCAGCGCGCTGCCGCCGGTCGAGATGAACGGCAGCGGCAGGCCGGTGATCGGGAGCATGCCGGTGACCCCGCCGATGTTGATGACGGCCTGGGTGACCAGCCAGGTGGTGATGGCGGTGGCGGCCAGCCGGCGGAACGGGTCGGCCGAGCGCCGGGCGATCCGGAAGCCGGTGTAGGCGAGCACCGAGAAGAGCGCGAGGATCACACCGCAGCCGACCACGCCCAACTCCTCGGCGACCACGCCGAAGATGAAGTCGTTGGAGGCCTCGGGCAGCCAGTTCCACTTGAGCACGCTCTTGCCCAGGCCGACCCCGAACCAGCCGCCCTCGAAGATCGCCGAGCGGGCCTGGATGAGCTGGTAGCAGTTGTCGTTGAGGTCGCATTTGTCGAGCGGCTGCAGGAAGTTGGTGAGCCGGGCGAGCCGGTAGTTGCCGGCGTCGGCCGAGCCCGAGCCGGCGCCACCGGAGGCCGCGGCGATGAGCAGGCCGACGCCGGCCAGGCCGATGACGCCGAGCGCGGCGAACACCCGCAGGCGCACCCCGGCCGCCCAGAGCAGGCCGATGATCAGCGCGAGCAGCACCAGCATGGTGCCCAGGTCGTTGTAGCCGACCAGGACGAACAGCAGGCCGATCACCGGGAACAGCGGGCGGGCCAGCTCGCGCCAGTGCCCGAGCGCGGGGCCCTTGCGGGCGATCACGTCGGCGCCCCACAGCACCATGCCGAGCTTCGCGAGCTCGGCCGGCTGGAGGCCGATCGGGCCGAGGTACAGCCAGAGCAGTTGGGCGTGGATCGGACCCAGGGTCACCACGCCGTGCACGTCCGGTTTCAGCACGCCGACCGAGGCGAGCGCGCCGATCAGGTCGAGGATCGCGAGCAGCACGACGGCCGCGCCGAGAATGTACTTACCCAGGTCGCGCAGGGTGGTGGCGGGCAGCCGCTGGCAGATCCAGAAGGCGACCAGGCCGAGCAGCGCGAACACCGCCTGGTTGGCGATCGTCGCGAAGGCGCTGCCGTTCTCCTCGTACGCCTTCACGCTGGTCGCCGAGAAGACCATGGTGAGCCCGATCAGCAGCAGCAGGCTGGAGCCGGCGATCAGCAGGTAGTACGAGGAGAGGGGTCGGGCGAGCATCCCGTGCACGGCGGGCAGGAGCTGCCGGCTGAGCGACGGGCGAGCCGCCTTTGATGTCCGGTCGTCCGCCATGGACACATCATCGTGGCGGCGACACGCCAGCAGTCGTCACCTCGCTGGCGTGTCGCGCCTCGTTATGTGAGTCAGCCCATGACCGCCAGGAAGTCCGAGTAGAACAGGCCGAGGCCGATCGCCACGCAGATGCCGGCCACGATCCAGAACCGGACCACGATGTTGACCTCGCTCCAGCCGGCCAACTCGAAGTGGTGCTGGAGCGGCGACATCCGGAACACCCGTTTACCGGTGGTCTTGAACGAGATGATCTGAATGACCACGGACATCGTGATGATCACGAAGAGCCCGCCGATGATGATCGACAGCAGCGTGGTGCGGGTCGACACGGCCAGGCCGCCGATCAGGCCGCCCAGGCCCAGCGCGCCGGTGTCGCCCATGAAGATCCGCGCCGGCGACGTGTTCCACCAGAGGAAGCCCACGCAGGCGGCCGCCGCGGCGGCCGCGATCATCGCGATCTCCAGCGGGTCGCGCACCTGGTAGCAGTAGTCGTTGACCCGGGCGTAGTCGGTGTCGCCGCACCAGTGGCGGTACTGCCAGAACCCGATCAGCGCGTACGCCCCGAGCACCAGGATCGAGGCGCCGGTGGCCAGGCCGTCGAGACCGTCGGTCAGGTTCACGCCGTTCGACATCGCCATGATCACGAAGACGAAGACCAGGACCGAGCCGACCTTGCCGACGTCGAGCCAGCTGACGTCCCGGATGAACGAGATGTGCTCGCTCGCCACGGTCTGCCCGTTGGTGCTCGCCACGTACAGGGCCGCGATGCCGAACCCGGCGCCGACGATGAGCTGGCCGAGCAGCTTGCCCTTGGCGCTCAGGCCGTCCGAGTTGCGCCGGCGCACCTTCAGGAAGTCGTCCAGGAAGCCCACCACGCCGCAGAAGACGAACAGGCCGAGCAGGACCAGGGCCGTCATCGTCGGCCCCTCCTGCGCGATCTGCCGCTCGGGCAGCGTGGTCAGGGCGACGTGGCCAGCCACGTACGCGAAGACGGTGGCCACGATGAAGGCGACGCCGCCCATCGTCGGCGTGCCCTTCTTGCCCTGGTGGGTGGCGGGCCCGAGGGACCGGATCGGCTGACCGGCCTTGAGCGCGGTGAAGACGCGGATGGCCACCGGCGTGCCGAACAACGAGATGATGAACGCGACCGCGGCCGCGACTATGACTGCCCTCACGGGCGACCCTCCTCGGGACGCAGTCCGTCGACCACATCCCACGTGCGGTACCTGGAACCCTTCACGAGCACGACGTCGCCGGCCCGCAGATCCCCCCTGACGATCTCCAGCGCGGCGGCCTGATCGGCCGCGAAGATCGCCTCGCCGGTCCACCCCTCGACCGTTGCTGCCCCGTCCAGGATCGGACGGGCGTTGCCGGCCACCGCGACGAGCCGGTCCACACCGAGCTCAGCGGCCAGCCGGCCGACCTCCTCATGGCCGGAGCGCTCGTGCTCGCCGAGCTCGGCCATGTAGCCGAGCACCGCGACGCGGCGCCCGTCCGCCCCCATGGTGGCGAGCGCGTTCAACGCCGCCGCGGTCGACGACGGGTTCGCGTTGTACGAGTCGTCGATCACCGTGACGCCGTCCGGCCGGACGAAGACGTCCATCCGCCGGCTCGACACGATCCCGATCTCGCCCAGCGCGCTTACCACCTCGTCGAAGGCCATCCCCAGCGACAGCGCCACCCCGGCCGCCGCGAGCGTGTTCGACACCTGATGCCGGCCAATTACGCCAAGCCGAACATTTCCGTTTTTTCCCCCAAATCCGATTGTGTACGCCGGGCGGCCGCCCGCATCCAGCGTCACGCCGGTGGCCCGCACCGCCGCCCCGGCCGACTCCCCGGTCAGCAGCACCCGGGCGCCGGTCCGCGGCGCCATCCCGGCGACCAGCGGATCGTCCGCGTTCAGCACCGCGACTCCGGTCGCCGGCAGCGCCTCCACCAGCTCGCCCTTGGCCCGTGCCGTGCCCTCGACCGAGCCGAACTCGCCGATGTGCGCCGCCCCGATGTTGAGCACCACGCCCACCTGCGGCCGGGCGATCTCGCACAGGTACCGGATGTGCCCGATCCCCCGCGCGCCCATCTCCAGCACCAGGAACCGGGTCTCCTCGGTCGCCTGCAGCACCGTGTACGGGAAGCCCAGCTCGTTGTTGAGCGAACCGGCCGGCGCGATGGTCGCCCCGAGCCGCGCCAGCAGCTGCCCGATGTAGTCCTTCGTCGTGGTCTTGCCGGAGGACCCGGTCAGCCCGACGATCGTGAGCCCGGGCAGCCGCTCGACCACGGCCCGCGCCAATGCCGCCAGCGCCGCGAGCGGCTCCTCGACGACAACACCCGGCTGGCCGGTGTCCCGGGTGCTCAGCACCCCGGCCGCCCCCGCCGCCACGACAGCGGCGGCGAAGGAATGGCCGTCCACCTTCTCGCCCTCGAAAGCGACGAAGAGCCCGCCCGGGCCGACCTTCCGGGAGTCGTACTCGACGCCGCCGGTCACCGTCACGGACGGCGACGCATTGACCAGCCGCCCGCCCGTGACCTTGGCGATCTCGTCCAAAGTCATCCGGATCACGAGCGACTCCCGTTGTTCGCGGTCAGCGCCGCGGCCAGCTCGACCCGATCGTCGAACGGCAGCATCTGCCCGTTCACCTCCTGGCCCCGCTCGTGGCCCTTGCCGAGCAACGCGATCACGTCGCCCGGCCCGGCCAGCCGGACCGCCTCGTCGATCGCCGCCCGCCGGCCGGCCACCTCGATGATCTTCGCAGAGCCGCCGGCCTCTTCGGCCCCTGCCCGGACCGCGGCGCGAATGAGAGCCGGGTCCTCGGTGCGCGGATTGTCATCGGTCACGATCACCAGGTCCGCCCCGCGCGCCGCCGCGGCACCCATCAGCGGCCGCTTGCCCTTGTCCCGGTCGCCGCCGGCCCCGATCAGGCAGATCACCCGGCCGCCGCGCCCGGCCGCCAGCTCGCGCAGCGCGGCGAGCGCCGCCACGATCGCGTCCGGCTTGTGCGCGTAGTCGACCACGCCGAGCACCTCGCCCGGCGCAACCACCTGCTCGAGCCGGCCCGGCACGCCCGGGCAGGCCGCGATCCCGCTCGCCGCGACCTGGGCGTCCACCCCGACCGCCACCAGCGAGGCGAGCGCGAGCAGCGCATTGGCCACGTTGTGCCGCCCGGGCAGGGACACCCCGGCCTCGACGGCGAGCCCGTCCGGCCCGTGCACCATGAAGCGCTGCCCGAACGCGGACGGCCGCACCTGGTCGGCCCACCACGTGGCCGCCGGGTCGCCGGCCGCCGAGTAGCTGACCGTCGACGGCTTGAACAGCGGGCGCAACGCCGGGTCGTCGTAGTTGAGCACCTCGACCCGGCTGCGCCCGTCGAACAGGCGTGCCTTGGCCGCGAAGTAGTCCTCGACGTCGGCGTGGAAGTCCAGGTGGTCGAGGCCGAAGTTGGTGAACCCGCCGACCGCGAACCGCAGCCCGTTGACCCGGCCGATCGCGAGCGCGTGGCTGGACACCTCCATGACCACTGCGCTCACCTCCCGCTCGGCCGCCGCGGCCAGGATCGCCTGCAGGTCGGTCGCCTCAGGCGTGGTGCGCACACTGGCCACCACCAGGTCGCCGAGCCGCGTCTCCACGGTCCCGATCAGGCCGGTGATCATCCCGGCCGCGCGCAGGCCGGCCTCGACCAGGTACGCCGTCGACGTCTTCCCGGCCGTGCCGGTGATGCCGATCATCGTGAGCCGGGCCGACGGGTCGCCGTAGATCGCGGCCGCGGCGGCGCCCAGCACCGCCCGCGGGTCGTCGGCCACCAGCACGGGCAGGCCGGCCGCCAGCGCGAGATCTCGACCGGCCTCGTCGGTCAGCACGGCCACCGCGCCGGCCGCCGCGGCACCGGCCACGAACTCGGCGCCGTGCCGGTTGGCGCCGGCCAGCGCCGCGTACAGGTCGCCGGGCCGCACCTCCTGGCTGGCGTGCGTGATGCCGCTGACCTCGACGTCGGCGCCGGTCAGCACCGCCGGGAGCAGGGCCGCGAGGCGCGTCAGTCGCAGCGGCGCGACGGACTCGGGACGGGGAATGCCGGACACGGCGTCAGACCCTACCCGGTGCCCGCATTCGACAGAAAACGCCACGGCTCACGGATGGATGCGGAAGGTGGGCGGCTTGGTGGCCGAGGGCGGCACCCGGTTCTGCAGCAGCGCGTACGACATCATCTTGCTGAACGCCGGCGCCGCGACCTCGCCGCCGGTGCCGTGCGGCACCTCGGCCGAGACCGCGATGACGAACCGCGGGTTCTCGGCCGGCGCCATGCCGATGAACGACCCGTAGTTACTGCTTGTGTACTGACCGTCGACCAGCCGCTTGCCGGTACCGGTCTTGCCCGCCACCCGGTAGCCGTTGACCCGGGCCTGGGTGCCGGTCGCGTCCGCATTGTCGACCACGGCCTCCATCATCGTGCGCAGCTCGGCGGCGATGTTCGGGCTCAGCACCTGGTGCGTCGCCGGCTCCCCGGCGCTGGTGACCTTGCCGTCCTTGCCGGAGATGTACGACTTGATGATGTGCGGCTGGATGTAGGTGCCGTTGTTGGCGATCGCCGCGTAGCCCGCCGCCATCTGGATGAGCGTGGCGTCGACGCTGTGGCCGATCGGCACCGAGCCGGACGCCGAACCGCTCCACTCGTCCGGCGGCAGGATCTTGCCCTGCGCCTCGCCGGCCACCCCCTCGTTGGTCGACCTGCCGAGACCGAACTTCTGCTGGTACTCGTACACCCGCTGCTTGCCGAGCTTGTCGCCGATCAGGATGGTGCCCACGTCGGAGGAGAGCGCGAGCAGGCCCGGCATCGTCATCAGCGTGCCCTTGGGCTGCGGGTGGCTGTCCGGGAAGGTGTAACCGCCGCGCCGCAGCGCCGGACCGATGGCCAGCGTCGAGTCCGGCGTGATCAGGCCTTCCTGCAGGGCCGCGCCGAACATGAACGGCTTGTGCACCGACCCGGGGTCGGCCACGATCGAGCTCGGCACGTCGTCCCGGTCGGCCGCCGAGGATTCCAGCGGCTTCTGCGCGTTGTACGGCGGGAAGCTGGCCTGCGCGAGCACCTCGCCGGTCTTGATGTCGAGCACCACGGCGCCGCCGATCGACGCCTTCCACTGGCGCAGCTGGTCGCCGAGGATGTGCTGCACCTCCCACTGCAGCTCGGCGTCGATGGTCAGCTCGATCGAGGTGCCCGGCTGCGGCTCGACGTAGCGCTGGAAGCCGCCCGGGATCGGCGCGTTCAGGTCACCCTTGCCGATCTCGAACTCCTGCGAGCCCGGCGTGCCGCGCAGCAGTGAGTCGTAGCGGCCCTCGATGCCCTCGAGGCCGGAGTTGTCCGCACCGGTGAAGCCGATCAGGTTCGCGGCCAGGTCGGCGCCCGGCTCGTCGCGGCGCTCGTCCTGCCGCACCACGATCCCGCCCAGGTTCATCGCGGCGATCTTGTCGCCCACGGCGATGTCCACGCCCTGCGCCAGGAACTCGAAGCGGGACTGCCCGCCGCCCGGCCGGGCGTGCTTGGTCATCTTCGGGATCAGCTTGGAGGCCGGCACGCCGAGCAGCGGCGCGAGGATGGCCGCCTCGGTCGCCACGTTCTTGACCAGCACCGGGTCGGCGGCCACGTACCGGGCCTCGACGCTGTGCGCGAGCACGGTGCCGTTCCGGTCCAGGATGCTGCCGCGCGACGCGGGCAGGGTGATCTCGCTGATCCGGTCCTCGCGCAGCTTGATCAGCCGCGCCGCGTCGGCCGGCGACGCGGCCACCTGCAGCACGACGAGCCGCACGCCGATCATCACGAACAGCGACAGCGCCAGCACGGTACCCAGCCGCAGCCGCCTGGTCGGGTTGGCCAGCTTCGGCGGTTCGGGCACGGCCCGGCCTTTCGGCACGGGCCGGCCCCGGCCCTTCGCGGTGGTCCGGGCGGCCGGTTTGTCATTTCCCTTTCGGGTACGGGGTGCGTAGGACGCCCGGGTCTCCCGCGTGCTTTTCGCGCTCGCGCCCCGGACACCCTCGCGAACCCGGACACCACGGCCGGGGGCCCGATCCTGGCCCGCGCCCCGGTCCCGGCCCGCCGCTCGCTGCCGGCGCTGCTCGAGCTCGTCCCGGTCGTCGTCGACGGGCTCCGGGCGGCGGCTGCGCGGCGGCTCGCGACGCGGGTCGCGCTGCTCCCGGCGACCGGCCTCGTCCGTGGCCGGCGTCTCGGTCTCGGCCGGACGCCGGCCACGCTGCGGGCGCCCGCCGTCGAGCACCTGCAGCGCCGGCCGGAACGGGTCGGTGTTGCGGCCGGCGCGCGGCGACCGGGTGCGCTGGTCGCGCTCGGCCAGGGTGCGGCCGCGCGGGGTGTACGCCCGCGCGTCGCCGATCCCGAAGCCCCCGCGGCCCCGGGCGGTCTCCTCGGTACCCTCCTCGGCCGGAAGGTCACGAGACGTTCCGCGCCGGGGCTGCTCGCCCCGGCGCGGTGTGTCGTCGTTTCGCGGTGGCATGGCTACTGCCCGGTGCCCGGGACGACGCTGCTGGTGCCGGTCATCTGGCTCCCGCCCGTGGTGGTTCCGCTCCCGGCCGCAGTGCCGTTGCCCGCCGCCGTGCCGTTGCCCGCCGCCGTGCCGTTCCCGGCCGCCGTGCCGTTCCCGGCCGCCGTGCCGTTGCCCGCCGCCGTGCCGTTCCCGGCCGCCGTGCCGTTCCCGGCCGCCGTGCCGTTGCCCGCCGCCGTGCCGTTCCCGGCCGCAGTGCCGTTGCCCGCCGCCGTGCTCGGGTTCGCCGCCGTGCTCGGGTTTGCCGAGGCCTTGCCGGGCGCGAGGCCGTCCTCCGAGGTGACCGCCGGCTTGCCCTTCGCCGGCGTGAGCACGCCGATGATCCGGCCGTCGGGCAGCGTGATCATCGCTGGCTTGTCCGCCTCGACCAGGCCGAGCCGGCGGGCCGCGGCGCCGAGGTTGCCGACGTTCGACACCGCGACCAGCTGGTTGTCCAGGTCCTGCTGCTGGTTGTCCAGCGCGGCGCCCTGCTTCTGCAGGTCGGCGATCCGGAACGAGTTCTCGTTGGTCTTCGTGTTGATCATCAGGATGCCGAGCACCCCGACGATGACCACGCCGATCACCGAGGCCACGAACGGCGCCCGCGGCGCGCTGACCGGCGCCGGCGGGGCGACCCGCAGCATCGGCGTGACCACCTCGCCGGTGGTCCGGACCGGACCGGTGACCCGCAGCGGCTCGGCCGCGGTCACCTCGACCTCGATCGGCTTGAGCGCCGCCGTGCCGTCCACCGGTGCATCCAGGACGGTCCGCCCGCCACGGCCGTCCCGCAGGCGCCCGCTGCGCACACTCTTGCCGAGCCCCCGCTCGGCGAACACGCCCAGGTCCCGCTTGCGGCTCTCCACCGACCCGGCGTCGCGCTTGCGGCTCTCCACCGACCCGGCGTCGCGCTTGCGGCTCTCCACCGACCCGGTCTCGCGCTTGCGAGCCTCGACCGACCCGGTGTCGCGCTTGCGGGGCGCGATCGGGCCGGTGTCGCGGCGACGGGACGCGCCCGCCTCCGAGCGGCTCTTGCCGACCAACGGCTCCGGCCGGCGGCCCTTGCCACGCGCGAGGTCCGACCCACGCGCCGGGTCCGACCCGGAACGGCTCTCACCACGTACCTCATCGGCGTTGTCCCGACCCCGCGCCCGCGGCAGCAAGCCCTCGCGGCCCGAGCCTCGCGTCGCCGGCTCGGCGGCAGACCCCCGCATCCCTGACCGGCGCGTGTCGGACCGGTCGGCGCGTGCCTCGTCCGCAGCCGTGAAGTGGCGCGCCCCCCGGGCGTCACTTCCCGGACCGCCACGGCCCTGACCGGCACCGCTCTGACCGGCACCGCTCTGACCGGCGTTGCCCCGACCGGCACCGTGCTGGGTGTCCGCATCGCGTGCCGGCACCGTTCCGCGCTGACCCTTGACTCGGCCCCCCGGCCGCGGCGCGTGCGTGCGCTCGCTCATGCTTTCCCCTCCCCCTCGTCGCGTTCCCCCCGGCGTAACCGCCGTCGTCCCCCGTGCGTTGACATCCGGGGCCGCTCGCGGGCGTCCCCCGATGTCGTGTCCTGCCGGCCGAGGCGCTCGACCGCGCGCAGCTTCACCGAAGCCGCCCGCGGGTTGGCCTCGACCTCCTCGTCTGTCGGCGGCTCTGACCCCCTGGTCAGCAGCCGCAGGGTGGGACCGGTCCCGGGCAGCTCGACCGGCAGGTCGATCGGCCCGGTGCTGCGCGTCCTCGCGGTGAGGGCGCGCTTGACGATCCGGTCCTCCAACGATTGGTAGCTCATCACCACAAGGCGGCCTTTCGGCGCCAATGCGTCCAAAGCGGCCGGTAGGGCCGACTCCAGTGCGACGAGCTCCCGATTTACCTCAATACGTAGTGCCTGAAACGTTCTTTTCGCGGGATTTCCACCCGTTCGTCGCGCGGCGGCCGGGATCGCCTCCTTGACCAGCTCGGCCAGCCGGGCCGTGGAGGTGATCCGCCCCTTCGCCCGCTCCCGCACGATCGCCGAGACGATCCGCGGGGCGAACTTCTCCTCGCCGTACTGCCGCAGGATCCGGACCAGCTCCCCCGGCTCGTACTCGTTGACGACCTGCTCCGCGGTGATCCCCGCGGTCTGGTCCATCCGCATGTCGAGCGGGGCATCCTGGGCGTACGCGAAACCGCGGTCCGCCTCGTCCAGCTGCAGCGACGAGACACCCAGGTCGAACAGGCCACTGTGGATCCGCTCGTACCCGAGGTCGGCGAGCACCTGCGGGAGCTCGTCGTAGACCGCGTGCACGAGATGGGTCCGGGCGCGGTGCGGGGCCAGCCGGTGCCGGGCGTGCGCGAGGGCCTCGGTGTCCCGGTCGAGTCCGATGAGGACCACGTCCGGGAAGCGCTCGAGAACGGCCTCGGCATGCCCACCCAGCCCGAGCGTGAAGTCGACGTGCACGGCGTCGGGCATGTCGAGCGCGGGAGTGAGCAGCTCGAGACAGCGCTCGAGCAGCACGGGCACATGCGTGCCACGAGGCTCCCCCACGTCGACCCCCTTTGCCACCCGGCCTTGCCGCAACGCTCGCCCCCGGCCCGGACGTCGTCCGTACCGCCAGATCCCCATCCGCTCGTGTCCCCGGCTTGTCCCGGCGCTGCCCGTTGCCGGCGGGCGTTGCCGGTGTTTTCCGGTCCGGACACGCGCCTGGCGCCGGGGAAGAGGCGCCAGGTGCGGGAGCGGCTGGAGATCTCGCAGTACGGGCGATGACGTCCGAGGCCGTGATCGGCGGCCCGGCAGGGTGCCACGCCCTACAGTCCGCCGGGCAGCACCCCCTCCTCGATGTCGGCGAACTCGTCTTCGCTCGCCGCGAGGTAGTCGTCCCAGGACTGCTTGTCCCAGATCTCCACGCGGGTACTCGCCCCGATCACCACGAGGTCGCGGTCCAGGGCCGCGTACTCCCTCAGGTGCGCCGGAATGGTCACCCGCCCCTGCTTGTCCGGCACCTCGTCGTGAGCGCTGGCGAAGAACACCCGGCTGTATGCCCGGGCGGCCTTGTTGGTCACCGGCGCCTCGCGAAGCTGGCCTGCGATGCGCTGGAACTCCGGCATCGGGAACACGTACAAACAGCGTTCCTGCCCCTTGGTGATCACGACACCTCCCGCCAGCTCATCTCGGAACTTGGCCGGAAGGATCAGCCGCCCCTTGTCATCGAGGCGTGGGGTATGGGTGCCGAGGAACATCGGCCGTCCACCCCCTGCCCCAGCGGTTCGCGGTCCGCCTGTCAACTCGGGCCGGCAGGCCTCCCAGGTCTAGCTCCCCCCTCGGCCCTGCCATTGCGCTCCACTCTACTCCACTTCCCTCCACCCGCAAGCCGAATGAGCACGCTCGCCGACCGCAGCCGCCGCCAAAGTCCCAGCTCACAGCGTTCTCCCAGGAGTGGAGCGGATCCCCATGATCATCCTCGTCGCGTACCCGACAACCTCCCCACACCCCTACTCATAACACCGCAAAACCACATGAATAACTCACCACCATTCCCCGTCAAGGCCCCCCAGGACGGAAGAAGTGGGCTCAGTGGAGCAAAGTGGAGCCCTCTCTCCCGGATCTTGAAGAGGGGGCGTTGGGCGAGAACTGGAAGTCTTCTCTGGTGCCTCCGGGCTCCCGATCTTGAAGGGCGCGCGTGAGGGAGTGCGGGTCTCCACAGGCACGTGTTTATCCACAGGGGCCGAGCGAGCACGACCACGAATGCGCAAGGGTCACCCAATGCACGACATCCCCGCAGCCGACGCCGGCGACTTCGATTGGCTGTTCGCCGAGCAGTCCGCAGTCCTGACCGTCGCTCAGGCAAAGGCCTTCTTCACCGAAGGGATCGTCCGCGGCAACCTCAGGCAGGACCGGTGGCGACGGTGGTGCCGAGGAATACTCCTCGGCCAGAACGGGCGACTCATGCGCGACCAACAGCTATGGGTCGCGGTGTTGGTGGCCGGCGACCACGCACGCCTGGCCGGGCCGGCAGCCGCAACCGAGGGAGGTGTCCGGGGTCTGCGTGCCGAGCAGATCGACGTGCTGATTCCGGCCGACCGCATCCGGAGCGACCGGCTCCCGCGGCTGCCGCTCGACATGCCCGATGTCCGGATCCATCGCACCGGCGTTCTACCCGCGCCGCACCAGCAGATCGGACGCCCGCCGCGCACCACCGTCGCCCGTGCCGTGATCGACGGGGCCGCCTGGGCGGGCAGCGACAACGAGGCACGTGACCTCATCACCCGCGCTTGCCAGCAGGCTCGCGTCACACCTGCGGCCCTGGAGAAGGTCCTCGAGTACTTCCCGAAGATCCGCCGGCACCGCCTGATAACCACGACGATCGCCGACGTCAAAGGCGGCGCCACGGCACTCTCCGAGATCGACCTGGTCCGGCTGTGCCGGCGGTTCCACCTGCCCGCGCCCGATTTGCAGCGCCTCCGCGTCGATGAGAGCGGACGCAGCCGCTACATCGACGCCGAATGGACTAGCGCCCGCCTCCTGGTCGAGATCGACGGCGGTCATCACATGGACGTCCGGCACTGGGCCGCCGACATGCTCCGACAAAACCAGATCTGGATCTCCGGCGACCGTATCCTGCGGTTTCCCGCCTGGCTGGTCCGCTCGGAGCCGATCACCGTCGCCCACCAGATCCGCGCCGCCCTGATCGCCGCCGGTCCGGCCCACGCCAACAAACCGGCTGACTCTGGCGTCAGGGGTAAACAGGGAAGGCTTTCCGTTGGCGGCTAACGCGCGCTTTCCAAGATCTGAGCAGGCAGAGCTACGCCGCGGCGGCGGCCTGACGGCGGGCGGAGCGCTTCCAACGCCACACGATCGTCGTGGTCAGGGCGAAGCCGATCAGGGCCGGCGCCAGGCTCAGCGGGTTGAGGCCGTGCGGGTCGGCCACCGCCGCGCCGATCACCGCGTAGCTCACCGCGGACGGGATCGAGGCCAGGAAGGTGCCGAACAGGTAGCGCTTGCGGCACACGCTGGTGGTCCCGTAGGCGTAACCGATCAGGCCGAACGGCGCCAGCGGGAGGAACCGCACCAGCAGCACCGCGGACAGCCCGCGCCGGTTCAGCCACCCGTCGAGGCGGGCGAGGCGGCCGCCGGCCCGCGCATGCAGGACGCCCCGGCCGGCCCAGCGGCCCGCGTAATAGGTGGCGGCGGACGCGATCACGGCGGCGGCGAGGGCGGTCACCGCGCCGGTCGCCGCGCCGAGGAGGGCGCCGCACGCGATCGTGATGGCGGTGCGTGGCACCAGCACGGACAGGAGCAGACCGCCCACCACCGCGATCGCCACCGGCGCGACCTGGCCGAGGGCCAGAATCGCGTCGCCGATCTCGCGCAGCGGGAGGACGGCAGCGGCGACCGCGAGACCGCCGACGACGACGCCCAGGACGCCGACCCGGAGCAGACGGCGTTTCCAGCCCAGGCCGGCCGCGGGAGCGGGCAGCGCGGGAGGAGCCGTGTCCGGCGAGGGCGCGAACAGGGTGTCAGTCATGCAGTCGTACCGCCCAACTGGTTGTCCGATTAACTGGTCAATTGCCCGCCGCGGCGAGCCTTTCGGCCCGGAGCCGCTCCGGCCAGGTGTCGTCAACGGGTGGAAGAGTATCCGCGCCGATTGCCCAACGCAGTAGCAGATCGGCTATAGCTGGGTTGCGAGCGAGCGCGGGCCCATGGGAGTACGTGCCCAGGATCTTCCCGTGCCAAGCGCCCTCGGTCTGGCCGTCGTTGCCGATCCCGGCGGTGACCCGGGCCAGCGGCGAGACGCCGGGCCCCAGGTGCGTACGGCCGCCGTGGTTCTCGAAGCCGGTCAGCGGGGGCAGGCCGAGCCGCGGGTCGATGTCGCCGCGCAGCTCGCCGACGGCGCGGCTCTCGCCACGGTCGGAGTGCAGGTCGAGCAGCCCGAGGCCGGGGCATTTCGCGCCCTTCGCGAAGAACGAGTGCCCGAAGAGCTGGTAGCCGGCGCAGATCGCGAGGACCGCGGCGCCCTGGTTGACCGCCCGGTGCAGGCCGCCGTCGGCGATCAGGCGTTGCGCGGCCAGCGCCTGCGGGCCGTCCTCGCCGCCGCCGATCAGGTAGATGTCGGCGTTGGACGGCATCGGCTGGTCCGAGCGGACCTCGTACGTCTCGACCGGAATGCCGCGGATCGCCGCGCGGCGGCCGAGGATGAGCAGGTTGCCCCGGTCGCCATAGGTTGAGAGCAGATCGGGGTAGATCCACACGATCCGTAGGGTGCTCTCAGTTGACACGGTCCAACTCCGCTCGGATGTCCTGGAACGCCGTGTAGTTGGCGATCACTTCGAGGCGGCCGGGCGGTACTGCCTGGATCGCCTCGTCGAAAGTTCTAACGTGCCGGAACGGCACACCGTTCACCTCGAGGCGTACGGCCAGGTCAAGGGCCCGGTCGCCGGTGATCAGCACCGGCCGGTCGCGCAGCGGCGCGAAGTTCACGTCGTACAACCAGGAGGTGTCCAGTCCGTCGGGGTCGCGGGCGTTCACCGAGAGCAGCGTGGGTGCCTGCTCGGCCATGTCGAACGCCTCGAGCCAGCTTGCCGGGTTCTTGGCCAGGAGCAGTCGGACGTTGCGTCCGTCCCGGTCGACCTGGGCGTAGCGGCCGGCCACCGAGGCGACCGTGGCCAGGTGCGGGAGCGCCTCGATCGGGCGGACCCCGAACTCGGCCGCGACCGCGAGGGCGGTGGCGGCATTACCCAGGTTGACCTGCCCCGGGAGCTGGAGCTTGACCAGGTGCCAGTCGCCGCGCGAGTCGACGACGCCCTCGTCCTCGACGCGCCAGTGCGGGCGCGGGCGGCGCAGCGGGCAGCCGGTGCACCACCAGTCGCCGTTGCCGCGCTCGATCGGGTGACCGCTCTGCGGGCAGACGAACGAGTCGTCGTGCCAGCGCTGACCGGCGCTGAACCAGGTGACCTGCTGGCCACTGCCCTCGGCGGCCCAGACGACCATCGGGTCGTCCGCATTGGCCACCACGCGCACCTCGGGGTGGCCGGCGAGGGCGTCCCGCCAGAGCTGCGCCATCATCGCCACCTCCTTGGCCCGGTCGAGCTGGTCGCGGGAGAGGTTGAGCAGGGCGACGACGCGGGGGTTGGTGGCATCGATGACCCGGGCAAGGTAGTGCTCGTCGACCTCGAGGACGGCGAACGGCGTGGTGCCGGCCTTGGCGAGCGCCGAGGTGTGCCCGGTCGGCATGTTCGCGCCGAACGAGTTGGTGGCGACCCGGCCGATGTGCGACACCGCGGCCGCGGCGAGCCGAGTCGTCGTGGTCTTGCCGTTGGTGCCCGAGATGAGGGCGACCGCCCGGCCCGAGGCGAGGTGCGCCAGCAGGTCGGGGTCGATTTTGAGGCCGAGCCATCCGCCGATGACCGAGCCGTCGCCGCGTCCCGCGGCCCTGGAGAGCGCAGCCGCGGTCTTCGACACGCTGGTCGCCACCTTGGCCCGCAGGGGCATCTTGCCGTCCGTCACGGGAGACGAGGTTACCCGACCCGCACACGGTCCCCGGTTGACGGCGGCGCGCAGGCTACCTAACCGCCTGTGGCCAGCGGACACGGGGTCGCCGTCAGTTTTTGTGTGTCCTGTTTCACCCGCCATCCTCGACGACTCGTGATCACGTCATGACCGTACGTCATGGCATTTATCCCCTCCGGGTAACAAATTGGACAGCCACCAATGTGCCGAACACGCTGGGTCACCAATACGCCACCGACGATCAAGTGAAATTGCTGGTAGCAAGGTTGGGCCGGTTCGGGACGGATCGGCTCGCGTCACTCCGGCTCACGCCGAGCCCTGCCCCGGGCCGAGGGTCGCGACCACCGCAGTACGAACGACCACAACAAGGCAATTGGGGGCAGGGACGGGGGACCCACAGGTTCTCGAGAGAGACAGCCGGTCCGCTCCGCGCCACCCGCTCCGGTGGCGGCAACGGAGCGACCTTGGGGTGAAGTCGGCCTACACGGCGACCGGGCAACCTTCCCGCCCGAACCCGACAGCTAACCTCGCAGGCGTGCCGGAGGGATTCCCTTACCGTGCCTCAGCACACTGTGAGCCGTCGACGTCGTCTGTCTGTCGGCACCGGTACCGCCGCGCTTTCCCTGGGCCTCTGCCTCTGCGCGGGTCAGCTGATCTCGACTCCGGCGGCCAGCGCTGCCGCCCCGGTCCTGACCGCCGCCCAGGCCAGCGCCAAGGTCAACCCGCTGGTGCGCACCAGCGTCAGCGCCCGGACGATCAACAAAGGTCAGTTGGTCCGGGTCACTGCCAAGTACTTCAACCCCAAGACCCACAAGGCCGTGTCGTACGGCTGGGTCCGCCTGCAGGCCTTCCGGGGCGGCAAGTGGGTCACCCAGTCGGCCGGCAAGGTCAACACCGCGGGCAGCGTCAACCTGTACATGCGGCCCGCATCCACCGTCTCCCTGCGTGCGGTGTACCTCGCCAACGCCGGATACAACCAGGGCACCGGCGGGTCGATCCGCATCACCGTGCGAAACCGCGGTGCGGCGGTGCTGGCCGAGGCGAAGCGCCACACCGGCGCCCTGTACAAGTTCGGCGCCGCCGGGCCGACGCGGTTCGACTGCTCCGGCTTCACCGAGTACGTCTTCAAGAAGGCGGCCGGCAAGAACCTGCCGCACAAGGCCAACTCGCAGCAGCACTACGGCACGGCCGTCAGCAAGAGCGCGGCGCAGGTCGGTGACCTGATCATCTTCCGCTCCGGCTCGTACGGCTACCACGCCGGCATCTACGCCGGCGGCGGCTACATGTACGACTCGCCGCACACCGGCGCGCGGGTCGGCAAGCACAAGATGTACGGCAGCAACTACGTCGTACGCCGTCTGGTCTGACGCAACACGCAGAAGGGGCGCCCGCGGTTCGCGAGGCGCCCCTTCTGTTTGCACCCTGTCTTGCCGGCAGGCGGGCCCATGATCACACTGACGCCCGTGTCATCACCCTCCCCGGATATTGACCCCTCCGTCTCACCGGCGCAGCCGCCGTCCTGGCCCGGCGGCTATCCCGCCCAGGGCCCGGCAGCGCCTTGGCAGCCGGCCGCGGGCTGGGGCCAGTACCCCGCGGCGCCGGTGCCGCCGCGCCGGTCGAACGCGACCGTTTGGATTCTCGTCGCGATCCTGGTGGTGTCGCTGCTGGCCTGTTTCGGCATCTCGGCCACCGGGTTCCTGGTCCTCCGCCACCACGACCTCGCGACGAGGACGACCGGCGGCGAGCCCGAGGCGCAGCCGTCCTACCCGAACCCCACCGGACCGCCGATCCAGAAACACACCGGTGACCTGGCCGGGTTCGTGATCGCGGCGCCGCCGGGATCGCACGCCTGGCCACACCAGCCGATCAACCAGCAGCTGCCCGACTACAAGGCCGCCGCCAAGACCTTCGCCGACTCGGCCGCGGTCCAGCCGATGCTCACCGGCAACGTCTTCCAGCGGGGCTTCGCGCGCCGGTGGGTCGACGCCCACGGCACGATGGTCGCCCTCCGCATCTTCCAGTTCGGCCTTACCACGTGCGCTGACGACTTCGCCGCGGACGTGAAGCAGGCGAACGAGTCCCAAGGGTGGAGCCCGGCGTCTCCGGTGCCGGGGGCCGACGGCGCGGACACGCAGGTGCGACCGGGGAAGGAGGCCGGGCGGATCCACTCGCTCGGCGTGCTCGTCAAGGACGAGCTGGTGGTCCTGGTCGACACGGTCCAGGCGCCGCCGAACGACCAGGCCAAGCTCACCGACCTCGTCACCCAGGAGTACCAGCTCCTGCACTGACCCGGGTACGCGGAAGGGGCGCCCGCGGTTTCGCGAGGCGCCCCTTCTGAAGGTCCGGAAATCAGACGACGACCGAGACCAGGCGTCCCGGCACCACGATGACCTTCTTCGGGTCACGGCCGGCCAGCGCCTCGGCCACCGCCTCCAGGGCGACGGAGCGCACCTCCGCCTCGTCGGCCTCCGGGGAGACCTCGACGCGGCCCCGCACCTTGCCGTTGACCTGGACCGGATAGGTGACCGACTCGGCCTTCAGCTGGGCCGGGTCGGCGACCGGGAAGTCCGCGTAGGCCAGCGTATCGTCGTGGCCCAGCCTGCGCCACAGCTCCTCGGCCAGGTGCGGGGCGAACGGCGACACCATCAGCACCAGCGGCTCGACCGCCTCGCGCGACACCACCGGCAGCGGGGTCAGCGTGTTGGTCAGCTCGATCAGCTTGGCGATCGCGGTGTTGAAGCGCAGCTCGTCCAGGTCCTCGCGGACACCGGCGATGGTCCGGTGCAGGTGCTTGCGCACCGCCGGCTCCAGCGGCGCGTCGGTGACCCGTACCGCGCCGCTCTCCTCGTCGATCACCAGGCGCCACACCCGCTGCAGGAAGCGCTGCGAGCCGATCACCGCGCGGGTCTCCCACGGGCGCGAGACGTCCAGCGGGCCCATCGCCATCTCGTACACCCGGAACGTGTCGGCGCCGTACTGCTCGCACATCTCGTCGGGGGTGACCACGTTCTTCAGCGACTTGCCCATCTTGCCGTAGCTTCGCGTCACGACCTGGTCGCCGTAGAAGTACTGGTTGTCCCGTTCTTCCACCTCCTCGGCGGGAACGTAGAACCCACGGCTGTCCTGGAACGCGTACGCCTGGATGTAGCCCTGGTTGAACAGCTTGCGGAACGGCTCGAACGACGAGACGTGGCCCAGGTCGTACAGCACCTTGTGCCAGAAGCGGGCGTACAGCAGGTGCAGCACGGCATGCTCGACGCCGCCGACATACAGGTCGACGCCGCCGCAGTCGCCGTCGCGGGCCGGGCCCGTCCAGTACGCCTCGTTGTCCGGGTCGACCAGTGCCTTGTCGTTGTGCGGGTCCAGGTAGCGCAGCTCGTACCAGCAGGAACCGGCCCACTGCGGCATGGTGTTGGTCTCGCGGGTGTACTGCTTCGGGCCGTCCCCCAGGTCCAGCTCGACCTGCACCCAGTCCTTCTTGCGGGACAGCGGCGTCTCCGGCTCGCTGGCCGCGTCGTCCGGGTCGAACGTACGCGGGGAGAAGTCGTCGACCTCCGGCAGCACGACCGGCAGCATCGAGTCGGGCAGGGCCACCGGCAGGCCGGTCTCGTCGTACACGATCGGGAAGGGCTCGCCCCAGTAGCGCTGCCGGCTGAACAGCCAGTCGCGCAGGCGGTAGGTGGTCGCGCCGCGGCCGTGCCCGTGCTGCTCCAGCCACGCGATCATCGCGGCCTTGGCCTCGACGACGCCCTTGCCGTCCAGCCAGTCGCTGTTGATCGCGGGCCCGTCGCCGGTGAAGGCGCCTTCAAAATCGGCAGGCGCTTTCACCGTACGGATGATGGGCAGCTCGAATACCTCGGCGAACTCCCAGTCACGCTCGTCCTGACCGGGCACCGCCATGATCGCGCCGGTCCCGTAGCCGGCCAGCACGTAGTCCGCGATGAAGACCGGGATACGAGTCTGATTTACCGGATTTATCGCGTACGCCCCGGTAAAGACACCCGTCTTCTCCTTGGACTCGGTGCGCTCCTCGTCGGTCTTGGCGGCGGCCGCCTTCTTGTAGGCCGCGATCGCCTTCCCGGGAGTCTCCTCGCCCCCCGTCCATTTCCGGTTCGTCCCGTCCGGCCACTCCGCGGGCGCGATCTTGTTGACCAGCTCGTGCTCGGGCGCCAGCACCATGTAGGTCGCGCCGAACAGGGTGTCGGGACGCGTCGTGAAGACGGTGATGGTGTCGTCGGCCACCGGGAAGTCGACGTGCGCGCCACGCGACCGGCCGATCCAGTTGCGCTGCATCAGCTTGACCGGCTCCGGCCAGTCCAGAGTGTCCAGATCCTCGATCAGGCGGTCGCCGTATGCGGTGATCCGCATCATCCACTGCTTCAGGCTGCGCTGGAAGACCGGGAAGTTGCCGCGCTCGCTGCGCCCCTCGGGGGTGACCTCCTCGTTGGCCAGCACCGTGCCCAGCCCCGGGCACCAGTTGACCGGGGCCTCGCTGATGTACGCCAGCCGGTGGTCGTCGACCAGCTTGCGCCGCTCGACCGCGCTCAGGGAGGCCCACGGTGCCCCCGGGGTCGGCCGGGTGCCGGCCTCGAACTCGGCGATCAGCGCGGCGATCGGGCGGGCCTTGCGGATCTTCTCGTCGTACCAGGAGTTGAAGACCTGCAGGAAGATCCACTGCGTCCACCGGTAGTACTCCGGATCGGTGGTCGCGAAGGTGCGCCGGTCGTCGTACGCCAGGCCCAGCCGCCGCAGCTGACCCCGGTACCGCTCGACGTTCGCCGCCGTGGTGACCGCCGGGTGCGTGCCGGTCTGCACCGCGTACTGCTCCGCGGGCAGGCCGAACGCATCGAAGCCCATCGGGTGCAGCACGTTGAAGCCGGCCATCCGCTTGTACCGGGTGTAACTGTCGGTGCCGATGTAGCCGAGCGGGTGACCCACGTGCAGACCCGCGCCCGACGGGTACGGGAACATGTCCTGCACATGCAGCTTGGGCGCGCCGGCCCGGGGATGCGCCGGATCGGCCAGGTCGCCGGCCGGGTTGGGCGCGTGGAACGTCCCGTGCTCGGCCCACCATGCCTGCCAGCGCGGCTCGATCTCGTTGGCCAGCGCGGCCGTGTAGCGGAACCGCGGGGTCTCTGACTCGCTCATCGTCTCGGCATCTCAATCAGTCTGTGGACACAAAAAAGCCCCTCGCTCAGGAGGGGATCGCCGTGCTGTGTCCGTCTAACGGCGGCGGCAGCACGGCCGGCTAAGAAGCAGGAACGGCCGGGCCATGCGTGCATGATACCGGTCGCCGCGAAGCCGCGGCGACCGGTATCCCGTACCTCAGATCAGGCTGCCGGTCCGTAGACCGAGAGCTCGGTGGAGTCCAGGAACACGCAGCTGGCGTCCGCCGGCGGTTGGCCCGCCGGGCAGAGGCCGGCGTCCTGGCCCTGGGTGGTCAGCATCGTGTACCGGATGTACCCGACGCCGGTGCCGGTGCCGGCGGCCAGCGCGACCGTGGTCGCGGTGACCGTCCCCGAGGGGAAGGTGCCGGCCGCGGCCTGGGTCCAGGTCGTGCCGTCGGGCGAGGTCTCCACCCGGTAGCCGCCGGTCGAGACGGTCGCCGGGTCACCGCAGGTGGCCGACGGGTTGATCACCAGCTGGCTGATGTTCACCCGCCCGGACAGCTTCAGCACGACCGTCTGGCCGGTCGCGGACACGTCCGAGCCCCAGCCGGAGCTCTGCGACTGGTCGATCAGGAACGCCGGCCCGCACTGCGGCGAGTAGTCCGGACCGGTGAAGCTGACCACCGAGCCGCCGCCGCTGGAGGCCGCCCAGTCCTTGCGGACCGACCAGTTCTGCACGACGGTGTGCGACGGGATGGACAGCGTGGTGACCTGCTGGTCGTATCCGGCGCCACGGGCGAAGACCTTGGCGTACGTGCCCGGCAGGATGCCCGAGATCGTGTAGCTGCCGTCGGCGGCCGTGGTGGCCTGCAGGTCGCCGGCGAAGCCGGAGGCGTGCCCGCCGAAGCCGACCGTGAGACCGGCGACCGGCGTACCCGAGTCCGAGTCGGTGACCTTGCCGGTCAGCGCGCCCCGCGGGGTGTTCGCGGCCGGCGGCATCGAGAAGTCCTCGACCGGCTGCTTGTCGTCGCCGTCCACGGCGGCCGCGAAGTAGCCCATGCCGCGGTTGGCGAACACCTTCCAGATGGTCTTCTGCAGCTTGCCGCCGTTGACCACCAGGTCGGCCGCCAGGATCGAGTTGCGCTCGTCCAGGTAGGACGGGTTCGCCGGGGACAGCTCCATGGCCCGGGTGATCAGCGACTCGGCCTTCTTGCTGCCGATCGCCCGCCGCAGGTCCCACAGGGTCTGACCCCAGATCTCGCCGTCCGCGTGCACCTCGGTGCCGCGGGCGGAGATCCGGCCGAAGTCGCCGTACGTGTAGCCGCCGGAGCCGGCCGCCGCGGTGCCCGGGCAGGTGGTGGCCGGGGCGCCGACGGTGCAGTCGAGCGGCTCGGTGCGGATCGTGCCGCCGCCGTCGACGTACTTGCCGACCATCACGTCGCCGACCGTCGCGGTGTCCTTCTCCAGACCGGTGCCGACCAGGTAGTCCAGGGCGTACCAGTCGCTCCAGGCCTCGCCCATCGAGCCGGCCTGGACGTCACCGAGCGTCGAGTTGCCGTTGGCGTCGACGACCAGGCGGTTGGACAGGCCGTGGGTGTACTCGTGGTACACCACGCTCGAGTCGTCACCGGAGTTGCCGGCCAGGAACCGGGCGCTCGGCAGGAAAAGGTACATCTGCATCCGCGGCGAGATGCCGTCCGGCGGGGTGTTCATGTTGGCGTTGTTGTCGTGGTTGGCGTCGGGCAGGCCGTTCGCGGTGTTCGCGCCGTCGTCCGACTGGCCCTGCACGGCGTCCCCGTCGACCGCCTCGAAGTTGCCGGCGGTCCGGGTGAAGCCGATCGGCTTGGCCAGCAGGTGGTCGTGCCAGGTGCCCAGGAAGTAGTACATCTGGACCGCGTTCTGCGCCCGGTTGGTCTCCCACGAGTACGCCGTCTTCGGGTCCCAGGAGCATTTGAACGCCGCCGAGCACTTCCCGCCGACGGTGCTGCTGAAGTCCACGAACGGGAACTGGAAGCTGCGCTTGCCGGACGGCGCGATCTCCTCGGTCGGGTTCGCGACGTTGTCGTCGTTGATGTCCGAGTAGACGTGGGCGATGTTGCCGGCCAGCCGCGGCGAGTCGTTCGGCAGCCACTTGCTCAGGCTGATCGTCTTCTGCGTGCCGCCCTGGGTAGCGCCCGGGTAGTTGTAGAAGACGTCGCCGGCGTCGGCCTCGACGGTGCTCTGCCGGTAGAGGATCTGGCCGTCGGCCGCGTCGACCACGTGCACGTAGCCCTCGTCGACCGAGATCGTCTGCCAGGCCAGGCGGGGTCCGCCGGCGGCCTGGAAGTAGACCAGCTTGGCGTTGCCGCCGTCACTGAACGTGGTCTTGCGGGTGGCGCCGGCGTCAACCTTGGTCGCCTTGGCGGTGGAGGCGCCGAAGACGTCCTTGACCGCGGCGTCGCGTGCGCCGGCGGCGGACAGCCGGGGTGCGGCGGCGGTGGCCGGGAGTGCCTTGAGGGGCGAGCCGTCGATCTGGATGAGCCGTCCGTTCTTGGCGACATGCGCCTTCAGCCCGTTGCCGAAGACCGGCACGCCGCCGACCGACTGGACGAAGCTGAGGTGGTGCGTGCCCTCGACGTCGACGTAGTCCTGGCGCAGGGTGAGATTCGCGACAGACGCCGCGTTCAGGCCGAAGACATCCTGGTGAGCGGCCAGGTAGTCGAGCGCGATCGTGCTGGGCTTTTGCGTGCTGGGCCCGGTCAGGAAGCCGTCGAGCCGGGCGACCCGGCGCGGCGTCCCGGTCGAGCGGTCGACGTCGACGATTCCCTGTACGCCGAGCGAGTCGCGCAGCTTGTTGACGGCCGACGGCGACGCGGACGGCACGACCGCGGCGCGCAGGGCGGCGGTCGGCTGCGCGGAGGCCGCGGCGCCCACGCTCTCCCGGCTGTCGTAGTCGGCAAGACGCTGCTGCTGGGTCTTACCCGGAACCTGCTTCTGATCTTTCGCGGCCTGTGCGGCAGCCGGTAACAACCCCGCCAGCAACACCACGCCGGCGGCCGCCGCCCCCATCCGCCGGGTCACGGTCGGCACGGATAACGGTCTCAAAATTCTGCCCCTCTCGACCGGGCTCGGTGCAGCCCAGCCAGGAGCGGATGCCCTCGCCGGCCGCACCCCACTTGTGTGGCCCGTCGATGGCTGACTCTCTCCGAGAATTGATAAATCCAACTAGAGCGATGTCCGATTCTTTACCCATCCGATACCTGCGTCCGGTTGACGCTTGTCGAAATGCGGCGGCGGCTGGGGTCGGCGGTTTGGTGTGATCGGGCTAACCTGTGGGGACGGGCGGCGTGCCTGCAGGCCCGCGTACCTTTCGCTGCCCATTTCGCGGCATGAGAGCGACCTGGTTCGCGGCGTGAGAACGACTCTGGGAGGAAGCCTCGTGACAACCCCGACCTGGGACGAGCCCGGTGGGCCGATGACGGGCGAGGAGTTCCGCTCCGCGACGACCGCCATCATGGCGAACATCGAGCAGGTCATCGAGGGCAAGGCGGCCACGGTCCGCCTCGCGCTGGCCGTGCTGCTCGCCGAGGGCCATCTGCTGATCGAGGACGTTCCCGGCGTCGGCAAGACCAAGCTGGCGAAGGCGCTGGCCCGGTCGATCGACTGCTCGGTCCGGCGCATCCAGTTCACGCCCGACCTGCTGCCCAGCGACGTGACCGGGGTCAGCGTCTACAACCAGGAGACCCGGGACTTCGAGTTCAAGCCGGGCGCGGTCTTCGCCAACCTGGTCGTCGGCGACGAGATCAACCGCGCCTCGCCGAAGACGCAGTCGGCCCTCCTCGAGTGCATGGAGGAGCGGCAGGTCACGGTCGACGGCACCACCTACGAGCTGCAGTCGCCGTTCATGGTCATCGCGACCCAGAACCCGATCGAGATGGAGGGCACCTACCCGCTGCCCGAGGCGCAGCGCGACCGGTTCACCGCCCGCATCGCGATGGGCTACCCCGACCCCCGGGCCGAGCTCGCCATGCTCAGCGGCCACGGCGCCCACGACCCGCTGAACGACCTGCGCCCGGTGGCCGACGCCGCGCTGGTCCGCCGGCTGATCGCCACGGCCCGCGACGTACACGCCGCCGACGCCGTCCAGCAGTACGCGATCGCCCTGGTCACCGCCACCCGCGAGGCCCCGGAGATCCGGTTGGGCGCCTCCCCGCGGTCCACCCTCCAGCTGGTGCGCACGGCCAAGGCGGTCGCCGCGCTCGAGGGCCGCGACTACGTGCTCCCCGACGACCTGCAGGCGCTGGCCGTGCCGGTCCTCGCGCACCGCATCATCCCGACCGCGGACGCCCAGCTCAACCGCCGCACCACCGACGCGATCGTGGCCGAGATCGTGCACCGGCTGCCGCTGCCGCACGAGCGCAACCGCTCGCCCTACGACACCCGGCCCGGCACCGGCGGCGCCCAGTACGAGTCGCGGGGGCGCTGATCATGCGGGAGGCCTTGCGGGGGCTCACCACGCGCGGCCGATCGTTCCTGGCCGCGGCGGCCGCGGCCGGCATCTCGGCCCTCGTCCTCGGCGAGCGCGACCTGCTGCGGGTGGCGGTGCTGCTCGCGGCCCTGCCGCTGCTGGCCGCCGCGTACGTGGGCCGCAGCCGCTACAAGCTGGCCTGCACCCGGTCCCTGGAGCCCGGCCGGGCCCCGGTCGGCTCCAGCGCGCGGGTCATCCTGCGCCTGCAAAACATGTCCCGGCTGCCCACCGGCACCCTGCTGCTGGAAGACAAGCTGCCGTACGCGCTGGGCAGCCGCCCCCGGGTCGTGCTGGAACGCCTCGGCGCGCACCAGGCCAGCTCGGTCGCCTACACGGTCCGCGCCGACGTGCGCGGCCGCTACCCGATCGGCCCGCTGGTGATCCGGCTGACCGACCCGTTCGGCCTGTGCGAGCTGACCCGCTCGTTCCCGAGCATCGACCGACTGACCGTCATCCCGCAGGTGTTCCCGCTGCCCACGGTCCGTCTGGGCGGCGAGTACGCGGGCACCGGCGACAGCCGCGCCCGGTCGGTGGCCGTGCACGGCGAGGACGACGCCGCCACCCGCGAGTACCGCCGCGGCGACGACCTGCGCCGGGTGCACTGGCGCTCGACGGCGCGCACCGGCGAGCTGATGGTGCGCCGCGAGGAGCAGCCCTGGGAGAGCCGGGCAACCGTGGTGCTCGACACCCGGGTCTACGCGCACCGCGGCGAGGGCCCGACGGCCAGCTTCGAGTGGGCCGTCTCGGCCACCGCGAGCATCGCCATGCACCTGCGGCAGGCCGGCTACAAGCTGCGCCTCGTCACCGGCTCGGGCATCGACATCGACGCGTACGACGGTGGCGAGAGCCTGATCCTGGACACCCTCGCCGACGTGAAGCTGGCCCAGAACGGCGACATCGCCCTGCTGGTCGAGCAGGTCCGGCGGCGCTCGGACGGCGGTCTGGTGGTGGGCCTCTTCGGCTCGCTCACCGTGGCCGAGGCCGAGCTGCTGACCGGCCTGCGCAGCAACGGCGCCACCTGCATCGGCTTCGCCATCGACAGCTCCACCTGGATGCCGATGACCCCCGGCGAGCGGCAGGAGGCCGACCGCGAGCACGCCGCCGCGGCGCTCGCCCTGGTGCATGCCGGCTGGCGGTCGGTGCCGGTCACGCACGGCGCCACGCTGCCCAACCTGTGGCCGGCCGCCGCCCGGGGCTCGAGCGGCTTCGCCTGGCGGGCCGCGATGGCCGAGACCGTCGGCGGGGTGATCCGATGACCGGCCGCCGTCGTCTCGGAATGGTCGCGGCCTGCGCCACGCTGCTCGCGGCCGCCCCGATCTCGTCGATCTTCGAGTCGTGGGACTGGCTGGTCCGGTGCATCCTGGCGGTCGGGCTGATCGCCGGGGCGGCGCTGCTGGCCCGCACCATGCGCTTCCCGGTCTGGGCACAGGCGCTCAGCATGGTCGTGGTGCTGCTGCTGACCCTGACCTGGATGTTCCCCAGCGGGCACGAGATCCTCATCCCGCAGCCGGCCACCTTCGGCCACTTCGCCGACCTGTTCACCCAGGCCGGGCAGGACACGAGATCGTACGGCGTGCCCGTACCCGACCGGGACGGCCTGCTGTTCATCACGGTCCTCGGCATCGGCTCGGTGGCGATCGCGGTCGACCTGCTCGCCGTCGTCGCGCGCCGCCCGGCACTGGCCGGCCTGCCGATGCTGGCGATCTACTCGGTGCCGGTCGCGATCTACGTGGACGATGTCCCGGTCCTGCCGTTCATCATCGGCTCGTTCGGTTTCCTCTGGCTCCTGGTCTCCGACAACATCGATCGGGTACGCCGTTTCGGTCGCCGCTTCACCGGTGACGGCCGCGACGTCGACGTCTGGGAGCCCTCTCCGCTGGCCGCCGCGGGCCGGCGTCTCGGCGTGGTCGGCGTGGCCGCGGCCGTGCTGCTGCCGCTGATCATGCCGAGCATCACCGGCGGACTGCTCTCGCAGATCACCCAGTCCGGCAGCGGGATCGGCGACGGCACCGGCGGCGCCGGCAACGGCGGCCGGATCAGCCTGTTCGCGAAGCTCAACGGCCGCCTGACGCAGGGCGACACGGTCCAGGTGATCAAACTGACCACCGACGAGCGGTACCCGTTCTACCTGCGGTTCGGCGTCGCCGACCAGCTGACCAAGGAGGGCTTCGGCAACCGCAACCCGACCGGCAACTCGCTCAAGAGCGGGCTGCCCGACCCGCGCAACGGCGCCGTGGGCGGCGACTTCCAGCAGTACCACGCCCAGGTCGAGATCAGCGGCAGCTTCGACCAGACGCTGCTGCCGATCTACGCGAACACGGTGCGGACCGGGGACCTCGGCGACGGCTGGTCGTTCGACCCCAACGAGCAGGTCATCTTCTCGAGCCGGAAGTCCACCAAGGGGAAGAAGTACAGCTTCGACTACGTACGGGCGACGTACTCCGAGGTGGAGCTGCGGACCGCGGAGCCGCTGAGCCGCGACAACGGGCTGCGCGCGCAGTACACGAACACGCCGCCGGACCCGTACGTCGACACCCTGGTAGCCGGCCTGATCAAGGGCAAGACCACCGAGTACGACAAGATCCGCGCGCTGTACAACTACTTCTCCAAGGAGAACCACTTCAGCTACAGCCTGTCGACCGGCCCGGCCGGCTCGAGCTCGGACATCGCGGCGTTCCTGAAGAACAAGGTCGGCTACTGCCAGCAGTACGCGGCGGCGCTGGCCTGGATGGCGCGGGTGGCCGGGATCCCGGCGCGGGTCGCGTTCGGCTTCACCAAGGGCGTCCAGCAGGGCGACTCGTGGATCATCACGAACCGCAACGCGCACGCCTGGACCGAGGTCTACCTGCAGGGCTTCGGCTGGATCCCGTTCGATGCCACGCCGGCGTCGAGCGTGGCGGGCTCGACGCGTACGGACTGGGCACCCAACGTCGACGACAGCACCGCCCCGGTCACGTCGTCCGCGGGCACCGCGGCGCCCGGGACGAACCCGTCGGCCGCGGCCGGCAACCCGGGCAAACTGGACCGCGGCCCCGACGGCCCCGGCCCGTCCGGCACGGTGACAGCCGGGCCGGCGACCCTGTCGTACACGACGCTGTGGATCGCCGCGGGGGTGGCTCTGCTGATCGCGCTGCTGCTGGTCCCGGCCGTCCGCCGGGTGCTGGTCCGCCGCCGCCGGCACGCCGCGACGGTGCCCAAGGCGCCGAGGGTGCTGGCGGCATCGGGCACCGGTCCACCGGGCGAGCACGGCATCGTGGTCACCGCCGAGGCGGTCCAGGCCCGCGCGGACGCCCACGCGGCCTGGGACGAGCTCCTCGACACGATGATCGACTACCGCGTCCCGGTCGACCCGACCGAGACGCCGCGGGTCACCGCCCAGCGCCTGGTGAACGACGCGGTCCTGCTCGAGGAGCCGGCCACCGCGGCCAAGCTGCTGGGCACGGCCGAGGAGCGGGCGCGCTACGCCCGCAAGCCGTTGCAGGGCGCCGAGCTGAACGTCGCCCTCCATCGGGTACGCAAGGGCCTGGCCCGCTCCGCCAACCGCCGCACCCGGATCGTGGCGACGCTGTTGCCGCCGTCGGTGCTGCTGCGCTGGCGCCTGGCGATCGCCGAGGCGTCCACCCGGGCGGCCGCCGCCTCGAGCCGCCTGCGCGACTCACTGGCCCGCTTCAGCCCTCGCCGCCTGCTGACCAGCCGAAGCCGCTGACCCACCCGCGGACGCCGCCCTGCGGCGTCCGCGGGCCCAGCCGGTGTTTGCGGCCCAGCCGGTGTTTGCGGCCCAGCCGGTGTTTGCGGCCCAGCCGGTGTTTGCGGCCCAGCCGGTGTTTGCGGCCCAGCCGGTGTTTGCGGCCCAGCCGGTGTTTGCGGCCCAGCCGGTATTTGCGGCCCAGCCGGTATTTGCGGCCCAGCCGGTATTTGCGGCCCAGCCGGTGTTTGCGGCACGCAGGCGTCGGCCGGTCCGACCGCAAAGCGGCGCGCGGCAGTCATCGGGCGGCGGAGTATGCCGCCAGCCACGCCTCACCCACCTCGCCGAACGGCTCCCGGCGGGCGGTGACCATCGCGAGCAGCTCATCGGCCGTCGCACGGGCCTGGGCGATCTCCTCGGCCGGGTAGCCGTAGAGCACCTGATGCTCCTCGAACTCGTCCTCGTCGAGCAGGCGCACCGTGCCGTCCCGCAGCCGGATCACGTCCAGATCGAGATCGACCGCCTCGACCCGGTCGCGGTGCCGCACCGGCTTGTCGGTCACGTCGATGTAGAGCGCGGTCTGCGTCTCCTCCGGCCCGTTCCAGGCGGCGATCCACCGCCCTTCGTCCGGCACCAGGACGACGAAGTCATGCCGCACGATCACCGGCTCCTCGAACCCGCGGCGCAGCGCCGTCCCCGCCCGGCTGCCGAACCACCAGCCGAACCGGTCGCTCCCCAACTCCTCGGCGGACCACCACCAGTGTCGCTTGCCGCCCCACTTCGTATATCGCATGTGGACCGCCATGCTCACCCCCGAAAACTGTCGTACGCCGCCTCTAGTGTCTACCGCGTGACGATGGTTATGGAGTTCGCCCGTTTCACGATCCACGAGGGCGCCGAGGCCCAGATGATCGCCGATCGGCCGGCGATGCTGGCCGCGCTGCGGGCCCGTTTCCCCGCCTGCCTGGCGGCCTATCTGACGCGAGAGGAGGATGGCACCTGGCTCGACGTCCTGCTGTGGCGCAGCCACACCGAGGCCGAGGAGTCGGCCCGCCTGATCGCCACGATCCCCGAGTGCGCCGCCTGGCTGGCACACATCGCCGAGTCCGGCGGCCTGCGCCACGCCGAGGTCCTGGACGCCTGCCCAGCCCCATAGACCACACCACAGCCAGACAGTCGGCGGCACGGCCCAGATCCTCGCGGACTCAGACCCGCCGGTCGGCCGGCGGGTCCACGTCAGGCAAGGGGCAGGTCACGCCGGCGCACGCCACCTCGGAGCGCAGGGCAGGCGAGGATCGGACGGGCTCGGCGCAGTGGATTTCGTCTTGGCAAGCAGCGCGGGGCCGGCACGGTGCGCTGAGCGGGACGTCGGTGCGCAGAGCGGGGCGTGCGCAGGCCAGGGCGGGCGGGCGCGGGCGAGGGCGGGCGCGGGCGAGGGCGGGCGAGGGCGGGCGCGGGCCAGGGCGGGCGCGGGCGGGCGCGGGCCAGGGCGTGCGCGGACCGGGCGTGTGCAGGGCATCGGTGTGAAGCGGGGCGTGCGCAGGCCAGGGCGGGCGCGGGCCAAGGCATGCACGGGCCAGACGTCGGTGCGCGGAGCGGGGCGTGCGCTGAGCAGGGCGTCGGTGCGCGGAGCGGGGCGTGCGCTGAGCAGGGCGTCGGTGCGCAGAGCAGGGCATGCGCGGAGCGGGCGCGTTAGGGGGCCAAGCATCGATAAACGGCGATGGCGGCCGTGGGCCGCCATCTGCCGGTCGCTCGGCGCGGTGGGCGCCGGCGGTGTTCAGGATGTGCGTGCGCTCGTTGCCGGGCGCGCGAGGGTCAGCGGTGTCCTTCCGGGCGCTGACGCCACCGGTCCTCGAGCCGGTCGATGAATCCTGCCTTGCGCGTCTGCCGGGTGCGGCGAGTCGCGGTGCCGCCGACGGCGTGGAGGTCGGGGGCGTTGCTCTTGCGACGGGACTGCATCGCGAAGGCGGCCGAGCCGAGCATCACCACGAAACCGGCCACGCCCAGGGGCGTGTTGCCGATGACGGTTCCGAGGACTACCAGGCCAAGACCAATGATGATCACGAACGCAGCGACCAGAATCCGACGACGTGCGTGGAAACGCGGGTCGCTGGCCCGCACAGCCGAGGCAAATTTGGGGTCCTCGGCAAGCGACCGCTCGATCTGATCGAACAGCCGCTGCTCGTGCTCCGAGAGCGGCACGGCATTCCTCCCCGGGCGCATATCCCAATCCCGAAGCGGGATCGGGGTGAAACAGGTAGGTGGCGCGGGACAGCCGTCGGCTGCCTTACCGAGCAAGTCTACGAGGGGGTGGGCGGCTCGGAAAGCGGGACGACCGTCCGCTGGGGGTGATTTTCGGTGCGCCGAAGATCGGTTCGTCCCAAAAGACTGGCTGGACCGACGCTTGCCCGCCCGAACCGGGCCGCGATCGCGTCGGTCGCGGCCTCCGCCTCGCGCCAGCCACGCTCCGGTTCGCCCAGACTGAGCTGACGCGACGTGGTGGCCGCGGCGGTCAGCCCCTCGACGCGGACGCCGACGAGCCGGATGTGATCGGTCGCGCCGAGCGCCTCGAACAGCGCCCAGGACGTCTCGAAGATCTCACGGGCCACATCCGTGCTGGTCGGCATCGTGCGTGACCGGTTGACGGTGCGGAAGTCGGCGAGCCGCACCTTGATCGCCACGGTGCGCCCGACCTGGCCGCTGCCCCGCAGCCGCGCGCCCACCTTTTCCGAGAGCGCGAGCAGGCTGCGCCGCAGCAACACCCGGTCGGCCACGTCGGTGTCGAAGGTCATCTCGGCGCCGATCGACTTGTCGACCTGCTCGGGGGTGACCCGGCGCGGGTCGCGGCCCCAGGACAGCTCGTGCAGGTGCGACGCCGCGGCCTCGCCGAGCGCGCCCCGCAGCATGCCGATCGGCGCCCGGGCCAGCTCGCCGACGGTGGTCAGACCGAGCCGGCGCAGCGTCTCGGCGGCCCGCTCGCCGACGCCCCACAGCGACTCGACCGGCAGCGGGTGCAGGAAGTCGAGCACCAGCGCGCCGGGCACGACGACCATGCCGTTGGGTTTGGCGCGGGTCGAGCCGAGCTTGGCCACGAACTTCGTCGGCGCGACCCCGACCGAGCAGGTCAGCTCCTGCTCGGCGAACATCCGCTCGCGGATCCGGGCGGCGATCTCGGCGGGGCGGCCGAGCAGCCGCTGGGCGCCGGCGACGTCGAGGAAGGCCTCGTCGGAGGAGAGCGGCTCGACCAGGGGAGTCACGTCCCGGAAGATGCTCATGACCGCCTCCGACGCGGCCGCGATCGACGGCCCGTCGACCGGCAGGAAGATCGCCTGCGGGCAGAGCGCCCGCGCCCGCGCCGTCGGCATGGCGCTGCGCACCCCGAACCGGCGCGCCTCATAGCTGGCCGAGCTCACCACCCCACGCGGCCCGATGCCACCCACCACGACCGGTTTGCCGCGCAGCTCGGGCCGGGATCGGATCGCCACCGAGGCGAAGAACGCATCCATGTCGACGTGCAGGATCGTGCAGCCGGTGTCATCCGCCTCCGGCCCGAATCGCGGGTCACGACCCCGCGGCACCACCTGACTACGTCCCACGTCAGGGACCCTAGTCCGACCCCCTGACAAAAGCGGGTCAGCGGGAGATCAGCAGCGGGACCATCATCTCGGCCGCGGTCACCGAGCCGTGGTAGGCGATCAGTTTGCCGACCGTGGGTGGCTCCCACCCCGTGGCCAGCGCGACCACCCGCTCCAGGCAGATCACCACGACCTCGCCGATCCGGTCGGCGTGCTCGGGCGCCACCTCGCCGAACAGCCCGCGCCCGATCGCCTCCTCCCGGGCCAGCACCCAGGCCGACGACCCGAAGACTCCCTGCCAGGCGGCGATCACGTCAGCCCGCGCGCCGGGGGCGGTATAGAGGTATCGCACCCGCGGCTCCCCCGCCACCCCGACGATTCCAGCGGATAAATCGGAATTGTCCGCGAGGTCGTACCGGCCCGGCGCCGGTACGTTCAACTGCCCATGGTCGGCGATCACGAGCAACGCCGACCGGGCCGGCAGCCCGTGCAGGAGACGATCAAGCAGCGCATCCACGTCCGCCGCCGCCGAACGCCAGCGCGGCGAGTCCACCCCGTCCGCGTGGCCGTAGTGATCGAGGTCGGGGTGGTAGCCGTACACGATCCCCGGCCCCGCCCCCAGCGCCGCCAGCATTCCCGCCGCCAGCGATGCCGGGTCGGCGGCCCCGACGTATTCCGCACCCCGGGTGGCCGAGACGCTGAGCCCGCTCCCCGCGTACTCCGGCTTGTTGACCACCGTCACCGCCAGCCCCGCCGCCGCGGCCAGCTCGAACCGCGTCGCCACCGGCTGCCATGCCCGCGGGTCCGGGTCGTCCGTCCAGCGGATGTGGTTGAGCACCCGCCCGTCCGGCCGCCGCGTCGTGAACCCCAGCACCCCGTGCGCGCCGGGCACCGCACCCGTACCCACCGTCACCAGGCTCACCGGCGTCGTGGACGGAAAACCCGCGGTCAGGCTGCGGCTCCCGGCCGCGAGATCTTTCAAGATCGGCGCGTACGCCGAGGCCACCGGCACCTGGTACGCGCCGAGGCCGTCGACGAGCAGCACCGCCACCCGGTCGACCCCGTCCAGCGGACCGGCCAGCCCGAGCACGTCGACCGCCCCGGGCACGCCGAGCACCGCACACACGCTCGGCAGCAGGTCCGCGAGGCTGCCGCTGCCGTACTCCGGCAGGACCGGCGTCAGCGCGTCGGCCGGCAGATGGTCGGCCGGTACCTCGATCACGGGCGGCGGGCGAAAAGGTGGAGTTGCGAGGCGATGTCCCGGAACGGGGGCCGGGCGGACAGGGCCAATTCGAGTTCGAGCATCGCCTGCGGGTCCTCCTCGACGACGGCCGCCGGCAGGAGGTCGGCCAGGACGCGTACGCCATGGGTCTCCTCCACCTCGAGACCCGCCGAGCGCAACAGGTCCGCCGCGCTCTCCGCGTCGTAGCGACGGCGCAGCGTGTCGCGCGCCCCCGCGCGCCCGTCCGGGTCGGTGACCAGCGCGGACGCCGACCGCAGGTGCCCGTTGATCGCCCGGCCGAGGATGGCCGCGGCCCGGCTGGCCACCAGCACGCTGACCGCGCCGCCGGGACGCAGCGCCGCGGCGACCGCCGCCACCACGTCGGCCGGCTGGTCGACCACCTCGAGCATCGCGTGGCAGAGGATCAGGTCGACGGTCGCCGGCTCGACCAGCCCGGCCAGCGCGTCCCCGTCGCCCTGCACCGCGCGCACCCGCTCGGCCACGCCCGCGTCGGCGGCCCGCCGGGTGAGCGCCGCGAGCGCATCGGGGCTGGCGTCGACGACGGTGACCCGGTGGCCCGACTGCGCGAGCGGCACCGCGAACCCGCCGGTCCCCCCGCCGACGTCGACCACGGTGAGTTCGCGTCCGGCGTGCCGGTCCAGCTCCCGGCGCAGCACCGCCCAGACGGCGGCGGTACGAGCGCTGACGAGCGGCCGGGCAGTTCGCGTCGTTCCGGTTTCCACACGGGCAGCGTAACGGCCCGCCGCCCGCCCGCTGAAAACCGCCGCCGGGGTCAGAAGTCGAAGAGCACCCCGAGCGCGCGATGCATCTCGCAGCTGTTCCCGTATTCGTGCTGCCAGGCCACGGCGGTCCCGAGCCAATGGCCGGAGATCTGGGCGGTCACGGGCAGATAAATCATCATGCACATGCTGTGCCGGGGCTTGATCCGGTCCGGGTTGCCGCCGGCCGCGGCCAGTTCCGCGCAGGCCTGGGCCGGTTGGGGATGACCGCCGCCGGGCGGGTAGCAGTCGAGCTTGACCGCGGTCGCGAAGCCGGCGTTCGCCATGTAGGTCAGCGTGAGATCGGCTCGCGGGCCCTGGCCACCACCGGCATGACCGGGCTCGGGCGGGGTGGCGACCGCCGGGCTCGCGGTGAGCAGGACGGCCGCCGCCGCAAGACCGATCATCGTCGTACGAATCATCGTGCATCTCCGATTTTTCCGGCAAATACGGCAATAGGCAGAATACCGCCGGTCACCGGAACTCGCGGGAAGCAGCGTCACCGGAAGTCGCGGGACGCCGGCGTCACCGGCGGGGTGGTCGCCTCGATCCGATCGGCGACCAGGTTGAGCACGCCCTCGGACTTCTCCAGCCGGCCCCGCACGATCAGCGCCGGGCTGGTCTTCGCCACCCGGCGGTACCGCTGCCACAGGCCGGGCGAGCAGGTCACGTTCAGCATCCCGGTCTCGTCCTCGAGGTTCACGAAGGTCACCCCGCCCGCGGTGGCCGGCCGCTGCCGATGGGTGACGATCCCGCCGACCCGGATCCGGGTGCCGGTCGGCACCCCGCCCAGCTGGGAGATCCGCACCGCGCCCACCCGATCCAGCTCCGCCCGGATGAACTGCGCCGGGTGCGCATCCGGGGACAGCCCGGTCGCCCACACGTCGGCCACCAGCCGGTCCACCTCGCTCATCCCGGGCAGCATCGGCGCGGCCGCCCCGGACACCGTGCCCGGCAGCTTGTCCGGCTTGTCCTGGGCGGCCGCGCCGGCCGCCCAGAGCGCCTCCCGGCGCGACAGGCCGAACCCCGCGAAGGCGTCGGCCGTGGCGAGAGCCTCCAGGTGAGCGGCGGTGCAGCCGGTACGACGGGCGAGGTCGGTCATGCTGCGGTACGGGCCGTGGGCGCGCCGCTCCTGCTCGATCGACTCGGCCAGCTCGTCCCCCACCGTACGGACGCTGGAAAGCCCTTGGCGGACGGCCGGGCCGTTCAGTCCCCAAGCGTGCGGAGGCTCCCCTGTCCGACCGCCCCGCCACCGCCCTTGACCGGACTGAAGGCCATCCTTCTCGCTCTTGTGCCGGGTCTCCGGCGTGGTCTCCAGCGTCGCCTTGGCGTCGCTGACGTTGATGTCCGGCCGGCGCACCTCCACACCGTGCCGGCGCGCGTCGTCCACCAGCGACTGCGGCGAGTAGAAGCCCATCGGCTGCGCGTTCAGCAGCGCCGCGCAGAACGCGGCCGGGTGGTAACGCTTGAGCCAGGCGCTGACGTAGACCAGGTACGCGAAGCTGATCGCGTGGCTCTCCGGGAAGCCGTAGTTCGCGAACGCGCACAGCTTCACGTAGAGGTCGTCGGCCAGTTCCCCGGTGATCCCGTTCGCCGCCATGCCCTGGTAGAGGCGCTCGCGCATCTCCTCCATCTTCTTCACCGAGCGCTTCGAGCCCATCGCCCGGCGCAGCTTGTCCGCCTCGAGCGGGCTGAACCCGGCCGAGTCCATCGCCAGCTGCATCAGCTGCTCCTGGAAGAGCGGCACGCCCAGCGTCTTCTCCAGCGCCCGGGTCATCGTGGGATGCGGCATCTCCCACTTCTCGACGCCGTTCTTGCGCCGGATGTACGGGTGCACCGAGCCGCCCTGGATCGGGCCCGGCCGGATCAGCGCCACCTCGACCACCAGGTCGTAGAACTCCCGCGGCTTGAGCCGGGGCAGGGTGGCCATCTGCGCCCGGCTCTCCACCTGGAACACCCCGACCGAGTCGGCCCGGCACAGCATCTCGTACACCTCGGGGTCGGACGGCCGGATGTCGCCGAAGTCGAGCTTGTCGTCGATCATGTCGAACGCGTAGTGCAACGCGGACAGCATGCCGAGGCCGAGCAGGTCGAACTTGACCAGGTTGATCGCGGCGCAGTCGTCCTTGTCCCACTGCAGGACGGTGCGGCCGGGCATCCGGCCCCACTCGACCGGGCACACCTCGCTGACCGGGCGGTCGCAGATCACCATGCCGCCGGAGTGGATCCCGAGGTGGCGGGGAAAGGTCTGCAACTCATTGGCGTACGCGACGACCTGCTCCGGAATGTCGTCGATGTCCACGGTGGCCACGTCGCCCCAGCGGTCGATCTGCTTGCTCCACGCATCCTGCTGCCCGGGCGAGAAACCAAAAGCCTTGGCGATATCGCGTACGGCGGAGCGGGGCCGGTAGGAGATGACGTTGGCGACCTGCGCGGTGTGCCGGCGACCGTGTTTCTCGTAGACGTGCTGGATGACCTCCTCGCGGCGGTCCGACTCGATGTCCACGTCGATGTCCGGCGGCCCGTCCCGCTCCGGCGCCAGGAACCGCTCGAAGACCAGGTCGTACTCGAAGGCGTCCACATTGGTGATGCCGAGCGCGTAGCAGACCACCGAGTTCGCCGCCGAGCCCCGCCCCTGGCAGTAGATGTCGTTGTCCTTGCAGAACTTGACGATGTCGTAGACGACCAGGAAGTAGCCGGGGAAGTCCAGCTCCTCGATCATCGCGAGCTCGTAGGCGATCTTCTTGTAGACCTCGGGCACCTCCTCGGGCAGGCCGTACCGGGCCCGGGCACCGCGCATGGTCAGCTCGCGCAGCCAGCCCATCTCGGTGTACCCCGCCTCGGGGATCGGGAACGCGGGCAGTTGCGGCGCGACCAGCTGCAGGTCGAAGGCGAGCGCGGCGCCCAGCTCGGCGGCGAGCTCGACCGCGCCCGGGTAGGCGCCGAACCGGCGGGCCATCTCGGCGCCGCTGCGCAGGTGGGCGGTGCCGGCCGCGGGCAGCCAGCCGTCGATCTCGTCGAGGCTGCGCCGGGCGCGAACCGCGGCGACCGCGGTGGCCAGCCGGCGCCGGGCCGGGGTCGCGTAGTGCACGTTGTTGGTGGCGACTTTTTTGAGGTGGCGCCGGTGGGCCAGCTCGTACAGCACGTCGTTGCGGTCGCCGTCGTAGGGATCGCCGTGATCGGTCAACTCGACCACGACGTTCTCGGCTCCGAAGTTTTGGCTGAGCCGGTCCAGCTCCCGGGCAGCCGCCTCGATGCCGCCGGTGGCGAGCGCGTGCGGTACCAGGCCCTTGCGGCAGCCGGTCAGCACCATGACGTGGTCCTTCAGGCGCTCGGCGATCCTTTCGGTCCCGCCGTAGTCGGGCTTGCCCTTCTCCCCGCCGGTCAGCTGCCCCTCGCCGATCAGGCTGCCCAGCGCGGCGTAGCCGGCCGCGTCCTTGGCCAGCACCAGCAGGTGTCGCCCCTCCGGGTCGGGCTCGCCGTTCTGCGGTTTGGACAGCCCCAGGGACAGCTCGGCCCCGAAGATCGTGGGAAGCTCCAGGTCGCGGGCCGCCTCGGAGAACCGCACCACGCCGTAGAAGCCGTCGTGATCGGTGACGGCCAGCCCGGTCAGGCCGAGCCGGGCCGCCTCCTCGGCCAGTTCTTCCGGGTGGCTGGCGCCGTCGAGGAAGCTGAAGTTGGTGTGACAGTGCAGCTCCGCGTACGGGACGGTCTGCTCTTTCTTGATGATGGGCGGCGCCTGGTAGGGCTGACGCTTCCGGCTCCAGACCGGCGAATCGCCACCGTCCGCGTCGATCGCGAGCGGGTCCACCGCGTACGGCTTGGCAGCCTGCTGCCCGATCTGCCGGATGCCGTCCCCGGTGGGCGGCTCGACCCGGCGCCCGGTCAGCTCGGCCTCCAGCTCCTTCCACGACTTCTTCGGGTTGTGAAAGCTCACCCGTGCTCCTCAGTCATAGATGGCCTCCACCGCCCAGTGGCCGCTCTCCAGGGACAGCAGCAGCGCACGGCCGTCCTCGAGCTGCACCTGGAAACGCGCCCGCCGCCGGCCCTCGCCGACCGCCCACCAGCGCTCGTCGATCGGCCAGGGACCGGCCCAGCCGCTGATCGGGATCGGCCGGCCGCGCTCGACGATCAGGGCGGCGGGGTCGCCGGTCAGTTCCAGGCGGGCGCTGACGCCGACCGGGGTGCCGGCATCGTCGAGGACCACCGCAGGCGGAGGTTGCGGCGGAACGACCGCGGGCGCCGGCTTGGGGATCCGCCCCGGCCAGGGCGGCAACGCGGCCGGCGGGCTGGACGACCGACGGCCTTTGCGCCGCACGGCCGGCACCGCCACGACCGTGAGGCCCGCCATCGGCCCGCCCGCACCCGCCTGCCCGCCCGCGCCTGCGCCCGCCTGCCCGCCCGCACCCGCCTGCCCGCCCGCACCCGCCTGCCCGCCCGCGCCCGCCGGGCTGCCGTCGTGTTGAGCGGCTCGGGCTGCTCGGCGGGACGCCAGGTGGATCACTCCGTCGGCCTCCGAGCTCGCGCCCGGATTTATCTCCATATCGGAGAACAAATCGAGGTCGGGCGAGCCGGAGCGGGCCAGGATCGGGGTGGTGGTGACGTCCGGGATGGGCTCGGCGTGCGGGGCGGCCGGGCGGGTCGGTTCCCGTTCGTCGCCCCACGGGACGAAACGCACCTGGTCGTCGGCCGAGCGCCCGCCGCCCAGCACCGGCGTGACCAGCGCCTCCGGCCCGAGCAGGCCCTGCACCCGGCTGAACGCCCGGTGCGCCCGATCCCGGTCGGCCCCCGCGTCGCCCCAGA
Organism: Actinoplanes sp. KI2; assembly: GCF_025630775.1. Lineage (GTDB taxonomy): Bacteria > Actinomycetota > Actinomycetes > Mycobacteriales > Micromonosporaceae > Actinoplanes. The sequence continues at coordinate 262,241 of NZ_JAOSZE010000005.1, forward strand.
GCCCCGGCTGGAGTCCCAGGTGGACGATCACCCCGTCCGGCACCAGCCGCAGCCGCACCAGCCCCGCGGTGGGCCGCGCGGGCGCCCCGCGGCGGGCCCCGGTGAGCCAGCCGTCCAGCTGCCAGCGCACCCGCTCGGCGATCGCCGCCGAGGTCAGCGTGCCGTCGTGCCGCCACACCCGGTGCAGTTCCTGGCCGTCGGCGGTGACCGCCTCGATCCCGAGCCGGGTGCAGGCGAGCCCGTGCGCCGCGAGCCGCTCGTGCAGGCGCTCCGCCAGCACCTTCCCGGCGAACGCGGCCACATCCACCCGCTCCAGCGGCTCGTCGTAGGTGTCGGCGACGTCCAGATCGGGCGGCGGCCGTCGAACCGCGAGCGGTCGATGGTCCTGCCCCGAGGCGAGCCGATGCGCGAGCGCCCCGTCGAACCCGAACCGGCTCAGCACATCCCCCGCCGGCAGCCGCGCGAAGTCCCCGAGCGTCTTGATCCCCAGCCGCTTGAGCAGGTCGACCAGTTCGGGCCGCTCCAACGCGGCGATCGGCATCCCGGCCAGAAACGCCGCCGTCTGCCCGGGAGCCACGACCCGCCCGTCCCGCGCGGCCAGTCCCGCCGCGAACACCCCGTCCGCAATACCCACCTGGCTCTCCACCGCGCAGGCCTCGGCGATCTGCTCGACGATCCGCTCGGCCGCGGCCTCCTCCCCGCCGAAATACCGGGCCGGCCCACGAGCCGCGAGCGCACAACTCCCCGGCCGAATCACCTCCACGCCGACCGCGACCTCTTCCACCGCGGCCACCACCGGCTCGAAGGCCCGGGCATCCCGCCCGGGATCGTGCTCCACCACCACCAGCTGCGGACACCGGCTCTGCGCCTCCCGGCGCCGCAACCCATGCCGCACCCCCTCCAGCCGAGCCGTCTCCGAGCACGCCACCACCCGGTTCTCCTTGAGCACGACAACCGCCCCCGACCCGTCCACCCCGTCGACGATCTCGGACGCCACCACCGCCCAGTCCGGACACCACACGAGCAGAGTCCGCCCCTCCCCGCCCACGTCACACCACCGCCAGGCGTTCCCGAGGCACCGGCCCGGAAGCCGACCAGATGGTGGCCGGGCGAGACGCCGCCTCGGCGACCCGGCGGGTCCCCGGGGCACCCGACACCGCAGCGGCGACCAGACGGTTTCCCGCGACGGCTGGGGCACCCGACGCCGCAGCGGCTGGGGCACCCGACGCCACGACGGCTGAGGCACCCGACGCCACGACGGCTGAGGCACCCGCCGCCGCAGCGGCTGAGGCACCCGACGCCGCGTCGGCGGCCAGGCGAGACGCCGTGACGGCAAGCGATCGGGCCGCCGCTCCACTGCCCGGGCGGCCTTTCCGCTTCGCACGGGTCGGTGGGGCCGGAAGCGGACGAATGGCGATGGATGCCGTGGTGGCCGTTGCCGCTGGGGGCTGTTGCGGTGCCGGGGCCGGTTCGGGGGTGGTCGGGAGGTCTGCGGCGGGACGGTTGTCCGAAGTGGTAGGTGTGGGTGGGAGCGTGAACGGGCGGACGGTGACGCCCGGCAGCCACATCGTGGCCTCCCGCGGGCGGGCCGCCGCGCCGCGGCCGCGGGCCAGGACGGTCACCTCGCGCCGGCGCAGCCGTCCCCGGCCGGGGCCGAGTCCCTCCCAGCGGCCCTCGGTGACCTGCAGGGTCACGTCGGCGCCGTCCCACGGGCCGAACGGCATCAGCACGCAACCCCGCTGCCGGGCCCGCGCCACCAGGCGGCTCGCGATCGACGGGGACACCCCGCCGGGCACGGCCACGACCACCACGTCGACGCCGTCGATCAGGGCGGCCACCACGGTCGGCCACTCGGGGCCGGGGTTGGGCACGAGCGCAAGCCGATCGAGGGCGATGCCACTCTCGGCCGCGGCGATGGCGCCCAGCGCGGGCACGCCGACCACCGCACACCAGGATCCGGTACGCGAAGCCTCGGACAGCAGCGCCAGCAGCAGCGAAGTCCCGCCACCGACCGGCTGCGAACGCCCGGTGGCGACCGAGACGGTGCTGCCCCGGCGCAACCCGCGCCCCGGCAGCAGCCCGCTCAGCTCGGGCGCCACCGGCAGCACCCGATGTACGCCCGGCTCCGCCGTCTCACCCGCCGCCCGAACCAGCTCGGCAAGGGCGGCCGCACCGTTGATCATGCGTCCCGCCATCGTTGCCCCGCTCCGTGTTGCCGTGTTCCAGTGTTCCCGCCGGCCCGCCCGGCTCCCGGGACGAACCGCGCGATCACCCGCCCTTCATCCCGAGCAGGCACCGCCAATACATGCATCGCCCACACCGGACGAACCACGCCCCGCCAAAGCCGGCCCAACCCAAGGTGAGCTGTCGCGCTCTTTGGGCCGGCGAAGCGGCAGCGACCACGTGACCAGCAGCCCAGACACAAGCCGGCCCACGCAACGCCGGCAAGCGCCCCGGCAGCCCACGACACCAGCCGACATAGCCGGCAGCCCGCGCGAAGCCGATCGCGTGACCATGGCCGGAGTGGCCTGGCCCGGACCCGGGTGGCCGGACCCGGGTGGCCGGGACCGGTGGCCGGGACCGGTGGCCGGGCCGGGACCGGTGGCCGGGCCGGGACCGGTGGCCGGGCCGGGACCGGTGGCCGGGCCGGGACCGGTGGCCGGGCCGGGACCGGTGGTCGAGGCCAGGTCGCCGGACCGGGTGGCCGAGGCCGGGTGGCCGACCCCGGAGCCGGGCGGCCGGCTCCGGGGTCGAGGCCAGGTAGCCGAGCCGAGGCCGGGCGGCCGGGCCGGGTGGCGAGCCGGCGTGCCTAGGCGCGCCTGGTCAGGCGGCCAAGGGCGGCTGGTAGGCCAGGCCCAGGGACGACTCGACCACGGTCACGAACTGCTCTGCTGCCCTCAGGAGGTCGTCGGCCTCCCGGGGACTCACCACGCGCGGGATGCCGGCCTCGGCCGCGGCTCGTTTGGCGGCGCCCAGGGCGAAGTAGCTGGCCCAGTCGGCGAACTCGGGGGCCACCAGCACCAGCAGCGACCAGACGCTCGTCATCCGGCTGCGGCGGGTGGGTGCGGCGGGGCGGGCGCGCGCGGCCAGCACGGCCGCGGCGGCGCGCAGGGCGGCCAGGTGCGCGGCCGCGTAGCGGAGGCCGTCGGGGCGGGTCAGCGCCGCCTCGGCGAGGCCCTGCCGGGCGATGGCCAGCAGTTGGGCAGGAGTGCGGTGCGGCAGCATGTGCGCCGGGACCGTGGGCGCCTCCGCCTGGACGGCCGCGGTCGGCGCATGTGCCAGGCCGGGGGTCCGTATGAGGGCCGGCGCCGTGGTGCTCGCCATAGGTCGTGTCTCCTCGCGTGTGTCGCATCCGACGTGCCGTGCGAAACCGATCGCGGTATCGATCCGAGCTGGGCGAACCGAGCTGGGCCGAACCGATCGCTGTCGAACCGATCGCTGCGGAGGAAGACGCAGCGCCCGTGTGGGCGAGCCGGCCGGGCGTGAAGCTTCCCCACACCACACCCGGCCGGACCTTGCCGGCGGGTCCGTCGCCCACCACCCGGGGGTCGGGGGGTGGCGGGCGACGGTCCTGCCTTGTCTGAGGGCGCCGGGCCCGCGAATGCCCGGAACCTCTCGTGCAGCACTTCGCGGGTGCCACACCCGGGAGCAAAGCCGCGAAACTCGCTCCCGGCGTCATCCCGGACGCCGGAGCCTCGGAGGAAGGCTTCGAACATCCGTTCTAACTATCGAAGAGACTAGCACGCCT
>NZ_JAOSZE010000050.1 GCF_025630775.1 Actinoplanes sp. KI2
CCGCCGACCACCTCGCCGACCACGACCCCGCCGACGAGCACCTCACCGAACCCGCCGGGCGGCTCGGGCACGATCGTCGGTGTGCAGTCGGGCCGGTGCATCGACGTGCCCAACGCGACGCAGACCAACGGCACCCGCGTCCAGCTCTACGACTGCCACGGCCAGTCCAACCAGCAGTGGACCTACACCTCCGGCAAGCAACTGCAGGTGTACGGCAGCAAGTGCCTCGACGCCAACGGGCAGGGCACGGCCAACGGCACCGCGGTGATCATCTGGGACTGCAACAACCAGACGAACCAGCAGTGGAACGTCAACTCCAACGGCACGATCAGCGGCGTGCAGTCCGGACGCTGCCTGGACGTCTGGGGCACCGGCAACGGCCAGCAGGTCCAGATCTACGACTGCCACGGCCAGTCCAACCAGCAGTGGCGGACGAATTTCGGCAACAACCCCACCCCGCCGCCGACGACCTCCCCGCCCCCGACCGGATCATGCTCGCTTCCGTCGTCGTACCGCTGGTCGTCGACGGGTGCGCTGGCGAACCCGCAGAACGGGTGGGTGTCGCTCAAGGACTTCACCAACGTCGTCTACAACGGGCAGCACCTGGTCTACGGGTCGAACGTGTCGAGCGGCGGATCGTACGGCTCGATGAACTTCAGCCTCTTCACGAACTGGTCCGACATGGCCTCGGCCGGCCAGACCGGGATGGGGCAGGCCACGGTGGCGCCCACGCTCCTGTACTTCGCCCCGAAGAACGTCTGGGTGCTGGCCTACCAGTGGGGTCCCAACGCGTTCAACTACAAGACCTCCAGCGACCCGACCAACGCCAACGGCTGGTCCGGGGCGCAGGCGCTGTTCACCGGGAGCATCTCCAACTCCAGCACCGGCGTGATCGACCAGACGCTCATCGGCGACGACCAGAACATGTATCTGTTCTTCGCCGGTGACAACGGCAACATCTATCGGGCCAGCATGCCGATCGGGAACTTCCCCGGCAGCTTCGGCTCCAGCTACACGACCGTCATGAGCGACTCGCAGGCGAACCTGTTCGAGGCGGTCGAGGTCTACAAGGTCCAGGGCCAGAACCAGTACCTGATGATCGTGGAGGCGCTCGGGAGCCAGGGCCGCTACTTCCGCTCGTTCACGTCCAGCAGTCTGAGCGGTTCGTGGACTCCGCAGGCCGCCAGCGAGAGCAACCCCTTCGCCGGCAAGGCCAACAGCGGCGCCACGTGGACCAACGACATCAGCCACGGTGACCTGGTCCGCAGCAACCCCGACCAGACCAAGACCATCGATCCGTGCAACCTCCAGTTCCTCTACCAGGGAAAGAACCCCAGCGCGGGAGGCGACTACAACCTGCTGCCATGGCGGCCGGGTGTGCTGACCCTGCAGCGCTAGCCGTTTTGTCCGGCCGGCCTACCGGGCGTACGCCACCGGTAAGCCGGCCGGGCTCCCCGGCAGGCAGGTCGGCTGACCGCGGATGGAGAGAACGTCTCGCCGCCTGGCACGAACTCGTACAATAGGTGCAGAACAGGCGCGCGAACGGAGACTTCCGATGGCGACCGTGACGTACGAAACGGCGACTCGCATGTTTCCGGGCGCCACCCGACCGGCGGTCAGCCGACTCGATCTGACAATCGAGGACGGCGAGTTCCTGGTGCTGGTGGGCCCGTCGGGCTGCGGGAAGTCCACCAGCCTTCGGATGCTCGCCGGCTTGGAGTTCGTCAACGGGGGCCGGATCCTCATCGGCGACCGTGACGTGACCCGGCTGGCGCCCAAGGAACGCGACATCGCGATGGTCTTCCAGAACTACGCCCTGTACCCGCACATGACGGTTGCGGAAAACATGGGGTTCGCGCTGAAGATGGCGGGCGTCCCGAAGCAGGAGCGGGACCGCCGCGTCCAGGAGGCAGCACGACTGCTCGACATGGAAGACCTCCTCGGCCGCAAGCCGGCGGCGATGTCCGGAGGCCAGCGGCAGCGCGTCGCGATGGGCCGGGCGATCGTGCGCGAGCCTCAGGTGTTCCTCATGGACGAGCCGCTGTCCAACCTGGACGCGAAGCTGCGAGTGTCGACCCGGACCCAGATCGCCGCGCTGCAGGCCCGGCTGGGCATCACCACCGTGTACGTCACCCACGACCAGGTGGAAGCCATGACGATGGGCGACCGGGTCGCGGTGCTGAAGGACGGGATCCTGCAGCAGGTGGACACGCCGCTCCGCCTGTACCAGGTGCCCGCGAACGTGTTCGTGGCGGGGTTCATCGGCTCGCCCGCAATGAACCTGTTCCCCGTTGACCTGGTGGCCGAGGGCGGCCGACTGGGCGAGACGGTCCTGCCCGTGTCTCCTGAGATCCTGGCAGCGGCGCATGCCCGCGGGCTCGATCAAGCCACGTACGGGGTGCGGCCGGAATCCTTCCGGCTTGCCGACGGCCAGGGTCTGCCGGTTACGGTCACCGTCGTCGAGGCGCTTGGCTCCGATGCCTTCGTGTACGGCACGATTGCCGGCGCCGAGAATGGTCGGATCGTGGTCGCGCGGGTTGACCCCCGGCGGCCGCCGCGCAAGGGCGACACGGTGCATCTGATGCCGACGACGGACGAGGCGTACTTGTTCGACCCGGAGACCGGCGAGCGCCTGTTCAGCCTTTGACCCCTGACCCGATGTTCGTCGAGGTGAAGCGCTTCTGGAAGATCAGGAACAGGACAACCGGCGGGATCGCCAGCAGAACTCCCCCGGCCATGTTCGCGCCGTCGGGGTTGGTTGCCCGGCCGGCGACGTTGTTCATGTAGTTGGCCAACGCCACCGCGAACGGTTGCATGTTCTGCTGCTTGGTCACCAGGAACGGCCACAGGAACTCGTTCCATGGGCCGATGAAGGTAAGCAGGACGGCGTTGAGGATGGCCGGGCGTGCCAACGGGATAGCGATGCGCAGCATCGTCTTCAGTTCGCTCGCACCGTCGATACGGGCGGCCTCGAACAGTTCCCTGGGCAACTGGAGGAAGAACTGCCGGAAGATGAAAACGGCCGTCGAGTTGATGGCGAACGGGATGATCATTCCGAGGTATGTGTCGCCCAGACCGTAGGCACGGACGATCAGGACGTACAGCGGGATCTGCAGCAGCTGGAACGGGATGACCAGGACCAGGAGCACGGCGGAGAGCACGGTTGTCCGTCCCCGGAAATGCATGACCGCGAGGGCGTAGCCGGCGAGTATGCCGAACACGACCGTGCACAACAGCACGCCGATCGTGAATACGGTCGAGTTCACCAGCGCCCGGGGCGCGTCGATCGCCTCGTTGATCTCCTGGTAGTTCCTTACCGTCATGTTGTCCGGCTGTGGCAGGACGCCGGCGAACGACTTGTCGGCCTCCGCCTGAAGGGAGCCGATCACCATGTAATAGAACGGAAAGATGAACACGACCGCGCCGACGGCCAGGATCAGCATCCTCAGCCGGTTACGCGGGGTCGGCTCGACGGAAAGCTGCTGCTCGGTCGGCTCACCCTTCGATGAGGTCGTCGCCGGTGTGCTCATCATGCCCTCCGTCAGTCCCGTTCGAGCAGTCGCCGCTGGACGAGCGCGATTCCCAGCGTGACAACCAGCAGGATCATGCCGATGGCCGCCGCATATCCGGCCTGACCCTGCTCGACACCCTTCTGGTACATGTAGAAAACCGGCGTGACCGACGCGCCGTTGGGCCCCCCTCCATTGGTGAGCAGGTAGGGCTCCGTGAACAGGTTCATCCCGGTGATGGTCGCGAGGATGACGACCAGTGTCGTCGCCGGCCGGACGCCCGGAACCGTGACCGACCAGAATTTCTGAACCGTGCCCGCTCCATCCACATCGGCGGCCTCATAGCGCTCCTTGGGTACGTTCTGCAGCGCCGCGAGGTAGAGGAGGATGAAGAACCCGAGCTGCTTCCAGGTAACGAATATCGCGATCATGGGCATGGCCCAATACTTGTTGATCAGCCACGAGGGGTCGGGGGCGAGCGGCCCGAGGATCGTGTTGACCAGGCCGGTCTCGCCGAACATGAAGAGCCAGACCGTCACGATCGCCACGCTGGCCGTGACGTAGGGCGCGTAGTAGGCGCCGCGGAAGAACGACAGCCCGCGCATCTTCGCATTCAATGCGTATGCCAGCACGAGCGAGAGCAAAACCGTTGCGGGCACGTTGACGATCATGAACTCGAAAACGTTGAACAGCGAACGCTGGAACGTCGGGTCCTGGACGGCCTCGGCATAGTTTTGCAGGCCCACCCACGGCCGGTCGACGGTGGCCCCCGGCGCCGCGAAGAAGTAGTCCTTGAAGGAGATGAAGAACTGCACGATGAGCGGGTAGACAAAGATGGCTGCCAGGAACACCACGTAGGGGAGAATGAAGAGCAGACCGACGGGCTGTTCACCCAGCCATCTCTCCTTCTCCATCGGAGGTTCGGACGGCGCGCCAGGTACTGATGGCATGACATCAACCTTTGGCCAAGAGGTCGTCGGCTCGTGCGGCCGCGTCGGCGAAGGCCTTGTCGATCGGCTCGTCGTCGAACACCACCGACGCGGTCCAGGCATTTCGGAACGTCTGCCAGATCTCGGTGGAGTTGGGCACGTTCGGCACCTCCACGACGCGACCCGCCTGGTCCGCGAACTGCTGGTAGTCCGGATGCTTGACGAAATAGCTCGCGTAGACCGTGGGTAGGTTCTGCCGCATGGGCATCTGGCCGGTCAGCTCGAGGAGCCGGCCGTCCGAGTCCTGGCTCGTCGCGAACTTCACGAAGTCCCAGGCGGTGAGGCGGTGTTCGCAGGCGAAGTAGATGGCCAGCGACTTCTCGTCGCTGAACGTGTGGATCTGATCAGCGGGTGTCCCGTCCTCGGTCGGAACGGGAACGACACCCCAATCGATGGCGGCCTGGTAGACGGAGATCGCCCAGGGCCCGACGATCGCCATCGCGGCTTGGCCGTCCTTGAACGAGTCACCGTTGTAGCTCTCCTGCGGGGCGAGCTTCTCCGCGTACATGGTCCGCCAGAACTGCCCCACCGCCACTCCGTCGGGGGAATCGAACGTCGGTCGTCCGTCCTCGACGAGCTGCTGCCCGGTTCGCGCGGCGAACAGCGGATAGAAGTCGAACCAGGACTGGAAGAACTCGCTCGACGGCGCCGGCCAGATCGCCGCGTGCGCAACGCCCTTCTGCACGAGAGTCCGGGAGGTCTGCAGAAACTCGGCCCACGTCGTCAGCTGCGGGTGCGCCGGGTCGAGTCCCGCCTCGGCGAAGAGCTTCTTGTTGTAGAAGATCATCACTGGATTGACCTTCCATGGAATCTGGTAGAAGCGCCCGTCCGGTGACCGGTACTGGTCGGCCAGCTGCTTGCCGGTCCGCGCCTCGACATACGAGTTGCCATCCGGAAAGACGTCAAGGGGCACCAGGCCGCCCGCCTTCTGAAACTGCGGCACCGCCGAGGGAGCGGTATTCATCACCACGCACGGTGCGTTGCCCGCCACGATGGAGGCGTAGATCACCTCCTCCGAGGTCTTACCGGCGGGGATCTGCTGCGCGGTGACCTTCTCATCCGGGTGCTGGCTGTTCCAGGCGGCGACCACCTTCTCGCCCCAGGCCACCTCTTCGGGGTTCGTCGAAAGCCAGACCTCGATCGGACCGCGCGAGGTGTTCGCGGACTCCGGCGGTCCACCGCCGTCGGAAATGCAGGCCGCGAGCAAGACCGACGCAGCGGCGGCCCCGAGAACCGAAATCAGGCGCCTTCCCATACCCGTCCTCTAGCCCCCTGATGACTCAATAGGAACAGCAGCGGATATTGGCGATACCAGCATACTTGCAGCGCTTTGCCGCGGATCGCCAATTACTAAGCACATAGTCGGTTAGAGGGACATACCAACGGATCTCACCGCCGAATCACGGTGAAGCCGCTCGGCAAGACCGGTGCCGACACGTCGTCTCCGGGGTCGTCGTAGCGGGCCCGGAGCCGTCCCGCGGCGTCGTAGACCTCGGTGACCGACGGTCCGCTCCCCGGCACGGCCACCGCGACCCGGCGCGGCGACTGTGCCGCGCTCCGCAACAGCGCCGTGCCGTGCGCGCCGGCGCCGAGCAGGAGCCGGGAGACCATCGGTTCGAGCATCACCGCGTCGACCGAGGTGGTACCCCGCGTGCCGCGGGTCGACAGCCTGGTCGCGGCCGCCGGCAGGACGGCGGGGAGGGCGACCGGCAGCAGCGCGCCCGGCGCCGGTGAGGCGCCCTGCGGACCGATGTCGCCGCTGCGTACGCGGCCCAGGCTCCGCTCCCCTGACATCCACACCGTGGCGGCGCCATTGCCCGATTGCAGGTCGACGACCGGGAGCACCAGCCGCGCCTGGTCGGACGCCGCCAGCCGCCACGAGACCCGCCCGCCGGCCGGGACACTCGCGTAGGCCGCCCCGCTCCAGGCCGCTTCGCCGGTCCAGCTCGAGGACGGGGTCACGACCGTGGCGCCGTCGGCCAGCCTGCCGGCCTCCGCCTCGACCGTCGTCGTGCCCACCCGCTCGACGATGCCGGCGGTTCGTGCCACGGCCGCGATGTCCGGGTTGGCGTCGAGCACCAGCATCGTCAGCAGCGCATGGATCGTCGACTCGGCGCCGGAGTTGCGGTTGACCGTGCCGTTCGCCTCGATCGTGTCGACGGTGGTGCCGGCCGCCGGGTCGTAGGCCCGGACGCCGGCGGCGTTGGCCCCGAAGAACCAGGCCGCGGTCATGCCCGCGAGCCGGCGGAAGCCGGCCCGGCCCGTCGCCTCGGCCACGGCCAGCAGCGACTGCACCCGGGAGTCCACCCCGTACGCGATCTGGTTCCGGTCGTCGGCCGTGGGTTGGCGGCCGTTGTCCGGCCCTCCCGAGGTCATCAGCCACGGGGTGAAGACCGCGGCGTCCTCCACCGCGGGGCCGATCAGCGACGGGGCGTGCAGTTGCGTGCCGGCGCGCGCCAGGGCGGCCGGCATCTGCGAGGCCCAGGCGTGCCAGACCGAGCGGGACAGCGCCCAGGGGCGGACGGCGCCGAAGGGCCAGTGCCGGGCGTTGCCTCCGGACATTTGCGCGATGCCTTCGGCGAGCTGCCGCATGACCGTACGCGCCCGGTCGCTCCCGCCTGCCCTGACGTACGCCGCCAGGCCCAGAACCGCCTCGGCGGTGGCGTCCGCGCCGTCGACGATCAGCCACGCGGGGGTGCGCCGGCCGTCGATGATCTGGTACGTGCCGTAACGCCCGAGCACCTGACGCTCGACGGCGTCGACGGCCAGCTCCATGCGCCGGCGCAGGAACGCGGCGAAGGACGGGTCGGTGTCGCGGAACGCCGCACAGCCCTCGCCGAGCGCCCAGATGGTGCGGGCCAACCAGTAGGACGGGCCGCTGTCGGAGGGGTCGGGCGGCTCGACCGGCACCGGGCTGGCGTTCAGGGTGCCGTCGGGCTGCATCCACAACACGACGTTGCCCCGGTTGAGTCCGGTCACCGTCTGCATGTAGGTCAGGCCACGCAACAGCTCGAACGCGGCGTAGCGGCTCGCGGCGGATCCGGTCTGCCGCCAGTGGCGCAGGTAGACGACGGCCGCCCGGGACACGTCGTCGGCGTTGAAGGCGCCCTGCTCCCAGGTGTCGGTGGCGGGATCGTAGGCTCCGCCGCCCAGCCGGCTCCAGGTCCCGTTCGGCCCCGGCGCCGAATACGTCCACAGCTCACCGACGCTCGGCCGCGCAGCGATCTGATACGTCGTGTGGCCCGGTTGTTGAGGCGGAGTCACCTGTACGCGCAGGAAGTCCAGGTGCGCGGTGTTGGTGAGCGGCGCCGTGGGGGCGGCCATCACGGTGCCGGTGGCGACCGATGACGGCAGCGACCCCACGATCAGCGTGACCAGGACGAGCACCCCGAGTGACCGGGGACGGATCATCGCGAGCCCCTCCAGCGCAAGCCGGGCCTATCTACCCATACTCCACCAATCATTACAGAATTGGCACCGGCCGGCGGGGAACCGGTCAGGGGCTGGTGCAGGAGACGTCGCTGGGCGCGGTGCTGCTGCTGCCGGTGACCGTGAAACCGAAGGTGGTCGAGGCGTTCGCGGCGACGGAACCGTTGTAGCCGGCGTTGCGGACGCTGACCGTTCCGCTGGTGCCGGAGTTGGTTCCGTTCCACAGGCTGGCGACGGTCTGTCCACTGGCCAGTGTCATTTGGGCGGTCCAGCCGCTGAAGGTCGCGGAGCCGGTGTTGGCCACCGTCACCTCGCCCTGGAAGCCACCCGGCCACGTATTGACCATGCGGAACGTCGCGGTGCAGGCCCCCGTCGGCGCGGTGGTGGGGGGCGTGGTGGGCGGTGTCGTGGGAGGCGTGGTGGGCGGCGTCGTGGGCGGCGTGGTAGGCGGCTCGGTGGTGGGCGCGGCGTTGAGCGCGTTGAGCACGGCCGTGTACGCGGCCTTGGGACTGCTGTTGCGGTCGAAGAGCAGCGGGTTCTCGCTGCCGCGCCAGGAGTCGCTGTCGCGGATGCCCCACGTGGTGATGCCGACGCAGCGGGGGACGTTCATGCAGGCCTGGGTCAGTCCGGCGTACTGCGATGTGGCGGCGTTGGTGACGTCGACCTCGGTCAGGGCCACGTCGACGCCGAGAGCGGCGAAGCTGGACAGCGTCTGCTGGAACGTGCTCGGCAGCGAACTGCCGCCGGTGAAGTGCGTCTGGAAGCCGACGCAGTCGACCGGGACGCCGCGGGACTTGAAGTCCTGGATCATGCGGTAGACGCCCTGCGTCTTGCCGTACGACCAGTTCTCGATGTTGTAGTCGTTGTAGCACAGCTTCACGCTGGGATCGGCGGCACGCGCGGTCCGGAACGCCGCCTCGATCCAGTCGTTGCCGGTCGCTTGCAGATTGGACTGCCGCCGGCTGCCGTCCTCGGCGAAGGCCTCGTTGACGACGTCCCAGTAGGCGAGCTTGCCTTTGTAGTGGGTCATCACCCCGTTGATGTGCTCGATCATCGCCGACCGCAGCGCGCTGCCGCTGAGGTTGCGCCAGAAGCCGGGTTGCTGACCGTGCCAGGCGAGGGTGTGGCCGCGGACCCGCATACCGTGCTGGGTCGCCCAGTTGTAGATCGCGTCACCGGCGGTGAACGTGAACTGGCCGCTGTAGGGCTCGGTCGCGTCCGGCTTCATTTCGTTGACCGCGGTCATCATGTCGAACTCACGGTTGGCGATCGTGAGGAAGCCGGAGTCACTGAGGCGGTCCTGCCCCATGGCCGCTCCGAAATAGCGGCCGCTCTGCTCGGCCGCCGCTTTCAACGTGGTACCGGCCGCGCTTGCGGCATCGGCGTGGGCGACGGTGACCAGGACCACCGCCGAGGCGACCAGGGCGGCGCAGGCGCCGCCGAGAAGCGGTCCGAGGCGGCCCGGGCGGACGGAAATGTCGTTCATCGGTGCGCTTCCTCCTCGAGGTCCTGGCGGCTTGCGAGGGGCGGTCGCGGCCCTTGACGGCACCGCGCTGGGAGCGCTCCCAACGTTATGGAAATTGAAGCACATCACAGTTATGTACTTCAATGGGAGCCGTCGTCGGTCAGAGTGCGGACTTGTCCGGCTTACCGGCGGCGGTGAGCGGAACCCGGTCGATGACGGTGATCGTCTTCGGGACGGCCGGCCCGGTGAGCAGCCCGCGCAGCGTCGCCGCGTCGGGGCGGCGGCCGGTCGCGGGCACCACGAAGGCGTGCACGGCCTCGCCGGTCTCGTCGTCGGGGCGGCCCACCACGTACGCCCACCTGGGCGCCCAGGCTGTGCACCCCGTCGACCGCGCCGTTGTGCCATCCCCACCAGACGCGCAGGTCGCCCGGCAGATCGAAGCCCACCTCGGCGGCGTACGCGTCCAACTCCGCCTCGCTCAAGCCGGGCGCGAGCGAGCCGGGCGTCGGCGCGCCCTGAGCTCGCCACGCCGCGGCGAGCCGGTCGAGATCTTGTTGTTGAAGCACGCCGTGATAGTGCCAGCAATGGGCGCACGAGTGAGGACGGGAATGGCTATGCCTCGTCCGGTGCGTAGTGCTGCGACTGGCGTCGCATGATCTCGCGCATCGACGTCTCGCGGCTGACGCCGTAGACCGTGTTGGGGAAGTCGAGACCCTGCTGCACGGACCACAGGTCGTCGTGCCGGTCGGGCGAGAACAATTCGGCTGGATCGCCGGCCGCGATCCAGCCGATCGGTACCACCGTTCCGGGCCGCAGGCGCGAGTTCACCTGCAGCACGCTGTTGATCCGCAGCTCGCTGCCGGTACCGGCGCGGGAGCCGGGAAACATCGACGCGCCGGTCGCGATGAAGACCTCGTCCTCGACGTGGGTGCCGTTGAGGTGGGTGTGCGGACCGACCAGCACCGAGTCGCCGATCACGAGCGGGTGCTGGGCCCGGCCGCGCAGCAGGGCGTGCTCCATCACCACGACGTCGCTCCCGATGACCACCGGGCCGTGCACGGCGTGGATCACCGCGAGGTCGAGAACCCTCGACCCGGCACCGATGGTCACGTCCCCGGTCACGATGGCATGCGGTGAGATCCAGGCGTCCGGGTGCATGTTGACCATGCCCGCCAGTCTGCGCCGGATCCCGGCCCGACGCACCGCGATCAGCACCACACCACGCCGGCCTGGTCGCCCCGGCACGCTGGTCCAATACGGCAGACCGGTCAGCGGCCGGTAATCTGCACCCGCACCCAGTCGTCAGAGACCAGCAGCATCGTGACAAAGCCGGTGCCCGAAAACTCCCACTGCCGGTCATGCACCTGGTACGACTGGTCCAGCCATTGACTCACCGCCGCCCACGATGCGGCCGGAACGGCTCGCCGGGCGCAGTCGAAGACGTAATCGCGCAACGGCGCGTCCGCAACCACGCGGACCTTGGCACCGCCACCCGCGCACTCGAGATGGCGCAGCCGCCCGGCCGTGTCGACCTCGAAGACCGCGTCGATCATGCGGCCCTTCGCCGGCTGAACGCCCGCCCGATACACGGTCTCCCGCAGCTCCCCTCGCCGCTGCGGGCTGGTGCGGGTCAGATGCCACGTCTGCTGCAACCCGGCGGCGATCGCCTCGGCCGACGCACCGGCGAGCGGAACGAAGTCCCAAACCTTTGTCGAGTCGGACGCGTAGGGCCAGTCGGGCGGCCCGGACGGGACGGACGCCTCGGACGGGACGGACGCCTCGGACGGGACGGACGCCTCGGACGGGACGGACGCCTCGGGCGATGCCGCGGCCGGCGTGCTCGGGGCCGGACCGGAGGATCGGCCGGGCGATGCAGGAGGGTCGGCGGAGCAGCCGGCCAGGCAGACCAGCAACGCCACGATCCCGATGCGGCCACCCGTCAGCACCTGAGCACCTCTGACACATATCGATATGACGTTAATCGATATCCTACTGGCGACCGGACAAGCGAGGTGATCCGTGGGCAACGCACGACAGTGGGTCGTCCCGCCGGCCGTAGGTCTGGCCGCCGGGCTCGGCCTGGGCGCCTACTGGACCTGGGCCGAGCGGATGAGCCGGCCCTGCGAGGAGCACATCTGCTGGTTCCCGGTCTATCCGTTCGGCTGGACGGCGGGAGCGATGTTGCTCCTGGCGGGCTCCGGCCTGCTGCTGCTGTTCGCCGGCCGGCGCGGCCTCTGGGCGGCGTCGGTGGCGGCGATCGGCTCGCTCGGCGTCGGCCTCGCGATCGGGGCCTACGACGGCTTCGCGTACGGAACGCCCCGCCCGCCGTACCCCTTTCTCGCCGCCGTAGGCGTGGCGTCGTTCCTCGGCGCGGCCGCGACCCGAGTCGCCCGGCCCGCCCGGCTGATCGGCGGCAGCATCGTGGTCGCGCTCGTGGCCGCCGTGGTCGCGGGCGATGTGACCAGCCCGCGCCGCGATCGGCTGCACCGCTTCACCGAGCTCGCGGCGGTGTCCCGGCTGCCCGATCAGAGCCGCTGGCGAGTCACCTCGGCGGAGGCGTACCCCCGTTACCGCACGATCGAACTGCACGTCGCAGCGATCTCGGGCGGCCCGACCACCGTCCTGCTCGAGCTGCCCACCCCGCCGACCTGGCAACCGCCGAAGTCCTGCGGCCCCAACCATAATTCCCTGGCCATCGCCCTGTTCTTGGGTACCGAGGTCCGCGGCGGCAGCTGTACGGCCTATCCGGGCGGCGGATGGCAGCGGATCCACCCGAGCGAGGTAGATCTGCTGGACGTCCAGGGTGAACTGCTGGTACTCGCCTCGCCCGAGTCGTCGGACCAGCCGGTGCAGCCGGCCGTACAACGCGAGATGATGCAGAGTCTCCGACCGGCCACCCCACGGCAAATGGCCGACCTGTCCGCGACCTGAACCAGGCCACGCGGTCAGATCAGCAAGAGTCAGGCCACACAGCCGACCGATCTTTGGGATCACCCTGCCGCTCAAAGCGGTCCAGAAAGGTCTTCGTCCCGGCGTCGGTACGAGCCGCGGTCAGCATCGTCGGCGCCAGCGACGCGTGACGGCGATCCCGGCGCGGCAGAAACGCTGCGGCGGTGTCATGCCCTCCCTCCCCCACGCCGTCGAGGCCGCAAAGGCTCCCGCCCGCGCCGAGCTGCCGTACGCTGCTAGCTGTTCTCTTCGATGTATTTGGCCGGATCCTTGTCGGCGAATGACAGGCCCTTGCCTCGCGGGTGCTCCGCGAAGAAGCGCAGCCAGCGCGCCCCGAGCTCGAAGCGCAGTTCCCGGCTCGCGTGCTTGCGGAAGTCGGGCAGCACCTCGTCCTCCTCCTCGGCCAGGTGCTCGCTGTTCTCGGTGCGCGCCCTCCACACCCCCTTCCACCACGCGTCCGAGCCCACCGGGTGCTTACGCGCCTCCTCGATCCCGTCCCGGATCTTGTTGTGGTCGCGGATCGCGTCGTCGGTCTCCTCCTCGGCCTCGTCGCCGCCCGCGTCCTGCAGCAGGTGCGGGTAAAGGATCTCCTCCTCCGCATCGGCGTGGATGTCGAGGTGCAGTGCCAGCGGCGTCCAGATCGCCTCCAGATCCTCCGGCGACTGCGCGTCGTCCAGCCGGGCAAACCCGACCCGGAACCGGTGGTGGTCCTCAAGAATCAGCGCGGTGATGTCATCCATGACAAGCACGGTACGGCCGGCCGCGGGCCCACGCCCGCCGACAAGCTGGAACCTGTGGACAACCGCTGAGACCAAGCCGACGTCAGAGGCCCGCACTCAACCCGACGGCCGAATCATGACAGCTGTTCTGGCCAGGTAGCGAGCACAGTCATGGCCGACTCGATGTCCGGCCGATGCGCGATGGCCCACGCGTCGATCGCTGGGTGAATCATCGGGGCGGACCCCTGAATGCTGGCTGCCGTGAGCAACAAGGTGGCCACGAGGAACCGGTTGGGCGGACCGAAGATGCCGAACGGCACATCGACCACGCTCTCGCCGTCGAGAAAGAATTCGGCCCATTTGCTGTACATCTCGACAGAGAGCCGGCCGATCGTCAACGTGCTCACGCGATCTCACCCGCGCTGACGATGCCGGCGTCGTACCTGCGCGCCCCGGTCCCCGCCTCAAGGCCGTCGAACAGGCCTTCGCGGTCGTACCCGATCTTGACGTTGACGAACCCACGCCCACCGCTCTCGGCGATCGCGCCGGAGATCCCGGCCGGTGGATGGAAGCGGTCGGTGAGGCTGATGGTGAGCATGTCGCTCCTTGACAATCTTGATGCAGATGGGACGGGCACAGGGAGACCCTGGATACCGCAACCAGTCCATCGGCCGAAGCGCGTTGCACTTCAGGGAACCGCTGGCGTACTGCCGCCAGGTTCACCACCGAGGCGCCGGTCGACGGCGACCACGTTGAGGGCGACGGCGGATGGCTTCATGGGATGCGGATGCCGAAACCAAGCACCCCGTTGACTTCCGACTGGTGCACAACACTTTCGTCACCATGTTCTGGCGGTCGTCGATCCTCGATGAGACGGTCGAGTTCAGTTCCCCGACTACTTCGGGCAGAACCTCGACCCGCTGAACGACTGCATGAGAGACGTCGCGTCCTGCGAGTACGGCTGGAATGCCGACGCGACCGGATTGGTAATCTGAGGGCCTTCGACGACTTCGCGACGGTGGATCGTAAAACGGCTCAGGGCATGCTCGACATCTTCGCTGACCAGGCCCGCAGCGCATTCCTGATCGGCAATCGCATCATGATCGAGTGCAGCGCACCGAACCCGGTCATCGTCGGCGGTTGATCGCTGACCGGCCGGAGCGGCGGGGTACGTTTGCCTCATGATGACCTTGCCCGAGGGCCTCCTCGACCTGCTACGCCGGCCGAGCCCGTGCTTCATCGCCACCGTCGACCCGGACGGTTCGCCGCAGTTGACCGAGACCTGGGTCGACACGGACGGTGAGCACATCGTGATCAACACGGTGGAGGGCTTCCGGAAGGTACGCAACATCGAACGGGACCCGCGTGTCTCGATCATCGTGACCGACCCGGACAAGGTGACCGACTACTACTCCGTGAAGGGCCACGTCATCGACGTGACCCCGAAGAACGGCGCCGAGCACATCGACCAGCTGGCACACAAGTATCTCGGCCGGACGTACCCATGGTTCGGAGGCCGCGATCAGGTGCGCCTCATCATGACCATCGCAGCCGACAAGATCGTCCACGCGCCGCGTCGCTGACCTCACAGGCCAGCCGCGGCCAGATCACCGGCGCAGCGGCGCCGGCAGCAGGCGGCCGGAGGTCGTACCGTCGCCGAGCTGGCCATCGTAGTTGGCGCCCCAGCACCAAAGCCGGTGGAATGAATCGACCGCGCAGGTATGCTTGCCGCCCGCCGACACCGCTCGCCATCGCACGTCTGCGCGGACGCTGGTGGGTACGCTGCGGTTCACGGTGGTGCCGTCGCCGAGCTGGCCGGCCTCGTTGTCGCCCCAGCAGAACAGCGCCCCTTGACGGCCTGTTCCGCAGGTGTGCAACCAGGCGGTGGAAACGCCGGTCCAGGTGACGGTGGACCCGATGGCCTGCGGCGTTGGCTGACTCTCCTGCGGCGCCTGGCCGTCGCCGAGCTGACCGTAGATGTCGCCGCCCCAGCACCACAGCGTGCCGTCGGTGCGGGTGCCACAGCTGTGGTAATCGCCGGCGGCGGCGGTGGACCAGGTGGTGTCGGAGCTGACCTGGTTGGGCAGGCGGTAATCGGTGACGTTGGGGCCGAGTCGACCCGAGCCGGGGCCGCCCCAGCACCACATCCAACCGGTCGCATCGACCGCGCAGCTGTGGCTGGCTCCAGTCGCCACCGCCGACCACCTGACGCCCGTCCCGACCGCGACCGGCACGTGGCGGTCCTCGGTCGTGCCATCGCCGAGCTGGCCGACCGTGTTCTCGCCCCAGCACCACAGTCCGCCGATGGCGTCGATCGCGCAGGTATGGTTGCCGCCCGCCGCGACCGCCGACCACCGGGTGCCGGCCTGCACCCGCACCGGGGTCCGCCGGTCGGTTGTGCTGCCGTCACCGATCCGACCGGATCCATTGCCGCCCCAGCACCACAACCCTGCGCTCGTATCGATCGCGCAGGTATGAGCGGCGCCTGACGCTACCGCGGACCACCGCGTGGCGGCCTGGACCTGGACCGGGCGTAGCCGGTTGGTGTTCGTGCCGTCACCGAGCTGCCCGAACGTATTGTCGCCCCAGCACCACAGGGCACGATGGACCGTCGTGGCGCAGGTGTGATTCCAACCGGCGGACACCGCCCGCCACCGCGTCTGCCCGGCCGAAGCCTGCGCGAAGGCGGCCGGCGTCGCCGACGAGATAGCTGCGATCATCGCCATGGCAGTGGCCAGGGCGACCCTACCCACGAGCGTGCGGACACCTCTTCGGCTCATCGCTTCTCCTACGCGGTCTTCTCGTACGCGCCGGGATAGTGACACCGAACCGGGCTCAGCTGTCGTGTGCGCGCTGGGCTGTGCTGTGCGCACCGGCCAGGTCGTCGACCAACGGCCGGATCCGATACTGCACCAAATGGCCAAACATGCGCAGCCGCTGCGGACACGTTTCGCGGCATATGCAACATTCGAGCCGCCGCGCAGGCAGTTGCGCTGGGCTGTGATCCCGACGCCTGCGCGCAGCCTGGTGGCCACCGGTGATGTTCGGCGTCTGCGCCATGGGGTGCGCGGGCAATCTTTCTGGGCGGTGAAGAATCGACGCAGGCAAGGAAGCCAATGATCAACCAGGATCCCGCAGGGGTCAGCGGACCGGCGTGGGCGCAGCCGGCTCGGTCACCTCCCGCGGTTTCCGGCTTCGCGCCCAGCGCCGCATGGCAGGCCGTTCGACCAGTGCATACAGCAGCCATCCACCGGCCAGGGTGACGATGAGGAACAGCACGGCGACCGCGAGCGCCGCCGGAGTACCGAAGCCGTCCTCATGCCCGAGCAGCCGCCGCACATAGAACACGGTGACACCCTGGCAGAGATAGAAGCCGAAGGAGACCTCCCCGAGCCACCGCATGGTGGGACGGGCCAGCATGCGCGACGTCCCGCGCAGGTCCGCGGTGGCGACCGCGCCGATCAGGGCGGCGATCGGCACGATGGTGGCCACGGTGAAGCCGTAGAGGAACGGCACGTACAGCGCCGCCACGTAGCCGGCCGCCGTGGCCAGCAGGGCCTGCGGAATGGTCACCGCGGGCCACTTTCCCGCCATGATGATGCGCGCTAGCAGGACGCCGATGATGAATTCGAACAGCCGTGACGGCGGGAAGATGTATCCGAACCAGAACTGCGTGGTGGATACCGGCGTGATCGGCGAACGCGGGGTGTCGGGGATCAGGAACTGGGTGACGAGTTCCACCGCCACCATGGCCGCGACCGCGACCGCCACCCAGAACCACAGACTCCGGACCGGGATGCGACGGATCGGCCGGATCAGGAACGGAAACGCGAGATAGAAGAGCAGCTCGGAGCAGAGCGTCCAGCTGGGCGGGTTGACGCCGACGTAGATGTCCGCCTGCGGGAAGAACGAGTGCACCAGGAAGATGTTGGGCAGCCAGGCGCTCCACGGCGTGATGGCCGCGGCGAATAACAGCATCGAGGCGGACCACAGGACCAGGTGGTTGGGGAAGATCTTCAGGAGCCGGCGTCGCCAAAACGGTCCGACACCCTCCCCCTCGCGCGACGACCAGGTCAGCACGAAGCCGCTGAGCACGAAGAAGAACGAGACACCAACGTAGCCCGCCTTGCTGAACAGCCACGCCGTGGCGTCGGCAAGGGCCGGATCCGCGAAGGGGTTGATCGGCTTGTTCGGCGGGATGGGCGAGTTGGCCAACGTGACGTGGAAGCAGAAGACGAGCAGCGCCGCGAAGAAGCGCAAGCCGGTGAGCGATGGCAGGCGTGACCGGAGCTGCTCCGCCGGTGGGCGGTTTTCGGGCATGGGTGATGGCCTTTCCGAGTGAACGATCCGGGGGTACGGGACGACAGTCAGGCGGCAACCGTCGGGTGCGCGGCCGGGTCCGCCGCGGCGGCCCGTACCGCGCGGCGCGTGCCGCGCTGGATGCCGACGGCACACAGGATCAGGCCGCCGGCGGCGAGCGCGGCGCCGGCGAGGTTGGGGGCGGCATAGCCGAGACGGGCGTCGATGACCACACCACCGAGGTACGCGCCGACGGCGTTGCCGAGGTTGAAGGCCGCGATGTTGACGGCGGCCGCGAGCGTCGTCGCACCACCGGCCTCCGCGATCACTCGCATCTGCAGGCCCGGGACCGTCGCGAAGCCGACCACTCCGAGCAGGAACAGCGTGACCGCCGCACCCGCCTGGGAGGCGACGGTGAACCGGTACGCGAGGAGCACCCCGCAGAGCAGTGCGAGCAGCACCAGCAACGACCGGGCCGGGAAGCGGTCGGCGAGCCGGCCGCCCGCCGCGTTGCCGATGCACAGACCCGCGCCGAACAGGACGAGCAGCCACGTCACCGTGCCCGGCGCGAAGCCCGCGATCTCGGTCATCATCGGCGCCACGTAAGTGAATGACGCGAACAGCCCGCCGAACCCGAGCACGGTGGTGGCCAGGGCGAGCCAGACCTCGACCCGACGGAGCGGCGCCAGCTGCGCGCGTACGGTCTCCCGGCGCGACACCGCGTCAGCCGGGACGAACAGGAGCAGGCCGACCAGGCTGACCACCCCGATGGCGGTGACCGCCCAGAACGTGGAGCGCCAGCCGAACCGCTGCCCGAGCGCCGTGCCGAGCGGCACGCCGAGCACGTTGGCCAGCGTCAGCCCGCTGAACATCAGGGCGATGGCGCTGGCCCGCCGGTGTGGCGCGACCAGGTCGGCCGCGAGTACCGAGCCGATGCCGAAGAACGCGCCGTGGCACAGCGCCGCCACCACCCGGCCGGTCATCAGCATCGGATAGTTCGACGCCACCGCACACAGCAGGTTGCCCGCGACGAACAGCAGCATCAGCCCGGCCAGGGCGTGACGCCGGTTGACGCGGGACGCCGCCAGCGCGAGAACGGGGGCCCCGGCGACGACACCCAGCGCGTACCCGGACACCAGGCTGCCCGCGACCGGGATGCTGACGTGCAGATCCGTGGCCACCTCGGGCAGCAGGCCCATGATGACGAACTCGGTGGTACCGATGCCGAACGCGCTGATCGCCAACGCCAGCAGGGCCAGGGGCATGGGTGCTTCTCCTCGGCGGATGATCGACGTGCTCAGTCGGCAAGGTGGTACTCGACGGCGAGCCAGACGCAGTCGGTGTCCGCGTGGTATTGGTGCCACGGGTAGGTGAAGGTGGTGTCCGGCCCGATCCCGCAGAACGGCACGGGTGTCGCGTATCCGGGACTCATGAGCACGTCCTCGTAGAGGCTTCCGGGTTCCCGGTCGGCGAACTTCTGCATGCGCCCATTGCCGATGATCTGAGCGTGCGTCTCGATGAAGTCGTGCCTGTTGTGGATGCCGCAGCCGGTGTCCGGCGGGGCGTACCAGAGCATCAGCCGCACTGTGAAGTCGCGGAGGCGGCTGCCCGGGTGGGTCACGCCTAGGGTGACGTGCGGGTCGAACCGGACGGTGCCCACGTCGGCCTGCGCCGAGCGGTAGAGCGGCGTCGTACGGGGAAAGACGTCCGGTCCGGCGATGTCGGTGAAGTGCTGCCAGCCGGGCTCGTCCGTGATGCCGGCGACCGGCTGCTCGTCGAGCCCCCGAAGCAGGGCCACCGCTCCCGCATGTGCGAGCGTGCTGTCGACCGCGATGGTCGACGAGAACGCGGGAATCGGCGTCCGCGGCAGGCGGTCGAGGTAGGCGGGCGTCGTGTCGAGGTTGACCACGATGACCCGGCCGGTGAGCGGCAGGTCGCGCACGGCGGTGACGACCCGCGCTTCGAGGTGACGGCCGGAAAAGGGCAGGGTGGTGACCCGGTTGTGGGGGGACATGTCGATCCTTTCGCGCCGGAGGTGGCGGTGGCCGCGGGCGGGTACGGCACCGCCACCGGTCCGGCTACCTCTGCGTCGGCTTGCCGAGCCCGTTGCGATAGACCATGAGCTTCGCGTCGGGCGCCTCGTAGTAGTGCGGCACCTTGTAGGCGATCGTCGCGAAGTCGAGCGTCCCGTCGCCGTTGAAGTCCGCGGCGATGACCCGTGCCGCGGATTCGGTGGCGACCCGCCATTTCAGGAAGGCGCCGTTACGGACGTCGATCGCCTTGTACAGGAAGACGCCTTGCCAGGGCGCCGGACCGCGCAGTCCGATAAGGAACTCGTCATCGCCGTCGCCGTCGAAATCGGCGCACAGCACGGAATGACCGGTGCCTTCGCCGTTCTCATTCGGTTCACCGAAGACGTCGAGCAGCACCCGGCGCCAGCCGCTGGCTTCTTCCGCAGCGCCGTCGCGTACGTATACCGCCACGCTGTTGCCGTGGTACGGCTCGATCGCGGCGACGTAGGCCATCGGGTCGTCGCCGATCCGCCCGGAGTCGACGTCACCGCTGCCCTTGAACCCGGTCCGCTCGAACACGCCGAGCTCGCCCGCGCCGATGAGCTCACGCCGCCAGGCCTGCGTGGTCTGGTCGAAGTAGAGCCACGTCACGCCCTCGTCCGAGGCGAGCAGCAGCGAGTCCAGGTCCGAGTCCGGAATGAGCCCGGACTTGCGGGTCGCGCCGTGGATCATCCGGAAATGTGTGTCGTCGATGACGGTCATCGGCCACGGCCCGGTAGAGCGGGGATCCTCCGGCTGCGTGAACATCACCACCGGCAGCAGCGCGTGGACGCCCTCCATGGCGACGATGGGCAAGCCGATGATCTCCCACCGGTCCGTCCGGCTGAAGTGGCCGACGCGCAGCCGGTGCATACCGACCGTGTTGCCGATGTAGTGCCGCTGCCAGGTCCTGCCCTCCCGCAGTCCCTCGGGGCCGGGATGCTCCAACCAGTCGATCTTGCCGCCCTCGGCATTGGGGTGGTGGATCGTCCCACCGGGCCCGTACAGCTCGTAGCAGGCGATGATGTCGGGGGTGCCGGTGCCGGTGAGGTCGGCGACGTCCAGCCCGACCGGCATGTGCACCTTGTTGACGGCGAGGTTGCGGGCCCAGTCGTCGTTGCGGTACCAGGCGATCTCGCCGAGGGTGAGACCGCATCCGATGAGGTCCGGCAGCCCGTCACCGTCGACGTCGGCGGCCTCGAGCCAGTACCCGTCGCGCAACTGATCGGCGACGACCTCTGCAGTGAACTGCGGCTTCGGGAAATGTCCGGCGACCGAAGCGGTCATGAACGATTCTCCTGTCTCGTGGTGTGCGGTGGGGTCGAGGTCAGGCGACGTGGGCCAGGGAGCTGACCGGGCTCAGCGCGGCGCGGTGCAGCCCCGAGATGAACGGAGAGGCGGCCGGCCCCACGCCGAAGAAGTGCCCCATGGCGTCCAGCACCCGCTCGGTGGCGTAGCCGTCGCCGTAGGGGTTGACGGCCTCCGCCATCCCGGCGTAGGCGACCGGGTCGTTGATCAGCCGCGTCACCTCGCGCACGATTCCGGCCCGGGTACGTCCCACCAGCCGGGCCGTGCCCGCTCGGACAGCCTCCGGCCGCTCGGTGACGTCCCGCAGCACGAGGGTGGGCTTGCCTAGAGCCGGCCCCTCCTCCTCCGCGCCGCTGCTGTCCGAGACGATGATGTCGCTGCGCCGCATGAGGCGGCAGAACTGCAGGTACGGCAACGGGTCCACGACCGTGATGTGCGGGTGTTCGCCGATGATGGGCAGCATCACGTCGCGCACCGCCGGATTGCGGTGCAGCGGCACGACGACCCGTACGTCCTCGAGATCCGCCACATCGCACAGGGCTTTGGCGATCTCGGGCAGCGGTTTGCCCCAGGACTCCCGTCGGTGCGCCGAGGCCAGCACCACCCAACCCGGCTCACGGTCGAGGTCGAGCAGCGGTTCGTCCGTCTCCTCGGCCGGACCGAGTTCGGCGGACCAGCGGAGGGCGTCGATGACAGTGTTGCCGGTGACCACGATCGTGGACTCGTCGATGCCTTCGCGGATCAGGTTGGCGGCGTTGCCGGGAGTCGGTGCCAGGTGCAGCGCGGCGATCTGGCCGACGAGCCGCCGGTTGGACTCCTCCGGAAAGGGCGAGTGGGCGTCACCGCTGCGCAGTCCCGCCTCCACATGGATGACGGGGATCCGGTGCTGGTGCCCGGAGATCGCCCCGGCGAGCGTGGTGGCGGTGTCCCCGTGCACCATGACCGCGTCCGGGGCGAGGTCGGGCAGCAGCCCCACCAGTCCCTGGATGACGCGGTAGGTCACCTCGGACAACGACTGCCTCGGCGCCATGATGTCCAGGTCCACGTCCGGGGTGATCCCGAAGACCTGCAAGGTTTCGTCGAGCATCTGCCGGTGCTGGCCGGTGGACACCACGACCGGGTGGAACCGTGGGTCGTCGCGCATGGCGCGGATCACCGGGGCGACCTTGATGGCTTCGGGCCGCGTTCCGAGAACGACGGCGACTTTTTTCTTCTGCATGGTTTCTCCCGTCAGGGCGAGCAACTGATGGGTGGACGGGCGCCACGACATGTCGTCACGGCTGGACGGACAGCGTGTGGCGGAAGATGTTCCGCGGGTCCCACCGCCGCTTCGCCTGCTGCAGGCGCGGGTAGTTGCCGCGGTAGTAGAGCAGCGGCCACGGCACACCCGAGGAGTTGTGCGCCGGGTCGGCGACGTCGTTGTCCGGGTAGTTGATGTAGCAGCCCTCGTAGGCGTCGCCCGGGACCGGAACCCCACCCGTGGTGGCGAAGAACTCCTGGTAGATGTCCCGTGCCCAGCCGACGTAGAAGTCGTCGTCGGCCGGGTCCGGCCAGAACGTCTGGAAGCACATCTTGAAGATCGAGCTGCGCTGAGCGTTCGCGGTCGCGCCCGCATCGACCGCATTCACCTTCCCGCCGAACGAGAACAGCACCAGCATGGTGTCGGGATTGTGGAAATCGTCGCGGGTCATGTGCCGGAAGAGCGTGCGGGCCTGCGCATCGGTGAAGTTCTGCTTCATGTACGCCGACTTGTGCACGCCCCGCGAGGTCGGGTTGGTGATGGTCGGATTGTTGGTGCCGACCAGGCGCGTGGCCTGCAGCCAGGGCAACCGGCGCGGTGTGGCGAACTCCGGCAGCGCGGGCAGCTCGCCCATCGGCCGCGCCGCGGGCTGGGGGGTCACGCCGACCCCGGCGGTGATGGCGCGCAGGTAGTCGTCCAGCAGCTCGGCGGCGCGCGGGACGGCGGCGTCGATCTGGGTGAACATGCCGAGGCTGCCGTGCGCCCGGTGGCTCACGTTGAACAGGCTGCTCAGCGGCGCGTACGGCGAGTCCGGGGCGCTGTTGCGGGCATGCCATTCGCCGAAGTTGCGCAGGAGGCGGACGAACTTGCTCTCGTCGAGCTGGTCCCAGGGGAACTCCACCGCGCTGACCAATACTTCGGACGGTGCGGCCACCAGCTGTGCCGACGGCTCGTGGCCCTTGGCACCCGGGGACCGGAACCAGTACCGGGTGACCACGCCGAAGTTGCCGCCCCCGCCACCGGTGTGCGCCCACCACAGTTCGCGGTTGGGGTCGTCGGCCTCCCGCGTGGCGCGGACCGCCCGGGCCTTACCGGCGCGGTCGACGACGACGACCTCGACGGCGTAGAGATGGTCGACCACCAGCCCGTGCGCTCGCGACAGCAGGCCGTATCCACCGCCGGCGATGTGCCCTCCGGCGCCGACGCTGTAGCAGATGCCGCCGGGGACCGTCACCCCCCAGCCTTTGTAGAGGGACTCGTAGACGTTCATCAGCCGAGCCCCGGGATCGACGAAGAAGGCCCGCAGGGCCGGGTCGTATCCCACCGCGACCAGCTCGGACAGGTCGAGGATGACCTCCACCTGGTCGTTGCAGACGAAGTCGGAGAAGCAGTGGCCGCCGCTGCGGACCGAGATGCGCTTACCGCTGTCCACGGCGTCCTGCACGGCGCGGACGGCGTCCGGTGTCGACCGGATCATCTTGACGTAGTCCGGCCGGGCGACGAAGCGCTGGTTGTTGCCGGTGGTCAGGTCGGCGTAGCGGGGATCCCGAGCGGTGATGACGGCGCCGCGCGGCGCCGTCGCACCCGCTGCGGTGGCGGGCGCCTGGGTGAGCAGTTCACCGCCCAGCACGGCCGCGCCGACCGCTGCGGTCCCGGTCAGAAATACACGCCGATTCGATTCGATCACGATAGCTCTTCCCCCATCGATATGCGGTTTCTGCGGTTTCGAACTGCGCCACCACATCGCGGACCTGCCGGTTGACGGCGCCCAGAACGCGTGGGAAATTGCGGTATGGGCTGACCGTTGAAAGACTGACAGAGTCTGTCCACTGTGGTCAATTGATATATCGGTGAAGATCGGTGAGGAAGGCCACAAATGGAAATGATCGTATTACTTGTTGCCTGGTCACGCGGGCCGGATTTCGGCGAACGAAATCGTCACTGGTGGGCCGCCGGCCGCCAGTGACGAATTGCCCGAATCGATTGTCCGGTGGTCGTTACAACTGACGAAGTGCGCCGCCGTCCACCGACCACTCGGGGAGCGAGAACTGCACCGCGAGCTGATCGGCGAAACCACCCGGAGCGTCCCACAGACGGGTCCGCGTCGGTCCCGGCAGGATTGCGTTGGAACGGACCCCCTGGCTTCCACCGTTATGCAACAACGACGGGAGGGCCGCCCTGGACATCCTCACCAGAGCATGGCAATTGAGGTCGAACGTCGCCTGCCATTTTTTCTCGGCGATGTCGAGAAATTGCACTGGAGATCCAAGACGCATTCCTGCCCCGTACATGCGGATAATTAGGAGTCAGCTGGCCGGGCCCATCCCCGGCCGGGCCCGCGGCGGTCGCGCGGGCTCAGCTGGCGGCCGGGGCGCCCGAGCGCGCGGAGGTGGCACCTTTCACCGGGCGAGTGCCGCCCGGGGCGCCCCGTTGGGCCGACGCCTTCAGCAGCTCCAGCGCAGCTGCATGACTCGAACCGGGCACGGCGGTGTAGGTCAGCAGCCGGTGCCCGTCGTCCTCCGGCAGGTGCAGAACCTCGTAGTCCAACTCCAGGTCACCGATCACCGGATGGTGCAGGTACTTGGTGCCGGCGCCGCAGACCTGCACCGGGTGCTTCGCCCAGCAGGCCGCGAACTCCGGACTCTTGACGATCAGCTCACCGATGAGAGCGGTGAGGAAAGCGTCGTCGGAATACCGCCCGGCGGCGACCCGCAGGGACGCGACCGCGCGGCTGGCTTCCTCGTCCCAGCGCCGGTAGAGCTCCCGGGTGTGCGGATCGAGGAAGAGCATGCGCGTCAGATTCGGCCGGTCCGCCGCGCGGCGCGGGGCGCCTCGGTCGTAGTGGCCCGCGAAAAGCAGGTGGCCGAGCTCGTTCCAGGCCAGCACCTCGCTGCGTCGCCCCAGCACGATGGCTGGTACGTCCTTCATGGCGGTGATCAGCTTCTCGATGCCGGGGCGCGCCGTCTCGGCCCGTTGCGCGCGGCGCCGCTTCGCCGGGCGAGGCCGGGCCAGCTCATGCAGATAGGTGCGCTCATCCTCCGAGAGGGCGAGTGCACGGGCGATGGCCTCGATCACCGATTCGGACGCGTTGGTGCTCTGCCCCTGCTCCAGGCGGGTGTAGTAGATGGGACTGACGCCGGCCAGCTGCGCGAGCTCCTCCCGCCGCAGCCCGGGCACCCGGCGTGCCCCGTACGAAACCAATCCGACATCCTCTGGCCGCAACCGGGCACGACGACTTCGAAGAAAGTCTGCCAGCTCGCCCCGACCCCCGTGGTCACTGTGCATGGCCCCAGCATGCCCATCGGTGCCGTCCGCTGCCTGTCCCTGCCAGTACCAGTCTGGCGCCGCGTAGTCCGCGCAGAGGTATGGCTGTCCCTACACGCGCAGGTCGACAGTGTTCTCCGGCGGAGGTCACCGCCACCCCCTGGACGATGTGGAGGTCATCACGTTGACACGCATGGACTCGGTCACCGAGGACGGCGACCAGAGGCGGACCACCAGTATAAGCGGCCGTGACCGCCTCATCTTGGCCGTACTGCTGACGGCGAGCTTCACCCTGGCCGTGGACTTCTCCATTCTCAACGTCGCGCTGCCGGTGATCGGCGCGGAGGTCGGCTTCGCCCTGTCCGACCTGCAGTGGATCGCCACCTCCTTCGCGCTCTGCGCGGCCGGGTTCACCCTGCTGTT
The DNA here is from genome assembly GCF_025630775.1 of Actinoplanes sp. KI2. Classification (GTDB taxonomy): domain Bacteria; phylum Actinomycetota; class Actinomycetes; order Mycobacteriales; family Micromonosporaceae; genus Actinoplanes. The sequence goes on from NZ_JAOSZE010000050.1 coordinate 25,646, forward strand.
CGGCCGCGTCGCCGACATCTTCGGCCGGCGTCGGCTGTTCCTGGCCGGGATCGCCCTGCTCGGTATCTCCTCGCTGGCCGGCGGCCTGGCCACCGACCCGGCCGTCCTGCTCACCGCCCGGGTGGCGCAAGGGCTGGCCACCGCCGCGGTCACCCCCGCCGCGCTGTCGTTGCTGACCACGTCGTTCCCGGAAGGATCACTGCGGGAGCGGGCACTCGGCCTCAACGGCGCGCTGATGGCGGCCGGCTTCACCACCGGCGCCATCCTGGGCGGCGTCGTCACCGATCTGCTGAGCTGGCGCTGGGCGTTCTTCATCAACGTCGCCGTTGCCGTCGCCGTGCTGGTGGTCGCGCCCGCGGTGCTGCGCGAGAACCGGACCGAACAGCGGCCCCGCTTGGACGTGCCGGGCGCGGTGACGGTCTCCGCCGGGCTGCTGGCCGTCGTGTACGGCCTCACCAGCGCCGGCGAACACGGCTGGACGGACATTCGCACCTGGGCCGGCCTGGTTGCCGGCATCGTGCTGCTGCTGGCGTTCGTCGGCATCGAGCGCCGCGTCGCCGAGCCGCTGGTGCCGGTACGCATCCTGCGCAAACGCAGCGTCTCCTGGGGCAACGGCGCCGGCGTCCTGGCGTTCGCCACCGAAACGTCCCTCGTCTTCCTGCTCACCCTCTACCTGCAGAAAGTCCTCGGGTTCTCCCCGTTGGCCGCCGGGCTGTCGTTCGCGGTACTCGGCCTCGGCACCGTGCTCGGTGGCATCCTCGGGCCCAAGGTGATCGCCCGCCTCGGCAACCCGCCGCGTGCCCTGGCGCTCGGCATGGCCGTGCAGACCGCCGCGACGCTGGTGCTGGTCTTGCTCGGCGACTCCCGGGGCTGGATGCCGCTGCTGCTGGTCGCCACGTTCGTCGGCGGCGTCGCCAACCTCGTCGCCATCGTGGGGTTCATGGTCACCGCGACTTCCGGGCTGCCCGACCACGAGCAGGGTCTCGCGGCCGGGCTGGCGACCATGAGTCAGCAGATCGGCATCACCATGGGCATCCCCGTGATGTCCGCGATCGTGGGAGCCAGGCTCGCCTCGCTGGGCGCCGAGACCCCCGAGACCATCCTCACCGCCATCCGGACCGCCATCGGCGCCAACGCGGCGCTCTGCGCGGCCACCGCGATCGCCGTGTCGATCTTCCTGCGCTCCCCCCGGCCGGTCACCGCGCCGGCGACCGGGAATTGACATGGCCATGTCCGACCACTCCGTCCGCCGCGAACCGCGCAGGTCCGGCACGTGTGACGTCAGCTGGTACACGACACAGGTGAGTGGCCCAGGAGCGGACGTGCCCGTCCGCATCCTGCGGCCCACCGGCCCTCGCAACGGCTGGACGGTGTGGGCCCACGGCGGAAGCTGGCATCACGGGTCCGCACTGGCCTGGCATCATGCCTGCGCTGACCTCGCCGTCGTCGCGAGAACCACCGTGGTCAGCGTGGACTACCGGCTCGCCCCCGAGCACCCGCATCCCGCGGCTCTCGAGGACTTCCTCGCCGCCGTGGCCTGGGCGCAGGAGCAGGCCGCGAGTGAAGCCACCGAGGTTGCCGTCGGCGGCGACAGCGCGGGCGGCACCATCGCCGCGTGTGCCGCCTTGGTCCTGCGGGACCGGGGCGCGCACCTCGCGGCCCAGGTCCTCGCGTATCCGCCGATCGACCCGCAGTGCCGGGCGGACTCCTACCATCGTGATCCCTGCGCGTTCCCCTCGGCCGGTGCGCTCACCGCCGCCTGGCGTGGCTACCGGGGGGACCGCCCGGACGATTCCGGCGGGCTGTACAGCACCCCGATGGCGGCCGCCGACTTCGCGGGCGCCGCCCCGGCCATAATCGCGGTCGGCGAACTGGATCCCGTCATCGACGACGTCCGCGACTACCGGTGCAGGCTGCAGGCCGCCGGCGTGCCCGTGCGCTACCTCGAGCTTCCCCGGAGGGCGCACGGCGCGTTCCTGGAAGCCGTCCCGGCCCGCCTGACCCGGCGCGGCGTTCCCTCGCTGCGGTTCTGTCTGGGTCGGGCCCTGGCCCAGGCGTTCGCGAAGCGGACCGGTGTCACTCGCCCACCACAGCAAAGGACATTCTCATGACCGGAACGCATGCACGCACCCACCCCTACGAGGCGTTGCTGCGCCACTTCGCCGACCTGCGGGACGGAACCCACGGCACAGCTGTCGACCGGGCCGGAAAGGAGCGGTTATTCACCACGGCGGTGGAGCTGCTCGATCCCGCCGCCCGGCAGGTGCTCGACGAGGCCAACCGGTTCCTGCTGCTCGGCAGCGGCCTGGTCGCGGCGACCGGCGTACGGACCGATGCCGACGGCCTGTCCGCACAATGGACGCTGAGCTGGCCGCAACAACGAGCCACCGGGCTGCCCGCTCTGGGCCTCGTCGCCCACTACGGCCGCGGCTTCCACCATCCCCACCTGCGCGGCGTCACGGTACGCGACTGGCCGATGAACGTGTTCTCCGCCGCCGACGCGTCCGACCAGATCCCGACCCTGCGTGCCATCGTCGCGGCAGACCTGCACAACCTGGTGTTCCAGCGCGACTTCCGTATCGTGCCGGCCACCACCCGCGGATGACCGGGAGCAGACCGTGACCCTCACCCTCTCCGTCCTGGACCAGTCCCCCGTCGCGGACGGCACCGACGCCGCCCAGGCAGTCCGCGACACGGTCCGGCTGGCCCGTGCCGTCGATCCACTGGGCTACCGCCGGTACTGGGTGGCCGAACATCACGGCAGCGCGACCTTCGCCGGCACGTCGCCCGCCGTACAGGCCGCCGTGCTGCTGCAGCACACCCGACATTTGCGGATCGGCACGGGGGGCGTGTTACTGCCCCGCCACGACCCCGTCCAGGTCGCCGAGACGTTCCACCTGCTCGCCGATCTCCACCCGGGTCGGGTCGACCTCGGCCTCGGCCGTGCCGGCGGCCCGGCGTTCACGTTTCCCGAGAAGGTGGAACTGCTCCGCCGCAGCCTCGCCCTGCTGCGGCGCGCCCGTGGGACCGGCACCGGGCCCGGCCTCTGGCTGCTGGGCAGTGGGACCACAGCGGCGAAGCTGGCCGGGCAGCACGGCATCGGCTACTGCGCCGGTCATTTCCTCAGTCCCGAGGCGAGCGGCCCGGCGCTGGCCGGTGTCCGGGCCGCGAACAGCGCCGCGCCGCTGATCCTCGCGGTGCGCGTCTTCGTGGCGACGACCACCGACCGCGCGCAGGCGCAGGCCGCGGACTACCTGCTCTGGCGCAGCCGCAAGGACCTGGGCGCGCAGGAGCCGCTCCCGCGTTCGGGCCAAGCCGCGCGGCACCGGTGGAGCGCCGCGGAATGCGAGCGTGCCGAGCAGAATCGTCGGGCGATAGTCGTGGGCGACCCCGACGAGGTTAGCCACCAGCTCACGGGATTGGCCGACAGACTCGGCGTCGACGAGGTCATGGTCAACACCCTGCTCCCGGATCTCGCTGACCGTGTGCAGACCTATGAGCTGCTGGCCGGGGCGTTCCGCCTGCGCCACCGCAGCGCTGATGACATCGACGGCCGACTACAGGATGAGTACGGGTCCAGAACACGCTGACGCCGGCAGGGTGGCGGCTGAAGTCAGGTGTTGTCGGGTTGATGGGCTTCTGTCAGGTCACGCCTGGGGTGAGGGCTCGTCGACGCTGTCGACGAAACTCAGTATTGGCCGAGGAACTGCTGTTCGCGGCCCGCCGGCAGCAGTTCGGGGATGCCCGGGGCGGCGAGCACGCCGATGTGCCAGGCGCCCTCGTGAGTGACGTCGGCCAGTGCCTCCAGGCCGAATCCAGGCAAGCCCATCTGATGGCGATGATCAGACCTGACCGATCACTCGAAGTCGCAGCCCGGGTTGGGATCGTCCTCGGAGAACGGGCTTCCCTTGGGCAGGACGTAGAGCACGTCGAGCACGACCTTGGTGTCGCCGAGATTGCGTCCGATGTGGACGTGGTCCGCGCCGGCGGGCTCGAACACGAAGGATCCGGCCGGATGGACGCCAATACGCTGGCAATCCGCGCCGAAGCGGCTGAGCGTGCCGGACTTGACCGTGGCGTACAGGTTGCCGTCGTGGTGGTGCCAGCCGGTGGACGTGTGCGGCGGGAGGGTGATCTCCCGCAGGGTGTAGTCGGTGTTACCGACCGTCTTCTGCCAGATGATTGTGCCGACCACACCGGGGCTGGGCGGGGTGGCGTTGGCGGCGGTCCCCACGAGGGACACGGCCACACCCATGACCACCGCGGCCGTACGGAAAATGTGCTTTGTTCTCAACGCACCAATTCCCTTTCAATGAGTGCCTGATATGGCAAAGGGTCTATAACCCTGCCGGGAGAGCCGCCTCTTCCATTTAGGACTGTGCCGTCGCGCAGAGCATCATATTTGGTGACTACCCGGAGCCGGCTAGGGCGAAGTTGACATCATCGCAGCTGATGGGGCAGTCCCGGTGTTCCACCAGCGCCGACGTGAAACCGGGCGCCGGGATGCCCGGGCGCGCCGAGCTTGCCACCACCCAGCGCCACGCGTCTTGGGCCCATGTGAGCGCGAGCCGCCGTCGAGCCGGGCTTCTACGACGCTGGCCCGCGCGCGGACTGAGCCCGGCGGAAGGCACCGGGTGCCATGCCGTACTTCCGGCGGAAGGCGCCGGCCAGCGCCGACTCGGTGGAGTACCCGGTGCGGCGGGCGATCGCCGCGAGCGGCGCGTCGGTCTCCCGGAGCAGGCGGGCGGCGTGGCCGAGCCGGTGGGTGAGCAGGTAGTCCGCCGGGGGGCGGCCGACCGCCGACGTGAAGCGGCGCGTGAAGGTGGCCCGGGACATGCCGGCCGCCCGGCTCAACTCCTGCACCGTCCAGCGGGTGTCCGGGTTGGCGTCGATCGCCCGTACGGCCGCGGTGATCTTCGGGTCGGGGGTCGGGACCTGGTCCGTCGCCGCCAGCCACCGGCCGAGGGCACTCGCGAGCATGAGGTCGAGCAGCGCATGGCGGGCTGCGTCAACGACCAGTCCCGCCGCCTGCTGCTCGTCGAGCAGGGCAGCCACCGGGTCGAGCGGGCCGGCCGCCGGAACCACGATCGGGTCGGGCAGGGCGGCCAGATAGGGGTGCACGTCCTGGCCCGGGTGCAGGCGGTACGCGCCGCAGAGGAACTCGAAGCCGTCGGCCGCGGGTGCCGGCTCGTCGGTCCCCAGCGCGACCGGCGGCAGGCCCCGCAGCGGTCGGGGGCGGGAGGCGAGCCCATGGTCAACGCCGGAGGTGATCAGCACGACGTCGCCCGGATTGAGCTCGACCGGCGGCCGGGCCTCGGTCAGAAGCCAGCCGGTGCCCCGGAGCACGACGTGAAAACCGCTGCCGGTCAGCCCTGCGTAGCTCAAGCCCCACGGGTCGGCCATCCGAAAGCGTCGCACCGTGCCACGGCCCACCCGTAGCGCGGCGATTGCCTGGCTTATCCCATCCACCGGCGTCATGCTACAAACACGCATCTACCCGCGCCACGGAAGCATATTCGCCTCGCCGGGGAGGCGATTGGCTGGCGGCATGTGGGACTGCGTAATCATCGGGGCGGGCGCGGCCGGGCTCAGCGCCGGGCTGACACTCGGGCGGGCTCGGCGTACGACCCTGGTCGTCGACTCAGGCCGACCGAGCAATGTGGTCGCCCGCGCCATCGGCGGCCTGCTCGGGCACGACGGGCGACCACCGCTGGAGTACTACGCCCTGACCCGTGCGGAACTGGCTGCCTACCCCTCGGTCGAGCTTGCCGACGGGGAAATCACGGCGGCGGACCGGCAACCCGACGGCACGTACGCGGTGATCCTCGCCGACGGGCGCCGGGAGCAGACCCGCACCCTCCTGCTGGCAGCCGGGATGGACTATCGGTATCCGCCCGTTCCGGGGCTGGCCGAACGGTGGGGCGGCGACGTGTTCCACTGCCCGTTCTGCCACGGATGGGAGGTGCGCGACCGGCCGATGGCCGTCCTGGCCGCGGGGGCGGTCGGCCTGCACGGCGCTCTGAACCTGCGCGCCTACACCGACGACATCACGTTGCTGACCAACGGCGCCGAGCTTTCCGGGGCCCAGCGGGACCAGTTGGCCGCTGCCGGTGTCAAGTGGAACGAGCGCCCCCTCGCCACTGTCGAGGGCGCCGGCTCCCGGCTGCGCGCGGTCACCTTCGCCGACGGCACCGAACTCGCCGTCTCGGCCATGCTGGTCAAGGCCTTCCTCCACCAGCGGTCGACCCTGGCCCGTGACCTCGGCGCCACGGTGTCCATGTCGGACGAGAACCTCGGCGTCGAGGCGATCGCCGTCGACCCGATGTTCCGCACCGGGGTTCCGGGGCTCTTCGCGGCCGGCGACGCCGCCACCTCCGTTCCGCCGTCGATGGCGGCGGCCGTGGCCTCGGGCTACCTGGCGGGCGCGGGCGCCGCCGTGCAGCTGGCCGCCGGATACTGACGGGCACGGCAGCGGTTGTGCCGGTGCCGCGGCGCCATCACGACACGGTACGGGCGTATACGCCCGCGCTGAAGCCGAAGGCGTTCCGGAAGTGCCGGTTGAGCTGACTCTGATCGAAATACCCCAGACGCGCCGCCACGTCGGCCACCGGCAGACCCTGGGCCAGCAGCGACCGGGCACTGGCCAGCCGCAACATGGTGCGGTAGCGATGCGGTGGAACCCCGTAAGACCGGCGGAAGCTGCGGACCAGATGATGCCGGCCGCACCCGGCCACCGCCGCCAACTCGTCCAAGCCGACATTGCTGTCCAGCCGATCAGCGAGGATCTGACGAACCTTCCGCAGGCCGGCGGGGCGATGCTCATCGATGGCGGCACCGGCGGCGTTCCCGTACCGGCTCACCATCGTGCCCAGCAGATCGGCAACCATCGATCGCAGCATCCCGGCGCCCAGCCCACTGGTCAAGCCGAGATGCAGTGCCTTGAACTCGGTGCACAGCTCCTTGTCGACGTATCGAAGGCAATCGAATCGAGGCATACGCCCACCGGCGGCGACATCCTGCAACACCTGCGAGTCGAGCAAGGTGAAGGTCGTGAAATCCGCGCAGCCCGCTTCGAGCGACAACGACTGGACAACCTCATCCGGCTCCACCACCATGATCGTTCCGGCGGCGGCCGGCGGATGCTCAAGACCCCGATATCGTACGGGCGGCAGCGCGCCACCGTAGGCAACGGTGAAGGTGTACCCCCGGCTCAGGACGAACTCAGGGTGCCGGTAGCCGACCCCATGTACCGACAGGAGCTCGATCCACGGGAGTTCCTTCGGCCGCCACCTCCACTCCCGGAAAGCGACCGCCCCCGCAGCAACAAGTGTCATCGTGACCCCTCCGCCTAAGTCAGAAGCCGGTACGCAGCAGTGACGACCCAGTCCCTTATGGATGCAGCCAACCGCCGCTCAGGCGTCACCGCCATGCTGCGGCGGCGCAGACAGGTGCGCGTTTGACGCACAGGTGCTGCAGCCGCCAGGCGATCGGGCAGGCCGACGTCCGGGACCGCCGGAACGGCTCGTACCGGTCCGCGGCTGATCAGCCGGATGTTTCTGTCATACGTCCCGGGTGGAGCGCCAGATGCCCAGGCCGACCGCGGCCGCGAGGTACAGCGCGAGGTCCAGGTACGCCAGGCCGAGCGACGGCAATCGCGGCTTGGCGGCGACGGCGTGGACCTGGGCCACCACGTCGCCGGCGTTGGACAGCAGCAGCCGCGACGGCAGGTAGGACCAGCCCTCCACGGCCTTGGCGGCGCCGTAGGCGAGAAACACCACCGCGATCAGTGCCGCCGTGGCGGCAGCCGGGTTGCGCAGAAACGCGCCGAGTCCGAGGCCGACCATCGTGACGACGCACAGGTACAGGCCGGCGCCGGCCACCGATCGCAGCACGCCGGGAGCGCCCAGACCGACGTCCAGGTGCTTGCCGTGCAGGATCGCCTGACCGAGCAGGTAGCTGCCGAAGGCCAGCGCCTCGCCGGCGAGCAACGACACGGCGTACACGGTGGCCGCCTTCGCCGCGAACACGACGGCCCGGCGGGGCTGCGCGGTAAGGGCCGCGACAATGGTGCCGCTGCTGTACTCCGAGGTCACCGCGAGCACGCCGAGGACGCCGAGAGCCAGTTGGGCGAAGGTCAGCCCGGCGAACGCGCTGGCGAGCGGGTCGAACGCGGCCCGGTCGGCGGCGGGCATGGTTGCCCAGCCGCGTACGGTGCTGATCGTGTCGGCGAGGCCCAGCCCGAACGTCAGGGTGACGGCGACGCCTAGCGCCACCCACGTCGAGCGCACCGACCACAGCTTGCTCCATTCCGCGCGTACCGCCCTCATCGCACACCGCCGCGGTAGGTCACGACGCCCGCCGTGCAGGCGAAGTAGGCGTCCTCGAGGCTGGCGTGGCCGCGGCTGAACGCCTGCACCGTGTCGTCGGCGAGCAGCCGTCCGCCGCCGATGACCAGCAGCCGGTCGGCGACCAGCGCGAGTTCGCTGATGAGGTGACTGGACACCAGCACGGTGCGGCCCTCACCGGCCAGCCCTCGCATCAGCCCGCGGATCCAGTGCACGCCCTCCGGGTCCAAGCCGTTGACCGGCTCGTCGAGCACCAGCGTCGCGGGATCGCCAAGCAGCGCGGCCGCGATCGCCAGCCGTTGCCGCATGCCGAGGGAGAAACCGCGCACCCGCCGGTGCGCGACCGTGGTCAAGCCGGCCGTCTCGAGAACCGCGTCGATTCTGCGCCGTCCAAGACCGTTGGCAGCCGCGAGCCAGTGCAGGTGGCGGTACGCGGTGCGCCCACCGTGCAGGCCGGCCGCATCGACGAGCGCGCCGACCTCGCGCAGTGGCTCCCGCAGGTCGTGGTAGGGCCGGCCGTTCACCAACGCACGCCCAGCGGTCGGCGTGGTCAGGGCGAGCAGCATGCGGATGGTGGTGGACTTGCCGGCGCCGTTCGGGCCGAGGAAACCGGTGACGCTGCCGGGCCGTACGGCGAAGGTCAGGTCTTCGACGGCGTTCCGGGCGCCGTACCGCTTCGTGAGCCGATGCACTTCGATCATGTCGTCGACTGTGCGGCCGCAGGGCCGGCGGCCGCGTCCGGCCGCGGGCATATGCCTGCAGGCAGACGACGTGCGGGCCGGCCGCCCGTACGCTTGACCATCGTGCCGACCGAACCTCGCGCCCCGCTGTGGCACCGGATCAGTCCGGCGCACTGGCTGCTGCTCGACGGGCTCGTCGCCGCCGCCTTCGGCCTGTTCACCTTCGGCATCCTCGGCGCCCGGGAAAGCAACCACGCACTTGCCGTCGCGGCGACCGGTCTCGCCGCTGCGGCGTTACCCGCCGCCCGCCGGTGGCCGTTGGTAGCGGCCGCCGGCGCGCTCGCGGTGTTCTGGCTGTCACCGATCTCCCCGCGATACGCCTGGATCGCGCTCGTCCCGCTCGCGTACGCGCTGCTGCGGTGCGCGGAACGGCACCGTCCGACGGTCGCCGGCGCCGCGCTCGCGGCCGGTTTGACCGGGCCGATGGCGAGCGCGCTGCCGTCGTTGCGGCATCCGGGCGGAATCGTGCCGTTCGCGCTCGTGCTCACGGTCGCCTGGACGGTGGGCGTTGCCCTGCGCCAGCGGCGCCGCTACGGCGAGGAGTTGGTGCGGCAAGAAGCGCGGCGCGCCGAGGACCGCGCCGCGCGCGAGCGATCCCGCATCGCCCGCGAGTTGCACGATGTCGTCGCGCACGGCATGACCGTCATCACGGTGCAGGCCACCTACGGGCGGCTCGTCGTGCGGGAGCGCCCGACCGAGGCGGCCGCCGCGCTGGCGGCCATCGAGACGACCAGCCGGCAGTCCCTGGCCGAGCTGCGCCGGCTGCTGGGGGTGCTGCGCGCCGCCGAGCCCGGCCCGGTCGACGGTGAACCGGCTCCGGGCCTGGCCGATCTGCCGCGGTTGGTGGCGCACACGGAGCAGGCGGGAGTGCGGGTCGACGTCTCGGTGACCGGCGACGCGTACGAGCTCGGTCCGGGATTGGACCTGTGCGCGTATCGCATCGTGCAGGAGGCGTTGACCAACGTCGTCAAGCACGCCGGCACCGACACTGCCCGCGTCACCGTGGAACACCGGCCGGACGCCGTCGTCGTGGACATCGTCGACGGTGGGCGCGGCGGCGACATCCGGCAGGAGGGACACGGGCTCACCGGGATGCGGGAACGCGTCGCGCTCTACGGCGGCACCCTGATGGCGGGCCCCCTGCCGGGCGGCGGCTTCCGGGTCCGCGCCACGCTGCCGACACGCACGGACGAAGCGTCGTGACCATCCGCGTCGTCATCGCCGACGACCAGGCGCTCATCCGTACCGGCCTGCGCGGCATCGTCGAGACCGCCGACGATCTCACCGTCGTCGGCGAGGCGGCGACCGGCGCGAGCGCCGTCGACGAGGTGCTGCGGCTGGAGCCCGACGTCGTGCTGATGGACATCCGCATGCCCGAGCTCGACGGCATCGCCGCCACCGAACGGCTCACCGCCACCGGATGCGCATCCCGGGTGCTGATCCTGACCACCTTCGATCTCGACGAGTACGTGTACGGGGCGCTGCGCGCCGGGGCCAGCGGCTTCCTGCTCAAAGACGCGCCACCGGCCGACCTGCACACCGCCATCCGGGTCGTCGCCGCCGGCGATGCCCTCCTGGCCCCCAAGATCACCCGCCGGCTGATCGCCGCCTTCACCGGCGGCGCTGTCCCCGGCACGCCCCCAGCGCGGGAGCTGGACGTGCTGACCGGCCGGGAGCGGCAGGTGCTAGGGCTGGTCGCCGACGGGCTCACCAACGCGGAGATCGGCGAACGCCTGTTCATCACGCCCGGCACGGCCAAGGTCCACGTCGCGCGGCTGCTGTACAAGCTCGGCGCCCGGGACCGCGTCCAGCTCGTCATCATCGCCCACCGGGCCGGGCTGCCACCAACCATCTGAGCCGCATCCGGTGTGCACGGACCTCACCGGTCAACCATGCTGAACATCTGGCCACCGTCCCCGCGCCCCATCGCCCACCGCAACAGCGCGGAACGCCACGATGGCCAGGCGAACGCGATCTGCCGGGTCTCAGCGGCGGAGGTCCGTCTCGAACAGAGCGCGCTGGTCGCGGACGTAAGCCACGTCACCGAGATAGAAACGATCGTGCCCGTCGGCGATGTGGCCGGCGAACGCCGCGTTCCCGGCGGCGGCCGCCGGCGTGCATGAAGTCGACCAGGGCGTTCAGTCGTGCTGCCACGGCGTCGATCAGGCCCGCCCGGCCCGCGTCGTCCAGGCCGTACCGGTCGCAGAAGATCCGCAGCCGCGCGGCCTGCTCCTGAGTCGCGCCGAAACCGTCCGCGTTGCCGGGCACGGTCAGCGGCACCCACCGGTACGCCGCGTACGCCACATCCCACAGCCGGGGGCCGGGGTGCGCGAAGTCGAAGTCGATGATGCCGGCTACCCGGTTGCCGTCGAGCACGCAGTTGTGCGGTGCGAAGTCGCCGTGGCAGATGACCTCGACCGGCTCGCGGGCCGGTGCCTGCCATCCATCGCGCGGCGCAGTGGTGGCGTACGCAGCCGTGGCGTCGTGATAGTCCCGCAACAGCGCGGCAGCGCTCTCCAGCGCCTCGGGCGAGGCGGCGGCCGGTGTGGCCGGATAGTTCGACACCTCGCCGGGCAGGAAGTCGAGGATCTCGAAGCCGTCCGGCGTCACCTCGTGCACCCGCGGCGCGCCGCGGAACCCGGCGGCCTCGAGATACCGGAGCAGGTCGTGGACCTGGGGTGACCAAGGCCCGGTCGGGCGGCGCACCCGGTTTCCGATACGCACCACCTCGTTGATCCCGCCGGCCAAGGACTCGCGATCATCCCCGTTTCCGACGGACACCCGCGCGGTGCTGCCGGACGCCGGCGGCACGCGACCTTCCCGGCCCTGGCCGTCGAGGCGGCCGGCGAGGGATTTCTTCGCCGCGGGCCAGTCGTCGTCGAGCATCGCGTACAGCACGGTGTCCCGCCAGGAGCCGTCGGCGCGGCGCCGGTGCTTGCGCAGCACGCCCTCGCGGACGGCGCCGAGCCGCTCGATCGCCGCCTGCGCCCGGGTGTTGCGGATATCGGTGACCCAGGCGACCCGGACCGCGCCGAGGGTCTCGAACGCGTAGCTCATGAGCAGCAGCTTGGCTTCGGCGTTCAGGCCGCTGCCCCACCAGCGTCGCCCGAGCCAGGTGTAGCCGATCGTCACCGACCGCTGCACCGGGTCGAGGTCGGCCAGCGAGGTGGTGCCGACGAACTCTCCGGTGCGCGCGTCGAGTTGCGCGTACGCCAGCCGCTGGCCGCGCGCTCGGGCAGCCAGCGCGGCGGTGATGTGCCGGCCCGCGTCCTCGACCGTGACGGGTGCGGTGAGCGCCCCGCCGGGCGGGCTCTGCCAGCGGAAGATCTCCGCGCTCTGCGCCGGGCTGCCGGCCGCGGCGAGGTACCCGGGCGCGTGCTCGATCCGCAGAGGTTCCAGCTGCACGAGCCGTCCGGACAACACCGGCATCGCATACCACAGAGCGTCATCGGTCACCCCGGCATGATTGCGTACGGGTATGGCCGCCGCGTACCGGTTTTCCCGCCCGAACAACAACGGCGCGAGCAGCGATGACGAGGCGCAAACTCGGAGGGCCGGCCGGCTACGGCGTTCGGGCGCCGACCGGCTCGGCGGCCCGGCGGGCGGTCGCTGCTCCCCGGACCAGCTGCACCACGAGCGTCGCGACCAGTGCGATGACGAACGCGGCGCCGGTGCCGAGCGGCACGACCAGGACGGCCACCAGGAAGCAGAAGACCGAGAAACCAAGAAGCCCGCGCGGTACCCCGTGCAGCACCCGCACCGCCCCGGCGGCGCCGAGCTGGGCGTGCGCGAACGCGGCGACCACGCTGGTCGCGATCGGGAACGGTGCCAGCACCCCGGTCAGGCCCGGCCCCACCGCCGTGGCGGCCGCGGTCACGGCCAGCACCAGTACCGCCGTCGCAGCGGCCCGCGCCGGCAGATCCCACCACGGCCAGACGACCCCGCCGTCGGCGTCGGGCGGGTCGGCGGGCAGCAACCTGGTCACCGCCCAGCCCACCACCAGCACCACCGCTAGACCCCGCCGCGGGCCGAGCGGCAGCCGGGACAGAGCGAGATCCAGCAGCAGGCAACTCGCCCAGGCGATCAGCAGCGTCGGCATCCAGCCGAGCCGGCGCGACAGCCACGCGTACGCCAGCGCGAACCACGCCAGCGACACCAGGCCGAGCAGGGCGGCGGCCGCCGCCCGCGACCCGAACCGGGCGCCCTGCTCCAGACAGGTGATCAGCAGGATCGGCCCGGCCACGATCGGCAGGGCCACCAGCATGCCCGAGACCTGCTGGCCCCACCGGCGCCCCGCCAGCGACGACGCGACCACCAAAGCCGGAGCCAGCAACAGCTTGAGCGCGATCGTCACCGCAGCATCTTAGTGAAACCCGCAGTGGCGCCGTCGCGTTGAGGGCGGCGGCATCGGTGATCAGCGTCGCGGTGCTCGGGCGGCCGCGAGTTGGCGTACTGCGTTGCGGTCGAGCTTGCCGGAGCCGGTGAGCGGTAGCTGGTCGACCTGCTTGTAGCGGTCCGGAACCATGTACCGCGGCAAGGTGGTCATGGCATGGGGGCGCAGTTCGTCGGCGAGTTTGGCCGGCACCGGCTCCGTCGGAACCACGCACGCCACCAGGAACTGCGCGCCGCCGGAGGTGGTGGTCACCGTGACGGCAACGTCCCGGACTGCCGGGTGGGTACGCAGCGCGGCTTCGATCTCCCCCAGTTCGATCCGGAATCCCCGCAGCTTGATCTGTGCGTCGTTGCGGCCGAGGAACTCGAGTGAGCCGTCCGGGAGGCGGCGGGCCAGGTCGCCGGTCCGGTAGTAGCGGCGCGGGCCCGCCGCGGTGTCGCGGGTGACGAACCGCTCGCCGGTGAGTTCCGGCCGGTTCAGGTAGCCGACAGCCACCGCCTCGCCGCCGATCAGCATCTCGCCGGCTTCACCCTCGGGCACCGGCGCCAGGTTCTCGTCGCAGAGCTCGATGGTGGTGTTGGCCAGACCGTGCCCGATCGGCGATCGGACGCTGCCCTCGAAGTCCGCGTCGGTCAGGATCCGGTGGGTGGCGTACACGGTGGTCTCGGTCGGGCCGTACATGTTGACCGGGATGATCGGCCCGCCGGTGAAGGCCTTGCGGAAGCCGGCGATCACGTCCAGGTCGACGCTCTCGCCGGCGAAGACCAGGTAGCGCAGTGCCAGTGCGGGACGGCCGGCGTCCTCGTAGGCGAGCGCGAGGGATCGGAAGACCGACGGTACCTGGCCGAGAACGGTGACTTCGCTGGTGCGCAGCAGGTTCAGGAATTCGGCCGGCGACTGGGCGGCTTCCTGCGGCACGACCACCGCGGTGGCGCCAGTGCTCATGGACGCCCAGAACTCCCACACCGACACGTCGAAGCTGAAGGAGTGGAACAGCGCCCACCGGTCCAGCGGTCCGACCTCGAACAGTGGCAGTGCGGCCCGCAGCAGGGAGAGCACATTGCCGTGTGACACGAGGCAGCCCTTGGGCCGGCCGGTCGATCCGGAGGTGTAGATGACGTAGGCGACGTCGGCCGGTCCGGCGGACACGACAGCCGGTTCGCCACCATCGGCGTCGGCGGTGGGGTCCAGCAGGGCGCCGGGCGCGAAGCCGACCAGGTCGGCGTCCTCGGGGCGGCCGACAACGGTACGGATCTCGGCGTCGCCGACGATGTAGCGCAGCCGGTCGGCGGGGTAGCCGGGGTCGAGCGGCACGTACGCCGCGCCGGCCTTGAGCACGGCGAGGATTCCGACCGGGATCTGTGCGGAGCGGCCCAGGAGCAGGCCGACGCGGTCACCGGGTCGCACACCGGTCGCTTGCAGGCGGGCGGCCAGCCGGTCCGAGGCGGCGTCGAGTTCCCGATAGCTCAGGGTGGTGTCGCCGTCGGTGATGGCGACGTGGTCCGGGCGCTGTCGAGCCACCTCCTGGAACAGGTGGGTGAGGCTGTTGGCGTTCGCAATCATGGGTGTCCTTCGAGCTGCGTTCAGGCGGTCAGGTCAGCGACGTGGCGGATCAGGTCGGTGAAGGTGTCGGCGAGGGCATGGGTGAAGGTGTCGGCGATCGCGGCAGGGTTGGCGGTGAGCACGAGCCGCAGGCCTGTCTCGTGCGGCCACACTTCGGTCTGCAGTTCGGTCGGTACGCCGAGGTAGGGCTGGCGGACGAAGGTGGCGTCCGCACCGTGCAGCGCAAGGTGCGGGGCGTCGTTGTTCTGGACGGCGAAGATCGTCTGGAACAGCGGGGCGCGGGCCGTACGGGGTGGGTTGAGCTCGCGTACCAGGTCCGGGATGCTGGCGTCCTGATCGCGCAGGGCTTCGCCGATCAGGTCGGTGGCCGCGGCCAGCGCGGCGTGGTCGCTGCCCAGCGCCGCGCCCCGTAGCCGGACACAGGCCATGGTGATGTGGCAGCCGACCGCATCCTCCAGACGAGCGTCGATCCGCTGGGCGACGGGTACGCCGACGCCGAAGTCACGGCTGCCGGTCCGGGTCGCCAGGGCCCGCCCGTAGAGCCAGAGCAGCAGCTGGAACGGCGTCCGCCCGAGCCGATCGGCGGTCTTCTCCACCGCGGCCGCGTCGTCCGGACCGATCTCGCGGACGAGGTGGGTCAGCTCGCCGCCCGGCGCGGTGGCCCCCGCCGGGAAGGGCATGTCGGGCAGCCCTCGTAGCGCGGTCACCCGGCGCTCGACCTGGGCCTCCAGGTCCACCGCGGCGCGGTGCGCCGACCGCAGGAGATGCACCGTGGCCAGGTCGGCTCCTGGTGCCCAGCGGGGCTTCTGGCCGGTCAGGCGGGCGTTGTACGCGGTTGCCAGGTCGGTCGCGAGCACAGACTCGGACCAGCCGTCGAAGGCGATGTGGTGCACGACGTACCCGAAAATCGTGGTCCGGGTGCCGGCGACCGGGGCGAGCACGGCGCGCCAGAGCAGGCCGTCGACCGGTGAGAACGGGCCAGCCAGTGCCGCCCGCAGCGAGGTCACCGCTGCTTCTGTGCTGTCGGCCGAGGGCAGCATGATCGGCTCCGGCGGTGGTGCCTGGCCGGGAACCCGGAACAGCCGGCCGCGCTGGTGCCCGTATTCGGCGTGCAGCGCCGGGTGCCGGGCGTGAACATCGGCAATCGCCGCGCTCAGTGCCGCCGGGTCGAGGTCGCCGGTGATGATCCAGGTACCCAGGCAGTGTGCGCCGCGGCTCGCGGGATCGAGCAGAGACTGGGTGAGGAAGGAGCTTTCGGTGGCCGACAGCGGGAACCGGTCCGGAGCCGGCTCAGGCACGCTGGTCTGGTCGCCGGCGGTGGCTCGCAGGTGGGCAGCCAGCGCGCGGGCCGTCGGGTGCTCGGTCAGTGCGGTCACCGGGACGGGCCGGTCCAGCCGGGCCGCGAGGCGGGCGCACACGCGCACCGCGGCGAGTGAGGAGCCACCGAGGTCGGCGAAGGTGTGATCCGGTGGCCCCTGGTGGCCGAGCACGTCGGCGAAGGTGTCCATTACCTGCTGGGTCAGGGCGTCCACCGGGCCGGTCGGGGGCGCGGCGACCGGCTCGGCAAGCGGGCCGCGCGGGGCCAGTTCGAGCAGGGCACGCTCGTCGAGCTTGCCGTTCGCGGTCAGTGGGAAGCCGTCGACGCTGACCACCATGGCAGGCCGGTGGTAGGTGACCAGCTCGCGTGCCAGGATCTCTGCCGCATCGGACAACGGGTCGCCTGCCTGCAGCGGAATGCAGAAGGCGAGCAGGCCCTGCACGGCGCCCTGGTCGTCGCTCTGCGCGACGACGGCGCATCGGCGGACCGGCAGGCACGCTTCGATCTGACGCTCCACCTCGGCGGGTTCGATCCGGTGTCCACGGATCTTCACCTGCCGGTCGGCGCGGCCTCGATAGTGCAGCAGCCCGGTCTCGTCGCGGACGGCGATGTCGCCGGTGCGGTAGACGCGGACGGCGATTCCGTTCAGGACGATGTCGGGGAACTTCTCCGCGGTCTGCTCGGGCAATCCGAGGTATCCCGCCGCCAGGCCGTCGCCGGAGATGCACAGCTCGCCTGGCTCGCCGGGCGCGCACGGCCGGTCACCGTCGAGGATGTGCAGGCCGGTGCGCGGTACCGCTCGCCCGATCGGGATGCCGGCGGGCAAGTCACAGTCCTGCGGCCGGATGCGGTGTGTGGTGGCGAAGACGGTGCTCTCCACCGGGCCGTACCCGTTGATGAGGGCGGTCTGCGGGTAGGCGGCGAGGAATCGGCGTACGTGCGGCGGCGACAGCCGTTCTCCGCCGATCATCAGTTGGCCGATGCCGCCGAAGGCGCCCAGGTCCTCGTCGACGATGGTGTTGAACAGCCCGCTGGTCAGCCAGACGGTGTTGACGCCGTGCCGGCCGACGCCGTCGCGCAGCGCCTGCGGTGTCAGGAACGGTTCCTCGACGAGGACCGCGCATCCGCCGTTGACCAGCGCCGCCCAGATCTCCAGCGAGAAACCGTCCCACGGGGTCGGTGCCGCGACCGGGATGACGGTGCCGGCGTCGAAGGCGGCGAAGGTGTCCGCGGCGAACAGTCGCAGCGTGCCCTGGTGCGGGCTGAGCACGCCCTTGGGGCGGCCGGTGGTGCCCGAGGTGAAGAAGACACAGGCCACCGCGTCAGCTGCGCCCGGCTCCGCCGCCGCTGCTTCGTCGCCGGCGGCGTCCGCGGCTGCTTGTTCGCAGGCGGGCGCGATCCAGGTGGGAACGCCCAGGGGTGCCGGCCGGCTGGTGACCGCCGCCTTCGGGCGCAGTTGATCGAGCACGTCGGTGATCCGGGCGGCGGGCCAGTCGACGTCGAGGTTGGCGTAGGCGGCGCCGGTCTTGAGTACGCCCAGCATCGCGGCGATCAGCTCCGGGCTGCGGGGCAGCAGCACGGGTACCAGGTCGCCCGGTCCGACCTCGTACTTGCGCAGATGGTGGGCGTAGGTGGTGGCGGCGCGGTCGAGTTGGCGGTAGGTGATGCGCCGATCTCCGTGGATCAGTGCCACCGACGAGCCCGCCGAGGCCGCGATGGCTTCCACCACGCCATGCAGTGTTTCCGGCATTCTGATCTCCTAGGCGAAGGAATCCGCGGTCGACGGTGTGGCCGCGGTCCGCCGCAGTGCTGCTGCGGTGAGCGGCGGGCAGAGCAGCCCCGCAATCAGCAGGACGGCGGCGAGCAGCAGCCAGCCCGAGCGTCCGTGGTTGATCGCCAGGATGGTGACCAAGTATGGGCCGGCGGTCTGTTGCAGACCCCGCCCGAGCGCGAAGACGCCCTGGTACTCGCCCTGCCGGCCGGGCGGCGGCAGATGCAACGACAGGCCCCAGGAGCCGGCGGACTGGCCGAGCTCGCCCATGACCAGCACGACCGTCCCGATCAGCAGGATGATCGTGGCCGGGACCGGCGCCAGGTGCCCGGTGAACGCGAAGATCGCGCAGCAGGCGGCCAGCAGCGCGCCGGCCCGGCGCAGCATCCGCGCGGACCCGGTCGCGGTCTCGGCGCCCCGGCTCATCGCGACCTGGAAGGCGATGACCAGGACGGTGTCCAGAACGAGCAGGGCCGCGGTGACCCAGCGCGGCGCGGACGTACCGTGCACGATCCACAGTGGCAGCGCCACGGTGAGGATCGGCTGATAGAGCTCGACCACACCACTGAGCAGGGCGAGTCCGACGAACCGCGCGTCGCGCAGGCCCGACCGCGATGGCTTCTCCGAGGGCTTCGTGGCCACCGCCGCCGGTCGGGTGCCAGGTGTGCGCCAGGTGATGGCGGCGCAGCCGGCGTGGGCGACCGCGGTGAGCAGCAGCACCGCGAGGAACGCCGTCCTGGTGCCGACCGCCAGCGCGGCGCCGGCGATGCCGGCGCCGGCCATGAAGCCGACGTTGAACAGGCTGCGCATTTGCGCCGCCACCCGGACCCGCTGATCGGTCTCGAACAGCGCGTGCGTGAGCGTCATCCGCAGGGGGTGCGACGAGGTCTCGAACACCGAGATCAGCGAAGCCACGACCACGAACCCGGCGAAATTCGTGACCACACTGTACGAGGCGAACAGCACCGCCAGGGCAACGTACGTGACCAGCAGCGGCAGGCGGGCACCGAACCGGTCCGCGGCGCGGCCGATCGGTACCGTGCACACCAGGCCGGCCAGGCCCGCCACCGACAGGCCGAGGCCGATCCGCCCGGCGCTGAGCCCGACCTCGCGGCTGAAGAAGATCGCGCCCGAGCTGAGGAAGAGCCCGAATCCGAGTGCTTGGACGGTGGTCAGGACCGCCAGGCGCCGGGCCGGCCCCGGCTCGGGTACGAGATCGCGTGCCCAGTCCCGGATGGCGTTCCCGGCTCGGCGGTCGTTCACGCTGGCGTGCTCCTCGTCAGTCATCGGTCGCCGGTCTCAGCCCTGGTAGGCGGCGAGCTTCTTCGCCACGATGTCGGCGAACGTCTCGTGCTTGAGCAGCGAGAGCGTGTTGGGGACATCGACCGTGTGCACCTCGGCACGCGGCGCCACCCGGTCCCAGCGGGCAGCCTCGTTGTCGGCGTTCTCGGCGAGCTGGAACACGGTCAGGTCACCCTGGTACGGCCGCGGCTCGTAGTGCTCCTGTGCGAAGATTCCGGCCGCCCACACCGCCTGCCGCCAGTACAGCTCCTCGGGCTGCTGGTCGTCGTCGAGCCAGGCCACCTCGACCATTCCCCGCATCAGGGCGGCCTGCTGCTCCTGCAGGTCGGTCAGCTCGAAGCGGCCGCGCAGGGCGGCGAGGCGGAAGTTGTACAGCTCCCGCAGACCCCAGCCCGGGTCCATCTCCGTAGAGCCCGGCGGCATGGTGTTGGCGATGACAAGCGCGGCGACCTGGTCGCCGTCCGCGTCGAGCTGGCGAGCGATCTCGTAGGCGATCCGGCCCCCGGCGCACGGCCCGACGAACAGATACGGGCCTTCCGGCTGGACGGTGCGGATGTCGCGCAGGTAGCGGGCGGCCATCTCGACCAGCGACAGCGGCGGCCGTTCGCGGTCGGCCAGGCCGACCGACTGGATGCCGTAAACCGGCCGCTGCCCACGGAACGCGTCGACCAGCGGGCTCAGGAACCCGACGTTGCCGGTTCCCCAGTGGAAGCAGAACACGGGGGTGCCCTGGCCCTCGGCGGCCAGCGTCACCAGCGTCGAGGCGCCCGGCGCGGCGTCGGCGCTCAGGCCGGTGGCCCACACCTCGCCGAATTCCGTATCGCTGCCGGCTCGGGCGCCGGCTCCGGGCTGGAGCGCGGCGGCGATCGCGGCCGGGGTCTTGTGGTTGTAGATCTGGTCGGCGGTCAGCTCGAGGCCGTGCCGGCGCGCGTCGGCGACCACGTTGACGATCAGCAGCGAGTAGCCACCGAGGTCGAAGAAGTCGTCGTCGGGCTCGACGTCGACATCGAGCAGCTCGGACCAGATGTCGCAGAGGATCGCGACGGCATCGACGTTCTCAGGCATGGAAAATCCTTTCGAGGACAGCAGAAACCGGCCTGCCGACCGAAACCGGATCAGGACAGGGATGATGCGAGGTGGGTGACGGTCAGATCAGGGCCGGCTGGGCTCTGCGGCTCGTCAAGGCGGCCAGCATTCCGGTCAGCTCGTACCGCTCCCGGGTGTCCGGGTGGGTGAACTCGTCGGCCAGCAGCCGCGCCAGCCGGCGCGGGTGGACCAGGTCGATGCCGCGCAGGCCCAGTTCGTCGAGGTCGGCACGGGTCAGGTGGGAGAAGTAGCGGGCGTCCGCCTCGACCTGCGGGTTCGACGGCCACTGTCCGTCCGCGGCGGCGGTCTCGATCGCGGTACGCAGCAGATCCCGGGCCAGGTCACGCTGATCGCACATGTTCTCCAGCACCGATCGGCCGTAGTCCAGGGGCCGCGCGGCCATGCTGATGATGTCGCCGGCGTCCCAGGCCTCGTTCACCCGGTGCAGGGTGAACCCCGCAGCCGTCTCGCCGTGCAGCATCGACCGGGCGAAGGTGAGCACGCCTCGGTAGCGCGGCAGAAGGCCCGGATGCAGGTTCGCGAACAGCGGCGCCTGCTGCGGCCCCGGACGGAAGTGGTCGATCAGCGGGCGCCGGAACTTCTGGTAGCAGCGCACCGAGAATCCGATGCGGACCTGCTCCTCGGCCAGGTAGGTCACGAACGATGCGTCGTTGACGTCCGGGATGACACGGACGACGACGCGGCCCTGATGCAGCCGGGCGATGCCGGCCGGGGACAGCAGCCTGCCCACCTGAAGGTGCGGCTGGGCGTCCAGATACGGGTAGATATAGTCGTTGAGCAAGGCCCGTTCGTACTTGAAGAGCTCACTCAGTTCCGGCTCGGCGGCCGGGTTGGGACGCTGGTTGGTGAAGAAGAGGTACGGCGTGTGGCCCTGGGTCAGCAGTTCATCGGACAGCCTGCTGACGATCAAATGTGATGTTGCATCGTTTCCTACGAAAAAACCGATTCGCATGTTTCGCCCCGTGTGCAGAAGGTCGGTTTGTCAGACCTGTTGGAGATGTGCGGTGAGCGCGGTTGCGGCTCGCCGCGAGTTCGCCAGATTGGTTTCCAGCGAATTGGTGTAGAAATGCACGCCCCGGGTGAGCGGTCCGACGAAGAACGTGCGTTCGGCCGTCGACCCGTCCCGGCGGACCACCTGCATGGCGTCGAAGTCGACGTCGATGCCGCCCAGCCGATGCGGCCGGACGTCGCCGCGCATCAACATGTTCTGCAGCAGCGCCGAGTCGCTGCGTTCGAGCGCGAACCCGGTTCCAGTGGCGTTGATCAAGTAGTCGACGTCGTGCCGGTACGGCCCGGCGCCGTGTGAGCCGGCCAGTTCGAAGACCTCACGCCCGGGATCGTGACTGACCGTTTGCAGGCCGCTGAACGCCTCGAAGCCACCGGCGTCGGCCATCGCCAGCAGGCGGCGGCCGCTCAGCAACGGGATGCAGTGCCGGAACATCGCCCAGGTTGAGAGGTGCTCCTCCAGGAAGTGTGCCCGGGCCAGCGGCGTCATCCAGTGCCAGAGCTCCGGGATGATCTCCGAGGTGGCGTCCAGGATGTAGTACCAGGCGGTTTCCCCCTGCTCGGCGCGGGCGACGTCGTGGCGCAATGCCTGGTGGAACGGCTGCTGCGCTTCGGTGAACACGGCATCCCAGTCGAGTGGTCCGAGCGCGTCCTCGAGTTCCGCCCGGAACAGGCCGGCCACCTGCGGCAACGACAAACGGCGGGACCAGCCGCAGGTCAGTTCCGCGAGCCGTTCGCGGGTGACGTGCCGCAGCTCGTGTGTCATGCGCGGCCCCTGCACCTTCGGCAGGGAGCGGCGCCGGGCCACCGCCGTGATCGGGCCACGGTGGCCGCGTTTCCGCAGCAGCAACAGGACATCGACCGCGGTCAGGCTGGTGCCGATGATGCCGACTCGAGCATCGCGTGGCACGTCCCGCAGGCCCGATCCTTGCCACGGCGAGTGCACGTAGTTCGGCAGCTTGCAGAACTCGAGGTAGTCGGTCGAGGGCAGGTCGCCCACGCCGAGCACCGCGTAGTCGAGTGCGAAGCGGTCGACACCGGCGATCAGGTGCACCTGCCCGCCGCCCTCCCAGCAGTCGCTGACCACCGAGTGGTGCACCTCGACCTTGATCCGCGCCGCCCGGGCGGCGGCAACGGCCGCGTCGAAGTGCTCCCGCAGATATACGGAGAACAACCGCCGGGGTACGTACTCGTCGGAGTCCGGGCGGTCCGGCCGCGCCTGCATCCACCGGACGAAGTCGTCCGGGTCAGCCGGATCGAGGCTCATCGTCACCGCACGCATGTTGAGCAGGTGACAATCCTCCGGCGTGCTGTACGCGACCCCGGCGCCGATCTCGTCCCGCGGTTCGAAAAGGTGGATCGTCGCGCCGGCCGCCTGCCCGTTGGCGATCAGGGACCGGGTCAGTTCGACGAAGACCCCGACGCCGGTGGCGCCCATGCCGACCACACCGACCTGAGGGCCTTTCAGGAATGATGACATCTCATCGCCTTCTACTCGCTTTTGGCGGGTCAGCCCAGGTCGATAAGCTGATGCCGCTCCGGCCCCACCGAGACGTACCGCAGGCGCGCGCCGAGAAGCTCCTCGATACGCCGGACATACGCTGCGGCTGCCGGTGGCAGCTGAGCGAACTCGCGCACGTCACGCAGGTCGGCGTCCCATCCGGGCAACGACTCGTAGACCGGCGTCGCGCGCTCCACCAGGTGCGTCATCGGGAACCGATCGAGCACCTCGCCGTCGACGCGGTAGCCGACGCAGATCTTCAACTCGGGCAGGCCGCTGAGGCAGTCCAGCTTGGTGAGCGCCAGCTCGGTCGCGCCCTGCACCGTCGCGCCGTACCGGGAGGCCACCGCGTCGAAGTGCCCGATCCGGCGAGGCCGGCCGGTGTTGACACCGAATTCGCCGGCAGCCGTACGCAGCGTGTCCGACCACGCGCCATGCTCCTCGGTGACGAAAGGCCCCTCGCCGACACACGTGGAGAACGCCTTCACCACGCCCGTCACCCGGGTCAACGCGCGGCCGGGGAGACCGCCGCCGACCGGCGCATATCCGGCAAGCGTGCTGGACGACGTCGTGAACGGGAAGATGCCGTAATAGACGTCGCGGAGCGCGCCCAGCTGCGCCTCGAAGATCACGTGCTGGTCAGCCTCGGCCGCGGTCGCCGTCAGCTCGCTGATGTCGCAAACCCGGTCCCGCAGCCGCCTGCCGTGCTCGACCGCCCACTGCACCATGGCGTCCAGGCTGATCTCCGGTACGCCGGGGTACAGGCCCCGGTTGCTGAGGTTCTTCCACTCCACGATCGGCTTCAGCCGGGCCGCCAAGTGATCGGCGTCGAAGACCTCGCCGATCTGAATGACCTTCTTGAGGTAACGGTCACCGTAGACCGGGGCGATCCCGCGGCGGGTGCTGCCGAACGAGTGCTCGGCGAGCCGATCCTCCTCCCAGCTGTCCTGATCTCGATGGAACGGGAAGCAGACGGTCACCCGGTCCGAGACGAACAGGCGGGAGGTGTCGATGCCCGCGACGTTCAGCTCATCGATCTCTTCGTTGAGCCGCTCGAGGTCGACCACGGCGCCCGGCCCAACGATGTTGACGGTGCGTGGCGAGAAAATGCCGGATGGCACCAGCCGGAGCTTGAACTCGCCCAGGTCGTTGATAACGGTATGACCGGCGTTGTTTCCGCCCTGATAACGAATGACCATATCGGCTTGCTGGGCCAGGTAATCAATCATCCGGCCCTTGCCCTCGTCGCCCCAGTTGATGCCGACGACAGCGTGCATTTCCGTTGCCAAAAAGAACCCCGTGGAAGATGCGCGAAATGCGCTCGTGATGCGTTGCCCGTAGGCGACGCGCTGGCCGGCCCCCGTTGGCCGAAGGGGAGTTTGCACGACTTGGTCAGCGCCCGCAAGGTCAACAGGGGCGCAGATAAGGCTTCAATTTAGGACAAGTCAGGCCAGCCCGAAAACGCGCGGACGACCCTTGACCTGCGTCGATAGCAACTTCCGCAAAATTTCCCAACCACCGCACCTGGCCCCAGCATCCAGAATTGCCGTGCCCAGAATCACAGATCTCACATACAGTAATCGATTACCGCCTTCGTCGATCCACATTGGGACAAAGGAAACCGCGATGTGCCACCCGGAAGGCGGCGCAACCGCAACCTGCCGCTGGCACGCGATTTACGCGGAGTACGAAAACGGCCGCGACGATCACCGTGAGTAGCACGGCTGCGGGTTCCACCCCGTGCTGCCCTTGCCCTGCACCAGAGAGTTGTGCATACCTCGCCAACGCAGGCTCGTACCTCCGGAGTGCACCTCAGATGCGGCCTGGCGACGGCCTGTCTGCTAGCACGTGCATGTCCCCGGGGTTGACACGCACTGGCAACGGCGCGGTAGCGGCGCATCCCGAGCTAAGGTAATCCGAAATGGACACGCAGAACGAGCCGCTGACCCTGACCGACGACGCGGCGTTCATGGCCCATCCCATCCCCGCCTACTCAGCCTGGCGGGAAGCGAGCACGGTACACCGCACCCACACGCCCGACGGTGCACCCGTGTGGCTCGTGACCCGGTACGACGACGTCCGGGCCGCCCTGAGCGACCGACGGCTCTCCTTGAACAAGGCCCTGGCTACTACCGGCTACCGCGGGTTCTCCCTGCCGCCGGCGCTGGATGCCAATCTTCTCAACCTGGACCCGCCCGATCACACCCGTCTTCGCCGACTGGTCGCCAAGGCGTTCACCGCGCGCCGGGTCGACGCCATGCGCCCACAGATCCAGCGCGTCACCGACCGGCTCCTCGATCAGGCCGTACCGCATGACGGCACGCTGGACCTGATCAGAGTCCTGGCAGCACCCCTCCCCATGATCGTCATCGGTGACCTGCTGGGCGTCCCGCCGGAGCGCCGGGAAGTGTTCCGAACCTGGACGAACACGCTGCTGGCACCCTCGGCCGGCAGTCCGTTCACCCCCGCCGAGGCGCTCGGCCACCTCGAGGACTTCCTGCGCGAGCTGATCGCCGGGCACCGGGACGTACCCGACGACACGCTGCTGTCCGACCTGGTCGGCGTTCGCGACGGCGGCGACGCCCTCACCGAGGACGAGTTGACCTCGCTGGCGTTTCTGCTCCTGTGGGCGGGTTACGAGACGACCGTCCACCTCATCGGCAACGGCCTACTGACGCTGCTGCGCCACCCCGACCAGATGGACCGGCTCCGCCGTGACCCAGGCCTGCTGCCTGCGTCCGTCGAGGAGGTGATGCGTTTCGCCGGACCGAATCCGTACGCGATCCGCCGCTTCGCCCGCGAAGACCTCGACCTCGCAGGCGTCCGGATTCCAGCCGGCGACACCGTGCTGCTGTTGCTGGCAGCGGCCCACCGTGACCCGCGTCGCGTCACCTCACCGGACGATTTCGACATCGCCCGAGAAGACAACCCTCACCTGGGCTTCGGCTACGGCATTCACCACTGTCTCGGTGCCCCGCTGGCCCGTCTCGAAGCACAGATCGCCATCGGTACGGTCCTGTCCCGCTTCCGCCGGATCCGCTTGGCCGTGCCCGTGGACTCGCTCCGCTGGCAGCCGTCCTTCCGATCCCGGGGTCTGCTGTCCCTGCCGGTCGTCATCAGCCCGGTCCAGGCTGACGAGTGACTCAACCGCACGTCAGCGTAGGCGCCGCCCAATCGCCGTGGTCGTTGCCGTTCCCGTCTCCGCCGTCGCCTACGAGCAGTTCCAGGGCCTGTGCGCCGGTGACATCCACGTCGATCGTCATGACCGGCTGACGCCCCTTGAGGACCGGCGTCGTGGCCAGCGATCTGCCGTCGGCGAGCACCTGGAAGGTCACGGTGCCCGCGCCGTTCTGCTCGTCGTCGACGCCGACGTCCGCGGTGAAGCGGGTGCACTTTCCGCCCAGATAGACCAGCACGTCGCTGACCGAGTTGGTGCCCAGTCCCTTGGGGTAGGCCTGGCCGGCGATGGTGATCGCTTTGCCGTCGCCGGCCGCCTGCTCGCCGTTGCTCGTGTCGCGCTCGACCGGGCCCCAGCCGTTGGTCGCCGAGAGGAACGGCAGATCGCTCACCGCGACCGACCCGGCGGGTGGCGGCGCATAGGAACCGACGATGCGCTCGTCTCGCACGGTCCCTCCGTGGTAGGAGACGGTAGCCGTGAGCGCGGCCGTCGACGGTTGAGCGCCGGTCGGTGGCGTCACCGTCCACGTGAAAACGGTAGGCGACACCGTGGGCTCGCTGATGACCCAGCCGTCCGGCGCGGTCAGGGTGGCGGTGACGTCTCGGAGGCCGCGCGGTCCGGTCACCCTCGCCGTGGCGGTGAACGGTATGCCGGGCTGGACAGTGGGCGGCACTTGAAGATTAACGCTGACCTTTGGCGCCGGCGGCATCGCGTATGTGCGCGCGTCATATCCGGGGCTGACCACATCGTGCACCTTCAACGACGACACGTAGCTTCCGTAGTTCGTCAGCGACACCTGGCCGAGACCGCCGGTCGAGCCGTCCAGGTTCCAGACCGCGATGGCGATCGTGTTGCGCCCGTGGGCTTTCAGGATGCCGTCCGGAATCGGGAAGCTGTGCTGCGGTCCCAGATAGTTGACGTAGTTGCCGAGCATCCAGCCGTTCACGTAGAGCTCGGCCCGGTAACGATGCGACGGGTCGTCGGTGATCGTCAGCCCGATCGACGTGTCCTGCCCTGTCGGCAGGCGTAGATCGGCGGTGGTGCGATACCAGGAGACGCCGGGTGTGGTGTCCCGATCGGGCAGCGACGCGGTGGTCCAACGGCGATCGTCGAATCCGGGCAACTGCCAGCCGGCCCGCTCGCCGAACAAACCACCGCTGGCGAGCGGCCCCCGCGCCGGGTCGATGAGGTTCTCTCCCCCGCGTACCCCCTGGAGCCGCCAGGTGATCGGCGTCGTGGGCGCGCCGATCAGCGAGGCGCTGGTGAGGCCGCGCGCCGCTTTGTTGCCATTGCTGGAGTTGTAGTCCTCCTCGTGGCCCATGTTGACGGTCAGCACCGAGACGACGTTGTCGCCGCTGGTCCTCAGCGCGCCTGCGGGAAAGGTGAAATTGCCGGCGCCGTTCGTCGAGCTGCCCAGGAAGACGCCGTTGACCCAGACCGAGAACGCTTGCGCGTCGCCGCCGGAAGCCGAGGCGAGGTGCACGCCGGTGACGCCGGCCGACGTCGGGAAGCGACCGCGGTACCAGGTGCTGCCGGTGTGGAATCCGTAGTCGTCGGCGTACCGGATCGGCAGCGATCCGGGGCCGGTGATGCTGAACGTGGTCGTCTTGTCGGCCACCGGCCAGCTTGAGTCGTCGAATCCGGGTTGCGCCTCGGGCGATTCGGTTTGGTGTTTCCAATCGCTCAGGGTAGGCAGGGAAATGGGTTCGGCGATCGGGACGGTGCCGTTGGAGACGACAGAACCGTTCCACAGAACCTTCGACGCGTTGCTGAAGACCTCGATGTTCGGATCGGTCCCGTTGTCACCGGTCAATTCGAGCACCCGGCCGCCGGCGCGGCTGGTCGCGGTCCGCAGCAGGTGGGTGCCGCGCACGAGCACCGGCCCGCCGGCCGTGTCCTGGCGCCAGAACGTCTCAGCCGTCGGCTTGTCAGCCAGCAGGAGCAGCAGCGGCCGCTGCCCTCCGCCCGGCTTGATCAACACCCGGGCCAGACCGCCGTGCACGTAGTTGAGTCGCAGGTCGCCGGTCGCCGGGTCCCAGGTGTGCTCGACCGCGCCCTGCACCTCCGGCTTGGACGCGAAGCGCAGAACGGTCTCTCCGTCGGTGCCCGGATCGCCGTAGAGGACAGCCACGTCCCGTGGCCCGATCGTGGCCTGGGTGAGGAGCTCGGAGGTCGAATACTGCAACCGCGTCTGCCCGAGCGCGGCGTCAGCAACGATCAGCTTCGAGTCCCGGCCGTTCAGGGTGATCGTCGTGCCCGGTTTCTGCGGCACGGTGGGATAGACCGGTTCCGTCGTGGCCACGGGCGGTGGCAGGTCAATAGCGTCGACCGAGACGAAGTTGTCGGTCGATCCGGAAGCGTGCGTGCCGGTCACCACGATCTTCAGGGTGTGCGGCCCGTCGGTGAGACCGGTCGCCTGGAAGAGAACGGCCTGCGCGGCACTTCCGGAACAATCCACGGTGGCCTGTTTGACGTCGTCGACGTAGACATCGGCGTACCCGTGGTTGCCGGTCTTCGATCCGATCCACCGGATCGCGGTGCCGGAGAACGGGACGGCGAGCGAGTCGCCGGCGGCGTTGGAGAACGATTCGGTGTTCTGGTAGTCGCTTCCGGTGTAGCTCTGGTCGGCCACGTGCGACCACGCGCCGGCGTATTGCAGCGCCGGGTCGACGTCGTCATAGGTGTAGGCGGTCGTCGCCCGAGCGTTGAAGTCAATGGAGACGTGCGTCTTGTCGACCGCGGTCGACGTCGAGTCATGGTGCCTCAGCACGTGGAACTGGGCGCCGGTGTCGGGATTGCGGCGCGCGGTGTCGGTAATCGCCGCGTCGTCGGGCGGAGTCACCGAAATGCGGTCGGTCTTCGTCAGATCCGGCATCGACTGGGTCAGATAGCCGATCAGCTTGTCCTGGTAGTACTTCGAATCCAGCTGTCTCGTCTCGCGAATGGCCGCGCCGTAGTCGTAGGACGTGTAGTTCTGCGGCATACCGAGCCAGCCCCAGTTGGTGCCGCCGTACGTCATGTAGAAGCTCTGCGCGGTGGCGCCGACCGCGATGTTGTTCTTGTAGAACACATTCGCGAACTGGTCGTTGATCAGCTGCGCGCATTTGTCGTAGCCCGGCCCGCCCCACGGGTCGAAGGCACCGCCCTGGAACTCCGGCGTGTAGAGCGGCCGCCCGGCCGGGTGGTCGTAGCTGATGTCCGGCACGCCCCGCCACACGGTCGGATTCGAACAATCGAAACCTTGGGGGTACGAGTCGGGCCCGTCGATGTCGAGTTTGCCGACGCCCGTGTTGAAGGTGCCGTTGTTGTTGCCGGTCAACGGAACCGTTATGCCGTCGGCGCGGGCCTTGTCCTCGAGGTGCTGCAGGTATCGGCGGCCGGCCGCGTTGCCGTTGTAGTACTCGTTCTCGACCTGGTAGGCGATGACCGTGCCGGCACCGCTGGTCAGCTGGTGGCGGGCGACGATCCGGTCGATGTGGGTCAGCCATTCATCGGCGTACGCAAGGAATTGGGGGTTGTCGGTGCGGTTCTGCTCGTCCTTGGTGGTGAGCCAGCCGGGAAGTCCGCCGCCGTCGACCTCGGCGTTGATGTAGGGCGCGGGCCGTGCGATGACGTAGAGGCCGGCCTGCTGGGCCATGTCGAGCAGCAGGTCGACGTCGCGGACGCCGGTGAAGTCGTAGGACCCGGGTTGCGGCGAGTGGTAGCCCCAGTCGAAGTAGAGCGACGTCGCGTTGAAGCCGGCCGCCTTCATTTTCTGGAAGATGTCGAGCCAAAGGCTGGGGCTGGGCAGGCGGAAGTAGTGGAACTCCCCCGACCAGAGGTAGGTCCGGTGCCCGTCGACGAGGAACGAGTAGCCGTCGAAGGTGACCGCGTGGGCCGACGCCGCCGGCTTCTCTCCGGCCCGCGCCGGCAGGGGCGTCACCAGAATCAGCAAAAGGACCGCGAACGCCCGCAGCCATCGAGTCATCCGTGCCTCCAGCGACCGGCGAACACACTCCGACAAAGTCAAACGATATCTTTCGATATGTACCGGACGCTACGTCAGGGTCCACCTCTGGTTGTCGCCGGCGCCGCAGGCCCAGAGGACGATCTTTGTGCCGTTGGCGGTGGCCGCGCCGTACGCGTCGAGACACAGGCCGGACTGGACGCCGGTGATCGTGCCGTTGCTGTTGACGTTCCACTGCTGGTTGGCCTGCCCGTTGCAGTCCCAGATGACCGCGGCGGTACCGTTGACGGTGCCCTGGTTGTTGGCGTCCAGGCACTTGTCGCCGTACACCATGAGTTGCTTGCCCGAGGTGTACGCCCATGCCTGGTTGCCCTGGCTGTTGCAGTCCCACAGCTGCGCCTGCGTGCCGTTGGCCCGGCTGAAGTTGTTGATGTCGAGGCAGCGGCCGGACTGCTTGCCCACGATCGGCGCAGTACGGGGTCCCTCCGTTCCACTCACCGTGACCAGCACGGCCGACTTGGCCGGCACGCTCGCGGTGTAGCCGGTGGTGAAGGTTCCCCGGTCGGTGGCGGTCCACGGGTCCCGCACGGCGACCGAACCGGTCAGGCCGAGGGAGCCGAACCTGGCGGTGATGTTCGCGGCGGCGGTGGTGCGATTGAGCAGCAGGACTGCCCGCTTACCCGTACCGCTGAGGGTCTTGCTGTACACCTGCAGACCGGTGGCATCCTCGGTCACCTTGGTGCCCTGCCGGCCCAGGGAGTCCTGGTCGATCGCGATGACCTCGCGGTTGGACAGGATTGCCCGGGTCTCGGCGCTCATCGTGGCGAGGTTGTTGCCGGCCAGCAGCGGCGCGCCGGAGATCGCCCACAACCCCATGTGCGTACGGTTCTGCGCCGCGGTGAAGCTCGGCATGCCCACGATGAGCATGTCGGGATCGTTGTAGTGGCCGGCGCTCTGGGCCGCGGGGTGCTGCGCCGAGTCGAAGTTGGTCAGCACCCGGTCCATCGAGGCGCTCTCGCCGTAATAGATGATGTCCTGGCTGGTGCGCCACATGGTCGACATGCCGGGCGCCCAGTTCCACGGGCTTCCGTTGCCCCAGCTGCAGATCGACAGGATCATCGGGCGGCCGGTCTGCGCGCTGGCCCGGGCGACGGAATCGCTGATCGCCTGATAGGTCGACTGCGGGTTGAGGCCCTCGGCATTGCCGCCGCACCAGTCCACCTTGACGAAGTCGAAGCCCCACCGGGAGAACTGCAGGAAATCCTGGTCGTAGTGGCCCTCGCTGCCGGATCCGGGCGCGGCGGGCCGGCCGGTCGGGTAGTAGTAGCCGCATCCGTCCCGGCCGGCGTCGGTGTAGATGCCGGCTTTGAGGCCCTTGCCGTGGATGTAGTCGGCGATCGCGGCCATCCCGCCGGGCCAGTCCGCCGCGTCGACGGTGATGGCGCCGGACGCGTCGCGGGTACCCTGCCACCAGCCCTCGTCGATGTTGACGTACTGGTAGCCGGCGTCCTTGAGCCCCGCCGAGACGAGGGCGTCGACCTGCCCCTTGATCACGCTGTAGTTGATCTTCGCGGCGAAGGTGTTCCATGACGCCCAGCCCATCGGGGGCTTCGTGACGACATTGTTCGACGCGGCGGCCGCCGCCCCGGGCGATGACACGATCCCCGCCGCGATGACGACCGCTGCGGCAAGTCTCC
Source organism: Actinoplanes sp. KI2 (assembly GCF_025630775.1). Classification (GTDB taxonomy): domain Bacteria; phylum Actinomycetota; class Actinomycetes; order Mycobacteriales; family Micromonosporaceae; genus Actinoplanes. The sequence continues at coordinate 57,512 of NZ_JAOSZE010000050.1, forward strand.
CGGCACGTCTCCAGTTCATGGCAGCTCCTCCGGCTCCGTCACCGAGCGACAGCCATCGATGAGAACGTTAACTTAGGGCCTTCCGCAGACAACTTCAACCCGTTCGATGTGAACGTTCACTTGATGCGAGTGTCGCTGCTGCGCTGGGGTGCCGGGTCGAGATCGGCCGGCTCACCTCGGTGATCCAACGGCACTGACCAGCACGGACGAGGTTTTCGGCGTCCGCAAGGCGCTGCGGTCGGCGCTGAATACGCACGATAGGGACAAGTCATTTGCTTTGCTACAGTGAAGCCGCATTGGATCGAGCGGGGTGGAAATGTCGCAGAGTGCCGATGAGCCGACCATAAATGAGATTCTGGCCGCGCTACGCTCAGAGGAAGCCCTCCAGCAGCTGCTTGAGGCTTACGACCTCACCGAGGATGACGTGCTGGCCCGCGCGCGGGCGTTGTCCCGGCAGCTCACCGCTTTCCTGGACGCGTGAGTCGGTCGTTGGTCACGACCACCGTCCGATACCGGCTGCCCTGGCTCTTCTGGGTCTTCTGGACTGGCACTCTGATCAACCGGATGGCGACCTTCGTCGCCCCGTTCCTCGCGCTCTACCTGACCAATGAGTTCGGTCTCACCCCCGTCACCATCGGCGCGGCCCTCACCGTACAGGGTGTTGGCCTGGCATTCTCCAACCTGCTGGGCGGCTGGCTCGCCGACCGTTGGGGGCGCCGGCCCACCATGCTGGCCGGCCTGACCACCACTACCCTGCTGGTGCTCGGCCTCGCCGAGGTCCGCACCGTTGAGCTGATCGTCGTCATGATCACCTTGCTGGGTCTCGCCGCCGACTTGCACCGGCCCGCGCTGCAGGCTCTGGTGGCCGACTTGGTGCCGGAGTCCGAGCGCGCCCGCGCCTACAGTCTGCTGCACTGGGCGGCGAACCTCGGCGTCTCGATCGCCATGCTGTTGGGCGGTTTGCTGGCCGAGATGGGCTACGCCTGGCTGTTTCGCTTCGACGCGCTCACCACTGCTCTCTTCGCCGCGTTGATCTGGCGGCTGGTCCCGCCGGGCGCTGCACCCGCAGTCCACGAGCCGGAGGTCGGACCCTCCGCGCCCTGGTGGCGGGACCGGCGGATGGTGGTCTTCGCCGTGGTCACCACGTTGATCTTTGCCGTCTACTTCCAGTCCTACGCGACGTTGCCCCTGGCGATAACCGCGGCCGGGCACAGCGCCTCGGACTACGGTCTGGTGCTTGCGGTCAACGGCGTCACGGTCGCCGTGCTCCAGCCGCTGCTCGCCCGCCACCTCGGCCGGCTGCCGCAGGCGCCCGGACTGGTCGCCGGCTACCTGCTCATCGGGGTGGGCTACGGGCTGGTCGCCGTGGCCGGCAGCGTGGCCGGTCTGGCCGGCACGGTGCTGCTCTGGAGCCTCGGCGAGATCGTGGTGCTCGCCATCGGGTCGGCCTTCGTCGCCAACCTGGCGCCGGCCGAGGCCCGCGGCCGCTACCTGGGCGCGTACGGCATGGCCATGGCTGCGGCCGGAGCGATCTCGCCGCTACTGGGTACTGCCGTCTACGAGTGGAACGAAACCCTGCTGTGGGCCGGCTCGTTCGGGGTGACCGTGCTGGCGGCGGTGCTCCAGTTGGCCGCCATCCCGCGCACCGCCGGGCGGCCGCGGTGCCCCAGCTGACCATCCGGCCGCGTCCCGTCCGGGCCGGCGCCCACCGAAAGAAGGAGATGGACCGGGGATGACCCTCCGCACCGCCGGCCGCATCGCGGAGATCGCTGACGACTGGTCCGCGACCCTCCCCGAGCATTCGCTGCTCACCCTGCCGCCCTGGCTGGCCACCGACGACGAGGGCCGTACCACCCCGGTCAGGTATGCGCTGACCGGAGAGCCGGGCGCCGGCGCCGGGCTGGTCGCCGCGCTGGTGGAGGCGGGCGCCTTTCCCACCAACGACCCGATCGCGCTGTTGCTGAATGGGGAGTTGGAGGCCGGCGCCGACCCGGACGGGCTCGCCGCGATCGAGGCGGCCCGGGCGGATCTGGCCGGCAAGCTGGGTACCGCCGGCTATCCCGCGGCGGCCTCGACGCTGCCCGGCGGTTACCTTCCCGGGCTGGTCGGCGACCTCACCCCGGCACGGACCGGGGAGTTGCTGGACACGCTGACCGACACCGCCCGGGAGTGGGACTGTCCGGTGGTCTCGGTGCTGCACGTGCCAGACGGCAGCCCGCTCGTGCCAGAGCTGGAGCGCCGCGGTTTCGTAGGTGGCGCCTTCCTGGCCCAAGCCACCCTGGAGCTGACCGCCACCGACTTCGACGGCTACCTCGCCGCTCTGCCCAGGCGACGCCGCAACAATATCCGCCGGGAACGCCGGGTCTTCGCCGAGGCCGGGCTGAACGTATCCGTGGACGCAATCGGGTCCCGCGGGGCGGACATGGCTGCGCTGCACGCCGAGCAACTGCGCAGCTACGGATATCACCACATCACCACGGAACGTCTGCTCGGCCTGATGGAGCGGATCGAGCGTCACCTGGCGCCGTGGTGCCGCGTCCTGGTCGCGGAGCGCGACGGCGCGCTGGAGGCGTTCGCCCTCGGCTACGAATACGCGGGCGAGCTCCATTTGAAGATGACCGGCTTCTCCCGGTACGCCCAGGAGAACTTCGGCTACTTCGCCATGTCCTACTATTCGTTGATCGAGTACGCCCTCCACGCCGGGTACTCCTCGATCGTGTACGGGCCGCTGGCATACCCGGCGAAGGTGTTCCGCGGCTGCACGCTGGCGCCGCGGTCCAGTTACCTGCTGGTGCCGGAGCAGCTGCGCGAGCAGGTCGGTCACCTCGCCGGACTGATCGACCGGCATCAGCGCGCGGCGTTCGCCGTCCGCGGAGCCGCCGACCGCTGAGCTCCCCAGTCGACGGCTGGGCGCGGTGTCGGCTCAGCCTACCTCGAAGAGCCACACCGGGGTCGTCGCCCGGCCGTCCTCGCCGAACGCCACCCTGGCCAGCCGCAGCAGGTGGTGCAGCAGCGGGTCTTCGGTTTTCGGCGGCGCGGTCCACTCGATCGCACCTCGCACCGGGATCTCGGTAGCTCCTGTCGAGCGCAGGTGCCGCGCCGTTTCCGCTTTGGCCACCGCGATCCGGGCCGTCCCGCCCGGTCGCAGCACCCGGCGGATCTCAGCCAGCCCGGCGAGACCACCCCGTTCCTCGGAGATCTGGTAGGCGCCGTGCGAGATGACGGCGTCGACCGAGGCATCCGCCAGGGGCAACCGATCGAAGCCGCCCTCGCGCAGGATCGCGCCGGGCACCTTGGTGCCGGCGATACCGAGCAGCGGCGGACACGGGTCGATCCCGTACAGCTCGGCGGCGTGACCGTCGAGGTGGACCAGTAGCCGGCCGCCGCCGGTGCCGACGTCCAGCACCGTGCGGCCGCGGTAGGTCTCCGGCGGGAACATCTCGTCCAGCGGCGGCTGCTGCCGGGCGGAGAACCGCTCGTAGACCTCCGGATAGCCGTGGTAGGCCATCTCCCAGAAGTAAACCGAGGCCACCGCGAGCTGCGCCTGAAGCACCTCGGCCCGGTTCGTGTCCACGGCACCGTGCGCACGAACGGCGGCAGCCAGCTCCGGCGCGGCATGCGCCAGCACGTGGTCGGCCACCTCGGGTGCGGCGCCACGCAGGGCCAGCGCCAGCACCCGCGGCGCGATCCCCTGATGCTGCGGCCGGAAGTAGCGGGCGAGGTAGTCCGGGCCGAGGTGACACAGGTCGTCAACCCACAGCAGACCGCCGCCGCGAGGCATCGCGACCGGAACCGCCTCCCAGACCGCGGTCATGCGTAGAACCAGAAATGCACGAGGTCGACCGGGGTCGCCGCCGTCCGCCGGTCCACCGCTTCGCGCCATCGGCCCCGTAGGTCGAACCAGGAGAACGAGTTGCGGGTCATCGGCACCCGCCGGGGCCGGTTGTCGTGGCCGTAGAGCGTCAGAACCAGATCCTCGCCGGGATCGGCGGTCAGCGGCAGGTGCGCGGTGAGTACCCGGTTCAACCGGTTCTGGTGGTGGTCACCGATGAAGTCGCCCTGGCCGAACCGGCGCAGTACGCACCGGATCTTGCCGAGGTCGTAGCCGGTCGCCGATCGGACGAACGCGAGGAGGTCCGCCATCTCGTCAATGGTGAAGGGGCAGGAGGCGTCGAGTCGGCCCTGCCCCGGCCGGTACGACCAGAAGCGGCTGCTGCTGAAGCGGTAATAGTGCTGCGCGGGTGGGGCCGCCTCGTACTCGGCGCGGGTCACGTGGCGGCCGCGGGTTTCGGCCCAACCCTCGTCGTCGTCGGGGGTCAGGCCGTACTCCGTGTCCCAGTCGTCGTGACCGGCGGCGTGGGCGGCGAGCCGCTCGATCCGCTCGGGAATCAGGAAGTCGTCGATGACGACCAGGCGCCAAGAGTCGTCAAGAAAGGTCCGGCGAGTCTCCGCCAGTGTACTGAGATGCCGCTCCGTGCCGAGGGTCATGGCCACAGACCGGAGTAGCTGCTGCCCCGGGCTACGCGTCGGCGACGGCCCTCCTCCAGGCCCAGGTAGCGCTCGCACACCGATCGCATGAACGGGTCGTTGAAGATCTCGTGCGCGGCCGGCAGGGTGGTCTCGGTCCGGCCGCGGTCGAGCCGGCCCGGCCGGACGGCGACGCCGAACTCCTCCGGTTCAGCCGGCACGGCGGCCACATCGGGCTCCGTGACGCGCAGGTCGTCGATCGTAATCCGCGAATTTACCGTCGTTGGCACCCAGCCCCCATGAACAGCAGAACCTTCAGCATTCCCACGCGCTTCACAACAAGTAACACACATATCGACTGCCTACAAGGGACTGTGCTCGATTCGATCGACTCCTGCTGTGTCGACGGCTCCTCGCTGGAAGGATGTCTGTCAACCCTCATTTGTCGTTGGCGGGGGCCGAGGGTGCTGCTAGCCTGGGCCGCAGGCTGTGATAGCAGTCGATGCCACACGAAAGGAGAGTCGCATGAGGACTGAACTGGACGTGGACGCCGAGGTGCTGCTCGAGGCACTCAACGACGCTGACAAGGCGCAGGCTCTGATGGCCGAGCGGGGCTGGACCGAGGAGGACCTGGTGGCGCGCGCCGAGGCGCTCAACAAGTCGCTGGTCGAGTCGATGGCTTCGGTAAACGTCGTCTGACCAGCGGTAACAACGGGTAGGTGACACGGGGGAGGGGTGGACACTTGCTGCAGATGACTTCCTTGGCGGAAGTGATCGCCGCGCTGCGCGATGCGGGCGAGGAGGACTTCCGGGCCACGTGTGTGGAGGCGCTGTCCGCCCCGATCGACTGGGCGGCCGCAGTACGTGACCACCTCGCCACCGTCGCAGACAAGTCCTTCGTGGACGGCACGAAAAGCATCTTCGTCGATAACGTCGAGCCCAAGACATTGCTTCTGCACGACGAGCCGGGCAAGTTCCGTATCGTCCTCAACCACTTTGACAAGGCCAGTTTCATCGCGCACCAGCACGAGGGCCGAATAACGCCGCACTTTCATCACTTCGATTTTGCGACGCGCCTCATCGGTGGCAGCTATCACCATTGGTTGTTCGACAACAACGGTGATCTCTCCGCACCCCGGCTCTCGCTGCGGCACCGCACCAAGGACGACACCGGCCATGTCTACGTTCTCCCCTGGGACGAGTTCCACTGCGTGCTCGCGCCCGAGCCCGACACCATGTCGCTGCAGATTCGCGGCCCCGCCAAGTGGCTGCTGAACCGGCCCCCGCCGCGCACGACGACGAAGGAACTGTTGATCGCGCGCGACACGGCGCTGGGCGCGCTGGCTGATCTGCCCTCCGCCGCCGAAGCCGGTCAGGTGCCCGACTTCTTTCAGTGCTGGTTGTGACACCGCCGGTGATCCGGCTCTGCTGACGGGGGCTAACGTGTGACTTCCAACGTGGAAACAATCGATCGCACCGCACCGGGCGCCGACCTGGGCATCCGCCCACGGCATGCATTTCGTCGGTACGTGGCCGAAGTGCTCGGACTGATCGTCAGCGACGCGGTTCTCACCGTGGATGGCCGCGTTGTCCGGCCAACCGGGTTCCGGCTCCGCTCGCACGCCGGTGACCGCGAGATCGACCCCATCGTCGCGGAGCCTGCATCGGCCGGTGCCCTGCAGGGCCAGGTCTCGGCCCTCACCCGGATCACCGTTCCGCAGGTCGACGGCGAATTGCGTCCCGCCGCGCGGTGGCGGTCCGCGGACGGCACCGAGGGCGACTGGGCGGTCCCGCCGGCGCCACGGCCGGCCGACTTCGCGTTCGGCTACCCGATCCCGCCCGCCCCCGAGATGGCCGACGGCCCGGCCGGGCTCTACGCGGCAGTGCTCGGCGTCCTGCTCGACGCGGTGGAGCTGGTGGACGGCACCGCGCTGCTACCTGTCGACGGCGTCCGGGTCGGCGAGCGGCAAGTGCCGCTGCCGGCGGTCGACCCGGAGACCCACCCCGTCCTCGGTCCCCGTCTGGAGCTGCCGGGCGGCAGGCTGCAGCCGCTGCATACGGTCGCCGCCACCGAGCCGACCATCGTCGCGCTCGCCCGGCACTGGAGCATCGTCGCCGAGCAGCTCGTGGTAACGCCCGAGGCACTGCGGCTGCCGATGGCGGACAAGCCGCTCTCCGGCCGGCTGACCGGCTTCGTCCTGCACGACCTGGCCGAGTGGCAGGTCGACGCGGAGTGCCACCCCTCCGAGATCTACGAGTACCTCGCCCGCGTCTGCAACGTGGCCTGCCAGTTCTGCTACCTCTTCGGCAACCCCGACGACCTGGCGGTGGCCCGCGGCAAGAAGGTCATCGCAGGCGATGAGATGGACACCCGGCTGCGCTACTTCGACCCGGAGGGCCACCGAACCCTCTTCAAGTCCCAGTGGGAGATCAACGAGTTCCTCGTCGACCCGAAGCTGCCGCACGTCCTGCGCTCCCTGCGTGCGGTCAGCGACCGGGAGTTCTACTTCATCACCAACGGCAGCCCGCTACTGCCCCGGGTCATCGACCTGCTCGACGAGGTCCGCCCGGTTACGCTGGTGATTTCCACCAACACGATCGACGCACCGCTGCGGCAGCAGGTCATGAACGAGCGCCGTGGTCAGACCGAGACCGCGCTGACCTGCCTGGAGCAGCTCTCCGATCGGCGGATCCCGTTCGGTCTGAGTTTCGTGGCCACGCCCGAGTTCCCGGTGGAGCGGCTCGCCGAGGCCCTCGACAAGATCGAGCCGTTGCGACCGGCGATGGTCCGGGTGAATCTCCCCGGATTCACCCGCAGCCACCCCTACCAGCTGCCGTTCGACATGGCGGAGGCATGGGAGCGCTCGACCCGGGACATCGCCGCGTTGCGCAAGCGCTACCGCACCCCGATCGTCATCATCCCCAGCGCCTTCGAGGCCAATACCCTCTTCGAGGACCCACACGAGCCACGGATCGCCGGCACGGTGCCGGGCTCCCCCGCGGCGGCGGCCGGGTTCCAGCCGGGCGACGTGGTCGAGAGGATCGGTATCTTCACCATCTCGTCGCGGGCCCAGATCCAGTCGCTGGTCATGACGCTACGCAGGCCGTCGCGGATCGTAGTGCGCCGGGGCGGCGAGCGCCGGACGCTGACCCTGGACCCCGACGGCCCCGTCGAGTACCCGTACACCGGTCACCTGATCGGTAAGTACGTCGTGCCGTACGGGCTGGTGGTGGCGCCGTCATTGAGCCTTGGTGACGCCAAGGCGATCGAGGCCGCGGTCACCGCCACCGGCGCACAGCGGCCCTGGCTGCTCACCTCGCCCCTGATGGAGATGCAGGCCCGCACGTTCATCGAGCGGTGGCTGCCCGAGCGTGCGAAAAGCCTGCACTACACCGTCGTGACCAACGAGTATCTGGGCGGGAACATCCAGGTCCTGGACATGGCGACGGTGGGCGACCTGCACCGGGCGATCCGGCGCGACATCGACCACACCGGCAGCCGCCCCGATCTGGTCCTGCTGCCGGGCACCGGCTTCAACCAGGAGGGACGGGACATCGCCGGCCGGCACTGGGGTGACCTGGAGCGTGCGCTGCGCGTCCCGGTCCGCCTGCTGGACGTCACCACCCAGTTCCTCTTCTAAGACGACCAGGCTTCCGAGAGGATGAGGCTGACCCCATGACCGTAACGGTTGCCCTGGTCCGCCCGCCGGTGGACGTCCTGCACAAGTTCTCCAAGCCGGTGGAGTGCCTGGCCATCGGCTATCTTGGCGCGGCGGTCCGGCATGCCGGGCACGAGGCGGTGCTGCTCGACGGGATGATGCACGACTGGTCGATCCGCGAGTGCGCCGACCGGATTCTCGCCACCAGCCCGGACGTCGTCGGCTTCACCGTGGTGCTCAACCACCTGCCGCCACAGGTCGAGCAGATCGCCGCACTGCTGCGCGAGGGCGGCTTCACCGGCCCGGTGCTGGTCGGCGGCCACGCGGTGTCGTTCTTCCCGGAGAAGGTACTCAGCGCCGCCCGATCGGTGGATGCGGTCGTCTGCGGTGAGGGCGAGGTGCCGGTCCAGGACGTGGTCCGGGCGGTGGCGGCCGGACGCCGCTGGCAGGACGCCCCGGGAGTGGTCTCCCGGGACGGCGATGGCTTCCGCCGCAACGGCGTCCGGCGCCTGGCCGACCTGGAGTTGCTCGCCCACCCGGCCCGGGACCTGACCTCCGAGATCATCGACCACGACGGCCTGGCCGCGATGGCGACCAGCCGCGGCTGCTACGCCCGCTGCACCTTCTGCAGCATCCCTCGTTTTTACGGACTCGAGCGCGGCGGCAAGGGCCTTGCCTCCGGTGACTGGCTCGGCCGCGACCCGGCCGGAATGGCCGCCGAGGTGCTCGATCTGCACGAGCGCTTCGGCCTGCTGGAACTGCTCATCGTCGACGACGAGTTCTTCGGCGGACACCCGGCCGGCGTGGAGCGTGCGTTGCGCTTCGCTGACCTGCTGGCCGCGGCGGGGTCCCCGGTCGGCTTGGCCATGTCGTTTCGGGCCGAGAACGCCGATCCGGAGGTACTGACCCGGCTGTACGCGGGCGGCCTGCGACACTGCTTCATCGGCCTGGAGTCCGGCGTGGACAGCGATCTTAAACTCTACGGCAAGGCACACTCTGCGTCGCAGAACGCCCGTGCGGTCCGGGTGGTGAAGGAGCTGGGCCTGTCCTTCCAGCCCGGTTTCATGATGTTTCACTACGACTCCACCATCGATCAGCTGCGCCGTAACATGGATTTCCTGCGCGAGATCGGCGAGTGCAAGCCGGTGACCGTAAACAGCGCGGTCGACCCACATTTCGGCACTCCGCTGCTGCGGGTCATGGCGCGGGAAAACGTGGTCATCGACCACGGCACCGCCATGACGATGCGCTACAAGGATGCGAGGGTCGCCGTCGCCAAGGAGATCGCACAGGAGGCCGCGGTCGGCTTCCAAGAGTTCATGAACGTGATCGCCGGGGTCCAGTCGGCCATCACCTACGAGTGGCGTCGGCCGATCCCGCACCGCACGCCCGAGGTGCACCGGGCCCTGGACACCTTCGAGGCTACGGTCAACGACAGTTTCGTGGCGGTTGTCGACGAGGCGCTGCGGGCCCTGGACGGCCTGGCCGATCCGGCCGAGGTGGTCGCGTCCGCCCGCGAACACTTGGCCACCGTGCATCGGAAACTCTCGGTGGCCCGGTCCCTGCTCATGCTTTTCCTGCAGCAGAAAGAGGGCGGCGTCACCTACCGGACGCAGCGGGACTTGATGGCGGCCCGGGTTGGCAACGCCTGACGGCACGCCGCAGTCCTGGGCCGGCCGGGTCGTCCTGGGCACCTGGGGCCTGAGTGGCTCGGTGATGACCGCGGCCGGGCCGGGCGGCTATCCACACGTGCCGGTGGAGCGGGCGCATGCGGTGCTCGACGCCGCCTGGGCCGCCGGGGTGCGCTGGATCGACACCGCCGGGGCCTACGGTCACGGTGAGGGCTTGCGCCGGGTCGCCGCGTGGCAGGGGTGCCGCGGCCACCGCTGGCAGATCGTGGTGAAGCTGGGGCGGCCGATAGGCCCCGACGGTCCACGTAGCGACCTCGGCCCGGAGCAGATCCATGCCGAACTGGCCGGGCAGCCGGTGAGCGCCCCCGCGGCGGTGCTGCTCAAGGATCCCCCGGAGGACGCGATCAGGAACGGCACCGTACACCGGCTCCTGAGCCGTCTGCGAACCGGGGAGAACGTACTGGTCGGGGTGGCCACTCACCGGCTTGACCTGGTGTCGGCGCTCGGTCGGCCGCCGGATGGCGACGGTGTGCTGCAGCTCGAGTTCAATCTGCTGAACCGGGTGACGGCGGTGCCCGCGGCGAGGGCCGCCGCGGCAGCTGGGTGGCAGGTTTGGGGCATGCAGCCGCTGGCCTACGGGTTCCTGGGCGGCCGGCACGACGCCGGCACGACGTTCGGCGCCGACGACTGGCGGTCCCGGATCCCGCCGACGGTCCGGGCGGCCTTCCAGGCCGGTGCCCGATCGCTGCCCGCCTGGCTGCCACCCCGCGTGGCCGGGCGCCCGCTCGCCGAGGTGGCCCTGGCCTGGTGTCTCGCCCATCCCGCACTGAGTCGGACAGTGGTGGGGCCACGGTCGCCCAGTCAGCTCCTCTCCCTGGACGGGGCATGGGAGCTGGCCACCGATCCGGAGTTCGTCCACTTCACGACCCGCGCGTTCGGAGACGAGCGCGCCACCTGAAAAGTCAGGCGAGCCGTTGTCGAGGCCAGTTCGCTCAGCATGGCCCGGCGCTAGGCGAGCCCGACGGCGACGGCCGTACGACACCACAATGGACGGTCCCGGACGGCATCGATCGTCACCGACAGCAGCCCGGGCAACATCGAGTCTTCGACCTAGTACTGCAACCCGATGTCGTTGCTTACGTCGGTTCGAGTCGTTTGCGGTAGTGAGAGGCT
>NZ_JAOSZE010000051.1 GCF_025630775.1 Actinoplanes sp. KI2
GGGCCGGCGGGGGGGGGGGGGGGGTGGGGGGGGGGGGGGGGTGGGCGGTTGGGGGGGTTGGGGGCCGGCGGGCGGGTCTGCGCTGCGGGCCGCCGCCGCCACGACCCGCGCGGCTTTCCTAAACCAGCGCCGGCTCCGGGTGCTCGGCCGCCGCCGTGGCTCGGGCGTCCAGCCGGAAGCTCAGCACCGCCAGCGCCAGGCCCGCGGCCGCCAGCCCCACCCCGATCCAAGCCGACCCCAGATACCCCCACCCCGCCGCGATTGCCGCGCCGCCCAGGGCCGCGCCCACGCTGTTGGCGATGTTGCTGGCCGACTGGTTGACCGCGGCGCCCATCAGTTGGGCGCCGGGCGCCACCGCGATCAGCCGCGCCTGCAGCGCCGGGCCGGTGAACAGGCTGGCCGCGCCGACCAGGAACGCCCCGGCGAACAGGCCGGCGGGGTGCCGGGCGATCAGGCCGAACAGTGCCACCGTGCCGATGATCCCGCCGAGGCCGAGCAGCACGCTGCGCCGGAGGTTGCGGTCCGCGGCGAAACCGCCGACCGCGTTGCCGACGGTCATGCCTACGCCCATCACGGCCAGCACCCACGGGACGGCCGACTCGCTCAGGCCGGCGACGTGCGTGGTGACCGGGGCGATGTAGCTGTTCACCGCGAAGAAGCCGCCGAAGCCGACCGCGGCGACCAGGGCCGCCAGCCAGACCTGGGGGAGCCGGAAGGCGGCCAGCTCGTCCCGCGGTGAGCCGTGCGGCGCGGCCGCCACCTCGGGCACCACCAGCAGCACGGCGAGCAGGGTGAGTGCGAAGACGCCGGCCACCGCGAGGTACGCGGCCCGCCAGCCGGCGGCCTGGCCGAGGCTGGTGATCAGCGGCACGCCGAAGACGTTGGCCGCGGTCAGGCCGCCCAGCACGATCGAGAAGCCGCGCCCGGCGCTGCCCGGGCCGAGCATGGCCGCGGCGAGCAGCCCGGCCGCACCGAAGTACGCGCCGTGGGCCAGTGCGGCGACGAACCGCCCGGCGAGGACCAGCCCGAAGGTTGGTGCGAGGGCGGAGGCGGCGGTGCCGATCACGAACAGCCCGAGCAGTCCGAGCACGAGCCGCCGGCGCGGCATCCGGGCGGTGAGCGCCGCGATCGTGGGCGCGCCGACCACCACGCCGAGCGCGTAGATCGTGATCATCCAGCCGGCCTTGGCGACCGCGTCGGCGCTGGAGTGCGCGTACGCGGCCGGCAGCAGGTCGCGGGCCATGTCGGGCAGCAGGCCCATCGCCACGAACTCGGTCAGACCCAGCCCGAAGCCGCCCAGGGCCAGGGTGAGCAGGGCGGCCCAACGCCGTCCGGCGGTCAGTCTCTCCACGTCAACAACTCTAGAACGTTCTAGGTCACAGCGTCATGGAACGTTCTAGTGATCACAAGTAGACTTCCCGGTCATGCGTGCAGGGGAGCGGCGGCCCACGCTGGCCGACGTGGCCGCCGAGGCGGGCGTGTCGGTCGCCCTGGTGTCGATCGTGATGCGGGACGCGCCGGGAGCGAGCGCGACCACCCGGGAACGCGTCCTGGAGGTGGCGCGCCGGCTCGACTACCAGCCGGACAGCCGGGCCCGGTTGCTGCGCAGCGGGGAGAGCCGGCTGCTCGGCGTGGTCTTCGCCGTTCAGCACCCGTTCCACGACGACATGCTCACCGGCCTGTACGACGCGGCCGACCGGATCGGCTACGAGCTGACGCTGAGCGCGGTGACCCCGCGCCGGGACGAGCGCACCGCGATCGCCGGGCTCCTGCAGGACCGGTGCGCCGGGCTGGTGCTGCTGGGCCCGCAGATCCCGACCGCCGAACTGGCCGCGCTGGCCGTACGGCTGCCGGTGGTGTCGATGATGCGCGGGGTGCGGCACAAGGCCGTCGACGTGGTGCGCACCGACGACCCCCGCGGGCTGCACCTGGCCGTGGACCATCTGGTGGCGCTCGGCCACACCCGGATCGCGCACGTCGACGGCGGTCGGTGGGTGGCGTCGGCCGAGCGCCGGCAGGGCTATCGCGAGGCCATGCGGCGGCACGGGCTCGACGCGTACGCCAAAGTGGTCTCGGGGGGTCCGGGCGAGGAGGACGGCGCCCGGGCGGCTCGGGAACTGCTGGGTGATCCGCCGACCGCGGTGACCGTGTTCAACGACCTGAGTGCCACCGGCCTGCTCGACGGGCTGCGGCGCGGCGGCCTGGACGTGCCCGGGGACGTCAGCGTGGTCGGCTACGACGACAGCAGCTTCAGCCGGCTCGCGCACATCGACCTGACCACGGTCGCCCAGGACATCGACACGATGGCGACGATGGCGGTGTCGCGCGCGGTCGACCGGATAGCGGGCGCGCACATCGTGCATCGGGAGACGGTGATCCCGCCGCGGCTGGTCGTCCGGGGCACCACCGGCCCGCCCGCGGCGGCGATACTCGCTCGATGATCGACTGGCTGACCTCCCCCGCGTTCACCGCCTTCGGCGCGCCGACCACCTGGGCCGAGGTGCTCGGCTTCGCCACCGGCCTGCTGAACGTGGCCCTGCTGATCCGGCAGCACATCCTCAACTGGCCGCTCGGCATCCTCAACGTCCTGCTGCTCATGGTGGTCTTCTGGTCGGCCGGCCTGTACGCCGACGCCGCCCTCCAGATCGTCTACGTCGTCCTCGGCTGCTACGGCTGGTGGGCATGGCTGTACGGCGGCGAGCGGCACAGCCGGCTGGTCGTCCGCTCGACCGCCGCCCGGGAGTGGCTCGCGCTGGGCGTCGCCGGAGTGCTGCTCACCGCGGCACTGTGGCTCTTCCTCGACCGGCTCACCGAGTCGACCGTGCCGTTCTTCGACGCGGTCACCACCGCGCTGTCGCTGCTCGCCACCTACGGCCAGACGCGCAAGCTGGTGGAGAACTGGTGGCTGTGGATCGCCGCCGATCTGATCTACATCCCGCTCTACGGCTACAAGGACCTTTGGCTGACCGCGATCCTGTACGTGGTGTTCCTCGCGCTCTGCATCGCCGGCCTGCGTGCGTGGCGGACCGCCCAGCGACTGGTGGCCGCGGCGTGAGGTACGGGCACGGGCTGATCGTCGGCAAGTTCTACCCACCGCACCTCGGGCACCACGCGCTGATCGAGGCGGCCGAGCGGGCCTGCGAGCGGGTCACCGTGGTCGTCGCGCCGTCCTCGGCCGAGTCGGTGCCGCTCGAGCTGCGCCTCGCCTGGCTGCGCGAGGAGCACGGGCCGCGGGTGCGCTTCGTCGGCGTGCACGACGACCACCCGGTCGATTACGACGACCCGGCCGTGTGGGAACTGCACATGGCCGTCTTTCGCGCGGCCGCGGGTACCGACCGGGTGGATGCGGTCTTCTCTTCCGAGCCGTACGGGGTTGAGCTCGCCGCCCGCTTCCACGCCCGGCCGGTGATCGTCGACCTCGGCCGGGAGAAGGTGCCCGTCTCCGGCACCGCCGTGCGGGCCGACCCGGTCGGGAACTGGGAGATGCTCGGGCCGGGGGTGCGCGGCTGGCTCGCCAAGCGGGTCGTCGTGGTCGGCGCCGAGTCGAGCGGCACCACCACGATGGCCCGCGCGCTGGCTCGGCACTACCGGCTGCGCGGCGGCGTCTGGGCGCAGACCCGATGGGTGCCGGAGTACGGCCGGGAGCTCACCGAGCGCAAGCTGGCCGCGCTCGGGCCCGGCGCCACCGTCTTCGACGTCACCTGGGACCGGGACGATTTCGCGACCGTCGCGGCGACGCAGAACGCGATGGCCGACGCGGCGGCCCGGGCCGGGTCGCCGGTGCTGTTCTGCGACACCGACGCCTTCGCCACGACGATCTGGGAGGAGCGCTACCTGGGCGGCGCCTCGCCGGCGGTGTGGGAGCAGGTGCGCCGGCCCGACCTCTATCTGCTGACCGAGGACGCCGGGGTGCCGTTCGAGGACGACGGGCTGCGCGACGGGGAGCACCTGCGGCGCTGGATGACCGGGCGCTTCCGGGCCGAGTTGGGCGCTCTCGGCGTACGCCACCTGGTGTTGACCGGAAGTTATCGGCAGCGCCTGCGCGCGGCAGTGAGCGCGACCGACGAGCTGCTCGCGCGGGGTTGGGCGTTCGCGCCGCCGCTAAGCGTGGCGGCCCGCAGGCCGATCGGAGGGTAGGAGGGAGGGGTCGGATGCGAGGCCGGGCGTTCGTGCTGGCGCTGGCGGCGCTGCCGTTCGGGCTGACCGCCTGCGGCAGTGGCTCGACAACGACCGCCACCGGCACCGCCACCGTCACGCCGACCCCGACCAACGGGCCGTGGGTGCGGTACCAGTCGGGCAACCCGACAGCGCCGCCGGGCGGCTCCTACTTCACCGGAACGCCGCCGCCGGCGCTGCCCTCGGTGTCGTTCCTGTCGATGGGCTCGGGGTGCGCGGTGGACTGGCCGGACACGGGCCAGGTGTTCATCCCGATGAACATCACCCCGATCACCGGGGGCTTCAAGGTCGAATGGCCGTCCGCGTACGGGTCGTACTACCGGCTCGCGGCGGTGCGGCAGCTGGTGGTCGCGGGGCCGCAGCCGTCGCCGTCATGGCAGACGGTGCCGGCGGGTACGGGTTGCACGACCACGGCCACGATCACCGGGCTGACTTCGGGTGCGCCGTACATCGTCTGGCTGGACGCCCCGGACACGCCGCGCCGGATCGACGGCTCCCGAAGCCTCTACAGCGGCAGATCCGGCGTCCTCATCGTCAAGTAGCCACTGTCAGGAGGCGATGGTGTTGCGGCCGCTGAACTTGGCGGCGTAGAGGCGGTCGTCGGTGGCTCGGAACAGGGCGTCGCCGGTCATGTCGGGGGTCAGGGCGGCCAGGCCGACGCTCACCGTGAGACGGACGCCCGGGATGATGGCGGAGTGGGCCACCGCGGCCCGGATGCGTTCGGCCACCTCGCGGCCCACCCGCAGGTCGCCGCGGAGGAAGACGGTGAACTCGTCGCCGGCGTAGCGGACCGGGACGTCCTCGGTCCGGCAGTGGGCGCGCACGATGCGGGCCACCTCGCGCAGCGCGCGGTCGCCGACCGAGTGGGAGTACGCGTCGTTGACCGCCTTGAAATGGTCGACGTCGACCAGCAGCAGGACCAGCGGCGCGGCCAGCCGGCCCGAGTCGATGCGGTCGAGCAGCAGGTCGAAGCGGCGGCGGTTGCCCAGGCCGGTCAGCGGGTCGCGGAGCACCTCGCGCTCCGCCCGGGCCCGGGCTGCCTCGGCCTCCTCCTGCTGGCGGGCCTGGCGCAGCATCGCCACCCGCTGCAGGCGCACCCGCCACAGCTCGCGGGTCTGGCCGACGACCGCCTCGAACAGGTCGCGGCTGGACTGGCCGTCCTCGATCGCGAGAGCCGTGAGCGCCATCTCGAACCGGATGATCGGCAGCTCGTCGGGCCGGCCGCCGAAGGCGCACAGCTCGCCGGCCGCCACGATCTCTGTGCGGGCCGCCGCGAGGTCGCCGTGGGCGCGCAGGCTGATGCCCAGCGCGAGGTGCGCCATCCGGGCGTACTGAAAGCTCTCGGCCGCACGCAGCGGCATGATCGCCTCGCGGGCGAGTTTCTCCGCCGGGATCACGTCGCCGAGCTTGGCCAGGGCGAGCGCCAGCATCGCCGCGGCGCTCATGTCGTCGGGGCGCTGGTCGGCGTGCCGGCGGGTGATCGCGGCGCTGCGGTGCAGGCGTTCGGCCGCGTCGTCGTGCCGGCCGATGTGGTCGAGGCGCAGACCCCAGTAGAGCAGCGTCATCGCGTGCACCAGGTCGAACGCGCCGGTGGTCTCGCCGAGCTGCTCGTAGGAGGCGGAGGCGTTCTCGTACATCTCGGCGGCGGTGGCCGCCTCGGCGAACGAGCAGAGCGCCGAGGCCCGCCGGCCGCGGTCGGGGTGCGGGGCGTCCATCAGGACGGCGGCGCGGGCCAGGTTGCGCATGGCGTCGACGTAGCGGGACCGGAGGATGTCGAAGTGGGCCAGGTCGCACAGGGTTTTGGCCTCGCCGAGGGCGGAACCGTTCGCGCGGTGCAGGCGCAGCAACTCCTCGGCGAGCTCGGCGCCCTCCGGGTAGCGGCCCATGTGCAGGTTGGCGTACATCTTGCCCTGGATCAGGTAGGGAATGCTCTTGTGCTCGCCGCTCAGTCGGGCCAGCGCCAGGTACGCGTCGGCGGCGGCTATCGCCTCGTGGCCGCGGCCGGTGTTGGCCAGGCGGTGCACGCGCAGGACGAGCAGGTGCAGCGGACCGAACGCGGTGACCGGGACCGGCAGGCCTTCCATCGACCCAGTATCAACAAAACCACTCAGATCAACTACCGGTGACGACCAGGCATTGTCGATGTTGAAGACATCGTCGATCGCTCATTTCGTGACATATTTGTCCAGGCCGTCGACCAGCATGGCGAGGCCGAGCTCGAATCGGGCCTCAGCGCCGCCGCTGGCCATCTCGCGGGCGTACCTGCGGATGTTCGGGTAGAGATCCTCGGGGACCTGCTCGAAGTAGGCGACCAGGTCGTCGCTGAGCTGTGTGGTGAACGCCTCCTCGGTGCCGGCCTCGGTGACCGCGCCGCGCCAGATGGACATCTCGTACGCGTCGGCGGTGATGTAGAGGAAGATCCGGTCCATCGCCCAGGCCGCGATCTGGGGCGGGACGCCGCCGGACACCATCATGCCGATCATGGCGTCCGAGGCGCGCAGCGCGTTCGGCCCGGTGGGGATGGTGGCGAGCGCGGCACGGGCCAGATCATTGTGGTCGAGCAGCACGTTATGGCTGGTCCGGGCTATCTCGAGGACCTGCTCCTTCCACCGCGGGGGATCCAGCGCCGGGATCTCCATCATCCCGCAGACCTCGTCGAACATGAGCTGGAGCAGCTCGTCCTTGTTGGTCACGTGGGCATAGAGGCTGGACGGGCCGGTGTCGAACTCGGCCGCGACGCGCCGCATGCTGACCCCGTCGATGCCCTCCGCCTTCACGATCCGCAGCGCGGCCTGGACGATCTGGTCGCGGCCGAGCGGGTTCTTGGCGGGGCGCTGGGGTTTGATCGCCCGCCGGAGGAACGGCGACTCTTTCATCGTCGGATAACTTACTTGACGCGAACGGCGTTCGCCAGTAGAACAGTGTTCGTAGATTACGAACACCGTTCAGGGGGACTCCCGATGGAAGCCGTACTCGAAAAGACGGCCACCGCACCCGCCGCGTACCGATACCGGTGGGTCGCACTCTTCGTGATCCTGACCGTCGAGGTGATGGACCTGCTCGACGCGCTGGTCACCAACATCGCCGGACCGTCGATCCGCGCCGAGCTGGGCGGGGCGTACAGCCTGATCCAGTGGCTCGGCGCCGCGTACACCCTGGCCATGGCGATCGGCCTGCTCACCGGCGGCCGACTCGGCGACATATACGGCCGCCGCCGGATGTTCCTGATCGGCGCGGCCGGCTTCACGCTCGCCTCGCTCGCCTGCGGTCTCGCCCAGTCACCCGCCCAGCTGATCGTCGGCCGGGCGGTGCAGGGCCTGTTCGGCGCGATCATGCTGCCGCAGGGCCTCGGCATGATCAAGCAGATGTTCAACGACGAGGAGCAGGCCAAGGCGTTCGGCGCGTTCGGACCGGTGATGGGCCTGTCCTCGGTGGGCGGACCGATCCTGGCCGGCTGGCTGGTCGACGCGAACTACTTCGACTCCGGCTGGCGGATGATCTTCTTCATCAACCTGCCGCTCGGCCTGTTCGCGGTGTTCGGCGCGGTGCGGTTCCTGCCCGAGTTCAAGAGTGATCGGGCGCCCCGCCTCGACGTGCTGGGCGTGCTGCTCGCCGCGGTCGGCGCCTTCCTGCTGCTCTACCCGCTGGTGCAGGGCCGCGATCTGGACTGGCCGGTCTGGTGCTTCGTGCTGCTGGCCGCCGGGGTGATCGTGTTCGGCCTGTTCGCGCGCTACGAGACCCGTCGCGAGCGGCGCCGGCTCGACCCGCTGGTGACGCCCAGCCTGTTCCGTAAGCGCGCGTTCTCCGGCGGCCTCGCGGTCGGCCTGGTCTTCTTCGCCGCGCTGATCGGCACCGGCCTGGTCTTCACCTTCTACCTGCAGATCGGGCTGGGCTACTCGCCGCTCAAGGCCGGTCTCACCACGCTGCCGCAGGCGCTCGGCACGGTCGCCGGCTTCATCGCGGCGGGCGCCGGCCTGGCCGAGAAGCTGGGGCGCAAGCTGCTGCTGTTCGGCATGGCGGTGATGATCGTCGGCACCGCGGGCTTCGCGCTGACCGTACGGCTGGTGGGGGCGGACGTCACGCCGTACCACATGATCCCGGCCTTGGTGCTGCTCGGCTGCGGCATGGGTCTGGCGATGGCGCCGTTCTTCAACATCGTGCTGGCCGGCGTCGACCACGAGGAGACCGGCTCGGCCGCCGGGGCGCTGACCTCGGTGCAGCAGCTGGGCGGTGCCTTCGGCATCGCGGTGCTTGGCACGATCTTCTTCGCGATCCTGCCCGGCCAGGTGGTGTCGCACGTGGACAACTCGTCGGCCGAGCTGCGGACGGTGCTCACCACGGCGGGCGTGCCGTCCGACGCGCAGTCCGCGGTCACCACCGGGCTGCGGGACTGCCTACGCGACCGTACCGCCGAGGACGACCCCGACGCGGTGCCGGCCAGCTGCCAGGGTGCCGGCACACCGACCCCCCAGGTGCAGGCGTACGCCGAGGAGCAGGTGCGCGCCGGTTTCCAGGACGCGACGATCTGGACCACCGGCGTCACCCTGATCCTGCTGCTCCTCGCGTTCGGCCTGTCCTTCCTGCTCCCGAAGAAGGCCAGGCCGGACGCGGAGGGCGCTCACTGAGAACGGGTCACCGGCAGGCCGGCGTCTCGCCACGCGGCGAAACCGCCGGCCAGGTCGGTGGCCCGGTGCAGGCCCAGATCCTGCAGCGCGGCCGCGGCCAGGCTGCTGGTGTATCCCTCCTGACAGGTGACGATCACCTCGAGGTCGTACCGGTCGGCGAACGGCAGCCGGGCGTCGCTGCGGGGGTCGAGCCGCCATTCGAGCACGTTGCGTTCGATGATCACGGCGCCCGGGATCTCGCCGAACTCGGCGCGCTGGGCGGCCGGCCGGATGTCGATCAGGATCGCGCCCCGGCCCAGGGCCTCGGCCGTCGCCCGCGGGCCGGCGCGGTGCAGCCGGGCGCGGGCGCCCGCCAGGATCTCGACGATGCCGGCCGAGCCGGGCGGCGGGGCATTCAAGGTGCCGTCCGAGCCGGGCGGCGGGGCATCCAAGGTGCCGTCCGAGCCGGCCGGCCCGGCCTTCGAGGTGCTCGCCGGAGTCACCACTGCACTCCGGCCCGCTCGACGGTGAGCACCTCGAGGCCGCCGGCGCCCAGGCGGTAGCGGGTCATCGTGCTCAGCGCCGGACCGTACACGTGGATGCTCACCGCCGGCCGCGGCGAGCGGTTGGTGATCCGGTGGATGTGCCGGCTGCCGAACCGGCGGCCGGCGCCCTCGCCCAGCTCGCGGGCGGTGACCCGGGCGGCGCCACCGGCCGGGATCGTGACGGTGTCCTCGGTGAGCGTGCCGGCGAAGACGTGGAACGCGCCCGCCGAACCACCGTGGTCGTGCAGGTCGGTGCCCTGGCCGGGCAGCCAGGTGAGCAGCCAGGCCTCGTGGTCGTCGGCCGCGTGCAGGCGGTGGTACCACCGGTTGACCGGGTTGAAGCGTGGCGCCACCGGCCACTGCTCGGGGTCGGCGGCGTAGCGGGCGGCGAGGGCGAGATGGTCGAGGCGAAGGTCGACGGCGGTCACGGGAGCTCCTCGGTTTGCATACATTGCCTATCAGTCCTATAGGTTTATCGCCACAATGCGGCCAAGGCTAGTCCTCGGCACGGCAGGTTGGGCGGAAAGTCAGCCGATCAGTGTCGCGGAGCGCGAAAAACCCTGGTCAGCTGAGACAACGAGCGCTGGCGCAGTGCGCCAGATCGGTCGCCAGGTCGGCGACGAGAGGGATACCCGTCCGCTGCATGACGCTCATCGTGACGCGGTGGGTGATCAGTGGTCAAACCCGTTCCGTGATGTGGGAGGCGGCCCAGCCGTCGGCCGGACTCGGATCCGGCGGGACGCGACCTTGATGGCGAGGGCTCGGATTGATCGGCCCGAGGCACCTCGCGCAATTTCCGAGTCGAATTCGAGATGGCGGAGATGCCCGAACGGCGGCTGATGCGGATAAATCCGGACACATGACGAGCAATTCCGTCGCAAGCAGTCGCGGATCGCCGGAAGGCGCCCCAACACCCCGGTGAACAGCATGATCATCCAGGTCCAGTGGTCGATCCTGAAAGAAGCTCGTGGTACTTTGCCTCTTTCTGATCAAGGCGAAAGTCCGCCCTCCGCAATCGCGCCGACACGCTGTGTCGTCGAAATTGGACTTTGAATCACCGGATCGGTTCGCGGCCTCAGCCGTTAAGGCGGAAAACCCGTCGGCCGGGTCTCCTCGAATCGAGAAAGCTATATCGTGACGGGCGCCGCCGAGAACCGGTGCCGGAGGCTACCTCGCCCACACCTCCGACCCCACGACCAACGAGGACGGACACGTGTTGAAGTCACGCCGCGGCCTGCTGGCCGCCGGCCTTGCGGTCGCCGTGGTCGGCGCCTTGGGCGTCGCCTCGACCCTGAATGCGAGCGCGGATCAGATTGCCGGTAGCGATCCGATTGCGAGCGTCGATCCGACTGCGAGCGTCGATCCGACCGCGAGCACGGATCCGGATTCGAGCGCTCCCGATCAGGCGCTGGCCCCTGCCGCCCCGGCCGACTCCGCCAACGCCGAGGACATCGAGACGCCGCCCCCGCTGCTGCCCTGGGGCGCGCACCCGGAAGAAGTGAGCGTGGGCGCGGACGGCGCGAGCTCCCAGGCGCTGCGGTTGGGCGGTTTCGACGCCGCCGCCAACGACACGAGCGGCGCGACGGAGCCGGTAGGCCGATACGCGCCGAAGGGCCGCTGGGCGAGGGGCAATAGGTACCTGCAGACCGAGACAACCGACATCGTGCCGCCCGCGCCCCCGCCGACGGCGAGCGCCCCGGCGCCCGTGCCCAGCGGCTCGCCCGGCGACCCTACGGTCAACTTCATGTACAACGTCGGATCGCAGGCCGCCGAGTCGGACGGCGTCTACACCAACGTCTATATCGCCAAGCCGAAGCTGGACTCGGCCGACTACCACTCGCTCGGCGAGATGGCGTTGCAGTCGGCCGACACCAAGCAGACCGTCGAGGTCGGCTGGACCGTCGACCGTATCGTCAACGGCGACTCCGACCCGCACCTGTTCGTCTTCCACTGGATCAACAACGAGGCCACCTGCTACAACGGCTGCGGCTTCGTGCAGTACAGCAAGACCATCAAGCCGGGTGACACGCTCGCGCAGGACACCACCAAGAAGTTCGGCATCCAGTACTTCAACGGCGCCTGGTGGATCGCGTTCGACACGGAGTGGGTCGGCTACTTCCCGGAGCAGCTGTGGAACAACGCGGGCACCAAGTTCAACCGATCCGGCATGGTCCAGGTCTACGGTGAGGTGGCTGCCTCGACTCCCACGCCGTGCAAGCGTACCGAGATGGGCAACGGCGTCCCGGCCGAAAAGAAGGACAGCCCGTCGGCGTACATGGCGAGCATCTCGTACCTGAACGGCCCGACCGTGGACATGTACATGCGCACGAGCACCCCGGTCTACCCGCTGTACATCCTGAGTACCCGGTCGTTCCGGTACGGCGGGGACGGCTGTCCCCCGCCGTCGCCCTCACCCAGTCCGTCTTCCTCCTGAGGTTCTCTGTGACGCGATGCCCGGTCCCGGCGAGGGGACCGGGCATCGCCCTGTCTGCGCTCCGAGCGGCTCCGGTCGAACCGGCTTCACCATGACGGTGTACAAGTGGGTGGCAGACGGATGCTGGCGAAGGGCAAGGCGCGGATGAGGCGACGGGTGAGTCCCGACGAGGAGCTGATGACCGCGCTCTACAACGAGCACTATGCGGTCCTGCTCAGCTTCGTCCTGCGCTATGTGCACGACCGGCATCGCGCCGA
Organism: Actinoplanes sp. KI2; assembly: GCF_025630775.1. GTDB lineage: Bacteria > Actinomycetota > Actinomycetes > Mycobacteriales > Micromonosporaceae > Actinoplanes. Next base: position 12,017 of record NZ_JAOSZE010000051.1, read on the forward strand.
GGACATGGTGCAGGAGACCCTGCTGCGGGCCTGGAAACACATCGATCACCTCGACACCGACCAGGGGCGCACCCGGTCGTACCTGCTGACCATCGCCCGCAACGTGGTGACCAACGCCTGGCGGGCCGAGCAGCGCCGCCCGCATCTGGTGGCGGACGAGCACGCGGTCGACACCATGCCGGTCGAGGACAACGTCGACCAGCTCGTCGAGGGCTGGCTGGTGTCCGAGGCGCTGGAGCGGCTGTCCGTCGATCACCAGGCCGTGGTCCGGGCCATGTACTACGAGGGGCAGAGCGTGGCGGAGACCGCCCGGCGGTTGTCCGTGCCCGAGGGAACGGTGAAGTCCCGGGCCTACTACGCGGTCCGGGCGTTGCGGACGGCGTTCGAGGAGATGGGGGTGCTGCGGTGAACCCCGATCACGACGACCTGCGCCGCCTGCTCGGCGGCTACCTGCTCGGCGGCCTCGACGACGCGGACACCGATCGGCTCGACGAGCACCTGCGCGACTGCGACGAGTGCCGCGACGAGCTGGAGCGGCTGGCGCCCGTACCGGAGCTGTTGCAACGCCTGCCCGACGCCCAGCGCGCGTTCCCCGGCGGAGCGCTACCACCGATCAGCATGTCCGCCCGGCCGAGCCCGGAGAACGTGGAGGGCCTGCTGCGCCGGATGCGGGTCGAGCGCTCCCGGGAGAACCGGATGGCCCGGGTCCGCTGGCTGGCCGCGGCCGCCGTGGTGGTGGTCGCCGCGGTGATCGGGGTCGGGGTGATCCGCACCAACCGGGAGAGTCAGACCCCGCAGGTGCTGCCCAGCCCGCAGCTGGTGACCGCGCAGTTCGAGCCGGCCGAGGGCAGCGGACTGTCCGGCCAGGCGGTCTTGACCCCGAAGACGTGGGGCGTCTCGGTGGCACTGGACGTGACCAAGCTGCGCGGCGAGGGCCCGTTCCTCTGCCAGGTTCGCAGCATGCGCGGCGAGGTCCAGCAGGCGGCCGCCTGGGGGCCGACCCCGACCGGCAACGCCAAGGTGATCGGGGCCAGCTCGTTCCAGATCAGCGACGTGCAGTCGGTGACCGTGGCCGATCACGATGGTCACCCGCTCGGCACCGCGAACGTGGATTAGCCCAGCTCGGCGAGGTCCTTCTCGGTCAGCTGCAACCGGCCCGCCGCGAGATTCTCCTCGAGGTGCGCCGGCGAGCCGGTGCCCGGGATGATCGCGATGTTCGGCGACCGGGCCAGCAGCCAGGCCAGCGCGACCTGCTGTGCGGTCGTGCCGTGCCGGTCGGCCACCTCGGCGAGCCGCTCGGCCGTCAGCGGCCGGAACCCGCCGCCGACCGGGAAGAACGGGACGTACGCGATCCCGGCTTCGGCGCACGCGTCGATCAGCGGATCGTCGTCGCGGTCGGCGATGTTGTAGAGGTTCTGCACGCAGACGATGTCGGCGAGGCCGCGGGCCCGGTCGAAGTGCGCGCGGCCGACGTTGGAGATGCCGAGATGCCGGATCAGACCCTCGGCGCGCAGCGACATCAGGGTCTCCAGCGCCGTCTCGTACTCGGCGCCGTCGTGTCCCCGATCGTCGATCCGCAGGTTGACCACGTCCAGCCGGTCCACGCCGAGCGACCGGAGGTTCGCCTCGACCCCGCGGCGCAGCCCGTCCGGGGTGAGTCCGCGCCGCTCGGCGGCCGGGAGGTCGATGTCGTCGCCCTCGACGAGCGCACCGACCTTGGTGACAATGACCAGATCCTGCGGGTACGGGTGCAGCGCGGCCCGGATCAACTCGTTGGCCGACACCCCGTCCCGCGCGTAGTAGTACGACGTGTCGAGGTGGTTGACCCCGAGTTCCACGGCCCGCCGCAGGACCGTGAGCGCGGTGTCCCGGCCGGGCCGGTCGCCCCTCGGCCACCCGGTGAGCCGCATGGTCCCGTACCCGATCCGGTTGATCGGCAGATCTCCGCCAAAAGCCCATTGTTCGTTCGTCACGGTCCTAGTTAACCCGGCGAAGCTTGACCAGATACGTCTGGGCGACCACGACCAGGGCAAGGAACGCGCCGCTGATCACCTGCTGCCAGTTGCTGTTGATGTTGCCGACCTGGTTGATCAGGTTCTGGATCACGCCGAGCAGCAGCACGCCCGAGACGGTGCCGGCGATCGTGCCGGCGCCGCCGGTGAGCAGCGTCCCGCCGATCACCACGGCGGCGATCGCGTCCAGCTCCATGCCGGTGCCGAGGACCGTGACGCCGGAGCCGAGCTTGGCCGCGTTGATCGTCCCGGCCAGTCCGGCGAGCAGCCCGGACATCACGTACACCCCGATCCTGATCCGCCGGACCGGCACGCCCATCAGCGCCGCCGCGTCGGCACTGCCACCGACGGCGTAGACCGAGTGGCCGAACCGGGTGCGGGCGAGCAGCACCGTGCCGAGCACCACCAGCACGGCGGCCAGCCAGACCTGGTAGCCGAGGCCGAGGAACGAGCCGTTGCCGAACCGGAGGAAGGCCTCGTTCTTGACCAGGTAGGTGGTGGAGCCCTCGTCGCTGATCGCGCGCATCAACCCGCGAGCGCCGAGCAGCGCCGCGAGGGTGACGATGAAGGGCGCCATTCCCGTGTACGCGATCAGCGCGCCGTTGAGGAGGCCGATCGCCGCGCAGACCAGCAGCGGGACGGCGAACGCCGCGGCGAAGCCGTACTGCGAGGCCCAGGCCGCGAGCACCCCGCCGAGCACGTAGAGCGACCCGACCGAGAGGTCGATCCCGCCGGTGAGGATCACGAAGGTCATGCCGAGCGCGATCAGCATCGGCGGCGCGGCCGCGACCAGGATCGTCGCGGTGTTGTCGAAGCTGCGGAAGTTCGGGAAGGCGAGGAAGGCGATCACCACGACGACGATCAGGACGGCGAGCGCGCCCTGCCGCTGGACGGTGCCGACGATCCGGTCGATGCGCTCGGCCTTGCGAACGTCCTCGACCGCGGCCGCGGGCGTCTCGGGGGCGGCGGCGATTCCCATGGTCACCGGGACTTCCTCTCTCGCGCCACGTAGACGGCGATCAGGATGATGACCGCCTGCGCGATCTCGGTCGTGGACGGTGGCAGGTTGTGTTTGATCATGGTGGCGATCACCAGCTGCATGAGCAGGGCGCCGGCCACCGTGCCGAGAACGCGTACCCGGCCGCCGGTGAGCGGGGTGCCGCCGACCACCACCGCGGTGATCGCGGAGAGTTCGATCAGCAGGCCGACCGCCGAGGCGTCGCTGGACTGGATGCGGGCCACCGACAGCAGGCCGGCGATCGAGGCGAGCACCGAGCAGAGCACGTACACCGTGATCAGCACCCGCTTGACCGGGAGGCCGGCCAGCTCGGTCGCCGGGCGGTTGCCGCCGATCGCGAGCAGCCGGCGGCCGAAGACCGTGCGGCGCACCACGAACGCGACCACGAGCACCAGCGCCGCCGCGATCCAGACCAGGATCGGAATGCCGAACAGGTCGCCCGAGCCGAGCCGAATGAAGTTCGGGTCGTGGATGTCCTTGAGCTGGCCGCCGCTGATCACCACGGCGAGGCCGCGGCCGCCGACGAACAGCGCGAGCGTGGCGACGATCGGCTGCAGGCCGACCTTGGCCACCAGCACGCCGTTGATCAGGCCGACCGCGACACCGGCGAGCAGCGACACGACGATGGCGGCGACCACCCCGTACCCGAGATAGAGCGGGATGAGCGCGGCGGCCAGCGCCATCACCGAGCCCACCGACAGGTCGATGCCCTCGGTGCCGATCACCAGCGCCATGCCGAGCGCGACGATCACGATCGGCGCGACCTGGATCAGCTGGATGCGCAGGTTGCTCCAGGTCAGGAAGTACGGCGTGAAGAAGATGTTGTAGACGACCAGCAGGACGATCGCCAGGTAGACGCCGTACTTCGGCAGCCAGGCCTTGATCTTGCTGAGGTCTTTCCGGTCAAGGGCGACGGCCGCGGCGGTCATTCGGAAACCTCCGGGGGTGCGGCCGCGGCGATCGTGGCCATGAGATCTTCGGTAGTGACGGAAGCGTCGGTGAGCGTGCCGACGACGACCCCGTCGCGCAGCACCACCACCCGGTCGGCGCCCTCGATCAGCTCCTCGGCGTCCGAGGAGACCAGCACGACCCCGAGCCCTTCGGCCGCGAGCTCGTCGATCAGCGACTGGACCTCGGCCTTCGCGCCGACGTCGATGCCCCGGGTGGGCTCGTCCAGCAGCAGCACCTTGGGGCTGGTGGCGAGCAGGCGGGCGAGCAGCACCTTCTGCTGGTTGCCGCCGGACAGGTCGCCGACGAGCTGGTCCGGGCTGGATGCCTTGATCCGCAGGCGGGTCATGTACTTGTCGACGATCGCGTCGATCCGGCTGTCCGAGACCAGGCCGAGGCGGGACATCCGGGGCAGGACGGCGAGGGCGATGTTCTCGCGTACGGAGAGACCCGCCACGATCCCCTCGGCCTTGCGATCCTCCGGTTGCACGGCGATGCCCGCCTTGACCGCTCGCACGGTGCTCGGCTTCCGCAGGGTCACGCCGTCGACCTGCACGTCCCCGCTGTCCAGCGGGTACGCCCCGCCGATCGCCTTGATCGTCTCGCTGCGGCCGGCGCCGAGCAGGCCACCGAGCCCGACCACCTCGCCCGGCCGCACGTCGAAGCTGATGTCGTGCAGCTTCCGGCGGCTGGTCAGCCCCTCCGCGCGCAGGATGGGCGCGGCGCCGGTGTCGGCGGTCTTCGCGGACGAGAACGCCGTCGCGCCGGACCGCCTGATCTCCGACATCTCGCGGCCGAGCATGAGCGCCACGAGACGGATCCGTTCGAGGTCGGCGAGCTTCCCGGTGTGCACCACCCGGCCGTCGCGCAGGATCGTGACGGCGTCGCAGATGCGGTAGAGCTCGTCGAGCCGGTGGCTCACGTAGACGATGCCGATGCCCCGCGTGTGCAGGTCGCGGATGACCCCGAACAGCGTCTCCACCTCGCGCGGCTCCAGCGACGAGGTGGGCTCGTCCATGATCACGACCTTGGCGTCGATCATCACGGCCCGGGCCAGGGCGACCATCTGCTGGGCGCCGAGCGCGAGCGTGCCCAGCGGCAGCCGGACGTCGGCGGTGACGCCGTAGCCGGCCAGGATCTCCCGGGCCTCGCGGTGCATCCGGCCCTCGTCCAGCAGGCCGAACCGGTTGCGCGGCTCCCGGCCGAGGAACAGGTTGTGCGCGACGCTCATCAGCGGGATGAGGTTGACTTCCTGGTAAATCGTGGAGATGCCGGCGTGCTGCGCGGCCATCGGCGTCGCGAACTGCGCCGACTGATCCTGATATCGCAGCTCACCGGAGTCCGGCTGGTAGACGCCGGTCAACACCTTGATCAAGGTCGACTTGCCGGCGCCGTTCTCGCCGACCAGCGCGTGCACCTCGCCCGGCTCCAGCCGGAACGACACCTCGTCGAGCGCCCGTACGCCGGGAAAGGTCTTCGAGACGTCGATGACTTCCAATAGCGCCATGTTCGATTTCCTCGTGGCCTCGTAATGCGCACACAAATGAACATTCGGCGGCGGTGCCGTACGACCTCCGGCACCGCCGCCTTGTGCGGGTGAGTCAGTACGCGCTGCCGAGGTCCGCCTTGGCATTGCTCTCGTCGTACTGCCGGTCCTGGATGATGACGTCCTGACCGACCGGCTCGCCGTTGAAGAAGCTCTGCGCCGTGGCGAAGGAGAGTGGCCCGAAGCGCGGGTTGGACTCGATGACCGCCGAGGCCCAGCCGTCGACAATGGCCTGCACGGCGCCCTTGGTGCCGTCGATCGACACCACCTTGACGTCGCCGCCCTTCTTGCCGGCGCCCTTCAGGGCCGTGATCGCGCCGAGCGCCATCTCGTCGTTCTCGCCGTAGATGCCGTTGATGTCCGGGTTGGACTGGAGCAGCTGCTCGGTGACTTTCTGCCCGTCCTCGCGGGCGAAGTTGCCCGTCTGTTCAAAAACGATCTTGATGTCCGGCGCGACCTTGGCGATCTCGTCCTTGAAGCCGCTGGTCCGGAGCGTGGTCACGTTGTTGCCGGGCGCGCCCAGCAGGATCGCGACCTTGCCCTTGTTGCCCATCGCCTTGGCCATCTCGTCCGCGGCGCGCTTGCCCTGCTGGGCGAAGTCCGACCCGATGAAGGTCAGGTAGTCCTTGCAGGCCGACGCGTTGATCTTGCGGTCGATCGTGACGATCGGGATGTGCTTCGCCGAGGCCTTGGCGAACACCGAGTCCCAGCCGTCCGAGTTGAGCGGCGCGATGATCAGCAGCTGCACGCCCGAGTCGATCATCTGCTCGACGTCGCTGATCTGCTTGTTGAACTGGGAGTTCGCGTTCGAAGTGGTGAGCTGGGTGATGCCGAGCTTGGCCGCCTCGTCCTTGATGGACTGGGTCTCGGCGATCCGGAACGGGTTGGCCTCCTTCTCCGACTGGGAGAAGCCGACCTTGGCCGTCTTGAGATCGATCTTCGTGCCGCCGTACTGGCTGATCGTGCAGGTGGCGGCTCCGGGAGCGGCCGACTGCACCACCTGAGCGGCGCCCGAGGCCGGTGCCGCCGGGGTGTTCGACGAGGTGTCCTCGGACTTGGCGCAGGCACTGAGCATCAGCAGGGCCGCACCGAGGGTAATGGTCGCAGGGCGCACGAGGCCCCGGTATGTGGTCATGAACGAGCTCCTTAGCGGTGATGAGACATCGGGGAGTAACCGCCTGGAAACACATTCACGCACTATCAAACTTTTACTGTCAAGGTCCTCCACCAAAATCAATCAGAAACGCACGTGGAGCAGTGTGACGCAGGGGAATTCGGGCCTCTGCTGCCGTGATTAAACGACAGCTCTCGATGTCCGCGCCATGTCCCAGCGCGCCGACATCGAGGTGTAGATGCGCAACGCCTCGTCCGGGCGCTCGCCGCCGAGCGTCGCCGCGTCCTCGAGCGCGGCCGCCAGCTCGAACCGGCGACCCACCTGCCGGTAGTGCTCGGCGGCCGCCCGGGCCGGCCCCGGATCGCCGCTGCGCAGCGCCTGGCAGCGCAGATGCGCGGCGTGCGCCCGGGCCGGTCGCACCTCGCGGGCGGCCTCGGACGCGCAGATCGCCGCGGCCCGCTCGGCGACGTCCATCCTGGCCAGCCGCCGGGCCAGCCGCATGACGTCCGGCAGCCACTGATGGCGCAACATCATCGGGGCGTACGCGGGCTGCAGCAGCGGCGCCAGCACCTCCAGCGCCTCGGCGTCGCGCCCCAGCTGCTCGGCCGCCAGCGCCCGGGCCACCAGCAGGAAGTCGCAGTTCTCCCGCTCCGCCTCGCTGGCCGGCACCGCGTCGGCCGCGTCCAGGTGCGCGGCGGCCAGGTCGCGCGCGTCCCGGTGCAGCGCGATCAGCGCGCCCACGCCGTGCAGCAGCATGGTCACCGCGCCCGGCTCGCGCATGCCGTGCCGCGTGATGCCGGGGCCGTCCTCGGTCACCGCCGACACTTCGGCCAGCGCCTCGTCCCACCGGCCCAGCCAGTAGTCCTGCACCGCGGTCGTCACCTGCAGGCCGGCCGGCAGCCGGTGCGCGGCCGCGAACTCGGCGGCCCGGCGCAACGTGCTCTGCGCCTCGTCCAGGCGGTCCAGGTTCTGCAGCGAGAACAGGCGGTTGTCCAGCAGGTCGAAGTACGTGCCGGCCAGCTCGGCGCGGCCGGACACCACGTCCAGCGCCTGGTCGACGTGGCGCAGCGCGCGCTCGTGGTCGCGCCGGATCGAGCTGGTCAGCCAGATCGTCTGCAACGCGAACGCCGTCTCGTACGGCTGGCCCGCAGCCACCGCCTCGGCATGCACGTCCCGGGCCCGGCGCTCGGCGCGGTCGAGGTCGTCCAGGTCGCCGCGGCGGAAGTTGGCCAGCAGCACCCGGTGCCGGGTGCGCCAGATCTCCGGCACCCGCGGGTCGTCCACCGCCTCCCGCAGCATCGCGACCGCCTCGGCCTCCTCGCCCTTGCGGTGCCGCATGGTGGCCAGCAGGTGTCGCATCTCGGCGCGGTCGCCCGCGTCGGTGGCGAGGCTCATCGCCTCCTCGGCCTCGGTCATCGGGAACCGCTGCCGGCGGAACTCCAGCCGGACCAGCGCCACCAGCAGGACGCCGCGCTGGGCGGCCGAGGGCAGGTCGGTGCGCAGCGTACGGCGGATCAGGTCGCCGGCGATCTGCGGCGCCCGGCGGACCACCTCGGCGAGGTGCGCGAGCAGCCAGGTCAGCACCCAGGTGTCCACCGCCGGGGTCTCCGCCACCAACTGCTCGGCCACCCGGGTCACCGCGCTGCCGCCGGCCGCCAGCACCTCGGCCGCGTGCCGGTGCAGGCCGGCCCGCAGCGCCGGCGGAACGCTCTCCACCAGCGCCTGCCGAAGGTACGCGTGCCGGAACGCGAGGTCGGTGCCGCTGTCCACCAGCACGCTCGCGGCCAGCGCCTCCTCAAGCGCGCCGACCAGGTCCAGGGCCGAGCGGCCGGTCACCGCCACGACCTCGCTGACCGAGAACTCCGAGCCGAGCAGCGCGGCCAGCCGGAGCACCTCGCGGGTCGGTCCGGAGAGCAGGTCGAGCGTGGCGTGCACGGCGGCCATCAGCGTCCGGGGCGGCTCGACGGTCACCTCCGGGCCGATGTCGGCCCGGCCACCGGCGACCTCGATGACGTCCCGCTGCCGCAGCGCGCCGACCAGCTCGCGGGCGAACAGCGGGTTGCCGCCCGCGCGGGCCACCAGCGCCCGCAGGTTGTCCCCGGGCGGGGCCCCGACCAGCGCCGCGACCAGCCGGTCGAGCTCGGCCTGCCGCAGGGGGCGCAGCCGCAGCACGTCCGGCGGCGCGGCCCGGTCGCCCGGCCGGGACGAGGCGACCAGCAGCAGCGGCAACCGGGCGACCAGGCCGCGCAGCCGCTCCCAGACGCGCAGGGTGACCGAGTCTGCCCACTGCATGTCGTCGACGATGAGGATCAGCGGCGCGGCGGCGCAGGCGGCGCGGACCGCGGCGACGATCTGGTCCTCGGCGATGTCCGGCTCGGCCAGCGGGCCGTGCGGGCGGCGGTACGCGGACTCCAGGCCCAGGGCGCGGGACAGCACCTGCAGCGGCACCCGGGAGCCGAGCTGGTCGGCCGCGCCCCAGGCCACCCGGCAGCCGCAGCGAGCCGCCTCGGCGAACGCGTGGGTGAGCAGCTCGGTCTTGCCGATGCCCGGCTCGCCCTCGATCCAGACCGCGCCGCCGCTGCCCGCCGCGAGCTGCCGCACCAGGCCGCGCAACTGATCCATCTCGGACTCCCGGCCGAACCAGTCGCGGGCGGCCAGGCCGTCGCGCAGGGCCCGGGCGACCGCCGTCGGCACGACCGTGCGAACCGGTTCCGGCTTGTCCGGGGCGCCCTTCTCCGGGGCGCCGGTCAGCACCTGCCGCTGCAGCTCGCGCAGCGCCGGGCCCGGTTCGATGCCGAGCTCGGCGACCAGCGTGCGGCGGGCGGCCCGGAAGACCTCCAGCGCCTCGGCGTGCCGGCCGGCCCGATGCAGGGCCAGCATCAGCAGCTCGTGCAGGGGCTCGTGCAGCGGGTTGTCCTTGACCAGGCCGGTCAGCTCGGCGATCAGGCCGTCGTCGCCGCCCAGGTCGAGCAGGATCCGGGCGCGCTGCTCGGCGGTGGCCAGGCGCAGCTCGGCCAGGCGCTGCCGGTCCAGCTCCAGGAACGGGCCGGCGAGGGCCGCGTACGCGTCGCCACGCCACAGCGCGAGCGCCTCCTCGAGCCGGCGGGCGGCGCCGCGATGATCACCCGCCGCCAGCAGCTCGGCCGCCCGCGCGCGCAGCTGCTGGAACCGCCCGGCGTCCAGGTCGGCGGGCTCGACCCGCAGCAGGTACCCGCCCGAGGCGCTGGTCAGCTGCCCCGGGGAGAGCACCCGGCGCAGCCCCGAGACGTACGTGTAGACGCTGCCGGCCGCGGTCGCCGGCGGCGAGTCGCCCCAGATCGCGGTGATCAGCTCGTCCCGGCCGACCAGCCGGCCGGCGTGCGCGGCGAGCACCGCGAACACCGCTCGCTGACGGGCCGCGCCGAGGTCGAGCTCGCGCTCGCCGACCCAGGCGCGAACCGGCCCGAGCACGCTGGCGCGCAGAGCCTCTGGCACGTGTCCTCCCGGATCGGTGAACCCAACTTCACCGGAGACGGGTCGGGTGTCAATGGATAACACAAACCGCACGGACGGGCAGTTCTCCTCGCCAGCCCTTCCGAGTCGAAACACACCTCTGCTGAACTGGTCTATCGACCTCTGTTCCGGGATGAAGGATCTCTGAAGATTATCTGAAGAACCTTCTCCGACACTTGCTCCACGTCCGCCTTGGGAGGGCGCTGAGGGAGGGGGCAAGCCGTGGAACAGGTCAGGGTCGCATTGCAGGCGATGGATCCGGTCAGCCATGCCGGGTTGGCCGCGTTGCTCCAGTTCCGCGGCGACATCACGGTGCTCCGCCCGCAGCAGCGCGCGGACGCCGAGGTGCTGGTGGCGGCGGCCGAGCGGCTCACCCCGGACGTGGTGGCCGCGCTGCGCCGGGCCGGCGCCGAGACCGGCGCGCCGATCGTGCTGGTCTGCCAGGAGGTCGCCGAGGCCGAGCTGATGACCGCGGTCGAGTGCCGGGTGGTGGCGATCCTGCCGCGCTCCGCGGTGACCACCGAGCGGCTCGCGCACAGCGTGCGTGCGGCCGCGGCCGGCGGCGGGGTCCTTCCCCCCAACCTGGTCGGCGAGCTGCTCAAGCAGGTCGACCGGATGCAGCGGGACGTGCTCGCGCCGAGCGGGCTGAACGCGTCCGGGCTGACCCCGCGGGAGATCGACGTCCTGCGGCTGATGGCCGACGGGTTCGACACCAACGAGATCGCCGGGAAGCTGTGCTACTCGGAGCGGACCGTGAAGAACGTGATCTACGGGGTCACCCACCGGCTCAAGCTGCGGAACCGGTCGCACGCGGTCGCGTACGCCCTGCGAGCAGGGATGATCTAGTAGCGTTCCCGCCATGAAATTGAAGCCGGGCGATCGGGTCGCCGTGGTGTCTCCCTCGTGGGCGGGTCCGGCGGTCTACCCCGCTACCCATGATCTCGCCATGCGCCGGCTTCGCGAGCTGCTCTCGCTGGTGCCGGTGGAGTTTCCGACCACGGCCAAGCAGGGCTCGCCGGAGGAGCGCGCCGCCGACCTGATGGCCGCGTACGCCGACCCGTCGATCCGGGCGGTGTTCGCGACCATCGGCGGCAGCGACCAGATCACCGTGCTGCCGCACCTCGATCCCGCGCCGTTCGTTGCCGACCCCAAGCCGTACTTCGGCTACTCGGACAACACCAACCTGCTGAACTGGCTCTGGCTGCACGGGGTGCCCGGTTACCACGGCGGGTCGACGATGGTGCACCTCGCGCGGGGCGCCGGGGTCGACCCCGAGCACCTCGCCTCGCTGCGGGCGGCGCTGTTCGAGACGGTCGACCTGGAGATCAAGCCGGTCGCGGAGTTCAGCGACGAGGAACTGAGCTGGGCCGATCCGGCATCGCTGACCGGCTCGGCGCCGAGCGTGCCGAGCCCGGGGTTCCACTGGCACCAGGCCGACCGGGTGGTCACCGGGCCGACCTGGGGCGGGAACCTGGAGATCCTGCACTGGAACCTGGCCGCGAACCGGTGGATCAAGCCGAGCGACGCGTACGCCGGCACGATTCTGCTGCTGGAGACCTCGGAGGAGCTGCCGTCGGCCGAGGAGGTGTTCCGGATGCTGCGCAATGCGGGCGAGCGCGGCCTCCTCGAGCAGTTCCCGGCGGTGCTGGTGGCGACGGCCAAGGCCAGCAACATCGGCAACCGGCCGGCCCAGGCCGATCGCGCCCGCTATCGGGACGAGCAGCGGGATGCGGTGCTGCGCGCGTTAGGCGTCTACAACCCGTCGGCGATGGCCGTCTTCGGTGTCGATTTCGGTCACACGACGCCGCAGTGGGTGCTGCCGTACGGCGGCCGGATGACCGTGGACGGCCCCGGGCGGCGAGTTATCGCTCACTACTGAGGGCCCGGGCCTGCACCGGTGGGGAGCAGGGGTCGCAGAAGCTGCGCGGCGGCGTGGGCTTGGTGACCCGGTTCGGGATGAGCAGGAACGCCAGTGCCGAGCCGCCGACCATCAGGGCCACGCAGATCAGCATCGCGTTGCGGTAGACCGCGTGCAGCTGGCCGGCCACGGTGAGGCTGCCGCTGCCCAGCCCGGCCGCCAGCGGCAGGATCGCGACCGAGAGCAGGCTCGCGGCCCGGGCCACGGCGTTGTTCACGCCCGAGGCGATGCCGGCGTGCGCGTCGTCGAGCGAGCCGAGCGCGGTCGCGGTCAGCGGCGCCACCAGTGTGGACAGGCCCAGGCCCAGGACGATCACCGAGGGCAGCACGTCGGTGAGGTACGACGCGCCCGGCCCGATCATCGACATCAGCAGCACGGCGAGCGCGCAGATCAGCGGCCCGACGGTCATCGGGATCCGCGGGCCGATGCGCTGGCCGAGCGCGCCCGAGCGGGCCGACAGCAGCAGCATCAGCCCGGTCGCCGGGAGCATCGCGGTGCCCGCCGCCAGCGGGCTGAACCCGGCCACCACCTGCAGGTTGATGACGAACAGGAAGAAGATGCCGCCGTTGGCCGCGTAGACCAGGAAGGTGACCAGGTTGGCGCCGGTGAACGCCCGGTGGTGGAAGATCTCCAGCGGCACCAACGGCTGCGGCGAGCGTCGTTCGGCCAGCACGAACGCCACCAGTCCGGCCACGCCGACGGCCAGCGAGATCCACACCACCGGGTCGCCCGGACCGCGCATCGGCCACGCGGTGAAGCCGTAGGTCAGGCCGCCCAGCCCGATCGCGCCGGTCACGGTGCCCGCGACGTCGAAGCGCCGGGCCGCGGCCGGGTCGCGGGACTCCGGCACGTGCCGGGCGGCCACCCCGAGCACCAGCGCGGCGACCGGCACGTTGATCAGGAAGACGAGCCGCCAGCTGCCGGCCTCGACCAGCCAGCCGCCGAGGAACGGGCCGAACGCGCCGCCGATGCCGCCCAGGCCGGACCAGGCGCCGATCGCGCGGGCCCGGTCGCCCGGCTCGAAGGAGGCCTCCAGGATGGCCAGCGCGCCGGGGGTGAGCAGCGCGCCGCCGATGCCCTGCAGCACCCGGGCGCCGATCAGCAGCTCGATGGTGGGTGCGAGGCCGCACAGCAGCGAGGCGAGCGCGAACCAGGCGATGCCGATCATGAAGATCCGCTTGCGGCCGTACCGGTCGCCGAGCGAGCCGCCGAGCAGGATCAGCGCGGCCAGGCTCAGCGCGTACCCGTTGACCGTCCACTGCAGGCCGGCCGCGTCGGCGTGCAGGTCCCGGCCGATCGACGGGAGCGCGATGTTGACCACGGTGGCGTCGATGAACGCCAGGCTCGAGCCGAGGACGGTGGCCAGCAGGACCCAGCGACCCCGCGCCGAGTGATAGCGGAGCAGCGTGTCATCGACGGCCATGAGCCGACCCTACGCCGGGGGATCGCGCACGTACGCGCACCGGAGTCGTGGTGTGCACGTACGCGCGCAGCGGCTATTATGAGCACGTACGTGCGCAGGAGCGAGGATGTGCACGTACGTACACGCAGGGAGGGGTGTATGCGCCTGAGCAACGCCGAGGACCTCGGTCGCTATCTGCGCGACCGGCGCCGGGCGGTCGGCCTCAGCCAGGGCGACCTGGCCGCCCGGGCGACGGTGAGCCGACGCTGGCTGTCCGACCTCGAGCAGGGCAAGCCCACCGTCGAGGTCGGGCTGGTCTTCCGGGTGATCGCCGCTCTCGGGCTGTACCTGGACTGCCGCCCCGAGCCCGCGCCCGAGTTCGACCTCGACCGCTACCTCGACTCGCTCGGCGGTGAGCCGTGAGCCGCGCGCTGACCGTGCTGCTCGGCGGCCGGGCGGTCGGGGTCCTGTCGCAGGGCGAGGGCGGCGCGCTGTCGTTCGCCTACGACGACGCCTATCGCGAGTCGCCGGACGCGCTGCCGATCTCGCTGTCGCTGCCGCTCAGCGCCGGCAGCCACGACCCTCGGACGGTCCGCGCCTTCTGTCAGGGCCTCCTGCCGGACAACGAGGGGGTGCTCGAGCGCTGGGGCCGGGACTTCCAGGTCTCGCCCGGGAATCCGTTCGCGCTGCTCGCCCACGTCGGTGAGGACTGCGCGGGCGCGGTCCAGTTCGTCCGATCCGACCGGGTGGAGGCCATCCTCGCCCGGACCGGCGCGGTGGCGTTGCTGACCGAGGAGCGGATCGCCGAGCGGCTCCGGACGCTGCGACGCGATCCGTCGGCCTGGCATCTGGCCGGTACCGGTCAGTTCAGCCTGGCCGGGGCGCAGGCCAAGACCGCGCTCCACCACGACGGTGCGACCGGCGCGTGGGGCGACCCGTCGGGGGCGGTGCCGACCACCCACATCCTCAAGCCGGCCATTGCCGGGTTCGATGACCACGACCTCAATGAGCACCTCTGTCTGCGGGCGGCGCGGATCGCCGGGCTGCGGGCGGCGATCTCGCGGGTGACGTCGTTCGGCGCGGAGCGGGCGATCGTGGTCGAGCGGTACGACCGCTATCCCCTCGGCGACGGGCAGGTGGGGCGGATCCACCAGGAGGACATGTGCCAGGCGCTCGGGCTGCCGCCCACCGGCAAATATCAGAGCGACGGCGGGCCCTCGCCCGAGCAGATCGTCGCGCTGGTCCGCCGCGCGGTCGGGGTGCCGGTGGCCACGGTGGAGGTCGATCGGTTCGTCGACGCGCTCGCGCTGAACTGGCTCATCGCGGGCACCGACGCGCACGCCAAGAACTACTCGATCCTGCTGGTCCGGGGGCAGACCCGGCTGGCGCCGCTCTATGACGTGGCGAGCAGCCTGCCGTACGACGACATGTATCTGCCCCGGCTGCGGCTGGCCATGAAGGTCGCGTCCGAGTACCGGGTGGAGGCGATCACCGGGCGGCACTGGCGGGCCTTCGCCACGCAGAACGGCCTCGACCCGGATCGGACGGTCCAGCGGATCGACGAGCTGGCCTCGCGGCTACCGGCGGCGTTTCGCGAGGCGGCAAGCGCGGACGCCGTCGTGGCGCTGGGGTCCACGGTGCCGACGCGGCTGGCGACGGCGGTCGAGGAGCACGTCGGCGTGTGCCGGCGGCGATTGGCGGACGGATGATCCGGCCGGCGCGGGACGAGGACGCCGCGAGCCTGGTGGCGATCGAGGAGGCGGCCGGGCGGATCTTCGCCGACGTCGGCATGGACTTCGTGGCGCAGGACGATCCGGGGACCGTCGAGGAGCTTCTGCCGTACGTGCGGGACGGCCGGGCCTGGGTGGTCGACGGGCCGGACGGTGCGCCGGTGGCGTATCTGATCGCCGAGTGGGTGGACGGGAACGTGCATGTGGAGCAGGTCTCGGTGGTTCCGGAGTACGGGCGGCGGGGCCTCGGCTCCGCGTTGATCGAACACGTCGCGGGGTGGGCCCGCGAGCGGGGCGCGCCGGCGTTGACGCTCACGACGTACGCGGAAGTCGCTTGGAACGCCCCCTACTACGAGCGCCTCGGCTTCCGGCGGCTCGCCGACGACGAGCTCACGCCGGGGCTGCGGCGGATCCGGGCGGCCGAGGCGGAACATGGACTCGATCGATGGCCGCGGCTCGGCATGCGCCGCGAGCTACCGGCCTAATGTGTGATGCATGCGTGCTGCCGTCTTCGAAGAGCCCGGGCCCGCCGCCGTCCTGCAGATCGTCGAGCGGGAGATCCCGCCCGCCGGCGACGGTGAGGTTCGCGTCCGGATCGTCCTGTCCGCCGTCAACCCGACCGACACCGGGACCCGCGCGGGTCGCGGCGTGCCCGACGGGGTGGCCCCGCCCCGGGTGCCCAACCAGGACGGCGCCGGCGTGGTCGACGCGGTCGGCGAGGGCGTCACCGGCCTCGAGCCGGGCGATCGGGTCTGGGTGTGGGACGCCGGCTACGGCCGGGTGAACGGCACCGCCCAGGAGTATGTGGTGCTGCCACGCCGCCAGGTGGTGCGGATGAACGACGACGTCCCGTTCGAGGTCGGCGCCGCGCTCGGCATCCCGGCGCTCACCGCGCACCGCTGCCTCACCCTGGCCAGCGACGGCCCGGCTCGGCTGGAGCCGGGCGCGCTGGAGGGCCGCACGGTGCTGGTCGCCGGCGGCGCGGGCGCGGTCGGCAATGCCGCGATCCAGCTGGCCAAGTGGGCCGGCGCGACCGTGCTGACCACGGTGAGCTCGAAGGAGAAGGCCGGCCTGGCCGCCGCGGCCGGCGCCGACGCGGTGATCAACTACCGCGAGGAGGACCTGGCCGCGCGGGTCAAGGAGATCGCTCCCGGCGGCGCACACATCGTGGTCGAGGTGAACACCGAGAACCTGCGCGCCGACCTGAGCGCGGTCGCCCCCGGCGGCAACATCGGGATCTACGTGGGCGGCGAGGTGACGATCCCGAGCTTCAAGGCGATGCTCAAGAACGTCAGCCTCGACTTCGTGCTGACCTACACGACCTCGACCGAGGAGAAGGACAACGCGGTCGCGGCCGTGGCCGAGGCGGTCAACGCCGGCGCCTTCCGGGTGGGGGAGGAGGCCGGGCTGCCGATCCTGCGCTACCCGTTCGAGCGGATCGCCGACGCGCACGAGGCGGTCGAGCAGCACGCGGTCGGCAAGGTGGTCATCGCGGTAACGCAGCCCTGAGCGGTCACGCAGCCCTGAGCGGTCACGCAGCCCTGAGCGGTCACGCAGCGTTGAACGGTCACACCGCCTTGAGCAACGCCTCCGCGACGCGTTCCACGCCGCGCCCGTCGACGGCCGCCCACGCCCGGGCGGCCAGCCCGGTGCGGAGCGACGCATCGGTGAGCAGCGTCCGGAGGGTGGTCACCGCGTCGTCGCCGAGGTGACCCAGCTGCCCGAGGCCGGCCGCGTAGCCGCGCGCGATCGTCCGGTCGTACCCGATGATCTGGTTGTCCACCACCCAGACCAGGGCGGCCGGCAGCCCGAGGCAGAGCAGCTCCCAGGTGGAGGTGCCGCTGGCGCTGACCGCGAGGTCGGCGCCGGCGAGCAGCCCGGGGAGGTCGTCGGTGGGCGGGATGATCTCGAAGCGCTGGCCCGGTCCGGCCGGGATCGCGCTCAGCTCGGCGTGCAGCTCCGCGTTCGCCGCGATGATCGTCGCGTCGAAACCCACGCCGGTCCGGGCGAGCAGCGCGGCCACCTGCGGCGCCGCGCGGTAGGCGTCGGTTCCGCCGAAAAAGGCCACCACCTTGGGCGTACGCCCGCAGTGGTGCGCCGGCGGTGTCGCCGGTCGCAGCGACCGCACCGACGAGCGCAGCAGCGCGTACTCCAGGCCGGCCAGCCCGATCGCGTCCTCGACGTCGATCCGCGCGTCCAGGTTCTGGTCGACGTAGATGTCCGCGCTCTGCCCGCGGAAGTCGCCGTCGACGATGGCCAGCACCGGCCGCCCGGTCTTGCGCACCGCCGCGCTGTGCGGCGCGGGCAGCGTGTACGAGTCGACGACCAGCGCGTCGATCTCCAACCGCTCGACGGCGGCGACCAGCCCGACCGGGTCGAACGGCGGCGGGTGCCAGGGCAGCCCGCGCCGGTCGAGCTGGGCCTCGGCCCAGGCGACGCCGCCCAGGTCGCTGAGGAACCGGACCCCGGCGCCCCGGGCGACCAGCTCCTCGGCGAGCGCCACGCAGCGGACCAGATGCCCGACGCCGGTGCGGGCACCGGCGTCGCAGCGAATGCCGACGATCGTCACACCGAGCCGCCCTCGGGTCCCGCGCCCACCCGGGTGCCGTCGCTCATGCCTGTACGAGCGCCTTCTGCAGCACATGGGCGTTCAGTTCGAGCAGGTCCGGCCGGTCGGCCAGCCAGGCGGCCAGCGTCTTGAGCTCGACCGGCTCGTCGCCGAAGTGCTCGACGACCGCCGAGATCAGCTTCCAGTCGTCCTCGGTGTCCAGCGTGAGCCGCAGGTGGGACAGGTCGGGCTGCAGGGTCAGCCCGATCACGTCGAAGTCGTCCGGGTGCGTGTAGATGTACGACGTCACGTGCACCCGGTGGTACTCGGTGGCGAGCGCGTCGATCTGCCGCAGCACCGGCGTGCGCACCATCTCGACGTCCAGCCCGCGCGGCAGCGTGTGGGCGAGCGAGGTGCTCAGGTAGTCGGCGCCGGAGGCCACGAAGACCCGGTGTGCCCGGTTGATGATCGCCGGGTCGATCAGCGGGTTGTCCGCGGTGAACCGCAGCACGATGTCGCTCTCGTGCTGGTCGAGCACCCCGAGGAAGCGGGCGAGCACGTCGTCGACCGGCCCACGGTGGCAGGCCACGCCGATCGCGGCACACTCGGCGACGATCGCGTCGTCGGCCGCCTCGGTCGTGGTGGCCACGACCAGCTCGTCGAGCACCCCGCTGGCCTGGGCGCTGCGGACGACCCGCTCGAGGACGGACCGGCCGCCCAGCTTGAGCAGCACCTTGCGGGGGAGGCGGGACGAGTCCATCCGCGCCTGGATGATGCCGAGGGATGTCATTATGTATCCTTTTCGGAGGCTATGCCTTTTTCCGGACCCGCTGACGTGCCTTCCGTGCTACGCCATACCCAAGCTTCGCCATGCGGTAGCCGAAGCTACCGCTGAAGGTGGCAATTTGGGCACGCGCCTTGGTCAATTCCGCGTCTCGTTTCGCGATCTCGCGTTCGTACTCCTCGGCGCGGGCGGCGGCGTCGGCGAGCCGGCGCCGCAGGGAACGCAGCTGCTCCAGTTGTTCGCGGCGGGAGTCCGGTACCGGCGGGTTCTCGCCGGGCGGTATCGCCGGGACGTCGCCGGGCAGGCCGGCGGCGCCGTGCAGGATCGCGGTCAGCGTCCGTAGGTCGGTGGCGGCGGGCCACGGGTGGGCGTACCCGCCGGTGAGCAACATCGTGGCGAAGCCGCGCAAGGCGTCGTCCCGGGCCGGAACGCCGGGATCGAGCCGGGCGTACGTGTCGCCGTCGACCACCACGTTGTCGGCGGTGGCGCCGGGCAGCGCCGCCATCCAGCCGGTGAGCAACCGCCGGACGGTCGGCAGGTCGTGCCGCAGGCAGGCGGAGAGCAGCAGCTCCTCCAGCAGCCGGCCGGCCGGCCAGGGTCCGTCGAGTGCCGAGGTGTCACGGCCGGGGACCTCGCGAAGCACATGCCGCGTCCACCCGCCGTCGGGGCCGGGCGTCACCTCGAGCACCGGGCCGTCGCCGAGCAGCACCGCGGGCGGCCGCAGTGCCGGAGCCGGGCCGGGCGTGCGGTGGGTGATCACCAGCCACGCGGTCGCGAGCTCCGGTCCGAGACCGCTGCGCACGGCCGCGGCGGCGAGCCGCCGCGGATCGGAAAGGACACCGCGGTTCGCGTACGCCGTGCCGACCGCGCTCGCGACCGCGGCCGCCAAGGCGCCGGCCGGGCCGTCCCGCAGCGCGTCCGGGGTAGCGATCATCGTCGGCGAGCCGGGCTCCGGCCACGCCGCGCCCAGCCAGTCGACGGCCAGCCCTTCGGCGTCGAGCCCGGCGATCAGCCGGCCCGGGGTGCCCGGCTTGCTGTCGTCGAACTCGCCGAGCGGCCGCCACGCGTCGTCGGCCCGGGTCGCCGTCGCCGCCACCGGGTCGACCAGCCGGTGCACGCCCAGCTCGTTCTCGACCGCGAGCAGCAGGGCGCCGCCGGGGCGCAGCGCCCGCTTGAGCACCTGCAGGCACTCGGCCCAGCCGTACTGCGGGCCCTCGACCGAGCAGAGCCGGCCGAGACCGTCGAGCGCGACCACCGCGTCCCAGCGGTCGGTGTCGGTGAGCTTGGTCAGGGTCCCGCAGAGCACGTCGAGGCCGCGCGCGGCGAGCCGCTCGGCCTCGGGCTGCGAGCGGACGAGGCAGGTCACCGTGGCGCGGGCGGCGAGCGCATCGATCAGCGCGTCCTCGTGCGGGCCGGCGACCAGCACGCTCGACCCGGCGGGGAGCTGCTCGGCCAGGTAGCCGTACAGGGCGCCACCGGCCGGCGGGTGGTCCTCGGACCAGCCGGGCATCTCGCCGCCGATCAGCCGGATCACGCCGGCACCGCCACGCGGTCCGGGGCCCAGCCCAGCATCGTGCGCAGCTCGGCCGGGGAGGCCAGGTAGTCGTCGCCCAGCTCGGCCAGCGCCGACCGGCGGGCCTCGGCCGGGTCGGGGTGCTTGCCGTGCAGCTCGGGCCACTGCCGGCGGATGCGCTCGGCGGTGGACCGGTCCTCTCGCTCCAGATGCATCGGGTCACCGTAGACGGCCGGCTCGCAGCCCGCCGCCGCGCCGTACATGACGGCACTGCTCAGCCGGTTGGACGCGACACGTTGGTGTGCTCGAAGCTCATCGAGCTGGTTGTGCAGGAACCGGGTGTCGGTGTCCTGCCACATGAAGCCGCGGTAGCCGTGGCAGACGACCCGGCCGGCCTTCTCGTACTCGGCGCGGACCCGGTCGTTGCGGTACTCGTTCCAGTACAGGCAGAACGTCAGCGGGCCGGTCTCGGTCGCCCTGATCTCGTCGATCAGGCGCGCGTGACTGCCCTTGACCTGCTGGCTCTCCCAGCCGTGAAACGGGTACCAGATGGTGCCCGCGCGGGTCGCCGGCTCCGGCGGGGGCGGCGCGAACCGCAGCAGGTAGAGGAACGGGGCGCCGATCACCGTGGCCTGGCGGCGCCCCATCGACCAGGCGCGCCGCCGGGTCTGCTCGGACCACACGAAGATCGGCTTTCCCGGCAGGTAGGGCGTGCCGATGCCGAGCCCGTCGAGCACGTTCCAGCCGTGCTGCACGTACCCTTCGATCCGGGGCGGGTGCTCCGGATCGAGGCCGCAGTATTCCGCCAGCACGTGCGCGTGGCCGTAGAAGTGGTTGGCGTGGTGCACCCGGTCAGCTCCCGAGGATGGTGCGCAGCTCCTCCACGACGCGATCCTGATCGTCGTCGGTGAGGTCGACGAAGAGCGGCAGGGACAGCTCCTCAGCGTAGAAACGCTCGGCCACCGGGCATTGACCGCGCCGGTAACCCATGTCCTCGAAGACCGGGTGCCAGTAGACGGGGATGTAGTTGACCTGCACCAGGATCCCGGCGGCGCGGAGCCGGTCGTACACCTCGCGGCGCCGGCCGTCGAGGACGCGCACCGGGTAGAGGTGGCGCATCGGGTCGACGCCCTCGCGCTGGACCGGCAGGCGCAGGCCGGGCACGTCGGCGAGCAGCTCGTCGTAGCGGGCGGTCAGGTACTGCCGTTTCGCCTTGAACTGGGCGAGCCGGCTCAGCTGCGAACTGCCCAGTGCGCACAGCACGTCGGGCAGCCGGTAGTTCTCCCCGAACGACTGCACCTCGTAGTACCAGCCGCCCTCGTCCGTCCGGCGCAGCCTGTCCTGGTCGCGCACCATCCCGATGTTCTTGAAGGTGCGCGCCCGGTCGAGCAGGTCGGGCCGGGTCGAGGCGACCGCGCCGCCCTCGGCGGTGGTCAGGTTCTTCGTCGGGAAGAACGAGAAGGTGGTGAGGTCGGCGAGCGTGCCGACCGGCCGGCCGTGGTACGTCGAGCCGATCGCGTGCGCGGCGTCGCCGATCAGCACCGCGTCCAACGGCTCGGCGATCTTGCGAAGAGCGTCGTACTCGGCCGGGTGGCCGGCGTAGTCGACCGCGGCGATGGCCCGGGTGCGGTCGGTGACCGCGGCCTCGACGGCGGCCGGGTCGAGGTTGGCCGTCTCGTCCTCGACATCGGCGAAGACCACGGTGGCGCCGCGCATCGCCGCCGCGGAGGCGGTGGCGACGAACGTCATCGGGGTGACCACGACCTCGTCGCCGGGGCCGACGCCGGCCGCCGCGTACGCGGTGTGCAGCGCGGTCGTGCCGTTGGTCACCGTGACCGCGGGCGCGCCGGCCACGGCCTCGATGTCCTTCTCGAACTGCGCGACCCGCGGGCCGGTGGTCAGCCAGTCGCTGCCGAGGGCTTCGACCACCGCCTCGACGTCGGACCGGTCGATCGACTGCCGCCCGTACGGCAGCATCACTTCTCCTCGCCGATGAGCTTGCGCATGTCCTCGATGCTCAGCCACAGGTCGTTGTTGTCCGAGCGGTAGTTGAAGCCGTCGGCGACCTCCTCGCCGCCCGCCGGCTCCTGGTAGCCCCAGCTCGCGACGACCGGCTGCACCACGTAGCGGTCCGGGAAGCGCAGGGTGCGGCGGCTGTCGTCGGACGCGATCATTTCCTCGTGCAGCTTCTCACCGGGGCGGATGCCGGTCTCGTGGGTCGCCGAGCCGGGCGCGACGGCCTCGACCAGGTCCATGATCCGCATGCTCGGGATGCGCGGGACGAAGAGCTCGCCGCCCTCCATCTTGTCGAACGAGTCGACCACGAACTTCACGGCCTGGGGGAGCGTGATCCAGAAGCGGGTCATCCGCTTGTCGGTGATCGGCAGGCTCTTGCCCTCGGCGGCCAGCTTGCGGAACAGCGGCACGACCGAGCCGCGGCTGCCCATCACGTTGCCGTAGCGGACCACGGAGAACCGGGTCGGGTGGGTGGCGGCGTAGTGGTTGCCGGCGATGAACGACTTGTCGGCGACGAGCTTGGTCGCGCCGTACAGGTTGATCGGGCTGGAGGCCTTGTCGGTGGAGAGCGCGACGACCTTCTTGACCCCGGCGTCGATCGCGGTGTCGATCACGTTCTGTGAGCCGTTGATGTTCGTCGCCACGAACTCGGACGGGTTGTACTCCGCGGTGTCGACCTGCTTGAGGGCGGCCGCGTGGATCAGGTAGTCGACGCCGTGCATCGCGCGCGCGAGCCGGTTGCGGTCGCGGATGTCGCCGAGGAAGAAGCGCAGGCGCTTGTCGTCGCCGAACAGCTGGCGGACCTCGTACTGCTTCAGCTCGTCCCGAGAGAAGATGACGATCCGCTGCGGGTCCAGGTGCGTGAGGGCGTACTTGAGGAACGCCTTCCCGAACGAGCCGGTGGCACCGGTGACGAGGATCGAGGATCCGCTGATTTCAGACACGATTGAGCTCCGAGGGGTCGGCAGGCAGTACGAGCCGGAAGCATAACCACTCTCCGTGGCATTTCCAGGCGAAGTGAAAAAGGATAACTCGCGTTCACCTTATGTTCACCCAAAGTTTGTCGTGACGTCCAGCAGCCTGTAAGAAGGTAGAAGGCCTCTGTCCACCTCAGCGGCACCGTGGGCCGGTCCGTTTGGCTACATTCTTGGCGTGACGGATGGCTGACGCTGAGTAACCGCCTTGGCGCGGTCGGTGCCGGCCCGGTCTTGCGTAGCATCGAACTCCTGCTGCCGCTGTCCAACGGCTGGGTCTGTCGCCGCGCCTGGGAGTCGTCGTTGTGAGTGTCTTCACCCTTCGGTCGGTGGTCGCACCGTGTTCCTCGGTGGTCGCACCGTGACCGAGGCCGTGCTCGACACCCCCGCCGAGGTGACGCCGACGCCTGCCGCACGGCCCAGTCGGCTGCTGTCCGCCGCGCCCTGGCTGATCGCGGTCGTGACCACGGTCGCCGTGCTGGTCGCGACCGGCACCCCGCCCGTCGACATCCTCCGGTACGCGGCCTACTTCGCCGTCGCCGTGCTGCTGCCCGGCACGCTCGTGCACCGGGCGCTGCGCGGCAGCCGGGGCAACCTCCCGGAGGATCTGGGCCTCGGTGGCGCCACCGGCCTGGTGCTGCTGCTCGCCGGCTGGGCGCTCGCCGCCGCGACCGGCCTGCAGGTCCTGCTCCCGGGCTGGCCGCTGCTGATCATCGCGCTCTTCCTCGCCGTGCCGCGGCTGCGCCGGCACTGGCGGATCGCCGACCCGCAACCGCTGCCGGCGACCTGGTCGTGGGCGGTCGCGGTGGCGATCGCGCTGGCCGTGCTCTCGCTCGCCCCGACCTGGCGCAGCACGCCGTTGCCGCCGGCCGACGCGTCCTGGTACCAGGACCTGGGGTACCACCTCGCGCTGGTCCGCGAGATGATGCGGTCGATGCCGTTCCAGGTGCCGGAACTGGCCGGCGACACCCTGCACTACCACTTCCTCTCCGACGCCGACATGGCGACCGCCGCGATGATCACCAAGATCGACCCGGCGACCGTTCTGCTCCGGCTCTGGCTGCCGCCGATCATCGCGCTGACCGCGCTGGTCGCCGCCGCCCTCGCCCGGCAGCTGGCCGGCAAGTGGCGGGCCGGTGCGCTCGCCGGCCTGCTCGCGGTGGCCGGGCTCCCGCTCGTGCTCGGCTCGCCGATCGTCGCGCTCGGCGGCACCTCGATCACCTACTTCAGCCCGTCGGAGTGCTACCAGTTGCCGCTGGTCGGGCTGCTGCTGGCGATCGCCGCGGACGTACTGCGCGGGCGGCCGCTCGGCTGGGCCTGGGCGCTCGTCTTCCCCCTCGGGGTGGCCATCACCGGCGCCAAGTCGAGCGGTCTGCCGCCGGTCGTGGCCGGGCTCGCCGCGGCCGGAATCGCGATCGTCCTCTGGCACCGCGAGCGGCTGCGCGCCACCCTCGCGCTGTTCGGGCTCCTCCTGGTGGCGATGCTGGTCGGATACCAGGCCTTCGCGGGCGGGGGCGCGGGCACGCTCACCGTGCAACCGCTGTCGATCGTCTACAGCTTGCTGCCGTACCGGGAGACCTTGGGCGCGAACGACCTGAACGACGGCAGGATGCCGCTCGGCATCGCCAACGCCTCGGCGTCCGGGCTGGTCTTCGTCGCCGCGCTGATCGGCTGGTGGCTGCTCGTGCAGATCGGCCGGCTGGCCGGCCTCGCGCTGCTCGTGGTCGGCCGGGCCCGGCGCGACCCGGCCGCCTGGCTGCTCGCCGGTGTGACCGTGGCCGGCCTCGGCGGGATGTGGCTGTTCTGGCACCCCTCGGGCAGCCAGTCCTACTTCTGGATCGGCGTGCTCCCGTTCGCCACGATCCTCAGCATCTGGCTGCTCGCCGACCGGGCCCCCGGCCCGCGCGCCGTGATCGGCGGGCTGGCCGCCGGCGCGGTCTGGGCGGTCGCCGCGCCCAAGTTCGCCGCACCGGCCGCGCACAGCACGGCCCGCGCTTGGTCCCGGGTGCTGCTCGAGCCGGTGCTTCTCACCGCCGGGGTGGCGGTCGTGGTGGTGGCGGTGGCGCTGGTGGTGCGGCGCGGTCCGGGCGCCCGGCGAGCGCTGCCGGCGGCGCTGCTCGCGGCCGTGCTCGGCGCCGGCTTCGGCGGCTTCGTCGCCCGGATGGCCCCCCACCTGCCGCACGCCCTGGACGGCGCCAAGAGCCGGGCGAACCCGTCGGTCACCCGGGACGAGATGGCCGCCGCGCAGTGGCTCGACAAGCACGCCGGCGCCGACGACGTCCTCGCCACCAACGTGCACTGCCAGCGGTCCAGCCCGAAGGGGACGTGCGACGCCCGGGCGTTCTGGGTGTCCGCGCTCACCGGCCGCCGCGCGCTCGTGGAGAGCTGGGCCTACACCGACCAGGCGGTGGCCGCCAACGGGGTGAACGGCCTGCGGTACTACAACCAGCCGGCGCCCTACCCCGAGCGGTACGCCCTGAACGAGCGGGTCTTCGCCGAGGGCGACCCGGCCGACGTGGCCGCCCTGCGCACCCGGTACCACGTGCGCTGGCTCTTCGCGGACAGCCGGGTCGGGCCGATCTCGCCCAGGCTGGCGCAGTCTGCCGTGCTGCGGCACGCCGACGGCCCGGTCAGCATCTACGAGCTGGTCGACACGCCCCAGTAGGGTTAGCCCTACCGCCGATTCGGCGGTCAGCGGGATCGGAGGGGGGCCCGTCGATGCCTAGCGTCAATGACATGACGACGACCCCGACCTCCGCCCCGCCCCGCCGGATCCTCCGGCAGATCGGCCTCGACACGCAGTACGTCCTGATCGGGTTCCCGATCGGGATCATCGCGGTCTCGCTCTGCATGACCGTCTTCTGGCTGGGCGTCGGGCTGAGCGTCGTCTGGATCGGGCTGCCGATCCTGCTCGGCGCCATGTACCTGGCCCGCGGCCTGGCCGTGCTGGAACGGGCCCGGATCGGCCCGATCCTCAACCGGCGACTGGAGCACCCGTACTACAAGAAGCCCACCGGCGACGGCTTCCTCCGCCGGTTGCTCGCCCCGCTGAGCGACGGGCAGAGCTGGCTCGACCTGCTGCACGGCATGTTCCGCTTCATCCCCAGCACCATCTCGTTCTGCTTCGTGCTGACCTGGTGGGCCGGCGTGCTCAACGGGTTCACCTGGGGCCTGTGGGGCTGGGCGCTGCCGAACGGGCCGAACGACCAGGACCTGCCCGACCTGCTCGGCTTCGACGGCAGCTACGGCACCAAGGTCGCGTTCTACCTGGCCACCGGGGTCTTCTTCGCGGGCACGCTGTACTGGGTCGTGCGGGGTTCGGCGCTGCTCGAGGCGTACTTCGCCCGCGGCCTGCTCTGCGGCATGAACGAGCTGCGCGAGCAGGTCGCCCAGGCCGAGGCCGCCCGCGAGGTCGCCCAGCAGCAGAAGGCCGCCGCCGTCTCGGCCGAGGCCACCGCGCTGCGCAAGCTCGAGCGGGACATCCACGACGGGCCGCAGCAGCGCCTGGTCCGGCTCGCGATGGATCTCGGCCGCGCCGAGCAGCAGTTCGCCACCGACCCCGACGCGGCCCGGGCGACCGTCGCCGAGGCGCTCACCCAGACCCGGGAGACGCTCGACGAGCTGCGCGCGCTGTCCCGCGGGATCGCCCCGCCGATCCTGGTCGACCGCGGCCTGCAGGCGGCGCTCACCGCGCTGGCCGGCCGCTGCACGGTGCCGGTCGACCTGGACGCGCCGCCGATCGAACGGCTCGACCCGGCCGTCGAGTCCACTGCGTACTTCGTGGTCGCCGAGGCGCTGACCAACGTCGCGAAACACAGCCAGGCCAGCGAGGTGCAGGTCAGCGTCGAGCGGATTGCCACCGGCCTGATGGTCAGCGTGGCCGACGACGGGATCGGCGGCGCCAGCCTCGCCAAGGGACACGGGCTGGCCGGGCTGGACGACCGGGTGCGCGCGGCCGGCGGGGTGCTGGCGGTGGACAGCCCGGCGGGCGGCGGGACGCGGCTCACGGCGGCCCTGCCCCTATAGCCGCACGCCGTCTGACAGCATTGGCGGCATGCGGGTCGTAATCGCTGATGACGCGGTGCTGCTGCGTGAGGGTTTGATCAGGCTCGTCGAGGAGAACGGCCACACCGTGGTGGCGGCCGTCGGCGACGGGCCTGCCCTCGTCGCCGCCATCGTCGAGCACAAGCCGGACGTGTCCATCGTGGATGTCCGGATGCCGCCGACGCACACCGACGAGGGGCTGCGCGCGGCGGTCGAGGCCCGCGGCCTGGTCCCGGGCACGCCGATCCTGGTGCTCTCCCAGTACGTCGAGGTCTCGTACGCCGACGACCTGCTCGCCGACCGGCTGGGCGCGGTCGGTTACCTGTTGAAGGACCGGGTCTCCCAGGTCGGCGAGTTCCTCGAGGGCTTGCGCCGGGTGGCCGGCGGCGGCACCGTGCTCGACCCCGAGGTGGTCAGCCAGCTGCTGGTGCGCCGCCGCCGGGACGACCCGCTGCGCAACCTCACCCCGCGCGAGCGCGAGGTGCTCGAGCTGATGGCCGAAGGCCTGTCGAACACGGCGATCGCCCGCAAGATGGTGGTCACGGACGGCGCGGTGGAGAAGCACGTCCGCAACATCTTCACCAAGCTCGACCTGCACCAGGACGAGGAGCAGCACCGCCGCGTCCTGGCGGTGCTGGCCTACCTCCAGGGCCTCCCGGGCTGAGGCGCGCGGTCGGGGTCAGCCGCGGAGCTTGCGGGTCAGCCGCTTCGCTCCCCGCAGGCGTCCCTTGACAGCCCGGCCGAGCCGCAGCGCGCTGGGCGGGGCGGCCTCCTTCAGCCGGGTCGTCAGCTGGCCTCGGGCAATCTGCCGGTATGCCCCGCGGGCCTTGGCGACCTCGCTCCACGCCGTCGCCAGCTGCGTCTCCGCCGCCTTGAGCCGGGTCTCGAACCAGCGCGCCCGGGCGGCGTTGGACTCCTCGAACCGCTCGGCGGCCGCCGTGACCGCGACCGGCACGCCGGACCGCGGCGCGAGCGGCTGGTCCAGCCCCGCGTCGGCGACGACCCGCCGTACCGCGTCGTCGGGCACGGGCGTGCCCCGCATCGCGGCGACCCAGGCGACCGCCTCGGCCGGCGTCAGGTGCGAGGGCCAGGTGCGGCGGTAACCGTGCTGCTCGACCCGGCGCACCAGCTCGGCCACCGCGATCAGCAGCTGCTCGTCCGCGGTCTTGGCCACCGGCGTCGGGCCGGGGTCACCGAGGGCCAGCGGCCGGTGTTCGCCGCCGGCGCCGACGACGACCCGGCAGGCCGGGGCCGAGGCCACGTCGCTCAGCGTCGCGAGCCACTCGGCGTACCCGCGGACTGCCGACCGCAGGGCGGCCTGATCCGGGGCGACCACCGCCTGCGCCAGCACGTCCGAGAGCAACGGGCCGGCGGGCACCGCCGAACCGTCCGGCAGCACCGGGCGGCCACCGGCCAGCCGGACCGCGACCGGCGCGCTCCGGTCGGCGGCCAGCCACGCCACCACGTCGTCCGCGGTCGGGTCGGCGGTCGGTGCGCTGACGACCAGCCAGCCGGCGGCGAACTCGGGCAGCCGCCCGGACCGCCAGACCCGCCGCATCAGCGAGGGGACATCGGCCGGCGGCCGGGTGCGTTCGAGCACCCGCACGGCCGGTTCCGACAACGCCGCGAGCAAGCCGGCGTGCTCGGTCCGGTCCACCGACCCCGCGGCCGGACCCCAGGCGAGCACCGGCGCCGACGGCAGCGGGTAGACCGGCCAGATCGCGGCGCCGGGCCCGAACTGCTCGGCCAGATCGGCGAGTCCCCGCGGGCGGGTGTCGTCCGCGTCCGCTGGGCGGCTCCAGGCGGGCTCGGACTGGTCGGCCTCGGGCTGGACCTCCGCGGTCAGCCGGTGCACGCCCAGCTCGTTGTGCACCATCACGACCAGGACGCCGTCGGGCGTCAGCAGCCGGCGCAGATCCGCCAGGGCGGTCCCGAAGGCCGGCTCCGGGCCCTCGGTCGAGTACAGCCGGACGACGTCGTCGAGCGCGACCACCGCGTCGTACCCGGTGTCGTCGAACCGCTCGAGGCTGCCGCAGACGACCCGGACCCGGCTGCCGTCCGCCTCGGCGTCGAGGGCCTCGCTGACCAGCCGTGCGTCCGGGATCGAGCGCACCAGGCAGGTCAGCTCGCCGTCGATCGCGCCGGCCACGGCCGCGAGCAGGTCGGGTTCGTGCGGCCCGGCCACCAGCACCCGGGACCGGCCGGCCAGGGCGGCGAGCAGGATCGGGAGGTGGGCCCCGCTGCGGGCCGGCTCCCAGGCCGACGTGTGGTCGGACCAGGCGGGCATCTCGCCGCCGAGCAGCCGTACTCGGCCGGGCAGGTCGTGATCGCTCATGCCATGCTCCATCCGAGCTCGTAGCTCAGTTCCTGCGGGCTCAGCAACTCGTCGAGTCCGAGCTCCGATCGGGTCACCTCGGCGAGAAGTTTCGGGTCGATGGACTCGCCATGCAGTTCCGGGTGCAGCCGCTGGACGTAATGCTTGCCGTCGAATCCGCCGCGGTCCTCGACGAAGTCCATCTGCGGGCCGTACACGCCGGCCTCGCAACCCACCGACGCGCCGTAGAAGATCGCCGTGGTGAGCCGGTTCGACGCCACCCGCTTGTGCCGGCGCAACTCGGCGAGCTGCTTGTAGAGGAATCGGGCATCGGTGCCCTTCCAGGCCGTACCGCGCTGACCGTGACAGATCACCCGGAAGCCGGCCCGCTCGTAGGCGCGCCGCACCTCGGGCATGTCGTACTCGATCCAGTACAGGCAGACCGTGACCGGGCCGGGCTCGACTTCCTTGATCCGGGCGATCAACTCGCCGTGGTCGCCCTCGATGCTGCCCTGTTCCCAGGTGTGGAACGGGTAGAAGATCGTGCCGGATCGCTCGGCCGGCTGCTCCGGCTGCTGCGCCACCAGGTACGCCCAGGGCGAACCGATCACCGCGTAGTCCCGCCAGCCGATCAGATGGCCGCGGCGGCGCGAGACGTCGGACCAGACGTACTTGAGGAACCCGTCGGGCGGCTCGTGGCCCGGGCCGAACCCGTGCAGGATGTTCCAGCCGTGCTGCACCACCCCGTTGATCCGGGGTGGCTTGACCGGGTCCTTGCCGCAGTAGGCGGCAAGGATGTGGGCATGCCCGTACCAGTGGTTGCTGGAGTCCATGAGCTCGCATTCAGCGTCGGCGCGCGATGTCGCCCCGGGATTCTACTTCGACGCCGGGTCCCGGCCGATTCGGCTCCCGGCGGCCCGGCGAGGTGACGGGCCGCACTCCTCGCCGGGGACCCGTCACTAGCAACATCATTTGCCGTTGATAACGTCTCGGCCAAAAGAGTCCCTCGTCGAAACTGGTATCGTGCCGACATCCCACCCGGCTTCCCGCCGCGTAGCCATGTCCGCCGTCCGGGTCCGCCCGTGCGAACCGCCCACTCGCATCCGTGAGGAGGCAGCATGAAACCCCGGCTCAGTGTGGTCGTGCCGTTCTACAACGTCGAGGCGTACATCGGAGACTGCCTCGACTCGCTGGTCCGCCAGACGTTCGACGACTTCGAGGTGATCCTCGTCGACGACGGGTCGCGCGACGGCAGTTCCGTGGTGGCGAAGTCCTTCTGTGACCGCGACCACCGGTTTCGCCTGGTGACGCAGGAAAACCAGGGGCTGGGCCCGGCCCGTAACACCGGCACCCGGCACGCCGAGGGCGAGTACCTGACCTTCGTCGACAGCGACGACCTGGTCGCCCGCCACGCGTACGAGATCATGGTGCGGTCGCTGGACGGCACGGGCTCGTCGTTCGTGGCCGGCAACGCCCGGCGCTTCAACAACACGCGCGGCGTTCGCCCGTCCTGGGTGCACCAGGTCCCGTTCCTGAAGGACCGGCCGGCCACCCACATCTTCGAGTTCCAGGCCCTCGCGCGAGACCGCATGGTGTGGAACAAGGTCTATCGGCGGTCGTTCTGGGACCGTTTCGGCTACGAGTTCCCGGCCATTCGGTACGAGGACTACCCCGTCACGTTGAAGGCCCACATCGACGCGGTCACCGTCGACGTCCTCGCCACGCCCGTCTACTACTGGCGGGAGCGCGAGTCGGGCGAGTCGATCACCCAGCTCAAGTACGAGTACTCGAACCTGTACGACCGGGTGGTCTCGGCCGAGATCGTGCTCGACATGATCGACGAGCGGGCACCGGAGTTGCGGGGCGAGGTGCAGGGCCTGCTCGCGGAGATCGACCTCACGGCGCTGATCCTGGCGTTCAGCTCGGTACCCGAGGACGAGCGGGACAAATTGGTACAACTCGGCCAGCGGCTGGCGCAGCGGCTGGACCGGCAGCTGCGGCGGGAGGGCTCCCCGTACGAGATGCTGCAGTACCACGCCCTGCAGACCGGCGACGTCGATCTGCTGTGCCGCCTGGCGCAGTTCCGGCTCGACGGGGGTCTGCGCGGCGGCGCCCTCGCCCGGCGGAACCCGGTGCTGCCGTGGCGCTTCGAAAACCAGTACCCGGGCCTGGAGGACCACCCCCGGCGGGGGCCGCGCAAGCTCTACCAGCTGCCGCACCACCAGATCGACCTGGCCAACTCGGTGACCTGGGTCGGCTGGGACGACGACGATCTGATCGTCCGCGGCACGGCGGAGATCCGCCACCTGGCGCACGACCCGAAGTCCACCCTGCGGATGTGGCTGGTCCGCGACCACCAGCGGACCCGGGTGGCGGTCAGCCGGTTCGAGACCCTCGACGAGCACGGCAAGCCGGCCGAGGTCGGCTTCGAGGCGCGCGTGCCCCGTGCGGTGCTCGCCGGCTTCGCGCCCGACGAGGCGCTGTTCCACCTCCAACTCGAGATCCGCCGGGGCCTGCTGCGCCGCCGGTCGATGCTGCGCAACCTGCGTCCGGGCAACCCGTACTACGCACCGGGCGCCTGGGTCGCCGACGACGTCTGGATCCAGCCGACCCGCGCCGGCAACGGGCAGCTGGTCCTGATGCAGCTGATCCGGCCGTACGAGCTGACCTCGGCCCGGGTGGAGGACGGCGCGTTCGTCCTGTCCGGCCGGCTGCCCGGGGCGGACGCCGAGACCCCGTTCCGGCTGAGCCGGTCGTCGGGCGATGCCGTCGTGCCGATGGAGATCCACGACGGCGACGACGGCACGACCTTCACGGTCCGCCTGCCCTTCGAGGCGATCATCGACACCGCGAACCCCGACGACCCGTTCACCCAGCGCACGATCCGGGTGCCCCGGGTGGGTGACGGCGACCAGAACTGGCTGCTGGCCAGTGGCCTCACCCGATCCGTGTGGGGCGTGCACGAGGACCGCCTGCTCATGCTGACCCGCTCGCCGGCCAACTACGTCAACCTGACCGAGGGACCGCTCCGCCCCGTCGCCGAGGCGCTCGAGGTGCCGTCCGGCGACGACGCCCCCCGGCTGACCGTGAGCGGGCCATGGCTGGAGACCGGCGGCACCCGGTTCGTCTGGCGCCGCTTCTTCGACGACTCCAACGACTACATCGACGCCGAGTGCGAGGTGGCCGACGTGGACGGCCACTGGTCGGCCGGCATCGCCGTCGCCGACCTGCTGCCGCCGCCCGACATGGTGCGCTCGTCGCTCGACCCGCTGGCCGGCCTCGTCGACTGGACCCTGTTCGCGGAGTCCGTCCGCGGCGAATCGGCGCACGCGGTCCAGGCCGACGTCTTCCTGCTCGACCACCTGCCGATCGAGTTCCCGGCCGGCGATCGGCGGATCACGATTCAGCCGCGGGCGGACACGGTGCACCTAGAGGTGTACTGAGCGGCTCGAGCCGCTCGAGCGGCACGCAGGCCACCGACACGGTGAGGTCGTCGATGGTCAGGGTCCGCCAGACCGCCGGCCGGTCGTGCGGGACGTCCAGCCCGTACCGCCGGAGCCAGCGCAAGATCGGCATGTCGTACGCCTTGCACAGGCTTTCCGCGCGGGTCCACCGCGCCCAGAAGTCCACCGTTCCGTAACGGCTGCCCAGCGTGGGCGGCACGGCGGCGTCCCGCCGCTCGGCGTCGATGGCGAGGCGATAGCCGGCCGGCGGCGGGCCGTACCAGCCGACGGTGCGGAAATCGGCGGTGTGCGAGCGGCTCAGCGCGTCGCCACCGCCGTTCACCCGCAGATGGTCCTCGGCCCGGTCCAGGTAGTCGCGGACGTCGGCGCGGTCAGATCGAGGCACCGCCGTCGACCTCGAGCACCTGGCCGTTGATGTTCGTGTTCTCGCACAGCAGCATGCGGATCACCGGTACGACGTCGTCCGGGTCGGTCAGGTGGCCGGTCGGCGTCCGCCGGGTGATCTGGTCGAGCTGGGTCTGGCCGAGCACGGCCGACATCTCGGAGGCGAAGAACCCCGGCGCCACCGCGTTGGCCAGGATCCGGCCGTTGAGCTCCCGGGCGATCGTCCGGGTGGCGGAGTCCATGCCGCCCTTGGTGGCGGAGTAGGCGACCAGGCCGGAGTACCCGCGCTGGGCGCAGATCGAGGTGACGTTGACCAGCCGGCCCCGCAGGCCCTTGGCGAGCATCCGCCGCAGGAAGAGGCGGGTCAGCACGAGCGGCGCGGTCAGGTTGGTGTGCACGATCTTCTCGATCTGGTCGACCGAGGTGTGCACGTGCAGCGAGTCCTGGCCGATGGCCGCGTTGTTGACCAGGCCGTCGATCGGACCGAGGCGGTCCTCGGCCTCCCGGATGAACGCGGTGCAGGCCGCGATGTCGGTGATGTCGACCGAGCCGATGTGCAGCTTGCCCTCGTACTTGTCGGCCAGGTCATGCAGCTCGGGCGTCACCGTGCGCGCGAAGGCGGCGACCTTCAGGCCCTCCGCCAGGAGGCCCGAGACGATGGCGAGCCCCAGTCCGCGCGAGCCGCCGGAAACGAGTACGACGGATGAGGGCGGGATCACAGCGTCAGACATCGCTCTTCAGGGTCTCCTTGACCGGGATTTCTTCCAGAAAACGAATGCGGCGCGGCACGCCGTAGTCGGGCAACCGGTCACCACACCACTTTACGAGGGCGGTCTCGTCGACCTCCGCGCGGTCGGCCGCCGGCGCGAGAACCACCTCGGCCGCGACCATCCGGCCCACGATCGGCGCCTTGCGCGAGGTCACGCGGGCCCAGGCCACCTGCGGATGGGAGGTGAGCACGTGCCGGACGAGCCCGGCCGAGATCTTCGACCCGCCCACGTTGATCTCGTCGCTGTTGAGCCGGCCGACGATGTGCACCCGGCCATCGATGATCTCGACGCGGTCGCCGGTGCGCACCGCGCCGGTCAGGCCGACACCGTGGTACGGCGAGCGGATCACCAGCTCGTCGCCGTCGACGGAGATCGACGGACGGTCGGGCGCCGACCGGTCGAGCCACTCCTGCGGGAAGCCGGCCCGGCCGTCGTGCACCACGATCGACGCGCCGAGCTCGGAGGACGCGTAGATCCACGAGATCCGCGCGGCGGGGAAGATCTGTCGCAGCTGGTCGAGGATCGCCTGGTCGACCGGCTCGCCGCCGAGCGTGATCTGGCGCAGCGGGACCCGGGCGAGGGCCTCGCCGTCGCGGTGGATCGCCTGCCGCCAGAACGTCGGCGTGCCGGACGCGGCCGTGACCCCGTGCTCGCTCGCGATCTGCGCCCAGATGTCGAGCTCGCTCGGCTCGATCACGACGAGGTCCTGTCCGGGCTGGGTGAGCGAGAGCGTCACCACCTGCCACCAGGCGTACGTGCCCGGCGAGTACGGGCACAGCCACGTCCGCGGTTCCTGGGTGCCACGCACCGTGGTCAGCGAGTCGAGGGTGTGGCCGACCCGCTTGGGCCGGCCGGTCGAGCCCGAGGTGAGCAGCCACAGCCGCTCCGGATCGGCGGCGCGCTGCCGCCCCTTCTCGACCACCGTGACGTCGCCGTCGTCGAGCCGGACGACGGTGAAGCCGGCGTCGGCGAGTTCGTCGCGCAACTCGGAGTCGACCCGGGACGGGGTGCTGAGCACGAGCTCCGTCCCCTGCACGGCGTGCTGCCGAGCGGCGGCCAGCGCATCGAGGCCGGTGGCCGCGAGCACGGCGACGGGCGACGGCAGGTCAGCGGTGCGAAGCTCGCGCCAGGTCAGCTGTCGCCCGCTCGCGACGATGCGGTTGCCATCGCCGGCGAGGCCGGCCACCCGGGCAGGCCTCTCGGGAACGCCGGGCACGCTCACTCCGACTGCAACTGCACGAGGAAGTCGAGGACGTCACCGACAGTGGCGATCTGCCGCAGGCCGGGCGCGTCGAAGTTCAGCTCTTCGCCGGTCTCGTCCTCGACCCGCAGGGCCAGCTCGGAGAAGTCGAGGGACCGGAAACCGATCGTACGGAGATCTGCGCTGTCGTCGTCCGGAAGCTCTTTGCCCTGGTTTTTCATGACCTGCGCCATGAGGTCGCGGACCTGGGACCGACTCAGCGAGTTCATGGTGCCGAAGCATACCTGGTCGGGAACGGCGTACCCGGGCGCCTTGTAGCGTTCAGATGAAACAGCGATGGAAGGGTGAGCGATTACATGCTGCGACCGGCGACCGACGATGATCTCGACGCGATGCGGATGTGGCGCAACCAGCCGCCCAACCGTGAGGTCAGTATCAACAGCCACGAGATCGGTGCCGAGGAGCACGCGGCCTGGTGGTCGAAGGTGCGCACCGACCCGTCGCGGCAGGTCCTGATCTATGAGCGCGACGGCGTCCCGGCCGGCGTGGTCAACTTCTTCGACCTGTCCCCGGCCGGGCCGGGCCGGACCGGCTCGTGGGGGTTCTTCCTCGACGCCGACGGCCTCGGGGAGCGCGGCGAGACGCTGCCGGCCTGGCTCGAGGTGATGCGGGAGGCCGGCGACCACGCGTTCGACGCGCTCGGCCTCGACGAGCTCACCGGCGAGGTGCTGGCCGACAACGTCGTCGTCCGGCAGATGAACCGGCGGTTCCGGTTCGTCGAGGGAGAGCCCGAGGTACGCGAGGCGGACGGGCGGACCATCACGGTGATCCCGATCTCGCTGAAGCGGGAGAACCGCCGGCGCCGCTGAGCGCGTATGTCCCGGGGTAGGGCTAGCCCTACCCCGAAGACGGGAGTCAGCCGCATCGATCGGGATCGGCGTTCTTCATAGCGTCGATCCATGCGAAACGCGGAGAACGTCAAGGGGATCGCGGCACGGGCCGCGATGTGGAGCGCCCGCCATCGGACGCTCGCGATTCTGGGGTGGATCGCCTTCGTGGTGGGCGTGACGGTGCTCAGCGGACAGATCGGCACGCGGGACGCGGTTGACTCCGACTACGGGCACGGCGACTCGGGGCGGGCCGACCACATCGTCCAGCAGGCCGGGTTCCCGGTGGAGCCGGCCGGCGAGATGGTGATCGTGCAGAACCGGGCGGGCACCGACCGGTCCGCGGCGATCGCGGACCTCACCCGGCAGCTCCACACCACGCCGAACGTGACCGACGTGCAACCGCCGATCGAGTCGGCGGACAAGCGCTCGTCGCTGATCACCTTCGGCATCGCCGGCGACCCGGAGACGGCCAAGGAACGGGTCGGGCCGGCGCTCGACACGGTGGCCCGGGTGCAGGCGTCCCACCGGGACCTCTACATCGCCGAGGGCGGCGACGCGAGCGGCGACAAACTGATCGGTGACGACCTCGACAAGGGCCTGAACCGGCTCGGCATGCTCTCCATCCCGGTCACCCTGGGCATCCTGCTGGTCGCCTTCGGCGCGGTGGTGTCGGCGCTGCTGCCCGTCGCGCTGGCGGTCACCGCGGTGGTGGGTGCGATCGGGCTGCTCGCGGCGGCCAGCCGGCTGGCGCCGGCCGACGAGACGACGATGCACGTGATGCTGCTGGTCGGCCTGGCGGTGGGGGTCGACTACTGCCTGTTCTACATCAAGCGGGAACGGGACGAGCGGCGCGCCGGGGCCGACGCGCACCGCGCCCTGGTGATCGCGGCGCAGACCTCGGGCCGATCGATCTGGGTCTCCGGCCTCACCGTCATCGTGGCCATGGCCGGCATGTTCTTCACCTTCGACACCACCTTCGTGAGCTTCGCGGTCGGCACGATCCTGGTCGTCGCGACGGCGATCCTCGGTTCGCTGACCGTGCTGCCGGCCATGCTGTCGGCGCTCGGCGACCGGGTCGACGCCGTCAAGATCCCCGGGCTGTACCGGCGGCGCAGCGACGGCCGGCTCTGGAACGGCTTCCTGCGGCTGGTCCTGGCCAAGCCGCTGATCTCGGCGATGGTGGCGGTCGGTGCGCTCGCGGTGATCGCGGCGCCGGTGCTGGACCTGCGGACCAAGGGGCAGGGCATCGAGGACTTGACGCCGAACGCGCCGATCGTGCAGGCGTACAAGGCGGTCGACGCGGCGTTCCCGAGCAAGACGTCGCCGGCCGAGGTCGTGGTCGAGGCGTCCTCGGTCAAGGGCGTCCAGTTCGACCGGCAACTGGCCGGCTTCAAGCGGGCGGTGGCCGCCAGCGGCGGGAAGCTCACCGGCCCGGTCGAGGTGCGGATCAACCCGGCCGGCACGGTGGCGGTCGTCTCGGTCGGCCTGGTCGGCGAGGAGGCGCTCGACACCCTGCGCCAGAACGTCGTGCCGGCCACCTTCGGCCGGATCGGGGGCGCGACCGCCCTGGTCACCGGGGAGAAGGCCGGGAACGCCGACTTCAACGCGCGGCTGGACGCGAGCCTGCCGTGGGTGTTCGGGTTCGTGCTCGGGCTGGCCTTCCTGCTGCTGCTGGTGTCGTTCCGGTCGGTCGTGGTGGCGTTCACCGGGGTGGTGCTGAATCTGCTGTCGGTCGCCGCCGCGTACGGAATGCTGGTCTGGGTCTTCCAGTACGGCCACTTCGAGAAGCAGTTGCAGTTCCAGGCGGCGAGCGGCCTGACGAACTGGATGCCGCTGTTCCTGTTCATCATCCTGTTCGGCCTCTCGATGGACTACCACGTCTTCGTGCTCAGCCGGATCCGGGAGGGCTACGACCGCGGCCTGTCCACCCGGCAGGCGGTGCGCGAGGGCATCGGTCGCACGGCCGGCGTGATCACCAGCGCCGCGGTCGTCATGGTGGCGGTGTTCGCGCTGTTCGCGACGCTGCCGCTGGCCTCGACCAAGCAGCTGGGCGTGGGTCTGGCCGCCGCGGTCCTGCTGGACGCGACGATCATCCGGGCGGTGCTGCTGCCGGCGGTGATGGCGCTGCTCGGCGAGAAGAACTGGTATCTGCCGCGCTGGCTGGGCTGGCTGCCGCAGATCGCCCACGAGCCGGCGCCGCAGGCGTTGGCGGACGGCCCGGCCCGCGGCGAGCGGGAGCTGACCCCGGTGGCCTGACCGGCGGGAGTGCGAGCCGACCCGGCGCAGCGATGGGGGCAGATCGCGCGCCGGGTCGACCCCGAGCAGCCGGGAGAGACTTGGCGGCGTCCGCCCCCGGCCGGGCCTTGAAAAAAATTCGCATTGCGCGTGTCCACTGTAGGCGCACCGCCGAGCGGTGCGTCGCCCCGGGTCCGGACAAACGCGTGCGCAGGGTCCGGAGTACGGTGAGGCCACTCACTCGCGCGACTAGTGGGGCAAATCCGGCAATCGAGCGATGTCACTGCGCGGTGTCGTACTTCACCTGCGTTTACAGTTGGGTGATAAGGTCCGCGCCGACCTGAGGGGGCATCACTCGGCTCCGGCCCGGCAGAACGTCGACGAGCCTTGCCTGTACGTCAACGAGAGGTAGAAGTATGTCCGACGCCGCTGCCCTGATCCCCGCGCAGGGTACGGACTATACGGCCGCCCTCAACGTGCCGCCGGTTGGCAATCTGCGACGTATCGGCGGCGAGATGTTCTCCTGGACCGACCGTGACCCGCGCCGCGGCCCCGAGGTGCCGCGCGGGGCGGTGCTGCACCACCTGATCGGGCAGTTCGCCGCGGCCGAGCGCGCCGCCCTGGTCGCCGGCCCGATCGCCGACGAGCTGGTCACCGCCCTGGTCGACGCGGGCGTCGCGGTCACCTGGCTGCTGCGCTCGCTCGCCGACGCGGACGAGGCCGCCCGCGCACACCCCAACGTCACCGTGCTCGCCGGCGCCGCGGTCAAGCTCGACCCGGCCGACCGGTACGACCTGGTGGTCGCGCTCGACGGCGTCGGTCGGCTCAACTCGGCCGAGGGCGAGCAGCTCACCGCGGCCGAGCTCCTCGACCGCCTGGCCGAAGCGGTCCGCCCCGGCGGCGTACTCCTGCTCATGCACGACAACCACCTCGGCCTGCACCACACGGTGCGCCTGGCGCCCGGCGGGCACCTGACGAACGACTCGGCGTGGTACCCGCTGGACGACCACGACGCGCACTACCCGGCCTCGTGCGAGCAGCTGGTCGGTCGGCTCACCGGCTCGGACCTGGTGATTGACGTCGCCTACGCCGCGTTCCCCGAGCCCGCCACGCCGACCGTGCTGATCGGCCCGGGCGTGCTCGGCAACGTCGCCTCCCCGCTGCGTCCCCGCCTCGGCACCGCGCTGTCGAGCGCGTTCGCCGCCGGGTTCCGCGGCCGCCCGGTGCTCAGCGACCCGCGCGTGCTGGCCAACCGGGCGGTGCGGGCCGGGGCCGAGGGCACGGTGGCGCCGGGCTGGCTGGTGGTGGCGCGGGCGCCCGGTGCGGTCCCCGGCTCCGACGTCCAGCGACACGACCTGCTGGTGGGCGATTCGCGGGGCACCTTCGCGTACGAGGTGAGCGCCTCCGACGGCGGCCCGGTCCGCACCACCGTGCTGGGGCGGCTGGAGGACCCGATCGAGCGGGCCGGCCTGCGCCGGATCGCCGAGCCGTCCGCGCCCGGCGCCCAGACCGGGTACGTGCTCGAGGAGCGGCTGCTCCACCTGTGCGCCACCGCCGACCTGCGCGACCTGCGCGTCGAGCTGACCCAGTACGAGTCGTGGCTGCGCGGTCAGGCCGTGGACGGCAAGCTCACCGGCCCGGTGGCGCTGGCCGGCCTCGCCGACGTCTTCGTCACCCCGGACGGCTCGGCCCTGCTGCCGACCCGCTGGGAGCCGATCGAGCCGGTCGACTACGAGACCGCCCTGGTCCGCGCCCTCTGGGAGTTCGCCGTCCAGCTGATCACCTCGGCCCGGCCGCACCCGTGGCCGGTCACCTCGAGCGCCGTCGACCTGACCGCCACCCTGCTCGGCATGGCGGGCCGCGGCATGACCGACGAGTCGGTCCGCGCCGCGGTCGACCTGCGGATCCGGCTCGAGACCGCCGACTTCGAGCTGACCCTCGACGAGCAGCGGGAGCGCCGGCTTCAGCTGCTCGCGGTCACCCCGGGCACGGCCGGCGTCGACATCCCCGCCTTCCGGGAGTTGACCGAGGCGTTGTGGCGGCAGCGGTACGAGGCCAGCCACCTGCTGGCCATGATGGAGTGGACCGAGCAGATCATCGAGTCCCGGGACAGCGCGCTCAGCAAGCTCGACCGGGAGATCCAGTTCCACCGGTCGGGCTGGGCGGGCCGGATGCTGCTGGTCGCCCGGGAGACATACCGGTTCGCGAAGAAGGCCGTCCGCCGCCGGCGGTGACGCTCACGGCAAAGGCCGGCGCTGACGACAGACGAAAGCCCTCCGCTGCCGGCGTGACGCCGGCGGCGGAGGGCCCGTCCGGTCAGCTCAGATGAGGTCCCAGGTCAGCGGGGTGCCCTTGGCCGCGTCGGCGGTGAAGGTGCGGCCCAGCACCTGCCCGATCGCCTCGGGATCGAGGCCGCCGGTGGGGCGGATCGAGCGGACGTTCTCGGGCGTGACCCGGTCGCCGGCCCGCACGTCGGTCACCACGTAGAGGGAGCGGCGGAACCGCAGCCCCTCCTTCTCGTGCTCGGTCGGGCCGATGTGCGTGGTGCCCAGCGCCTGCCAGGCCCGCTCCGACTCCTCGCGCAGCAGCTTGAGCTCGGCGGGGTTGAGCGAGAACGCCGAGTCCACGCCGCCGTCGGCCCGGTCGAGCGTCACGTGTTTCTCGATCAGGCAGGCGCCGAAGGCCACCGCCGCGACCGGCACGCCGATGCCCAGCGTGTGGTCGGACAGGCCGATCGGCAGCTCGAGCATCTGGGCCAGCACCGGGATGCGGCGCAGGTTGGTCTCCTCGGGCGGGGCGGGGTAGGACGCCGTGCAGGCCAGCACGGTGACCTCGCTCGCGCCGGCGCCCTGGGCGGCCTCGACGGCGGCCGCGATCTCCTTGACCGAGGCCATGCCGGTCGAGATGATCACCGGCTTGCCGGTGCCCGCGGCCAGCCGGATCAGCGGCAGGTCGGTGATCTCCGAGGACGCGATCTTGTAAAACGGCGCGTCGAGCTTCTCGAGCAGGTCGACCGCGGTGGGGTCGAACGGGCTGGAGAACGGGGTGATGCCCCGCTCGCGGGCCCGGTCGAAGATCGGCTGGTGCCAGTCCCACGGCGTGTGGGCCCGCTCGTAGAGCTGGTAGAGGTACTCGCCGCCCCAGAGATCGTGGCCCTTGGAGAGCTGGAACCGCGGGTGCTTCACGTCCACGGTCAGGGTGTCCGCGGTGTACGTCTGGATCTTGATCGCGTCGGCGCCGGCGTCTGCCGCCGCGTCGACCAGCGCGAGCGCCCGGTCGAGGGAGCCGTTGTGGTTCCCGGACATCTCCGCGACGATGTACGGCCGCTTGTCGGGTCCGAACTGTGCCATTACTTCCCTCTCTCGATCCAGACGACCGTTTCATCTCGCCGTCGACGGACCGCTCGTAGCGGGCCGCGCGGCAACGGTACGCGGCAGGTCGACGCACAAGCTCAAATTATGGACTTCGACCGAGTCGTTCGTGGCCCGGCGGTGACCTCCGCGGAAGCCGAAGCTGTCTGTCCGGGTTTGCGGCGCCTCAGCCCGGCGACCCGGTAACCGGCCCTGAGCAGCGCGTACACCGGGTAGGCGCCGATCGCCACCAACCGATGCTTGAGACCGCCCAGCCCGCTCGGCGGGCGGTAGCCGGCCGGTCGGTGCCGGCGGTACAGCTCGGTCGTCTGCCGGAAGAACCGCCGCCGATCGCCCGGGTGCATTCGGCCTTCGTTGCCGGCCACCACCAGCAGGTGGCTGATCATCAGGGTGAACAGCTGGGCCCGCGCCTCCGGGGCGACGTCGTGCGCGGCCACCCACTGCAGGACGCGGTCGTACTGCTCGAAGGCCTCGAAGTGCCGGTCGCTGCGGGTCGCGGTGATCGCGCCGGGCCGGCCGATCCGATACAGGTAGCAGACCCGGTCGAGCGCGGCTATCCGGTCGGCGGCCAGCAGCACCGGGTGGCTGAACGAGACGTCCTCGTACCATCCCGGGCCGAAAAGCAGGCCGTGGTGCAGCAGGAACTCGCGCCGGACGATGCGGTTCCAGGCGGTGTGCTGCACGGCGAGCATCCGCTCCAGCGTCGGCTCGCCGGCCAGCAGCGGCGAGCTGGCGTCGGGCTTGCTCCGGCCATCCTCGTGGACGCGCAGATGGTCGATGAGCAGCACGTCCGGCTCGTCGGCCGCGAGCGCGTCGAGCACCGCGGCCACCGAGCCGGGCGGCACCCAGTCGTCGCTGTCCACGAACCAGACGTAGTCGCCGGTCGCCTCGGCCAGCCCGGCGTTGCGGGCCAGGCCCAGTCCCACGTTCTGCGGCAGGTGCACCACGCGCAGGCCGGGGTGCGTCTCGGCGTACGCGTCGAGCATCTCGCCGCACCGATCGGGGGAAGCGTCGTCCACCGCGATGACCTCGACCCGGTCGTCGCCGGTCACCACCGAGTCGAGGCATTGCTCCAGGTATGCCTCGACGCGATACACCGGCACCACGACGCTCAGGCGGGCGCGCATCGGCGGAACGTTCTTCACGTTCATGAAATC
This sequence comes from Actinoplanes sp. KI2, assembly GCF_025630775.1. GTDB lineage: Bacteria > Actinomycetota > Actinomycetes > Mycobacteriales > Micromonosporaceae > Actinoplanes. The sequence goes on from NZ_JAOSZE010000051.1 coordinate 54,862, forward strand.
TAGGCGAACCGGCGTTGCCCGGGAACGGCTTGGTCGGGCGAATTCCTCACATCCGCCGGGCACCGGCCGATCCCAAGGCCCGCAGAAGCTGGTCGAGGGAGGATGACGGATGGGCGCGCGCTGGTCCCGGCTGTTCGCTTCCAGCCGCCTGCTGCGCGCGTCCGCTCTGCTCGCTGTGCTCGCCATGATCGGCTTTGCGATCAACGCGGTGCACCCGGTGCTGCCCTGGTGGATCCTGTGGTTGCCGAGCGTCGCCGGCTCCTGCCTCATGGTGGTGCATTGGCGGCGCGCGGCGCGGGCCGACCACCTTCCCGCACCCACCCGGCTCTTCTGGCGACGCCTGTTCCCGGTGTCGGTCCTGGTCTGCCTCGGCAGCGTCGCCCAGGCGTACGACATGATCACCGTGGCCGACCCGTCCGGCGAACACATCAGCCCCGGTCAGATGCTCTGCGACGGCCTTGCCATCGGTCTGATCATCTACGCCCTGCTGCGGCTGCCGTTCGGCCGGCAGAGCGGCAGCGAGCTGTTCCGCATCGTTCTGGACGCCGGCACCGTGATGCTGGCCTGCGCCATCTTCGCCTGGCACTTCTCCACCCGGCACGCGTTGCACGGCGGCGACCAGGGCATGATCTACGTCTCGCTGGCGCTCACCACGCTGGCCCTGCTGGCCGTGTTCGCGGTGGCCAAGGTGATGCTGACCAGGCCGGCCGGGTTCATCGACCGCACCGCGCTCCGGATGATCGGCGTCGGCGTGCTGGTCGGCGCGCTCAGCTCCACCCTGCGCCCGCTGGTCGAGCCGATGAACGCGCACCTGTTCCCGGGCATCGTCGGCATGCCGCTGATCTTCTTCCTCGCCGGCTGGGCCGCCGAGCGACAGCGGGCCGCCGACTACACGCCGCGCCGCGGGGTTCGTGAGCGCCCCCGCCGGTCGTTCAGCTTCCTGCCGTACGTGGCCATCGCCGCCGTCGACGCCCTGTTGCTCAGCGTGGCGCTGCCGGAGTCCGCCCCGGACCGCCGGGTCGTCGTGATCAGCGCCGTGGCGCTGACCGCCCTGGTCGTGGTCCGCCAGGTCACCGCGTTCGTGGACAACGGCCGGCTGCTGAGCCGGCTCGACCACGGCGCCACCCACGACGCGCTGACCCAACTGCCCAACCGGAGGCTCTTCCACGAGCGGCTGACCAAGGCCCTCACCGCGCCCGGCGAGCGGTCGGTCGCGGTCGCGCTGATCGACCTCGACGACTTCAAGGAGGTCAACGACACCCTCGGCCACGAGGTCGGCGACCTGCTGCTGATCGCCGTCGCCGAGCGGCTGAACGGGTGCATCCGCGCCGAGGACACGGTGGCCCGGCTCGGCGGCGACGAGTTCGTGGTGGTGCTCGACGGCGCCGACCCGGCCGCGGCCGACCTGGCCGCCCAGCGCATGATGGCGGCGCTCCGCGCGCCGGTCCTCGCCGACGGGCACGAGCTGCCGATCCGGGCCAGCATCGGGATCGCCGACGGCCGCGCGGGTGACGAGGCCGGCCGCCTGCTCCGGCACGCGGACATCGCCATGTACGCCGCCAAGGCCATCGCCGGGACGGCGTCGCTGCACTTCACCCCGGACATGGCCCAGGCCGGCGCGGACAACGCGCACCTCGGCGCCGAGCTGCGCGACGCCATCGACGGCGACCAGCTCTACCTGCTCTACCAGCCGATCGTGGCGCTCTCCGACCGGCGGGTGATCGGGGCCGAGGCGCTGGTCCGCTGGCGGCATCCCACGCACGGCACGATGCCGCCGCAGAGCTTCCTGCCGCTGGCCGAGAGCACCGGACTGATCGTGCCGCTGAGCAGGTGGGTGCTGCGGGCGGCATTCCGGCAGCTCTCGGCGTGGACGGCGGCGCACGGCGAGGACGCCCCGGCCGTACTCAATGTGAATGTCTCGCCGCGGGATCTGCGCGAGCCCGGATTCGCCGCGTTGGTGGCCGCCCTGCTCGACGAGTACGGCGTGCCACCGCACCGGATCACCCTCGAGGTCACCGAGTCGATGCCGGTCGATCCGCACGAATCGTCGACCACGCTCACCGCGCTGCGGTCGCTGGGCGTCCGGGTGGCCCTCGACGACTTCGGCACCGGGCACTCGACGCTGACCATGCTGCACGACTGGCCGATCGACCAGCTGAAGCTGGACATCACGTTCACCCAGGCCGAGGTGAACCGGGTGCCGGTCGCCGCCACGGTCCTTCAGGTGGCGGACACGCTCGGGCTGCAGACGATCGCCGAGGGCGTGGAGACGCCCGACCAGGCGGCCCGGCTGCACGAACTGGGGTACCGGTCGGCACAGGGCTTCCTGTTCGCGCACCCGCTCTCGCCCGAGGAGTTCGGCGATCTCCTGGCCACCGCCCGGGCCGCCTGACCTCGCACCCGACGCGCCGCGGTCAGTAGGTCAGCGCCACCAGTTCGCGGAGTTGGTCGACCGCCGTGGGTGGCAGCTCGTGGGCCGCCGCGGCCACCACGCCCGTCCGGAGCAGGTCGAAGATCTCCTCCTGAGCCTCGTCGGGCAGGTCGGGGATCCACAGGTTGCCCAGGTTCTCCTCGACGATCGCGCGCAGCCATTCGGCCGTCTTCTCGTCGGAGAGGCGGGGAATCAGATACTCCAGCGTCCAGTCGAAGAGGCCGCCCGAGGACTGCCAGTCGCGGTCCGGGCGGACCATGATCAGCGCGGCCATGAGTGCCCCAGAGTGAAGACGCGAGGGGTCAGGCGGCGGTCGGCGATGAAACGCTCGACGGTGCGCGTCTGCCCGCGGGTGAACAGCGAGACGTCGACCGGCACCAGGTCGGCCTTGCGCAGGTGCAACAGGATCTGCTCGGAGAAGCGCCGCCATTGCTGCTCGAACCGGCCGGCCGCGAACGGGCCGACCGCGTCGTAGGAGACGCCGTGCTCGTCGAACCAGTCGGCGCGGGACCATTTCGGGGCTCGGACCAGACGTACGCCCAGGGCAGTCTCGATCAGCACCGCCGTCTCCGCCTCGTTGGGGCGGAACCGCCCGGTTGCCGCGTCCAGGCCGAGCGCCCAGATCCGTTCGAGCTCGGCCGATCGGGCCGAGGCCGCCGTGCCGGTGGAAACGGCCCGCACGGCCGAAGCCGCCGACAAGACCCGTTCGTGGTACGCCGGCGGCAGAGCCAGAGTAAGGGTCGACAAGTCCGGTCACCTCCCGTCAGTCAGCGATTCACCCGTTCCGGTCGATGCGCCCCCGGCTCGCGGGAGCGCGGCACTCTCGGTGTCACGATCACGGCCGTCCCGCCCTGGCCGATGCCCGCATAGAGCGAGGGGCGGGCGCCGCGCAGGGCCACCCCGTGCACCAGCCCGGCCCCGGCGACCGCGGTAAGCGCGGCCGGCACCAGCCACACCAGAGCCGACTCGGGTGGCACGCCGAGCAGCGACGGGATGTTCCAGAACGCCAGGTAGCCCAGCGTCCCGAGGGCCACGGTGGACAGGATCGGAGCGAGGAAGCGGCCCCAGGCGCCCTCGCCGTTGGGCACCCGGTTGAGGTGCAGCAGCGCCGCGAGGGAGGTGGCCAGCAGCAGCACCAGCACACCGAGGCCGCCGGCGACGGTGAGGCGGTGTGCGAGGACCGCGGGGGAGCGGACCCCGGCCAGGGCGATCGCGGCCAGGGCGGCCCCCGCGGCCACCGACTGGGTCAGCGAGGCGGCCCGCGGCGCGGACGTGCGGGCGGCGGTGCGTGCCAGCGGGGCCGGCAGCAGATGCTCGCGAGCCAACGCGTACAGGTAACGGGCCATCGCGTTGTGCAGCGACAGCGCCGCCGCGACCAGGGCGGCCAGCAACACCGCCCGGCCGGTGGTCACGGCCCACGGCGCCAGGCGGGCACCGGCCAGATCGAAAACCAGCTCCGGGCCGCGCGCGCGGGCGAGCGCGGTGACCTGGTCCGGGCCGGCGCCGGCGAGCACCGACCAGGAGCAGAAGGCCAAGAGCAGACCGAGGACCACCACCGTTGCGTACGTGGCCTGGCCGGCCTCCCGCCGCGGGCGCATGGTCTCCTCGGCGTACGTGCCGGTGGTCTCGAAGCCGACGAAGGCGAGCGCCCCGACGGCGAGCAGCAGGCCCAGGGCCGGCCGGTCGATCGCGGCCGGGTGCGCGGGCAGGAACGACGCCCGGGCGAAGCGGTCGCCGGCCGGGGCGATCACGTTGGCCGTCGCGAAGCCGGCCGCGACCGCGAACTCGGCCAGCACCAGCAGGGCGAGCACGCCGCTGAGGATCTCGACCCGGATCGTGCCGCCCAGCGCGACCAGCAGCCAGCAGCCGGCCGAGACCATCCACCACTGCGCCTCGACGTGGAACCAGGTGTGCAGCAGCGGCGCGGCGGCGACCCCGGCGATGCCGTAGAGGCCGAGCTGAACGGCGAGGTAGGAGCCGAGCGCGAGCCAGGCGGCGGCCACCCCGGCGGGCCGGCCGAGGCCGCGGGAGACGTACGAGTAGATGGCGCCGGCGTAGGGCGCGCGGTGCGCCATGGCCGCGTAGCCGGCGGCGAAGAAGAGCAGGACGATCGCGACGGCGACGAAGGCGAGCGGCACCAGCGGCCCGCCGCCGGCGGCGAGGGCGGCGGGCACGACGGTGATCAGCACGAGGAGGGGTGCGGTCGCGGCGAGCGCGAAGAACGTCACAGCGGCTACCCCGACCCGCCCCACACCCACACCAGGGCCAGGCCCCTGCGGGGCCGTATGTGGCGGATCTTCCGCGGTACCCACTGATCTAGTAAGCCTGATGGGGTAGGCGTCTGACAACGGCCCGTGTCGGTTCACTCACTTTCGGTCAGTCGATTGGCACAAAGGCAGGCCGACCTTGGGCTTCGATGAGGTTTTTCCGACCCACAGGTTCTTCTCAAGTCGCTACTAGCCCGGCCGACAGGCAATCCGTGCTCGCGACTCAGCAACTGACGGACTTCCTGTCCGTCGTCGCCGACCGGCCCGGCGGTCCGGCCGCGCACCATGCTGCCGTCGACTGCGCCGCCCAGGCCCTGCATGCCGACGTGGCGGTGCTCATGATCGACGACGGCGTGGTGGCCGCGGTCGGCCTCGCCGTCGACGACGTCCCGGCGTACGCCCTGAACGAGGTCGCCACCGGTCGCCGCACCACGCTCGATCTAGCCGGCATCCGGCACGCCGTCACGTTCGCCACGATCGGTGGCGAGGCACCCGGGCTTCTCGTCCTGGGCCGGCGCGGGAGCACCCCGTTCAGCGCCGAGGAGGTCACGCTGCTGCGCGGCATGACCCGGGTCCTCGAGCTCAGCCTCCACTCGCTGCAGATGATCGAGTCGGAGCGGCGGTACGCCGAGGAGAACGACCGTCTGCTCGACTCGCTCCACCAGCGGCAGCGCGTTCTCGAGACGCTCACCGACATCCAGCGTGCGATCGCCCGCCGCGACCCGCTCGACAAGATCTTCCAAACGGTCACCGACGCGGCCTGTGCGCTGCTCGGCGTCGAGATGTCGACGTTCAACCTGGTCGACCGGGACAACCCGGCGACCGGCAGCAACATCGCCGCGACCGGGGTGCCGCCCGAGGTGCGGGCCAAGCTGCAGCGCTTGCCGCTGGCCGCCGCCGGCGCCTCCGGCCTGGCCGTGCTCGGCGACGAGCTGATCATGATCGAGGACTACTCGGTCTCCCCGATCGTCATCGGGGCGATGAGGAAGGCGCAGCTGCGGTCGGTGATGGCCGCCCCGGTGCACGAGAACGGCAAGGCGGTCGGCTGCCTCAACGTCGGGATGTACAGCCGGACCCGGGAGTGGGACAAGCCCGCCCAGGAAATCATCAAGGCGTTCGCCGAGCAGCTGAGTCTCGCCCTCACCGACGCGCGCATGCTCGAGGCGATGAAGCTCTCCTTCCTCGACTCGCTGACCGGCCTGGCCAGCCGTGCCCTGTTCCAGACCCGGATCGAGGAGGCGCTGGCCGGCGACGAGGAGGGCGCGGCCGTCCTGTTCATCGGCCTCGACCGGTTCAAGATGGTCAACGACTCGCTCGGCCACGCGGCCGGTGACCAGTTGCTGATCGGCGTCGCCGACCGGATCCGGTCCTGCCTGCGGGACGGCGACACCGCGGCCCGGCTCGGCGGCGACGAGTTCGCCGTGCTGTTGCCGGGGATGGCCGAGGCCGCCGCGGCCGAGCCGCTGGCTGCCCGGCTGCTCGAGGAGCTGCGGACGCCGTTCGAGGTCAACGGCGCTGAGGCGTACGTCAGCGCCAGCGTCGGCATCGCGGTCGGCCGGCCCGGCCCGCGTGTCGCCCAGGAGGTGCTGATCGACGCCGGCCTCGCGATGTACCAGGCGAAGAAGCACGGCAAGGACCGGTGCGAGCGGTTCGTGCCGGACATGCGGGTCGAGTTCCAGGCCACCATCGATCTCGAGGCCGATCTGCGGCGTGCGGTCGTGCGGCACGAGTTCGAGCTGCGCTACCAGCCGATCGTGCACCTGAACACCAGCGAGATCACCGGGGTCGAGGCGCTGATCCGGTGGATGCACCCGGAACGCGGGATGGTCCCGCCGGCGGACTTCATCCCGCTGGCCGAGGAGACCGGCCTGATCGTGCCGATCGGCGAGTGGGTGCTGCGCGAGGCCACCCAGCGGGTCGCCGAGTGGAACCAGCGCCGCGCGGGCAAGCCGCTGTCGGTCAGCGTCAACCTCTCGGCCGTACAGCTGGAGCAGTGCCTGCTGCCCCAGGTGGTGCGGTCCGCGCTGGAGTCCAGCGGCCTGCCGGCCGACCGGCTGACCCTCGAGCTGACCGAGTCGTTGCTGGTCGATCATCGCCCGGCCACGCTGGAGCGCCTCCTTGCCATCAAGGACCTGGGGGTACGCCTGGCCATCGACGATTTCGGCACGGGCTACTCGTCACTGGCCTACCTGCGGCGATTCCCGGTCGACATCATCAAGATCGATAAGTCCTTCGTGGACGACGTCGTGGACGAGCCGACCGCGGCCGCCCTCACGCACGGCATCATCCAGCTGGGTCTGGCCCTCCGGTTGTCCACGGTCGCCGAGGGGATCGAGCACGCCGAGCAGCTCACCTCGCTCGCCGTCGGCAACTGCGAGCTCGGGCAGGGCTACTACTTCGCCGAGCCGCTGACCCGATCCGCCTTCGACGACCTGTTGTTCCCGGTGCACGTCCCGTACGACGGCGAGTGACCGCGGCTCAGGGAAGGTAGCGCACCTCGGGAAAGGCCGCGCTGGGACCGTCGAGCAGGCGACTGCGCCGGCCGCGCAGGTGCCGGTCGAAGAAGGCCAGCGGGTATGCCTGCTGAATCCGGACGGCCCGCGCCGGGTCGAGCGTGCCGATCCAGCCCGCCAGCTCCGCCTCGCTCATCCCGATCGCCGGCGCCAGCTCGGCGACCAGCAGCTGATAGTCCGTGTACGAACCGTGCACCGCGCCGTCGGCCTGTACGTTCAGCCGCCGGCCGCGCAGCTGTGACCAGAACTCGGCGACGGCCGGGTGGTCGGCCCGGGTGAACTCCGCGGTCATCATCAGGAAGGGCCGGTCCAGCACGCCGCCGTCGACCACCGGCTCCATCGGGCCGTCCAGGCTCACCCCGGCCCGGACGCGGCGGTCCGCGAACATCACCCGGGCGGTCGCCGACCCGCCCTTCGACCACCCGAACATGCCGACCCGGCGCAGGTCGAGCGCGCCGCCGAGGCCGGCCGGAAGGGCCCGCTCGGCGCAGCGCTCCTCGAGGCGGTCGAGAACGAACCGGATGTCCGCCGCGAAGTCGGCCGGTCCCATCGGGAGGTCGTCCGACGGGACCAGCAGCCGCCCGTCGGGGAACTCGACGAAGGCGTCGCCGGTGTGATCCACGGTGGCCACCACGTAGCCGTGGCTGGCGAGCTCCTGCACCGTGATGGTGGTGTCGGCGCGCTGATCGTGCGCGCCGTGCGAGTAGAGCACGACCGGAAAACGCCCGCGCAGCACCGGCGCGCCGGTGTGGCCCGCCGTGCTCGGCGACAGCGCCGCGTCCGGCGCGAAGCCCGCCGAGGCGAGCAGGTCCCGCAGCGGGTTCGGCAGCATCCAGGGCGCCGGTGGGTGCCGCCGGACGTCCGCGGCGGGATACCAGAGGCTCACCATCAGCTCGCGCGGCTCGGCGCGGGAGCGGTCGGCGAACAGCAGCGGAACGGTCCCGATCGGGTAGGGCCCGGTGGGGCGGGGCAGGCGGAGTCGAGCGGGGGCGGCCACGGCCGGGCCGGCGAAGCCGGCGGTCCCGAACGGCGCGGCCGCCGCCACGGCGAGCGCGGCGGCGGTGAAGCTTCGGCGCGAGATTCCGTTGGTCTCCATACCCTCAGCGTATACGCCGAGTGTATACATGGGAAGGATAGACCGTCATGGAATACGAAGCGGACTCAGCCGAAGAACTCCTGGATCTGGGCGAGCGTCAGGTAGCCCTGCTGCTCCAGTTCGGCCGGCAGCTCGGGCAGCGGCTTGGTGGTGACCGGCACCTCCGGCACGTCGGCCGGCAGCGTCGGCACCGGCGGGGTCGGCGGAAGCCCGGGCATCGACATGGCCTGCCGGATCACCTCGAACATCGCCGGCACCTCGGCCGCCGCCCGGGTCGGCAGGTCGGCGCCCTCGCCGGGCAGCGCGCAGGTGAAGTTGGCCCGCAGCCGGTCGCCGCAGCGGCGGATGTCCGCGCTGGGCCGCAGGTGGTCGAGCCGGCCCTCGGCGACGATGCCCAGCTCGCACGCGGTCAGCCCGGACCGCCCCCACCAGGCGCGCCAGGCCGGGTCGGCGTCCAGGGTCAGCGCCACGTGCCGCAGCGCGATCATGTAGTCCTGCGGCGCGCTGCCCTCGTCGGTGGTGCCCATGTGCGGGTACAGCCAGGACCCGCCCCACGCGGCCTCGTGGGCGCCGGTGTCCGTGGTGTCCAGCGCATGCATTACCGCATGCTGTCATCGCCGACGGGTCGGAGCGGGCAGGCCCGAGCGGCACGTTTGGGCGAATTGCACGGTGAGCGCTTCGTCACGTCGGGCATTAGCTTGCATAATCCAGTGATATAAAAAGGTCGTGCCGGAGACAACCACCATCTCTGCCGAGGACGCGGCCATCGCCGCCGGTTTCGAGCGCTTCTACGAACTGCTTCGCCGGCTCACCCCGCGTTCCGAGCTTAGCCTCACCGCCGCGTCGACGCTGCGCCGCCTCGAGCGCACCGGTCCGAGCCGGCTCTGCGAGCTGCACGCGCCGGAGGGGGTCAGCCAGCCCGCGATGACGCAGCTGATCACCCGCCTGGAGCGGGAGGGGCTGGCCCGCCGGGGCTCGGACCCCGAGGACGGCCGGGCCGTGGTCGTCAGCATCACCGACGCCGGTCGCGAGGCGGTGGCCCGCCGTCGCGAGGGGCGTACCAGGGCGCTCGCCGCGATGCTCGAGCAGTTGCCGGCCCAGGAGCACGCCGCGTTGGTCGCGGCGCTGCCCGCGCTCGACCGGCTGAGTGATCTGCTCGCGTCCTGAGCAGCAACAACCGAAGATCATCACAACCGAAGAGGTAACGCGTGCTCTCTGTGGATCACCCCCGCTACAAGTGGGTCGCGCTGTCGAACACGACGCTCGGCAACCTGCTCGCCACGATCAACTCCTCGATCGTGCTGATCTCGCTGCCGGCGATCTTCAAGGGCATCAACGTCAACCCGCTCGAGCCCGGCAACGTCAGCTACCTGCTCTGGATGCTGATGGGCTACATGCTGGTCACCGCCGTGCTGGTGGTCACCCTCGGCCGGCTCGGCGACATGTACGGCCGCGTCAAGATCTACAACGCGGGCTTCGCGATCTTCACGGTCACCTCGATCATCCTGTCGCTGGACCCGTTCGACGGCGGCGGCGGCGCGCTCTGGCTGATCGGCTGGCGGGTGGTGCAGGCGATCGGCGGCGCAATGCTGATGGCGAACTCCGCGGCGATCATCACCGACGCCTTCCCGGCCGCGCAGCGGGGCATGGCGCTCGGCGTCAACATCGTCTCGGCCCTGGCCGGCTCGTTCATCGGCCTGGTCCTGGGCGGCGCGCTCGCCGAGTGGGACTGGCGCTCGATCTTCTGGGTCAACATCCCGGTGGGCGTGCTCGGCACCATCTGGGCGTACCGGTCGCTGCACGACACCGGCGTCCGCCGGCACGCGAAGATCGACTGGTGGGGCAACGCGACGTTCGCCGTCGGCCTCACCGCCGTGCTGGCCGCGATCACGTACGGGATTCAGCCGTACGGCGGGCACACCCAGGGCTGGACCAACCCGTGGGTGCTGACCGGCCTCATCGGCGGCGTCGCCGTGCTGGTCGCGTTCGGCGTCATCGAGTCCAAGGTGGCCGAGCCGATGTTCCCGCTCGGGCTGTTCAAGAACCTCGGGTTCGCCACCGGCAACGCCGCGAACCTGCTGGCCAGCGTGGCCCGTGGCGGCCTCCAGTTCATGCTGATCATTTGGTTGCAGGGCATCTGGCTGCCGCTGCACGGCTACAGCTACGAGTCCACGCCGCTGTGGGCCGGCATCTACCTGGTCCCGCTGACGATCGGCTTCCTCGCGGCCGGCCCGATCTCCGGCTACCTCTCCGACAAGTTCGGCCCCCGGCCGTTCGCGGCGGGCGGCCTGCTGGTGATGGCGGCGTCGTTCCTCGGCCTGCTGGCGCTGCCGGGCGACTTCAACTACCTGGTGTTCGCGGTGCTGATCTTCATCAACGGCCTGGGCGGCGGCCTGTTCGCCGCGCCTAACACGAGCCTGGTCATGTCGAGCGTGCCGGCGAACATGCGCGGCGCCGCTTCCGGCATGCGGGCCACCTTCCAGAACGCCGGCATGGTGCTCTCCATCGGCATCTTCTTCTCGCTGATGGTCGCCGGTCTCGCCGGCTCGCTGCCGCACACGCTCTCCGGCGGCCTGACCGCGCAGGGCGTACCCGGCCCGACCGCCGACACGATCGCCCAACTGCCGCCGGTCGGCACGCTGTTCGCCGCGTTCCTCGGCTACAACCCGATCGGGCAGCTGCTCGGCCCGCACGTGCTGGGCGCGCTGCCGGCGGCGAACGCCGCCAAGCTGACCGGCCTCCAGTTCTTCCCGCGGCTGATCGCCGAGCCGTTCCACGACGGCCTGGTGATCGTCTTCTGGATGGCGATCGGCCTGCTGGTGGTGGGCGCGATCGCCTCGCTGGTGCGCGGCCCGAAGCGTGCCTACGTCGACCCGGATCTCGTGGCGCACGAGGCCGAGGCCAAGGCCGAGATCCTCGACGCGCAGCCGTTGGCGCCGGCGACGGGCGTGGCCGAGCCCATCGAGAAATAGTCGCGGCTAGCTTGCGGCAAGCGCGCCGTCGAGCAGCTGAACGGCGACGACCCGGGCCAGCCGGGCGGCGTCCGCCCGCTTGTCCATCCGGGCGCCGACCGAGGCGCCGTCGTACAGGATCATCAACTGGTCGGCGAGGCCCGGCGCGTCGGACACCCCGGCGTCCCGGGCCAGCTCGGTGAGCAGGCCGCGGGTCCAGGCCCGGTTGGCGTTGGAGACCTGCTCCACCGCGCCGCCCTCGGCCACCGACTCGGCGCTGGCGTTGTAGAAGGCGCAGCCCCGGAAGCCGGGCGTGGCGGTCAGCTCGGCGAGCACGTCGAAGACGCCGAGCAGCCGGTCGTGCGGGTTGTCGAAGCGCTCGAGGCCGGCCAGCAACCGCTTGCGGCGGATCTCGTGCCGATTCTCCAGGTACGCCCGGACCAGCTCCTCCTTGCTGCCGAAGCTGCTGTAGAGCGACGCCTTGGCGACCCCGGCCCGCTCGATGATCCGGTCGATCCCGACGGTGTGCACGCCCTCGGCGTAGAAGAGCTCGTCGGCGGCGGCGAGCAGGCGCTCGCGGGCGGACGCCTTCTTCGCCGGGGAGGAGGGCCGGGCGGGGGGTGATGCGGCGGACATGCATTTGACGATACCAGACAGGTCTGTCTAGTCTCGTCCAGTCAGACAGACCTGTCTGTTCGCCGATGCGAGGGGATTGTCATGACCACCGTTGCCGACACCCGGCCGGCCGTCCGTACCGATCGGCGGCTGTCGCGCCCGGTCGCCTTCGCGGCGATCGCCGCCATCTTCGTGACCTTCGCGGCCGCCTCGGCCGCGCCCTCCCCGCTCTACGTCGTCTACCAGCACCTGTGGGGCTTCTCGGCGACGACGCTCACGGTCGTCTTCGCGGTCTACGTGCTGGGCCTGATCGGCGCGCTGCTCACCCTCGGGGCCCTCTCCGATCACGTCGGCCGCCGCCCGGTGCTGGCCGCCGCGATCGCGCTCGAGGCCACCTCGCTCGCCCTGTTCCTCGCCGCCGGCGACGTGCCCGTGCTGCTCGTGGCCCGGCTGCTGCAGGGCATCGCCACCGGCGCGGCGCTCACCACGCTCGGTGCCGCGCTGGTCGATCTCAACCCGCCGCACGCGCCCGGCCGGGCCGGCCTGATCAACGGCATCGCCCCGGTCGCCGGGCTGGCCGTCGGCGCGCTGGGCTGCGGCGCCCTCGTCCAGTTCGCCCCCGAGCCCACCCACCTGGTCTGGGCGCTGCTGCTGGCCGCGATGGTGCTGGCCGGCTACGTGGTCGCCCGGATACCGGAGACCTCGGCCCGCCGCCCCGGCGCGGTCGCGTCGCTCGCACCGCGGCTGGGCGTGCCGACCCGGCTGCGCGCCGACGTCCTCGCGCTCGTCCCGATCATCGTGGCCAGCTGGGCGATCGGCGGGCTCTACCTGTCCCTCGGCCCGTCCGTGGCGGCCGGCGTCTTCGGGCTCACCAACCACCTGGTCGGCGGGTTCGTGGTGACGTTGCTCTGCGGGACCGGCGCGATCACCTCGTACGCGATGCGCAAGCTGCCCATCCCGCGGGTGCTGACCGTAGCCGCCGCCCTGCTCACGCTCGGCTCGGTGGTCAGCGTGCTCGGCCTGGAGTCCTCGAGTGTCACGGCGGCCGCGGCCGGCACGGTGATCTCCGGAATCGGCTTCGGCGCCTCGGCGCTCGCCTCGTTCGGCACGCTCGCCACCCTGGCGGCGCCGCACGAGCGGGGCGAGCTGCTCGCGGTCGCGCTGGTGATCGCGTACACGGCGTTCAGCGTCCCCGCTCTGCTCGCCGGCTTCGCCGCCACCTCGTTCGGTCTGCACCCGGTCGCTCTGGTCTACGGCATGGTGGTCGCCGTTCTGGGTGCCCTGGCCCTCGCGACTCAGCGGCGCCATCGGCGTTAGCCCGAATGGCTTCTTTCGTGCGCCCCCGGCGTGGGCGGCCGCGGTGCGGCCGCCCCCGCCTCAGCATATTTGGGCGGAACGGACATGAGGGGGGTGAGGAGGAGAAGAC